>NZ_JAUSZK010000001.1:0-1400000 GCF_030817495.1 Streptomyces sp. V3I7
CTGAAAACCCCGCACACTCTCACTGTCCTGCGTACGCACCTGGCGTTCGTCGCCGACGCGCGCCGACGCGGCGACGAGCACGGCCACCTGGACTGGACCCCCGAGGTCTTCCACGCGATCGGCGACGGAGAGAAAGTCGTAGCCGACGCCGTCATGCACTACACCCTCATCGACAGCCAACAGCGGCGGAAACTCCGGGCATTCATCGAGATCGACCGCACCACGATGAGCAGCGAACGCCTGGCGGCGAAGCTGATCGAGTACGCCCGCCTGTGGTCGTACGAGCCGCAGCCCGTCGGCCGACGGCGCCAGACAGACCGGCCCGGCTGGCTGCGCTGGTACCCAGTCTTTCCCCGGGTCCTCTTCGTACTCACCGGCGCTTCACGTCAGACGATGGACAACCGGATCAACGACCTCAAGGCCATGGTCACTCACCAACCGCTCGTAGCCGACCTGGCCCGCGAAGTTCCATTGGGGGCAGTCGTCCTGAACGACCTGGAAGAACACGGCGCTACCTCCGACGTGTGGGTGCCACTGACTGGGGGCAAGCCCCGCCCGTGGACCGAACTGTGACACCACAGCACCCCGCCTGGCCGGGTAAGGCACACCAGTCCCGTCTTGAAGGCCAACCATGAGAAGAACCGGCAGGCGAAGATCTCGTTCTTGTGAACGGAGGGAAGGTCGTCCGCGCGGAACTCGGTCGGGTTCGTGTGCGGCCGGAACGAGCAAGCACACAGGACTACAAACCGACATCCGGTTCCGAAAGCGACCGGTGCAGCCCGAGTTGTAACGAGTGAACCTACGGGGCAGGGAAGTTGACCGGCATGTACGTAACTTGCGACTGCGCACAAGCGTCACCGCAACTCAAACCAGTCGTCAGGCCTGGTTCCTCCGAGCGGGAGTTGACTCAGCGGCTTCACACCACGTCACACGGGGAGACAATGTGACACACACACCACGGCGCCCGATGAAAACCACCATCATCTGCGATCGTACTGTCCGCTTCCGAAACCGCGCGGTCGTAACTGTCGCATTGGGTGCCGCGCTAGTCCTGACCGCGTGCAGCTACTCCGATGGGCAGAGAAAGGCAGCCGAGACCTCCCCCGCGGTTTCAAGTACGCCTGCATCGCCGTCGGTTGACGCAACCCAGGCAGCGAAGGCAGAGGTGATTGCCAGCTACCGCGCCTACTGGAAAGAAGTCGAGCGGGTCTACGCCAACGCCAGCGTCGACGGAACGGACATTGCTACGTACGCGGCGAGCGCCGCCCTCGTACGGGCCAAGAGCGACAGTGAACGTCTGCGCGTGAACGGACGCCTTATCACAGGCACTGTCCGCGTCAACTATCCGAAGGCCACGGTCAACCTGAACCGGAAGATTCCCAACGCGAAGATCACCAGTTGCCTGGATGTTTCGCGGTGGAACCCCGTCGACAAAGACACCAAGAAGCCTGCCCCGCTGCCCTCGACGCGCATGACGAAATACATCACTGTCGCCACGCTCGAGCGGTGGGATGACCGATGGAAGGTCATCCGAGACGAGCCGCAGGCGGGTCGAGCATGCTGACCTGGCGACTTTCCCTCGGTTGTGCCAGCGGGTTGACGGCCATCTCCTTGACCACCCCCGCTTCTGTTGCCGTAGGACCAAGGGAAGGTGGTGGTGTAGGAGCCTGCGACACGGTCTACGTGTGCGTGGACGCCAACGCGCTGGGAGGTGGTGGCAGAGGTCGTTCCGGTAACGACCAAACGTCACGCAACAATGACAGCAACGACAAGAACAAGAATCCCGTCCAATGCAATTACAAGCTTGCCGACCCGCAACCGCCGGCCGGCAGTCTCGATTGGGAAGGGCACAAGCCGGGCGACGGCGCTGTGTACGTGCAGACATGCCAGTACCTGGACAGTGCCCTGACCGTGGAGCGCATGGGCTGGTCGACTGAGTTGCCTCAAGCCCCCGCGGTCAACCCAGCCGCCCTCGCTCAACAGGCGGTGGACAAGATGCGGCTACTCGGTCCGGATATCGCGAGCCCGCGCGCGGCCGGGCGGTACACGGTGGGTGTGCCGATGTGGATGTGGGTCCACCGGAGCGCCGAGACCTACGGGCCGAACACCGCGTCGGCTTCGGCTGGCGGCGTGACCGTCACTGCGACCGCCAAGGTATCGAAGATCGTCTGGCAGATGGGCGACGGGACCTCCGTGACGTGCAACGGCCCCGGTACCCCGTACCAGGCCTCCGAGGGTATGGCGCAGTCGCCGACTTGCGGGCACGTGTATTCCAAGACGTCAGCCGGTGCCCAGGGCGGCAAGTACCAGGCCACCGCGACCTCGACGTGGACGATCGGCTGGCAGGGCGGCGGAGCGGCCGGCCAGCTCACCGAGAACCGGCAGAGCAATGTGCAGGTGGCAATCGGCGAGGTGCAGGTCGTCAGGTGACGCCGCCGAAAGGAAAGAACGTTGAGTAAGACCCGAGTACGTGTAGACGCGGCGGGCTCGACCGGAGTCCCTCAGCAGGGACGTGTGGCCGGACCGGTTACTCCCCCGCGGGTGTCGGCCCGGCGACGACGCCCCGGTGTCATCGCTCTGTCGTTGGCACTGATTGCCGCGGGAGGAGCCGGTGTCGCCGTCCTGCTGCTGCAGGTCGGCGACCGCATCGAGGTGGTGACCGTGGTGCGCGGTGTCCAGGTCGGCCAGGTGGTCACCGAGCATGACCTGGGCAAGGCCTCTGTCGCCCTGGACCCGCTCGTCACGGCAGTCCGCGGCAGCGACCTGGACTCGGTGGTGGGCAAGCGGGCCGCCGTCGAGCTCACGCCCGGTTCCCTGCTCTCGCCGTCTCAGGTGACGAAGGACAGCCTGGTGAAGGCCGGCGAGCAGTTGGTGCCGATCGGGCTCAAGCCGGAGCAGGTGCCGGCCACGGCACTGGTGCCGGGCCAGAATGTACAGCTGGTCCACGTCCCGGCCCAGGGCGAGACGGACACCGGCAAGACGTCCGACACGTCGCTGCAACCCATCGACGGTCGGGTGGTGAAGGCCTCCAGCGCCGCGCCCGGCACCGGTGTGGTGGTCGTGGACGTCGCCACTACTGCGCAGGACGGCGCCACGGCTGCCGCATGGGTGTCGGCCGGTACCCTGCGCCTGGTCCTCGCTGCTCCGGGCGGTAACTGATGGCTGTGATCGCGCTCGCGGGCTGCAGTGGCGCGCCCGGCGTGACCACGAGCGCTCTCTCCCTGCTGCTGTCCTGGCCGCTGGATCCGGGGCGGCGGATGGTCCTGGCTGAGTGCGACCCGGATGGTGGAGCCGTGCTGCATGGTCTGCTGCAGGGCGGGCTCGGTGACCGGCACGGGCTGCGTAACATCTCTGTCGCCGCCCGTAGGGGCGAGTTCAGCGAAGCTTTCTGGCGGCAGTTGATCGACCTGACGAGCGAAGACGGCAACGGGAAGGCGCCGGGCGACCGGCTGCTGCTGCCTGGCATCAGTGACCCCGCGCAGTCGGCGAGCCTCGGCACGGTCTGGAAGATGCTGGCGCAGATGTTCCGCGGGATCGACGCCGAGACTCACCACGATGTCCTGGTCGACCTCGGTCGCCGAGGCGCGTACGGGCCCTCCGGGGTCTTGGCCGAGCAGGCCGATGCCGTGTTCGTGGTCGTCCGCAACACCCTGCGCTGCCTGCAATCAGCAGAGGCCCGCGTGCGCGCGCTGGAGGAGCGCGTCGGTGACGTCGGCCTGCTGATGATCAACGAGGGTCCGTATCCCGCAGGTGAGGTGCAGCGCGTTCTGCAGGTGCCGGTGGTCGCGACCCTCCCGTATGCGCCGAAGGATGCTCGTGTGCTGTCCGATGGTGCCGAACAGCCGCGTCACTTCGCGAAGTCGCCGCTGATGAAGGCTGCCCGCACGGCCAGCACCGTGATGGTCCAGCGGGCCGCCATGCGCCGGGCCCGACTCGATCCACGCGGCCTACACGCGGCGGGCGGAGAGGTGACCCGTGCACGCTAGGCCCCTGCACCCCGACCCCACGGTGGCGCCGCTGCCCCAGGCGTGGACGCAGCAGCCGAACAACGCGCCTGCCCCTGCCGGTGCTGCCTCGAGTGCACACGTACTCGGCGCGGCAGCTCCTCAGGTCACCGTCGACTACAGGATGGCCCGGGAGATTGCGTCCCAGGTCGCCAAGCAGCGCGAGGAGCTGCTCAAGACCAAGCCCGGCATGGACCGGGCCAGCGAGGAGCAGCGCTGTCTGAACTGGATCGCCGAGGCCGTCGCGCTGTGGTCGGACGCCCACGCGATGACGCCGCAGGAAGACGAGGCGCTGCGGCGCGCGGTGTACGACCTTCTTTTCCGGGCCGGCCGGCTGCAGCCGTATCTGGATGACGAGCGGGTCGAGGACATCATCATCCAGGGTCCGCGCGAGGTGTGGCTCGACTATGGCGACGGCGAGCGTCGCAGGGTCGGCCCCATCGCGGAGTCAGAGGAGGAACTGCTGGAGCTGCTGCGGGGGTTGGCTCGCGGTTCCGGTCACAGTGAGCGCACCATCTCCACGGCGAACCCCACCCTTGCTCTGTCCCTGCAGGACGGCTCCCGCCTTCAGGCCATCACCGGGTTGGGTCCGATGACCTATGCGGTCATCCGTCGGCACCGGGTCTCCCACGCCGATCTCGATGACCTGGTACGGCTGGGCACCATCGACCCGATCCTGCGTGAGTTCCTCGGTGCGTGCGTGCGCGCGGAGAAGAACATCATGATCGCGGGCAAGCAGAAGGCGGGGAAGACCACGCTGATGCGGGCGATGCTCAAGGAGTTCGACCGGGAGTGCCGCTTCGCGACCATCCAGACCGAGGACGAGCTGTTCGCCCACGCCAACGGCTACCACAAGCAGGTCGTCTCCCTGGTGGGGCGCGAGTCCAACGGCGAGAAGGACGTCACCGGGCGGGGCGCCGGCGAGGTCACGCTGCTGGACCTGATGCATCCGGCGCTGCGCATGTCGCTGGAGCGGATTGTGGTCGGCGAGGTCCGCGGCCCGGAGGTCGTCGCCATGATGCAGGCGTTGACGAACGGGTCGGGCGGCAACCTGTGCACTATCCACGCGCGTCGGCCGGACATCATCTTCGACCGGATCGCCGAGCTGTATGCGCTCGCCCAGGAGAACCTTTCTGAACAGCTTGCCTACCGGCAGACCGCCAACGGTCTGGACTTCATCGTGTACGTCGATATGACGGACGAGACGCGGATCGGCGGCCGCCGTCACCGCTATGTCTCCCATGTCCTGGAGCTGACCGGGATCGGCGAGAGTGGGCGGCCGGCTACCAACTCGGTGTTCTCTCCTGGTAGCGAGTTCGGTGAGTTGCGGGCGGTGCCGCGCATGGATCCGGGCTGCATCGACGACCTGCGCCGTGTGGGCTTCGACTCGGCTCTGCTGCAGCAGCCATATGGGGCGTGGCAGGCGCCGCTGCCGCTGAAGGTAGGGGTGAGCCGATGACCCTGCTGTTGGGGCTGTTGAGCGGCATGGCCGTCGTCGGCGGTCTGATCGGTGTCGTGGCGGGTCTGGTGGGAACGACCGCGCCGCGCAGGGCTTTCCTCCGCGAGCGCTGGCAGGCCCTGCGCGGTGGGGAGCATCAAGGCGAGGACGTGCGCCTGCGCCGGCGGACCCTCACGGTCGTGTCCGTCGTGGTCTTCGTTGCCGTGTGGCTGGTCTCGGGGAATTTCGTCGGCGGTGTCCTGCTGGGCGCGGCCGTCGTCGGCGTGCCCTGGCTGATTTCTCCGGCGCAGATGGCTCAGGAGCGCATCGGCCAGCTGGAAGGCTTGAGCGAGTGGACGCAGCGGCTGGCCGGCCTGCTCCGGCTGGGCATGGGTCTGGAACAGGCGATGATCACCAGCCGTCAGGGGGCGCCGGAGGAACTGGCCCCGCAGATCAGCAACTTGTCCGACCGGCTGCGGCTGGGGAGGCGGCCGCAGGGAGCGCTCCGCGCGTTCGCCGATGAACTGAACGATGTCACCGCGGACAAGGTGGTCGCCGCGCTCATTTTGTCGGTCAACGACCGCGGCCCGGGCTTGGCTCAGGCGCTGGAGGACCTGGCAGGCACGGTCCGCGAGGAGGTCGCCAAGAAGCGCGCGATCGAGGCGGACCGTGCGAAGCCTCGGACCACGGTGCGGTGGATGACCATCATCACCGTCGGTGTCATGGTCGCCGGATTCTTCGTGCCGTCCTACACGAAGCCGTACGCGACGCTTCTCGGGCAGCTCGTCCTCGCCTTCCTGACGGCGGGGTTCGTCGGGGTGCTGGCCTTGATGCGGCAGTTGGGCTCGTTCCGCCGTATCCCCCGTTTCTTGATCACTGACCCGACCAGCACGGTCCGACTGCCTGCGCCCACGCCGGGGCCGGACCTGCCGATGGCTGCCCTGGAGCCGGAAGGAGCCATCTCGTGAACCTGCTCCCCGCCGTTCTCACCGGCGCCGCCATCGGCGTCGGCGTGGCGTTGCTGGTTCGGGAATTCCTGCAGCCTCAGCCCGCGTTGGGCCCGGCCCTGAAGCGCAGCGCTCCAGCCGCTCTGACGATGCCCGAACCGGAGCCTGACCGCGAGGAGGTGTGGGGCCGGTGGCTGCTGGCCCGCCTCGAGCGGGCCCCGGGCGTCCGGGTCCCCACCACGAGCCTGGCCCTGCTCGGGCAGGGGCCGGGCCAGTTCATGCTCAAGAAGATCGCGCTCGCTGCGCTGGGTCTGCTCAGCCCGGTGGTCGCGACGATTCCGTGGATCATCGCGGGCGTTGGCCTGCCGTTCTACGTGCCCGCCGGCGTCGGACTCCTCGTTGCGGGGCTGCTATTCATCACGCCCGACCTCGCGGTACGGGACCAGGCCAAGCGGGCCCGGGAGGAGTTTACTCACGCCCTGTCCGCCTACCTCGACCTGGTCGCGCTCAAGCGGGCGGCCGATGCCGGCCCCGCCGAGGCGCTGGAGAAGGCGGCCGAGGTCGGGGAGGGCTGGCCGTTTCTGTATCTGCAGGGCGCCCTGCGCCGGGCCCGGCTGGAGAAGATCCCGCCGTATCAAGCGCTCGCGGAACTGTCCGCCGAATACGACCTGCCGGTTCTGGACGACGTCGCCGACATCATGCGCGGCAGCGCCACCGACGGCGCGGCCGTCTACAAGGCGCTGCGGGCCCGTACCGCCGCGCTCAATGCCGAGTTGCTGGCCGGGCAGGCTGCGGAAGCGAACGCCGTCAGCGAGAAGATGACCGCGCCCGGGGCCTTGCTCGCCGTGTTGGTCATGTTGCTGATGGCGTTCCCGGCGGTGATCCGCATGCTCACCGTCTAGACCACCTCGACTCACTGGTTTTCTGAAGGAGCAAGGAGTGCCGATCTTGATGCAGACCGCAGCCCTCACCTGCCGTGCCGTGCACTGGCTGACCACCCGTCTACACGAGGGCCTGGAGGAGGCCAAGCGTCGGCCGGACCGCGGGGACATCAGCATCACCACCGTCATCATCTGGGTGGCCGTCGTCGCCGGCGCTGTCCTGATCGCCGGGACCATCGCTGTCGTGATCTCCAAGTACAACGGCAAGCTCGCTGGAGTGTGATGTCTCGTTGCGAGCATCTGAAGGGCTGGTGGGCGGAGCGCAGATGGCGCGACGACCGCGGTGGCACTGCGATGCAAGACGACCGCGGTGACACTGCGATTCAGATGGCGATCATCTTTCCGTTCGTGCTGATCGCCACGGTGGCCGTCGTCCAGGTCTCCATGTGGTTTTACGCACGGCAGATCGCGCTGACCGCTGCCCGCGAGGGTCTCACCGCGGCCCGGGCCTACCAGTCGAGGCCGGCCGACGGTGCGGACCAGGCACGGGAGGTGCTGGGCCGTACTGCGGGCGACAGCCTGACCGGATACAGCGTCTCTGCCAGCAGTAGCGGCCAGCGCGTACGGGTTCAGGTCTTGGGCTCCGCCATGTCGATGATCCCGGGCATCTCGGGCCTGCAGGTCGTCCAGTCAGCGTCCGGCCCGGTGGAGCGCTGGACCCTTCCGGGAGAGTGAACCAGGTGGCATACACGGCCCGTCGGGCTCGCAGGCTCGGGAGTGATGAGGGCAGCACCGCGATCGAGGCGGCCATCATCCTTCCGTCGCTGATCATGTTCATCTGTCTGGCGATCACCGGCGGGCGCATCGTCACCTCCGGCGCGAAAATCGACGCGGCAGCCGAGGACGCGGCTCGGGAGGCGTCCATTCACCGCACGGCCGCGGCCGCCCAGCAGGCCGCGCAGACGGCGGCGGCCGAGTCTCTGAACGACCAGGGCATCACGTGCGCGTCCACCACCGTCGACATCAACACCGGTGGTCTCAACGTGCCGGTGGGCCAGGTGGGAACCGTCACCGTGACCGTGACCTGCACGGTCGATCTCTCCGATCTGCTGCTTACGGGGGCACCGGGGGCCCACACCCTCACGTCGACGGCCACCTCGGTCGTGGACCAGTACAGGCAGCGGGGTAATTGATGATCTCCCGTCCGGCAGGTCTGCGCCGAGCGCGGTTGGACGACCGGGGAGGCGTCACGGTGTTCGTCGCCGTCTGCGTCATCGCGCTGATCGGCATCATCGGCGTCGCCATCGACGGCGGCAGCAAGATGCGCGCCACCGAACACGCCGACTACATCGCGGGCGAGGCCGCCCGGGCAGGCGGACAGGCCATCGACCCGACCAAGGCCATCAGCGGGGAAGGGACCGTCGTGAATCCGCAGGACGCAGTCGCCGCCGCCCAGGCCTACCTGCACTCCGCCCGTGCCACCGGCACCGTCACCGTCTCCGGCGACGGCAAGACCCTCAACGTCGTTGTCACCGGCTCCTACGACACGAAGTTCTTGTCCGTGGTGGGGATCGGCTCGCTGTCGACGACCGGCCGCGGCAAGGCCACCCTCCTGCATGGCGTCACCGCTCCCGAAGGAACCTGATGCGCACCGCTCCCTCCCCCGCCGCAGCGACCGGACGCACACTCGGCCGGCTCCTCACAGCCGTACTGAGTCTGCTGGTCCTGGCCTCCGCCGTCGCCGGGCTGCCGCTGCTGCTCGCCTGGACCACCCCGGTCATCTGGGCCTCCACCCACGACGACCTCACACACCTGCTGGACCGGCAGGACACCGGTTCAGCGTTCCTGCTGCTGCTCATCGCGGTGGGCTGGACCGGCTGGGCACAGTTCGCGTTCTGCGCCGTACGCGAGCTGATCGCACAGGTGCGGGGCCGGACGTGGCATGCCCCGCGCGGGCTGGGCGCCTCACAGCGGGCCGCGGCTCTTCTGATCGGCAGCATCCTGGTGCTGCTGCCTACGAGTTCGGCCCTCGCCTCCACCGCCCAAGCCGCCCCGGCCAGTACAGCGGCTCACATCCCCGGCCAGACCCATACCTCGCAGGACGCCAACTCCGTGCACGCCTCGACCCCCGCGGCAAGCTCGGCGACGTCCCACCCGCAGTACACGGTGCGCGAGACGCGGCCCGCGGAAAGCCTGTGGGGCATCGCCGCCAGCGAGTTGGGTGAGGGCGAACGGTGGCGGGAGATCGCCGAACTGAACGAGGGCCGGGTCATGGCCGACGGCCAGGTCTTCAAGGCCAACAGTTTTCTACAGCCCGGCTGGCAGTTGGTGATGCCAAAGCCCCCCGGCACAGCAGGGGGCGTCCGTACACAGCTGGCCGACGAAACCCCGCCGAGCCGCGAGGACGACGCGGGCGGCGAGGGCGGCGAGGGCGGCGAGGGCGGCGAGGGCGGCGAGCACATTGTGGCGGTCCACTCCGGCGACTCCCTGTCGACGATCGCGGAAGACGAGCTCGAAGACGCCGACGCGTGGCCGGCGCTGTTCAAGGCCAGCCAGGGCAAACCGCAGCCGGATGGCCTGCCCGCCATCTCCGATCCGAATGTGATCTACGCGGGGCAGCAGGTCACTGTGCCCGACAGCCACACCGACCAGCCGCCCCTGGAACGGGACCAGGGCAATGAGACGGGCACCACAGGCAGCAAGGAGCCCCCTCCCCCGACCGCCCAGAAGCCCGGAGGTGAGCAGAAGCCAGGTGACGGCCCAGGACATGAGCAGGCACCCGCGCCCGCGTCCCCGGAGCCCAGCGCACCGGCCAGTCGGCCTGCTCAGCAACCCGGACAGGAGCAGGCCGCACCTTCCGCTCCGGCCTCCGCGACGCCCGAGCCAAGCGTGAGCGTCTCACGTCCCGCTGCCTCCCCCTCCGCGTCGACTGAGCCGTCCGGCTCCGCTGCCTCCTCCGCGGCCGCGGCGTCCGAGACCCCGGCGATGGCTCCGGCCAGCAGCTCTCTGAACCTGCGGACCGTTGTGGGTGCCGGGGCGCTGTTGGCGGCCGCCGTCACCGGTGCTCTCGCGTTGCGCAGGACGCTGCAGCGCCGCCGCCGCAAGCCCGGCGAGACGATCGCCATCGCGTCGGAGACCTCCACGGCGGAGGCGCAGTTGGCGGCTGCTGCGGAGCCAGGCGGAGCCTCCCGATTGGATGTGGCCCTGCGCACCCTGGCCCACCAGGTGGCCCAGGAGGACGACGCCGCGCTCGTGCCGGCTTTGCGGGCCGCCCGGATCGGGAGCCGCTCCTTGGAGGTCCTGCCCGAGGACCTCGCCCTGGAGCCGCAGGCACCCTTCGTCTCCGGGCAGGACGGATGGTGGGTCCTGCCTGCCGATGCTGACCTCCTGGACGAGGAGACGGCACGCGCGGTGCCGGCACCGTATCCAGGGATGGTCACGGTCGGCAGCACCGAAACAGGTGACCTCCTGCTTCTCAACCTCGCTCAGATGTCGTCGCTGCTGCTGGACGGCAACCCGGTCCACATCGCGGAGGTGTGCACCTCGCTCGCTCTGGAGCTCGCGATGAGCCCGTGGGCGAGCGAAGTCGAGGTCGTCACCGTGGGGTTCGGCGAAGACCTGCCCCAGCTGCTGCCCACCGCGCGGATCGCCCACATGCGGCAGGCGGTGCACGCGCTGCGGGACCTGGGTGAACGGCTATTGGAAGCGCACCAGATGCCCGAGATCCAGCACCAGCCGTATCTGCTGCTGTGCGCGTCCTCTCTGGACCCGGACGTGGCCTGGGAGTTCGCTGACGTCATCGACAAGGCCCGTACGGTCCCTGTGACTCTGATCGCCCCTGCGAGCACGGCGGCCGCGCACTTCCCCGAGGCGCAGATCCTCAACGCCTCCCTCAGCAAGCCGCAGAGCCTCGACTTCGCCGGCACCGACATCACGATCCAGCGCCTGGAGCACGCCGCCTACCTCCAGATCACCACCGCCCTGAAGGTGTCCGGACAGCCACCCCACCCCGCCGAGGGGCCCTGGCAACACGTCCCGGACGAGCCCAACAGGACACAGCAGCCCGACCAGACATCCACCCAGGGGGTCGTCCTCGAGCCCGAAACCGCCACGCCCCCCAGCCCCTCGCCGACGCCGGCGGACGCAAGCAGCGAGGTGTTCCCGGCGCTGCTCGCCGCTACGGATCCGGCCTCACTCCGCCTCCTGCCCACGACGCCGCCCCAGGCCGACGACGGCCCCGGCCCAGACACCGAAACAGCGCCCCCGACCGCCGAACCGGGCACTGCCGAAGCACCCCCGACGGTCAACGACGCCCCTGCAAACTCCGGCAACGAACCCACCGCGCCGGAGACGGGCCAAGTTTACGACCCGCACGCGCCGGAGATCCGGGTCCTGGGCCCGACCGAGGTGACCGGCGTGGACAGCACCGGCCACGGACCGCGGATGGCACAGCTCGCCGCCCTGCTCTTCTTCCGGCCCGGGCGAAGCGCCGACCTCCTCTGCTACGACATGGACCCCCTCAGCCCCTGGACACCGAGCACCCTCAACGCCCGCATGCAGGGCCTGCGCCGCTCCCTCGGCAACGACCCGGCCGGCGCCCCCTACGTGCCGCGCCGCAAGTCCGGCGAGGACCCCTACCGCCTCTCCCCCGCCGTGCGCTGCGACTGGACCCGCTTCCTCCACCTCGTCGAACACGCTCTGCCGTTGGGCTCCTCCGGCCTTGCCGATCTGGAAGAGGCCGTTGCCCTCGTGCGCGGCCGCCCGTTCGGAGGCAGGCCACTGCCGTGGGCCGAGCCCTACCAGCAGGAGATGATCACGCGAATCATCGACGTCGCCCACACCGTAGCCACCTACCGCACCGCTGCGGGCCCGCACCACGACCTCAGCGCTGCCCGCCGAGCCGTCACCACCGCTCTCGAGGTCGACGACACCGCGGAACTGCTGTACCGGGACTGGCTCCGGATCGAACACGCAGCCGGCAACCGGCACGGGCTCCACACCGCGATCAGCCGCGTGCAACAGGTCAACCTGATGTTGGGCTGCTCGCTGGAGGCGGAGACCGACCAACTCATCAACGAACTACTCAATCACGCCCGACCCCAACCACAACACCACCTCTTCTAGCGGAGCAGCCCGTGCACCCGTTGAATCCCCGCACCCACCACGTGGAGAGGTGTCCCGAACAGGGGCCCAGACGCCGGGCGTGACCTCACCAGCGAACCCTGCGCCATCACGGACCTCGTCGGCACGTCTGTGACGACGTCTCCAAGCAGCTGCGGAACGGCTGCCTGCACGCGGCAGTGTCCATCGATCTGCCGCGCGCGCACGAGGCTGCCGCCCCGGCCGCGTCCGACACGGTCACTGGACCAGCGGCGCATTCCGTGTACCACTGCACGAACCCCTGTCCGAGCTGGCAGTCGAGTACGCGCCTCGGCGTTGCAGGGCCGACTCGGCCCGGACACTGAAACGAGCGGGCGGCCCCGGCTCATCAACGGAGTGCCGCTCGCCGAACTTCCCCAGTCCGTTGACAACGGATCAAGTGCGGCGAGGAGTGTGCCTGGCCGTTTCCAAGAATCCCCGTCAGTGGAGCGCTTACCCGTGCTGACTCTTGGTGGGGCGCACGAGGTGCTGTCATCAGGGCCGACGACGGGCGAAATTGCTGACGGCTGCGGTCAAGGAAGGCCTGAGCCGTCAACGTTGCACGCTGATGCGCCGGTTTGTTTCTTGCGGTTGCAGCGGTTGCAGCACTGATGTCAGTGGCCGGTGTCACGCTACTCCCATGACATGCCTTGCTTCCGTGACCCTCACCACCGGTGACCTGCGCGCCCTGGCCGAGGGCAACGACATCCCCGGTCTCCTGGAAGATGACGGCTACTTCCGCTGTGAACTGCGCGGCTCCCACCCTGGACGTCATGTCACCCTGGTAGACCACCTGGCCTGGGACGAGGACCCGCCGGTCACGACGCACTGGCTGTGGTGGGACAGCAGCAGCCATCACCTCACCCACGCACCGTCCTGCTTGAATTGCCATCTGCCGCACAACCATCCTGCCGACTCCGGCTGCGGCGCCAGCGCCAGCCTGTGTACGGCTGCCACCACCATCACCGACGCCGACCGGTCCATGCTCGAGGACCTCGAAGACGCCGTACACCAGGCCGAGACCGACCACCGCTGCCAGTACACAGCCGGCCACGAAGGCCCGCACATCCGCCTCGCCCAGAGCCAGGACCGGCCCGACAACACCAGCACCGCATGGTGGGTGTCGTGGCCCATCCCCGACGGCACTCCCTATCGCCTCGCCATCATGCCCGAATGCCCCGCCACGGCAGCCGACAGCAACGACGACGGCCTGTGCCTGCACCCGTCCGGCCACCCCGGCGACCACTGCTGGTAGACCAACACCGCACCAGTGCCTCCCGTCCCCTTCCCAATGGACCGCCCAGCGTCCCCGCGCCAGCAGAGACATTCATCCGTGCGTGGTTGGCCTGGTGCAGACCACCCTGCACGCCTGCCAGGAGAACCGGTTTGAAAGCAGGCGGACCGATCTGGTGCAGCCGAACGCCCACGCCTGCGAAGGGGTGTTCTGTGCTGTTGCCGGTACGAAGGCCAGGTCTGAATTCCCCCCACGGCCGGGGTGACGATGCACGAGGCTCCGGGGCGTTCTTCGTCGACGCTGCCGCCTGCATTGCCTTGCGTTCGTCCGTGCCCAGCTGCTGGCGCGACTGCGACGGTCGATTCTCGCAGGCGCGGTGTTCGTGTCGCTGAAAGCACCGCAAGTGCACACGATGCCGCCGGTTTCGGATTCCACCGGTTGATCTCTGCTGGCTACCGGAGGCCACTGGTGTGGGCGTGGATCAGTGGTGATGCGGGATTCCGGTGGAGCTGGCGGGTGTATCCGTGGGTGGCATGGGGTTGGGCTGCCGGGTGTGGGCTGTTATCTGAGTTCGACGGAGTACGAGGCGCCGGGGAACTCCCAGCCGTCGGTGCCTTCGCCGATGTCCGCCACGATGATGTCGTCGATGAAGTGGTCCTCGAACGCGGTGTCGGTGAGCTCGCCGGCCTGCCAGAGTTCCTCGATCTCGTCCCAGTTGCCCCGGTGGCCGTCGATCCGCAGAGGCGCGGCCCGCCGTGTTCCGCGCTCGCGTTCGTCGTCGCCGGTCCTGACGGTGCCGCTGATCTCGAACTGGCCGTCCTTGACCTGATCGGGGATCGGCTCGGCGGGGGCGATCGCAGCATTCTCGTAGGCGGTGTGAATGAGATCGCGGTAACTGCGGCGGATGTTGTACTCGGGGTCGGACAGCCAGTTGATCAGGGTCTTGGTGGTCACGTGGAGGCCGGCTTCCTCCAACGCCTGGTAGCCGCGCTGGGTTGAGGTGAGCTGGCTGATCTGGGCGTGCCAGTGCTTGGCGGTGTAGGAGGACAGCCGGTGGCGGGGGGTGACCTGGGCGCGCAGGAGGTCGTTGAGGGCGGCACCGAGGGAGCCTCCGCGGCCTGTGGGGCCAGCCATCAGTCGTCACCTTCGGGGATGATCTCGCCGCGCTGGACGAACTTGGCTTTCACTTCGCCGAAGCCGGTCCCGATCCGGTACGTGGCGGGCGGCGTTCCGGGCGGCGTCCAGAAGACGGCCGCGTCGACGTTGCGCAGGGCAAGGAGTGTGTGGCCTTCCTGGACGGCCCTGAAGGCCACGCTCCAGTGACGGACGGATGCCTCGGCCACCATGCTCATGCGCCAGTCGGGGCGCCAGAACGGGGAGCGCTGTTCCTGGCGCTTGGGCCACAGCAGGCGCAGCGCGATCGACAGGCGCGTCTTGTATGCCTTGTACGGGTCGCCGCCGACCTGGACGAGTTCGGTCCGCGCCTTCCGGGTGGCCTCATAGAAGGGCTTGAGGAGGGACTCGTTGGCCTTCCCGGTCCACGAGTCGTGGATGGCCGGCACGGCGTCGAGGTGGCCTTCGCGGACGAGCTTCTCGAGCTGCTTGATGTGGGGGGTGGTCACCCACACGCGGCCCTGCTCGTCGGGCCGCTCGATGATCCGCCCCAGGGGGTGCGGCATGTCGGCGCGGTTCCACTGCGGGATGTCGATGAGGTAGATGCCGGCCTGAGTCTTGTCGAACGCGTCGAGGGGACCGGTGTGGAGGAGCCTGTTCGGGGCGAGGGGGACGGCCGAACAGGCGGAGGGGTAGCTGCCGTTGCGGTCGATCAGGCACATCACGCCGTCGCCGAAGAACTCGGGCACGTCGAGCTGGTCGCGCCGGACGCGCTTTCCGTTCGCCTTGATGTGGGGCACGCGGGTGAGGGTGACATCGGGGTGCACCCAGCGGGGCTCACCGTCCATGTCCTCGCTGATCAGCGGCCACGGACCGCTGTCCCGGTCTTTGGTGCCGATGACCGGGATCGGGTGCATCTTCGACCGTGTGACCGCGTCCTTGAGAATCCTCAGAGCAGGGAAGACCGCCCCCTCGGGCTCGTCCTCCTCGTCCCCCGGCTTCAGACCGTCCTGGCCGTCTTCCTCATCCTCCGCCGCGTCGTCCCGGGCGTCACTGACCGCGGGGGCGTGGACTTCGGCACCAACAGCAGCGGCCTGCCCGTCACTTCCGGAGGCGTCAGCGGAAACCGGGGTGTCGTAGGCCCTCAGCGCGGCGGCGAGCCGGTGCCCCTCAGCGGTGTCCGGCATCCGCGATACTACGGCGGCGGCCTGGAGCAGCGACGGCAGAATCCCCTTCAGGGCTTCCAGGTCACCGCCGGCGCATGCGGCACGCCATGCCGCCAGCTCGTGGGTGAGAGCGGCGGGGAGTCCTTGGTGTCCGCCGGACGTGTAGGGAAGGGCCGCCTCGGCCAGTTCCAGCGCTGCCGTCTTGCTGATGACCGGCGCGGGCGCTGGCCCTTCCGGACTGGGGGCACGGTCCAGGGGGGCGGCTCCGGCGTCGAGGAAGCGGGCGTGCAGCAGGTCGGGCCGCAGGTATGCCGAGCCGATCACGCCGAAGTCGCGCTCCGCGACCGTCACCTGGACCTTGGCGGGGTCCTCAGTCGGTGCCAGCGTGACCAGGACGTCGGCGTCGAGAAGACCGAGGAGCGCGGGGTCGTCGCTGTCGATGATGGCCAGGACCGGGACGTGCAGCGTCCGGGCAAGGGAGGCCAGCACCTGCGAGGCGTCCGGCAGACGGTCGCCGGACAGCGGCAGACGAGCGCTGGGGGTGGCCTGGAGCCGGTCCACGACCACTAGGGCCAGGTCCTCGACGTGCGGGGCGGTCTCCGCGATGGCCTCGGTGGTCAGGTCACTGCCGTCGTCGATCAGTAGCGGTGCCTGGACCAGCTTCTGGGCGAGCTGCTGCTCGTGCGCGGTGAGACGGCCCTGCTTCAGGCGCGGGTAGTCGCCGCCGGTCTCCGCGGCAAGGATCCGGCGCATGATGTCCGCCCGGTTCGGACCCGACGCCGCGTAGAGCACCTTGTGGCCGTCGACGAGCGCGGTCTGCCGTGCGGCCGCCAGCCCAAGCAGACTTCCACCGACATTCGGGGCGGCCGCCACCAGCGTCAGCCGGCCGGACGGCACGCCGCCCGTCGCCGCGTCCAGCCCGGACAGCCCGAACAAGGGCCCGGCGGCCTGGTCGGAGGTGAGCACCGCACCGATGGCATCGCCCAGCGTGGCGAGCCGGCGCGGCGCGGTAGTGCGATCCGGATTGCGTGGACTGTTCACCGCACCTCCTGCGGGCGCCGCGTTGGTGGCCGCGGCCGGATCGGATGAGGGAGAAGTCGAGACGACGTCGGCAGGCAGCAGCACCGCGACCGGCGTGGTGTTCCGCAGGAGCACCTGCGGCTGCCCCTTTGCCGCCCGCGAGATGAGGTCACCGAAATCCCTCTGCGCCGCACTCAGGACGTGCGTCGGCAGCAACTCGGCCTTCCGTGCCGCCGGAAGACGGTCGAGCGGCGCCAGCACAACACGGTCCTGCCGTTTGTGGATCAGGGTCGTGCGCCCGTTCTCAGCGCGTTTCACAAGGGTGTAGAGGGCACTGCGTGCCTCGGTCGCGTTCATCGCGCCCTTTTCATGCACTGCACCCTCCCAAGCCCATCAACTCATCGCCATGATAGCAGTATTCACACAGAAAAAGGGGAAGAATCACATAGTTTCCAGCGAATGTCACTCACCGATAAGACTTTCGGTGTGAGTTGACTCCCTGCATGTGACGTCGCCCGAGGCGTTAATGAGTAGTCGGGCACACGCCGAAGACCGGAACCTTCCACACCGGCCCCGACCCTCCACTCACTTCTCCCGCAGACGAGCACACACTCCGCCTGACGCGTCGTCGGCTACCTGTCGTCAGCTGTGGGTTCGCTCCTCGGCTACGTCGTTGTACGCGAGGTGCCCGACCGCTGCGCAGGCCTTGCTCAAGCTGCCATGCAGAACGCCCGCGAAGTCCCGCGCCCTGCCGGACGACTCCGCGAAACGCTCGAGCACCTCTTCCAGGGGATCGCCCCGCCAGCCGGACCCGGCCTGACCTGACGGCGCCTGCTGCTGCACGCCACCGAACTGCACCGGCAGTCCCGCAACCGCTCCACCACCGACGGGCTGCCGGGCATGACCAGCCGCGACAAGCTCGCCGCCGACGACGTCACGCATCACCTGATGGACCACCCCCACCGCCTGCTGCGCGAGCTCGGCGCGACCGACGCCGCCCACCTACGCGGCGTGATCCCCGGACAGAAGGTGTTGGTCGCCGGTGTGGGTCTCCACCCAGACCCCGCCGATCCCATCCGGGAAGCTAGTCATCTTCTGCACGCTGGAGGACGGCTCCGGCCTTGCCGACATCGACTTCTTCGAGGACTCCCACGAGGCCTGCCCGGCGAGGCCCGCGGCCCGCGCCACCCGCCCGTCTAGCCGCGCTGTACACCACAACTGCAGGCTCGACAGCTACTGCTCTGGTGCCGCTCCCTCCGCAGACCAGCTCCGCCCGCATCGCCTGCGAGGGTGATCGTGGGTAGCTGCCCGTCCCTCTCTGTCCTAACTGTGAGTTAGGTGGACATGAAGAGGATTTTGTCTTGGAGTGCGGTGGTTGCTCTGACGTGCGTCGTCCCACTCGCGACGCCAGCAGCCGCTGACTCCAGTTCGTGCACTCACCATTGGTCGGGCCCGCAAGTGTGTATCCGTCTCGAAGGGCGCAATTCGTGGAATTCGGTGACGGCGATCTGGTCGAACCCACCGAAGAAAGCGAAGACGAGGTCGGTTCGGGTCACCTTGGACGGTGACCAGCTCGGGTCTGCGCAGACGGCCCGGCGGGTGGGCAAGACGATCAGCTACAGGTGGTCGGCGTTCGACACGGGCACGGACACGAAGGTGTGCGTGAAATTCGCCGGGATCAACAGGGTCGCGTGCGAAACGACCAGATACATCGGTAATCGACAGCAGTTCTAGGCGCCCGCCTCGCGTCCGTGTTTGATGACGAAGCCCCCGGTGTCCGCTGGAACAGAACGAGCCGCCGGGGGCTTCGTGGTGTCGCCCGGGACCGACGGGGTACGGCGCCGAACGACATTCAGGGGGAGACCGTGGCTTTCACGGAGGGCACGGTGTTCTGGGGCCGGTCCAGCCGTCCGTACAGCGCGCGCATCAACCGGGCCTTGTTCTGCACCCCGTGCAGGGTGCGGGGCCGTTGGCGCAGGCGGCGGTCGGACTCGCCCAGCACGAACGCACGACCTGTCCGACTGGCTCAACGACATCCCTTCTCATAGCCGTCACCATCAACGACCAAGCCCCGCCGTTCAGGACGAACGGCGGGGCTTTTCGTGTCCCCGCGGAGCCGACCGCAGGTACGGTTCTGGTGTCGAAGCAGAACAGGAGACAAGTATGCACTCTCTGCCTCAAGACCACACGGGTACGCGAATCGCCCGGCTGCGCCGCGAGCGACATCTCAGCCAGAAGGCCCTCAGCGAACTCTCTCAAGTTCCGTACAGCACACTGACGAAGGTGGAGCAGGGGCGCATCCCTGCCTCCCCCCACGTGATCGGATCCGTGGCACGGGCCATGCGGGTCGACGTCGCGACGATCCAGGGGCAGCCGTACTTGAACGAGCTGCGTGCGGATCAACTCGACCTGCTGATCACGCCCATTCGGCGCTCCCTGGACGTCTACGACCTCGGCGTCGACCCCGACATCCGAGTACGACGCTCCGAGGAACTGCACCGTGACGCAGAAAACCTATGCGCCAGCGTCCGGGCCGGCGAGATCAAGAGCGCTGCGTCTCGTGTCGCCGGACTCATCGAAGAGGGCACAACGGCCGCACACGCCTCGCAGACCCACGAGGGCTGGCTGACCCTGGCCAGCTTCTACCGCTCGGCGTACGACGTCGCGGCCAAGCTCGGATACCCCGACCTCGCGCAGCTCTCGCTCGCGCGCCTGGATTGGGCGGCCAAGCGCGGGTCCGACGCAGTGCTCGGCGGCATGTACCACTACCTGCGATCCCTGACCTACCTGCGGGACGGCCAGTACCGCACGGGCGGGCGTCTGGTGGAGCTCGGGCTGGCCACCATCGCGCAGGCCGAGAGCTCCCGGGAGCGGCAGGTCGTCACCGGGCAGATTCACCTCGGCGCGGCCGTAATTGCAGGCAGAGCCCACGACGAGGACAACGCGAGGAACCACCTCAGCGAGGCTGAGCGAATCGCAGGCGAGACCGGGGAGGCGGCTCAGGTCCACTGGCTGGCGTTCGGGCCCACCAACGTGGGTGTGCACAGGGTGTCCGTCCTCGCCGAACTCGACCAGTACGGAAAGGCGGTGGAGGCCGCCGACCAGACCAGGATCCCAGCGGACTGGCCCAAGTCCCGTACGAGCCACCACTACGCGGAAGTCGCTCGCGCCCAGTTGTGGACTGGCCGAACAGAGGACGCCTTCAAGAACCTCCTCATGGCACGGAAGGTGGCGCCCCAACAGGCCAAGTACCACCCGACAGTCCGCGAGACCTACGCCGGACTGGAGGCGGCACATCGCCGGCTGCCGGACAGCTTCCTGTCTTACGGAGCATGGCTCGGCCCTGCCGCATAACACCGGGTGAAGCTTTGACCCCAACTATCAACAATTAGTGATAGTTGGGGCCTTGCTGTGTCGGCACCATGACGGAACCTGCGAATTTCGACATGGAGCCGACCATGACGACTCATCCACTGGCGCAGGAGCACGCCTGTCGAAGCGCCGCTCCCGACGCCACACCCTTACATCGCTTGGACCGTCCCGGCCATGGCGCCGTGATGTGCGAGCATTTCACGATCTCACGTCACAAACAGGACACACCGCCGAGTGCACAAGACTCCGCCCAAGTAGGGCACATGCGCCGCATCGCGGCGGCCCGACTGCGCGACTGCGGCCTTGAGGCCCTGATCGACGACGTGCTGATCGTCGTCTCCGAGCTGCTGACGAACGCGATCCTGCACAGCAGCACTACGACGATCGGCCTGCTCATGCGCGTCGACGGCGACATACTGCACATCGCCGTCGACCACGGGGCCCCGGGCGCATCCGAATGCCAGCTCCCCCGCATGGACGCCGAGTCCGGCCGCGGGCTGTTCCTGGTCGACGCGCTGACACAGGCCAACGCAGGCACCTGGGGCATCAGCGCCTGCGGGACCTGGTGCCACTTCAAGCTGCCCTCCGGCGGTGCCCGGTGACCGCTGACATGGAGCGCCTGCTAGCACGGCTGCGGGAGTACGAGCCGTTCGACGGCGCGGCGATCCTCGACGACGTCGAGGCCCTGCTGGACGGTGCCGCCCCTGACGAGGAAGACGTCGAGGAACTGGCGATGCGTCTGCGCGGCCACTCGATGCAACTCGTCCAGATCGCTGTCGCCAACGGCGCCGACCAGACCGGCACCGAAGCGAGCCGGCTGATTCAGATGGCTCGCACCCTGCGCGCCGAGGAGATGCCCGACGACCACGGGCAAGCAGTGGGGCTCCTGCGGCGCATGGCCTGCTCCGTCAACGACCTACACGACCACCTGGGCGCCCACAACTTCCTCAGGCAGACGGCATGAACGACCGCTCCCTTCCCCCCCACTCCCCACCCACCCCCCCACCCACCCTCCCGGACGAGAGAAAGCAGATCTCTGCCGTGCCCACCGCATCCGCGCTGCCGCGCCTGGTCCCCTTCATCACCCAGCGCACGGGCGAAGAGCCCGCACCGGACAACCTCGTGATCCTGCTGCACCCCTCCGGGCCGCGCCTCTACTACGCGGACGAGGACCGCCGCGACCGGGACATGCGAGGCACCCTGATCGCCCGGTGCAGCTTCAACCCCGTCGACGACCACGGCCAGCCGACCGGCAAACCCCAGTGGAAGATGATGCACCCCCACCGGCAGATGATGTGCATGCAGGCACTGCGCTGCCAGGTCTGCCGGAACCCCGCCCGCACCCCTCTCGGATTCATCTTCCTCACCGGCCCCCAGGACCAAGACCCCACCGCGCCCACCGTTCTCACGAACCAGCCGGCCGGTATGCCCCGAGCACGCCCTCGCTGCCTCCAGACTCTGCCCGCACCTGGCGGGGGACCTCATGGTGTTCTTGGCGAAGAGCGCGCCCCTGTACGGCGTGCACGGCACCCTCTACGGCCTCAACGACAACGGCCAGGTCCACGCCCTGGCGCAGCCCGAACACTCCCTGCCCTTCGGACACCCCAACATGCCCACCATGCTCGCCTCCCAACTCATCCGCCGCCTGACCTCCTACCGCATCGTCGACCTGGACGAGCTGCAGCGCGAGCTGACTCTGGCCGTACTGGCCGCATAGCCCCTGCCCGGCCGCCCGGCCGACACACGTCCCGGGCCCTTGGGCAGGTACAACCCTCCCAGCGCGGGGCACACCGACCCGACGTTCCCCCACGGCAGGTCAGCTCCCCGCGCCGGGCCCAGAACCGCCGGTCGCCCAGCACGACGACCAGCGCAGGGCGGCGCGGTAGCCGACGTACGAGGCGGCGATCAGTGTCAGGACGGAGGCGAAGGCCAGCTGGGCGAGGAGTTCGCGCAGGGCCTCGTCGCGGTGGCCGCGTTGCACGGCCGCGACGACGACGCGCGTCTGGCCGTCCGACGTGACGCGCTTGGCGTGCAGCCGCAGGGAGTCGGGCGTGATCGGCACCAGTGAGCCGACATCGCGCCGTACCGCGTGCCCGTACACAGCCGCGTCGACCTCGGCGGGGGTGAGCAGCGGCCGCCGGCGCACCGCCGCACTGGAAACGAGCACACGGACGCGAGCGTCGAGGACCTGGTGGAGGCTGCCGCTGAGACCCGGCGGCCATCACGCTGCTGTCGCGTGGCCGTGACGCCGGCTGGCCGTGGAAGTCGGCTGCCTGACTCGCCTCGGCGCCCTGCCTGACGCACGAAACCTCCGCAGGGCAGCGCCCGACGTCGTTGTCTGGACCCCGAGTTCGGGCACGTCGCGCTACCGGGCGAGCGTAACGGCGAGCGGTACGTCCGGACAGCCGTCCAGCACGGCGGTGAGCGTGGCTTGCTCGGCGGTGTCGATGCTCAGTTTCCAGCGCAGTTTGTCCGCGATCCAGTCTGCGGTGTACTGACATCGGTAACCGACGGCCGGCGGCAGCCAGGTCGACGGGTCCTGGTCGGCCTTCGATCGGTTGCTGGTGGCGGAGACGGCGATGAGCGCGCGGTCGTCTCCGAGGTCGTTGGCGTAGGCCTCCCGCTCCTTCGCGCTCCAGGTGCTGGCTCCGGAGTCCCAAGCCTCGGCGAGCGGCACGAGGTGGTCGATGTCGAGACCGCGCGGCCCGCTGACGTACCGGTCGTCGTACGGGGAGTACCACTCGCCGCCGGTCAGGGTGCAGGTGCCGGTCCGGTCGGGGGCGACCACGGCTTCGGCGAGGAGGACCTCGTTGCGGGTGCTGCAGCCGTCGCGGTCGGCGTCGATCCAGTGCTTGAACTTGGTGCGCTCGTAGCCGGTGCGGTCCTCGGCGCGGACGGGGAGCTGCGCGAGGGCGTCACGGACGGGCGCGGTGACCGTCTCACCGGGGACCTTGCCGGCGGCCGGGGCGCCGTGGGCGGTGGCAGGGATGAGAAGTACGGCAACGGCGGCCACGGCGACGGTGGTGCGGGCGAGGCGCACTCGGGATTCCTTTCGGAGATCACGAACGGGGCGTGATCTTCGTAGCGGCTCCTCGGGCGGCGCGCGCGGAGGCCGACGACGGCTCTACTCGATCGGACGGTAAGCATGATCATCAGCCAGTCACACCGCGCAGCCTAAAATCCCAGGTCTGACAGACATCCCCGACGAACTGATCAAACTGGAACGATCCACCGAAGGAGGCCAGTTGGGGAAGCCCGGGTAGTTCTCCACCTCGGTCGGGCTCATCGGCGCCCGCGGGGCCAGAAGAAGTACCCGAGGGCGAGTGCCGCGATGCCGATCGCGGACACGCTCCCCGTCGCCCATATCGCCGCGTCGCGTGACTGGAAGAACCCGGCCTGCAGGACCTGCACCACGCCGGACATCCCCGCGCCCGCGATCACGGCCAGGAACACCTCCAGCTTCGCCCGCTGCCTACCCTCCCGCCGCTCCTCCTCCCGGGACTCCTGTTCTTCGCGCTGCCTGGCCAGTTTGGCGATGCTCGACCCGAGCTGGTCCTTCGCCACTTCTTCGATCATGGCGTTGAGTTCCGTGGCCCGCTGGTGAAAGGTAGACCCGTCCAGTACCAGCCGCAGGACGTCCGCCACGACTGGCGACGAGACCAGCGACGGCGAGCGGATTAGGGTGATCGTCGACCTGACCGACATTGCGAAGTCGTTGAGACGGGTCCTCTCGGCGTCGAGTTCGCGCGCGAGCGCCCGAAGAGCTTGCGAACTGCCACCTGGGTTGCGCTCCGCCGTGTCGACCCGCGCTCTGAACGCCTCAACGCGCTGGTAGTGGTCGACTAGTTCGAGGGACCAACCCGTGAACAGCCCGTCGAGGGAGGCGACGAACTCCACAACGTGGCCCCGGCCGTTGTGGGCGAATTCCGGCATCCCTGGGGCGATGATCGCCGTGGTGTTGGAGGTCCGCACGATCTGCTCGCCGGTCAGCCCGGTGATGGTGGTAGTCAGGTCGCTGGCGCGCGTGTACCGAGCCCACTCCACAATGGAACCTATCAGGTGAGTGACTGGGTTGGTCAGCAGTTGGGTGCCCATCACTCCCTGGAGGCCCGCGGCGGTGCGCACCTCCTGCCGCGCGTCCCCGGCCGGCCCCAGCGTGGTGGAGGCCGCGTTGACCGCGACGACAACGTGGAACATCCCCGGACTCGCCAAGGCGCGTGAGCCATCCCGGCCCCCGGTGTCGCCCAAGCACTCGCACACGTCCTCGGCGAGGTTCAATGCCAGTTCCGACAACCGCCGCCACCGAGGGGACCGGCCATCCCGGAAGGCGACACGGGCCGCCCCGTACTCCGGCGCGGCTCGCAGCATCGCCGCGTAGAGGTCAGCCGGGCTGGCGTCCACGATCTCCCGGCTGAAGCGGACGTAGTGGTTACCGAGCCGGGAGAAGCGGATCTCCGCCCGGACCTGATCGAGCGGGCGGCCGTCCATGCCGCTGACCATCACGTCAGGAAGCTCGACCAGTGCGCCGCCGTACCGCCGTTCGAAGGCATCCGAACCGTGCCAGACGTCGTCCAGGTTCAGCGAGCTGTTGACAGAGACCCGCCTGGTTCCCCCCAGCTCCCAATCAGCGCAACGCGTGGCGACCGCGTCGAGAACCTCCTGCGGTGGCACGCCGCGCACCGCGAACGGGTAGAGATACACGATCTTCCCGTGATCCACGCGCAGCCACGGGTCGTCCTTTCGCTCTGCCAGCGACACCAACGCCAGCCGGTGCGCCTGAATTTCGCTCAGGTAACCGAAGTCAGTGACGTGGCCTCCGTCTTCGGCCACTTCGATCTGCGCGATCGCCTCGTCGAGCGGCTCGCCCATCGCAAGGAACTCCCGGACCCCGCGCACCGCTCGGGCGACCGCCACGCCACACACGTCGTCGATCTCTGCGATCCGCGCGAGGAGGTAGCGGCTGATATCGGGAAGGCCGTCCGCTGCCCGCCGCGCGAGCTCCCCAGCTTCGCGTGCCTTCACCACGGCCGCGTCCAACGCCGCCTGCTGGGCTTCCAACTGCCCGGTGACCATCGCGTTCTCTGCGTGGATCTGCGCCGCGACACTCTCCATCAGAGCTACCACCGCCCGCCCTGCCACCTGGTTCGCGGCCTCCAGACGCGCCCCGCGCTCCCGCACGCACTGGGCGGCCGCCTCCAGCGTCTCCCACAGAGGCTCGAAGTGGTAGGAGATATTCCACTCCGCTTCCACCACGGTGAGGACGAACAGCAGCAGGAATGGAACACCGCCAGGCGCGATCGCGGCCTTCTCCCACTGCCGGAGGATCTCGGCAATAGCAGCCTCGGTCCGGTCAACCGACCGGCGCCCCTGCGACGGCTGATCCGGCACCGGATGAACATCCCACTGCGGCAGCACAACCAGGCGGTCGGTCTCCACCTGCAGACCCGCCAGCCACTCGCGCAGTGGCCGTAACTCACCTGCGGCCAGGGCTTCCATCATGGGGCGATGCATCCTCCGATGCTAGAAGCCGCCACGCTGCGCAGGAGGCGTTTCCTGAAGTGTTGGAGGGAGACGCTGCCCTGGGCGAAACGGTCGTCCCACGGCGAGCTCATGACGCAGCGCCAGAGCAGCCCGGGGAAGGGAGTTGCTGTGGTAAGAGACTGATCGGACTCATACTGTCCCTCACCGACTACGACCGCTTCGCCGCCGTGTCCCCCAGAGCGGCCCAGATCGTGCTGAACACACACCGACCCTCTCCCGGAGGCCCCTATCTCCTTTCCGTCCGGCCCCCTGCCACTGCACGACATCGCCACCAGACCGCTCCCCAGAGGCGCGAGCGGCGTACTCGTCCAATGAGCCCTTCGAGTTGGCCACCGATCGGGTGATGGGCCGTGTAGCGCAACGAGCGAGGCCCCCGGGCTGTTGATCGAGATGTCTGACGTCTCAATCACGTTGCTCGGGGGCCTCGTTGGTCATCCATGCTGCCGCACTCGACCTGCCGCATGCACTCGTGGAGTGGGTCACCATGCTGATCATCACCCGTGAGGGCGACCGGCGCTGCAAGCTTCGTCCGTCCCAGCGCGCGATGGTGGCACTGGTGTACCTGCGCGAGCACACCACTCTTGCGAAGATCGCCGCCGGGTTCGGGATCAGCGAGTCCACCGCCCACGCCTACACCAGCGCGGTCATCGACCTGCTCGCCGAACGTGCACCAGGCCTCCTGAAGACGCTGCGCGAGCACGAACCCGAGTTCGTCCTGCTTGACGGCACCCTCGCCGAGTGCGACCGGGTCGGCGACGGCCGGGCCGACTACTCCCACAAACACCGGCGCCACGGCGTGAACGTGCAGGTCGTCACCGACCCCGGCGGCCAGTTGCTGTGGCTCTCGCCCGCCCTGCCGGGCCGCACCCATGACCTGACTGCCGCCCGCACCCACCGGATCATCCGGATCTGCGAACGCCAAGGCGTTCCCATCCTGGCCGATCTCGCCTACCAGGGCGCCGGCCCATGGCTGACCACCGGCATCAAACGCAGGCCCCTGCAGGAACTCACCCCCACCGAAAAGTCCCGCAACCAGGCACTGGCCGCAGCGCGAGCGCCCGTCGAACGCGGCGTCGCGAGGCTGAAGTCCTGGCGGATCTTCCGCAGGTCCCGGTGCAGCCCCAACCGCATGACGTCAATCGCCAAGGCTATCCTCACGCTGGAGCGGCAACGCTGAAGAAGCTCACTGAAACAACTTCCAGTGGCCCTCGGAGACCACTTCGACAGCGCCGTTGGTCACCTTGATGGCGGTCTGCTCGTCAATCGCATACGCCGGCCCCTCGATCCCGGCCGCCCATCGTTCTGCCTCGGCCATGGTGTTCTCCGGGCAAGCCGGGTGATCCAGGTGCGGGAAGATCGAAAAATCAACCACGCCCAGCGCACTGTCGCCGCCGGCGGGCGGCTTCCAGCCCACGAGGTCCTCACCGATGCGGGGGGTCATCACCAGGCTCCCGGCGCTGAGGCCCACATACACCGTGTCGGGCAGCGACGGCAGGAGAGCAGCCAGCCCGGACTCCCGCATCCAGTGGCACAAATACAGCGCGTCACCGCCATTGACCAGCAGGACGTCGGCCTCCCGGACCCAGGAGACCCAGAGCGCCTCGTCGATGCTGGGCAGCGCGGTGAGTTCCAGCACCCCCACCGACTTCCACCCCAGCTCGGTCATGGGGCTCGGGGATCGTCCGCTGATGAACCGCCAGGGCCCGCCCGGATCGGCGCCGGGACCCCCATACCCCGCGGTCGGGATACACAGGGCGCTGGACTCGGCGATCGGCTTACCCAGCAGGTCGACCAGCGCATCCTGGATGCTCGCGTTCTTGATGCCGGAGTCGGTGAGGAGAAGCTTCATCATGTCCTTCCCGAGGAACGTCGTCGCCATGGTCAGAAAACGGTAGTTGATCTGACTGAACGAGCTTGGCGTGACTGTCCGCCTCCCCGGAACTCGCACGCAGGCGCTGCGGTCCGACGTGGACAAGGCCAGCCTCCGGCGCTCCGCGCCGGAGCGAGGATGCAACAGCCCCGAATAGGTGACAGAGGCGCGGGCATCCAGTCCAGCGCCATGCTCGCCCTCTCCGCCGAGGGAATCCTCCCGAAGGTCGATTACGCCATATTCGCCGATACCGGTTGGGAACCCAAGGCTGTCTACGCACACCTCGACCGCCTCGAACGAGAAATAGCGAAGCCCGCCGGTATACCCGTTCTCCGCGTCTCAGCCGGAAACATCCGGGAGGATGCACTCGACCCCGATCACCGCTTCGCATCCATGCCCCTGCACATCCTCAATCGGGACGGGAAGAAGGGCATGACCAGGCGCCAATGCACAGTTATCTGCACCTCTCCTCCTCGTTGATCGCAGTGACCAACAACTCGATCAAGGAGAGCGAAGTGGATCTACGTCACGAACTGATGGAGGGCCGGGCCCAACTGCCTCGCGCCGGCGCCGTGGTGGACACCGGTGAGGCCCACCCTCCATACGTGGTCGTCAACGGCATCGGGCACGAAGTGGAGCCCGTCACCGCGTACCTGCGCAACCTGGCGCTGAGCGACAACAGCCCGTTGACCTCCCGAAGCTACGGGTTCGGGATGCTGCGTTGGTTCCGGCTCCTGTGGCTCCTCGATGTCGCCTGGGAACGGGCGACCGAGGCGGAGGCAGCTGTCCTGACCGGCTGGCTGCGTACGGCACCGAATCCTCAGCGTCGTCGGCGCAACCCTCAGTCGCCGCCCCCGGGGACGGTCAATCCGCGGACCGGAAAGCCGTATCTCAGCCCCGGATACGCCCCGACGACGATCAACCACGCATTGTCCGTGGTGAGCGGCTTCTACACGTTCCATGCGCACTACGGGCGCGGTCCGGTGGTGAACCCCGTACCCGTTTCGCCGCAGCGGCGCCGGGCGTTGAGTCACCTGAGTCCGCTGGAGACCAAGCCAGTTCTGGGCCGGTCCAGGTTGCGGCAGAAGGTCGCGCATCGGCCCCCGCGGTCCATTCCCGACCTCTTGTGGAACGAGCTGTTCACCGCGATGGGATGCGAGCGGGATCGGGCCCTGCTCGACTGCTACGTCACCAGCGGCGCCCGCGCGGAGGAGCTGCTCGGTGTCGGTACGAACGATATTCACTGGGCCAAGCCGGGCCTCTACGTCATCTCCAAGGGCACCCGCGAGCGCGAACTCGTTCCGATCTCGCCGGAAGCCTGTGTCCGGCTGGCCCGCTACCTGGACAGCACCGGTACACCGCAGGCCGGTGATGCCGTCTGGCGGACTCGGCACGGGCAGGACCGCCCACTGACCTACTGGGCGATGCGGCGGGTGGTGCAGCGGGCTCAGCAGAACCTCGGCACCAACTGGACCTTGCACGATCTTCGTCACACGGCGGCCCACCGGATGGCCAACGGAGGCAAGCTCACGCTGCCCGAGGTCCAGACCGTTCTCAGGCACGCCAACATCCAGACCACCAGTCGCTATCTGGCGGTGCGGGTCGAGGAGATCTTCGACGCTCTCCTGGAGCACTACAACCAGCCCCGGCCGCAGACGAGTTACCCGACCGGCTACTCCGCCGACGACATCGCGGCGGTGTTCGGTGCCTAAGACCGCCGCGAGCCCCACCACCGGCGTCAGCCGTCGGCACGGCCTGATCCCCGAGGGCCTCGACTATCCCAGCCGATTCGTCGGCGGCTCGATGGCGCCGCAGCCAGCCACCACGGCCGCGCCGCCCCGCCCGTTCGATGACCTCTCCACCACCAGCGCGATGTCGATCGCGAGGCTGGTCGTCGAGGTCTGGGAGGGAGGCGTGTCCACTCGGCAGCAGCGCGGCATGGCCGCCCGCGCTGTGCTGGACTACCTCGCCGGTTACCCCGGCCTGACGTGGCAGGAGCGGTGGGACGCCAGCCCGGTCGGGCAGGGGCTGGAGCACGTGAACGACCTGGAGTGCCGGCGCAGTCCCAGCATCAAGCTATCCACCGGCCTACGGGCGCTGATCTGCCTGCGGGTCATCGAGCCATCCCTGGTCGTCTTCCGGCGTCACCACATGTCCAGCTTCGCAACGATGTTCATCGCCGCCCAGGGCGACCCGCTGCTGGACGACTTCGTCAAGCAAGTCGAGGTCCACCAGCACTCCTATGCGCACCGCACCGAGGCGTTGTACGACCTCTGCGTGCTGCTGGCCTCCCAGGGGGTCGCACTGAGCGATGTAACGGCGCCCGCGCTGCTGCACTTCGCGCAGGAAAACCGGCGCGCGTGGGCGCTCGTGAACCCGGGGAACAAGGCCGGGAACCGGCTCCGCGGTCAAGGCGTATGGCATGTCCTGCACGCTGCGGGCCACCTGCCGCCGACCGTTCCACCAACCATGCGCGCTGCTCTCATGCGGGGCCAGAAGAGCGTCGAGGAACTCGTCGATCACTACCCCATCCGCAACCGGGCCGTCCGCGGGCTGCTGATCGAGTACTTCACCCGCCGCCGCGCGGACACCGACTACGGCACCCTGAAGAACCTGGTCCTGCACCTGGCTCACCACTTCTGGGAGAAGATCGAGCGGATCAGCCCCGACCAAGCTGACCTGCGCATCTCCCCGGAGACCTACGACGCCTGGCGAAAGATGATCGCAGTCAAGGACAACGGTGCTCCGCGCGCCGGGGCCGACGGGCTGGTCATCTCGATTCGCAGCTTCTACTACGCGGCACTACCAGGAGCATCTGGCACACCGACGCCAGATTCGGCCCGAAGGCGAGTACCGGGACACCACCTCCGACGAATGGACCGAGTTCGAGGAGCACTTCGATCGTCGCAAGGTCGAGCTCGGTTCCTGCGGCCGCCCGTACGGCACCCCCTGCCAGCACGAGCACGCTTGCGTCCGGTGCCCGATGCTGCACGTCAACCCCAAGATGCTGCCCCGCCTCGCGGAACTGGAAGAAGACCTCCTCGACCGCCGAGCACGCTCCGAAGCCGAGGGCTGGACCGGTGAGACCGAAGGCATCGACCTCACCCTCACCTTCCTCCGGGCCAAGCGCGACGAGACGCAACGCCGAGCCCAGCGACCACCCGTCGACCTCGGCATCCCTGTGTGCCGCCGTCCGAAAGAGCAGAAATGACCTTCCCCAAGCCGATGACGGAACTTCCGGCAGCGCTGAGGTCAGTAGCGCTGGATTCCAAGCTGGCTTGCGGCGGCGTTCACGGTCTGTGCGAGCAGGACAGCGATCGTCATCGGCCCGACACCGCCAGGCACCGGAGTGATCAGACGGGCGCGGGTGAGGGCGGTGTCGAAGTCCACGTCGCCGACGTTGCCCGGGTTGTATCCGGCATCGATCACAATCGCGCCGGGCTTGATGTCCTCACCCTGGATCAGCCTGGGGCGTCCCACAGCCGCCACCACGACATCCGCTTCACGGACGATCCCCGACAAGCCCGCCGTCCGGGAGTGGCAATACGTCAGCGTTGCGTCCTTGGCGAGCAGGAGCATCCCCACCGGTTTGCCGAGGATGGCGCTGCGGCCCACCACGACAGCGTGCTTGCCCGCGAGGTCGACGTCGTACGCCTCCAGCAGTCGCATGATCCCGCCCGGCGTGCAGGACACGAAGCCCGGCAGGCCAAAGCTCATCGCGGCGAAGGAGTGCATCGTGACCCCATCGACATCCTTCTCCGGGGCGATCGCCTCGAACGCCGCGCGCTCGTCGATGTGCGGACCGCAAGGATGCTGCAGAAGGATGCCGTGCACCTCCGGATCGGCGGACAGGCCAGCGAGGGTGTCGATCAGCTCAGCGGTCGTGGTCGTCGCGGGCAGAGCGATGTGCCGGGACTGGATACCTGCCTTTGCGCACCGCGCCCGCTTCATACGGACGTACGTGACCGACGCAGGGTCCTCTCCCACCAATACGGTCGCCAGACACGGCGCAGTGCCCGTGCTCTGCGAAATCTCCGCCGCCTTGACAGCAGCCTCTTCGACGATGCGCTTGGCAAGGCTGGTGCCGTCCATGAGCTGGGCCATCTGAGTCGCGGACACGATTGTCCTCCAGGCGTTGCTGACTACTCGCCCAGGCGCACGGCAACGACGTCTCGTCAGACCGCTCCCCGGTGGTACTCCACCTCAGCGCCAGTCACGGCCCGCACCGCACTGTAGTCGACCAACTGCTCACACAGCGCAGCACCCTCACTCCTGACGCGCCCACGACCTGCTGGGCGGTCACCGATCATCCGACCCACCCCCATCCAACTCGGAGGCACTTTGACGAGTCACATACCCCCATTCACCCGTGAGAGTGAAGTGCAGAGAAGTACCGGGGAGTACAAAGTCAAGCCGATCAAGAAGAAGATTCGAGAACTCCTCGGATACCCTTATCCCAGCCGAATACCTCAGGATGTGTACGTCGAGCAGTGGGTCGGTATCTCCACCGATGAGTTCCATCGCGCAAAGGACGCTGACGTCCGCTACATGCGCAATCATCACCCGCTGATCGACCTGAACTGGTCCCGGCCGGATTGCATTCGCTACCTGACTTCGCTGGGGCTCGCCGACACCCCGAAGTCAAGCTGCCTGGGCTGTCCTTTCCACGGAAATTCGCAGTGGCGACAGATCCGCGACACCAGCCCCGAAGAATGGCGAGACGTCGTGGAATTCGACGCCGCTATTCGCCAGGGCAACGCCCGCGCCAACGCCACCGGCAACAGGCTCCTCGGCCAGGCATTCCTGCACCGCTCCCGTCTGCCCCTCGACGAGGCACCGATCGACCACGTCACCGCCGCCGAGCGGGCCGCCCGCCAGAGCGAGTTCGCCACCAGCAGCACCCCAGACCCCATGGAGGTCGAGGAGCTGGAACAGGGCGTGATGGACGGCTGCTCCCCGTGGGCCTGCCGCGGCAGCGAAGCCGCGCTGACGCAGGACGACTTCGGGCTCGCCACGTGATCCTGGACCTGTTCGCAGGTCCAGGCGGCTGGAGCCACGCGCTGTCCGTGCTCGGCGCGCGGGACATCGGCCTGGAGTGGGACGAATGGGCCTGCAAGGCCCGCGCCGCCGCAGGCCAGTTGACGGTGCGCACCGATGTGGCCCTGTATCCGGTATGGCCGTGGGTCGGCCGGACCCGCGGGCTGATCGCGAGCCCGCCGTGTCAGGCATGGAGCATGGCCGGCAAGCGACTCGGGCTGGTCGACCAGCCGCTCGTACACCAGGCGGTCGCCGATCTCGCCGCCGGACGCGACACCCGCGAGGAACTGCTGGCCGGCTGCCGCGACGAGCGCAGCCTGCTGGCCGCAGAGCCCATGCGCTACCTCCACGCGCTCAACCTGGCGGGCGAGCCGGAGTGGGTCGCCATGGAAGAGGTCACCGACGTCCTGCCCCTATGGCGCCAGTACGCGGAGGTGCTGCGCGTGTGGGGATTCTCGGTGTGGGCCGGGATCTTGAACGCTGCCGACTTCGGGGTGCCGCAGACGAGACGGCGGGCGATCCTGCTCGCCTCGCGGGTCCATACCGCTCAGCCGCCCCCGCCGACCCATGCGCGGGTCGCCGAGCCGGACTCGCTGTTCGGGCCGGGCCGTGACCGCTGGGTCAGCATGGCCGAGGCTCTCGGATGGGGCGCCACCGACCGCCCGGTCCCCACCGTCTACGCCGGCGGCGGCCCCGGCGGCGGACCGGAGCCCTTTCCTTCCGGATCCCGCCAGACGCTCGCCCATGCCCGCGACCGCGGTAACTGGCGTCAGCATCCCGACGTGGCGCTCGAACCGCAGAAGTGCGGGGCGGGCTGTACCGCACGCCACGGCGCCCGCGCCGCGACTCCCGCCGACGCGCCGGCACCCACGTTCACCAGCAAGGCCACCCATTGGAAGTGGTCCCTGCGCAGCAACAACCAGACCAACGCCACCGTCCGCAGCGTGGCCGAGCTGGCCGGGACGCTGTTCTTCGGGCACCGCGCCAACGAGTGCACCTGGGTCGCCGAAGCCGCCGTCCCGCAGCCGGAGCACGGGGAGGCGCAGGCCGCGCCGGATCCGATCCGGATCACCGCCCGTGAGGCCGGAATCCTGCAGACCTTCCCCGCCGACTACCCCTGGGCCGGCAACAAGGGTCAGGTCTTCAGCCAGATCGGCAACGCCGTGCCGCCCCGCCTCGCGGCCCACCTACTCGCCCCTCACCTGGGCGTCACCCTCCGCCCCGACGACTTCACCCTGGCCGCCTGATGCCCCCCACTCCCCAACCCGAGACGGACGGCCTCGACGCTGTCTCCGTACCGGAGCCGGTGTACTACGCCGAGCAGGCGCTGCTCGGCGCCCTCCTGCTGGAACCCCAACGTCTGCCAGAGGTCACCGGGCTCGAGCCCGGCACCTTCTCCCGACCGGCGCACACGGCCCTGTTCACCGCCATCCACAGCCTCCCGCCCCCTGATCCGGAGCAGCACGCCAAGAATGCCGCGTGGCTGGACAAGGTCCTCACGCACGCGCAGGAGCACACCCGCCGTCTCCTGCGTGCCTCGTATCTACACACTCTGATCCAGGTCTGCCCGGCGCCCCGGAACGCTGGTGCGTACGCGCGGATGGTCGAGGCCGAGCACGCCCGCCGTCTCCTGCGTGCCAGCGCCCAGCGGCTCGCGCAGACCGCGCGGGACGTCACCCTCCAGCACCCCGTCCCCACCACCCTCACCGCGGCCGACGCTCTGGCCGAAGTGGTGGACAGCCTCGCAGCGCGCTTTCCACCGCATCCGGGATCCGTGCCCCGCACCCCCGCCCCCGCACGGGCCGACATACCCGACGCCGCTGAGGCGGCCGCCGAGGAGAGGGTGCTGCTCGCCACCGCGACGGCACAGCCGGACGAGGCCGAGCAGATGCGATGGCTGAACGCCTCCGACTTCACCCAACCCCTGCACGCAGGACTCTGGCAGTGCCTGACCGCACTGATCCGGCGACGTGCACCCAGCGACCCGGTCACCATCCTCTGGGAGGCCCAGCAGCGCGGCCTGCTGACCGCCGAGGTGGAGCCGGCCGGCCTGTTGCGGCTCCTGACCGAGCATGCGGCCTCCGCGGAGCACTGGGGCGAGCGCGTCCTGCAGCGCTCGATGCTGCAGACCGCGGTCCACGCCGGGCGCCGTATCGAGGCGTTCACCGATGATCCGGCCCCATCAGGCCCGCGCGCCCCACGGCCACGACAGCACCCCGCGCCGGCCCGCCGCGGACCTCGGCTCCGGCCGCCTCGCACCACTCCCGTTGACCCCAACCCCCGTCGGTGGCCGGACCCGAGGTCCGGCCACCGACCGAAACGAGCACCCCGTCGTGACCACGCCCACGCCCCCGTCCACCGACACCCACGTCCGCCTCGACCTCCACCCAACCCACTCCAGCACCGTGACCGCCACCCTCACCGGACCCCGGCACCCGATGGCCACCGCCCTGCTGACCGCGCACGGCTTCGAAGCCATCGACGAACGCACCCTGGTGCTGGCCAGGATCGACCACGAAGAGCCCCACTGGGCCGAGCAGACCGGCCAGGCACTGACCGGGGAAGGCATCCCCACCGAGATCACCCCGCGGCTGCGCGAGGCGATCGACGAGGAGTGGACCTGGGCCGACTACCCCATGCCCTGGTGCAGCCGCCAGGAGATCCGAGACGTCTCCAACGAGGCCAACACGATCTACGAGGACATCCGCCGCGGGCGTCTGATCATCCACGCACACGCCGACGACGGGTGGACCACCGTCGCCGTCGGCACCTACCGCGACACCGGCAAGAGCGTCCACCTCCGCGGCGAGAACCACCTGCGGCAGGTGGAAACGGAGTACGACTCACCCGCCCCAGCCCTCACCGACTTCGAACGCCGCCTCGGCCCCCGCGTCCGCCCCGGCCCCGGCCCCCGCGACCACCACCGAACGACAGACCGAACAAGCCCGCACCTCGCTCGGTACACCCGCCGCCGAACAGGAAATCGAGCCCGAACAGCCGGTGAAGGGACCCCAGACCGTGCCCTCCCACGCAGCCGACCCCGGCGACCATAACGCCCTCCTCGACACCTTCCTGACCGAGCACAACGACTGGGAGAAGTGGCGCACCTGGTTCCACAGGGGGAGGGCCACAGTAAAGATGGACGAATACAGCAAGAGGAAGGCGTTCAGAGCCGTCAACAGCAGGAATCGCCCGTCCCTGTACACCAGGCTGCGCGCCGGTTTGCGCGGTGCCTCCGGATGCACCGTGCCCTCGTCCGTTTCGTCCTGCGCGTCAGCCGCCGGTGCTTGAGGTGCACCGAGCGGCGCGGTGGCGACGAGCAGTCCGGCAGCGTACAGCGTGACCGCCTCCATGACGAAGGAGATCCGGAACAGCGATGCCGAGTTGACCGACAGGACGGCCGCGCCCAGGCCCAGTCCCACGAGCATCGCGGGGACGACTCCATGCCGCGGGAGGCGGCGTAGGTACGCCACGAGCAACCCCCGCGGGCGCGGGGACGACGCCGTCGCCGTCACGCGGATGACGATCAGTGCCGAGCAACCCCCGCGGGCGCGGGGACGACCTCACGATCTACGGGCAGACGCTGCCCGAACTCGAGCAACCCCCGCGGGCGCGGGGACGACGAAGGACAGACCCAGTGACCGAAGAAGAAGCAGGAGCAACCCCCGCGGGCGCGGGGACGACGCGCCCTGGTACGTGCAGTGGCAGACGCGGCACGAGCAACCCCCGCGGGCGCGGGGACGACGGGCGGCCGGCCTTCCAGTTGGAGTCGGTGCGGGAGCAACCCCCGCGGGCGCGGGGACGACGTCGTCCTCGCGGCCCTCGCCCTGGTGGGAGACGAGCAACCCCCGCGGGCGCGGGGACGACGTCGCCGTTGGCCTGGGCCTGCTCGATCAGCTCGAGCAACCCCCGCGGGCGCGGGGACGACGTCGCCGTTGGCCTGGGCCTGCTCGATCAGCTCGAGCAACCCCCGCGGGCGCGGGGACGACCGTCGGGATGAGTTGGTGCGGGTGCAGGGGCAGGAGCAACCCCCGCGGGCGCGGGGACGACGTTGAACTCCATGTCGGACAGACCCTGGGGGACGAGCAACCCCCGCGGGCGCGGGGACGACCACTTCACGGCATGCGTCGCGGCGTTGTTGAACGAGCAACCCCCGCGGGCGCGGGGACGACGTTTTTTGGCTGTGCGGCGGGTGGGGAAGCGGGGAGCAACCCCCGCGGGCGCGGGGACGACAGGAAGCCGCGGCGGGCCAGCATCAGGTCGCTGGAGCAACCCCCGCGGGCGCGGGGACGACCCTTATTGACCTGCGGTGAAGCTACCAAGTTTGCCTGTTTTCCTTTACATGCATCCTGGGTGTGCGGTCCTTCCGCCTGGATTGTCAGACCCGCCGTCTATCGTGCTGGCCATCTTGGAACAGGGGTAGTTCGAGGGGGCGTTGCGCGTGGTGGACGAGCGGTCGGTTGTGGAACTGATGCGGTCCATGGGGATGTCCGAAGAGACCGTAGCGCGGGTGTCCCGGTTGTGGGGGAAGTCGGCGGCGCGCAATGGCGGGCGGACTCATCTGCTGCTCGGTCACCTGTTGGACACGGCGGCTGTGGCGGGTCTGATGTGGGATCGGTACCTGTCGCCGTCGTTCCGTCGGCGTCTGGACGAGGTCGCTGGGGGGCGGGGACGGGCCTGGTTTATGTGGGTTTGCGGGATCCACGACTGCGGCAAGGCGTGCCCGGCGTTCCAAGGGCTGGACGCAGTGGAGGCCGCTGCCGTGCGCGCGGCCGGGCTGGCATGGGGGCGGTTGCAGACCGGGCGGGGAAAGAAGTGGCGGCATGACGTGGCGGGTGGGGCGATGCTTCTGCCGCGGCTGCGTGAGGAGTGGGGCGATGCCGAGGCCGCAGCGTGGGTGTGGCCGTTGGTGGCGGGCCATCACGGCGCCTTCCCGTCCGTCGGCAGGCTGCGGCCGCCGTACCCCGACGCGCTGGGGCGGGGGTCGGCTTGGACCGAGGTTCAGCGTGCTGTGGTGGATGTGTTCAGCCGTGCCGTCGGCTTCGACGGTCTGGCGGCTGCGAGACCGGTTTCGTCGTTGCGGAAGGCAGAGCAGCTGGCGTTGGCGGGGCTGATCGTGATGGCCGACTGGATCGCCAGCGACAACGAGTGTTTCGAGGGGTTGGCCGATGCTCGTGATGTCTCGCCTGCCGGGGCGTTCCATCGGGCTGAGCTGGCCTGGCGGAAGCTTGGGTTCCAGGGAGGCTGGGCAGAAGTCGTTCTGCCGGGTTCCGCCGTTGCGCCTCTGACGGGACGTCTGGGGGTGTCACCGCGTGCTTCGCAGCGGGAGCTGGTGGAGCGGGCGTGGTCGATGCCGGCGCCGGGGCTGCTCGTGGCTGAGGCTCCGATGGGCGAGGGCAAGACAAAGGGCGCGCTGGCTGCGGCGGAGGTGCTGGCAGCTCGTTTTGGCCTGAACGGTGTGTTCGTGGCGATGCCGACGCAGGCGACGAGCGATCCCATGTATGAGCAGGTCCTGGACTGGGTGCGCTCGTTCAATCCGGGACTCGAGTCTCAGGTCGCGCTGCTGCACGGAAAGCGGCGGTTCAACCAGCAGTGGAAGAAGATCTGGGAGGGCGAACAGCCGCACGGGGCCGGTGAGTCCGAGAGCACGGTGTGGGACGATTTCGGGGCGATCGACGAGGACGACGACTTCGGCTGGCCGGGCAGCAGCACGACCGAGGCGGAGGCCGAGCGCAGCGGGCCGCCAGTGTGGTTCCTGGGCAGCAAGCGTGGACTGTTGACGCCGTTCGCTGTCGGTACCGTCGATCACCTGTTGTATGCGGCAACGCGTACGCGACATGTGATGCTGCGGTTCGCCGGTCTGACGGGCAAGGTCGTGATCGTGGACGAGGTTCACGCAGCCGATGTCTACATGCGCCAGTTCCTGCTGGAGGCGTTGCGGTGGCTCGGTCAGGCGGGGGTGCCGGTGGTGTTGTTGTCGGCTACCTTGCCGCCCGCGCAGCGGCAGGCGTTCGTCGACGCGTACCTGTCGGGGGTGTTGGGGGTGGCGGACGTCGACCAGCCGGTACCGGCTCCGGCCGGTTATCCCTGCGTGACGACGGCGTTCGCGGTGGCCGGGCAGCCGGTGGTGGAGAGTTCCCGTACGCGGGTCCCGTCGTGGCGGGAGTCGGTGCCGACCCGGATCGAGTGGCTGCCGGATGCGGAGAAGGAGGGGGCGGAGGTTGCCGCGGCGGCGCGGGAGGTGGTGCGGGACGGTGGCGTCGTTCTGGTGGTGGTGAACCAAGTGGAGCGAGCTCAGGCGGTCTATGGTGCGTTGCGCGACGGCGGGTTCGACGGGCCTCTGCATCTGCTGCATGGGCGTCTGTGTACAGCCCACCGGGCTGAGCGGACGCAGGAGTGCCTTCGCTTGATGGGGCCGGAGGCTGGGGGCGAGCGGCCGGAGCGCATGGTGGTGGTCGCCACGCAGCTCGCCGAGCAGTCGTTCGACGTGGATGCGGATCTGCTGATCACGGATCTCGCACCGATGGATCTGCTGCTGCAGCGGATCGGGCGGCTGCACCGGCACGCTGGGACGCGGAGGCCATTGGCACATGCCACGCCGCGCGTCTTGGTGACCGGGGTGGCCGCCGAAGACGGCGGGCGTCCTCGGTTCCTGTATGCGTCGAAGAAAATCTATGGGGAGTGGCCGCTGCTGCGTGCTGCGGCCCTGGTGACGGAAGCCGCAGGCCCTTTGGTGCCTCGCGGTGGCGCTGGCGGAGGGGGCAGCGGGGCCTGGAGTGTTCCGGCTGATGTGCCTGGCCTGGTGGCGCGTGCGTACGGGGAGGCGGAGGTCTGTCCGGCGGAGTGGGATGAGTCGGCCGCTTTTGGTAGTTGGAGGGCGGAGGAGGAGAAGCGTCGTTCGGCGGCCGAGGAGTTTCTTCTGACGCGGCCCCGTGAATGGGGGGCGACGACGTTGGAAGGTCTGCACTATGCGGCCAGCAGCGCTGGGTCCGAGGAGGACCTCGATGCGGTGGTACGAGATGGTGATCGTGGCGTCGAGGTCGTCGTGGTGCACCGTGTGGCAGGCGGTTTCACGGCTCTGGACGGAACGCAGCTCGGTGTGCACGGCGAAGTCCTGGACGAAGCGGTAGTGGAGCGGCTGCTAGGCGGATCTGTCCGGCTGCCTGTCGGACTTTCCGAACCTGGCCGGTTGATGAAGCCGCTGCCAGGGTGGTCGGCACACCCCTGGTTGCGGTATGCCCACGCGTTGGTCCTGGAGGACGGGTGTGCGGAGCTGGGCGAGTCCGGGCTCTCGTACGACGACGTGCTGGGACTGGTGGTGGCCCGGCGGTGAGCAGGAGGGGCGGCGTCGTCCCCTTTCTGTTCCCTGACCCCGCTGTCGCGGGGACGACGTGAAGCAGCGAACCGGAACACCCCCGCGTCAACGGTGCGGGGAGCGGGGACGTCGCCGCGCCAGGGCACGGTACCCGCTGAACATCCATCACACGAATAGTTCAGGAAATCTCCACGGATTCTTCAGAAGTGCTTGCGAAGCAACGAACCTTGGCTGCAGTCTTGAGGTCGCTGGCAGACGGTCGCACAACTTGGCTTATCTGAGGTGGAGTTGCGCGATGCGGTCCGTGATCTCCGGGGGAGAACCGCTGGCGTGCAGAGGGGGGAAGGCCATGGAATGGGAAGATGATCTGGTTCGACAACGCTGGCTGTCCGCCGCCGAATTGGGTGGCGAGGGCCGGGGGCTGGGACTGCTGGAGACGCTGACCGGCGCGCATGGGATCCGGCGGTTGGATCTGCCGGTTCCGACGATGCTGCCGGCCGTGTTGCGTCAGGTGTTGTTGCCCGTCGTGTTCGACGCGCTGGGAGTGCCACGGTCACGCAAGGAGTGGGCGCGGCGGTTCGGGCAGGGCAGCTTCTCCGACGAGGAGAAGGAGAAGCTCGCCGACTATCTCGGCCCCCGTTACGGAGACCGGTTCCGGCTCTTCTCCGAGCGGCCGTTCGCGCAGGTGGCGGGTTTGTCGGCGCTGAGTGGCGAGACCAAGACGTCGGCTCTGCTGGTTCCTTCGGCGGCATCGGGGAACAACGTGCCGTTGTTCAGCGCCTTGAGCGAGGCCGATCATCTGGACCTGACGTCCGCCCAGGCCGTGTTGTGGCTGCTGCACGCCCACTGCTGGGACACGGCCGCGATCAAGACCGGGGCCGTGGGCGACGAGCAGGCGAAGAACGGCAAGACGACGGGTAATCCGACGGGCCCCTTGGGGCAGCTCGGTGTGATCGTGCCGAACGGCCGGACCCTGTACGAGACGCTGCTGTTGAACACACCCATCCTGCACGACGGGTTGGATCCCGGTGACCGGCCACAGTGGGCCTGGGACGAGCGGCCCGCGTCGTCGGGCTCGAAGTCGCCTGCGAGCCCCGAGTGGTCGGCGCGGCCCGCCACAGGCGTGCTGGACCTGCTCACCTTCCAGTCACGCCGGATCAGGCTGATCCCGGCCGAGACCGAACAGGGCCCGCGGGTACGGCAGGTTGTTGTCTGTGGTGGCGACCGGCTCACGGCCACACCCGAGCAGGAACTGCACACTGCGTGGAACCACACCGCCAAGCCGAAGGCGGGCCAGCCGGCACGCCGGCCCCGCCGTCACACGTCGGGCCGTGCGGCATGGCAGGGGCTCGGCGCCCTGCTGGCGCTGTCGATCCCGGAGGATGGTGACGGCCCGTACACGTCCCTGCTGCTGCGCCAGATCAGCGACCTGCACGCGGATAAGTACATGTCCGCGGGTTTCGCCCTGGGGGTGGAGACCTGTGGTCTGGAGTACGGCAACCAGTCGGCGGTGGTGGAGAACGCCATCGCCGACACTCTCCCGTTGCCCGTCGCGTCCCTTCTCGCAGACGACGACTGGCTGCGCGTGGCCGTCCTGGAGTGCGTGGAGCAGGCCGACCGAGTGGCCAGGGCGTTGGACAGCCTCCAGAGTGATCTGCGTCGCGCCTCCGGCGGGGACCCTCTCCCGCGGGACAAGGGCGAGCGGCCATCGCTGCTTCTCCTCCACGCGGTCGATGGCAAGATGCGGCGTCTGCTGGCCGGGCTGCGGACCATCGGCGACGACTACGAGCTGCTGGAGCGCGCTCAGGAGGCATGGGAGATCACGCTGCACCGGGCGGCACGACGGCAGGCGGACGCCCTGCTGGCTGCCGTGCCACCCCGGGCCGTGATCGGCCGCACCGAAAAGGCCAACGGCAAGGACATCGCGTTCCGCAGCGGCAAGGCCGCCGGCGCCTTCCACACCAGGCTCGGCGAGATCCTCACCCGCGTCAGCGAAGTCGCAGCAGTGGGGGGAGAAAAGGCATGAGCACCCTGACAGCCGTCTCCGGAAGTCATCGCCGCCCCTACTACTGGGAGGAGGTCACCGAGAACTGGTCCGCGCCTCGCGGACAGTCCAACGCCAACGCCACCGGTCTGCCGACGTGGGCCGAACATGGCCTGCGCGCGCTGCGCGAGGGTCTGGGACGAGAGCCAGGCACCGTACCCGGTATGCGATACCTGCACCGGGTGGAACTCACCGACGCCGCCCGGAACGCGGAAGACATGCCGCGCTCCTACCAGGCCGAACACGCCGCGCTCACCCTCTTCGGCCTGCACCAGCACGGAGCGACGAAACCCGTCCACCACCCGGGAGCAGGACTGGGGGCGGCCTGCCGAGCGTTGCGCGAGCACCAGGCCACCGCACCTCTGAAGACCAGCGGCCAGCGCCTGACCACCGTGCAAGAGCGGCGGGTGGCCGTCCCAGTGGCACGGCGACTTGCTGCCGCCGCGACAGCATTGGACCTCGACGAGCTCGTGCACCATCTGCGCGGTCTGGTGCCGATGCTGCGGCAGGCGGAGGTCGGCCTGGACTACACGCGGCTCCACCGCGACCTGTGTGACTGGCTGACACCTCACCACGGCCGGGTGCTGCGCGCCTGGGGCTTGCAGTACACCCACTCCCCCGCCGAAGCCGCAGAGAGCGGGCGGAATGAAAAGGGTGTGGAGCCTGCCTTCTGGGCCGGCTTCGACCCCGCCCGTCCGGACGCCGGGGCCGAACTGGCGGCCCTGCGCTGCGGCCTGGGCGAGGAGGCCGGGACAGTCCCGGCCATGTGGGTCTGCTACCGCACAACGATGGGCAGTGAACTGCGCGCCAAGGGCGCCCTGACCCGGGACCTGATCGCCGAGCACACCGCGCTGGCCCTCTTCGGGCTGCACCAGCAGGGCCGGCAGCAGCCGATGCATACGCCCCACCTCAGCCCCGGCACCGCGTGCCGGCTCCTTCTCGCACGGAACAAGAACACGGACCGGACGGCGCTGGAGCGCAGACTCGGCGTCCTGCTCACCTCCCTGGACACCGGCGAGCTGGCCCACCACCTGCGCAGTCTCGTTCCCCTGCTGCGCCAGGCTGACGTCGGCCTCGACTACGACCTCCTGCGCAGGGCCCTGCGCAACTGGGGCGACCCGAAACAGCCGGAGGCGCAGTCCCGGCTCCGCAGCGCGTGGGACCGCGACTTCCGCCGTACGGACCCGCAGACCTGACCGACAGCAAGTCGGCCGCGCCCCTCGCCCAGGTACAGCACCACACCTCACACCCTGCCGGCACCGGCACCGACCTGGCATGCCGCCGGCCTCAGGGCGCACGTACGGATTTTCCGCGCCCAGCCATTCGGTACTCATCTTCGAAGGAGCTACGCCATGGCCAAGCCCACCCTTTTTGTCGAGGTCCACATTCTGCAGAGCGTGCCGCCGTCCAACATCAACCGGGACGACTCGGGCACTCCGAAGCAGGCTCTCTACGGCGGTGCTCGCCGAGCCCGCGTCTCCTCGCAAGCGTGGAAGCGTGCCGCCCGTATCGAATTCGCCAAGGGCGAGGAGCCCGCGGACCGAGCCACCCGCACGAAGCGGATCGCGGCCCTGCTCGCCCAGCGCCTCGCCGCTCCCGCCGGCGACGGGGGTGCGGGACTCGACACCGCCCAGGCCGACCGGCTGGCCACCGCACTGCTGGAGCCTCTGGGCATCAAGAAGTCGACCAAGAAGGAAGAACAGTCCGCCTACCTCCTCTTCTTCGGTAAGCGCCAACTCGACGCCCTCATCGCCCTCCTCGACGGACGCGCGGCGGAACTCGCCGCACTCACCGACAAGGAGCTCGAAGAAGAGATCAAGCAGCTTCCCGTGGTCTCGGCGCTGTCCACCGGGCACCCGGCCGAGGTCGCGCTCTTCGGCCGGATGGTCGCCGACCTGAAGGAACTGAACGTGGACGCCGCCGTCCAGGTCGCCCACGCGCTGTCCACCCACGCCGTGCGGACCGAGTTCGACTACTTCACCGCCGTCGACGACGAGAACATCGACGACAGCGGCGCAGGCATGATCGGCACAGTGGAGTTCAACTCCTCCACCCTGTACCGCTACGCCGTCCTGGGCGCGCACCAGCTGCGTGAGAACCTCACCTCTGCCGAGGCCACCCGTGACGCCGCCGTCCGGTTCGTCGACGCGTTTACCCGCTCGATGCCCACCGGTCACCAGAACGCCTTCGCCCACCGCACGCTGCCGCACCTGGTCCTGGTCACCGTCCGCACCGACCAGCCCGTCAACCTCGTCTCCGCCTTCGAGAAGCCGGTCACCGGCAGCCAGGGCCTGGCCGCCGAATCCGCGCTGGCCCTTGCCGAGGAACTGCGCTCCGTCGGCGACACCTGGGGCAGCACTCCCGCACGCGCCCTGGCGACCTACGCCCTGGAGAGCGACAAGCTCCCGGAAGTCTTCGGCCCCTCCCTTCCGTTCCGGGCCCTGCTCGACGAGGTCGGCGACGTGATCGGCGGCTGGCTGGCCGACGCAACGATCCCCGCCCAGACGACGGAGGCTGCAAAGGTCGGCAAGCGATGAGCGACCGCGCCGTGCTCGTTCTGAGGCTGGCCGCCCCCCTGCAGTCCTGGGGCGGCCCCTCCCGCTACAACCGACGCGACACCCGCGCCCAGCCCACGAAATCCGGCATCCTCGGCCTGCTCTCCGCGGCCCAGGGGCGCCCGCGTGAGACCGACCTGACCGACCTGCTCGGTCTGCGCCTCGGCGTACGCGTCGACCAGCCCGGCACGCTGCTGCGCGATTACCACACCGTCAGCGATCACCGCGGCCTCCTTCTGCCGGCCGCCAGGGTCGACGCCAAGGGTGTGCAGAAGAAGAACAGCGCGGGCAAGTACACCGGCGTAACCTGGCGCTACTACCTGCAGGACGCCGTCTTCACCGCCGTCCTGCACGGCCCGGCCCCACTACTCGAAGACCTCGATCACGCCCTACGGCAACCGGTCTTCCCGCTCTCGCTCGGCCGCCGATCCTGCCCGCCCACCGGCCCGATCAGCCTCGGCCTGCGCCCCGACACCGACCTGCAGACCGCGCTGTCAGACGAGCCCTGGCAAGCATCGGAACACCACCGCACCCGCCATCGCGGACCGACCGTGACGCTGGAGGCGACTGTCGAAGACCCGACCGGCGACCTCCGCATCTCCGACGTGCCCGACACCTACGACCTGAAGGCGGGCACCGTCTTCCGCGAACGCACCGTCCGCCACCTGTGGGTCACGCTGCCCACCGGCCATCCGCAGGACAGGCGAGCGGACAACGCCGCACACTCAGCCGATCCCGGCCACGACCCCTTCGCTCTCCTGGGCTGGTGACACCTTGCCGTACCTGTCGAAGATCGCCCTCAACCCGCGCCGCCGCAAGGCCGTCTCCCTGCTCACCAACCCCCACCGACTGCACGCCGCCGTACTGAGCGGACTGGCCGTCGAGCCCGTTACGGAACGGGTGCTGTGGCGGCTGGAGACCAACACCGCACACCGCGCCGAAGTCCTCGTCCTCACCGAGAGCCGCCCCTCCTGGCACCACCTAGTAGAAGAGGCCGGCTGGCCTGACGCCGACGGCGGCGAACCCCTCATCGCCGACTACACCCCCCTGCTGGAACGCCTGACCCTCGGCAAGGAGTTCGCTTTCCGGCTCACCGCCAACCCGGTCCAGAGCACGCAGAACCCCATCAAGCCCAGCGACAGGCAAACCGAACGCATGAAGACCGCGAGCGACGCCGCACGCAAGCGCCGCGGATTCCGCGTCGCACACCGCACCGCCGCCCATCAACTCACCTGGCTCCACAAACGAGCAGAACGCCACGGCTTCACCATCCCCGCCGTCCACACCACCCCCGGCATCGACATCGGCGCCACCACCGACACTGAGGGCACCACGAACCCCGCCCCCGCCGTGTCCATCACCGCCAGAGACACCCTCCGCTTCCGCAAGGGCACCAACGGGCCGCACATCACCCTGTCCACCGCCACCTTCCAGGGAAGGCTGCGCGTCACCAACTCCGAGGCATTGCGCGCCACCCTGCTGGAAGGAATCGGCCCCGCCAAGGGATACGGCCAGGGCCTGCTCACCCTCGCCCCGCTCCCCCATGAGGCACCCCATGGCTGAACCCTGGTGGCGGACCGGCCCGCAAGACGTCCACCGCATCGAAGACCGTGTCTCCAGCCTCTACGTCGAACGGTGCCACATCGACCGGGACGACAACGCGATCGTCCTGATCAACAAGGCCCGTATCGTCCACGTCCCAGCCGCCTACCTCGTCGTACTCCTGATCGGGCCCGGCAGCCGCATCACCCACGCGGCCGTCACCTTGCTCGCCGACTCCGCCACCTCGGTGTGCTGGGTCGGCGAGCAAGGCGTACGTCTGTACGCCTCCGGCCTCAGCACCGCCCGCGGCTCCCAACTACAACTTCGCCAGGCATGGCTCGTCACCCGGCCCAAGGAACGCGTCGCCGTCGCCCGGCGCATGTACGACCTGCGCTTCCCCGGGGAAGACACCGCCACGCTGACCCTCCAACAGCTCCGCGGCCGGGAGGGCACCCGCGTCCGCAAGCTCTACGCACAGCACTCCGAACGCACTGGCGTACCGTGGACCAAACGCGACTACAAGCCCGGAGACGCCTTCGCCGCAGGTGACGACGTCAACCGCCTGCTGTCCGCGGCCAACTCAGCCCTCTACGGCATCTGCCACGCCGTCATCACCGGCATCGGCGCCAGTCCCGCCCTCGGCTTCGTCCACACCGGGTCCGCCTTGTCGTTCGTCCTGGACATCGCCGACCTCTACAAGGCCGAGTTCACGATTCCGCTCGCCTTCGACCTCGCCGCCAAGGGCCTCACCACCGAACGAGACGCCCGCACGGCCCTCCGTGACACCGTCGTCCAGCACAAGCTTCTCCCCCGCATCGTCACCGACATCAAGAAGCTCCTCGTCCCCGACGGAGCCGCCCTCCTCGACGACGACCTCCACGGCCTCTGGGACGAGGGCAACACCATCGTCAGCGGCGGCCGCAACTGGGCCGACCCCTTCGCCTCGGAATCCCACCTCGACGTCATACCAAAGGAACCGGAGCTCCGCGATACCCGGCCAGAGGTGAACGGGTGAGCGCAGGAACAACCGTCGTGATCCTGATCTCCGCACCGCATGGCTTGCGTGGCCACCTCACACGATGGTTCGTCGAAGCCGCCCCCGGCATCTACGTCGGAACCCCCAACGCCCGTATCCGCGACCGTCTCTGGACTGTCCTCGTCGACCGCATCCACGACGGGCAGGCCATCATGATCGAGCCCACCCCGACCGAACAGGGCTGGGCAGTCCGAACCGCCGGCCGAGACCGCTGGACACCAGTCGACTTCGACGGCCTCACCCTCATGGCCCGCCCACGCCTCGTCGGCACCCCACCATGGCGCCCAGAATCCTAGTGAATGAAAACCGCCCACCCGCCTGACGAAACCCCAGCTCAAGAAGTGTCGTCCCCGCGCCCGCGGGGGTTGCTCGGCGGCTCGCTCTCCATGGAGATGACCCGCGCGGTCGTCCCCGCGCCCGCGGGGGTTGCTCCTCCCCTGGAGACGTCGCCCCCGTCGCCGACACGTCGTCCCCGCGCCCGCGGGGGTTGCTCGATCCACGACCTGATCAACGGCGCGGCCGACGTGTCGTCCCCGCGCCCGCGGGGGTTGCTCGGTGCCGGAGCTGTTCAGGTGGATCGCCGACCCGTCGTCCCCGCGCCCGCGGGGGTTGCTCCCAGAACGTCGAGAAGGAGGCCGCGAACTACATGTCGTCCCCGCGCCCGCGGGGGTTGCTCGCCGGTGCCCCGGCACAAGCCGCCCCGCACCGTGTCGTCCCCGCGCCCGCGGGGGTTGCTCCCGGTCGGGGCCTGCGGCCCCTACTCTGGGTGGGTCGTCCCCGCGCCCGCGGGGGTTGCTCCGCCAGCCCGCAGGAGATCACGTTCACGTTCCCGTCGTCCCCGCGCCCGCGGGGGTTGCTCCTCACGCAGACCCCGGGCACCGCCCCCGAGACCGTCGTCCCCGCGCCCGCGGGGGTTGCTCCCGGTTCATGATCGAGCGCGCGCCCGACTTCACGTCGTCCCCGCGCCCGCGGGGGTTGCTCGACCTTCCTGATGCTGCCGCTGCTGGCGCGTTCGTCGTCCCCGCGCCCGCGGGGGTTGCTCCTTGATGCCCTCGTCGACGATCCGGCCGGCCATGTCGTCCCCGCGCCCGCGGGGGTTGCTCTCATGGCGCTGCCAGGGCCCGGACTGCCGTCGCGTCGTCCCCGCGCCCGCGGGGGTTGCTCCCAGTTCAGCCTGGCCATGAGCTGGTCGACTTCGTCGTCCCCGCGCCCGCGGGGGTTGCTCGGGCCGTCGGCCTTTCACCGTGGGCCCCGGGGAGTCGTCCCCGCGCCCGCGGGGGTTGCTCCAAACCCCCGAGCGGCGCAGCCCGGGGGTTTTGGTCGTCCCCGCGCCCGCGGGGGTTGCTCTCCGCGCTCCAGCTGCGTAAGCACTGCGACGCGGTCGTCCCCGCGCCCGCGGGGGTTGCTCGAACCAGATTTTGGCCTTCTTCGGGCGGAAGGGGTCGTCCCCGCGCCCGCGGGGGTTGCTCGCGCTTCGGGCAACCGCAGGGGCGGCACGGGTCGTCGTCCCCGCGCCCGCGGGGGTTGCTCGCGCACGTCGGCGAGGGCGAGGGCCCAGACGGCGTCGTCCCCGCGCCCGCGGGGGTTGCTCGGCGCTGATGCCGATCATTGTGCAGGTCGTCAAGTCGTCCCCGCGCCCGGGGGGGTTGCTCCTGGTGACCGGCTTCGCCCAGATGTCCGTCGCCGTCGTCCCCGCGCCCGCGGGGGTTGCTCTTGCCCGCCGAAACGGGCGCACGGGAACCACATGTCGTCCCCGCGCCCGCGGGGGTTGCTCCCGCTTCAGATCCGACAGGGCCGCGTCCGTCTCGTCGTCCCCGCGCCCGCGGGGGTTGCTCCATGCCGGGCTTGCCGTTGTCCGTCCACCCCGGGTCGTCCCCGCGCCCGCGGGGGTTGCTCGTACGTCGACCTCGTCTTCGACGTCCCCGGCAGGTCGTCCCCGCGCCCGCGGGGGTTGCTCCCTGGACGTCCTCCGCAAGGTCGCTTCCCCGCCGTCGTCCCCGCGCCCGCGGGGGTTGCTCTCACTGCGGAACTCGATGACAAGGCCGCCACCGGTCGTCCCCGCGCCCGCGGGGGTTGCTCGCCCAACCGCAAGGTCATCCGCCTCCAGCAGATGTCGTCCCCGCGCCCGCGGGGGTTGCTCGACCGACAGCGCGGCCGCGTCGGCGCGCGAGTCGTCGTCCCCGCGCCCGCGGGGGTTGCTCGACGTAGTAGGGGAGGGAGGGCAGCATGTCGAAGTCGTCCCCGCGCCCGCGGGGGTTGCTCCGATCCGCCGAGACTGAGCGCGTCCGCTTGGCCGTCGTCCCCGCGCCCGCGGGGGTTGCTCCTGGCGGGCGGTTTTGGTGGTTGAACCGATCTTGTCGTCCCCGCGCCCGCGGGGGTTGCTCCTCTCCTACGTCTGGGCCCTGGCCGGCCAGGTCGTCGTCCCCGCGCCCGCGGGGGTTGCTCCCCCATCACGTTCGACCCGTCCCACGCTCTCGTGTCGTCCCCGCGCCCGCGGGGGTTGCTCCTTGTCCGCCGCGGCGCCCGTCGGCTCCCCCCAGGTCGTCCCCGCGCCCGCGGGGGTTGCTCGGGCCGCCGCTGCCTCACCTGGTCGCACGGTCTGTCGTCCCCGCGCCCGCGGGGGTTGCTCGCGCAGGTGACCCCGGGAAGTTGCGCGTGCGCGGGTCGTCCCCGCGCCCGCGGGGGTTGCTCGGTGTACGTGTCCTGGACGGACATCCTTGATGCGTCGTCCCCGCGCCCGCGGGGGTTGCTCGCGCGTCGCCCTGGCCGTGGCCGCCGTGTTGCTGTCGTCCCCGCGCCCGCGGGGGTTGCTCGTGGCCCCGGCTGGTCTCTCACCACCGGCCGGGGTCGTCCCCGCGCCCGCGGGGGTTGCTCGCGCGTCGCCCTGGCCGTGGCCGCCGTGTTGCTGTCGTCCCCGCGCCCGCGGGGGTTGCTCGAGGTCGAGTTCTTGATCTTGACCCACTCGCCGGTCGTCCCCGCGCCCGCGGGGGTTGCTCTGCGGCGGACACGCCGTGCGACATCCGTAACGAGTCGTCCCCGCGCCCGCGGGGGTTGCTCGCTGACCACCATGTTCCAGTTCGTCCGTCCGCCGTCGTCCCCGCGCCCGCGGGGTTGCTCTCCGCCCGGCACATAGTTCGGGTCCGCGGCACCGTCGTCCCCGCGCCCGCGGGGGTTGCTCCGCTTCTGGGCCGACCATCCCGACCAGCGGCCCGTCGTCCCCGCGCCCGCGGGGGTTGCTCCGCGTCTGCTCCTTCCTGACCCAGGACTACTGGGTCGTCCCCGCGCCCGCGGGGGTTGCTCCCGCGGACGGCTCAGCTCGGACTCCTTCACGCCGTCGTCCCCGCGCCCGCGGGGGTTGCTCGTTCCGCGGGGCTAATTTCTGAAGCGAATTCGCGTCGTCCCCGCGCCCGCGGGGGTTGCTCGCCACACACCTGCGTCATGGACGCCCTATCCAGGTCGTCCCCGCGCCCGCGGGGGTTGCTCCAGGCACGCGCCCTCGCAGACCAGATCCTGAAGGTCGTCCCCGCGCCCGCGGGGGTTGCTCTGGACCGCCTGACCAGGCACACCCCATAGACCCGTCGTCCCCGCGCCCGCGGGGGTTGCTCATACGCGCTCACGCCGGGCCACAGGATCGGTGAGTCGTCCCCGCGCCCGCGGGGGTTGCTCGCCACACACCTGCGTCATGGACGCCCTATCCAGGTCGTCCCCGCGCCCGCGGGGGTTGCTCCAGGCACGCGCCCTCGCAGACCAGATCCTGAAGGTCGTCCCCGCGCCCGCGGGGGTTGCTCTGGACCGCCTGACCAGGCACACCCCATAGACCCGTCGTCCCCGCGCCCGCGGGGGTTGCTCATACGCGCTCACGCCGGGCCACAGGATCGGTGAGTCGTCCCCGCGCCCGCGGGGGTTGCTCGCCACACACCTGCGTCATGGACGCCCTATCCAGGTCGTCCCCGCGCCCGCGGGGGTTGCTCCAGGCACGCGCCCTCGCAGACCAGATCCTGAAGGTCGTCCCCGCGCCCGCGGGGGTTGCTCTGGACCGCCTGACCAGGCACACCCCATAGACCCGTCGTCCCCGCGCCCGCGGGGGTTGCTCATACGCGCTCACGCCGGGCCACAGGATCGGTGAGTCGTCCCCGCGCCCGCGGGGGTTGCTCTCCGATGGCGGGCACGGGCCGGGCCTAGCGGACGTCGTCCCCGCGCCCGCGGGGGTTGCTCGCCCACCAGGCCCGCATCAACGCCGCCCAAGGAGTCGTCCCCGCGCCCGCGGGGGTTGCTCCGGCATCACCAGGGAGCCGGCCGCCGCCCATCCGTCGTCCCCGCGCCCGCGGGAGTTGCTCTCTCGCCCTGCCGACCGTCAGGTCCGCTGGGTCGTCGTCCCCGCGCCCGCGGGGGTTGCTCCCCCTGCGCGGCCAGGTCCTGGAGGTCCTTGGCGTCGTCCCCGCGCCCGCGGGGGTTGCTCCGGGGACGCCGACCCGGGCGACGATCTGGACGTGTCGTCCCCGCGCCCGCGGGGGTTGCTCCCTGGTCGAGATCACCCTCATGTACTCCAACCTGTCGTCCCCGCGCCCGCGGGGGTTGCTCGCTGGACAGCCTGACCGGGCAGCGGACCGTACAGTCGTCCCCGCGCCCGCGGGGGTTGCTCCATCGGCACCACCTGGTACTGCGCCGCCCCCTAGAGGCTGTCTGATGGGTCGGTGACCGAGGCTTCCGTTCCATCATTCTGTTCGGCGTGGGGAGAGGCGATCTGTCAGACCGTGAGTGGTCTCGTCTGGAAGAGCATCTACCGAAGGCAGTTGGCAGAGGCGGACGGTGGAAGGACCACCGGATCGTCATCAACGGAATCCTTTTCAGGCTCCGGACCGGTGTCCCATGGCGTGACCTGCCCGCGCGCTTCGGGAGCTGGAAGACGGTCTACGACAGGCATAGGCGCTGGTCGGCGGACGGCACGTGGGACATGGTCTTGCATGCCGTGCAAGCCGACGCCGATACCGAGGGGCGCATCGATTGGTCCATGGTGAGCGTGGACTCCACCGTGTGCCGGGCTCACCAGCACGCGGCCGGCGCCCGCAACCGACCGCCCCGGATCAGCGGCAGGCGGTCCCGGCCTGCCCAGCATCGAGAGGATGAGGCCCTGGGCCACTCCCGCGGTGGCCTGACAACCAAGATCCACCTCGTTGGGGACGGAAGATGCCGCCCGCTGGCACTGCTGATCACACCAGGCCAGTGGGGCGACGCGCCCCAGATGATCCCGGTCCTCGACCGTGTCCGAGTCCCCCGCCGCAGGCGGTGGCCACCCGCGCACCCGGCCAGACCATCTTGGTGGGGACAGGGCGTACTCATCCCGCAGGAACCGGCGTTACCTGCGCAGGCGCCAGATCAAGCACACCATTCCCGAACCGAGGACCCAACAAGCCAACCGCCGACGTCGCGGAAGTGCTGGCGGCCGACCTCCCAGCTTCGACCGCGGACGATATGCCCGTCGAAATGAAGTGGAGCGAACCATCCTGGCACTCAAGGGATTCCGGGCCGTCGCGACCAGGTACGAAAAGCGGGCGTACGTCTTTCACGGCACTGTCACCGTTGCCGCGATCCGGCTGTGGCTCCGCTCGTGATCCGTGAGTGGGAACGGCTGTCACAGCTGGCCGATACGCTGCGAGCGATCTACGACCGGCTGACTGGAAGGCATGATGACCCGCACCCCCAGACCGACGCTCGAAGCGATACTCACCGCGCTTCCCGAACTTGCTCCCCACGCGCGCGACGCAGTCATACTCCATCCCGAGCGGGCAGAACCGGACTGCCGGAACAGTTCGATTGGCGGGCCACTGCTGTGGCCGAGTGACGAACCGTGGCCCGAGTGCTCCTTGCCCGACGAGAACAACCCTGTCGGCGTACCTGCCACGGCCATGGTGCCGGTCGCACAGATCTTCCGGCGCGACGCGCCGGGACCCTGGTGGCCCGCTGGCATCGACCTCTTGCAGATCCTTTGGTGTCCCAATGAACACTGGGATCCTCCGGTCCAGCAGGCCGACGTCAGCCCTGTACTCGAGGTGCGATGGCGTCGGGCCGCTGACGTGACCAGCCCATTGACGACTCCGCCGTCGTCCTCGCGGTATGACGAGGACGGCTACCTGCCCCGGGCGTGCGCCCTCACCGCCGAGCCCGTGACCGACTTCCCTTTCCGTGAGGAGCTACCTGCAGAACTCCGTCCGCGGCTTGAGGAACTGGTCCGCGAAACCGGCGACGGCGGTGACGTCATCACCCGCCTCGCCGGCTGGAAACTCGGCGGCTGGCCGAGCTGGCACCTGACGCACCCCACAGTCTTTCCCTGCGGTGACTGTGGCACGGCCATGACGCTCCTGTTCACAGTGGCCAGCGACGACGAGACAGGCGTCATCGTCGGCCGCTATGGAGACCTGCGCATCTTCACCTGCCCCACCGACCACCGTCACGCGTTCCAGGTGGACCTGCACTGACCTGGGGTTCGTCACCCGCACCACGACCCATCAGACAGGCTCTAGTCGTCCCCGCGCCCGCGGGGGTTGCTCCCGCGCGTTCTCCGCTCGCGTCCTGATGACGTCGTCGTCCCCGCGCCCGCGTGGGTTGCTCCCTCTTCGTGTTCGACCGCACCGGCGGCGGGACGTCGTCCCCGCGCCCGCGGGGGTTGCTCGTGGGCCGCCTGCCGGACCTCCCCGAGCTGCAGGTCGTCCCCGCGCCCGCGGGGGTTGCTCGGGCGAGAAGACCCGCGAAGTGCCCGTCCCCGCGTCGTCCCCGCGCCCGCGGGGGTTGCTCGCCCGGATGCGGAGCGTCTGATGCTGCTCGATGGTCGTCCCCGCGCCCGCGGGGGTTGCTCCACCGCGGCGGATCTGGTGCACCGTGTAGGCGAGTCGTCCCCGCGCCCGCGGGGGTTGCTCCGTGCAGTCGGCCGTGAACTCACTGCACGGCAAGTCGTCCCCGCGCCCGCGGGGGTTGCTCGACCCTGACCTTCCGGGCGATGGCCGGCATGCGGTCGTCCCCGCGCCCGCGGGGGTTGCTCGGCGGTCAGCGTGCTCGGCTGGCGGTACGTGCGGTCGTCCCCGCGCCCGCGGGGGTTGCTCCCCCATGTCGTCGCGGTCGTACGCATGCGCCAGGTCGTCCCCGCGCCCGCGGGGGTTGCTCCGACTACGAGGGCGTCCTCGACGAGGCCGAACTGTCGTCCCCGCGCCCGCGGGGGTTGCTCGGGGCTCGACCCGCTCGCGTACGCGCAGGCGGAGTCGTCCCCGCGCCCGCGGGGGTTGCTCCCTGTACGGCACGGGCTCGCTGAACCAGCCGACGTCGTCCCCGCGCCCGCGGGGGTTGCTCTCAGCCGACAGCGCGTGATCACCACGTGACCGGGTCGTCCCCGCGCCCGTGGGGGGTGCTCGATCCAGCGGGTTGCACCCCGCTGTGACTTGCCGTCGTCCCCGCGCCCGCGGGGGTTGCTCGCAGATCGCCGCCGTGGACGGGTTCGCCCTGGAGTCGTCCCCGCGCCCGCGGGGGTTGCTCCCGGGGGTTGTCGCCCTGCAGCAGGCCGTGTGCGTCGTCCCCGCGCCCGCGGGGGTTGCTCGGTAGCGACCCTCTTCCTGTGGGAGAACGTCCTGTCGTCCCCGCGCCCGCGGGGGTTGCTCCGCCGAGATGGTCGCCGCCGACCCTGACGTTTGGTCGTCCCCGCGCCCGCGGGGGTTGCTCGGGCGCCGTCCAGCAGGCCCTCGCCGCGCGTCCGTCGTCCCCGCGCCCGCGGGGGTTGCTCCGGCCTGAACCACGGCGAGGATCTGCGCGATCTGTCGTCCCCGCGCCCGCGGAGGTTGCTCGACGCCGACGACCCGCTCCGTATCGCGACCGCGGTCGTCCCCGCGCCCGCGGGGGTTGAGCAGGAGACCGGTCAGCGTCCCAAGCAAGATCCGGACAAGGCCGTTGATGCTCCTATTGCTCGTCAAGCGACTTGGAGCCATTTGCGGTAGGCGTGGGTGAGGTCGTCGTCTCGGCGGCCAGGGCCTTGACCAGGGAAGGGGCTTCTGACCAAGCTCCTATCAGGTCATGTTCCGCCCGGCCGGAGCCATGAGAACAGGCCCCGGCAGCCGGACAGACCAACAGGAAGACAGCCCAGCAGGGCGTCAGTCAGTGCCCGAGCCACGGCCACCGGAACCTGAGTATCAGCATCAATGTCAGTGCCTCGTGCGATCCTCACCCCGGAAGCGGGCACTTCAGAAGGAGGCCGGGTGGCGACGGGACGTCCGCGGAAAAATCCGCGCGATCCGGTGATGATTCTGCGGGATGCCGGGCTCGAACCACTGGAGCCCTATACAGGAAGTGATAAGCCCTGGCGCTGCCGCCATGAAGCGTGCGGGAGAGAAGTGTCACCGCGGCTAGGCAACATTGCCGCGGGCCGGCAGGGCGGCTGCCGGTACTGCTCAGGCACGGCTCCGATTCCTCCGGAGCAGGCGGCGGCGTTGATGCGCTCGGCCGGCCTGGAACCGCTGGAGCCGTATCCCGGGGCGACATCCCCTTGGCGCTGCCGGCACGTGTCGTGCGGTCGGGAGGTCAAGCCGCGCTACTCGTACATCAAACGCGGAGGGGGACCTTGCCGATGGTGCGCGCCGAACGCGCCGGTCGATCCGGACCAGGCCGCCGCGCTCATGAGGTCGGTGGGTCTGGAACCGTTGGAGCCCTATCCCGGGACCGACATCTCCTGGCGGTGCCGCTGCACAACCTGCGGCACGATCGGGACACCCACTCATGGGTCGGTCAAGGGCGGACAAGGGGGCTGCGGCCCGTGCGGGCGCAAGAACGCCGGGCAGGGCATCAGCCGGGCATGGTCGCGTCGCCGCGAACTGCCCCGCACGGACGGCGACCGGGCCGCATTTGAGGCGAAGGACTTCGACCTCGAGCCGCTGGAGCCCTACCCGGGACCGAGCGGGCTGTGGCACTGCCGCCACCTCGCGTGCGGCCTAGACGTCGAGATCAGGTTGAGCAACCTCAGGCGCGGCCTTCGGGCATGCCCGTACTGCCCTCCCTCCCCGGGTGGCCGACGCCGCTGGCCCGCGGACGAGGCCGAAGCCCTCATGCGTGCCGCCGACCTGGAACCGCTCGAACCGTACGCCGGGCGTCGTAACAAGGCGTGGCGGTGTCGCTGCAACGGCTGTGGGCGTGAGACGTCACCGAGTCTGGGCGGCATTCTGGCGGGCCAGGGCGGCTGTCGGCACTGTGCCGACGTGAGGGCGGCAGCGGGTAGAAAGACCGCCCCGGACGTCGCGGTGGCTGCCATGCACGCGGCTGCGCTGGAGCCGCTGAAGCCGTACGCCACCTCGGTGACTGCGTGGCGGTGCCGTTGCACAGCCTGCGGCAACGAGGTCTCCCCGACGCTCATGAAGATCCGTGCTGGTGGAGGATGCAAGTTCTGTGCCACCCACGGCATCGACCTGTCAGGACCGTCGAAGGTCTACGTGATCACCCACCAAGAGTGGAAAGCCGTCAAGATCGGGATCGGTGCCTGCACCGGCTACACCTCTCGCCTCATCCAACACGAACGCCAGGGTTGGCAACTGCATCAGGCCCGTGAATACACCACCGGCGCAGCCGCCTACGACGTCGAGCAGGCCGTGCTGGGCCGCCTGCGTCAGGCCGGACTCATCCCATTCCTCACGAGCGACGTCATGCCGAACGGCTGGACCGAGACCTGCTCCGCAGCCCACATCACGGCGGCCGAGGTGTGGGCCATGGTCGATGAGGAAACACGGAGCGCAGAAAAACCCTATGCGCCCCGAGTTGCCGGCCGACCACGTGCTGCGGTCCTCATCGACGCGGAGGCCGCAGCCGCTGAGATGCGGGCTTGCGGATACGAGCCACTCGCGCCATATCCCGGCCGCACCAACGCGACTTGGCCCTCGCGCTGCACGACCTGCGGGCACGAGGGGCGTCCTACGTTCAACGCCGTCCGCAACGCGGGCCAGCGCTGTCGAATCTGCCGAGCGAAGGAGACCCAGGCGAAACGCGCCGCCACGAACGCGCCCAAGGCCAGAGAAACCATGCGCGCGGCCGGACTCGAACCGCTGGAACTCTACCCGGGCAGCCAAACACCGTGGCGATGCCGCTGCACCACATGCGGTCGCGAAACCAGCCCCACCCCCTCCAACGTCAACAGCGGTTCGAAGGGCTGCCGGTTCTGTGCCCTCAACTCGGCAACCGACGAGCGTGCCTCCGCCGAAGTGCGAGCAGCCGGGTTCGAACCGCTGGAGCCGTACCCCGGTCGTACCACGGACCGTTGGCGCTGCCGCTGCTCCTGTGGGAACGAGGTCGCGACGCGTCTATCCTGCATCCGGTCGGGAACGACCGGCTGCAAGAAGTGCCCCCGATCCGGTGGCCGAACCGATCCCGCGACAGCCGTCGAGGAGGCGCGGGCCGCCGGGTTCGAACCGTTGGAGCCCTATCCGGGGAGGACCACCGACCGGTGGCGCTGCCGCTGCAGTTGCAGCACGGACCTTACGCTCACCCTGACCAGCATCAGAGCAGGCCGTACCGCGTGCGGAACCTGCTCCTGAGGCATGACTCGGTAACCGTCGCTCACGATGAGCGCCGCCACTGACACCGAGTAGTTGAGCAAGCCCGGGTTCCGCCGTACTAACCGTTTCTAGGAGATCGCTGCCAGCCCACGGCACCCTCACCCATCGACCCCTGCGAATATGCGTTCGGCGGATTATGAACGCCTCGGCCTTCAGGGATGTGGCCGACGTTCTTTCAACGGTGATGGCCTCTCAGCTGACAAGGGCAGGCTGCACAGTCTTCAATGGTGTCGTGGCCACGCCGATACCACTACCCCCGCCCGCCACCCTGGAGATGATCTCGGGTAGCGCTGCGCTGGACGAAGTCCTGGCGTGTCTACGCGCACGCCGACCGGTGTTCCATTCCGAAGCCGATCTCCAGCACAGTTTCGCCCTCGCCGTGGGCGAGGTCGCGCCGGAGGTCAGGTGCCGTCTCGAGGTCCCGGTGCGCGGGAGCGACGCCTCGGAGTACCTGGACCTACTGTGCCTGGGGCCTGCGGGCCGTACGGCAATCGAATTCAAATACGTGACCCGGCAGTGGTCGGGTACCGCCGGGAAGCCTCCCGAGGAGTACGCCTTGCGCGGACACAACGCGCCGGACGTCGCGCGTAGGGACTTCCTGCGGGACGTAGGAAGGCTGGAACGCTTCTGCGACCGCGAGGACCAGAACGGGCTGGCCCTGCTCATCACAAACGAGACCGCCCTGTGGCGCCCCAGGCAACGCAGGATGCCCACCAGGGACGAGGAGTTCCGGATCCACCACGGCCGCGAACTGAGCGGCACCTTGCTGTGGGCCGGCGGTTCCTTCCCGGACAACACCCGAGTGCTGCGGGGCGCCTACATGCTCACCTGGCGTCCATACACCCAACTGGAGGCCCGAGTAGCGAGTTCCGCTGCCTCGCGGTGTTTATCACTCCGAACCCAGCGCAGCCCCAGCCGCCGCACGAGGCGTAACCAGCAGACTGCCTCGCATGTCATTGACGGTGCGGCAATGTCAGCGACGCGCGAATCCACCGTGGGCTTCAGCGAGGCGGGTGACCCACTAGGCGGCGATTACGAAGGCGACCCGGTGACCGGCCTGGCAGGCCCGGATGCCGAGGCTGGTGGCGAGGAGGGTCTTGCCGGTGCCGAGTGCCCTCAGGAAGATCACGTTGTCCTTCCCGACGACGACCTGACCTAGCTCACCCGACCCATTGCACAGCCCCTAGCGGTGGCGCTGGACCGACCGGCCCGAGCTGCCCTTGGAGACCTGCCCAGTGCCCCAGCTTCAGCTGACTCAGGCGTCGCCCGTCGAGGCGCTGCCGATATGACCGCCCGCTGCGATGGATCTGTCGCCGGCTGCGGTTACGGTCCCGGACGCCGGAGGCGGAGTGGGGGCCGCGGACGGTGTCGGCGCGGATGCGGGCGCGGCGCCATTGCCTGTCGTGGCGGCGCCGATGCTGCCTCCGGCCGCGATGGACCGTTCTCCGTCGGCGCTGACCTGGGTTCCGCTGGTGGCAGGAGCGGCCGACTGAGCGAATTGGGCGTACAGCGCCAGGGCGATGCCCGCCAGACTTGCGATGCCACCACCGACGCTGGCCCACGGGTCCGCCGCGTCGACGTCGACAACCGCGCCGACAATCAATGCGATCACGCCGGCACCGCAGAGTCCGACTCCGGTGTACACGAGCGGCTTCATGTCTCGATCAACTCCTGTGTTGGTCGTAGGCCGGCAGGTCACGCCTGCCATCGTGGCGGCGTCTCAGCCCGTCCATCTCATCGGTGTGGGTTGGTCTTTCGAAGCGCCGAGCGCGCTGGGGGTGGCTCGCCCTGCGATACCAGGTCCTGTCTCTCTCGTAGCAGCGGCCCCAGTGCGGTTGGCAGAGCCTGGGATGCTGTCCGGCGAACCGCCTCCAAACAGGTGGGCCACGAGGCAAGGCTCAGTGCTTCGACTGCGGCTGCACGGCCTGCGGGGCAGTCCCCCCATCCTTCGGCCGCGGCGGCCTGAAGGCGGCCTCGCCGGCGTTCCGCCCAGTCTTCCGTCGACTCCAAGGCGGCCGTCAGGAGGGTACCGACCTCGTCGGTGAACTCGTCGACGCAGCGGCGGGCGCCGTGCCGACGGGCGGCCGCCGCGATGGCGCACAGTGCGCGCACCTGGTCCGCGGTGTCCCGGAGGGCGCGGGCGGCGGCAGCGGCTTCAGCGTACTGCCGCTTCGCCGCCGCGAGGTTCACGACGTTGAGCAGAGGGAACCTCCTTTGCTCAACGGGGTGTTCCGCGGCGGACAGGTCGACGGCGATGAGGAAGTCTCCGCGCCGAGCGGCCCAGCAGGCGACGTCATCAAGCACCCGCTCTCGCTCGACCCCTTTCGGCAGGCTCCATGCCAGTTCGCGAGCCACCGCGTAATGCCCAGACGCCGCAAGGGCCTCGGCCGACGCGGCAGCGGCGTTATCCCTGCTGGGGCTGTCGTCCGGCAGTGCGTTGAGCAGGGACCAGGCGCGGTCGTGCTGTTCAGTCCAGGCCAGAGCGGCCACGACGGAGCCGAGGTCCTGCTGGTGATCATGCACATTCGTGATCTGTTCTGCGAGGAAGGCCGCCTCAGCGGTCATGTCCTCGTCGTCCGGGTCGGCGCCGGAAACTGCCGTCAACCCAGCGGCAGTGCCACACAAAGCATCACACTCCGAACGCCGTCCAGGGTCTGCGATGTGCTGGCTCAGGGCCGCGGCGAGGTCTGTGCGGTCGTGGCGGAGCAGCAGTCCCACCTGTTCTGACAGCGCACGGTCGGTCCAACCCGGGCTGCTCAGAACGTCGGCCAGGGCGTGGGCGTGACGGGCCAGGACCGAGTCCCGTACTATGCCGTCCGCCCCGGCCAGGGACTTCGCGGTCAGCGCCAGTGCCTCCGCCTGGTCCGCCGCCCGTGGCAGGAGATCAAGAAGAGCCAATGCGCGTCGAGTTGATCCAGCTTTCGCCCATACAGTGGCGATCGGTGCGGTAAGGCGCGCAGCACGCGGAGATGTCACCAAGTGGCCCACGAGCGAGAGTGCTTTGTCATCCTCTCCGCGCTCGGCGAGACTCCCGGCGATGGCCGCGAGGACCGCCGCCCGGCTCCCGTTCTGTTTTACGGTGTCGGCTACGGCATCCGCCGCTTCGTCCTGGCCGTCCTCGGTGAAGGCCTTGGCAAGTGCGGCAAGGGCCGCTGTCCGGTGATCGCTTGAAACGAGGTCCGCTGGAGGTAGACCGCTCTCGATCTCTCGCATCTCCTGGATCAGGCTGGCCGCCAGGCCCGTACAACCGCCGCGGGCCGCTGCAGTTGCCACCCAGCCGAGCGCTTGCGCTCGGCGCCAGGGGTCCTCGCTCGCGCGGGCGATGTCCGCGCCATGGTCCGGATTGTCGGAAGCTGCAGCGCCAGCTGCCTGCTTTAGGGCCATGGCCTGTCTGTCCGGTTCGCCAATCTTCCGGGCGGCCTCGACGGCAAGGCCCGGCGCCTCCGCCTGAGCCAGGACTGTGGCCAGTTGAGCGACGTGATGGAAGTTGCCCCACCCGGTGTTCTCCCGGGTCACGTCCGACGCCTCCTGCGCCAAGGCCTGTGCCCGCGCACGGTCTCCGGCCGCGAGGTGGGCTGCCGCCAGGTACGCCAACGCCCGGCTCCGGCTGCGTGGAGAGCTCAGGCTGTGGGCCAGTTCGGTGGCCCGCTGGAGATCATCCGACGTTTCCGCCAAGCACCTAACCATGTCCGCCGCAGCCTCTTCCCGAGCCACAGCCGACCTGAGGGGAGCCAGCAACTCAACAGCCGACTGGTGCTGGCGGGCCAGAGCCAGAGCCACTGCGGCCATGGTGAGACCATCGGAGCGCTGGTTGTCCGCGGTCACCTTGTCCGCGAGGGCAGCGGACTCGTGAGCCAGGTCCGCGGCTTCGCCGACCTCGCCGGAGGTGGCCAGCACCGCTGCGACGCGAGCCAGGGAAGTCATTCGGTCGAACGGGTCGGACAGCGACCGGCAGATCTCGCCTGCCCGCCTGGGTTCACCGGCGTAGGCGATGGCGAGAGCAGCTGGGATGAGCGCACGTTGTCCTCCCTCCGCGAGGGCTTCGGCGAGGGCTTCCTCGGCAACGAGGACAGCATCGGTGTGCCCGTCCTCAGCCATGGCCGAAGCGGCGTCCGCCAGCAGCTGTGCCCGCAGGCCGCGGTCACCGACCGTCCGGATGACCGCCACAGCCCGCGGACAGTCACTGTCCAGGATCATGGCCTGCGCTTCCATAACCGGCACAGTGTCGGGGAGCGAGGCGGCGGCCGCACGGGCGAGGATCTCCGCAGTCCCGCGCTGCCCCGCGTACAGGGCGGCCGTGGCCGCCGACGCAAGCACCTCGTCCTGCCCTTGCTGGGGCACCTGCGCGCGCGCCATGCTGTACGCCCGGTTCGTCGACCCGACTACGGCCAGCATGATCACCGCGTACGTCACGGCCTCCCTACGCCCCTGTCCGGCTACGGCATCAGCCAGTTGGGCTGCCTCGTCGGCCACTTCCGTCGCCCGCTGCAGCTCAACCTGCGCGACCAGCACCCGCACAACTTCCACAAGGGCTCTCAGACAGGCCACTTCACTCTGCCGGGCTCGAGCCAGGCTGACAGCGCGCCGCACCCGCCCCAGACCCGCCCACACCGCGATCAAGGCGTCCGGAAGACTATCGCTGCGCGAAAGCAGGGCGTCGCGTCGCACGGCGAGCACGAATGCGTCAGCAACCTCGGCAGGATCTCCGCCGCCCTTGGCCACCAGGCCCTCGAACGCCGTGGACAGCTCGTCCAGCCCGTCCAGATCGGAACCGGACCGCTGCCACAGCCGCGCGTGACGGTGAGCGTCACCGGCCAGACGGACAAGGCGTCGTGTATCGCCCTGTGCCCGCAGCAGTTGACCGTAGCCGCGGAGCAGATACTCCGGTGTGCGGGGCGGCCAGCGCCGCGCTTGGTAGTCGTCCGCCCACTCATGCAGCCGCTCCCGGTTCGCCGCCAGCTCCTTGTCGGTGAGCAGTTCGACCGCGCTGCGCCGGATCTCCTCGTGGGCCAGGACGTAGACGCCTGATGCGGACGCGTCGGCGTCCTGGGAGGACCAGTGCGGCGTGCGGACGCGGAAGGCCCGCCCGGTAACGGTACTTAACTCCTTTTCGACCAGCCGGGGACGGGTATCTGCCAGGCGGGCGAGGTCCGCCGCCGTCAGGCCACCACCGGCCGCCGTCACCAGTCCGAGCAGTTGCCGTGCGAGGCCACCGGCCTGCAGCATCCGCATGAGGCTGTCCTCCGCCTCCCGGCGCACGACTTCCGCGTACAGCGATGGTGCCAGCCACCGGTCGATGGCGCCGCTTCTCAGCGGGTGCGCGTGAGCCACATCGTCCGGGATGGGAGGATGTGGCCGCCCGGCCACTATTACCCGCATTCCGTGCTTGGGCGAGCGCGGCAGCAGTGCGGCGATGCTGTGGCTTCCGGGGCCCGCGAGCACCCCACAGTCCTCATCCAAACCGTCGACGACGAGCACCAGTCGTCTGCCTCGGCTCTCGCACAGGGCTGCGGCCCGGTCCATCGCGGCGAGCATGCTCTCCTCGCGCGTGTGCTCGGTGACCGCTGGTTCCTCCTCACCCAGCAGCGCGTAGAACTGCCGGTGCACCACCTCGCAGTACGCCTCACGGTCGTTTTGCCGGTTCAAGCGCGATGTGATGAAGAAGGACACGACGTCGACCCCGGCAGGGGGCTCCATCACGAACTCGGCCATGAGAGCCGTCTTTCCAGCCCATGCGGGGGCGAGCCACCTCCAGTACGCACCCTCGGCACTGTCGGCATCTTGCCGCGCGGTGCAGAACTCCGCTATCCGCGCCAGTTCTTGAGACCGTCCGCGAAACTCGGCAGCTGCCAGGGACTCCACTTGGTAGCGGTAGTTGGACGTGGCGACGCGCTGTGGAAAGGTGACGAACTGGAACTGATTGCCGTCGCCCGTGACGACCAGACCGATGTCCCCCGCTGCCACCACGGAGCGAGCACCGGTCGCCATAGGCATGCCATCCAGGGGCAGCGACTGCTGTCGCCGTGGACGGCCCCACCACCTACCCAACAATGGTGCCGGGCCTCCCCTCGGCGCTCCGTGCCCAGCGTCACTGGATCTGGCACAGAAGATCCTGATACATCGTCTCGACGAGTCTAGTCCCGCGAAATCACGGCTTCCCGGATACGGTCGGGGACTTCAGGGCACGGGGCTCAATGGATGCGCAGGTGAACAGCCCTTTGGCCACCAGCCAACGCACCGCGACTGCGGCTTCCCATGCCCGCTGGGAGTTGGTCGAGCCGATCCTGACCACCTGGCGGGCCGAACATTGCGGCCGCGGACTGGACATCGACCGGCTCCCAGACCACGACTTGCACAGTCCCCCGGACGCGATCCTCTACGTGAACCGCAATGTGATCCCCTGGCGCCACCTCCCGCACGACTACCCGCACTGGAACACCGTCTATGCCTACTTCGCCCGCTGGCAGGAGGGGGTGCCTTCGACCAGCTCAACAGTCTCCTCCGCCGGCAAGTCCGCTGGCAGGAGGGCCGGGAGGCCGAGCCCAGCGCGTCATCGACGCACAGAGCGTCAAGACGTCCACCAACGTCCCTGCGGCCGGCCAGGGCGTCGACGCGGGCAAGAAGACATCCGATGCGGAAGAATCGTTCCTAGATACGGACGACAGCCCAAGAGCGGTAATGGACGACTGCCACGTCTGCCACCAACCCTACGGTGAAGGATCGAGACCCGGGAGCGGCCACTGCTGCGGGTTGATCTGGTGAGCCAGGTCAGGCCGATCTCGTTGAACCGGTGGATCACGTCCCGGACGGTGTCCTCGTCGGCCTGCACCAGCTTCGCGATCACCGGCACACGGTTCCCGCCCGCCGAGGCCAACAGCATCATCGCTCGCCGGTAGCGCACGGAACTGGTGCTGCCCCGGCGCACGATCTGCTGCAGCTTCTGCCCTTCCTGGTCAGTCAGTCTGCGCACACGGACAGGCTCAGCCACCACACCCCCAGCAGTCGGACGGAACCATCCGGACATCCAACGGCGGGAACCACCATCCCGGCCAACCTTCCCGGTCAGAGCACTAGACACCAACCCCACCCCGTAGGTCGGTTGGCCACACTCGCTGGCCCACGACGCATGCACTCGAGATACCCGCTCGTCCCTTCCATCACCGCTCCGCAGGCCAGCGCATCACTCACCCGGTGAGGTTCCCAGGCCGTTGATGCAGGCCGTGGGCCTCTCACCGTGGCCGCGGGCGGATGCGCCGCGCCGATCGGAGCGGCTGTACTGCCATGTCTCGGCTGGGTGTTCAGTGTGGAGCGTGGCCGTCGGTGCGTATCAACGGCACACTGCGCGGATGGAGATGCGCTCAAGGAGCCCCTGGCAGAACACGACACATGACTGGGCGAGCACCGTCGACCTCGACCACCTGCGGCACATCCGCCGGCACCCGGCTCTCTTCGCCCCGGGCGGTGTCCGGCATCTGATCCTCGAAGTCGTCGCCTACGCGGCTGACGAGGCCGGATGCAAGGGGGGTGGTCATTGCAGGATCGCTCTGCACTCCGATGGTTCTGTCTGCGTGGCCGATGACGGGCGCGGCACGGACACACGCCTCGATGACCGCGGCAGAGCCGTGAAGAAGCCGGTCATCTCGACCAAAGATCTGCGTTTCTTCGACCACCCCGACGCGCAGATCCTTCCCGACGGACACCCCCGGCGGGGCATGTCCGTCGTGGCCGCACTCAGCGACCATCTGGAGCACACCAACCGCCGCAGCGACGGAGCATGGATCCAGCGCTACGAGCGAGGCATTGCCGTCACCGATCTGATACCGCTCCCCCATGACCGCACGATGACCGGGACCACCATCCGCTTCCTTGCGAGCCCGTCCCTGACCGCCACGGCCGCCCTGACTCCCGATGACCTGACGGCACTCACCGCGGCGTGGCCCCGTCTCACCCTCGAAGTCCACGGCAGGCACCCGGGATGAGACGGGGGCGCGGTCGAACGCGCCGGCGACAGCTCGTCCCGGCTGCTCGCGCCAGTTGCTCGCGCCAGTTGCTCGCGCCGGTGGCGCCGTGTCAGGGCCGGCACGGTCACGCGCCACCAGGCGCGGGTACGGATGAGGGCAGAGGCCGGCGGGGGCCGGGATGGTTGTGCGAGGCCTGGCAGACCCTGGACACCGTGGAAGCCGCCCCTCGCCCCTGGGTGAAAGGGGGAGGTGGGAGGGGGAGACTGTGGCCCGGCTCGGGTTGCGCCGGGTCGAGTTCGACAGGATGCGGTGCGGGGCGTCGGCGCAGCCCTGGTTCTGGTCTGTGTGGTCAGTTACGGGTAGGCGAGGCCTTCTCCTTGGCAGTTCGCCAGGTGGGTGGTCCACGTGTCGACGCGTACCTGGTGGGCATCGGCTCGCTCGGCGCGGGTCGGGTACGCCGGCTCCGGCTCTCTCTGTCCGAGCCCCTGGTGCCGGGGTCCTCGGATGAGGGGAAGGGGCCAGGTTGTCACGAGGGGCCGCCGGGTCCGGGTCAGCATCGATTGCGGTGGTGGTGCGCACAGCCCTGGGCAGGGGAGGCTTGAGGCTGGTTTGAGCCGGGGCAGCCGCCGGCAGTAGGGCAGTTGCGCGGGGAGCGGCCGTCCGGTGTCCCGGTCCATGTCTCGCCTGCGGCGCTGTTTGCCGCCCCGGCCATGCCGTCTGTGTGCCGAGGAGCGCTGTCGGCGTCCAGCCGCTGTCGTGCGCAGCCATGAGTTGGGGGGGGGGAGGTTGGGGCCGGGCGATTGGGCACGTACGAGGCGAGGTGTCGGGCCTCGGTCCCGGCGGTGGCCGGCAGGGTGCCTGAGAGGCCATCAATTGGCTGGGCGCGTCGGGCGGTTCGCTATGTGGAGCAGGGTCGGGCGTCGGTGAGGTACGCGGCAGCCGGGCGACACCTGAAGACGCCGGCCGTGGTGATCTCCGCCCATCGGGGTGTCGCTGAGCTCGTCGAAGCTGCCGACGAGAAGCAGCTGACCAAGACCATCGCCCGCTACGGGCGCGTTGATCTTTTGTGCATCGACGAGCTCGGCTACATGGAACTCGACCGCCGCGGCGCCGAACTCCTCTTCCAGGTCCTGACCGAGCGGGAGGAAAAGAACAGCGTGACCATCGCCTCAAACGAATGGTTCTCCGGCGGGACGAAGCCCTTCACCGACCCGGCTGCGCCCGCCTGGACTGCCCCCGGCTCTGCGCGGCCATCGTCGACCGCCTCACCTTCGGCGGCAACATCATCGAGACCGGCGCCGACTCCTACCGACTCGCCACCACTCGCGCCCGCGCCGAACAGCAGGACACGGCCGGCTGACCTCACCCGCAGCTCAGAGCGCGACCGGTCGGTACTTTCAGAGCCTCGTCGGCAATCTGCTCCGCGGACGCATCTTTAAGGCCGCCCCAGGGGGGGAAGACCAAGTCACTCACCCGGGGATGCGACACGTTCGCCTCCAGGAGCCGCAGATAGTGGTCGCTCTCCGGGGCGGCCATCAGGAGTCTGCGAGCGATCTCGACGAGCTCGTCCCGGGTGACGTCCGCGACCACGGGGCGAGCCGGCCGGGCCGCCTCCTCGCGAACTCCTCCAGACTTCTGCTGCCGTAGCACCCGGCGAAGTCGAGAGCCTCGTCATCGTGCCCAGTCATCGCATTGAAGGCCGCGATCGCCTCGCCCGCCACCTCCGATCCGGCTTCCAACCGGTCAGCGATCCGCTCCACCTCGGCGCACAACTTCATCCAGCCGCTGCCGGCTCACGGGCGGGGGCAACAATTCCGGTCTCAGGTCCACAGCCGGATTGTGTCCATCGGTGCCGACACGCCGAGCCGGGCCCTCTGGGCGCTCTGCCACTTCTCATCAACATTTCCGGACATCTCGATCAAGAATCGATGCCAGGACCCATCGACATTGCTCTCTGTTCTCACCTACGAAGCGAGTGCGGGCATGGGTGCGGGTGCTGTGGGGGCATGCACGGTTCGGTGTGTCCGGGCCAGGAGCCGGGGGCGTGCACCGGCGATCTCCGCGTGTGCGGTCAGGGAAGGCCGGGCGACGAGAGCGGCCACCGCGGCCCCCCTCCGGCCCTCTGAGGATGAAGGCGTCATCGCCTGTTGTTGCGGCTTGTGGGCGTCCGCAGCCGCGGGCAGTTGCCTGGAAGCAGGCCGGACAGCGGCCGGGTCAGGCTGTCCGGCGTAGGGGCTCCTTGCTCCAGGCCGGTCCGGCCGGCTCCTTCCGTCATGCCCTGTAGCGGTAGCAGATCCGGCCCCGGGTGAGGTCGTAGGGGCTGAGTTCCACCAGTACTCGGTCGTACGGGAGGATCCTGATGTAGTTCTTCCGGATCTTGCCGCTGATGTGGGCGAGCACCCTGTGCCCGTTGTGGAGTTCCACCGTGAAGGTGGCGTTGCGCAGGCACTCGATGACGATGCCTTCGGCTTCTATGCCCCGTGCTGTTTTGGTCATGATCTCTTGATCTCTCACTTCTCGCGTTCTGTGACGGTTTTTTTCGACAGGACTCGGCAGGCAACGCATGCGATGCGCGGGCGCGGAGCGGTCCCCCTCTCGGCCGGCGGCCCTGCGCAGCCGGCCCCTGGACGACGGCGGCGGCGGACGGCGAACGGCGGCGGTGGCGGCGGTCTGGTATCCGCCCGGTCGAAGCGGCCTTCGCCGGGCCTGCATCAGGTCCGGTGTGGCCGCTCGGTCCGGGTGACGGGACGTCAGCGGCGGACGAGTTCCACGGTGCCGGCCGTGCGGCGCGCACCGGCACTCTCGAACAGGGCGGTAGCCGCCGTGTTCGACTCGTCCACCTCGGCCCATGCCGCAGCCGTCCGGCGGCGGTGCAGCGAACCCAGTGCGTGGGCCAGCAGCGCCCGGGCGATGCCGCGGCGGTGCCTGTCGGCGCGGACGGCGATCAGCCCGATCCGTGGCTGCCGGGTCAGCGGCGCCACCCGGATCAGTCCCACGTACAGGCCACCGTGCTGCGCCACCGCGTACTTCGAGGGGTCGAGGACGGTGGTCCCCGCCGGGCAGGGCAGTACCTCGGCCGGCATCGTCCGCCATCCGGCGGCGGCCTCGACCTCGTCGCGGATGACGCGGTCCAAGGCCCGCAGCGGACCCTCCTGCGCCTGGCCGGCCGGCACGATCGTCACGCCTGCAGGGGGCCGCACCCGGCCGAGCCCGCCGGCCTGCGGGTCGGTCGGCACCAGATAGCCCCGCTCGCGGCGTGCGGCGGTGAAGCCGGCCCGTTGCCAGGCGGACCTCGCATCGTGGTCGGCCTCGTCGACGACGGTGTACAGCGGGAGGGGCAGATCCGCCGACATCACCTCGGCGATCCGGTCGAAGACCGCGCCGTGCCACGCGTCGATGCTGATGAAAAGCCGCCCGTCGGGCCGGCGCGACGCATCACCGCGTCCGATCACTTGGCCGGCCGCCCGGCCGTCCTCCACGGCGTGCCACAGCAGGTCCGACACCCGCGTGACCACCACCTCGTGATGACCCGGACCCGCTGGGGAATGCATGAAGTTCATAGGAGTCACCTCTCAAGGAGTGCCTTCACCCAGGCGCTCCCGGCGACACCTACGTCAACCGCCCACCGTGAAAATGACAGGGAGCACCCACACCGAAACAGCCTTCATGGGTCTCACCTCCTCACGTTCACTCACGGCTGACCGGACAGTACCAAGCGGGGTGCCATGGGCCCCACCCGTTTTCCGGGCGCCATCAACACCCGCCCCCGGCCAGCAGCGGGGCACGGGCAGCGAGTGCAAGGCACGGGCAGCGAGTGCAGGGCACGGGCAGCGAGTGCAAGGCACGGACAGCGAGTGCAGGGCACGGGCAGCGAGTGCTGGGGCGGGCAGCGAGTGCTGGGGCGGGCAGCGAGTGCGGGGGCGGGCTGGAGTGGTGGCGGATCGACCATGGAACGGGAGAAAGCCGTCTCCCCGCGGCCGTCTTCCCGGAGGCAGCCGCCGTGGCCGTCTTCCCGACGGTGGCCGCCGTGACGGGATGCTGCTGGATGTGGTGATGGCCGAACCGGCCCCACGCCCCGGCAGCGGGCCCCGGCCATGGCCGGGGCCGGGGGCTCCGGCGCTTTCGTTCTGTCACCGGCTGTCGAGCGGGTGCGCCGGGCGCACGGGGCGGGGTTCAGTGGCCGCCGCCGTCGACAGCCCGCGACTACGGCAGGCCGGCCGGCTGCGTATCCGGGCGGCGGAGCAGCAGCCGGACGGCCAGGTATCCGCCGGCCTCCCGCGGCGCCGGCCGAACAACGCGTGCAGCCCACCAGGCCGGCCGACGACGCCAACCGAGCACAAGGCACGGCCCCCGCACCCTGGGCAGGCGGCGCCGGCCGCCGTGCACTGCGCGTCAACACGCACTATCTCGATATTCACGTCTACCGACAGCACCGCGATGTCCGCGATCGACTCGAAGCTCTGCAGAGATCGAACCGTTCAGAGGTTCGGGCACCGCGGGCCCCTGCCGAGTTGGCAGGGGCCCGCGGTGGAGAGGGAGCTGAGGAGAGCCGGGACCTGTCCTCGACGAGCAGCATCCTGGCCGGCACCGCCTACCGTCCGCTGCCGGCCTGACGGGCCGGCCTCACTTCAGATGCCGGGCGAAGAACCGGTCCCCGTCGTCCACCTCGAACCACGGGGTGCCGGCGTGCCCGCCCATATTGGCGTGCAGCGTCTTCTCCCTGGTACCGAACGCGTCGAACAGGTCCAGGGCCCGCTGCCGGGGGTTCCCTTCGTCGTCCCACTGCAGCAGGAACAGCAGCGGAATGGTGACCTGCCGGGCCTCCTCCCGCTGGGCGCGCGGCACGTACCCCCCGGCGAAGAAGCCGGCGGCCGCAATACGCGGTTCGGTCACGGCCAGCCGAATGCCGATCGCGGCCATCCCCGAGTACCCGACCGGGCCGCCGATCTCGGGCAGCGAAAGGAGAGCGTCCAGGGTGGTCCGCCATTCCGGGACCGCGTTCTCGACCAGCGGGACGACGAAGGACTCGAAAATCCCATCGACCGGCTCGCCGGCCGCCATCGCCCGGCGGAGATCGGCGCGAGCCCGCTCATCGACGGCGGAACGGGGCCGGTCGCCGTGCCCGGGGTGGTCGATGGCGGCCACCGCATAGCCGTACGCCGCGGAGTGCCGGGCCCGGGCCACCAGCCGGGACTCCCGCCTGTGCAAACCGCCGTTGTGACCGATCAGGATCAGCGGGGCCGGTACGGCGGATTCAGGCGTCCACAGGGTGCCGGGAATCTCACCGAGGGTGAATTCGCGCTCGAGGACCCCGTCGTCGAAGCGCTGGACAGAAGTGAAGTGCACGGTCGTGCCCTTCCGCCAGGCCGGAAACGGGCCAGCCGGACCTCGGCAGGCCGGCCCGTGATTCACACACCCCGACAGGGGAACCCGGACCGGCATGTTCCAGAGCATCGTGCGAGGCAGCGCAGCCGGCGCGGCCGGAACGACCGTCCTGAACGCCGTGTCCTACGCCGACATGGCCTGGCGCGGCAGACCCGCCAGCCAGGCCCCCGCCCAGACCGCCGAAAAAATCACCCACGACACCGGACACCCCATCACCGGATCCGCCAGCCAGCAGGAAAACCGCCTGTCCGCACTCGGCGCCCTGGCCGGCATCACCGCCGGCTGCGGAACCGGCATCGCAGTCGCCCTCATGTACCGGGCGGGCGTGCGGATGCCCTGGTGGCTGGGCGGCATCGTCACGGGTGGGCTGGCGATGGCCGCGGCCGACCTGCCCATGACCCTGCTCGGCGTGACCGACCCGGCCAGCTGGTCGGGAACCGACTGGGCGTCAGACGTAGTGCCCCACCTGCTGTACGGGCTGGTCGTCCACGGCATCGTCACCACCTCGGAAGGCTGACACGATGCCCAGGTACAACCCCTGCCCCTCCCCGCTGATGGACGGCGGCATGAACATCATCGACGAGGTCCGCGACGCCGTCATCTCCATCCCACCCGGCCGCGTCGCCTCCTACGGCGACATCGGCCAGTGGATCGGTACCGGCCCACGGCAGGTGGGGCGGGCGATGAGCCTGCTCCACGACAACAGCGTGCCCTGGTGGCGTGTCGTCCATGCCGACGGGACCCCGCCCACCTGCCACGACGGACGGGCAGCCCAACTACTCCACAACGAAGACACACCCATGCTCGGTGCCCGCGTCAACATGGAGCGTGCTCCTCATCAACCACAGCCGCCCACGCCCCAGTCGGACAGCGCCGACCGCGACAAGGCCTGACCCAACGACTCCGACACACGCGCCCAGCAGTAACGCACGCCGCCCACCGTGATGCACGGCTCGAAACAGCCTCGAAACCCGATCACCCGATCACCCGACAGAGCCAGCCAACCCAGACCGCCCTCGGTACACCACCGGCGAAGCAGCCGCTTCCCGCGCAACGCCTGTCCCGGGCATCGGCGTAGGCGCCGTGTAAGGAGGGGATGCTACGTCCGTCGGTGGTCTGCCGGCTGGCCGGCCACGGGGACCGGGCAGCTGTATCCACATGGGGATGTCGTGGATCAGGGGTCCTGGACCGATCGGCTGTGCGCTCCTCACGCGATGAGTCAGGCGGAGGGCGGACTTCAGTGATGATCAGGCAGAAGGCGCGAGTTGCTGGCGCACCCGCTCAGGGGCGGGGTTGGTGTGCGGCCGGCCCGCGGCCACGACCGTCGGGACGGTCTCGTAGCCGTCGTTGGCTGCTCGCACAGTCGCCGCTCCGTCCGGGTCGCGCCAGATGTCGACCCAGTGCAGCCGGTGGGCGTCACGGCCCAGGTGGATCCGCAGTCGCAGGCAGTACTGGCAGCCCGGGCGCCAGAACACGATCGGCCGACCGTCGGCCGCGCTGCGGCGCTCCGCTTCCAGCGCGCTGATCGAGCTCGGAAAGATCAGCGGGCAGTTCATGGCCGCGAGCAGCACGAACAGAAGGAGGAGTGCCACAGCTGCGAGTGAACTGCCCTTCAACAGCAGCCCGGCGGTGACGGCTGAGCCACAGAGCACGAACAGCGCCGGCAGGATCCACGCTCGCATCATGTGCCGAAGGCTATCGGCGACCCCGTGAAATGCTACTCGGCGGGTGGCGGTGGCTTCGCGAGGGAAGGGCGCTCGGGTTCAGTCCGATGAGGGACGCCTGAGCGTCTGGAATTCGAAGCCCCGGCGGCCCTAAGCTCTGCGGATGACCTTGGAATGGGAACAGGTAATCGTTCACTCGGAAGATCCGGTGGCCCTGGGGCAGTGGTGGGCCGAGGCTCTTGGGTGGGTTGTGGTCCACTCCTCTGACGAGGAGTTCGAGATCCGCCCGGCGCCGGATCGCCTTCCTGGGCTGGACTTCGTCCGGCTTGACGAGAGCAAGAAGGCCAAGAGCCGACTGCATCTCGACTTCAGGCCTGATGACCAGGACGCTGAGGTGGCCCGTCTGGTGGCTCATGGCGCACAGCGAGTTGACATTGGCCAGGGTGATCAATCGTGGGTTGTCTTGGCAGACCCCGAGGGTAACGAGTTCTGTGTCCTTGGTCAGCGGCGTCAGTAGGGCTCACGCCTTCCCGTCGGCTCCAGCGGCGGCTGGGCGAGGACGTCCGGGCCAAGTCCCCCCCGGTCCTCGCCCGGGTGCGGCGTCCGCGCCCCCTGTGCAGACGTGAGTTGGCGACCGCTACAGCCGCCGCCAACCTCACTCGCTCAGCCCGGCCCTCCTCGTCACCGGTCCTTGGCCAACTCGACGAGTTCCGCGAAGAGACCGCCGCATGCGTGAGTTCGTCGTAGCGGCCGTGCTCGATGATGCGGCCGTTCTGCATGACGATGATCCTTTCCGCGAGCCGGGTGTTCTCTGAGGGTTCCCCGGCTGTGGTGTGACGTCGTACAAGTCCTTCTCATTGAGGAGGTTGCGACGGTTCTCAGGGGGTGTGGCTCTGCGGTGGATCGTTGCGATCAACTCGTGGAGTAGAGGTAGATCAGTGCGTGCATTCGCTGTGCAGCTGCCATCAGGCATCCGGTATTGGACCGTGGTGGACGATGAATTGGCTGTGGTGGAGGAAGCTGACCGCTTCCTCCGGGAGCTGAGGTTGGCCCGGGGGCGGGCAGAGACGACGAAGGCGTACGCCGAGGCCGTCGTGCTGTTCCTGACCTGGTGCGCGAACTCCAGGCGGGAATGGCGGACCGCCGCTCGCGACATGGGGTTGTTCATGCTGTGGCTGAAGTGGACCCCGGGAAACGGCGGTCAGCGGCGGGTGGTGGTGCCTGGGCCGGGTGCGAAGCCGGTCCGGGGCGAGAGTCGGATCAACAAGGTGCTGACTGCCGTTCGGATGTTCTTCGTGCATGCCGTGGTGAACAAGGCCGCGCCGACATGGGTGTTGGAGCAGATCTACGAGCTCGGCGACGATCGCGACCTGCCTCAGGAGGCTCGCGGCGAGAGTGGTGCGATGCGGTATCGGATGCGGGCCCGCCACCGGCTCCAGGAGCCCGAGACCACCATCGACAGGAGAGTCGACTGGCTGCTGTGAGCCGGGCTTCCTTGCAGGCTGATCTGGCCAACGCGCTGGAACGAAACACCCGTCTTTCCGCGCGGGTGCGGCAGTTGGAGAAGCGGCTTTCCGAGCAGCTCGGCGAGCAGGCGTGGAACGCGGCCGGTCTCGGAGCCGCACCGGACATCGACCAACTCCAGCGACACACCAGCATGTTGGAACAGGAACTCGCCGAGAAGCGGGGCGAGCTCGAGGAGAGAACGGAAGAACTCGAGGCTGCCCGGGCCGCCAACCGCGAGCTCACACGACTCATGAACCAACCGTCAACCCGGTGATCACCGGATCACCCAGGAGCGGGCATGAACACCACACCCAGGTCCTGCGCCGCCTCGCCCTCGCACAGAGCCGGCCCGACGTCCTGTTCGCGATACTTCGCGTCGGCACCTTCTACGAACTCAGGACAGCGCTGGTCACGTGACCGGCGGCTCCGCCAGCAACACGACCTGGTCGGCTTCGATGTCGAACCCGAGCGCTGGACGGCTCCCGTCACCACCCTCGGAATCCATCAGCACTGGCTTGCCCAGCCACCGCCCGAGCGCCTCCAGGAACTGGCAGAAGACATCAAGTCGCGCCTGTCCCTGAAGCTCCCTCAGGTCGACGCCGAAGTCGATCTCTTCCGCGGATGTCGGCGTACGAGGTTCTCTCCCCAGATGTGTACGGGCGAACGTCCCCAGCTGTTAGGCCACTTGGTTCTCGCGCTCGCTGGAGCGTCATGACGGATGAGGGGATGCTGGAGCGGATCGCCACGCGACGTGCCGAGCTGGACCGGCTGGAAGAGGAGCTGGTCAAGCAGCTGGCCGATGTGCGGGTCGAGCGTGATGAGCTGGTGGTGGCCGGGCGGGTCGTGCAGCGGATCAGCGAGCAGGGCTTCGGGGAGTACCTGTCGCTCGCGCCGCCGGCGCCAAAGGTCCAGGTGGGCGGCCGGTCGGTGCTGCTGATCCCGGCCCGCGCCGCCGGTATCGACCCCGACGTGCTGCCGCAGGACTATCAGCGGCTGGTGGCCATCGTGCGGGAGGCGGCCGGGCCGGTCACCGTCGGCGAGGTGCTCGGCCTGCCGGTCGAGGTGCGGGGCAAGCTGGAGCCGCTGCGGGCGAAGCTGAACCGGCTGGAGCCATTTCCATAAATTATGAATATAAAAATACTATGCTTCGAGCATGAGTCGTCAAGACACCGCTCCTGGCGCGTCCGCCGCCATCGGGGCAGCCCTCTACGGCCTGGCCACCAGGGCCGCGAGACGCCTGCCCCGGGACATGAGCCTGACGTCCGCCGCCACCCTGGCCACCCTGGACCGGACCGGCCCGCGGCGCATCACCGATCTGGCCGCGGTCGAGGGCGTCACCCAGCCCGCGATGACCGCCCTGGTCCGGGTGATGGAGGAGTCCGGCCTGGTCGAGCGGCGGGGCGACGCGTCCGACAAGCGGGTCACGCTGGTGTGCCTGACCGAGGCCGGCGCCTCCTATGTCCGGACGCGGCGCCAGGCGGGCGTCCACGCGTTCGAGCGGTTGCTCGGCGAGCTCACCGGCGACGAGGTCGAGGCGCTGGTGGCGGCCCTTCCGGCGCTGAAGCATCTGGCAGAGCTCGAAAGCCAGGACCGCGAAGGGCCGAAGCAGTGACCGGGCAGCCGGTCGGCGGGGGCGCGGTGAAGGCGTTCCCGGTGGCGCGTTCCGAGGCGCGGCTGCTGGTCCCCGCCCTGATGTTCATCGCTCTGGTCGTGGCGGCGGTCGCCAGCCTCGGGACGCCGCTCATCACCAGCGTGGCGACCTCGTTCCACGTCTCGCTCGGCAGCGCGCAGTGGACGCTGACCGTCGCGCTGCTCAGCGGCGCCGTCGCCACGCCGGTCCTGGGCCGGCTCGGAGCCGGCCCGCACCGGCGGGCCACGATCCTCGCCACGCTGGCGGTCGTCGTCGCCGGCAGCGCGCTCACCGTGCTGCCGCTGCCGTTCGCGTGGCTGCTGGCCGGCAGGGCGGCCCAGGGCGTCGGGCTCGGGCTGACGGCGCTGATGATGGGCGTGGCCCGGGACCACCTCCCCGAGGAGCGCAGCGCGGCCGTGATCGCCCTGATCTCGGTGGTCTCGATCATCGGGGCCGGCGTCGGCTACCCGCTGGCCGCACTGTTCGCCGAGCTCGGCGGGGTACGGGCCGCCTACGGCCTCGGCCTGGTCGTCACCGCCGCCGCCCTCCTGACTGCGTGGCGCTCCATGCGCGAAGCCCCCGGAGGCCGCTCCGCCCACGTGGACGTGGCAGGTGCGGTCGTCCTGGCCGCTGCGCTGCTCCTGGTGCTGTTCCTCGCCGGCGAACGGAATCTGTGGAGCCGGCACCTCGCCGTGGCGGCGGGCCTCGCCGTCGTCGCGGTGGTGCTGCTCTGCGTCTGGGCCGTCATCGAGCTGCGCAGCACGACGCCCCTGGTCGATGTGCGGGCGGTGCGGCACCCGGCGGTCGCCGGGGCGAACCTCGCCATGTTCGTCGGCGGGATCGGCATGTACCTCCTGCTCACGCTCATCACCCGGTACGCGCAGACGCCGCATGGCGCCGGCTACGGCTTCGGGCTGACGACCTTCGTCGCCGGGCTGGTCCTCATCCCGTTCTCGTTGCTGGGGTTCGTCGCCGGCAAGCTCACGCCGCGGGTCCGGACGCGGATCGCCGACCCCCTGCTCCTGGCCGGCAGCGCCGTCGTGGTCGGCGGCGGGTTCGCCCTGTTCGCGGCGGCCCGGTCGGACCTGGCCGAACTGTTCGCGGCGATGGGCGTGCTCGGCTTCGGCGTCGGCGGCTTCTCGGCCGCGATGCCCGGCGTCATCCTGGCCGTCACCCCCAAGAGCGAGACGTCGAGCGCCATGAGCTTCAACTACGTCGTCCGCAGCGTCGGGTACTCCCTGGGCAGCGCCATCGGCGGCCTGATCCTCGCCGCGGGCACCGGCCCCGGCCACCTCTTCCCCGACGACAGCGCCTACACCACCGCGGCGCTGGTCGGCATCGGCGCCATGGCGATCACGACGCTGACAAGCCTCGCTCTCGCCCGCCGACGCTCGTCCGAGACCAACCCGTAAGTCAGATGCACTCATCCCAACACTGGAGGTTCCATGCCCAAGGGCTACTGGGTCAGCGCCTACCGCACCATTTCAGACCCTGAGAAGCTGGCTGCTTACAACAAGCTGGCCGGTCCGGCCGTCGAGGCCGGGGGCGGTCGGATCCTCGCCCGTGGCAGTCGGGTCGTGGCGCATGACGCCGGAATCGCCGAGCGCACCGTCCTGATCGAGTTCGACAGCTTCGAGCTGGCCGTCGCGGCGCACGAGAGTGCGGCCTACCAGGAGGCGCTGGTCGCCCTCTCCGACGGCGTCGAGCGCGACTTCCGCATCGTCGAAGGCATCGACTGACCGAGGTCCAGTCGGATCTTCACTGAAGATCCACCATCTTGGTTTTTCGCTGGTGCGGCTGCTGGTGTGGCGGGGTTCGTGGGTGCTCGTGCTGGTCGTGGGCGGCTGTCTTCGGTCTTGATCGTGTGTCAGCGGTCGAGTTCGAGGTTCGTCGGGACGAGCAGGGCGCGGAGCAGGTTGGTGGCGCGGGCGGGGCTCGTGCGGAGTTTGGTGAGGATGCGCCAGGTCTTCAGGTGCGCGAAGCCGTGCTCGACGGGGGCGCGGCCGGCGGCTTTCAGGTGCTCGACGATGTGGTCGTGGCGGGCGGCGGTGATGTCGTGGGTGCGCCCGGGCCTCGCGGCGGAGATCCAGATCAGGCGTCCGCGTTCGTCGGTGAGCGCGAGGAAGTGCAGGCCGTGGCGCTTGTGCTTCCCCGAATAGTTCTTGCGGTTGTCCTTGCCGGTGCGGCGGCGGGTGGCGATGAGGGTGCCGTCGATCAGCACGGCCTCCCCGCCGCGTCCGGCGACCTTGCCCAGGGCGCGGTCCAGGCGCGGCGCCCCGGCTGTCGGCGTACGAGGTTCTCTCCCCAGATGTGTACGGGCGAACGTCCCCAGCTGTTAGAACCCCTAACGGAATGCTCTACGCGGACTTGAGAGCTAACTCAGGGGTCGTGAACGAACGCGGTTGCTACTGTCCGGACGTGACCCTGACTGACCTCAACAACGGCTTTCGTGACGATGAGCAGCGGTGGCGTGTCCAGAGGGTCATTCATGATCGCCTCGCAGACGACCGCGACCCGCAGGAGTGCCGCTTCCTCATGCGGTTCTGGTGGCAGCTGGTCGTGTCGTACCAAGAGGTGTCGATGGACGAGCTCAGCCTGAACGTCGGCAAGCCGAAGCTGGACGTGATCGAGGCGCTGATCAGCCCCATCAGGTCGTCCCATGCCGACATCGACGCCTGGATCACCACCACACAGCAAGTCTTCCCGGTGATCCAAGATCGCGGCTTCAGGGCTGCCCAGGACAACGAAAGTTAACGCGGCCGGAGCTTCTTCAGCCGTCGCCAGCAGAGGATGCTGCAAGCGAGGCTGAGGAAGGCTTCATGGATGTCATCGCGTATCTCCCAGCGGATGCGCAGGCGGCGGAACCAGTGCACGTGGGCGAACGCTCGCTCGACAACCCAGCGTTGGGTGCCCAGGCCGGAGCCGTGCTCGGTGCCGCGGCGGGCGATTTGCGGCTTCACGCCGAGGTCCCAGACCAGGCGGCGGTACTTGTCGTGGTCGTAGCCGCGGTCGGCCAGCACCACATCAGGGCGGCGCCGGGGCCGGCCGCGCTTGCCTCGCAGGGGCGGTACGGCCTGGAGGAGAGGGATCAGCTGGGTGACGTCATTGCGGTTGCCGCCGGTCAGGGTTGCGGCGAGCGGAATGCCCGTGGCGTCGGTGATCAGATGATGCTTGCTGCCCGTCCTGCCCCGGTCAACGGGGCTTCGTCCGGTCTTGGCTCCCCCTTTAACGCCCGGATATGGGAGCCGTCGACCGCCGCCCGGGAGAAGTCCAGGGCGTTCGCGCCGCGGAGCTCGGCGAGGAGGACCTCGTGCAATCGGGGCCACACGCCAGCCTCGGTCCACTCGGACAGGCGGCGCCAGCAGGTCATGCCCGAGCCGAAGCCGAGTTCCTGCGGCAGGTGCTCCCAGGCGATCCCGGTGTGCAGGACGAACAGGATGCCCTGGAACACCAGCCGGTCCGGATGCCGCTTGCGACCCGGATGCCGGATCCGACGCTCAACCTTCGGCAGCAAGGGCTCGATCACCGCCCACAGTTCGTCATCGACTTCCCACGGCTTCGGCCGAGCCACCCGCACCCCCAGATCACCAGTCTCAGAGTGATCCAACCACCTCGAAGATCATTTCGTTAGGAGTTCTAAGAGAGGTGGAACTTCCGCCCGGTCAGCGTGCGTACCCTTGCGGCGGTCCACACCTGATCGTCCGTCCAGCCGTGCGCGGCCGGCCCCTCGTCCAGCCACATCGCGAGCTTGGCCTGCGGTGGGGGCCAAGCCGGCAGTCGAAACCCGGGGCCACCCTTGGAACGCAGGGCCTCCCGCCCGCCCGCCTTCCGTGCACGGCGCCACTGGTAGACGGACTTCTCGCTCACCCGTAACTCCCGGGAGATCCACGGGACTTTCGCACCCTCCTCGAAGCGGTCGACGGCCCGCATCCGTACCTCTTCACGGCGCTTGCGCTGCTCGGCGGTCAGCCCGCCCCCATCTGGGTACCGCATGCCTCCGGGGTACCAGCCAAGGCGGACGGCGTCACCAGGTCCGACGAAGACCCAGACCCTACGACGCCGAAGTCAGTAAAGCGTGCTTGAGCCGGGACTACGAAGGCGTGTTGAAAACACCGATACCCGGCGCAGACCCAGCTTCCAACCTGGGTACCGATCTGGCTTCCTTGGGCGCCTCGGTCGGCGGAAATTGCGCCATCTACATGCACGAATTGGATCGATTTGGTGATAAATAAAGATGTTTCGGACGAGCGCGGCGATTGAGCGGCCTCACGTATGTGAAGCTCGTCCTCGGGTTCTGAACCGAAGTCCCAAAACGCCTGAAACGAGGAGCAAGCAGATGAGCCCTGAGTGCAGGACTGGGTCACGGCTTGGGCCGCTGCCCGGTCGAGGTAAGTGGCAGACCGGCTGCACGTTCGCCTCGCTCGTCCTGGTCCTGGCGGCCGGTGTGGTTAGTCCGGTCGTGGCCGCCGCGCAGAGCGTGCATGCCGCGCGTGTGCCCGCGGCGAACGGCTACGGTGGCGGAGGCGATGAGTGCAAGGACGGGCCGCAACACGAAAGGCCGAGGGGCCTTCCGTTCCGGCTGGGCGGCGATAAGGGCGACTGCGGGGGAGCCACGGGACCGAAGGGCGACACGGGTCCTGCGGGGCCGAAGGGCGACACGGGTGCCACGGGACCGAAGGGCGACACGGGTGCCACGGGACCGAAGGGCGACACGGGTCCTGCCGGGACTTCGGTCGATGTCGGCGCGAGTATCTATGCCACAGCCGACCAAACCATCCCCAACTCCACCCCCACGCAGATCAACTTCAGTAACGCTGCGTTCGACACTGACTCGATGTTTGATTCGACGTCCTCGACTCTGGTGGTCAAAACTGCTGGCCGCTATCTCCTCAAGGGAGGACTTCTCTGGGGCTTCACTCGGAACCCGAACGCGGTAATCAAACTGTCGATCCTCGTCAACGGCGATGCCGTCGCCGAAGACGAGCAGAGCGCCGCGGCCTACGGGATCGGTTTCAACCTTTCACAGGACGTGTCCACGATTGTTCGGCTGAACGTCGGTGACGTGATCTCCCTCGATGCCTTCCAGAGCACCGGGAGCACCGCCGGCTCGGTCGCCCGGGCCGGGTCCCCATTGGGGGGGACGGTAGTAGCGCCGCAGCTCCAGGCGGAGTTGCTCAAGCCGTAAAGAGCTCCCTCGACTACGGCAGCTGTAGATAGCTGCCGGTGTGCTGTCTGATCATGGTGTGGTGTCGGCGTACGCGTGCCAACGGCGGTGGCAGAGGCGGGCGCGGTGTTGGTGGCGTCGGCGCCAGGTGGACCACCACAGCAGGTGCTCGGGGTCTCGTCGGGGCGGCGGAAGGTTCAAGGCCCATAGCAGGCGGAGGAGTTCGTGGCTGCTGAGGGCGGACGAGGTCGGCCTCGGCGGGGTCGTTCCGGACGGTCTGCGCGGCGCGTTCGAGGGCGGCGGCGACGGCCAGGAAGGCGTAGGCGACCAGGGCGATCACGCTCCAGCGGTGCCAGGAATTCCAGCAGGTGACCTGGCCTTTGTCGAGGTGGCAGATCTCCTTCGCGTCCTGAAAATCGTCCTCTACGCGCCACCTGCGGCACACCAATGACACCAGCCGCGCCAGTGTCACCGGCCCGGGGGCGAAGCAACGGTAGTAGGACACGGTGCGGGTGTAGCGGTGTCTGCGGACCAGCAGGACGGACGTCCCCGCGTCGTGCCCGTCGGGCGTGTCGTCGGCGGTGACCTCGATCATCGCCCAGTCGTAGTCGTGTACGCCTTTCTGCCCCGTGCCGGTCCGCATCCGATGCCAGACGGCCCGCTGCTGGCGGGCGGCCAGGGCCTGGGTGGCTTGGTGGTGGCGGTAGTTGCCGCGCAGCAGGGCGCCGGCGCGGGCATGGACCGGGTCGGTGATGGTCTGCTGCTTGGCCCAGCACCGCGGATGGCGGGCGACCTCCGCCCCGCCGGGCGTCAGAGTCACGATGACCTCGTCGGTGTCGGTGCGGACCTGGACTTTCTTGTCGATCGCCAGGGGCTGCACGGAGTAGTCGCAGGTGTCGACGCGGATGTCGGCGGTACTTGTCGTGGTCGTAGCCGCGGTCGGCCAGCACCACATCAGGGCGGGCCCCCTGGGGTGAGTGCGTCAGACTAGATGGCTGAGCTGCACAAGCCGTCCGTCACGTCCCGACCAAGGTAGCCGGGAGCGCAGCACGAGCCAACAGACCCGGCTTTTGCAGCTGACCCCTGGCTGGCCATCGCCAACCGGCGCCAGCACCGCACCCTGGGCGCCCGTCCGGTTGACCGGTGGGAGGCCGACCGGGCCCAGATGCTCGCCCTGCCGCCCGTCGACCCGCCGCGCTGGTGGCGCTTCGCCACGCGCATCGGCCGCGAGAGCTCACGGCAAAGGCTCAGGCGCTGCGCGAAGAACGCGATGACCTCGTGCTCCAGGTCCAGCAGCTGGTCCGCGTCGTGCAGGTCCTGGAGCTGGAGAACGAGCAACTGCGACAGTCCGGCCAGCACCCGGTGATCCTCCCCCTGCCCCGGCGCTGACTGACCGAACCTTTTAAACTACGCGTCTGACCGTCGCGATTGCCCTTGCGCACGTCGATGGACTCCTCGTCCTTGCATGCCTCATCGGGAAACGAAGTGCTCTCCCTCCGGCCGCGCCAGCAGGCGCGAGGGCGGTCAGTGCAGCGCGTCGAGGGTGGCGATGATGTCGGCCGGTTCGGCGCGGGCGGTGTAGTCGGTGTCGACGAAGGCCCAGCGGATGGCGCCGGTGCGGTCGATGACGTAGGTGGCGGGCAGCGGGAGGGTGCGCGGGTGGCCGTCATTGACGCGCTGGAGGTCGAAGCCGAGCTTGTCGTAGACGGCGGAGAGGTCGTCGGGGAGGTCGAAGGCGAGGCCGTACTGCTTGGCGGTGTCGGAGCCGATGTCGCTGAGGACGTCGAAGGCGAGGTCGTGCTTTTCGGTGAGGGTGAGGGACTCGTCGGGGATCTGCGGTGAGACGGCCACCAGGCGGGCGCCGCGGGCGCAAATCGCCTCGTGGTGCTGCTGGAGGGAGCGCAGAGCGATATTGCAGTACGGACACCAGGCGCCGCGGTAAAAGGTCAGCACGACCGGGCCGTCGTTGAGCAGGCCGTCCAGGGCCACGGTCTGCCCGGTCGCGGAGGGGAGGTTGAAGCGTGGCGCCTGCGCGCCGACGGTCAGTGCGCGGTCGGCCTGGCCGGAGTCAGCGAGTTCCTGGCTGGCCCGTTGCATGATCTGTCGGATCTCGGCGGGGATCTGCTGCTGGCGGGCTTCGTAGAAGGTGCGCAGTTCAGCGTTGAGGCTGGTCATGGTGCTCGTTCCTCCTGGGCGGCGACTGGAACGGGGCCACAATCTTGAAATGACTGTTCCAAGATACGGGTATGCGTGGTCCCGCGCCAGCCATGCGGAAGTGTCGAGGAGTCAGAGGCTCATGAACGGGCGATGGTCGGCCAGGGCGAGCGCTTTGATGAACGCGGCGAGATGGACCGCACGACGGGCGAGGTAGCGGCGGAGGCGGGGGGTCTGTGACCCGTATGCGGCCGCCCAGAGGGCTGGGATGCGATTCATGGGGGCATGGTCGCGGTGCGCGGTACCCCCGGGGATCGATCGTGGACGAAGCTGGACGCCTTGGCGCTGATGGGGGGCCTGTCCCGCTCTGTACCTGTCGGCACCTTTGCGGCGTGCTGAACGGGGAGTATCTTGGAATCCTCATTTCAGGATGGTGGGTGAAACATGCCAGACATCAAGCACTTCGACCCCGATGCCACCCTGGAGACCGTGGTGCGGCTGTTCTGGCGGCAGGGCGTGGCCTCGACCGGGATCCAGGACGTGGTGACCGCGACCGGGCTCAACCGCTCCAGCCTCTACGCCACGTTCGGCGGCAAGCAGGAGCTCTACCTTGCCGCGCTGCGCCGCTACCTGGAGCAGCGATCCCAGCCGATGTTCCGGCGCCTGGCCGAGGACGAGCGGGGACTGCCCGCCATCTCCGAATTCTTCGGCGGCCTGATCGAGGCCCGCTGCTCGGGCGAGTACGCCCGCTGGGGCTGCATGGTCTCCAACGCGCACGCCGGGGCCGAGAACAGCGACCCAGAGGTACGCGCCGTCCTGGACCAGCACCACCAGGAGCTGCGCGAGGCAATGTACGCTGCCCTCGTCACCGCCGAGCACCAGGGGCAGCTGCCCTCCGGCGCCGACCCGGGCGCTTCCGCGGATCTGCTGGCGCTGCTCGCCTATGGCGTCAACCTGCGCTCGCGTGCGGGTGCTGACGCTGCGTCACTGCGCAAGACGGTGACCGCCGCCCTGGACTCGATCGGAGTCCGGGCGGCGGCATAGACAGAGGTTGGATCTGGCTCTCAACTGGGGTTGGGTGCGGGTGAAGTGCCCGGACGCAAGGTGGGAGCCGCCTTCGCTTCCGCTTCTGCCGTGTAGTCCCCAGGCGATGTGACGTCGATGCCCTCGGGGGCCTTCGCCGCCTTCAGGACGAAGGAGAAGACCACCGTGACCAGGACGTTGATCACGAACGCGGTCAGGCCGATGTAGCCGATCTGGCCGATGCCCGGGACCTCCTTGGCCGAGCCGCCGAAGTGCTGCTGGGTCGGGGAGGCCACGCCGTACGCGGCGAGGGTGCCGTAGATCATGCCGACCGCCCAGCCGGCGAGCAGGGCCCAGCGGTGGAACCAGCGGGTGAACAGGCCGCCGACCAGGGCCGGAAACGTCTGGAGGATCCAGATGCCGCCCAACAGCTGGAAGTTGATGGCGACCGTCTTGTCCATCGTCAGGACGAAGACCAGCGCGCCCACCTTCACCAGCAGGGACACCAGCTTGGAGACCTTGGTCTCCTGCGCGGGCGTGGCGTCCGGCTTAATGAAGTCCTTGTAGATGTTGCGGGTGAACAGATTCGCCGCCGCGTTCGACATGATGGCCGCCGGGACCAGCGCTCCGATGCCGATCGCCGCAAAGGCCACGCCCGCGAACCAGGCCGGGAACATGTCCTCGAACAGCTGCGGGATCGCCAGCTGCCCGTTGGTGACCTTGACTCCGGCCGCGATCGCCATGAAGCCCAACAGGGCGAGCAGGCCCAGCATCAGGGTGTAGAGGGGCATCACCGTCGTACTGCGTCGGATCACGTCTCGGCTGCGGGAGGACAGCGTCGCCGTGATCGAGTGCGGGTACATGAACATGGCCATCGCGGAGCCGAGCGCCAACGTCGCGTACGTCCACTGGGCGTCGGGGGTGCTGACCAGGGCGCCGCGCGGTCTGCCGGTGGCGGGGTTGGTCTGGCTGTACGCCTCGCTGGCCTTGGCGAAGATGTCGTCGAAGCCGCCCAGTTTGATCGGGATGTAGATGATCGCGACGATGATGACCAAATAGATCAGCGTGTCCTTGACGAAGGCGATCATGGCGGGGGCGCGCAGGCCGGAGGAGTAGGTGTAGGCGGCCAGCACGCCGAAGGCGATCAGCAGCGGCAGGTCCTTGATGAACCAGTTGGTGTTCTCGCCGCCGCCGACGCCCAGCACGTCCAGCACGGCCTGGATGCCGACGAGTTGGAGCGCGATGTAGGGCATCGTGGCCAGGATGCCGGTGAAGGCCACGGCGAGCGACAGGCCCTTCGAGCCGAAGCGGCCGCGGACGAAGTCCGCCGTGGTGACGTACCCGTGGCGGTGGCACACGGACCACAGCCTGGGCAGGAAGGTGAAGATCAGGGGGTAGACGAGGATCGTGTACGGCACCGCGAAGAAGCCGGCCGCGCCCGCCGCGTAGATCGCCGCCGGCACGGCGACGAACGTGTAGGCGGTGTACACGTCGCCGCCGAGCAGGAACCAGGTGATCCAGGTGCCGAACGACCGGCCACCCAGGCCCCATTCGTCGAGGGAGTACTCGTCACCGGCCTTGCGCCAGCGCGCGGCGAGGAAGCCCATGACGGTGACGAGCAGGAAGAACACGGCGAAGACGGCGAGTGCCACGCCGTTGACGCCGCCGGTCATGTCGCTGCACCTCTCTTGCTCGGCAGGTGCGTTGTCGCCGTGGCCTGGGCGGCAACGGCCTCGCTGCTGACGAGGTCGTCGAGTTCGGCGTCCAGCGCGGTCGCGCCCTCGGGGGCCTGGGTGGCGGCCTGCGGGTTGCTGCCGCGGACGGCGACGGCGAGTCCTGCCAGGGCCATGGGGAGTGCCACGAACACCGCGGCGGTGCGGATGCCTCCGGGTGCTGAGAGGATCAGTGCGATCAGGGGCGGGCCGAAGGCTCCGCCGGACTTGCCGACGGCCGCGGCCCAGCCGCCGGCGGTGCCCCGGATGGCCAGGGGGTAGATCTCGGCCGTGTAGGGGCCGATGAGCGCGATGACACCGGCGGTGCCGGCGAACAGCAGCATCACGGTGGCCAGCAGGATGGTCCGGCTGCCCTCCAGCCCGATGGCTGCGAGCGTCAGGAGGGCGCCGACGGTGAGGGCTGCGTAGACGACCATGGTGCCCTTGGCCGACCAGCGCATGTAGAGCCATGCGCCGACCGCGCAGGTGGGAATGGAGAGCAGCGATGAGATGAATAGCAGGGTGGCGGCGGACATGCCGTGCTGGCCTGAGGATTCCAGCTGGCTGGGCAGGAAGGTGATGAAGCCCCAGTAGACGAGGCCCCAGGCCAGTGCGTAGGTGCTGACGACCAGTGTCTTGGCCGTCTGCGGGCGCTTGAACAGGGCGGAGGCGGGGACCTGCTTCGCCCTTGTCTGCCGGGCGGTGAAGGCGGCCGATTCGGGGATCCAGCGGTTCAGCGCGATCAGGATTAGGACCAGCGGGAGCTGGGCGAACCAGGTCACGCGCCACCCGGCCAGTGGGATGAGGATGGCGGCCAGTCCGGAGGCGGCCATGTAGCCGCCGGTGGTGGTCAGTCCGGCCTGCAGGATCATGATGGCCGCGCGTCGGCCGGGCGGCAGGCTCTCGGTCATCAGGGCATAGACGACGGGCAGCATGCCGCCGGCCGCCATGCCCATCAGGGCGCACATGACGAGGGTGCCGCCGAAGGTCGGCATGGCGCCGCACACCGTGGTGCCGAGGAAGAGCAGGGAGGCGATGAGGATGGTGGCCCGGCGGCCGATGCGGTCCGCCGCGCGTCCCCAGACGAGTGATCCGAGCACGGTGCCGGTCAGCGCGACCGTGGGCAGCCACGAGACGTCGGCGGCGCTGAGGCCGTATTCAGCCCGCAGGCCGGGTGCGATGAACGCCAGGGTGGCGGGCTTCATCTGGTCCACCAGGAGGGCGAAGGTCAGGATGGTGATGAGGCGGTGGCGGCTCGCGTTCGTGGCGGGGGCCGGAGTGGGGGCGGCGGGGCGGGCGCTGGCGGTCCGCGGCTGCACGACCGCGATGCCGGAGAGCACCACGCCGACGACGATGGCGGCCATGGCCGCCCACATGATCGTCGGTGACATGTCCATCATGGACATGTGGAAGTGCGTGGACGCGGAGTCGATGAACATCCACAGGTGCTCGACAACGCCGGCGCAGGTGAGGGCGACACCGGTCCAGAACAGGAACGGCCGGGGTATCAGCGAAGCGGGTGGTGCGGACAAGGTCAACTCCTCGCGGAAAGCTGGGCGTCGGGGTCTTCAAGGGCGCGGACGGAGGCGGCGTCATGCTGCTCGACCGACGGACGGTCCTTGAGGCCGAGTACATCGGGCCAGCGCGGGTCGTCGGGGGCGACGACGAGGCGGCGGGCGTAGAAGCTGTCGAAGAAGGACAGGACGAACATCGGCAGGAGGGTCCAGATCGCCACCTGCTCCAGCGGCTGGTTGCCGGTGAGCGCGGCGATGATGACCACCACGAACACGTTCGGGTAGGTCATGGCGGTGTAGTCGTCGAGCGTCTGGACGTGGCGTCGACGCTTGAGCAGGGCGGCAACCAGGCGCAGGCCGACGGCGATGCCTACGGCGGTGGGCGCATAGGTGGTGAAGCCGTGCAGGTCGAGCTTGAGGCAGACCAGCACGATGAACGCGGTCAACAGGAGCACGGCTACGTATCCGTTGCGCTCGCCGTATTTGGCCGTGCGGATAGGAGAGCGTTCCCGCAGACGTTTGACCAGGAGGTAGACCAACGTGACGACGCCGGTGGAGGTGGCGGCGCTGATGGCCACGGCCGGGGCGACGTCCTCGTGCAAGGTCAGGGCGAGGACGGTGGAGAAGGACACGGTCGCGGCCAGTGAGGAGAGCAGGACCTGCGCGAACGTCGGCATGATCATTCCGCCGAGGCAGCGGCTGACGGTCATCGCCACCACCGAGCTGGGGGTGGCGAGGAATACCGCGGCGATCGCCGCCGTACTCGTGCTGCCTGCGTCCGCCCAGGCCACCAGGGCGGCGAAGGCGATCGGCAGGGCGAGGTAGCGCAGGGCGACGGACCGGAGCGTGCCGCGGTCGGTGACGAAGGTGCGGGCGTTTTCCAGCTCGATGCGGCACATGGTGATGACGCTGGCCAGCACCAGGAGCATCAGCAGCACGTACGGGGACGCCGACAGGTGCACCCCGGCCAGGTTGGCCAGGAGGCCGGCGGTCAGTCCGACGCAGAAGACCACGGGATGGTTGACGACGATCCAGTCGTAGACCATGTTCATGGTCTTGTTCTCGTTCTTGACGTAGCTGTGGATCCGATCGCCCTGCAGCATCTGGGAGTTCGGCAGGCGCAGGTCGTAGGACTCGTCGGCCGGACGGGCCAGGATGAACCGGCAGATCAGCTCGACGACGTACTTGTGGGAGACCACGCAGACCATTTCGCCGCGGCGCAGCGCCGGCAGCAGCTCCTCCTCGTAGAAGGCATGCACGCGGTCCTTGAACTGTGCGAAGGTCTCGCCGCCGTGCATGGTGGGGCTGTCGGCGTTCATGGCGCGCTCGTACTCGGCGATGCCGTGGCGGCGCTGGAGGATGGACTTGCTCTCCAGCGTGTAGCTACCGAAGTCGCGCTCCATCAGGCGCTCGTCAACCACGACCTCGGGAGCATCCGCGTCGGTGGCGTCGAGACGGAAGATGGTGTTGGCGGTCTCGTAGGCGCGGGTCAGCGGGGAGACGTAGACGCGGTCGAAGTGCTGACCGCGGTGGCCCTTGGCGACCTTCTCGGCCTGGATGCGGCCGAGGAAGGTCAGCGGGGCGTCGCGCTGCCCGGCGATGCGGTGGACGGAATTGCAGGTCGATTCGCCGTGCCGGACCATAAAAAGTCGGCTCAGCAGATCCTGCTGGTTCTCGACGGTCATCACGCGTCCTTCTTCGGGGCGTGCTTGACCTGCTCGGCGTACTGGGAGTCCCAGCCAGCCAGCTTGGTGATGTCGCACAGGTTGTGGACCGCGTGCTTTTGCACAAGCGTGGCCAGCAGGGAGACGGTCCGCCGGGCCTGCTGAGGGGTGAGGCCGAACTCGCGGGCGAGGGCGGCGCCGAAGTCCGCCATGTCGTCGTCCAGGACGGTGCGGTACTTGCGGCGCTCCGTGCGGTCCTGGGCTCGGAGGTAGTTGACGGCGTTGGGGTAGGCGCTGTCGCGGGCGTAGTCCTGCAGGCGCTTGCGCAGGCGGGTGGCCTGCGGTTCCTCGGTGGCGAGGTCGGCGGCGATCCAGTCGCTGCTGCGGATCAGGCAGTGGTGGATGCCGTCGGGAATGTCCATCTGCTCCTCGTCGCTGGCGGATTCGAGTCGGCGCAGCACCTCCATGGCCGTGTCGAAGCACTGGTTGCGCAGGGTGCCGATGCTGAACACGAACGCGCCGAGCCGGCCGCGACGGGTGGTCTCGTCGCCCTGGCGCATCGGACCGACGCCGAACAGACCCGCTGCCACCTCGCCGTCGGCGGCGATGAGCTGTCCGTGGGTGCCGACCTCAATGCCCCGGTGGGTCTTGGACTGCGGCTGCGCGTAACCGTGTGCGTTGACCAGGCCGTGCCACAGAGGGTGGCCGGTGCGCTCGTAGTCGGTGTTGTTGCCCAGGCAGTTGACGACCCGGTCGACAATGATGTCCGGCTGGTCGGCGAAGACCACCCGTATCTTCGTGCCGTCCTCGACGGGGCGCATGTCCTGGATGCCGGCGGACCTCACGTCGACGGTCTTCGGGGCGCCGTTGTATCCGCGCATCCGGCTGCGCACGACACCGCCGATCTCCCGCACGGTGCTGGTGCGGTTGGTGACGATCAGGCTCTTGTATTTGTCGAGCAGCAACCGCACGTCGCGGGCGTCCATGCGGGAGACCAGTTCGATGACGTACGGCTCCCACGCCTTCATGACCCGCTCGGGGAAGACGGCCTCGAGCGCGCTGCCCGGCTCCACGCCGTGCTGGTCGCGCAGGTGCGCGTACTCCGCCTTGATCCCCTCCACCACCGCCTCGGGGGTGAGCTCCTTGGCGTCGAGGAAGGGCGGCCGGCGGGCCTGCCAGATGTCGTGCTCGTGGTCGACGGGGTAGGTGCCGTGCATGTGGCCGCCGCGCGAGCAGATCAGGATCTGTCCCCGGTGGCCGGCGTGGATGAGGGAGATCACCGTGTCGAAGGCCGACAGCGCGGAGCCCGTGACAAGGACGCTCTCCTCGGCGCCGACCTCCTGGAACCAGTCCTGCGCACCGGGGGCGTAGGGGTCGGCGAGGAAGCGGTCGCAGTGCTTGATGCGGTGATAGAACGGTGCCTGCACCGGCGAGAGATGACCGGTCGCCAGGACCACCTGGTCCGACGGCAGATCGTGCACACCGCCCTGCTCTGAGGCGTCGGCGTACTTGACGACATACCCGTCGCCCCGCCGGTGTACGTCGATGACCTCACCGGAAAGCTCCCGCAGGGTCACCTTAGCGGGGGCGTCGGCGACCGCGTCGCGCAGCCGCTCGGCCAGGTACTGTCGGAAGATCCGCCGCGGCACCACGCAGGCCACGCCGAAGCTGTGATACTGCCACTTCTGCGGCCAATCAGAGCGGTCTGCCTCCTCGTTGGCCCACTCCAGGAAATCCTCCGGACGCTCGCGGCGCAGGGTGATGCGGCCAGCCTGGATGTTGAGCATGTGCTCCCAGTTGGTGGACGCCCAGCCGAAGGCGATACCGCCGTAGCGGTAACCCTCCTCCCGCTCTATCAGGCATATCTCCAACGGGGCACCGGCGAAGTGGAGCAGCCGGATGGCGGTCAGCGTGCCCGAGAACCCGGCGCCGACGATCGTGACGCGACGTATGGCGGGAGCCGTATTGACCATGGAGTCGTGCTGCATGCCGCTCTCGCGCATGGCCATGTCCGCCATGCCGCGGTCCTGGCTCGGGGTGTCCTGCATCGTGGTGTGCTGCATTTCCACGGTCTTGTCTCCTTCGGTTGGGGGGGAGTCAGCGCCACTCGTGGGTGAAGCGGACCGTTAGGGCGTCACGGATCGAGTTGTGGACGATGCAGCCCCGCTCGGCCTTGAGTAGGGGCTTGGAGATCAGGTCCTGAAGGGCGGCGGGCGCCGAGATCTGCACGGTGATCTCGGAGAAGCGGGTCGGCGCGCTCACGAGGCTTCCGTCCACCTGGAAGCTGATCTCGGAGGCGTCGGCCTGCGGGTCCTCGGCTTTCAGGGCGGCGAGGAAGGTGCTTACGTAGCACCCGCCGAGTGCCAGGAGCAGCAGCTCCCCGCCCATGGGGCCGGCGTCGGTGCCCTCCTTCTCCTTGGGCCGGTCGATGGTGAGCGTGTGGTTTCTGGCCCGGCCCACGACGACGCTGCCGCCGACGGGGCGTAGGGACACACCGATTTCGGGCATGGCGATGCACGCACTCCTGTCCTGGAACGGGGCACGCGAGGCTCGCCGTCGGTGGCGAGTGGGGTTCCCGGGGTGCCGGTGAGCGGGGACGGGCCTCAGCATCGGGACGGAATGTGGGCTTCCGGAGTGATCGTGGATGATCCTGGATGCGCTCCGTGGCCGGAGGTCAACCCTCGGATACCGCTTGACAGGCGAGGGCCCACGTCGTCTAACTTGAAACGAGTGTTCCAAGTTGTTGGTGGCCCAGGTGTCCCAGGGGGAGGATGTTCGTGCCGCAGGTATTGGATCCAGGAAAAGCCCGCACGATCGACGAGTTCATCGCGGAGCTGCGGCTGCTCAAGGCCTGGGCGGGCAACCCGTCGATCACCGAGATCACGCGGCGTATTCACCGGGACTGGCAGCGGGCAGGACGCCCGCGTGGCGAATGGCCGGCCCGCTCAACGGTGGGCAACTGCTTTCAGCTCGGCCGCCGCCGGCCCAACTCCGACCTGCTGCTGGCCGTGGTCCAGGCACTTGTGGGCGCCGACGAAGCGATCCTCTCCGTCTGGCGGCAGTCGCTTCGTGCGGTGCTCGGTGAGGCCGAGGCCGCCGCACGGGTCAGCGCCTACAACCGGCTGCCCGCAGTACCGCCCTTGTTCGTCGGCAGGACTGACCTGGTGACCCAGGCGGAGGCCTTACTGGCCTGCGACCAGGACGTGACGGCGCTTGTGCTGGAGGGCATGCCCGGGGTGGGCAAGACGTCACTGGCCCTACACCTCGCCCACCGGCTGCTGGCCGAGGAGCGCACTGACGCACCCATCCTGTTCGCGAACCTGCGCGGCTCCGCCCCACAAGGCCCGCCCGCCGACCCGGCCGCCGTCCTGGAGGCCTTCCTTCGCCTGCTCGTCACCACCGGCGACCGCATACCCTACGACCTCGAGGCGCGGGCAGCTCTCTACCAGCAACTGCTGGCGGGAACCGGAGCGCTGATCGTCCTGGACGACGCAGCAGACGCGGAACAGCTGCGGTCCCTGCTGCCCGGGAGCCGAGGATGCCGCACGGTGATCACCAGTCGGCGTGCCCTGACCGGCTTCGGAGACACCACTCGCCTATCGGTGCAACCGCTCGCCCCGGACGACTCTGTTGAGCTGCTGCGGGCGACAGCGGGAGCCGAACGCATCGCCCCGGACAATGCGGCCATCCATCAGATCGCGGGCCTGCTGGGCCACCTTCCGCTGGCGCTTTCAATCATCGGCCGTCACATGCGCGACCACCCCGCCTGGGCGCTCGGCGACTACTACCGGGAGCCCCTGACCAGCCTGGCCCTGGAGGACGGCGTACGGACCGCGCTGTCCGCTTCCGACGCACGACTGCCGATGAGCGCGCGACGGCTGCTGCGGCTGTTGGCCCTCCATCCGCTGCAGGAGATCAACGCCGCCACGGCCGCCGCGCTCCTGGACGAACCGACCGTCACGGCCGAGCATCACCTCGCCACCCTGACGGCAGCACACCTGATCGAGCGCACCGCGCCCGGCGGCTTCCGGCTTCACGCCCTTGTCCACGCCTACGCGGAGGAACGTATCTGCATCGACGAACCGGCCACCCTCATCCGTCAGGCACTGAGCCGTCTGCTGGAACACGGCAGCAGCCGCGATGCCGCCGTACGACTGGAAACCCGGACCCTCCACGCACTCCGTCTGCCCGTACCCCGGCAGCACGCCGAAGGGGACGAAGAGTCCAGGCTGCTGCAGCAGCCCGCAGGGCGGGTACTCGCAGCCTGACGGGCCGCGCACCGATTCGGCCCACGGACACCAGGAGAAGGGCATGCTCGCCGACCAGCTCCCGGTCCTCGTCTTCGACATCAACGAGACGCTCAGCGACCTCACGCCGTTACGCGCCCGTTTCGAGGACGTTGGTGCCCCCGGACACCTACTGCGGATCTGGTTCGCCGGGGTGCTGCGGGACGGCTTCGCACTGACGGCCGCTGGCGGTTACGCGGACTTCACCGACGTCGCACGCGACGGAGTACGGGCGGTGCTGTCCGGGCTGGCGGGCTGGGCGGGAGACGGTGAGGCCGCGGCGCGACACATTCTCGATGGCTTTGCCAACCTGGATGTACACCCCGATGTACCGGACAGCCTACGGAAGTTGAGCGAGGCGGGGTACCGGCTGACGGCGATGACCAATGGAAGCGTCGCCCTGACCGAACGGCTGCTGGACAAGGCCGGAGTGCTGGACCGCTTCGACGTCCTGTCGGACGTACGCGGCCCACGCTGCTGGAAACCGGCCGCGGCCGCCTACCACCACGCCGTCGAACGGGTCGGCATACGGCCCGACCAGGCACTGATGGTGGCCGTACATCCCTGGGACATCGACGGGGCACAACGAGCCGGACTGCACGGTGCGTGGCTGCGACGCGGGGCCTCCGTGTACCCGCAGACGATGATCCGGCCCAGCGGTCATCCCGTTGGCGCGGACCTCGTCGCCGTGGCGCGAGTAGGTGGCCCGCCAGCGCATCATGCCGCGTACGTTGCGGTCGCCGACGTTCGCGTAGTGCCTCTCGTAGGTGACGCGCGCTGACAGCACGGCGCCCGCGCCGGCCGGGAGTACGGCGAGAAGCAGGAGGGGGAGCATCAGCCAGTGCAGGCGGTGATCACACCGGCGGCGGCGATCATGCCGGTGAGGGCGGCCATGAACCGCTGGGCGTCCTGGACCATCATGGTGGTGCGGGTGACGCCGGCCTCGGCCGCTTCCTGACGATCGGAGAACCCGTCCTCACCGTGAGCGGAGGCTTCGACTCGGCAGACGGCGGCGACGAGGGCGACATCGGCCTCGGTCATCAGGCGCGGAGTGACGCGCCCGTCCGCGTACGAGGCCAGGGCGCTGCTGAAGCGCCCGACAGCCGACGCGGCCGAGACGACGAGGAGAGCGGGCAGGGCGGCGGGCAGGCGCGCGGAGACCGTGCCGACGCCGAGGACGTGCATCATGGCCTTCGCCGTGAAGCCGAGGACGATGGCGGCCGCCACGCCCGTGAGGACCTGGCACGCGAGCAGCAGGACGAGCGCGCCCCGGTCAACCGCCCGGGCCATGCGTGCGGTGCGCCCGCGCACGGACGGCAGCCGACCGCACATGTTGGCGAAACCGACCTCCTCCAGCGGGTTCTTGGCGTACTTCCCGGAGTAGCTGAGAACGGCCGGTGGTGGAGGGGGAGGCGTCTCGGAGTCCTCCATCGAGGCGTCTTCGGTCACGGTCACCTGCATCCCCCTTCGGGTCGGCGCCGCACCTGGATGGTCCGGCGATGTCAGGCCCAACGAGGGGGTGGGCGAATCGAACGCGCTCGAATCCGGACGATGCGCGAGCCTTGAAATCCCGGGGCTTCGAACGCGTGGCCGCGGTGGAGTACGGCTTTCCGTGCGGCCGGAGGTGGCCGAAACGCCGGTGCTGTTAACCAGGGGGTTCGTGGGTTTTCTGAGGTCTGCTCGCGACCGCTTGCCGTACGGGGTGGAGCGGCTGTGGGGCGGCGGCCCGGCTGCCGTCGCACAGCCGCCTCACAGAGACGTGCTTCGGCGCCCCGAGCGAGCGCCCCGGCCGAGCGACATGACCGAGCGACATGACCGCTCGCCTCGACGGCGGCCACCAGGCCTTCCTGACCCCAGTCGTCCCGTTCCCGGCCGTCGACGCGCACCCGGGGCTGGAGTACGAACCTTCGGCAGGCACACGTCACAGCCGCTGGAAACTGCGGGTAGGAACGTCATGGCCGAAGCACAAGCGGGTGGGATCGGGCCGCTCCAGCCAACCGGCCCGATCCCACCCGGGGTTACAGCTGTCGCCGCGGTCCTCCCTTACCTACGCCACGGCCCCGTAACCGCGAACGTAGTACCGGGCGTATAGCAGTTCACGTACATCGTGTCGCCGTCCGGAGAGAAGGTGACCCCCGCGAACTCGCCCCATTCCGGGGACTCCGGGGTGCCGAGGTTCTGGCGTCCTCGGGCCATCGCGTAGACCTCTCCGCCGCGGGTGACGCCGAAGACGTGCTGGGCGCCGTTGCCGTCCTCGCAGACCATGAGGCCGCCGCTGGGGGCGAGACAGATGTTGTCCGGGGACTCGCCGGGGAGTTGGACGTCGGTGTCGGGGCCGAAGACGATCACCAGGGTGAGGCGGCGGTTCTGGGGGTCGTAGCGCCAGATCTGGCCGTAGTGGTCGGCGGCGGAGCCGTCCGCCGAGTGCGCGAACGACGAGACGAAGTAGACGCAGTTGCCGCCCCAGTAACAGCCCTCCAGCTTCTGAGCGTGCGTGATGCCGTTCGGGCCGTAGTCCTGGAGGCGGGCGGGGGTGGAGGCGGCAAGCGGGTCGGGTACGTCCACCCACTCGATGCCGTCGAAGGCCGTGCCGGGCTGCTGGATCATCGACAGATCCGGTACGCCGGGCACGCGCATCGCCTGGAGACGGCCACCGGCGCGCAGTGAACCCACGCCACCCAGCGGCTTGTTGGGCAGGAAGCGGTAGAAGAGGCCGAACGGCTTGAGGAAGGCGTCCTCGGTCTCGTAGACGACGCCGCGGCGCGGGTCGATCGCGATCGCCTCGTGCTGGAAGCGGCCCATCGCGGTCAGGGGGACGGCACCGGTGCGGTGCGGGTCGGTGGGGTGGACCTCGAAGATGAAGCCGTGGTCCTTGGTGTAGCCGTTGGTACCGGCCTTGTCCTCGGTCTCCTCACAGGTCAGCCAGGTGCCCCAAGGAGTGCGGCCGCCGGCGCAGTTGACGGCCGTACCGGCGATGGCGACCCGTTCGGACAGGACGCGGTTGCGGGAGTCGAGCGCGAGGGCCGTACAGCCGCCGTGGCCTTCCGGGTCGTAGGTGAGTCCTTCGATGGCAGGGACCCGGATCGCCGCGGTGGGGCGGTTCTCGTGGTTGCGCACGAGGTTGGTCCCGCCGGCTCTGCCGGCGAAGGCGGCCATGCCGTCGTGGTGGGACGGCACCGGGCCCTCACCGGAGCGGAGTTGGTCGCCCTCGCGGGAGAGCACGGAGTAGCGGAAGCCTTGCGGCAGGTCGAGCAGGCCGTTCGGGTCGGGGACGAGCGGGCCGTAGCCCGTGTGTCCCAGGGTCTGCGCGGCGGCGGTGCCCGCGAAGAGTTCGGACAGGACGCCGGTGAAGGCGATGCCCGCGCCGAGCGCGCTCGCACCGGCGAGGATCTGACGTCGTGTTGCGGACATACGGCAGCAACCTTCCTGCTGGCGGACAGGAACTGTGATCCCGCTGTGTCTATCACCTCGTACAGAGTGCGGGAACCACGCGCGTAGCACGTGTCACTTCTCGTCCAGGGGGTCCTTCGATTCCGGGAGTTGGGCCGCGTGTGCCTGTCCGGATTGTTCGTCGTACGGCGTGAGGGGCCCAGGGCGGCGTCGGGGTGCCCCTCGTTGCACTCCGAGCGGAGCCCGGCGGCGCGGGCGGTGGGATCCCCGGGACCTGCTGTCGTGAGATCCCGGAAACGCCCCGTTCATCGCAGCCGGGGCTTCGGGGAAACAAGTCCTTCCTACCGTGTCCGCTCATGGGTTCGACGGCGCGTTCGACGGTGAGCGTTTGCCGCGGGCCGGGCGGGAGCGGGGTGCCCCACCTCTCGTCACCCCGGCGCCGTCGCTCAGCACCACCGCCGCACCCCGAAGGGCTGACCATGAGCAGCATCACCGAGCCACGTCCGGCCGCCACCGGCCCCACGGACTCCCCGACGGACCGGCGCACCCGGGAGACCCTGGAGGACTACACCCTCCGTTTCGCGCCCCGCAGTTACCGCCGCTGGACGCCGATGGTCGTCGCGACGACCGCCCTCGGCGGTATCGCCTACATGGCGGACTTCTCCATCGGCGCCGGCATCGGGCTGGCCCACGGCACCGGCAACGCGTTGGTGGCGATCGCCGTCGCCGCCGTGGTCATCTTCGTCACCGGCTTCCCGCTGGCGTACTACGGCGCCCGCTACAACATCGACCTGGATCTGATCACGCGCGGCTCCGGCTTCGGCTACTACGGCTCCGTACTCACCAGCGTCATCTTCGCGAGTTTCACCTTCATCTTCTTCGCCCTCGAAGGCTCGATCATGGCCCAGGGCCTCCGGCTCGGCCTCGGGCTGCCGCTCTGGCTGGGCTACGCCGTGTCCACGCTGATGGTGATCCCGCTGGTGATCTACGGCATGAAGGCGTTGAGCAAGCTCCAGGTGTGGACGACTCCGTTCTGGCTGGTGCTGATGGCGGCCCCGCTGGTCTACCTGACCGCCTCCGACCCCGGCACGGTCGACCGCTTCCTGGCCCATCCGGGCACCGACGGCACCGGCGGCGTGAACACCGCGTCCGTCCTGCTGGGCGCGGGCGTGTGCCTCTCGCTCATCGCGCAGATCGGCGAGCAGATCGACTACCTGCGCTTCATGCCGCCCAAGACCGAGGCCAACAAGCGCAGTTGGTGGGCGGCAGTGGTCATCGCCGGACCCGGCTGGGTGGTACTCGGGGCGCTGAAGCAGGCCATCGGTGTCTTCCTCGCGGTGTACATCCTGGCCGAGGCCGGTCCCGTGGCGGCGATCGAGCCGATTCAGCAGTTCCGTGGCGCGTTCGACGCGATGATGCCCTCGTGGATGGTCGTTCCACTGGCCGTGGCCCTCGTCGTGATCAGCCAGATCAAGATCAATGTGACGAACGCGTACTCCGGTTCGCTGGCCTGGACGAACTCCTTCACCCGCGTCGCCCGGCACTACCCCGGCCGCATGGTCTTCGTCCTGGTCAACCTGGGCTTCGCGCTCGCCCTGATGGAAGCCGACATGTTCAGCTTCCTCAACAGCATCCTCGGCTTCTACTCCAACTGCGCGATCGCGTGGGTGGTCACCGTGGCCACCGACATCGGCGTCAACAAGTACGTCCTCGAACTCTCCCCGCGTACGCCCGAGTTCCGCCGCGGCATGCTGTACGCCGTGAACCCTGTGGGAGTCGTGGCCTTCGTCGTCGCCTCCGGGCTGTCCATCGCCCTGTACTTCCACGCGCTCGGCGACACCCTCCAGCCGTACTCCCCCATGGCGGCGGCCGTCATCGCCTTCGTCCTGACCCCGCTGATGGCGGTCGTCACCAAGGGCAGGTACTACCTGCGCCGCACCGACGACGGCATCGACGAGCCGCTGCTCGACACGGAGGGCAACCCGAGCGCGACGACGTACGACTGCCACGTCTGCCGGCAGGCCTACGAGCGGCCCGACTTGACGGCGTGCGCGACGCATGAGGCGGTGGTCTGCTCGCTGTGTCTGAGCACGGACGGGGCGGGCGAGCATGTGCTGCCCGCCGCGCAGTCGGCGAGCGCCTGACCCGGGGGCCCGCATCTACACGTGCGCGGCTACGTGCCTGAGTTCATGGCCGGCGTCAGCTCGATGTCCAGGTACAGCATTTCCGCGGTGTGGTGGAAGGGGCCGCGGGCGTGCACGATCACGTCACCGTGGGGAGTGAGTGCCGCAGTTGAGGCGAGCCCGTGTGGCTGTCGAGCACCTATGCCTTGCGTCGTAGGACAGTCGACAGATGGTGCTGCAACGGCTGACCGACTGCCGCGAGGTCCTGGGTGAACGTGAGGGTGCCGGGGTCGGTCAGCGCGTATCGACGGCGCGTGGCGGTGACTTCCTTGGCCGTGGGGGTGAGGCTCACCTCGTCGGCGGACAGTTCGACCGTGCCGTCGGCCGCGTGGCCCACCGCGATCTCCGCGATGCCGGTGGGCTGAGTGATCAGGGCTTCGATCCGGCCACCGGGCTGCACCCGCCACCAGCCGGCCTCCCGTGCGGACGGGCGCAGCGGTGCGCCTTCGGCGTCGAGGAGCCAGGCGCGGGACTCGTAGCGGAGGAAAGGGCGGCCGTCGTGGCTGAAGGTGACTTCCTGCGCGTACGTGAAGTCGTCGGGGAGCGTCGGGTACGTGCCTCGGCCCTGCCCGCGCCACGTACCCAGGAGGCCGAGCACGGGAGCGAGCAGCTCGTGCGGTTCGGGCGATTCGTCCGGTCCGTAGCTGTCGGGGTACGGCTGCTCAGGTGCGGGGTCGATCACGTACGTGCTCCTTGAGTCGTGCCGGTGCCGGGGACCGGTACCGGCCCATGCTGATTCCGGTGCTGGTGGAAGCCTAGGGCGTGTCCCCCTCGGCAGCTGACAGCCGATCAGCCCGCCGTCGAGCGCGGCGTGTCAAGACGGGCTACCGGACGGCGGTCGCAGTACGCCGATGACGGCTGAGTCGCTTGTCGAACGTTCCGAACCAGCCCTGTCTCCCTTGGGCGTTACGCGAGGCGAGGGAAGGCTGGAGACGATGTTCGAGCGAAGGAAGTTCCTCATGGCCGGTGGCGCCATGGGGGCTGCGGCCATGCTGCCACAGGATGTCCTGGGAGCGCGGGCGTACGCGGTGCCGGCTCACCAGCCGGCTGATTGCGAGGCCCCCAGGGGACGCCGAACACCCCGTTGCTGGAGAAGTTCGTCGACGCTCTGCCCAGGCCGATGACGGCCATCGCGGCAGCCCGAGCCACTCGTCGTGGAGCCGGACGAAGTGCTGTCCTACAAGGACACGGCCAAGGCCCATGCGGAGAGGGTGACCAGAATCATCATCCAGGAACCCCGCCGAAGGAGACGATCGCGTCGATTCCGGGCAGCGGTGCCGAGTTGCCGGCGACATACCTCCACCACTGCCATCTCCTCGAGCACGAGGACGACGACCTGATGCGCCCGTGGACGATCGTCGGCCGTGACGACGACGATGGCGGTGGGGGTGGGGGTGGCGGTGGCGGTGGCGGCCATGGCCACTGATGGGAGCGGTCGATCCGCGTGTGCCGGTCCGTGCCCAAGTCCCACGCGCCCGTCAAGCCCGGTTCCGCTCCGCCTCCCCCGAACCGATGCCTACATGGGCCAGCCCACGACCTGCTGCGGGCTCGGCCGTTCGGCGCCCATCCCCTCGATGTCGCGCTCGGCGGCACTCACCAGTTGCCCGGCAAGGTCGTGCAGGGCGCGGCCCGCGGCCAGTTCGTCGCCGATCTCCGGGACGTCGGCGTCGGACGGGTTGCGGTGGGCCACACCGTGGCCGGTGAGTTGCGTGGTGCCGGTGTCGAGCTGCACGCGTGCCTTTGTCGTTCCCTCCTCCTCGAAGAGCTGGAGGCGGACCGTCCATTCCTCGGTGTGCGGCATCGTTCCTCTCCCTCTTCCCTCGCCTGGAGCCTGGAGCCTGCCTGAGTCCGTTACTTTTCGGGGCGCCCGGGGATGTCAGGGCGACGGTTCGCCTTCGAGCAGTTCTCCGAGGTCCTGGACGACGATGTCGGCGCCGTACCGCAGCAGCCGCTCGCCGCTGTCCGTGTCGCCGGTGCGGTTCACGCCGACGACGACGGCGAAGTGTCCGCGGCAGCCCGCTTCGACGCCGGCGAGGGCGTCCTCCATGACCGCGGCGCGTCCGGCGGGGACGCCGAGCCGTCTCGCCGCCTCCAGGAACAGGTCCGGCTGCGGTTTGCCCGCGAGGCCGAGCCGGGCGGCCTCGCCGCCGTCGACCAGGGTGTCGAAGAGGTCCAGGACTCCGGCCAGGGTGAGCAGCTCGCGGGCGTGCCGTGACGCGGAGGCGGCGGCGACGGGGACCCCGGCCCGGCGCAGGGCGCGTACCAGCCGCACGGTTCCCGGGTAGACCTGGACGCCGTACGCCCGCAGCCGCTCGGTGAACAGCCGCTCCTTCTCCGTGGCCACGGCGCGCACCGCCTCCGAGGACGGGGCGAGGCCGCGCGAGGCGAGGAACGCGGCGGCGCCGTCGAGCCGGGATCGGCCGTCGACGTAGCGCAGGTAGTCGTCGCCGGTGTCGAAGGGGCGCCGTTGGCCGGGATCCTCGGGCGGGTGTTCGCGGATGAAGGTGTCGAAGGCCGCCTTCCAGGCGGCGGCGTGCAGCCGGGCGGAGTCGGTGATCACTCCGTCGGTGTCGAGGACGACCGCGTCGACGTCGCGGAGCGCGGGTGCGAGCGTGGTGCGGGACGGGACCGTCATGGGGGCTCCTCCTCGGCCGCGTGCGTCAGTCCGGCCGTACGGCCACTTCGTACTGCGGGCCGCCGAGGACCACCTTGAGCGCGCCTGTCTCGGCGGCGTGCGCGAAGACGTCGTACGCCTCCTCCATGCGGTCGAGCGGGAAGGTGTGGGTGACCAGCTGCGCGGTCGGCAGCCGGCCGGTCTCCGCCATTCGCAGCAGGGTCGGCGTGGAGTACGTGTCGACGAGTCCGGTCGTGATGGTCACGTTCTTGATCCACAGGTCCTCCAGGTGGAGGGTGGCCGGCCTGCCGTGCACGCCGATGTTGGCGACATGTCCGCCGGGCCGGACCATGCCGGTGCACAGCTCGAAGCTCTCCGGCACGCCGACGGCCTCGATGGCCACGTCCGCGCCGAGCCCGTCGGTGAGGTCGTCGACCAGTTCGCCGGGGTCCTCGCGGACGTCGGCCACGGCGTCCGCACCGAGCCGCCGGGCCGCCTCCAGCCTGGCCGGGGAGAGGTCCACGGCGATGATCCGCTCGGGCGCGTACAGCAGCGCGGTGGCGATAGCCGCGAGGCCGATGGGGCCGGCCCCGACGATGACGACGGTGTCCCCGGGGCGTACCCGACCGTTGAGGACGCCCACCTCGTAGGCGGTCGGGAAGATGTCGGCGAGCAGGACCGCGTCCCGGCTGTCCACGGGGGCGGGGAGCGGGTACACGGACAGGTCGGCGTACGGGACGCGTACGTACTCGGCCTGAGTGCCGTCGATCAGGTGCCCGAGGATCCAGCCTCCGCCGCCCCGGCACTGGCCGTACGACTGCTCGCGGCAGTAGCGGCAGCGGCCGCAGGCGCTGATGCAGGACACCAGGACCCGGTCGCCCGGCCGTACGGTGCGTACGTCATCGCCGACCTCGACGACTTCGCCGACGGCCTCGTGCCCCAGCACGGTGCCTGGGCGGACCTCGGGCACGTCGCCCTGGAGGATGTGCAGATCCGTGCCGCAGATCGTGACGGCGTCCACCCGCACGATCGCGTCGGTGGGTTCCTTGAGGTCGGGGTCGGGGACCTCCTGCCAGCCGGACTGGCCGGGGCCGTGGAAGACGAAGCCTTTCATGACGTCCTCACCCTCTCCCGGGCCCGGCGCGACCGGACCGGACGGCTGCGGGTTCACTCCACCTCTCCAGCTTGTCCGCCACCGCGGGGTTCCGCTTGGGCAGGCCCGCGGAACCACTCGGCGCCCGCTGGACGACTCGGCCCGCGCGGGGCCACTCGGCCCCGGCGGGTCCGGACAGCCCATGTGCGGCCGGGGGCCGGCCGCCGGATGCTGAACACGGGACGGTCCGCTCGTCACGGGTGACTGGTCGGGTCCGAGCGGTCCGTGGTGCGAGGGCGGTGTGGGGCGCACGCTGGTTTCAGGGAGCACGAAAGGAGCCGGTGCGATGACCTCCGCCACCACCATGATGAACGCGGCGCTGCCCGCCGAGTACCGCGACCGGCTGATGCGCCTCGCGCGTGAGGCCTCCTTCGAGGCGGGGGCCCGCCTGTTCGAGGAGGGCCGGCTCGCGGACCGCTTCTGGATCGTGCGCACCGGCACGGTCGCTCTGGACCTGCACGTCCCCGGCCGCCGCCCCGCCGTCGTCGAGTCGATCGGCGCCGGCGAACTGGTCGGCTGGTCCTGGCACTTCCCGCCGTACGTATGGCACCTGGGCGCCGAGGCGATGAGCCCGGTACGGGCCTGGGAGTTCGACGCCGAAGCCGTGCGCGCGCTCTGCGCCCAGCACGCCGAGTTCGGGCGGGCGATCGCGGTCTGGGTGGGCCGGGTGGTCGCCCAGCGGTTGCACGCCTCTCGGATCCGGCTGCTGGACCTGTACGGGCCGTACGGCAGCGGGAGCCCGCGATGAGGACCGACGGCGACGAGGACTGCCTGCTCGGTAGCCCGCACCGAGCGAGCGAGGTGATGGCGCGTGCCGTTCGGGGCCGGCGGTGTGCGGCGGATGTTCGGCCGGCGGTGTGCGGCGGATGTTCGGCCAGGGGCCAGGGCCGTGGCCAGTGCGGTCTACGCCGACAGGGCGGCGACGCTCGCACTCCTCGCCTGCACCACCGCCGCGACGCGTCGGGCCGCCGTGCGCGAGATTCGTCGCGGCATCATGTTCGGCGAACCACCACCCGCCCACGGACGCGACGCGGTCGGCCCGGCAGCACTCCGGGCATTCAACCTGCTCAGTGCGGAGGTGCGGCGATGCGGCGATGCGGCGGTGCGCGGCGCTGCGGTCAGGGCGGTTCCGGTACGACGGCCACCGGGCACTCGGCGTGGTGCAGCACCGCGTGGGCGGTACGGCCCAGGCGCGGGCCGAGGGGCGCGCGGCGGCGCCGGGTGCCGAGGACGAGCAGGTCGGCCTCGCGGGAGGCTGCGCCAAGGGCGTCGCGGGCGTGGCCCTCGACGGTGCGCCGGCGCACCTCCAGGTCTGGCGGTACGTCCCGCAGGGCGTCCTCCAGCAGTTCGGCGGCCTGTTGCTGTCTGAGCGGCTCGGGCTCACCGGCGAGCAGCGCGTGCCGGGTGGTCACCTGCGCGGGGCGCCGCCAGGCCCGTACGGCGTCCAGCGGCACTCCGCGCAGGGCGGCCTCCTCGACGGCGAACCGTACGGCGGCCGTGCCCGCGGGCCTGTCGCCGACGCCGAGGACGACCGGGCGCCGCGACACCGGGCGGGCCGTGCTGTCGTGGGTGCCGCGCACCACGATCACCGGGCAGTGTGCGTGCCCGGCGACCGTCAGGCTGACGGATCCGAGGAGTACCTCCGCGACCTCGCCGCGGCCGCGGGAGCCCACCACCACGGCGAGCGCGGTGCCGCTCTCCTGGATCAGGCCCTGGTCCGGCTCCGAGGGCAGGACGCCGGTGGTGACCTTCACGCCGGGGCGGCGTCGCTGGGCGCGCTGCTCGGCGGTGCCGACGACGTCCCGGGCCATCACCTCCTCCAGCGGCCTGCCCGTCTCCTGGGCGAGCAGGGCGCCTTCGTAGCGCTCCCAGAGCGAGGCGTACACGATCCGGAGCGGTGCTCCGCGCAGCTCGGCCTCGTCGGCCGCCCAGTCCACGGCCCGCAGGCTCATCTCGGATCCGTCGACGCCGACGACGATCGGTAGGTCCATCGCGCTCACCGTTCCCTGCCACGGCCGAAAGGCGTCCTGCTTCCTGCCTCCCGTTTCCTGCCTCCTGACACCGGACGAGTGATCCGTTTCCAGCGTGGTGACACGGGGCTCATGGGGTCAAGGGCCGACAGGTTCGTGCCCAGGACCGACCCGCACCCGTCTTCGTCGGCGCCGGCAGTGAGTGGGGGCGGTGGGCCCTGGTCCGCACAAGAGGCGAGATCGGCGTGCGCCGCCACGGCGGCCGGATGTAGATCGGTGTGTCCGCCTCTGGAGAGGCCTCACTTGTAGAGGGCGGCCTGGATCTTCCTGTCGTTCATGCTGCTCTTGTCGTACCAGTAGAAGCCGGTGTCGATGGACTTGGGGACGCTCTTGCCGTCGATCGCCTCCATGGCGGCCCTGACGACCTCCCGGCCGATCCCCATCGGGTTCTGGGTAACGGCCCCGGCCTCCAGGCCACTTGAGATGGCGTCGATCTGCGCCTGTCCGGAGTCGAAGCCGACGATCCTGATGCCCTTCCTGCGGCTCTCCTTGACGCCGTTGATGACGCCGATGGCCGAGCCTTCGTTGGAGCCGTAGATTCCGTCGATGTCGGGGTTGGAGGTGATGATCGACTTGGTGATGTCGGCGGACTTGATCTGGTCGCCTCCGCCGTACTGCGGGTGGAGGAGCTTGATCCCGGGGGCGTTCTTCTTCATCCACTCCATGAAGCCGTCCCGGCGGTCGATGCCGGAGCGGCTGGTCTGGTCGTGGACGACCATGGCCACCTTGCCCTTGCCGCCGAGGAGTTGGGCCATGTGCTTGGCCGCTTCCGCGGCGGCGGCCTTGTTGTCGGTCGCAGCGGTGGTGACGGGGATGTCGGACTCGACTCCCGAGTCGAAGGCGACGACCGGGATGTGCTGGGACTTGGCCTGTTCGAGCAGCGGGGCGGAGGCCTTGCTGTCCAGTGCGGCGAAGCCGATGGCGTCGGGGCTCTTGGCCAGGGCGTTGGAGAGCATGTTGGTCTGCTGCTCCACGTCCGCCTCGGTGGGCGGCCCGACGAACGTGATCGTCGCCCCTTCCTTCGCGGCCTCCTGTTCGGCGCCCTTCTTCACCGACTGCCAGAACTGCTGCTGGAAACCCTTGGAAACGATGGCTATGCGCGGCTTGCCGCCGTCGGCGCCGTCGGAGGAATTGCACGCGGTCAGCGCGAGGGGCATGGCGGCTGCCACGAGGACCGCCCCGGCTCGTCGTGAGTTCATGCGGCTCGACTCCTTGTCGCGGGTTGTCACTGCTTCATGAGCGATTGAGCGGACGACCGGTTGAGCGGGCGACCGGTTGAGCGGATGGCCGGTCGGCCGGTGTTGGCCGATTGACCGGTGTGGGCCGGTGTGGGCCGGTCGAGCGCATCGACGTGCGGGTCGAGTCACGCGGCTCGCTTGCGCATCATGTCGGCGTAGACGGCGACGAGGATGACGCAGCCCAGGATCACGTCCTGCCACTCCTGCGGGATGGACATGATCTGGAGACCGTTGTTCAGCACGGAGATGATGAGCGCGCCGATGACCGTGCCGACCAGCGATCCCTTGCCGCCGGTCAGCGAGGTGCCGCCGATGACGACCGCGGCGATCGCCTGGAGTTCGTACCCCATGCCGGTCGCGGGCTGCGCCGATCCCAGGCGGGCCGAGATCATCACCCCGGCGAGCCCGATGAACAGGCCGGCGAGCGTGTAGACCACGATCTTCCACTTGCGGACGTCGATGCCGGAGAGCGCGGTCGCCTCCTCGTTGCTGCCGATCGCGTACGTGTACCGGCCGAGGGTCGTCTTGTTCAGGACGACACCGGCGATGACGGCGACGACGACGAGGATGACGACGGCGTTGGGGAAGTCGGCACCCGGGATCAGGTTGCCCGTCGAAATCCTGGTGTAGCCCGGCGCGTTGGTGAAGTAGATCGGCGCACTGTGGGAGATGACCAGGGCGAGGCCCTGGGCGACCAGCATCATCGCGAGGGTCGCGATGAACGGCGGAATGCGCAGCAGCGCGACGTTCAGGCCGTTGACCAGTCCGATCAGGCCGCCGAACAGGATCGCGCCGAGCACGCCGACAGGCAGCGGCAGTCCCATCCTGACGATGAACGCGCCCGACATGACCGCGCACAGCGCCATGCCGGTGCCGATGGAGAGGTCGATGCCGCCGGTGATGATCACGAAGGTGGTGCCGACCGAGAGCAGCCCGATCACCACGGTGGAGAACAGGACGTTGGTGATGTTGCCGTAGGTGAAGAAGTCGCCGCTCGCCAGGGAGAAGAACGCGACGATGACGATCAGGCCGGCGAAGGCGAGGAGTTGTTGCAGGCGGTCCCGGGCGGCGGCGCCGAGTCCGCCTGATGTGCGTTCTCCCGCTGGTGCGTGGGCGGCTTTCGTCACGGTGTCCGCCGGTGCCTTGAGAGTGGTCACGGTCGTCCTCCCTGGGGGCTGCCCAGACAATCGCTCGGGTATCGGTGGGGTGCCGGGGTCCTCAAGGGGCGGCTGCCTCGGTCGCGTCAGCGGCATGGGCGCCGTCGGCGCCGCTGCTTCGCAGGGTCGCGTAGTGCATCACGTTCTCCTGAGTGGCCTCGTCCGCGTCCAGCACGCCGGTGACGCGGCCCTCGCTCATCACCACGATCCGGTGGGAGAGGCGTAGCACCTCCGGGAGTTCGGAGGAGATGACGATGATCGACTTTCCCTGGGCCGCCAGTTCGTTGAGCACGCGGTAGATCTCCTCCTTCGCACCGACGTCGATGCCGCGTGTCGGTTCGTCGAAGATCAGTACGTCGCAGTCCTTGACCAGCCACTTGGCGATCACCACCTTCTGCTGGTTGCCACCGGAGAGGTTCTTCGCGGCCTGTCGGAGGGACGGCGTCCTGATCCTCAGGGAGGTGACCAGTTCGGCGGACTTCGCGCGCATCGCCCGGTCGTTGACGAAGCCGCCGACGGAGAACAGTTCGCCCATCGAGCTGAGGGCGATGTTGCTGTTCACGTCCTGTTCGAGCAGCAGCCCGAGGCTCTTGCGGTCCTCGGAGAGGTAGCCGATCCGGTGCTTGGCCGCCTCGGCGGGACTGCCGATCCGTACGGCCTTGCCGCGCAGTTCGATGGTCCCCGAGTCGATCCGGTCCGCGCCGACGAGGGCCCGCGCGACCTCGGTGCGGCCCGCTCCCATGAGGCCGGCGAAGCCGAGGATCTCGCCCTCGCGCAGCTCGAAGGACGCGTCCCGCAGCAGCGACTTGGTGGACAACCCCCGTACGGACAGGGCCACTTCACGGTCGCCGCGGACCCCTTCCGGCCGCGCCTCCCTGGTCAGCTCCCGCCCCACCATCATGGAGATGACCTCCTTCATGGTGGTGGCCTCGGTGTCGACGGTGCCGATGTAGCGGCCGTCCCGGATGACCGTGATCCGGTCGGTGACGGCCTTCAACTCGTCCATGCGGTGCGAGATGTAGATGACGCCGGTGTCCTCGCGGACGAACCGGCGGATCAGTCCGTGCAGCGTCGCGACCTCGGCGTCGTTGAGCGCGGCGGTCGGCTCGTCCATGATCAGCACCTTGGGGTCGTACGACAGCGCCTTGGCGATCTCCACCATCTGCTGTTGCGCGACGGTCAGGTTGCCGACCAACGCTCCTACGTCCAAGGGGAGTTCCAGCCGGTCGATCAGATCCCGCGCCTTGGCGTTCAGGGCCCGCTCGTCGAGCAGGAACCCGAACCTCCTGACCGACGGTTCGCGTCCGATGAAGATGTTCTGGGCCACCGTGAGGTCCGGCATCAGGTTGAACTCCTGATGGATGATGCTGATGCCCAACTCCAGTGCCTGTTTGGGGCTCGTGGGGCGCAGCGGTTCACCGCAGAGCCGGAAGTGCCCGGTGTCGGGGGCGTGGATGCCCGACAGCAGCTTCATCAGCGTGGACTTGCCGGCGCCGTTCTCCCCCACCAGCGCCAGCACTTCACCACAGCGCAGGTCCAGCCGCATGTCCGACAGGGCCTGGACACCGGGGAAGCTCTTGCTGACGCCCTCCAGCTCCAGCAGCGGTGTGGCGCTCGTGGTCCGCTCCGCCCGCAGTGCGGTCATGGCTACCTCCGCGTGGTGAGCCTCGGTGAGGACGACGCCGGCACGGCACCCCCAGAAATCGATTTCTGGCAGCGTAGGTGTGGCCATGTGAGGCGTCAACGGTTGGGGCGGGCTTTGTTGTTGGGGGCGACTGCGGCGCTGGACGAGGGCTGCGCGGGGGCGTGGACTGCACGCACCCTTCAGAAGCGGATACGGCGCCCTGCTCGACGTCGCCAATGCTGCGGTTCCTCGGCTCGGCTGCCACGCGGGCCAGAAGCTGCTGTGACTGTCGGTCGGCTGAAGCCCCTGTCCGGCGGGCGCGCGATAGGTTGCCCGCCACGACCGAGCTTGGACCCGTCGCGTGGCCTCCTGCCCCGATCAGGACCGAGAGGCTCGTCCTTCGCGAGCCCGAGGCCCGGGACCGTGCGGCGGTCATCGAGCTGCTGGCCTCGCCCGAGGTGGGCACGTACCTCGGTGGGGTCCTCGCTCACGCCGTCCGGCCGAGCTCGTGCCTGCCGTGCGCGCCCACCACTTGAGTCAGGCACCCCTGGCCGGTCCCGCCATACCCGGAGGTAGCCTCTGACCATCATGGCAACCATCTACGAGGTCGCAGCTCTGGCCGGAGTGTCCCCGGCCACCGTTTCCCGTGTCCTCAACGGCGCCCCGGTGGGGCAGCCGTACGCCGACAAGGTCCGCAAGGCCGCCGCGACGCTGAACTACAAGCCCAATCGCACGGCGCGTACGCTGCGTCGCCGCTCGGCGGAGGTGATCGCGCTGATCATCCCCGACATCGAGAACCCGTTCTTCACGGCGCTCGCCCGGGGCGTCGAGGACCGGGCGCAGGCGGAGGGGTACTCCGTCGTCCTGTGCAACACGGACGACCGGCACGACAAGGAAGCGAAGTACCTCGAGATCGCGCTGTCGGAGCACATGGCCGGCGTCATCCTCGCGCCCGCGTCGGACCGGACCAGCCTCGACACCGTGACGGCGCGGAAGACGCCGGTGGTGGTCGTCGACCGGACCGCGCACCACAACGACGTCGACGCCGTGGTGGTGGACAACGCGGCGGGCGGCCGGACCGCGGCCACGGCCCTGTACGAGCAGGGCTTCTCGCTGGTCGCGTGCATCACGGGCCCGTCGGACGTGGAGACGGCCGAGCAGCGCGCCGCCGGCTGGCGCGAGGTCTTCACGGCGCGCACCCCCGAGGCGATACCCGACGACTATCTGCGCTTCGCCGACTACCGTGTCGACGGGGGCTTCGCCGCCATGGCCGACCTGATGCGGCTCCCCGAGCCGCCGGACGCGGTGTTCGTGGCCAACAACCTGATGTCGCTGGGCGCGTTGCACTGCCTGGCCGAGCTCGACCAGGCTCCGCCGGCCATCGGCATGGTCGCGTTCGGCGACCTGCCGCTCGGCATTCCGGCTCCGGCGGGCGTCTCGGTCATCCACCATCCGGCCCGCGAGATCGGGGTGGTCGCGGCGCGCCTCCTGATCGAGCGCATCGCAGGCGACACCCAGCCGAGCCGGACGGTCGTACTCCCGACCAGCCTCGACTGAGCTTCCCCAACACCCTGCAACCTCGGGTCTATTGACTGAGAAATCGATTTCTGTCAGCCTGCCGGGCATGACGGTCCCAGCGGTTATCGGCGTGGACATCGGCACCTCCAGCAGCAAGGGCGTGCTCGTCGCCCTCGACGGTCACGTGCTCCGCACCGCCACCCGGCAGCATGCGGTCCAGCGGCCCCACCCGGGCTGGGTCGAGATGGACGCCGAGACGTGGTGGCAGGAGTTCCTCCAGCTCAGCCGGGAACTGCTCGAACAGGCCGCCGCGGAGGTCGTCGCCGTCGGGGTGAGCGGCATGGGCCCGTGCGTGCTGCTGACCGATGAGGCGGGGGTGCCGCTGCGTCCCGCGATCCTCTACGGCATCGACACCCGCGCGACGCCGCAAATGACCCGCCTGGACGAGGAGTTGGGGGCGGAGGAGATTCTGCGCCGGTGCGGTTCGGCGCTGTCCACGCAGGCGGCCGGGGCCAAGGTCTCCTGGGTCGCCGACAACGAACCCGAGGTCTTCGCCCGGGCCCGGCGCCTGTTCATGCCGAGTTCCTGGCTGGTGCACAAACTGACGGGCGCCTACGTCCTGGACCAGCACTCCGCCAGCCAGTGCACCCCGCTCTACGACACGCGGAGCCGCGAGTGGTACCGGCCCTGGGCCGATCTGATCGCGCCCGGTCTGGAACTGCCGCCCCTGCGCTGGCCGGGTGAGGTCGCCGGGGTCGTCAGCCGCGAGGCCGCCGCCTTCACCGGGCTCCCCGCAGGCATTCCGGTGATCACCGGCACCATCGACGCCTGGGCCGAGGCGATCAGTGTCGGCGCGCAGGGCGTGGGCGACCTGATGCTCATGTACGGCACCACCATGTTCCTGGTGAACACCGTCCCCGAGCTGGTGACCAGCCCCTGCCTGTGGGGGACGGTCGGCGCGCTGCCCGACACCCGCAACCTCGCGGGCGGCATGGCCACGTCCGGCGCCATCACCGGCTGGCTGCGCGATCTCTTCGGCGCCTCCAACTACACCTCGCTGCTGCAACTGGCCGAGCGCTCGGGCCCCGGCGCGAACGGCCTGCTCATGCTGCCGTACTTCGCGGGCGAGCGGACCCCGGTCATGGATCCCGACGCACGCGGCATCATCGCCGGTCTCACCCTCTCCCACACGCGCGGTGACCTGTACCGCGCGGCGCTGGAGGCGACCGGGTTCGGCGTCCGTCACAACATCGCGGCCATCGAGGACGCCGGTGGCGACGTACGCCGTGTCGTCGCCGTCGGGGGCGGCGCGCAGGGGTTGCTGTGGACGCAGATCGTCTCCGACATCACCGGGCGCCCGCAGGAGATCCCCTCCCAGACGATCGGCGCGAGCTACGGCGGTGCCTTCCTGGCGGCGCAGACGGTCGGCGCGTTCTCCATCGAGGACTGGAACCCGGTCAAGGAGATCCGCGAGCCGAACCCGCAACTGACCGAGCGGTACGACGAGTTCTACGCGGCCTACCTCGACCTCTACACCAGCACCCGCACCATCGCCCACACCCTCGCGGCCCACCAGGAGCGCTGAACTCCACCGCTCTGTTGCCCTCTAAGGAGTCGCCCGATGACCAGCTACCGCATGCCCGTCCTCGCGGACCCTCCCCAGGCGGAACCCCACACGGTCTATCTGGTGGCGAACGGCGATCTGCGCCCCGCCGCGAACGTGACCTGCTGGCCGGCGCAGGAGCGGCTCGAATCCGACCTTACGGCCGCCGTCACGTCGCTCGGCTGGCGCATACGACGCGGTCACGAGGTCGACGAGGCGAAGGGGCACGGCTTCATCGACAGCCAGCGCGCCGGGATCGAGGTCTTCAGGACGCTGCCCCCGGACGCCCCGCTGATCGTGGCGGAGGCGGTCTGGCAGTACAGTCACCACCTGCTCGCCGGCCTGCGCAGCCACCGGGGTCCCATCCTGGTCGTGGCCAACTGGAGCGGCCAATTCCCGGGCCTGGTCGGCCTGTTGAATCTCACCGCCAGCCTGACCAAGGCGGGCAGGAAGCACTCGGCGCTCTGGAGCAAGGACTTCACCGACGACTGGGCCCTCGCCGGTCTCAAGGCCTGGCTCAGCACAGGCGAGTTGGCGCACGACCAGAGTCACGTACGCCCGCTGCCCTCATCCGCCCTGTCCGGTCCCGAAGTCGAGCTGGGCCGGGCTCTGGCGGTTCAGCTCTCCACCGAGAAGGCGATCATCGGCGTCTTCGACGAGGGCTGCATGGGGATGTACAACGCCGTCTTCGACGACGAGTTGATCAACCCGCTCGGCATCTACAAGGAACGGCTGTCCCAGAGCGCCCTGTTCGCCGAGATGAACACGGTGACCGACGACGAGGCCCGCGCCGTCCGCGCGTGGCTCGACGCCGCCGGTCTGACCTTCCACCTCGGTACCGACGACGCCACCGAGCTGACCGACGACCAGGTTCACAGCCAGTGCAAGATGTACGTCGCCGCGCTGCGGATCGCCGACGACTTCGGTCTGGACGCCGTCGGCATCCAGTACCAGCAGGGACTCAAGGATCTCGTCCCGGCGAGCGACCTCGTGGAGGGGCTCCTCAACAACGTCCAGCGGCCGCCGGTCCGCAGCCGCGACGGTGCGCGCGAGCTGTACGCGGGCGCTCCGCTCCCCCACTTCAACGAGGTGGACGAGGGCGTGGCCGTCGACGCCCTCGTGACCAATCGGGTGTGGACCGCGATGGGGCTCGACCCCGCCACCACCCTCCACGACATCCGCTGGGGCGAGCAGTACGGCGACGACTTCGTCTGGGTGTTCGAGATATCCGGCGCCGTTCCCGCCTCGCACAACGGCGGATACGAGAAGTCGTACAGCATGCGCCAGCCGCCCATGTACTTCCCGCTCGGCGGCGGCACGCTGAGCGGGGTGTCGAAGCCGGGCGAGATCGTCTGGTCGCGGGTGTTCATCATGGACGGCGCCCTGCACGTCGACCTCGGCCGCGGGACCGTGCCGGAGCTTCCTCCGGAGGAGACCCGGCGCCGCCTCGACGCCACGACGCCGCAGTGGCCGATCATGCACGCGGTGCTGCACGGCGTCGACCGCGACCAGTTGATGGCACGCCACAAGGCCAACCACCTCAACGTCGCCTACGGTCCGGACGCGCGGACTGCGGACAAGGCCCTTGTGGCGAAGGCCGCGATGTTCGACGCGCTCGGGGTGCGCGTGCATCTGTGCGGTGACGTGCCCCTCGGCTGAGGACGCCGACCGGCGGCCCTGGCGAGACGACCGGCTGGCCTGACGTGACGACTGGCAGACCTGACGTGACGACCGACGTGCCTGGCGTGCGGACCGGCGCGCCTGACGCCCTGTCGGGCACGCCGATTAGGGTGGCCACGCTACGCAGGCTGACAGAAGGGTTGCCGGTCATGGCCATGATCCACCGCACGACGATGAACCCCACCAAGCTGGAGCTTCTTCAACCGTGGCTGCCCGCGCAGCCCTGGTACGTCGGCCAGGGCGGGCGTCCGGTGCTGAGCAGGGTCGGCGGTTTCCGGCTCGACGACCCCGAGGGCGAGGTCGGCATCGAGTTCATGGTGGTCGCCGACGAGTCCGGTGACGAGCCGGTCGCGTACCACGTCCCGCTCACGTACCGCGCGGCACCGCTCGACGGAGCGGATGACGCTCTGCTCGGGACGTCCGAGCACGGGGTCCTCGGGACCCGTTGGATCTACGACGGCACCCACGACCCGGTCCTCGTCGCCACACTGTTCGCTCTCCTCCAGGGCGACGCCGAACCACAGGCCCAGGGAGTGTCCGACACCCCGGATCCGTCCGTGACCTGGCACTTCGCCCCCGCCGGCGGTCGCCCCTCGCTCAAGTCCTCGATCACGACCCACGGGAGCGAGGGCACGGAGCTGCGCTTGGAGACGATCGCCGACGGCGAGGCCGGCAAACTGATCGCCCGGGTGACGCGCGTGCTGCGCCCCGACGCCGGTGCGCCGGGTGCCGTCGGGCAGGTCACCACCGGCTGGCGCCTGCCCGACGGCACGGAGCAGCGCGGCGCCTTCGTCGTCGTACACGACGCATCGGCGGCATAGCGCGCACGCCGGGCCCTGCCCTAGACGGTGATCGGCACCGCCTGCCCCGTGACCCGTGTCCGCGCGTCCTGCGGATCCACGTCGATCCGCAGGACGCTGGGGCGGCCCATGTCCTCGCCCTGGCGGATCACGACCGTGGCGGGAGGGGTGACAAGGCCCAGCGTGCGGAGGTATCCGCCGAAAGCCGCGGCCGCCGCTCCGGTCGCCGGGTCCTCCACGACGCCCCCGACCGGGAACGGGTCGCGGGCGTGGAATCGCTCCGGCGACTCGCGCCACACGAGGTGGACGGTGGTCCAGCCGTGACGCCGCATCACCTCGGCGAGGCCTTCGAAGTCGTAGTCGAGGTCGGCCAGACGCGCTCGGGACGCCGCGGCGAGCACCAGGTGGTCGTTCCCGCCGAACGCCACGTGCGGCGGGAGGGCCGGGTCCAGGTCACCGGGAGCCCAGCCGAGGGCCGTGAGCACCGCGTCCGACTCGGTGCTCAGGGCGGGGCGGGAGCGGGTCGGGACGCTGGTGAGGGTGGCCAGCACCGCGCCGGCGCCGTCCACCCTGGTGGCCACGGGGATCTCGCCCGCGGGCGTGTCGAGGACGATCTCGCCGGGGCCCAGTCGTTCGGCGAGGGCCACGGCGAGAGCCACGGTCGCGTGCCCGCAGAAGGCCACTTCGGCGAGCGGGCTGAAGTAACGGACGCGGAAGCGGCGCGACGCCTCGTCGTGATCGGTGACGAAGACCGTCTCCGAGTAGCCGACCTCGGCGGCGATGGTGAGCATCGCCGCGTCGTCGAGCGCCGAGGCGTCCAGCACGATCCCGGCAGGATTGCCGCCCGCCGGGTCGTGGGTGAAGGCGGCGTAGCGCAGGGGCTCGGCAGGCGGCCGCGGGAAGGTCACGGGACTCGTCCCGCTCACGTCGGTGGTCATGGTGCGTCAGGCTGCCACCTGGCGCCCATCACGTCCACCTTCCGTCCTCCCCGCCGAGCCCATCGGCCCAGGACGGCAACGGCCCGGCCGTCGGCCCGAGTTCGGCCGTCGCCGCATCGGTCGGCGCAGGAGGTGCCGGCCCCGATCAGCAGCGCGTCGTCCTTATCGGAGAGCCACCCTGATCTAGCATGTTGATCACTCGGGGATTCCGTGGTCAGAACGGAGTTGGCGGCGTGCCCTTCGCGGAGTCGGAGCCGGATTCGGTCGACGGTGGCGACGGCGGTGGCGGCGGCCCCGGATCTCCTGAGCCGAGTGCGGACGGGCGGCGCCCCGCCGCCTCTTCGGCACCGCTACTGGCCGTGTGCGCCGGGTACTTCATGGTCATCCTGGACGTCACGATCATCAACGTGGCGGTCCCCGTCGTCGGCCGTGACCTGTCGGCCTCGCTCACCGGCATCCAGTGGATCACGGACGGATACACCCTGGTCTTCGCCGGGCTCCTGATGACCGGTGGCGCGCTGGGCGACCGGTTCGGTAACCGGCGCGTCTTCTGCGCGGGCGTGGTGGTGTTCACGCTGGCCTCCGCCGCGTGTGCCTTCGCGCCGAGCGCCTCCTTCCTCGTCGGCGCCCGGCTCGTCGAGGGGCTCGGCGCGGCGCTGATCGTCCCCGGCTCGCTCGCCCTGCTCCAGGAGGCCTATCCGGCACCGGCGGCACGCTCGCGCGCCTTCGGGCTGTGGGGCTCGATGGCCGGCATCGCCGCCTCCGCCGGGCCCCTGCTCGGCGGCCTGCTGGTCTCGACGGTCGGCTGGCGCTGGGTCTTCCTCATCAATCTGCCGGTCGGAGTGGTCTGTCTGGCCCTGACGCTGCGGTACGTCGCTCCGTCGCCGCGTCACGCCGACCGGTCCCTGGACTGGCCGGCCCAGTGCGCCGTGTTGGCGGCGGTGGCCCTGCTGACGGCGTCCCTGAACGAGGCCGGACGGCGCGGCTGGTCCGACCCCGCCGTGCTCGCCGGGCTGGGCCTGACCGTGGTGGCCGCCGCCGCGTTCGTGCTGCGCGAGCGGCTGGCCCGGTGCCCGGCTCTGCCGCCGCGTCTGCTGCGCCGACGCGCGATGAGCGGCGCGGCCGCCGCGGGCCTGCTGTTCAACTTCGGCTTCTACGGCATGGTGTTCACCGCCAGCCTGGACTTCCAGCACCAGCGCGGCCTCAGTGCCCTCGAAACGGGGCTGGCCCTGTTCCCGGCGGTGGCGGTGACCATGTTCGCCTCCGTTCTGTCCGGGCGGCTGAGCCGTCGCACGGGGGACCGCCCACTCGTGGTCACCGGCATGCTCCTGGGCGCCGCGGGCCTGGCCGGCTGGGCGGCGGCCGGCTCCGAGCCCGCGTACCCGCTGCTGGTGGCGCCGATGATGGCCGCCGGGTTCGGTACGTCCTTCGCGCTCACCGGCGCGACCGCCACCGTGATGGGTGCCGCTCCCCCGGCGTACGCGGGAGCCGCCTCCGCCCTGTTCAACACGGCCCGCCAGATCGGCAGCGCGACCGGCGTGGCCCTCGGCGGCAGCCTCCTTGCCTCCAGCGCCGACTACGCCACCGGCGTGCGGGTCAGCATGGCCATCGGGGCCGTCGCCTACCTGCTCGCGGCGGTCATCGCGTGGCGGTGCGTGCCGGAGAAGGCGGGGAGGACGAGGAAGGCGGACAGGGCGGACGTACGGAGCCGGTGAGGACGTACGAGGCTCACACGCCCGTGTGGATGTGGGCCGCCCAACGAGTCGGCAGGAGCGGGTCGGTGGCCCGGGCCTCGCGGACCGCTCGGTGCAGGGCCAGGGCGGTGTCGCCGGAACCGTGCTCGGCGTAGAAGGTGCGCGCCATCCGGGCCGCCGTGTGGTCGTCGACCTGCCACAGCGTGGCGATCACATGACGGAAGCCGACGAGTCGGAACGCGGAGCCCAGGTGGATCGACTCGCCGGCGAACTCGCCTGTGCTGCGGGCCGTCGAGCAGGCGGAGAGATAGGCGAGTTGGGCGTGGGAGGCCCGCAGGCGGTGCAGATCCGTGATCGTCAACGGCTGGTCGTGCAGGACGAGATGGCTGCCCGACGGATGGGCCGGGTCGTGATGGGCGTGGCAGGCGAAGTGCGCCCACCGGCTCGACGGGAGTACGTCGGCCACCGCGGCCCTGGTGGCCTGGGGACCGAGGAGGAGCCGCGCCCCGGCGGCGTGTCCGAGGTCCGTGGCCTCGGTGAGCGTGGCCGGGAGGGGCGCGTGGCCCGGGGTGTCCGGGATGGCGACGACCAGGGGGCGGCCGACGGGGGCGGCGGCGTCCGGGGTCCTCGGCAGGGCGCGGATCGTCGGGGTGTACGACGAGACGACCCGGTCGAGCACCGTCGCGGCCCCCTCGTCGAAGTGCCCGGCGGCGTGCAGGGGAAGGCCGCCCAGCGCACCGGTCGGTGACCACCACACCCTCGGCCAGGTGCCACCGTCCGGCGGCGCGCTCGTGTGCCCCAGGACCTGGAGAACCGGGGCGGCCACCGTGTCCCAGAGCCAGCCGAGGGTCTCCCGGGTCGTGGCCTGGGCCTTGAGGCGGTCGACCAGCTTCAGGCGCGGGTTCTCCGCCACGGCCGCCGCCGCACCGAACTCCGTTGTCCGACGGTCGAGTTCGTCGTGACGCAGGTTGGGCAGCGGCACCACACGCAGGCCGTTTCGGCGGTCGAGGACGAGGGCGTCGCAGCGGTGCCGGCTGACGTTCACGGTCACCACGGAGCCCTGCTGCGGGACCAGCGCGCGCAGTTGATCGGCCTCCGGGGCGTCGAGGAAGTCCTCGAGTCCGGGAAGGCGGCGGATCTCGCGCAGCGTCCGCTGCCACTGGATGCCCAGCGCGTGTCGGCGGTCGGGATCCGGGGAGGGTTCGGCGAGCGCCGCGCGGACGGCATCGAGGTTGGCCGCCAACTGCGGTGCGGTCGCGCCGAGTTAGGCCAGTTCGCGGTCCACTTCGAGAGCGGCGGACAACAGCACGGACCGTCCGTGCTCCAGGAGTTCGAGGGCTGTCTCTGAACGGCCGTCCTGGAGGGCGACCGCGGCCGCGTCGCCGGCCAGCTGGAACCGCCGGGACAGCAGCCGCTCCTGGTCGGCCGGGCGCAGATGGAGCGGGACGAGCTCGGGCAGCCGGGCGATGGCCGCGCGGTAACCGGCCAAGGACTCGGGCCAGTCCCCGAGCGAGGCGGCCCACTCACCCCACAGCGTCGCGTCCGCGATGCGCTGGTCGGTCGTCGCGCCGGGCGCGGAGGCGGCGGTGCGCATCACGCAGATCGCCTCGCGCAGCGCGGCGGGGTCGTGGCGTTCGCGGGAGAGCTGGGCGAGTCCGTGTGCGAGGTTGTGCAGCGAAGTGACGTGCCCGGAGGGCAGATCGGGCGCGGCGACCGCTTGGCGGTAGCAGTCGATGACCGCGTCGAGGGCGTCGGGGGTCTCCGGCCGGCCGTGCCAGGTGGCGAGGGCGGCGCCCAGGTTGTTCAGCAGCTCGGCCCGTCGGGACGCGGCCGGGTCCGCCAGCTCCCGGCGCAACAGGCCGATGGCCTCCTCCAGCGGCTCCGGGTCGGCGGCGTCGCCCTCGAGTTCGTCGTGCGCGCGGTAGGTCAGGAGGAGGGCGGCGGCGAGATCCCGGCGATCCCCGGAGTCGTACGCGCGCCCCGGTTCGGCGGATTCGTAGGCGCGCCCCGGTTCGGCCTCGGCGGCGGCGACCTGCTCGCGCAGGATCCGGACGGCATCGAGGAGGTGGCCCACCATTCCGTCGTGCCGGAACTGGACCATCAGGGCACGGGCGAGTACGGGGCGGGCGGTGCGGAGCAGTCCGGGATCTCCTTCGGCGAGGTCGACGGCCTCGCTCGCGTGGGCCACGGACTCGTGGAGGGAGTCGGTGTCGGAGGTGTTCTGGTAGCGCTCGCGCAGCATGACGCTCAGCTGGGTCAGGTGGCCGACGCGGGGGCGGTGCCCGAGGGAGCGGCCGACCCGGACCGCGGTGCGTACGGCGGTGATCGCGTCGCTGAGGGTGGCCCGGTCGGGGGCGGCCATGTGGCGGGCGTAGCAGGCGTCGGCGAGCAGGGCCCAACGAGCGGGCAGGCTCGGGTCGTTGACGGGGACGCTGCCGATCCCGGCCCTCAGGAGGGCGACCGCCTCGTCCAGTTCCGCCGGGTCGCCGTCCTGCGAGCCGCGCTGGTAGAGGGCCTCACCGAGCATCCGGCGGGCCTGGTCGAGGTCGGCGGGCGCGGTGCGGTCCTGGGCGGCGCAGCGCAGCCGGGCGATGGCGCGGTCGAGGTCGGAGCGGTTTGCGGTGTGCTGGGCGCGGAGTTGGAGCGCCATGGTCAGGAGCAGGTCGGCGGACCTGTGCGTGCCGTCGCCGGGTGGCGTGACCGCGAGCACGTGGTAGAGGGTGTCGACGAGATGGTCCAGAGTGGGCCGCGCCGTGGCGGACGCTGCCCGATCGAGGCTTCGCAGCGCGTTGTCCGGCAGGTCGTCGCGCTCGCGGGGCGAGGTCGTCCGGGCCGCCTCGGCCATCAGCTCCTCGCCGGCGCGGAGCAGGGCCGCGTGCGGGTCCCGGCGTACGGCCGCCGTGCGGCGGAACAGGTCGTCCACCTGCTCGGGTACGTCCTTCGGGCGGCGCCGGTGGGCGACGGCGAGGTGGGAGAGCGCGGTCACGTACGGACTCTCGGCACCGGCGGCGTCGCCCTGCCGCAGCAACGCGAGATGGCCGTACCAGCGCAGCAGGCCCAGCGCCAGGAAGGCCTCGACGTCGGGCCGGCCCCAGCGGTCCTGCAGGGGTGTGCGGACCAGGCGCGCCGCCTCCAGGTCGGCGTCGGGTGCGAGCACCAGCTCCGGGTCGCCGGTACGACGGAAGGCGTCGATGCGGGCCTGGACGGCGGCGACGGCCGCCCGTCTGTCGTTCCTCATCCGTCACCGCTCACCGCTCACCGCTCGTCGCTCAGCCGTCATGGGGCGGCGACATCAAGCGGAAGAACATGTCACTGAACCGCTGGGACCCCTTGATCGTGTGCGGCCGCTCCGCGCTGCCCATGCCGTCGGCGATCGCCGCCTTCCAGTCCGGGATCACGACGGTCTCCAGCACACCGTCCGACCACCAGAACAGTTCCTCGCTCAGCCGCCGTTCCGACGCCTCGGGAAGGTCGCGGAGCTTGCCTCCGTACTTCTGGAGGTACGGCCCGGCCGTGAGGAGATCGGGGCCGTTGATGATCCAGAACACCAGGCCGTCCGTACGCGGCACCACGACCAGGACGCCGTACGGGGCGGGCCGTCCGATGAGCTCGTCCAGCCGCAGCACCTGCGCGGCCGTGTGCTCGCCGGTGCCGAGCACCACGCAGAGCGGGGAGTCGCCGGCGACCGCCTCGTGGATGTCGCAGGGCTCACGCCGGAGGTTGGCCATCGCGGCCGACCACACCTCGGCGGGCGACACGTCCCACCGTCGCGTCTGCTCGGTGTCGATGGTCAAGTCGCCGTACTCACCCTTGAGTTGCACCTCGGCTACCAGCCCGCCGCCGACGACCCGGGTCATCGCGTCCAGCCGGTGGTTCCCGTACCCCTCCGCGAGTCGCACGACGGGCAGGAGCGCGCCGCGAGCCGACGCGTAGGGCATGGCCCGCTGTTCCTGTGCTTCCCGCTCCGCTTCAGCGCACCACTGCGGGTACTGCTCCACCGTCGTACGCCACTGCTCGGGAGGCTCGTTCCTCAGCCACAGGGCGAGTTGTACGAGGTCCAGCTCGGGAACCGGGCTCCCGCCCGCCGCCGGCCAGGCGATGCGCGGCGCCCCGGCGTAGTCGGGCGCGAGGCACGCGCGGACCAGCTCCTGGAAGACCGCCCACTCCTCGGCACCGAACCAGGAACACCAGCCCGGCGGGGACGAGTGGTTGGGCCTCGATCGCCGGAAGAGCGCCATGACACCCAGGGTACGATCACGCTTACTCTCTGAACAGACTTCAGAAACTGCGGGTCGCTGCGAGGGGCGGGACGTGACTGATGACGGCTGAGGAACTGGCGCGCTTCTGCGCCGAGTTGCCCGACCTCCGTGCCGCCTTGCGCGGCTCCCCGCGGCAGCTCGCGCTCCTCGACCAGGCCGAGCACGCGGTCCGCGAGGGCGAGCCCGTGGCGCCGCTGCTGCGGCAGTTGGGGATCGCGGTGAGCAGCGAGGACAGTCCCCTCACCCGGCGGGACGCGTCGGCCACACGAACTCCGGTACGGGGCAACCCCCATGTGGTGACGGGTACGTATCTGTGCCCGCGCCGCACATGCCTGCGGGCCGAGGTCCGGCGCACCGGCGAGGGGCTGCCGGTCTGCCATGTGTACGGCGACGCGTTGCGCTTCGTACCGGACGGACGATGAACGGCATCCTGACGGAGCTCGGCCGCCGACTCCCCGACCGGCTGCTGGCGTTCGTCGTCCTGCCGGGGCTGCTCTACGTCGGCGGTCTGCTGGCAGCGGCGTCGCTCGGCGGCGTGAGCCTGGACGGAACCGGCCGTACGGTAGGCCACGCGGTCGCTCCGATCACCACTGCCGTCGGCTCCCGGCCCACGCCGGCCGGGCTGTCCGCCGCGCTGCTGCTGGCCGTCGTCGTGCTCGCCGCGGCCGCGGCCGGGCTGGCCGCGCAGGCTGTCGGCGCGGCGGTGGACCGGGTGTGGACGGGACCCTGGCCCGGCTGGGCGGAGCGGGTCGCCGGCCGCTGGACGGCGCGGCGGACCCGCGCCTGGGAGACGGCCGACCAGCTCCGCTCCGGCACGACGGGCGCTGAACTCGACGCGCGCACGGCCCGGCGCGACCGGATCGGCCTGCAACGGCCGTCCGGACCGACGTGGATGGCCGACCGCCTGCGGGCCGCCGACTCCCGCGTATGGCAGGAGTACGGGATCGACCTCGCGGTCTCCTGGGCCCGGCTGTGGCTGGTGCTCCCCGACACCTCCCGGGCCGCCGTGCGGTCGGCGCGCGAGCGGCTGACCGCCACGATGCTCCTGGCCGGATGGGCCGTCCTGTACGCACTGCTCGGCGCGCTGTGGTGGCCGGCCGTGCTCGTCGGTGCGGTCATCGGTGTGACGGCCTGGCGGCGGGCGCGCGCGGCGGTGGACACGCTCGCCGAGCTCGTCGAGGCGGTCGTCGACGTCCACGGCCACGAGCTGGCGACGGCGGTGGGGGTGCCGGTCCCCAACCAGCGCGTCGTGCCGCCGGTCGGGCACGTGTTGACGGAGCGGTTCCGGAAGTCCTCCTGAGGCGAGGGCTCGGAGCGTGGGCCTCCCGACTTCCGGCGACTCGTCCCGTCCCGTCGCCGTCTCGTCCCGTCTCATCAGACCGCGCGTCACTCATCAACAGCGGCCCCGAACTGAGCGCCGGCCGCCGATGCACCGAGGCGTGTCCCGTCGTACGTCCATGTACCCTTGGCGAGCAGGCCGGACGACGAGGCGGGCATGACCCAGACGAAGCCGTCGTCGGTGTTCTCGCCGGGGGCCGCGGCGAGCAGGCCGAAGAGGCCGTCCTTGTTGGCGTCGAGCAGGCGGAGCTGGGTGCCCCAGTGGTCCGCGGTCTCCGCGGTACCGGGGATGTCGGCGTGGTTCTGGTCGAAGCTGCGCGCCCCCGTCGCGGTGAGGCCGTCGCGTGCTCCGCGCAGTGTCCAGACCGCGCCCGCGTCGCGGACGGAGCCGATGTCCTCGCCGGGTGCGCCGATGGCGAGGTCGGGGAGGTGGTCGCCGTCGGTGTCACCGGAGGACATCTCGGCGCCCCACCGGTCGCCGGACTCGGCGGTGCCGGGGACGCCCGGGGAGTCCTGCGTCCAGGTCTGGGCCGCGGTCGGGTCGAGCCCGGAGAGGTCGCCCTTGCCGAGGTACACGGAGACGGCTCCGCCGGTGGGCGCGCCGGTGCCTGTGTCGCCGATGGCGAGGTCGTCCTGACCGTCCTGGTTGAAGTCGCTGGATACGACGGCCGGGCCGCCCTCGAACGCGCTGCCGTCGCTCAGCGCCTCGGCGCTGGGGGCGCCGTACAGCACATGGGTGACGCCGCTGCCCGGCCGGTCGCCGCCGGTGGTCACCCCGGAGACGGCCAGGTCCGCCCAGGAGTCCTCGTTGTAGTTGCCGTGACTGAGGCTGCGCGGCGCGAAGTCGCCCTCCCGCGCGCCGACTTGGACCTTCTCACCGGCGACCTTGAGCTGCGGGGTGCCCGTCGTTCCGGGCGGGGCGGTGAAGAACAGGAGCGTGTCGTCGTCCAGGACGGCGATGCTGTCGCGGAGGTGGGCGTCAGGCTCGGCCGGGTCTGGGGCGAAGTACCGGGCGGCTTCGATCGCCCGCCCGAAGTTCGCGCCGTTCCGCGGTCCGCCGGGGTCCTGGAGCCAGGTGCTGTCGGCGCCGTGCAGCCCGGTCGGTGAGCCCCAGAAGACAACGATCGCACCCGTGTCGGACACCCCGTCGAGGTCCTCGCCGGGGGCGCCGACGATCGCGTCGTCGTAGCCGTCGTTGTCCAGGTCCCCGGACGCCACCGCCTTCCCGAAGCCGTCGCCGGCCTCGGCGCTCCCGGCAACACCCGAGGTGTTCTGGTGCAGGACGCTCTTCCTGGTGGTACTCAGGCCGCCGGAAGCGCTGTACTGCACGGTGACGTACCCGGCCCCCTCGGCGCCGCTCACCGTGGCGCCGGGCGCGCCGATCAGCACGTCGTCGTAGCCGTTGCCGTCGTAGTCACAGTTGCGCTGCTGCCAGCCGATGGAGGGGAAGGGCACCGGGTCGGCCTGTGCGACGGAGGAGACTGTCGTGGCGCCGCCGGTGAGGGTGAGGAGGGTGGCGGCGGTGAGGGCTGTTCTGGTGAGGGGGCGCACGGGGGACCTCCCTGAAGCGGTGGGGCGGTGCCGGTCTGCCCTGTAGACACGGGGAGTTGGTGGAGGGTTGTACGCCGGGGTGGGACGGGACGGCAGCCGCTCCCTCCTGCTGTGGTGCGGCAAGGTGGCGCATCCCACTCGCCGTCACCGAGGCTTGTAGGCGGTGGCCAGCACGGAGACGGTGACCCGGTCGGGCAGGAGGCCGTCGTCGCTCAGGTCCGCAGGGCTCAGGTGGCGGGCGCTCGGTGTCATCCCCACCAGGTCCAGGGCCTCCAGCCCGGCAAGGGCCATGGGGTACTCGACCTGTTCGGTGACGACGGCCTCGAAGTACGGGTCCAGCGCCCGCTGCAGACGCTGTTCCTTGACCGGATCGACGGTGACCATCGCCGGCCCCCGGCTGCGCAGCTCGGCCAGGTGCCGCCCTGTGGGACGGACCACGATCAGCCGCCCGGCCGGGCGGAGCACTCGGCGGAACTCGGCCGGATTGCGCGGGGCGAACACGTCCAGCACCACGTCTGCCACGCAAGCCCCGCAAGCGCGCCGGAGTGTTTGGTCACTGGTGGACCGATGCGGTGAGGCGTCGCAGGGCGGCGTGGGCGGGTGGGCCCCAGGTGGGCTTGCCTCCGGGGCGGCCGTGGACGCCGGCGAGGGCGCGCAGGACCGCCCAGCCGCGGGCCCGGCGCAGGCTCGCCGTGTCCGGGCTTGGCCGGTAGGCCGCGTGGAAACGGTCGACGGCGCCCTCCGGCAGCAGGATCCAGGCGGCGGCGAGGTCGCAGGCAGGGTCGCCGGCGAAGAGGTCGCCGAAGTCGATCACCCCGGAGAAGGCGCCGTTCGCGGTCAGGATGTTGGCCGGATGCAGATCGCCGTGGAGCCAGAGACGTGGGCCTGCCCATTCCGGCGCGGCGGCGGCGTCTTCCCAGACCGCGCGGACGGCGTCCGGGTCGCGGATCAGCCCGCGCTCGGCTGCCGACGCGAGCGCTTGGCTGAAGTGTTCGGCGGTGCCGGTCAGCGGTCCCCCGCGGTCTCGGCCTGCGGGCGCCTCGTCGGGAGCGGGGCGATGAAGAGCGGTCAGGAAAGCGGCCAGGGTGACGGCCGCTTCCGCGGCGCGCGTCGCGGGGGCGCGGTCGGCGGGCTCACCCGGTACCCAGGTGGTGACGAGCCAGGGCCGCGGAAACCGTTCGGAGGGCTCACCAAGACGCTGCGGGACGGGAACCTGGAGAGGAAGGTGCGGGGCGAGGAGGGGCAGCCAGGCGTGTTCCTTGCGCAGCAGTGCGTCCGCGGACGGCGTCGCCCAGGGCAACCGCACGGCGAGGTCGTCGCCGAGCCGCCACACCTGGTTGTCCCAGCCGAGCGCTCCGAGCTTCAGCGGGCGACCCACGAGGTCGGGGTGCTGCTCGCGCAGCAGCTCCCGGATCAGGTCCTCTGTGATGTCCGTGTCCGTCTCGGTGGCCGTCATGCGGTGCACAGTAGTTCGCAACAGCGGTCGGGGAGCGGCCCGCCCGGATTCCGGCGGATCCGTGTCAACGCCGGGCGAACACCGTGGCGGCCACTACGCGCGCACCGAAGTCCTCACCCTCCACGTCGACGAGTCCGCGCGCACCGCCGTCAGCGGTGTCAGCGGCATCAGCCCCGAGGGCTGCTGATCCGCTCCGGCTCGATCACGAAGAGAACCCGCACCTGGTCACGGCCGCCGAACCACGGGTAGGGCCCGCCGAGGTACTTCTGCGAGAGCGCCTCGATGTGGTCGACCGCTCCCTCCGTCGTCACCCGGACCACGCGCCCGCGGATCTGGACGTAGGAGAACGGGTCCGCGGGATCGGAGACTGCGACGGCCACCCTCGGGTCGCGCTCGATGTTCCGCGTCTTCTGGTGCGTCTCGACGCTGTTGATCAGGACGTGCTCGCCGTCGGTGTCGACCCAGGTCTGCGTGAGCTGAGGCGAGCCGTCGGGCATCGTGGTGGCGAGGTAGCAGGTGCTGGGGCTGCGCAGCAGCGCGACCAGTTCGTCGCCGAGAGGTACGGTCACGGAGGTTCTTGTCCAAGGGCTCGGTGCGGTCAGGTACCGGGCCACGATAATCACGCCGCGATCCGTGAGCGCGGGCGGGGCGCCGTACGGCCGGGCCCGGACCCGTGTGGCCGAAGACAGACATGGCTGCGCCAACTGGCGTCAGCCGTACGGGTGTTGCTCCACAGGGTGTCAGCCACCCTGCGGGCGGCGAGCTCGCGCCAGACGGTGGTCACCGATGAACGTCACGTGCCGGCCGGTGGGGACTGGGCCAGGGGAGCTGTCAGTGGGCTTTCGCCGACGACACGGCCGCCCGCGCCGCGTGTTCCACTCGCGCGATGCCGTCCTTCATCGACGGGTTGCCGTCGGAGAGCACGGCCACGAGATAGCGGTGTCCGCCGGCCTTGACCTCGCCGACGCTGTTGACGTCCCACAGTCCGGTCGTGCTGCGCGGCAGCCAGCCGTTCTTCAGCGCCCAGCGGGAGCCGTCGGCGGCGGCCGCCGAGACACCCCACGCCTGCTCGCCGGCGATGCGGGTCATCAGCGTGCGCATCCAGGTGCGCGACGCCTTGCTGAGCGGCTGCGGCTTCCCGGGACGCGTGGCGCGGGTGTCGAACACCGCGCGCAGGAGTCGTATCTGGTCGCTCGGGGTGGTCCGCGTGAGCCCCCACTTGGGGCCGGGACCGCCTCGGGTCTCGCTCAGGCCCAGCCGCTTGTTCGCCGCCTGAAGGCCCGGCGCCTTGCCGATACGCCGCCACAGGACGTTCGTCGCCGCGTTGTCGCTGCGCTCGATCATCGCCTCCGCCTGGGCCCGCGTCTTCGCGCCGAGCGGGCGTCCGGCATCCTGCGCCTGGAGCAGCGCCGCGGCCAGGATGTCGACCTTGACGATGCTCGCGGTGTCATAGGTGCCGTCCGCGCCGTACACCGTGGGCGTACGGCCGCTGCCGTCCAGGTCGAGCACCGCGGCCGTCACTCGCGCCCGGCCCTTCGACTGCTTCGCGTCACCTCGGTCGTCCGCGACGTCACCGGGCCGCGGTGCGTCCGTGGCCGCGGAGGCCGGGACCGCGGCGAGCGGGCCGCTGCCGCAGAGCGGCGCCACCACCGCGAGGAGGGCGCCGGCACAGACCGCGGCGCCCCTGCGGCCGGGCCCGCGCCGCCCGGCGCGCGCCGGAGGCGGCGGGAGGAAAGGTCGGAAGTGCATGGTGTGCTGCCTCGGTAGTTCGTGAGGAGGTGCGTGCAGAGGTACGTGGTGAGGGCCGAGAGGCGGGACAGAGCACTGGCGAATGTAAGCAAAACGCCCGCGCGACGGCATGACAGACGTCACGAGGGCAGCCCTTTCCACCGGTTTTGTGGGCAATGCCACATAAGCGAAGCGCTTGCCGAATGCCTCAGTCGATCACTGGCTGAAGCTGCACATCGCCGCAGACGGCCCTTACCTTTTCCCGACAACCAGGGGCGGTTGCCGATAGCCTGAGCCAGTTCCGCCTCTGGTCAGCACAACGTTCGGTCTTGTCGCAGCCGCGGCTCCACCCTTCGCGCCGCAAAGGCAGGTTATGAGTCTCCATGCACGGCTTCGCCGGTGGAAGCGGATGCGGGACCGCGACAGGGAGATGCGCCAGTTCGCCGAGACACTGATCGGTCCCGTACGCGAGAGGCTGAGCGCCGCCTCCGGCGGAGGCCACCCCGACTCCGCCGGGGAGCCGCCGGCCGATCCCGAAGCGCTGTTCCAGGACCTGGTCGACTCGGTCAGGCGATGGCGCGGCGATCGCAGGATCGAGGTGCACCGCGTGCACATCCCGCGGCAGTTCCGTGCCACGGGGATGTGGCTGGAGCGGGCGGACCGGGACGACGTCGTCATCGAGCAGGACGCCGAGATCTGGCACCAGGCGCAGATCCTCGGCCATGAGCTGTGGCACATCCGGGAGAAGGACGGCTTCGCCTCGGAACAGTTGGCGGCCTGCGCCGACCTGGGGCCGATGGATGTGCACGACGCCCAGCCGGCCGCCGCACGGTCCCGGTTCGACGAGGACTGCGAGAAGGAGGCCGAACTGTTCGGGATCCGGCTCGGTCAGCAGATGCGTGCATTGATGGAGCGCGACGTGATCACCGGCGAGACGGCGCGCCGCATCGCGGATTCTCTCAACTACCGGGGAAACCGGAGATGAACGGGTCGATCAACTACCTGTGCTGCGGCCTGCTCTGGCTCGGGCTCCTGGTCAAGGTGCCCGACCTGATCCGCCGTTGGCGCGAGCCGTCCCTGCGAGCCATCAACGGCGTGCTGGCACTGGCGTCGCTGTGCTTCCTTCTCGGGGCGCCGGGTTCCGTGGGGCTCATCAACCGTCTCAGCGGCGTGCCCAACCTGGCGGCCCCGCTGACCTACGCCTCCATCGTCGCCTACAGCGCGGCGCAGTTGGTGCTCATCGCCTGCTGGCGCGGTGGCCCGTCGACGCGGCGGACGACACGCCTCTGGATCGGCGGGTACGCCGCTGTTCTCGCCGGCGTCGCGATCCTGTTCAGCGTGGGGAGCGCCGCGGCTGAGCGGCGAACCGACTTCGACACGTACTACGCGTCGACGCCCTGGATCGCCGAGATGATCGTCCTGTACCTCGTCGCTCATCTGACGGCGGTGAGCGTCAGCGCCGTCTGGTCGCTGCGCTGGGGCTTCGAGACGGAGGTGCGCAAGCGCCCCTGGCTGCGGGCCAGCCTCATGACCATGGGCGTCGGCACCATCATGAGTGCCGGTTACAGCGTCACCAAGCTCGTCGCCGTCGCCGGGCAGTGGTCCGGCCGGGACTGGGCGGCTCTCGGGAGTTCCGTCCCGTCGCTGTGCGCTGCGGTGGGCGCGTTGCTGACCGTGACAGGGGTGCTTCTTCCGGTGGCAGGCCACCACCTTTCGGCCTGGCGGGACTTCTTCCGTCTGGCGCCGCTCGACGCCGTACTCGACGCCGTTCTCAGGGACCGGGCTCTCCGTGTCGAGCGGCCCTGTTCCCCCTTCCTGTGGAGCACTTGGCGCCGGAGCACCATCCTGAACGGTCTCCACGCGATCGAGACGCTGCTGGACAAGAGGCTGTACGACGCGACGCACGACGCCGAGTTGAAGCGGACGGGCGACAGGGACGAAGCGGCGTCCGCCGCTTGGGCGGCCACCATCGCGGAGGCGGCCCGGCGCGGTACTCGGCCCGCACTCGAAGCCGTCGGGGAGCGGCCCCCGCTGTCGTTCCCGCGGGACTCCAAGACCCTGGTTCGGATCGCCGGTGCCGTGAGGAGGTTCGAGCGCGAGGCAGCGGTCGTCACGCTCAGCCTCGACGGGGCCGGATCGAGGTGACCGCGGATGGGATGACACCTGGTGCCCTGCAGCCCTGCAGCCGACAGCCCTGAACGGAGTCCCCCTACATGAGTCTTGTCGTGTATATAGCGGCATTCCTGCTGGCCATAGCGGCCATGGTGCTTCGCCGCCCACGCACGACGCCCCGGACGCCCCTCACCGTCCCCACGCGTGTCTCCGTCGTCCTGGGCGCCGCGTGCTTCTTCTGCTCGGCCCCGATGACGCTGGCGGCGGTCAACGAGGCCACGCGCACGCCCAACATCGGTGCTCCGCTGACCTACAGCGTGATCTCCGCCTACAGTTGCTCGCTGATCATTCTGCTGATCCACTGGAGGGGCGGCCCGAGGGAGCGGATCCGCCGGATGGTCCGGATCAGCGTCGCGGTCTACGGTCTGCTGATCATCGCCATCATCGTGCTGTTCGCCCTCGCGGACGCCGACACCGAGCGGCTCAACGACCTGGACACCTACTACGCGAACACCCCGTACATGCGGGAGATGATCGTTCTCTACCTGGTGGGGCATCTGACCAGCACCACCGTGCTGAGCGTCGTCTGTCTGAAGTGGGCGCAGGACGAGGTCACCGGTCTTCTCCGCCTGGGACTCCGGTTGATTCTCGCGGGCCTGCTCCTCGACGTGCTGGGGTTCGAGCTCACCAAGGTCGTGGCGATCGTCGCACGCTGGCTCGGGTACGACCTCGACGTGCTGTCGACCACGGTCGCACCGCCCGCGGCCTCGCTGGGCGGCCTGATCTACTCCGCCGGATTCGTCCTGCCCCGGGTCGCATCCGCCATCGCCGCCGAGAAGCAGAGCCTGGTCAACTACCGTGCGTTGAAGCCCCTGTGGGCGGCCGTGAAGGGCGCGGCGACGGCCCCGGACGCGGAACCGACCTGGTGGCAGGCGACGTGGCAGTTGCCCAGCGGCCGTCTGTACCTGCTCGAAGCCAAGATCCGCGACGCGTTGCTGCAACTGTCGGCGCACTTCGACCACCACGTCGGCCAGGCCACGTACGCGGCCGCTGTGGACCGCGGCGAGAGCTCGGACCGTGCACGCGTCGCCTCGGAGAAGGCGATGATCATCGATGGGATACTCCGTGCGTCGGGCAAGGGAGTCGCCGCCTCAGACACTGAGGCCGCGTCAGGCAGCGGGATCGCGTCAGGCACTGAGGCCGCGTCAGGCACTGAGGTCGCCTCAGGCAGCGGGGTCGCGCCGGACAAGGGCGACGTCCCGGCGAGTCCGCCCGGAGTTTTCCGCATCACCATTGACCTGGTGGATCTGTCCCACGCGGTGAACCATGTTCACACGGGGGCGTCAGGGCGGTTGAGCACCCAGTGAAGATGTCTCATGGTCGCAGCAGGGAGAGCCAGTTGTCGCAGAAAGCCATCGTCGTCGGAGCCGGCATAGCGGGGCTGCTCGCGGCGGCGGCCTTGTCCCAGGCCGCACCCGAGGCAGAGGTGCTCGTCCTGGAGCGGGACGCCCTTCCCGAGACCCCCAGGAATCGGCGGGGTGTCCCCCACGGACAGCATGCGCACCTGCTCATGGCAGGCGGCCTCGCCGCCATGGAGGACCTCTTCCCGGTGAGCGTGCGCGATCGCCTTGTGGCCGCAGGGGCGCACCAGATCCCCTTCAGCAACGGCACGGCGATCCGCACCGCGGACGGCGGCTGGTTCCCCCGTTGGAAGCGGAACAGCCCCCATGTGATCACCTGCACGCGTGCCCTGCTGGAATGGGTGCTCCGGCAGCTCCTGCTCGAGAGCGGGGACAACGTCACGATCCGGCAGGCCGGCGTGGAGGGGCTCCTGGGCAGCGCCGAGCGTGTGCACGGCGTGCGCGTCAGCGGACCGGACCCCGCCTCCGCCTCCGAGCTGGAAGCCGACATCGTCGTCGACGCGACTGGCCGGGGCTCCCGCAGTCTGCGGTGGCTCGAGGACATCGGTGTCAACGGCGTGACGGAGGAGAAGATCGACTCCGGCCTCACCAACGCGACTCGGATCTACCGCGTCCCGGCGGGTGCCGAGTCGTTCCCGCTGACGGTGGTCCAGGCGAACCCCTACAGCGCTCGGCCCGGCAGGAGTGCCATGGTGCTCCCGATCGAGGGCAACCGGTGGATGGTCAGCGCCGCCGGCACCCGAGGCGGCGAGCCCCCTCAGGACCCCGAGGGCTTCCTCGAGTACGCCCTCGGGCTGCCGCACCCGATCGTCGGGCAGCTCATCAGCGGTGCCGAGGCCCTCACGGACGTGGCGGTCAGCCGCAGCACCAGCAACGTCCGCCGATACCTGGAGAAGGCCCCGCACTGGCCCGAGCGGTTCGTCGTGCTCGGTGACGCGTTCGCAACCTTCAACCCCGCCTACGGGCAAGGAATGTCCGTAGCGGCTCTCGGCGCCCGGGAATTCGCCCAGGAACTCCAGCGGAACGGCCTCGCAGGCCCGGGGCTTTCCCGTCGGGTTCTCCGCAGGGCGGCCAAGCACGTCGACTCGGCATGGGCCACCGCCGTCGCCATGGACATCCTCTACCCGGACGTACGAGGAGACAGGAACCCCACTGCGGCCGATCGGCTTGCGGCCTGGTACTCGCGCCGGCTGACCCGAGCGGCAACCGGTTCGTTCGATGCCGCGCTGGCCCTGTGGGAGGTCACGGGACTGCAGGCGCCTGCGACGCGGCTGTTCCGTCCGAAGGCGCTCCTGGCCGCTCTGACCGGGCCTCTCGTCCGGCAGAGTTCCGAGCCGCCCCTGACGCCTTCGGAACTGCAGATCCTCGACGGGCTCAGGACCGCAGCCGCCGCGTCGACCACGACGGAAGCGCCCCAGTAGGCGGTCGCCTCACACCGACCCCGCAGGCTCGGGCAACGCCGTCACGGCCGTGTGCCCGGCCGGGGCGATGGGCCGCGGTGCAGTCGGCCGCGCGGTCGGCCATCGGAGACGTCGAGGCGTCAGACCCGCTCCAGCGGCCGGTGCGGTCCGCTCGGGAGTTCCGCCCTGATCGTGTCGCCCGGGCGTACGACGCCGCCCTGCCTCACGATGCTCATGATCCCCGCCTTGCGTACGACGTTCCCGGCCTCGTCGCGTCCGACGACCTGCTTCAACAGGCCCTGCTGGAAGTTGTCGATCTGCAGGCAGGGGTTGCGCAGTCCGGTCACTTCCACCACCGCCTCGTCGCCGATGCGCAGCAGCGTGCCGACCGGCAGGCCGAGGAGATCGATGCCGCTGGTGGTGATGTTCTCGCCGAGGGCGCCGGGCTCCACCTTGAACCCCTCGGCGCCGACCTCCGCGAAGAGTTCTTCTTGGATGAGGTGGACCTGGCGCAGGTTCGGCTGAGTGGGGTCCTGGGCGACCCGCGAACGGTGCTTGACGGTCACGCCGGCGTGGACGTCCCCCTCCACTCCCAGCCCGGCGAGCAGCGTGATGCTGTCCCGGTTCGGCTTGGTGAACGAGTACTCCCCGTTGCTGCTGACCGCCGCCACCATCCCGCTCATCCTCGGACCCCCTCCTCAGCGACCATGATCGTCCCTGACCTTATCCCCGGTCCTCGCTACGCGACAGCCCCGATTCCGGCGAGACATAGGCGTTGGACGTCCTGGCGGCGACGCGGCTCACGGGGTCTCCAGCCACTCGGTGTACCAGGTGCGAAATCCCGGGCTCACCCGTACGAAGCCACCCCAGACCGGGTCGGTCTGCCAGACCTCGCCGGTACGCGGGCCGTTCAGAACCAGCCGGTAGAACATGCCGCAGCCCTGCTCGGCCAGCATGAGCGTGCCAGGTGTCAGCGTCTCGGTCCGCGCACCGATCGGGCCGGGCAGGGGTCTCCACCTGCTGGTCCTTGAAGTCGGGTGAGTGAGCGTAACCATGTATGAGTGAGTGTCGTTGTCAGAGCGTGAATCTGACGGAATGGGCGAAGACGCAGGGCGTGCATCCACAGACCGCGTATCGCTGGTTCCGTGAGGGGATATTGCCGGTCCCGGCTCAGCGGGTCGGGCCGCGTACGATTCTGGTGAACATTGACGCGAACACCACGCCCGAGGTCATCGGTGGTCTGGGCCTGTATGCCCGGGTGTCTTCGCACGATCAGAAGACCGATCTGGAACGCCAGGTCACACGGCTGTCGGCGTGGGCGGCGAAGGCCGGTCACCGAATCGTTCGTGTTGAGGCGGAGATCGCTTCCGGGATGAACGGCTGCCGTTCCAAGGCCCGGCGTCTGCTGGCCGACCCGAACGTGACCTGCGTGGTGGTGGAGCGCAAGGACCGGCTCGGCCGGATGAACGTCGAGCTTGTCGAGGCCGCCTTGTCCGCGACGGGCCGTCGGCTGCTGGTCCTGGACGACCGTGAGGTCGAAGACGACCTGGTGCGGGACATGGTGGAGGTGCTGACCTCGTTCTGTGTCCGCCTGTACGGGCGCAGGTCGGCGAAGAACCGCGCCCGCAAGGCGCTGGAGGCCGCCGAACATGGCTGACCTCCGCCCGATCGCCGCGCCGTTAGTTGCCCTCGGGCCATCCGGTGTGGCGATTCGCGACCGCCTCAAGGGCCTGACACCCGCCGACGAGAAGGTGCTGCGAGTGGTAGGCGCGCACCTCGGGTCGCTTGCCTCCCGCGATCTCAAGGCCCGGTGCGCGGACGGACCACGGACACGATCCGTGCAGCCGGACGCGGCGAGTACGCGGGCGACCAGGACACCCAAAACCGTTCGGGATGTCCGCAGTGACCAGGTATGGGCCCAAGACTCACTCCTGCTCACTGATTAGGAACGGTTCGGTGAGACGGAACGGCTCGGCCAGACGGCCCGGTTGGCGGTCCTCCGCCCATTCCTCGTCCACGGCCCACTCCTCGTCGGCTTCCGGTCGGGCGGCCGTCAGCGGCATCAGCCCGTGGCAGGGTCCGGCGGGGCCGTTGCCCACTTCCGCGACGAAGGAGCGGTACTCCGCCGGGAGTTCGATGCCGTGGGTGTGCTCGAACGTCCGGATCTCCGCCTCCGGCAGGGTGGGCGCCAGCTCGTAGCGATGCGTGTCCGCGCCGAAGCGCCGCCGGTCCAGGTCCCGTACCGCCATGTCCCGTAGCCGTGCCCGCACACGGCTCGCGTCCCAACTTCCCACCCGGTGACCGTAACAACGCTGCCGGGCCCTACCGCGCGATCGAGCGGCTGCGGTCCGCCGACCTGGTCGCCGTCCGCCACACCGAACGCGACCAGTTGTGCTGGCGGACCCCGAGTTCCCTGCCGCGCTCTCGTACGTACTCCTGCCGACGCCCTCCGAGGCTCGGGACGTGCTGCACCAGCGCCTCGACCGGCTGACGGAGACCGGAACAGCTCTCGAAGCGGCCCTCGCCGCCGAGACCGAGCAGGGGCTCCCCCGGGTGACCACCCCCTCGCTGAGCCGCCCGGATCCGCCCGGATCCGCCGTGACGCTAGCGTTACCGCTGGACCAGCATCTCCTACCGGCGCCGGAGGCCACACATGAACCAGCAGCTGAACCTGGTGACTTTGGGGGTCGCGGACCTGGAGACCAGTCGTCGGTTCTACAGCGACGGCCTGGGCTGGACGCCGCTGCTCGACCTGGACGAGATCGTCTTCTACCAGATCGGCCACGGACTGGCGCTGGCCCTCTTCCCGCTGGCCGACCTCGCCGCCGACACCGGGCGCCCCGCGACCACCGGGACGCCCTTCACTCTGGCCCAGAACCTGGACTCCCCCGCCGAGGTCGACGAGGCCGTACGGCGGGCCCGTGCCGCCGGGGCGACCGTCCTCAAGGAGCCGCAGCGCGCAGCGTTCGGCGGCTATCACGGCTACTTCGCCGACCCCGACGGCCACCGCTGGGAGGTGTGCCACAACCCCGGCTGGTCGGTCGCGGAGGACGGCACCGTGTCCCTGACGGCGGTCGACCCGGGCGCGGCCTGAGTTACCGCTAAGTTACCGCTTGGAGACCACGAGTGGCCTGCTGCGACAGCGGCTTCACCGTGCACGGCGGCCGGGTGCCGCCGGACGGCGTCCCACGGACTCGCTTCGATCGCGTGATGGACCTACGCGCGAGGAGCGATTCGGAGGCCGCTCATTCCGTCGGCGCGCGACGGCGGCCTATCGGTGGGATATGGAGGCCGCATGCGACACGTACGGCCAGATGGGGCGCGTCCCCCCGCGGGCAGGCGTCACCGCGACGGCGTCCCGAGCAACGCGTAAGGTCGAAAGCAAGTGAGGCAGGAGGGACGCGTCACCGCTGTGGTCTGCGGTGAATGATCACCGGCACAGGTCGTCTGTGCTTGGCCGGGCCGGACGGACGGGTCAGGGCGATCGATATGAGTGCCGAGAACCTCGACAGCATGAGTGGCGACGACTTCCGCGACCGGGCGTGGAGCCTGGACGGGGAACCGGCCGTCGGCGGGCCCGGCGGGCTGCTGGACCTGCTTGGTGTGGCGGTGGTCGTCACGGACGCCGAGGGCCGCATCGTGCTGTGGGGTCCGGGGGCCGAGCGGCTCTTCGGCTACAGCGCCGCTGAGATGCTCGGCGAGCAGGCCACGTTCCTGGTCATCCCCGAGGACCTGACATCCGCCGACTCTCCCCTCGGCCAGGTCCGTGCCGGTGAGGCCACCGAGGGCATCGTCCCGGCCCGCTGCAAGGACGGCTCGCAGCGGCGCATGGAGTACCGCGTGATGCGGCTGCACGACGCCGAAGGCCGGACGCTCGTCCTGGGCCTCTTCGCCGACGCGGAGACCACCCGCAAGGTGGAGGACCGGCTCGTCCTGTCGGATCTGCTCATCCACCAGTCACCGATCGGCCTCGCCGTGTTCGACCCCCAACTGCGCTGGCTCGCGGCCAACCCGGCCCTGACCAACGCCAACGGCACGAGCGAGCAGGCGCTCAAGGGGCGCCGTCTGAAGGACACGCTGCCGCTGCTGGACGTCGAGGCGATCGAGTCGGCGATGCGGCGGGTGCTGGAGACCGGTGAGCCGGTGCTGGACCAGCAGACCGTCGGCCGCGCGCCCGCCGACCCGGAGACCGACCACGTCTGGTCGGAGTCGTACTACCGGATCAACGACCTGCGAGGACGTCCGCTGGGCGTGGCGGTGTCCGTCATCAACGTCACCGAGCGGCACCAGGCCGCCGCCGAGCTCGCCGAGGCCCATGCGCGGCTTGCGATCATTGCCCAGGCCAGCACCCGGATGGGCACCACGCTGGACCTCCATCACACGGCCCGGGAGCTGGCCTGCGCGGCGGTCCCCGAACTCGCCGACCTGGTGGCCGTCGACGTCCTGGAGTCCGTGGCCGCCGGGAACGACACCCCCCTGCTGCCGTCCGACGACGGCAGCGCCCGCTTCTGCGCCCTCGCGGTGGCCTCCGGATATCCGACGGACGCCATCGACGCGGCCGACCCCGTGGACGAGACCGCTCTCTACGAGCCGTTCCGGACGATCACCCGGAGCGTGCGGGAAGCCACTCCCATCCTGCTGCCGCGTGTGGGCGGCGCGGAGCTGCGGCAGATCGCCCGGAACGAGGAGGCCGCCGCCAGGTTCAGCCGGGAGGGCGTGCACAGTTACCTGGCGGCGCCGCTGATCGCGCGGGGCCAGGTCCTCGGCACGCTCAGTCTCTACCGCACCCGCAACCCCAAGCCGTTCGACGAGCAGGACCTCCAGCTGGCCTGCGAGCTGGCCAACCTCGCCGCCCTCTACATCGACAACGCCCGCCTCTATCACCGCGAGCGCGACACCGCCGTCACCCTCCAGCACAGCCTGCTGCCCGAGAAGCCGTCCCGGATCGAGGGCATGGAGGTCGCCTCCCAGTACCGGCCGGCACGCATGGCCGCGGAGGTCGGCGGCGACTGGTTCGACGTGCTGCCGCTGAGCGACGGCAAGGTCGGGCTGATGGTCGGCGACGTGATGGGCAGCGGGGTGCGGGCGGCGGCCATCATGGGCCAGTTGCGCACCACGACCCGGGCCCTGGCCCGCCTCGACCTGCCTCCCGCCGAGCTGCTCGCCCATCTCGACGACGTCGCCTCCACGCTCAGCGACTCCTTCGCCACCTGCGTCTACGCCGTGGTCGACCCGCAGGACGGCACCTGCACGTTCTCCTCCGCCGGGCATCTTCCTCCGGTGGTGGCGCGTGCCGACGGCACCTGCCAGATCGTGACGATCCCGCCCGCCCCGCCGCTCGGCGTGAGCGGGATGCCGTTCGAGACGCTCCGGCTCGAACTCCCCCGGGGCAGTGTGCTGGCCCTCTACACCGACGGACTCGTCGAGAGCCGCAACGCCCCGATCGACGCGGGCATCCGCGCCCTGTGCCGTACGTTGCAGGGCCCGCCCCGCCCGCTGAAGGAGACCTGCGACACCGTCCTCAACACCCTCTACCGACACTCCGAGGACGACGTGGCCCTTCTTCTCGCCCGCCTCACGGAACTGGATCAGCCCTGAGCCTGCCCCGCGTCCAGAGCAGTCGACGGCACGAGGCCGGTCGATCACGCAGGCACGATCGCGGACGGGCGGGCGCCGGGGCCGCACGTCCGGTCACTCCACGGCGGGGTCTTCCTGAGCGTGCCGGACCGCCGCCTTGACCGCCTGCTCCAGCTCGTGCCGGCTCCGGCCGGTCGCCGTCGCCAGCGCGGCGATCGCGGCCTGCACGGCGTTCGAGGCCGTGTACCAGCGACGCCACTGCGTGTCGTACTCGGCACCGCTCAGGCCGGCCAGACGAGCGCGTTCGATCTCGGCGGATCGCTCCAACGCGATCAGGTCGTCGGGTATGTCTGCCACGAGTGGATCGTAAGCCGCCGAAGGACGACGCGCGCCCCGGAGGTGAGACCGGAACGTACCGGACTCCTCGATCGGCAGGCTCACGGGGTTCAGCTCGGTTCGCCGGCCGTGCGTCGCCGGACGTCGGCCATCAGTTTGTCCAGCAGCGAGGTGAGCGCGGTGCGTTCGTCTTCCGAGAGGGAGCGGACGAGGCTGGCCTCCCGGCCGAGCACGGCGTCGACGGAGCGCTCGATGAGCGCGTGTCCTTCGGCCGTGAGCTCGACCAGGACGGTGCGGCGACCGGTGGTACCGGGTGTCCGCCGGACCAGGCCGTCGCGTTCGGCTCGGGCGACGCGCTGGGAGATCGCTCCGGCGGTGACCAGCGTCCGCTGGGCGATCTCGCGGGTGCCGAGGACGTAAGGCGGTCCGGATCGGCGGAGGACGGACAGCAGGTCGAGGGTCGCCGCGTCGATCCCCGCCTCGCGCAGCACGCGGCCCCGGTCGTCGGCGAAGAGCTTGGCCAGCCTCCAGATGGGGGTGACGATCTCGATGGACTCGGTGGGAGTGCCCGGTCGCTCCCGCTGCCAGGCCGCGGCGATGCCCGCGGCGGAGTACGACGACGAGTACGACGACTCGGGACTCTCTTGCGCTGCGTCCGTCATGGTGCGATTCTCTGTCATCGTCGATCATGTTTAGACCTAAACGTATCAGTGAGCAGGAGGATCCCTTGGCCCGCACCGTGCTCGTCACCGGAGGCACCAGTGGCATCGGCCGCGCCGTCGCCGCGCTGTTCGCCGCCGACGAGGCCGAGGTCGTCATCACCGGTCGGCATTGCGACACCGTCGAGCCGGCCGCCGAGGAGCTGGGGGTGCGCGGTGTGGTCTGCGATGCGACCGACCCCGGGCAGGTGGCGGCGCTCGCCGACCAGCTGGGCGAGTTGGACGTCCTGGTCAACGCCGCCGGCGGGTTGCCCGAGACCGGGTCCGGTGACGCCGGCAGCGGATCGGCTCTGGACGGGCTGCTCGCCCAGTGGCACTCCAGCCTGGCGCAGAACCTGCTCACCGCGGTGCTGACCACGTCCTCGGTCCGGTCCCAGCTCGTCGCCGGCGGTTCCGTCATCAGCATCGGCTCGATCGGCGCCGAGCGCCGGGGCGGATCCTACGGTGCGGCCAAGGCCGCGCTGGCCGCCTGGAGCGCGTCCCTGTCCGGCGAACTGGCCCCCGAGGGCATCACCTGCAACGTCATCTCCGCGGGCTACATCGCCGGCACCAACTTCTTCCACGGTCAGATGAGCGACGAGCGTCATCGTGCGCTGGTGGAGGAGACGCACAACAAGCGCGCGGGCGCAGTCGACGACATCGCCCAGACGGCCCGCTTCCTCGCCTCCCCCGGCGCCCGGCACATCACCGGCCAGACCATCCACGTCAACGGAGGCGCCTTCACCACGCGGTAGAGCCCGCGGCCGAACGGTCCCGGCGATGAATTTCGCCCGCTTCAGGATTCCAAACCGATAGTCAGCGGGCGGCGTTGCGGGGGAAAATGATCGCCATGACGGATGACGGCTCCTCCATCGACCCCACCAAGCCCAGCATCGCCCGCGTCTACGACTATCTGCTCGGCGGCAAGGACAACTACGCCGTGGACCGGCAGATCGGCGACGTGTTCAAGCGCGACCTTCCCGGCTCGGTGGCCATCGCGTTCGCCAACCGCGCGGCCCTGATCCGGGCGGTCGGCGAGATCGCGACGACCACGGACGTACGGCAGTTCATCGACCTCGGCAGCGGCCTTCCGACCGCCGACAACGTCCACCAGGTCGCGCAACGGCACGCTCCGGAGTCCCGGGTCGTGTACGTCGACACCGACCCCCAAGTGCTGGTCCACGGACGGGCGTTGCTGGAGGAGAACGACCGGACCCGGGTCATCGCGGCCGACGTACGCACTCCCGAAGCCATCCGCAACCACCCGGACACCCGGGAATTGATCGACTTCGACCGCCCCGTCGCCGTCATATTCAGCGCCATCCTCCACCACGTCAACGACGAGGAGGACCCGGCCGGAATCGTCCGCTACTGGCTCGACCAAGTTCCCTCCGGGAGCTACTTCTTCGTCAGCCACTTCCGTTCCGGCGACAACGCGGAGACGGCCGAGGCCGAGAGGGTCCTCCAGAAGACGTTCGGCCGCGGCCGGTGGCGCACCGGCGCGGAGATCGAGTCCCTGCTGGAGGGTCTGGAGATCCTCGCCCCCGGGATCGTCCCCGCGTCCCTGTGGCGTCCCGAGGTGAGCGACACTCCGTTCAACGGCGGTGGCGAACGCGAACTCACCGTCTGGGAGCGCCTGATCGCCGCCGGGCTGGCCCGGAAACCCTGACGAGTCCTCTCGGCGGGATGCCCCCTCAACCGGCTTCTGCTGTGTCGTAGGTGAACTTGTACCCGCCGAATTCGGCGAGTGGGACGTAACCGATGCGCTGGTAGAGGGCGTTGCTGGTGGGGTTGGCCGGGTCTGCGAACAGGACGACGTCCGTCGCGCCCGCGGCCAGGGCGACCCTGCTCACCTCGACCGTGACGGCGCCCGCGTAGCCGCGGCCACGGAGGTGGGCCGGGGTGTAGACGGGGTCCACCCGGATCATGCCGCCGGCCATCGCGGTCGAGCCTGCCATGGAGACGGGCGTGCCGTCCGGGGTCTCCCAGAACGTGAAGCGCTTGTCGGCGAAGCGCGAGCCGGCCCAGTCGTCGGCCTCGATGGTGGGAGCCTCTCCGACGGCGGCGACGAACTCACCGCACCAGCGCAGGAGTTGCTCATGGTCCTGCGCACCCAGAACACGGCCCCGGCCCTCGGGGCGCTGCTCCGGTGGCGTGAGCGTGCCGGGACGGTAGAGGCGGGCCCGCCAGTCGGGTACCGGAACCGCGCCCGCGTGCCGCTGCCATGCCTCGGCGAATGCGGTGGCGGTGTCGTCGTCCGAGTTGACGCCGGCGGCGGAGTGCCCGAGGTCGGCCAGGCGGGCAGCGAGGGCGTCGGCCTCCTCGGGGGTCACGGTGGTGAGGTTCAGGCGTCGGCGCGGCGGCCGGTAGCAGATGGCGCGGACCTCGCCTTCGGACTCCAGCCGGCCGAAGAGGGGGGCTTCGGTACCGGACGCGTCCGTACCGTCCGTGCGCAGCTTCTCGATCCCCGTCAGCGGCGTGGTGTGCAGGGCGGGACGCGAACGCAGGAAGTCCCCGGCCAGGGGTGAGGAATTCATCGACGTCGTGGGTGAAGTACCAGTCCTCCGAGCGCATGATTCATGATCCCTGAGGAGCTCGGCTCAGAGGAACACTTTCCGAGGAGAGCCCGCACGGCGATGGCGCCGGATCTCCCGATCCGACGCCATCCCCTTTCCCACTCCTGGCGCGGGTCAGGCCTCCCCCGCCGAAGGTGCCGCGTCCGTACGGGCTGGAGTCGTGTCCGGTGCCGTCTCGACCGCCGGGACCTGGCGGGGCATGAAGAGCAGGGCCGCCATGGAGACGACGCAGCAGGCGATGATGTACCAGCTGATCCCCGTGCTGGAGCCGGTGTGTTCGAGGATCGCGGCCGCGATGAGCGGTGCCGGACCGCCCGCGATGACCGAGGCGAGCTGGTAGCCGAGGCCGGCGCCGCTGTAGCGGACGTTCGTCCCGAAGCCCTCGGCGATCAGGGCGGCCTGGGGGCCGTACTGGATGTCATGGAAGATCAGCGAGACCACGATCGCGACGAGCACGAGACCGGAGCTCTTCGTGTCGAGCAGGGAGAAGTACGGGAACGCGAACAGCGCGACGCACACGATGCCGACGCCGTACACCCGACGCCGTCCGTAGCGGTCGGAGAGGTGGCCGAAGAGCGGGACGCTGACCAGACCGACGGCCGCCGCGACGAGCGTGTAGTCGAGCAGGTCGCCCTTGGGCAGGCCCAGCTTCTCCGTGCCGTAGGTGAGCACGAAGGTGATGAAGAGGTAGAACGGCGCCTGCTCCGACATGCGGACGAAGGCGGAGGTCAGCACCGTGCGCCACTGGTGCCGCAGCACGCTCCACACCGGCTGGCGCACCACGACCCGCTCCTCCTTCACCTCGGTGAAGGAGGGGCTCTCCATGACGCGCATCCGCACGTAGAGGCCGATGCCGATGAGCACGGCACTGGCGAGGAACGGGATCCGCCAGCCCCAGTTGTCGAAGCCGTCCCCGGACACCGAGTTCGTCAGCTTGACCATGCCGGTCGAGACGAGCAGGCCGAGGGGGACGCCGAGTTGGGGCCAGCTGGCCATCAGGCCGCGACGGCGCTGGTCGCCCCATTCCATCGACATCAGGACCGAACCGCCCCACTCACCGCCCACGCCGATGCCCTGCGCGACACGCAGCACGACGAGCAGGAGGGGCGCGGCCAGGCCGAGCGAGGAGTAGCCCGGCAGCAGGCCGATGAGGAACGTGCTGATCCCCATCAGCATGAGGGTGGTCACGAGGGTGGACTTGCGGCCGATCCGGTCCCCGATGTGCCCGAAGATCGCGGCGCCCAGCGGACGGGCCGCGAAGCCGACGAACTGCGTGCCGAACGAGGCGATCACCCCGATGTACGCGTTTTCGCCGGGGAAGAACACGTGCGGGAAGACCAGCGCGGCGGCGGTGCCGTACAGGAAGAAGTCGTACCACTCGATGGCGGTGCCCACCGTGCTGGCGACCACGGCTCGGCGGCGGTGTCTGTGCATCGCCTCGGGGGCGGCAGAGGGCTCGGTTGCGGTCATGGCGACTCCCGGCGAGTGGTTGAACCACTGGACCAATGAACGAATTGCGGTGAGCGTGCTACCCCGCCGGGAGCGTGTCAAGAGAATGCGCAAGCACGACCGCAAGAGGGTTTACGGTCATGAGGTCAGGGGCGGACATTTCTCCGCAACCGCCGCTCAGACCGACGGACTTCGGGACGCGCGCGACTCCTCGGATCAGTCCGTTTCCTCGTCCCGCCAGTCCAGCAGCTTCACGTCGCCGACGGTCGCCACGTGGTGGTGCATCGCGCGCGCCGCCGCTTCCTGGTCGCCCGCGTGTATCGCGGCGGCGATGTCCCTGTGCTGCGCCAACGACAGTGCGGGACGGCCGGGTTGGCGCAGCGACTCGGCGCGGCTCTCCGCGATGGGCACGGCGATCTCGCCCATGAACGCGGCGAGCAGCGGGCTGTGGGCGGCGGTGGTGACGGCGGCGTGGAAGCGCTTGTCCTCCGCGACACCCAGTTCGCCGCGTTCGACGGCCCCGGCCATGGCCGTCAGCGCCGCGTCGATCTCCTTCAGGTCCTTGCCGGTACGGCGTTCGGCCGCGAGCGCGGCGAGCTTGGTCTCCAGCGCGTCCCGGGCGTCGAGGACGTCCGGGAGCCGGCGCCGCCGGTCGATCATCGTCTCCAGGGATTCGGCGTCGAGCCGGTCGCGCAGCAGGTACGTCCCTCCCCCGTGGCGCACCTCGACCAGGCCCTGCACCTCCAGCGCGACGATGGCCTGCCGTACCGAGGTCCGGCTGACGCCGAGCCGCTCGGCGAGTTCACGCTCCGGGGGCAGGTTGTCCCCCGCGTGCAGGTCTTCGTGCTCGACGTACTCCCGCAGTCTGGCGACCACCTGCTCGTAGAGCCGGGGTCGTGAAAGCGGACGCAGCGACTCGGTCACAGGCGCAGGCCCCTTCCCGGAGAAGGTCCGTCGATCCTCAAGTCTGCCCGCATGGCAGCCTGTTGTCGTACGGACCCGGCTGAACCACTCTAGTCCACCGGTCTAGTGGCCCAGTGGTCCGTCCAATCCACCCACGGGCCGGAAAGTGGCTCACCGGGCGCCGGTATCTGACTCGATTCGAGCGGGGACGGACCTTGGCGGCGGTCAGTGCCGAGGCCGGGCGGCTCAGCCGAAGAAGGCGCGGTCGCCGCCGATGCGGACGGCGGCGTAGTAGGCCTCGGCGGCGTTGTCACAGCCGGCGTGGGTCAGCGGGAGCGTGTACGTGTTGTCGCAGACGCGGTGCATCTCGGTGCGGAAGCGGCCGTCGATCCACTCCTTCGCCGACCGGGTGGGGTCGAGCTTCAGCTCCCAGCGGGCGCCGTAGTTGCGGTACCCGAAGTCGTGCTGCACACAGGCCGGTTGGAAGACCCTGCTGTACGGGGCGAAGCCGGTGGGGACGCTGCAGCCGTCGGTGGTCCAGTTGAACGGCGGTACGTGGGCTGCCGCGTTGAACTGCTCGTACGGCAGGTTCATCAGGACGTCCGCCTGTTCGCGCACGGTGGGTTCCGTCGCGGACGACGGTGCGGCGGTGCCCGCGACTCCGGTGAGGGCCAGGACGGTGGTGGCGAGTGCGGACGCGAGCTTGTGACGCATGGGGCCTCCGAGGCGACAGGGGTGAGGGAGGTGACCGGTGGTCGAGTGGCCGGTTCCAGCGGATTCGATCTTGCTGACAAAGCGGGAGCAACCGCAATGAGCAGGGCTGATCCGTCTGGGGCGTGATGGTGTACGTCTCCGGCGCGCACGGCTCACCTGTCACCACCTGCGAGTCGCGCTCACCACCCACGCCTCTGGCGCCCTTGACAGCGCTCCAACCCCGACTGAGGCTCTAGCTTCCATGGGAACCCCGCAATTGCCCGCAGCTGGAGTCGGATTCGGAGTCGGAACCAGAGCCGGAGTCAGAACCGGAGCAGGAGCCGGAGCCGGAGCCGTCCAGTGACCGCCGGGGGCTCGGTCGGCGTCCGGCACGACGGTCCGATCGCGACCGTACGAGTGGGATCCGGACGGCGGGCCAATGCGCTGACCACCTCCGACTGGCTGGCCCTGGCCGCCCTCTGCGACGAGCTGGCCGCGGATCGGGACCTGCGTGCCGTGGTCGTCTCCGGATCGGGCGATGGTGCGTTCAGCGCCGGCTCGGACATCCGCGAGTGGCTCTCCGTGCCGCCCGCCGACATCGACTCCGCCTTCGCCGCGATGGAGAACGCGTTCACCGCGATCGAGCGGCTACCCGTCCCCGTCGTGGCGGCCGTCCGGGGCACGGCGGCCGGCGCGGGCTGCCAACTCGCCTGCGCCTGCGATCTGCGCGTCGTCGCCGAGGACGCGCGACTCGGCATGCCCATCGCCCGCTGGGGCATCCTGGTGCCGCCCGCCTTCGCCGCGCGGCTGGCGCTGCTCACCGGACCGGCCGCGGCCCGCGACCTGCTGTTCACCGGACGCCTGGTCGACGGGCCGGAAGCATTGCGCCTCGGACTCGCCAGTACCTGCGTCCCCGAAGCCGAACTCGACGACGCCGTCGCCGCCCTCGTCGCGTCCATCACCGCTCACCCGCCGGCCGCGATCCGCGCCGCGAAGCGTTCCGTCGACGCGCTCCTCACCCCCGTACGCGAACGCCTCCACACCGCCCCGCCCGGTCCAGCCGCCGACTACCCGAGCATGCAAGCGGCCCTGCGCACCTTCCTCTCCCGCGTCACCGGCACGACCTGAGCCTGTCGTTCAACCTCGACCGGCTACAGAACGCCACATGCGTGATCGAAGTGTTGAGGGATTTTCCGTGTTGGAGCTGGTGTCGGACGATGATTCGCTGGGCGGCATGCGCCCGCTCCTGGACGGGGACGGGGCCGTCTTGGGCTACGAGCCTCAGGAGGGTTTCCCTGATCGCTGCTGAGTTCTGCACGCCGTCACGGTGGGAGGGCGGCGGGTCCGGTGGGACGACCGACGTGCTGACGCAGGCCGGCAAGCACCTGGAGGACTGGCCGTGCACCCTCTCCTTCATGGTCTTCGAGGGGCTGGACCTGCCACCGTGCTCGGCGTCTTCGGCGAGGCCGCGCGACTCTCGGGCGAGGAGCGGCGCAGGTGCTCCAGATCGTCGCCGAGGCGGTCGACCTGCCCCTGGTCACCGGCGTCACGGGGCTGGCCACGGCGCCGGTCCTGGAGGAGGCACGACTGATCCGCGACGTGCTCGGGGAACGCCTCGCGGGCCTCATGGTCGGTCAACTCGCCGGATCCCCGCGATCGTCGCCGACCACCTCGACATCGTGCACGAGGCGACCGGGGCGGGCATCGTCGTACAGGACCATCCGGAGACCAGCAAGGTCGCCATTAGTACCGCCGACCTGGTCCAGGTCGTACGCGCGGTGCCCTCCGTGGTCGGGGTGAAGGCCGAGGCACCTCCGACCCCGGCCGCGGTGGCCGACCTCACCGCCGAACTCGACACCCCGGTGTTCGGCGGCCTCGGCGGACTGGGCCTGCTGGACGAGCTCGCCTCCGGGGCCACCGGGGCGATGACCGGCTTTTCCTGCCCGGAGGGCCTGCTCGCGTGTGTCCAGGCGTGGCGCACCGGCGGCTACGACGCGGCCCGCGAGGCCTACCTCCCCTATCTGCCGCTGATCAACTTCGAGGCGCAGGCCAGGATCGGGCTCGCCGTCCGCAAGGAGGCCATCCGGCGGCGCGGGCTGATCGATGAGTCATCGCTACGTCCGTCGGCGGCGCCGATGCCCGGGGCCGTTGGGTCCGCAGTTGGAGCGACATCTGGCAGCGTTGAAGGCGTGAACGCCCCCGAACACTGACGACTTGATCATCGCGCCGGAAAGGGCGTCGCCCAGCCTTCCTCCTCCAGGAGGAGGCCGTTGGCCAGGTAGCTGATGGTGCGGTACCAGCCTGTCAGCACGAGAAACTCCAGCAGTTGCGCGTCTTCGTAGTGCGCGTGCAGGGCATCCCAAGCGGGCTGCGAGAGTCGAGCCGTGTCGTGCAGCTCGTCCACCGCGTCGAGCAGTGCCGTATGGCGTGGCGACCACCGAACACCGGCTGGGTGAGGGTCGGTGGTCGCGCGTAGCTGTTCCAGGTCCAGGCCTGCCTGCTGCGCGAGGGTGGCGGCGTGGACGCCCCACTCGTAGGCGCACCCGGCGCGTGCGGTCACTCGGGCGATGACGATCTCGCGGTCGACGGCAGGCAGCAGACCGTGGCTCAACAGTCCGGCTCCCAGGGCGAACATGCGTGATGCCAGCTCGGGGTGGCGATGCAGAACCCGGAACAGGGTGAGCGGCTCGTGCGGCACTCCGGGAGGCATCCATCGACGGAGCGCCCGGTCGACGGGGTCGGGGTACGGCGGGTCGAGCGGTTCGATGCGTGTCATGTCTCATACGCCTCCTGCTTCGATTTCCGCATCACTATGATGCTTCGAAGACCGAAGCGCAAGGGCAGCGGGAAGTGGCGGAGAGGCGGGCAGGGCAGGTATGGAATCCAGAACGCCTCAGCCGGGCGTACCCGTACGAGGGTCCACGTCCGGCCGTCCGGTCATGGCCGCGCTCGATCTGCTCGGGCGGCGCTGGACCATGCGCATCCTGTGGGAGCTGAGCCAGGCCCCGGCGGGCTTCCGCGAGCTGCAGCGCCGGTGCGAGCGCATGTCCTCCAGCGTGCTCAGCACCCGGCTCGGCGAGCTGGCCGACGCCCGCGTGCTCGCGCTGCGCGGCGACGCGTACCACCTCACCCCGCTGGGCGAGGAACTCGTCGACGCGCTCAGCCCGCTGAACGCCTGGAGCCGTCGGTGGGCGGAGGAGATGGGCCTCACTGAGTGACCGCGCAGGCTGAACCGGGTCAGCCGAGCACGTCCCTCAACCGGTCGCAGACCCGCTCCACTTCCGCCGCCTCGGGGAAGCACTCCGCGGCGCCCATGGCCACCTGAAGTGCCGGACCGAAGGCGTCGAAGCGGGCCATGTCCACCTTGCCGGCCGGCTGCACCACGAAGTGAATGTGGCCGGGGACCCCACCGGCGTGCGACCACAGGCACACATAGACCTGCTCCGGCGCCATCACCTCCGTGACGGCGACGCTCACCCGATGAAGCAGGGGCCCCAGTTCAGCCGACTCCCGCGCCGTCAGCTCCGCGACGTGCACCACGTGCCGGGCCGGCTTGACCACGAGGGTGCCGAGCCCCAGCGGCCCGACACAGTGCTCGACGACCCACGACTCGGTCCGCAGCACGGTCCCGCCCGGCAGCGGAGCCTCCCGCAGCATGAGATCGCACGCCAGACAACCGCCGTTCATCCCGGTCCCCTCAGCCATCGGCACTTCCCCACCCTCGACAGATCCGTAGCTCCGTAGCTCCCGCTCAGTATTTGATCACGGGATCATCCTGTACGCCCTCAGTACTTCTTCGCGCCCGCCTGTATCGCCTCGCGGATGCGGTGGTAGGTCCCGCAGCGGCAGACGTTGCGGATCTCGTCCAGGTCGGCCTCGGTGATCTCGCGGCCCTCCTCCCGGGCCTGGTGGACCTTGGCGACGGCGGTCATGATCTGGCCGGGCTGGCAGTAGCCGCACTGGGCGACGTCGTACTCCAGCCAGGCCTCCTGCATGGGGTGCAGGTCCTTGCCGACAGTGGCAGGGAGGCCCTCGATGGTGGTGACCTCGTCGTCGGGGGCGAGGTCCCGCACCGGCACCGAACAGGGGTTGAACGCCTTGCCGTTGATGTGGCTCGTGCAGGCCTGGCACACGCCGAGACCGCAGCCGTACTTCGGCCCCGTGACGCCCAGGACGTCGCGGAGCACCCACAGCAGCCTTACGTCGTCCTCGATGTCGACGGTCACGGGCTTGCCGTTGAGGATGAAGGTGTGTTCGGGCACGGGGGCTCCTAGAAGGCGCGGCCGAGGCCGTCGGTGGGGGACTCGGGGATCGGCGGGGTGGTGGGCAGCGGTTCGAAGCCGAGCGGTTCGGTGTGGTTGATGGGGAAGGTCGTCGGCATGGTGCCGGTGGCGCGGCCGTAGGCGCAGGCCACGGCCGCCATGGCGCCCGCGACGGCCAGCTCCCCCGCACCGCCGGGCTGTCCGGTGGTCGGCGGCATGACGACGATCTCCAGCTCGGGCGGGGTGTTCCACTGGCGGGTGTAGAAGTAGTTGTCCCAACTGCCCTCGGCGAAGTGACCTTTGTCGAGGTGGAGGCCGGAGGTGAGGGTGATGGCGATTCCGTCCATGATGCCGCCCATCATCTGGGCCTTCAGACCGCGCGGATTGACGGCCAGCCCGACGTCGACGGCGCAGACGACCTTGGTGACGCGCGGGCCGGTATAGGCGTCGCGTATCTTCCGCCCGGTGGTCTCCGGGCGGCAGTCGATCTCGGCCAGGACGGCGACGTACCCGTGGTACTCCGGGTGCAGCGCGATCCCCTGTGCCGTGCCGGCGGGCATGCTCCGGCCCCAGTGGCCGACCTCGGCGACCTTGTCGAGGGCCGCCCGTGCGCGCTCCTCCTTCAGGAAAGCGCGCCGGAACGTGTACGGGTCCTTGCCCAGCCGTTTCGCGAGCTCGTCCACGACCAGCTCCTGCGCGCACCGCACGTTGGGCGAGTAGATGTTGCGCATCGAGCCGGTGTGGAAGCTCTTGTCGGTCTCGCTGAGCAGCTGGGTGACGACACCGAAGTGGTACGGGGTCTGCTGGGTCAGCGCGAAGATCGTCTCGGAGAAGGTGAGGTCGCCGACGGGCAGCCGGGCCGCCTCGGCGGTGATGATCTCGCCGACGCCGTGGCCGAAGTCGGTGGCGAGGGAGGTGTGCCGCTGGTCGTAGGTGAGGACGTTGCCGAGCGCGTACGTCGCCCGGACCCGGGAGGTGGACATCGGGTGCGTGCGGCCGTGCCGGAAGTCGTCGGTTCGATGCCACATCAGCCTGACCGGCTTGCCCATCGCCTTCGAGATCTCTGCGGCCTCGGCGGCCGCGTCGTGGAACAGCTTGCGGCCGAACGAGCCGCCGCCCTCGGTGACATGGACCTTCACCGCGGTCACGGGCAGTCCGAGCTCCTGCGCGATCTGCTCCTGGGCGACGATCGGGGACTTGAGGCTCGCCCAGATCTCCGCAGAGTCGGACCGTACGTCGGCGACAGCGCAGTTGGTCTCCAGCGGGCTGTTGCTCGCGAAGTGGAAGGTGAAGCGGGCGTCGACGGACTTGGTCAGCAAGTCCAGAGCGGGGAGCGGGAGTTCGGCTCGGCGCAGCTCGTCCCGGATGGAGTCGTCGTCGGCGTCGTCGGCCGTCCCCGGACCCCAGGTGACGTGCAGCGCGCGCACGGCGTCGATGCACTGGCCGAACGTACGGCCCCGGACGGCGACGCCGGTGGAGACCTGCACGACGTCCGTGATGCCGGGCATGGCGCGCACCTCGGCGAGGTTCTCCACCGCACGCACCGTGCCGTTGATGGTCGGCGGACGGCACACCATGGCCGGCAGGGCGCCGGGTATGTGCAGGTCCATGGCGAACTTCTTGCGCCCGGTGACCGCGTCGAGGGCGTCGACCCGCCGCTGGGCGGTCCCGATGATCTCGAAGTCGGCGGCGTCCTTGAGCGTGACCGACTCCTGGCTGGTGGTCACCGAGGCGGCGTTCTCGGCGAGTTCGCCGTAGGTGAGGCTCTTTCCCGTCACCGAGGAGGTGATGACCCCGGACTTGGCGGTGAGGGTGGCGAGGGTGTCCCCCAGTTCGAGCGCCGCCGCCTTGAGGAGCCGGCCGCGGGCGACGGCGGCCGCGACGCGGATCGGCGTGTAGGTGGAGATGGTGGTGTTGGAGCCGCCGGTGAGCTGGTTGAAGAGCAGTTCGGGGCGGGCGTCGGCGAGGGTGACCCGGATCCTGTCCAGCGGCAGGTCCAGTTCCTCGGCGATCAGCATGGCGCTGGAGGTGGTGATGCCCTGCCCGACCTCCGCCCGGGGGAGCGTGAACGAGGCCGTGCCGTCGGGGTCGATACGGATGGTGATCAGGTTCGCCGTCGGGAGTGCGGCGTGGGTGAGCATGTCGTTGAGGTCGTAGATCTCCGCCGGTCCCGGCGCGGACGGTACCGCCGCGGCCGCCTCCGTGGGGGAGACGGCCGCCTCGCCGAGCTGGGCGGCCACGGTGAGCGTCGAGGCGCCCAGGACGTAGCCGAGGAAGCGGCGGCGGCCGATCCCCTCCTCCGTCATGGAGGCCGGTACGCGTTCTGACGGGCCTGACGGGCGCCCCTGAGTTTCCATCGACTGTCCTCCGGCGACACGAGATCCACGGCTGGCGGGTGCCGGCCATGGTGTGGCGGGCCCCGCCACGAGATCCTCCTCGCTGACGGCGCCTCCGAACCCCTGGATGACCTAGGCCTTCACGTCTTCCCCATGTCTCTCGTGCGGCACGCCCACCACCAGGCCCGCCCGCGCTGCCCCCGGATGTGTCAGGCCCCGGGTTCAGCGGTCCAGTTGATGGCCGGAGGGACGACGCGGGCGCACAGCGGCATGCCGCAGGCGTCGGTCAGCCCCAGCCGTCCGGTGAGCAGGCCGCTGCCTGTCGCGGCGGCCATCACCTCGGCCGGGACCGCGTCCAGCAGGAGCTTGGCCCGGCGGAACATGGTGAAGGTGCCCGCGTCGTCGACGGTCCCCCAGGACAGGTAGACGAACCGGCCGCCCGGACGGCCCTGGACGTAAGGGCCTTTGATGTCCATGCCGTTCGGCGTCGCCGTGGCGGTGCACTCCAGCTCCCAGGACGCCGACGGGCCGTCGCCCGGCTGGAGTCCGAGCAGCTCGCCCGGGCGCTCGCGGCGCTGCACGGCGACATGGATGCCGGCGTAGGCCTCGGCACCGGCGGCGGGCGACGGACAGGTACGGCCGGGCAGGTCGACGGCCTCGATACGGATCCGCATGGCGGCCGTCGCCCCTGCACCCACCCCGGCCGTCATCCCTTCCCCCGCCCGCGTCACAGCAGCCGCCGGATGTCGCCGCGGACCCGGTAGAAGCCGCCGGCCGCCGGGTGCAGCGCGTCCACGACGTACCGCGCCCCGGGCTCCCGTATCGCGCGCGGGAACTGGACGTTCCACGAGGCGTCGTAGCCGTCCGACACCACCTGCACGCGCAGGCGTCCGCTCTGCTGGACGCACTCGACCACGATCGCGCCGGCCGGGGCGTGGGCCACGGTCGACACCGCGCCCAGGGTGGTGGCCGGTGCGTACGTCGGCAGGGCCGCCGCGAGCTTGACGTCGCGTGCCACGGGCACCGTGCCCTGCTGGGCGGCGGTGATGGCCGCCTCGCTCGCGTCGACGCACACCAGCGAGCCGTCCGTGGTGACCAGGTACAGCCGCTCGTCGTGGTACTGCATCGACAGTGCCGAGCCGCTGCCCGTGCCGAGCTTCCACAGGCGCGTACCGTCCTGGTCGAAGCAGTAGACGGAGGAGGCGGAATCTCCGGCGAAGACGAACCGGCCACCGGGCGAGGTGGCGCACGCGTACACCGCGCTGTCGCAGGTGTAGGTGGCCTCGATCGTGCCCGTGTCCTTCGACAGGCGCTGGACCACGCGGTGTCCCGTGCCCGCGTACACGGCGTCGTCCTCCTGCCAGCCGAAGAGCACCGCGCCCTGGGTGGGCGTGTGCCACAACTGCCCCGTGCCGCCGGGCGCGTAGGCCGTCACCCCGCGCCGGTGGCCGTGGTAGACGCCGCGGTCGTCGGCGCGCACCATCCAGGCGGACTGGCCCTCGCTGCGGCGCGACCACTGGTGCTCGTCCTCGTGGTCGATGACGGTGAGTCCGCCCTGGCGGTCCGAGACGTTCAGGACGCCCTGGTGGATGTCCAGCCAGAAGATGTCGACGTCCGCGGCGATGGTGTACGCGGCGAACGGGAGCTTGGAGGAGAGGTCGTAGACGCTGCCGTCGTCACAGCCCGCATAGATCCAGAACTCGTCGGCGACCAGGCACTTCACGTCGTCCGGCAGGCTGAAGCGGGCGAGGACGTCGCCGGAGTGGTCCAGGGTGTAGACGTCGCCCGCCTGGTTGCCGACCCAGCAGCGGTCGTCGTCGACGTGGATCCCGAAGGCCGCCGAGCCGGTGCGGAACCGCCACAGCACGGGGGCGACGCCGCGTGCGGTGGACGGCGCCGACGTCACCTGGCGCCGGGTCACCGCACGCGGGGCACGCTGTCCACGCACGGCCGGGGCGTAGCCCTTGCGGACCTTCTCCCCCACCTTCTTCGCGGCGGCGGTGTGCGCCTTCTCGGGCGTCGGGAAGGTCGTCGTCTGCGTCTGCCCGGCGGCTCCGATACGCCCGTACCGCACGGTCACCGTGTGCCCGTCGACCGTGACCTCGTAGTACTTGTGCGCTCCACCGCTCTCCTGCGACAGCTCCAGGTACGTCGACGTCGACACCGCGGACCCCATGGACATGGCACACCCCTCCCCCACGACGGACCTGCCGCTTCATCGGCAGCTCCCACTGCTCAAACCGTAAGAGGGACCACTGACAATCGCCGGAGCCCGAAGGAGCCCGAGCGAACGACTGCCGCGGTCGGGCCCGCTGGAGCAGAATGGCGCCCGTGATCGAAGCCATCCGCACCGAGAACGCCCCCTTCGCACGCTTCCCGGACGGGACCGAGCCGCCGCTGTCGCAGGCGATCCGTGTCGACGGGTTGGTCCTCACGTCCGGGCAGGGCCCCTTGGACCCCGCGACGAACGCGATACCGGACGACTTCGCCGCCCAGGTCCGGCAGGTGCTGCACAACCTCGTCGCCGTCTTCGTCGCGGCGGGCAGCCGGAAGGACCTGATCGTCAAGTGCACCTGCTACCTCGGCGACCGGGCGGACTTCGGGACCTTCAACCGGGTGTACCAGGAGTTCTTCGCGGACTGTCCGGTGATGCCCGCCCGGACGACGGTCGTCGCGCAACTCGTCCGCGAGGGCGTCCGCGTGGAGATCGACGGTGTGGCCGCCGTCGACACCGCCGGGGAGTAGCGAGGGACCTGCTCGTCATGACCGGCCGGCGCAGGCCGGCAAGGCGACGGGCCTGATCGGGCCGTCGCCCGGGAGAGGGACCGGGACAGGTCGCGGCGTACGAGCGAAGTGGTCGTCGGTCGCGGCGGCCATGCGGGGGCAGCTCCCCCACTCGCCCCCGATGACGACCATGGGGGGATCCGCCAGGGCCACGGCCGCCGCGAGGACGGCGCGCACCCGGTCCGCCCGCTCGCCGTCGCCTTCCAACAGCGTCCGCAGGGCCGGGCGTCGATCGCGGTGGACGGTGGAGGCCGGGCGGCGTAGACCGAGGGCGGAGAAGACCTCCGTGAAGGGGACGGCCGGGCCGTCCGGGCCCGCCGTGCAGAGGTGGGCGACCTCGCCGACGAAGCCGTGATGCCCCCGGCGCGCGGTGCCGTCGTTGACGACGACGCAGCGACCCCGTCACCGAGGTGCAGGTGGACGAAGTAGTCGACGCCCGTCGCGCAGCCGTTGTGGCGCTCGGCGCGGGCGGCCCAGTTGATGTCGTTGTCGACGAGGACGGGCCCGGTCAGGAGTTCTCACCTTTCATGGAACCGGGCGGGCGAGCCACGGTACGGCTCGCCTCGCTCGACACGAGCACCGGACGGTCGCCAGTGCGGCGGTGGTTCTGGACGTTCGGCGTCGCTTGCCCTGGTCAGGGCGATTTGACCGCGGTCGACCGGAATGGGAACGCGCGACTTCGTGACGTCCGCCACATCGAAGGCCAGAACCAAACCCGCCAGGCGGCGAACTCCCTCCGGGGACATATGAGATTTGTCCAACTTGGCGCCATTCTGCGTCGCGCCGGAGTCGGCGGTAACAGCCTCGCGGCAAACGTTCACTCATCCTTCGAAAGGCGTGGGTTTTTGACGGGGCGACAGCACGACGCGCGGGCCGGAAAAGCCCGGTAATCACGCCTCGCGGCGCTCGGTTATAGGCCTCCGAAATCTGAGAAGGGTCCGCCTCGGAGCCCTTTGCACCGTGTGGCAAGCTGCCCTAAGAATGACGATCCGCAGGTCATCTCCGCACTTCAGGGGCGAGGTCTGCACAAAAGCCAGCCACACAAGGAGCGCTCGGCGATTACCGAGTGAGGTCACGCATGGGAACGCATCGCAAGAAGCCGCACTACCGCCGGATAGTCGTCGCCGCTGCCGTCATAAGCGCGGTGGGCGTGCCGTCCATAGCCATGGCCTGCGCCAACTGGCAGGACAACGCGGAACACCGCCTTTCCGGCGCCGGAGTGAACGCCGGAAATCAGTGGAACAAGGCCGACTGGTACGGCGACTGGGATCGTCACTGGAACAGTGAGGGGAACTTCGAGCCGGCCTCAGCCGCGTCGAAGACGTCGAAGACTCCGACCGCCTCCGCGCACCCCACGAGACACCACACCGCGTCGCCGAAGCCCCGGGCCACCGCCTCTCACCACAAGGCCACGACGCCCGCGCAGCACGCGCACCACCCGAGGACCGCGTCCCCCAAGCCCCGGGCCACGACGCTCTCCGCGCCCCCGAAGCCCACCGCCTCGGCCGCCGCTTCCGCTTCCGCCACCGCGACCGCCCCGCGTCCGAAGAGCACGCCCAGCGCGCCGAACCCGACGAGCACACCTACGGCCACCGCCTCGGCGTCCACAAGCGCTGCCACGGCCACGAGTACGTCCGCGAACTCGTCGTCGACGATCGCCCGCATCGTGGAACTCGTCAACATCGAGCGCAGCAAGGTCGGTTGTCAGGCCGTGACCCTCAACTCGACCCTGAACAAGGCCGCTCAGGCACACAGCGCGGACATGGCGGCTCACCAGAACATGTCGCACACCGGCTCCGACGGGTCCTCCCCGGCCGACCGGATCACGCGCGCCGGATACGCCTGGAGCGCATACGGCGAGAACGTCGCCTACGGGTACTCCACTCCCGATCAGGTCATGGCGGGCTGGATGTCCAGCCCCGGTCACAAGGCCAACATTCTCAACTGCTCGTTCAACGAGATCGGTGTCGGCCTCGCGCAGCCGGGCAGCTACTGGACCCAGGACTTCGCCACCGCTCGGTGATGCCACCAGCCGGTGACGCGACCGCCGATGAGCGGCCACGTCACCGGAGCGGACATACGTGTCACAGTCACAGCAGGCCGCGTCACCAATAGTGACGGCGACCGCCGACAGCGTGACCGATCAGGCCGAGGATCCAGAGGATCAGGCCGATGACCAGCAGGATGATTCCGATCGTCCACAGGACGCCGATCCCCGTGACAAAACCGACGACCAGCAGGATGATCCCGAGAATGATCATTGTTTCCTCCAGGCAGGGAAGCACCACGCTGACGAACAACCCGTCGGACCGACCGTCCACGAGGTCGTGGCACGTCCACATCACTGCGAGTACCCAGGTCGCGGCGAATCAGCCCTGCGACACCGTCAGCCCGGGGGCTCGCGACCGGCCTCGAGCCCCCGGGGCCTAGCGCCTCGGGCACAGGACCCGCGCGGCTCCGGGCAGGCCTCGGGCATGAAGCGGCCCGGCCGCTCGGGCCCGGAGGCCGGACGGCTCCGGGCCAGCCCCCGTCTCACCCCAGCTTCTTGAGCATCTCGGCGGCGAGCGGCGCGGAGGAGGCGGGGTTCTGGCCGGTCACCAGGTTTCCGTCGACGACCACGTGCGGAGCCCACGGCTTGCCGTCCTGGACGTCGACTCCCTCGTCCCGGAGACGGTTCTCCAGCAGCCACTTCGCCTTGTCCGCGAACCCGACCTGGTCCTCCTCCGCGTTGCTGAAGGCGGCGATCTTGCGGCCGGCGAAGGCGTTGGTCCCGTCCTTCTTCTTCGCGGCCAGCATCGCGGCGGGACCGTGGCAGACGATGCCCAGCGGCTTGCCCGAGGCCAGGGCGTCGGTGAGGAACTTGCCGGAGACGGGATCGACGGCGAGGTCCTCCATGGGGCCGTGACCGCCGGGGTAGTAGACGGCGTCGTAGTCGTCGAGGTTCACGTCCTGCAGCGCGACCGGGTGCTGGAGGCCGGTCATCTCCGCCAGCGTCTTCACGATCTTGTCGGCGCCCTCCTGGCCGCCGTTCATCTCGGGCGCGAGGCTGCCCTTGTCGACGGTGGGCAGGACTCCGCCAGGCGTGGCGACGACGACCTCGTCACCGGCGTCCTTGAAGGCGCGGTACGGGGCGACGACCTCCTCGGCCCAGAAGCCGGTGGGGTGCTTGCTCCCGTCGGCGAGGGTCCAGTGGTCGGCACCGGTGATCACGAAAAGGATCTTGGCCATGAGGTTTGCTCCGAGGGGTGCGGGGCGCCCGTAGGGGGCCGTGAGGTCGTCTCGAACATAGGCCCGCGTCCCCGGCGTTTCAAACGGAGACCGCCCGCATCCCGCGGGTTCCGCATGATCGCTCTCGCCAGGGTGAGAAGAACAGAACCGGCAGCGCACAGTGGCCGCACTGGGCAGCGAACTCCCTGTTCAGCGCGGTGACATGCGCGAAGTGGCTGGGCTCTGGGCCCCGTGAGAACATGGGCTGGCAGTGCCCAGGAAGCCACTCCTCCTGTCCATTCCTCGACGAGGAGCGACCCCCATGCGGAAGCTGATTGAAGACGCTATCCGGCAGATCGACGACATGCGCGCGCTCGACGGCATCTGTGGCAAGGCCGCAGGTCTGGTGAACCGCGCGACGCAACCCGAACTGATCAAGAACACCCTGTCGGGCACATGGCTCGGGCATGCGCTGCATCCCGTCCTCACCGACCTGCCCATCGGGGCGTTCGTCATGGCTTCGGCCCTGGACGCCACCGCCGGCCGGGCGGGCGCGACGGCAGCGCGTCGTCTGATCGGGCTGGGGGTGCTCACCACGGTCCCGACCGCGCTCAGCGGCGCCTGCGACTGGTCCGACACCTACGGTCCCACGCAGCGCGTCGGCTTCGTGCACGGCGCGGGCAACGCGGCGGCGACCATGCTGCAGGCGGCGTCCTGGCTGGCCCGCAAGCGCGGCCGCCACGGGACGGGAGTGGCCCTGAGCACCGTGAGTCTCGGACTCACCGTGTGCACGGCCTACCTGGGCGGCCACTTGTCGTACGTCCGGGGCATCGGCGTCAACCACACCGCGTTCCAGGAGCCCGTCACCGACTGGACGGACGTCGCGTCGCTGTCCGAGCTGAGCGAGGGTTCGCTCCACCGCGTCACGGCCGGCGGGGTGCCGGTGGTGCTGGCGGTCAAGGACGCGAAGGTGTACGCGCTCTCCGCCACCTGCACCCACGAGGGCGGCCCGCTCGACGAGGGCAAGATCGTGGACGGCGACTGCATCCAGTGCCCGTGGCACGGCAGCGTCTTCCGGCTCGAGGACGGCGCGGTCGAGCGCGGACCGGCGTCCGTCGAGGAGCCGAGCTGGGAAGTGAAGGTCGACAGCGGCCGGGTGTTCATCCGGTCGGCGACGGCTTCCTGACCACGACAGAGCCCCGAGTTCATCAACTCCCCTCGAACCCCGGGAGCGGCGATGGTGCAGCAGCAGTTCGCCGTCGGAGACCACGTGCGGTGGAACTCCGAGGCCGGATACGTCGAAGGCGTCATCACCAAGAAGCACACCAAGGACGTCGAGTTCAAGGGCTACACCCACCACTGCAGCGCGAGCGACCCGCAGTACGAGATCAAGAGCGACAAGACCGATCACATCGCCCTGCACAAGGGGAGCGCGTTGACCAAGGTGTAGGGCGGGTGACCCGGGGCTGCGAGGCGGCAGGATGACGAACCGTATCTGTACGGTGGGGCATTCGACGCGCGACTTCGACGAGTTGCTGGAGATGCTGCGCAACAACGACATCACGTGTCTCGTCGACGTCCGCTCGTTCCCCTCGTCCCGCAAGTTCCCGCACTGGAACCAGGCGGAGCTGGTCGACGCGCTGCCGTCCGACATCGGGTACCGGTGGATCCCGAAGCTGGGCGGCCGCCGGCACACACCCAAGGGAGTGCCGACCGAGAACGGCGCCTGGCAGGTCAAGGCCTTCCGCGACTACGCCGACTACATGGCGACCGACGAGTTCGCCGAGGGCCTGGACGAACTGCTCGAACTGGCCGAGCACGAACGGCCGGCCATCATGTGCAGCGAGGCTGTGCCCTGGCGCTGCCACCGCAGGCTCATCACCGACGCGCTGCTCGTGGCTGGCGCGGACGTCGAGCACATCATGTCGCCGACGGTGACGAAGCCGGCGGTCCTCAACCAGAACGCGTGCGCCCACGAAGGACACCTCACCTACCCGCCGCCGCAGGCCTGATCCGGCTGCCTCGGCGTACGGGTCCCCTACACGACCTCGACGCGACCTTGATGCAACCCGCCTTGCGCTCCCCCGTGCCGAAGTCGTAGATGCGCCGGGCTCCTTCGGTCAGCAGCCGGCGGCCCGGTCCGGTCAGCGCCCAGCGCACCCGGCGGCCTTTGCGCTCGGAGGCCGGCCGGCCCTCCTTCGCCGTGCGGGCGAGCGCCTGGCAGGCGGACTTCTCCTCGACGCCGAACAGGGCCAGCGCGTCGACCAGCGCGGACGTCCATACGGGGGTGCCCTTGGGCAGGACGTACTCGCCGAGCAGGGTCATCAGCAGCGACCGCGCGCTGACCTCGCCGACCTCCCGGCGCCTGCTCAGCGCGGGCCCTGTGTCCTCCGCCATGGGTCGTCCTTCCCCCCCGGATCCCTCACGCAGCACGCACCGTAGACAAGGCAATCGCGTCCCGCCCCACTTTTGTAGACCCCCGGCCGCGCACGGGCGCTCACTCGTTCAGCGCGTTGCAGCCGGTACGCCGCCCCGCTTGCCCATACCGTGCTTAGACGTGACTGGCCGTGAGGCCGTGAGGGACGGAGACGGGCGACGTGGTGGGCAAAGGGGGCGATCCGGCGGAGGGGCGGGTGGGTGGGCGACGGCCGGGCGGTGCGGTCCTCGGCAGCCGGCCGGGGCGTCCGGTACGGATCCCGTCGACCAGCCGCTCGCAGCGTGACGCGGCGCGCGCCCTGGTCTCCGCGGCCACGGTGGCGGAGCGGACGGTGCCGTGGCTGCGCGTCGCCGCGGCCTACGCGTGGCGGCTCATCCTCGTCGGCGTCGTCGTCTACGGCATCTTCGCCATCCTCGGCCGCTTCCATCTCATCGCCGTGGCGCTGTTCCTGGCGCTCGTCATCACCTCGGTGCTGCACCCGGTCGCCGACGTGCTGGACCGGGTGATGCCGCGCTCGCTGAGCGTCGCCGTCGCGCTCGTGGGCAGCATCGTGCTCCTGCTGGGGCTGCTCGCTCTCGTGGGCAACGTGGTGGCGGGCGAGACGGCGCAACTGGCGAGCCAGTTCCGCGGCGGCATCCACCGGATCGAGCTGTGGCTGCAGAATCCGCCGTTCCGGCTCAGCCCCGGCAAACTGTCCGATCTGCAGCGCCAGGTGACGGACTATCTCGGCAGGCACCGGGCGAACCTGCTCAGCAGCGCCCTCAGCGGTCTCGGCAGGGCCATCGAGCTGATCACCGGTGCCGTGCTCGCGCTCTTCTCGTCCGTCTTCTTCATCCACTCCGGCGAGCGCCTGTGGGACTGGGTGAGCGAGGAACTGCTGCCCAAGCGGGCCGCGCCGGTCTGGGACCGGGCGGGACGGGTGGCCTGGAACACGTTCGCCGGGTACACCCGGGGCATCATCATCGTGGCCGCCACCAACGCCGTGCTCGTGGGTGTCGCCCTGCTCGCGCTGCGGGTGCCGCTCGCGCTCCCGCTGGCGCTGCTGGAGTTCTTCGCCGCGTTCATCCCGCTGGTGGGCTCACCGGTGGCCCTCGCGGTGGCCACGGTGGTCGCCCTCGCCGGGCGGGGTCCGCTGACGGCCGCCGCCGTGATCGTGCTCATCATCGTCATCGGCCAGATCGAGGGGCATGTGCTGCACCCGCTCGTGATGAGCTGGGCTGTGCGGCTCCACCCGCTCGTCGTCGCCCTGTCCGTCATCGCGGGCAGCATCGTGGCCGGTGTCATCGGCGCCGTGGTGGCGGTGCCCTTCGTCTCCGTCGCCTGGGCGGTGCTGCGCACCCTGCGCACAGCACCGACGTGACACCACGCGTCCGGCTGCGTACGCCGTCCCTACGACCGCCGCTGGCGGCTGGACGCCCGCGTCACGGACTCGGCCTCGTCGGGGACGACGGGCAGCTGACCGGCGCCGGCGTCCGTGTCCATGTCCGTGCCCGTGTCCGTGCCCGTGTCGAGGAGGACGCCGGTGTCCGGGGCGAGGATGTGGTCGCCGTACAGGTCCTGGAGCCAGTTGACCTGGTAGATGGTGTCGAGGTAGCGCTCGCCGAGGTCGGGGGCGATGGCCACCGCGGTGAGCGCGTCGGAGTCGGACTGCCGCTCCAGCCAGTCCATCGCCCCGCTGACGACCGTGCCGGTGGAGCCGCCGAACAGGAAGCCGCGGCGGGCCAGCCGGTGGCAGGTGCGGATGGTGTCCGCCTCCTCGACCCGGACCACCTCGTCGACGTACGACTCGTCGAGGAGCGGCGGGCGCATGCTCATGCCGAGGCCGGGGATCATCCGGCGTCCCGGCGGCCCGCCGAAGGCCACCGAGCCCACGCTGTCCACGGCGACGATCCGCACCGGCCGGTGCCACTCGCGGAAGTAGCGCGCGCAGCCCATCAGGGTGCCGGTGGTGCCGGCCCCGATGAACAGCACGTCCAGGCGCGGGAACTGGACCGCGATCTCCGGGGCCGTCGTGCGGTAGTGGGCCCGCCAGTTGCCGGCGTTGGTGTACTGGCTGAGCCACACGTAGCGGTCGTCGGAGGCGCACAGCGAGCGGACGTAGTCGATCCGCTTGCCGAGGAAGCCGCCGTTGGCGTCCAGGTCGGCGATGATGTGCACCTCGCTGCCCAGCGCCTCCATCAGCAGCCGGGTCGAGAGGTTGCAGCGTGAGTCCGTGACGCACAGGAACCGGTAGCCCTTGCTCGCGGCGATCATGCTCAGGGCCACACCCAGGTTTCCCGAGGAGGACTCGACCAGGATCGAGTCCGGTGTCAGGGTTCCGTCGCGCTCGGCGGTCTCCACCATCTCGGTCGCGGCCTTCAACTTGATGGAGCCGGCGAAGTTGAAACCCTCGCACTTCAAGTAGAGACGGCGCCCGAAGATCGGGTGGAGGTCGACGTAGAGCCGGCTCTCGTTGAACGCATGGGGGGTGGATATGACGGGCACGGGGGCCTCCTGATACCAAGGCTGGGGGGACGTCAGCCGTACCGGCGCAGGTCGTGGAAGAAGTCGTCGATGAGGTGGAGCTGTCCCGCCCGTGCCGCTTCGTCGTAGACGTACTTGCCGACGGCGAGGTCGAGGACGCCGAGCCCGAAGGGCGAGAAGATCACCGTCCGCTCGTCCGGGACGCTCGCCCGTCCGGTCATGACGTCGTCGAGCGTGCCGTCGAGGAACGCGCGGCCGCCGGTGAGCTGTTCGGCCAGGTGCGGGGAGGTGTCGGCCTTGAGGCAGTGCTCGACGTCGTCGACGAAGTTGGCCGAGTCGAGCAGGATCTCGGGGGCGAGGTCCCGCAGGGACACGTGCAGGACCAGTGGGTGGTGGTCGAACCACGCCGGGTCGGTGACGTGCGGCTTGCCCGCGACGGTGGCGAAGACCACCAGGTCACTGGAGCGGATCAGGTCCTCGGCGCTGTCGTGGACGACGATCTGTCCCGCGGCCCCGGACTGCTCCAGGTAGCCGGAGAAGCCGGCGGCGGACTCGGCGGAGACGTCGTGCACGCCGACCGTGTCGAACGTCCAGCCGGTGCCGGCCAGGAAGGTGTGGATGTAGCGGGCGATCAGGCCCGTGCCGAAGAAGCCGACGCGGGTGGGCCGGGTCCGGTTCCGGCTCAGCCGGTCCGCGGCCAGCGCGGCCGACGCCGCGGTCCTGGTCGCGCTGATGATGGAGCTCTCCAGGCAGGCGAACGGGTAGCCGGTGCCCGGATCGTTGAGGATGAGGACCGCGGAGGCGCGGGGCAGGCCGTCGGCCACGTTGTCCGGGAAGCTGGAGATCCACTTCAGTCCGTCCACGTGGACCGACCCGCCGATGGAGGCCGGCAGGGCGATGATCCGCGAGGTCGGACGGTCGGGGAACCGCAGGAAGTACGACGGCGGGTTGACCGAGTCCCCGGCGCCGTGCAGCCGGTAGGTGGCCTCGACCAGCTCCACGAGCTGCTTCTCGCGCCCGCGGAGCGCGTCCTGCACCTGGGCGCCGGAGATCACCGCGAAGCCCGGCACCGGGGAGTGGGAGGTCGTGGCCCGCCCGCCTGCGGGTGACAGGAGATCGCTCATCGTCGGCTCGCCTCCGCAGGCGGGCAGCAGTCGGCCGTGTTCAGGGGCTCGGCCATGGCGACGATCACCTGGCGGTCCCCGGTGTACGGCTCCCTGCTGTGGGCGGTGCGGATGTTGTCGACGAGCATCAGGTCGCCGGCCTGCCAGGGCTCGCGGCGGGTGTGCTCCTCGTAGGTGGCGTTGAGCAGCTGGACGACGTCCTCACCGATCGGGGTGCCATCGCCGTAGCGGGTGTTGAACGGCAGGCCGTCCTCGCCGTACTCGTCCACCAGGTACTCGCGGACCTCGGGGGCGAGCGTCCACTGGTTGAGGAACGCGACCTGGTTGAACCAGCAGGGCCGGCCGGTGACCGGGTGCGGCAGGACGGCGCTGCGGCGCTGCCGGGTGCGCAGGGACCCGTCGGGCTGCCAGGTGAAGTCGATGGCGTTCTCGCGGCAGTAGCGCTCGATGGCGGCGGGGTCGTCGGTGCCGAACGACTCCTCCAGGGAGGCCCCGATCTCGTCGTTGTAGCTGCGGGTCAGCAGCCAGCCCTCGCGCGCGAAGCGCTCGGTCAGCTCGGCGGGCAGCGCGCGGAGCACCTGTTCCGCGTCGGCGACCGCCGTGGCGCCGCCATCGTCGGGCGCGGTCAGACACGCGAACAGCATGAGGCCGGGCACCTCGAGGGTGTAGCTCAGCTCGTGGTGCATGCACATCGGCTGGTTGGCCGGCCAGGTGGTCGACGAGTACAGCCCCGGCCCGTGGCTCTCGCGGGGCGCGAACGCCTCCCGCTCGGCCATCAGAGCATCGGTGAGCGCCGCGAAGACGGCTCCGGCCTGGGCGGTGTCGCGCAGTTCCAGGCCGCGGACGAGCAGCGCGCCGCGCTCGGCGACCTGGGCGCGCAGGGCCTCGCGGTGCTTCTCCGCCCAACTCGCCGCATCACCGGGAGACTCGACGTGCACGACCGGGGGACGGTCCGGCCGGAGCTCCACGTCGAGCGGAGGTGCCAGGGACGAGGACGACATCTCGGTTCCTTTCGGTCGCTGCGCCGGAGCAGCGGACTGCTCCGCCGGAGGGCGGGGTGGGGTCGGTTCGTTCAGGAGGACGCCAGCGGTTCGGTGGCGCCGAGAGGTTCGACGGCGGCGAGGACGGCCCGTGCGGCTTCGGCGGGGCGCGTGCGCAGGAAGTGGTGGCCGCCGTCGGGGAGTTCGTGCAGCTCCACCTGGTCGGCGAACAGCCGCCAGTCGCGGTGGCGTTCGGCGTAGCCGGACGTGTGGGGGTCGTCGGCAGCGGCGATCACCGTGACCGGCGCGGTCAGCCGTACCGCGGGCGGAGTGTGCAGGGCGTCGCGGAAGTAGCGGTGCGCCAGGACGCAGTCGTGCCGGTAGGCGGCGCCGACGTGCTCGGCGTGCTGGGCGTTGAGTTCCGCGAGTTCGGTGTAGCCGCTGTCGGCGGTGAGCCGGGTCGCGATGTCGGCGTCGCTGCGGCCGGTCAGCTCGGTGAGCGCGGCGTCCCGGTCGGCGGCGGTGCCGAGCAGCTGGGCGGCGAGGAACAACCGGGTGACGTGCACGCCGAGTTGCTCGAGTTTCCGGGCCGTGGCCACGGCGGGCGCGCACCCCGAGGAGTGGCCCCACACCATGACCCCGGTCAGGCCACGTGCGGTGATCTCGGCGGTGACCTGCTCCACGACCTGCTCGATCGACGCGAACGGCTCGTTGCGCGTGGCGAGGTCGTGTCCGGGCAGGTCCACGGCGTACACCGCGATGCCGCTGTCCGCCAACGCGCTGGCCATCGGCTGGTAGTTGACCGCGTTGCCGCCCGCGTAGGGGAAGCAGACCAGGGCGCGCTCGGCGGCGGCGCCGGTGTCCGACAGCGGCTGGAGCAGCTCGGGGCGCTGCCGGGCGCTGCCGTCGAGGAGTTCGGCGAGGTCGGCGAGGACGGGGTGCCGGGTGATGTCCTTCAGGGACACGGCGCGGTCCAGGGCGATGGTGAGCTTCACCGCGGTCAGGGAGGTGCCGCCGCGCTCGAAGAAGTGGTCGTGCCGGCCGATGCGGTGCTCGGGGATGCCGAGCAACTCGGCCCAGACGGCGGCCAGTCGGCGCTCGCCCGGAGTGAGCGGTGTGCCGTCGGACGTGCCGGCGGTGTCCTGCTCGGGTGGCGGCGTCCGCTGGGCCTGTGCGGTCAGGGCCTTGCGGTCGATCTTGCCGTTGGCGGTCAGCGGCAGGTCGTCCTGCCAGTGGAAGGCCGAGGGGACCATGTAGGCGGGCAGGACGGCGGCGAGCGCGTCGTGCAGCTCGTCCGCCTGCTTGCGGTCGCCGCTGTAGAAGGCGACGAGGTGCTTGTTGTCGCCGGCCTGCTCGGCGATGACGACCGCGGCGTCGCGTACGCCGTCCACGCGCAGCAGGGTGTTCTCGATCTCGCCGGTCTCGATGCGGAAGCCGCGGATCTTGACCTGGTTGTCCCGGCGGCCGAGGAACTCCAGCTTGCCGCCGGGGTGCCAGCGTCCCCAGTCGCCGCCGAGGTAGAGCCGTTCGCCGGGCCGGTAGGGGTCCTCGCGGTACGCCTCGCGGGTGCGTTCGGGGTCGTTGACGTAGCCCCGCCCGACGCAGACGCCGGAGAAGGCGATCAGACCGGGGGCGCCCAGCGGGACCAGGGCCAGTTGTTCGTCGACGACGTACACGCGCACGTTGCCTACGGCCCGGCCGAGCAGGACGCGTTCGGGCACCGCGTCCATGACCTCGTGGTTGGTGTCGTCCGACGTCTCGGTCAGGCCGTAGGCGTTGACCAGCTTGATGCCGGGCTGGATCGCGAACCAGCGCTGGACCAGCTCCCGTTTGAGCGCCTCGCCGGTGACGGACACGCAGCGCAGGTCGGGCAGGTCGCGGGGGTGCTTCTCCAGGTAGGAGACCACCACCTCCAGATAGGAGGGGACGACCTGGACGACGCCGGCCCGTTCGCGTACGAGCGTGTCGACGAACCGCTCCACGTCGGTGATGACGTCCTGCGCGATCAGGAGGGTGCGCCCGCCGACCAGCAGCGCGGAGATCAGCTGCCACAGGGAGATGTCGAAGCACTGCGGGGCCGTCTGCGCCACCACGGTCCCCCGGGTGATGCCCAGGTCGTCGATCTTGGCGTGGAGGTGGTTGAGCATGCCCGCGTGCTCGCACATGGCGCCCTTGGGCGCGCCGGTGGAGCCGGAGGTGAAGTAGATGTAGGCGAGCTGGTCGGCGCCGACCCGCACCCCGACGTCGCCGTCCGCGTGCTGCTCCGCGTACGCCTCGCCGATCAGGACCCGGCGCGTCTGGGGCAGGGCGTCGAGGGCCTGGTCGAGGGTGTCGGTGCTGCCGGGTTCGCTCAGCACGACGCGGCATCCGGCCCGCGACAACGTTGCCTCGATGCGGCCCGCGGGGAAGTGCGGTTCGATCGGCAGGTAGACGGCGCCCGCCTTGAGGACGGCGAGCGTCGCGGCCAGCCAGTCGAGGCCGCGTTCGGTGACCACGGCGACGACGTCCTCGCGGCCGACGCCCCGCTCCAGCAGCGCCCGCGCCAACCGGTTGGCGCGCGCGTTGAGTTCCTGGTACGTCCACTGCCGCGTGCCGTGCACCGCGGCGAGGGCCTGCGGGTGCTCGCGTACCCGCTGCTCGAACAGCTCGTGCGCCCGCACCGGGGGCAGTGCCCGGTGGGGACCGGCGAGCCCTTCGAGCTGTTCGCGCACCTCGTCGGCCGAGAGCAGGCTCTGCCGGGAGTGGTCGGCGTCGACGTCGGCCGCCATCGAGCGCAGCGCGGCCACGTGGTAGCCGCCGATGCGGGCCACGCACTCGGCGTCCAGCACCTGCCTGCGGTAGCGCAGCCGCATCACCAGCCGGCCGCCACCGTCGCTCCAGCCCACGCCGAGCGCGGCGTCGTCGACGAGCCCGCGCTCGTTGCCGGCCGGGTCGAACTCGATCTCGTACGAGGGCCCCGACACGCCCAGTTCGCGGCGCAGTTCGTCCACCGGGCACTCCTGGTGCTCCAGCAGCTCGGACTCGACGCGGTCGGCCTCGGCGACCAGCGCGCGCCAGGAGCCCGGTTCGACGGTGAGCCGGCAGGGCAACGGGCGGCTGCGGCTCCCGGCGGCGTAACCGGTGACGACCTCCTGCTCGCCGGAGAGCGCGGCCAGCACCCTGGCGTGGGCGGCCAGCAGCACGGAGCTCACGGGTACCCGCAACTCCCGTGCCAGTTCGCGTACTTCGCCCGCGACGTCGTCCGGCACGGCCGCCTCGTACTCGGCCACGCGGGGCACTCCGGCCGCTGCCGCCACCGGCTCGCGCACCCACCGTGGCGCCGCGGTGAACCCGCCGGCGGTCAGCACACGGCCCCAGAACTCCCGGTCCGCTTCCACACGCGCTCCCATCGAATGGCCCTCCTCAACTCAGCGACGCCGCGGCGCCGTCGGGCTGGGTCAGGGGTGTCGCTCTTGCCGCCTTCGCCGCCGGCCCGGCGGCGAGAGCCTGCTCCGGGGCGTCCGGCAGATCCGCGGCGGGGTTTCCGCCCCACCATGCGTCCGGGGGGACCTCCTCGCCCTTCATCAGGAAGGAGTCGGGTGCCAGGACGGCCCGGTCGCCCATCGTCACGCCGTAGTGCACATGCGAGCCGACGCCGAGCGTGCAGCCGTCGCCGAGCGTGCTGGCGTCGGACTTGAAGGTGCCGTCCTCCTGCGAGTGGCACTGGATCTTGCTGCCGGCGTTGAGGGTGCACTCGTCGCCGATGGTGGTGAGTGTCCGCTCCGTGAGGTAGCAGCCGTCGTCGAACACCCTGGCGCCGATGCGCACGCCCAGCAGCCGCCAGATCAGGCTTTTGAAGGGGGTGCCGTTGTACAGGTTGAAGTGCTCGTCCGGGATCTTCCACAGGCGCTCGTGCCACCAGAAGTACGGCTCGTAGATGGAGCACAGCTTCGGGCTCAGCCGGCGGAAGGAGGCGATGGCGCGTTCCAGCAGGACGTAGTAGAGGGTGGAGAACGCGAGCGTGACCGCGAGGTACGCGGCGATGACCACGTTGCCGACCACGCCGTACAGGTCGACGCAGGCGAGGGCGAACAGGGTGAGCGCGAAGGTGTGCAGCCAGCGCGCGCACAGCATCACGGCCATCGAGCGGAGGTTGTAGCGGTTCTTCGCCGCGAGCCGGCGGCGCAGGGTGTCGCCGGCCCTGAGGTCGTCGAACCGGGTGTCGCGCTCCACCGTCCGCGGGATCTCGAAGCAGGGCGAGCCGAGCAGTCCGACGCCCTCGCGGATCTCGCCGTCGAGCGGGACCATCACCTTCGTCGCGAGCAGGCAGTTGTCGCCGGTCCTGCCGCCCGCCGGGTAGGCGATGTTGTTGCCGAGGAAGCTGTGCGAGCCGATCGAGGTCCGCGAGAGGCGGAAGGAGGTGCTGGAGAACTCGGCGTTCATGACGGACAGTCCGTCGGCCACCATCGTGCCCCGGCCGACCGAGACCAGGTAGGGGCTCTCGTGCTGCACCTCGGTGCCGAAGTTGGAGCCGGTCTGCTCGACGTGGGACAGGTCGTAGCCGAGGCCGCGCAGGTAGTAGACGATGTAGGAGCTGTCGCCGAAGAGCCAGGCGAAGAACTTGATGTTCGTCATGCGCGCCACAGCCCGCTGCACCGCGTAGTGGAACCCGTAGAGCGGGTAGACCCGGTCGGGCTCGATGACCAGGTTCATCAGCCGCGGGAGGGTGAACAGCGCGGCGAGGCCGAGGATCACGAAGCCGAAGAAGAGCACGGCGGACAGGATCAGGGCGTCGTCGATCAGCGCCCACGCGGTGAGTCCGGCCGCGCCGGGGCCCAGCCGGTCGCCGACCGCCGGTACCTCGGTGAACAGCATGTACATCCCGCCGACGCCCAGCGGCACGTACAGCAGGAGAAGTTGGAGCAGGGTGCCCAGGGCGAACCAGGTCCGGCGGGCGCCGCCGCAGCTCGCGGGCGCGACCCTGACGTAGTCGACCTGCGTGGGCTCGGCCGGGCAGCCGTGCCAGTGCTCGCCGGCCGGGACCCGCTGGCCGCGGTACAGGGCGGAGGAGTGGCCGAGCTGGGCTCCGTCGCCCATCCACGTGTCGATGTCGAGGACGGTCTTCTCCCCGATGAACACGTCGCGGCCGAGCGTGATCCGGCCGGTCTGGATCCGTCCCGCGTGCGCCCGGTAGCACAGGAGGAACGAGTCCTTGCGGATCACCGTGCCGGAGCCGATCGTGAGCAGGTCGGTGCAGACCGGGACGGTGTGGGTGAGGATCGTGACGCCCTTGCCGACGCGCGCACCCAGGGCCCGCAGGTAGAGCACGTACAGCGGGTTGCCGATGAACAGGATCATCGGGTTGGCGTGGATCAGGACCTTGACGAGCCAGAACCGCATGTACGCCACTCCCCAGACGGGGAACACGCCCGTCTTCCAGCGGCCCACCAGCAGCCACTTGGCGAGGACGGGGAACACGCACAGCGCGACGAACCCGACGCTGCCGAAGAGCAGCGAGCGCAGGTAGATGTCGAGCGCGCCCGAACCGGCGGCGACCCATGCGTACCCGCGTGCGGTGACCAGTCCCGCCGCACCCGAGTAGGCCAGGAACGCGAGGAGTTGGAAGGTTCCGCAGAGGACGTACGCCAGCCGTCTCGACGTCGGGGCCGGGGCCTCGGGTGTCGTCGGCGCGGCGGGCTGTGCCGGGCGTGCCGGGTCCGCGGCGGTCGCGGGGGTTGTCGCGGGCGTCGTCGCCGCGAGCGCGGTCGCGAGGCTCCGGATCGTGGGGTTGCGGTAGATGTCCTTGATGGACGGGGACGGCAGGTCAGGACGCTTCCGCAGCCGTGCGCAGAACTGGGCCATCACCAGGGAGTTGGCACCGAGGTCGTCGAAGAAGTGGCTGTCGACGGGGACCCGTTCGACGCGGGTCACGTCGGCCAGGACTTCGGCGAGTTTTTCGCCGACGGCTTCGTCCGGCCCGGAAACGGTCTCGTCCGGCCCGGATATGTGGACCTCGGAGGGGTGCTCCACCGTTCGACCTCCTGGAGGGCGTTTGCGGCGACCAGTCACGGGACTGAGCGCTCTTCCCTGATCACGAACCGCGGGTTTCAGTGTCGGCCGACCGCCGTCGGGGTGCCACTCCGAGCCGATCACGGTGCGCGACCCCGGTGCCGACGGGCCGGGAATTGCCTGGCTCCGCGCCGGGCGGGGGCGTCGCAGGGATCACCCGTATGGCGGGCCGGCCCGGCCCGGTGGGGCCTCTGCGCCGCCGCCGGGATCAAGGACGGCGTTTCGCTTGCGCGCCACAGACTTGAATGATTCGCTTTTTTATACCGTTCGGGTGTCGAGGGGAGTAGGTTCGGGACATGACCGCAGACCAGACTCCGACCACTGCCGAGGAGCTGCGCGGTGCAGGCCTGCGAGTGACGGCCGCTCGTGTCGCGCTGCTGGAGACCGTCCGGGGCGGTGACCACCTCGGAGTCGAGGCGATCGCCTCCGGGGTGCGCGGCCGCGTCGGCCACATCTCGCTCCAGGCCGTCTACGAGGCCCTTCACGCGCTGACCGCGGCGGGGCTCATACGCCGCATCGAACCGGCCGGCAGTCCGGCCCGCTTCGAAGGACGCGTGGGCGACAACCACCACCACGTCGTGTGCCGCTCCTGCGGCGCCGTCACGGACGTGGACTGTGCGATCGGACGGGCCCCCTGTCTGACCCCGTCCGAGGACCACGGCTTCTCGATCGACGAGGCCGAGGTCACCTACTGGGGCACCTGCCCCGGATGTTCCACCCCTCAAAGTTCCTGAGCAACAAGTTCCTGAGCAACGTGTGATCTGCCCCGTTCGGAAGGATTCCCATGTCTGAGAACCATGAGGCGATCGTCGAGAGCGACACGACGACGGAGGGAGGTGGCTGCCCGGTCATGCACGGGCGCATGCCCTATCCGACACAGGGCGGCGGCAACCGTCAGTGGTGGCCGGACCGGCTCAACCTGAAGATCCTCGCCCAGAACCCGGCCGTGGCCAATCCGCTCGCCCCGGACTTCGACTACGCCGAGGCTTTCAACACGCTCGATTTCCCGGCGGTCAAGCAGGACATCGCCGAGGTGCTGACGACCTCGCAGGAGTGGTGGCCGGCCGACTTCGGCCATTACGGTCCGCTGATCATCCGCATGGCCTGGCACAGTTCGGGCACCTACCGGATCGGCGACGGCCGTGGTGGCGGTGACACGGGCCAGCAGCGCTTCGCCCCGCTCAACAGCTGGCCGGACAACGCGAACCTCGACAAGGCCCGCCGCCTGCTGTGGCCGGTCAAGAAGAAGTACGGCAACGCCCTGTCCTGGGCCGACCTCATGATCCTCGCCGGCAACGTCGCCCTGGAGACGATGGGCTTCAAGACCTTCGGCTACGGCGGCGGCCGCATCGATGCCTGGGAGTCCGACGAGGACGTCTACTGGGGCCCCGAGACCACCTGGCTCGGCGACGAGCGCTACACCGGCGACCGTGATCTGGAGCAGCCGCTCGCGGCCGTCCAGATGGGCCTCATCTACGTCAACCCGGAGGGCCCGAACGGCAACCCGGACCCGATCGCCGCGGCCCGCGACATCCGGGAGACGTTCCACCGGATGGCGATGAACGACGAGGAGACCGTCGCCCTCATCGCGGGCGGCCACACCTTCGGCAAGACCCACGGCGCGGCCCCCGACAGCTACCTCGGCCCGGCCCCCGAGGCGGCCCCGCTGCAGGAGCAGGGCCTGGGCTGGAAGAACTCCTACGGCACCGGTGACGGCGACGACACCATCACCAGCGGCCTGGAAGGCATCTGGAACTCCACCCCGGTGACCTGGGACAACGGCTTCTTCAAGACGCTGTTCGGCTACGAGTGGGAGAAGTTCAAGAGCCCCGCGGGCGCCTGGCAGTGGCGGCCGAAGGACAACGCCGGTGCGGGCACGGTCCCCGACCCGCACAACCCTGACGTCCGGCGCTATCCGGTCATGCTCACGACCGACCTGTCGCTGCGCTTCGACCCGATCTACGGGCCGATCTCCCGGCACTTCCTGGAGCACCCCGAGGAGTTCGCGGACGCGTTCGCCCGCGCCTGGTTCAAGCTGACCCACCGCGACATGGGCCCGATCGTGCGCTACCTCGGCCCGGAGGTCCCGGCCCAGCCGCTGCCGTGGCAGGACCCGCTGCCGCCGCGGACGTTCGAGCTCATCGACGACCAGGACATCGCGACGCTCAAGGAGCGGGTCCTCGCCTCGGGCGTCCCGGTGTCCCGGCTGGTGTACACGGCGTGGGCGTCGGCCTCCTCGTTCCGCGGCAGCGACAAGCGCGGCGGCGCGAACGGCGCGCGCGTCCGGCTGGAGCCGCAGCGCGGCTGGGAGGTCAACGAGCCCGACGAGCTGGCCTCGGTGCTGCGCGTCCTGGAAGGCATCCAGCAGGACTTCAACGCCGCCCAGACCGGCGACAAGCGGGTCTCGCTCGCCGACCTGATCGTCCTCGCGGGCGCCGCGGCCGTCGAGCACGCGGCCAAGGCCGGCGGCTTCGGCATCCAGGTGCCGTTCACGCCGGGCCGCGTCGACGCGACGCAGGAGGACACCGACGTGGCGTCCTTCGAGCCGCTGGAGCCGCGCGCCGACGGGTTCCGCAACTACGTCGGCAAGGGCACCCGGCTCCCGGCCGAGTACCTGCTGGTCGACCGCTCGAACCTGCTGACGCTGAGCGCCCCCGAGATGACGGTCCTGGTCGGTGGCCTGCGCGTCCTGGGCGCCAACTACCAGCAGTCCTCGCTCGGTGTGCTGACCGAGACCCCCGGGGTCCTGACCAACGACTTCTTCGTCAACCTGCTCGACATGGGGACGAAGTGGGAGCCGACCTCGCAGGACGAGCACACCTTCGAGGGTCGGGACGCCGCCACGGGCAAGGTCAGGTGGACCGGCAGCCGCGTCGACCTCGCCTTCGGATCGAACTCCGAGCTGCGCGCGCTCGCCGAGTTCTACGCCTGCGACGACGCGAAGGAGAAGTTCGTGAACGACTTCGTCGCGGCGTGGCACAAGGTCATGAACCTCGACCGGTTCGACCTGCACCGGGACTGACGAGGACCGGCGATCGGGTTCTGAGGATCTGACCGACGCATCCGGGCCGGCCCCCGCCGCGGGCCGGCCCGGACGTGTCCGCTCGTGCGCATGCGGGTCTGTGCCGTGTGCGCGAACTGGTGCTCCGTGCCGCCCCGGACGATGCTGGTCAGTAGACCTCTGGTCGCACCGGTCCCCGCCGGGATCGGGCAGGACGAACCAGCAAGGGCGAGATGAGCGGCGATGGAGCGACCTCCCACCCCTCCCGGCAACCGTCCGGACCAGCCGGAAGCGTCCCCCGCCGAGCCGCCCGGCACCGCCACGGCCACGATCAGTGACCAGGGCGTCGTGACGGGCTGGAGCGACGGTGCGCAGCGGCTGCTCGGCTACGCGGCCCCGGAGATCGTCGGCCGCCCCGCGACCACGCTGCTCGCGGACGGTGCCGAGGACACGGCGGCCTGGCGGGCGAGCGCGGGGCAGGACCGCCGCTGCGGCACCGTGGCGCTGCGCCACCGGGACGGCCGCAGGCTGAAGCTGGGCGTGCTCGCGCACCGCCGGACCCGCGACGGCGCACCGGCCGAGTGGCTCCTGGTGTCCCCGGTGCCCGGGACCCGCCGCTCACCGGTCGACACGGCGCTCCAGGAGTGGACGTTCAGCCAGTCGCCGTGCCTCCAGGCGATCTTCGACACGGGCCTGCGTCTGGTACGGGCCAACGCGGGGATGGAGCACGCGCTGTCCCTCGCCGAGGCCGCCATGCGCGGGCTGCTCCTCTCGGACATCGCGCCCGGCCGGGCGAACGAGGAGACCGCCCGGCAGCTGCGCCGGGCCCTGGAGACCGGCGAGCCGCAGCGGGCCACGGCACGCTTCCACCCCGCGGACGGCGGCCCGGTGCAGGACTGGCCGGCGTACCTCACCCCGCTCAAGGACACGGACGGCCAGGTGCGCGCCGTCTCCCTGACGGCGCACCACGCCCCGCAGGAGCCGGGCCGCCTCCTCGCCGAGACCCGTACGCGCATCGGCACCACCCTGGACCTGGGCCGCACCGCGCAGGAGCTCGCCGACCACACCGTGCCCCGGCTCGCGGACTTCACGGCCGTCGACCTGCTCGACTCGCCCCGGCCCTCGGAGGAGACCTCCGCCCCGGGTCCGGTGGCCCTGCGCCGGGCCGCGGTGCGCGCGCTCCCGGAGGACGTCCTGTCCTCGGTGGCGGGTGTCGGCGAGCCCACCTCCTACCCGGCGCACTCCCCGCCCGCGGAGTGTCTCGCCTCGGGCCGGTCCATTCTGCACCGCGCGTCCGACGACGCGGTCACCCGGTGGATCGCCGAGGGCCCCAGCGCCGGGTGGCTGCGCGCGTCCGGGACGCACTCGGTGCTGGTCGTGCCGATGCGGTCCCGGGGCGCCACGCTCGGTGTGGCGCTCTTCGCCCGCACCGGCGAGCGCGAGCCCTTTGACGCGCGGGACGTGGCCCAGGCCGAGGAGCTCACCGCCGAGGCGGCCGCCGCCATCGACAACGCCCGCAAGTACACCCGCGCGCACACCACGACCATGGCGCTCCAGCGCAGCCTGCTCCCGCAGACGCTGCCCGAGCAGGAGGCGCTCGACATCGGCTCCCGCTATCTGGCGGCCGGTTCCCGGGCGGGCGTGGGCGGCGACTGGTTCGACGTGATCCCGCTGTCCGGGGCGCGGGTGGCGCTCGTCGTGGGCGACGTGGTCGGGCACGGCGCCCGCGCCTCCGCCACGATGGGCCGGCTGCGCACCGCGGTCCGCACCCTGGCCGACGTCGATCTGCCTGCCGACGAACTGCTCGCCCACCTCGACGACCTGGTCCTGCACCTCTCCGCCGAGGAGGGCGGCACGGACCCGGCGAGCGAGGCGGCCGGGGGCATCGGCTCCACCTGCCTGTACGCGGTCTACGACCCGGTGTCGCGCCGGTGCACGCTCGCCCGCGCCGGCCATCCGCTGCCCGTCGTGGTCACACCCGACGGCCGCGTGCGCTTCCTCGAGGTCCCGGCCGGTCCGCCGCTGGGCCTCGGCGGCTTCCCCTTCGAGTGCGCCGAGACCGAACTGCCCGAGGGAAGCCTGCTCGTCCTCTACACCGACGGCCTGCTGGAGGCCCGCGACCACGACATCGACGAGGCGCTGGACAAGATGTTCGCGGCGCTCGCCCACCCCGCACCGACGCCGGAAGCGGTCTGCGACCGGGTGCTGACGGCCCTGCTGAGCCACCAGCCCGACGACGACGTAGCCCTGCTCGTGGCGCGTACCCGGGCGCTGCACCCCGAGCACGTCGCGACCTGGGATCTGGACGGCGATCCCTCGGTCGTGGGCCGCGCCCGCAAGCACGCCGACGACCAACTGCGGGCCTGGGGGCTGGAAGACGCCACCTTCGTCACCGAACTCGTCGTCAGCGAACTGGTCACCAACGCCATCCGCTACGGCCGGGCCCCGATCCAGCTGCGGCTGATCCACCAGAACAAGACGCTGATCTGCGAGGTCTTCGACTCCAGCAGCACCAGCCCGCACATGCGGCGCGCCCAGACCTTCGACGAGGGCGGACGCGGCCTGCTGCTGATCGCCCAGCTCGCCCGGAGCTGGGGCACCCGGCACGACCGCATCGGCAAGACCGTCTGGGCCGAGTTCCCGCTCGGGGAGGACTGAGGAGGCGGAGGAAAGACCAGTGGTCGGCGGCGGAGCCGGCCGCCCGTCACTTGAGCGCGGCGAGGAACTCCTGCGGAGTGATGGCGGGGCCGCCGTCGATCTTCACGACGGGAATGTTCTCGCCGTCGTGCCAGATGACCGGCGCACCCACGACCCCGAACGAGCCGAAGTTGCCGATCGCTTCGCCGGCCCAGGTCATGTACGAGTTGTCCGTGACCTTCTTGTCGAAGTCGGCGGAGCGCAGCCCGTCGACGTTGCCGGCCAGGGACAGCAGGAACGACGTGTCGGAGAACTTGTCCTCACCGGGCGGGAAGGGCTGGTTGTCGAACATCGTGCCCAGGTACTCGATGAACTGCTTCTGTCCGACGTCGCTCGCCGCACCGAGCGCGCTCAGGCCGGTCTGCGAGCCGGTGCCGCCGACCGTGTCGTCCATCGTCCCCGCGAAGTGGAACTTGACCACGAACTTGCCGTCGTCGGCGCCTTGGCGAATGGTGTCGAGCAGGCTCTCGATCATCCGGTAGCTCGGGCGGTCACGCAGTTCCAGGAACACCTGGAGCTCGTGGGAGTTCTTGGGGTCGCCGTAATACAGAGTGGTGCCGTCGGCACCAGTCGTGTTCGCGGGAGTCATGGCACGAGCTTGGCACAGATGGGACGAGTGGGCATCGTGAGGACTTTTCGGGCGTTGAACGGGGCGGCTCTGACATGCCGTTGAGTGGAGCAATCCCCGGTGTGCCCGGATCGGCCGCTCCAGGCTGTATCTCTTGTCGAGACCGCCGGGTGCCAGGAGTTACGTGTGTGGAGGCGTCGCCAGTCGGGCCGGATGAGGCGGGCGAGCAGCGCCACCGGGAGCGGCCGCCGGGAGTCTGCCGCGGACGGGGATGACCGGACGCGGCCGCCCGCCGCTCCGACGTGGATGCGCTGGATTCCGGTCTGTTACGTCGTCGGAGTCCTGCTGATCGAACCGTTCACGCCCGTGCAGTGGCCGGTGAGCTTCCTGCTGATCGCACTGCCGTTGGTGACCGCGTTCGCCTACGGGCCCGTGGTCGTCGCCGCCGTCACCGTACTCGCCGTCGTCCTGGAAGGTGTCCTGGCCGGCACCCCGTGCTGCGCGGGCCGCGTCGTCGGCTACCAGTGGGACCGGCACTACGTGGCCGCGTACGTCTGCACCGCGCTGGTGGGGACGCTCGGCACGATCCTGGCGGTCGGCCGGACGCGCCGGGAGCGGACGCTGGCCGACGTGCGCTTCGTCGCCGAGATCGCGCAGCACGTGCTGCTCCGGCCGGTGCCGCGCCGGATCGGGAACCTCCTCGTGGAGAGCTTCTGTCTCTCCGCCGCCGCGGAGGCGCGCATCGGCGGCGACCTGTACGAGGCGGTTCCCACCCCGTACGGGGTGCGTCTCCTCATCGGCGACGTCCGCGGCAAGGGCCTGCTCGCGGTGGAGACGGCCGCGACCCTGCTGGGCGCGTTCCGCGAGGCCGCGCACGACGAGCCCGACCTTCCGGCCCTGGTCGCCCGGGTGGAGACCAGCATGATGCGCAGGGCCGCGCAGCTTCCGGGGAGCGATGTGAGCGAGCGGTTCGTGACCGCCGTCTTCGCGGAGATCCCGAGCGACAGCCATGTGGTCCGCATCGTCAACTGCGGCCATCCGCCGCCCCTGCTCATCCGCCCCGCCGAGGTGCGCGAGCTGGACACCGGCCGCTCCGCGCCGCCCCTGAACCTGGGCATGCTCGTCGGGGACCCGTACCACGTGGACGCCCGTCCCTTCCGGCCCGGCGACCAGATCCTGCTGTACACGGACGGCATCACGGAGACCCGCGATCCGGACGGCTCCTTCTATCCGCTCGCCGACCGCGTCCGCTCCTGGGGCCGGCTCCGGCCGCGCGAGCTGATGGAACGGCTCCATCAGGACCTCGTCGAGTACAGCCACGACCACCTCCACGACGACACCGCGGCCCTCACCGCCAGTCTTCTCCCGGATCCGCCCGACGTTCCCGACGAACCCGACGGCCGGTCGGAGGCCTGGGAGAGCCGTTCCGACGCACGGTGACTCCGACGCACTGGCATCCCGGCGCGCGGGTACGGCGCCGGGATGCCAGAGTCGGTGTCCATGCGCGCCGCCTACATCACCGAGCTCGGTCCCGCCGAGGCCATCCGTCTGGGCGAGCTGCCGCCGCCGCTCCCCGGTCCCCATGACGTGCTGGTGGACGTCGAGTTCAGCGCCGTCAACTCCGTGGACACCTTCGTCCGTTCCGGGGCGTACGGCACGCCGATGCGGTTCCCGTTCGTCGTCGGCCGCGACCTGGCCGGGACCGTGGCCGCCGTCGGTTCCGCGGTGTCGGCGTTCCGCCCCGGCGACCGGGTCTGGTGCAACAGCCTCGGTCACGCGGGCCGGCAGGGCGCGGCCGCCGAGCAGGCGGTCGTGCCCGCGGACCGGCTCTACCACGTGCCCGACGGCGTGGATCTCCTCGACACCGTCGCGCTGGCCCACTCGGCGGCGACGGCGCATCTCGCGCTGTTCCCGCACGGGCGGTTGCGGGCCGGCGAGACCGTCGCCGTGCTCGGCGCCGCGGGCAACGTGGGCAGCGCGCTGGTGGTGCTCGCGGCCCAGGCGGGCGCGCGGGTCGTCGCCGTCGCCTCGGCGCGCGACGCGGCGTACGTACGCTCGCTCGGCGCGGACCACGTCGTCGACTACCGCTCCCCCGACGCCGTCGAGGAGATCAGGGCCGCCGCCCCCGACGGCGTCGACCTGCACATCGACACCTCGGGACGCAACGATCTCGAGGTCGCGCTGAACCTCCTCGCGGACCGGGGGCGGATGGTCGTGATGTCCGGGCTGCACACGCGGCCGGTGCTGCCGGCGGGCGCGCTGTACGCGCGGGACCGGTCGATCCGCGGGTTCGCCATCTCCAACGCCGACACCACCCAGCTCGCCGAGGCCGCCCGGCGCCTCAACACGCTGCTCGCGGAGGGCCGGATCCGGCCCCGCGCCGTCGAGGTGCTGCCGCTGAGCGCGGCGGCCGAGGCCCACCGCCGTGTCGAACAGCGCGAGGCGCGCGGCAAACTCGTGCTGCGCGTTGAGGACTGAACGGATGAACGGAATTCTTCCGCGGCTGCCGCGTCCCGCGTACACCCCAATGGCCCGGAACCGGTTCCGCTTGTCGCCGGGTGCGGCTTGCCCGGCGACAAGGCACTGGGGAAGCTAATATCCGAAAGACGCCCTCTCTCCGTCGGCGTGCGGGGCGTTGGGCCATAGCCGCTCATAATCGCTCATGGTCCGCTCATGAACGGCTCATAGCTGCCGCGACAGGGTAGGAGGCAGGTTTAGGTGATTCAATCACAGTCGGTGATCGTCACCCCCGCGAGAGACGCCATTTTCCTCGTCTACACCATCGCCAACGGCGGTGAGTCCACCGTCCGGGACCTGCTCCACGATGTGCCGTCGCTGCTGCATTCCGTCGGCTTCCGCATTCCCGAGGCCGAGCTCACCTGCGTCGTCGGAATCGGCTCCCAGGCCTGGGACCGGCTCTACGACGGGCCGCGCCCGCGCGATCTGCATCCCTTCGAGCCGCTGGCGGGCGAGGGTCACCAGGCGCCGTCCACGCCCGGCGACATCCTCTTCCACATCCGCGCCCTGCACCGGGACATCTGTTTCGAACTGGCCGCGCAGATCGCCCGCCGTATGCAGGGCGCCGCGACCGCGGTCGACGAGGTGCACGGCTTCAAGTTCTTCGACGACCGCGACCTGCTCGGTTTCGTCGACGGCAGCGCGAACCCCACGGGCAAGGAGGCCGTCGCCTCGGTGTACGTCGGCGACGAGGATCCCGGCTTCAAGGGCGGCAGTTACGTCATCGTCCAGAAGTACCTGCACGACCTCGCCAAGTGGAACGCGATGACCGTCGAGGACCAGGAGATGGCCATCGGGCGCACCAAGCTGCCCAATATCGAGCTGCCCGACGACGTCAAGCCGCCGAACTCACACGTCGCGCTCAACACCATCTACGACGCGGACGGCCAGCAGCTCCAGATCGTCCGCGAGAACAAGCCCTTCGGCCGGGTCGGGGACGCGGAGTTCGGCACGTACTTCATCGGCTACGCGCGCACGCCCGCGGTGACCGAGCACATGCTGCGGAACATGTTCCTCGGGACCAAACCGGGAATGCACGACCGGATTCTCGACTTCTCGACGGCGGTCACCGGTTGTCTTTTCTACGTGCCGACCGTCGAATTCCTCAAGAACCAGCCGGCGATGCCCGGCAGCACCTCCTAGACGTCTCCTCCGATTCGTCGTCCTTCCTGCCTTGGCAGTCGTACGCGACCGCCAAGGCAGATTTTTTGGGTGCCGCCCCCGGGGCCGCCCTTGTGTCCTCCGCTTGCGAAGGCCTGGGTCTCGGGTTTGAGTGTTCAGTGCCTCTCCGGTGAGTGTTCAGTTTCCCTCCGGCACCAGGAGCTGCCATGTCGATGTCGTTCGGTTCCGCTTTCGGCTCGTCCGATCCGTTCAGCGATCTGCTGAGCCGGTTCTTCGGAATGTCGCCCGCGTCGTCGCCGCCGGCGGTCCAGCGGGTACCGATCGGCCGCCTCCTGACGCAGCCGGCGCACGATCTGCTCAACCGTGCCGCCCGGCGGGCGCTGGAGGACGGTACGTCGGACCTCGACACCGAGCACCTGCTGTGGGCCGCCGCCAAGGTCGACCCCGCGCGAAGCCTCCTGGCCCAGGCGGGAGTCGACCCCGACACGCTGGCGGACAAGATCGCCGAGGTGCTGCCCCGGGAGGCCGGCGAGACGCCGAGCGAGCCGAACCTGACCCCGGCCGCCAAGCGCATCCTCGCCGACGCGTACATCCAGTCCCAGGAGGCCGGCGTCTCCTACATCGGTCCCGAGCACATCCTCGGCGCCCTGGTGTCGGACCGTGACACCGACGCCAACCGTCTGCTGCGCGCGGACGGGGCGGACGTCAATCGGTTGCGCGGGGTGACGGAGCAGGCTGCTCGATCGGAGGGTGGTGCCATGGCTGACGGCAAGAAGGGAACGTCCACGCTGGACGAGTACGGGCGGGACCTCACCGAGGAGGCCAAGGCCGGCAAGCTCGACCCGGTCGTCGGTCGCGCCGGGGAGATCGAGGAGACCGTCGAGATCCTGTCCCGGCGCTCGAAGAACAACCCGGTGCTCGTCGGTGAGCCCGGCGTCGGCAAGACGGCCATCGTCGAGGGCCTCGCCCAGCGCATCGTAGCGGGCGACGTCCCCAACACCCTCAAGGACAAGCGGGTGGTGGCGCTGGACCTGTCGGCGATGATCGCCGGGTCCCAGTACCGCGGTCAGTTCGAGGAACGGCTGAAGAAGGTCATCGAGGACGTCAAGGAGTCCCACGGCGACATCATCCTGTTCATCGACGAACTCCACACCGTGGTCGGCGCCGGTGCCACCGGCGAGGGCTCGATGGACGCGGCGAACATGCTCAAGCCGGCGCTGGCGCGCGGTGAGTTGCACGTCGTGGGCGCGACGACGCTGGACGAGTACCGCAAGTACATCGAGAAGGACGCGGCGCTGGAGCGGCGGTTCCAGCCGGTGAAGGTGCCCGAGCCGAGCGTCGACGAGACCGTGGAGATCCTGGAGGGTCTGCGGGACGCGTACGAGGCGCATCACGGCGTCCGCTTCACCGACGGCGCGCTCGCCGCGGCCGCCGAGCTCTCCGACCGGTACATCAGCGACCGCTTCCTGCCCGACAAGGCCATCGACCTCATGGACCAGGCCGGTGCCCGCGTACGCCTGCGCGCCGCCAGCCCCTCCCCCGAACTGACCGACCGCGAGGAACACATCGCGCGCCTGCGCCGCGAGCTCAACCAGGCTGTCGCGTCCGAGGACTTCGGCAAGGCGTCCGAGCTGAAGAAGGACATCGCGAAGGCCGAGAGCGAGCTCGAAGGCATCGAGGAGGAGCGCGAAGGTGTGGTGACCGTCGACGCGAAGGACATCGCCGACGTCGTCTCGCGCCGCACGGGTATCCCCGTCTCGCAGCTGACGGAGAGCGAGAAGGAGAAGCTCCTCAACCTCGAAGAGGACATGCACACCCGCGTGGTCGGCCAGAACGAGGCGATCGCGGCCGTCTCCCAGGCGGTACGCCGTAACCGCTCCGGCATGGGCGACCCCGACCGGCCCGTCGGCTCGTTCCTCTTCCTCGGCCCCACCGGTGTCGGCAAGACCGAGGTCGCCAAGACCATCGCGGACAAGCTGTTCGGCAGCGAGGACAAGCTGGTCCGCTTCGACATGAGCGAGTTCCAGGAGAAGCACACCGTCGCCCGGCTGGTCGGCGCCCCTCCCGGGTACGTCGGCTACGAGGAGGCCGGGCAGCTCACCGAGAAGGTGCGCCGGAACCCGTACTGCGTCGTCCTGTTCGACGAGATCGAGAAGGCGCACCCCGACGTCTTCAACGCACTCCTCCAGGTGCTCGACGACGGCATCCTCACCGACGCCCAGGGCCGCACGGTCAACTTCCGGCACTGCGTCATCATCATGACGTCCAACATCGGCGCCCAGCTGATCATCGACCACGAGGGCGATGTCTTCGAGATCAAGGGCGAGTTGATGGACCTGCTGCGGGGCTTCTTCCGCCCCGAGTTCCTCAACCGCATCGACGACATCATCATCTTCAACGGCCTCACCGAGAAGGACCTGGAGCAGATCCTCGACCTCCTCCTGGCCAAGACCAGGAAGCGCCTGGAGACCCAGGGGCTCAGCTTCGAGATCACCGAGCCGGCCAAGAAGCTCCTGATCGAGCAGGGTTACCAGCCCGAGTTCGGCGCGCGTCCGCTGCGCCGGACCATCCAGACCGAGCTGGACAACCGCATCGCCACGCTCCTGCTGAGCGGCGACGCCGAGCCCGGTGAGACCGTCATCGCCGACGTCCGCGACGACAAGCTGCACGTCACCGTCCGCGGCAAGGAGTCCCACCACGAGAAGAAGGGCCACGGCGAGTCGGAGAAGTCCGACAAGGGCGGGACCAGGGCGAAGAAGACCGCCGAGAAGTCCGCTCCGGACGACAACAAGAAGAAGCCGCCGCGGAAGTCGGCCAAGTCGAACGGCGACGATGGCTCCTGACGGCGGCACCGGCACACACACGTGGCTCCCGGCCCTCACCCGAGGGACCGGGAGCCACGTCGTGTTACGCGTGGTTCTCTGCGAGCACGAGCGTCCTGGCCCTCGTCAGCCCTTGCCGTCTCCGTCGCCGTCGCCGTCGCCGAGCGAGACGACCACGGCCGTCGACTGCCCCTCGGGCGTGGTGTAGCTGACGGTCTCCCCCGCGCGGCGGCCGAGCAGCGCCCTCCCGAGCGGGCTGTCGGCGGTGACCAGGTCGGGGTCCGACGCCTCGGCGATCTCGCCGATCTCGATCGTGGACTGCGTGCCGTCGAAGAACCGTACGGTCACGGTGCTGCCCATGCCGACCACGTCGGTGGGCGGCGGGCCAGAGCGGTCGGCCCCCTGGAGCCGCACGGTGACCTCGGAGATGCGCTGGTCGAGGCGGCCGAGCTCGGTGGCGCGCTCCAGCTCGTCGGCCTGGTCGGCCCGGGTGCCGGGCTCGTCCGTGTCCTTGAGGGTCTTGGCGACCGCGTCCCGTTCGGTGCGCAGGTCGGCGAGTTCCCGTTCGAGCGCGCGACGGGCGTCGGCGCCGATCGGTCCCGGATCAGTGGTCATGGCTGCTCCCGTCGTGACGGCCGGAGAGTACACAAGCGATCATTCACCACCGTAACAGGGCAATTCACCCTCGGTGCGTCGGAGGAGTACGGGGCGGGCCGGAGCCGCCCGGCGAACGGTGGGGGCGGGCCGTTCGCCGGGCGGGACCGGGGTCAGGGGCAGAGCCGGGGGTCCCCCCGACGCCAGCCACGCCGTGTTCAGCGCACCGGCGAGGCCCGATCCTGGGGACCGGGATGGAGCCGGAGGCCATCTCGGCCTACCAGCAGGTCGTCGGCGGTGCGTTCCTGGCGGTGGTCGTGGTGGCCCAGACGTGGCTGGGCCACCGGCGCCGGGTGGGGTGAGGGCCGGGCGTCAGCCGCGGGGCGTACGGGAGGAGGCGGCGTTGGTGCGGAGCGTGCCGACCGTCCTCAGGAGGCGGTCGGCCGGTTCGCGCAGCCGGGGGTGGGCGAGCACCGTGTTGCGCAGACCGCGGACCGGCCGGCGCCACAGGCGGTGCGCGGCCGCCATCGGATGGGGGCGCGCGGCGAACCCCTCCCCCACACGCAGCTCACGGGTCTTGAGCCACTCCTTGTACTCCTTGTCCCCGCGCCCCAGGTCGAGGAGTGTCACCCCGCTGCGGGCCGCCCCCTCGGTCAGCCTGAGGTGCATCAGCAACCCGGGTGAGTAGTAGTGGAGTTCGGGGTCGTACGCGGTGAACCAGGCGGCGAGCACCGTGCTCGATCGCGGGCCGAAGCGGGCGGCCACGGGCCGGTCCCCGGCGTAGAGCACGGACAGGACGCCGGTGAAGTGCTCCTCCTGGAGGCGGAACAGATGGTCCACCAGATCGACGATCCAGGGGCGGGAGAACCGGTCCATCCGCCCCGTCCTGCGGTACTGGGCGGACTTCCACCGCATGAGCCGGCGCAGCATGCGCGGGTCGCGCTCGTCGAAGACGAACCGCACCTCGCCGACGTCCCGCCCGATGCGGCGCTCCTTCTTCAGCGTGGTCTTGCCGAGTCCGGGGTACGCACCACGCAGCCACTCGGCGTAGGTGCCGTCCGCGGGCTTCACGTCGATCACCGGTGAGGCGAAGGTTCCGGTGACGTGGGCGCCGAACGGCCGCTGCTCCTCGACGAGATGATCGAACTCGAAGATGGACAGCCCACAGGCGTGCAGGAGTTCACCGGCGTCCCAGGTGAACCCGGGCCGGTGGACGAGCGCCTGGCAGTCGGACAGTCCGAGGCCGATGGCCCGGCCGACGCCCAGGGTGCCCCGTTCGTAGGGGAAGAAGCCGACCGGTTCGCCTCTCTCGTGCAGGACCGCCACCCGCGCCCCGCGGCGGTGCCTGCCGATGCCGATCGCGAACTCCGGCGCCAGAAAGGGGTTGGCGTACTCGGATGACTCGTCCATCGCCCGGTGCCAGGCCCCAAGCTGCGCCGCGGTCAGTTCGCCGGGTCTGTGGACGGTGATGTCCGCCTTCGTGCGTGGACCCTCGTTCATGGATCGCATGGGCGACCGCTCCCCTCGAGGACGCCTGGCCGCGTCCTGCACCACTTCGGTCCGGCTCGTCGTTCCGTGAGGGGTCAAACGTCGCGAAACAGTACGCACGCTGTCAAGAGTTCCGGAGGGAGCGGGAGGGCAGCCAGGCACGCGTACCGAACTCGGCGCAGGACCGCGACGCCACCTCGGTCGCCCGGGCGAGCGCCGCGGTGAAGGCGGCGGTGTCGGCGCGCGGGGCCCGCGCCCAGTGGTGGGCGAACGCCCCGTGCAGCGCGTCACCGGCGCCGAGGGTGTCCACCACTTTCGTCGGCGGCACGTCGACAACTCCCTTGCCGCCAGGGCCCGACCACAGCAGGGGTTCTCCGCCACGGCTGACGGCCGCCCAGGTCACTCCGCGATCGTGCAGGTACGTCAGCACGTCCTCGGGGGTCCGCGTCCCGGGCGGGTGGAAGTCGGCCGAGCAGACGGCTACGTCGACGGCGGGGAGCAGCTTGTCGGTGCCGTCCTTCCAGCTGCCGCCGTCCAGCAGGGTGGGGCGGCCGATCGCTCGGGCCAACTCGGCGGTTGCGAGCGCCAGTTCCCGGTGGTGGCCGTCCAGCTCCACGATGTCGCAGGCGGCCACGAGGGCGTCGAGGCCGTCCGGCGGGGCGAGTTGGTGGCGCCCGGCGTTGGTGGAGGCGACCGCGCGCCGGCCGGTCGCGGCCGTCACGAGGATCGAGGAGACGGCGGGCGGCTCGGTCACACCGGCCGCCAGGTCCGTCACCGTCACGCCCAGGCCCTCCAGATCGGCCCGGGCGCTCAGCCCCAGCGGGTGACGGCCGATGCCGGTGAGGAGCGTCGCCCGGCCGCCCAGGGCGCTGAAGACGGCGGCCGCGTTGGCGGCGGGACCGCCCGCGGCCACGACCTGGTCATGAGCGGTCAGCTTCTCGTCGTACTCCGGTACGTGGTCCACCAACTGGATGACGTCCAGGGTGCACAGGCCGACGAACAGGCCCCGAGGCCCCTGGGAGCCCTGAAACCCCTGAGGGCGTTCCTCCGCCACCGGTCGCACGCGCCAGTACCCCCTTGGCCACGGTCGGTTCTTCAGTGTACGGCGGTGGCCGTCGGTGCGGGCCGGTGTCAGGAACGCAGGCCGTCGAAGCCGATGTCGAGGTGACGCGGGCCGCGCAGGACGGCGTTCTGCCGGTAGGGCGGCGGGTCCTCGATCAGGCGCGGGTTCTCCAGGCGGCGGGCCAGGGCGGCGAGGGCGATCTGCGCCTCCAGCCGGGCCAGCGGGGCGCCGAAGCAGCTGTGGATGCCGCTGCCGAAGCCGAGGTGCTGGATGTCCCCGCGGTCCGGGTCGAACCGGTCGGGGTCGGTGAAGCGCTCCGGGTCCCGGTTGCCCGCGGCGAGGACGAGCCAGATGCGCGAGCCCTTGGGGATGGTGACGCCGCGCACCTCGATGTCAGCGATGCAGGTGCGCTGCGGCACGAGCTGCACCGGGGGCTCGTAACGCAGCAGTTCCTCCACGATGCCGACGGCCAGCTCCGGGTCCTCACGCAGCCGCTCCAGGATCTCGGGGTGACGCAGGAGCGTGAGCATGCCGTTGGTGATGAGGTTGACCGTCGTCTCGTGTCCGGCGACGAGCAGCAGGACGGCGGTGCTGAGGGCCTCCATCATCGTCATGGCGCCGTCCGCGCCGTGGGCGGTCACCAGGTCGGACAGCATGTCGTCGCGGGGTTCCCTGACGCGCTGCTCGATCAGTCCGGCGAGGTACATGCCGAGCTCCATCCGCGCCTGCTGCACCTGCTGCGCGAAGTCGGGGCCGGCCGCCTCCCGCGTCTCAGGGTCAAGGCCCGCGACGATCGGGTCCACCCAGGCGCGGAAGCGCGGCTCGTCCTCGCGGGGCACGCCGAGCAGCCGGCAGATGACGGTCACCGGGAAGGGGTAGGCGAACTGGTCGACCAGGTCGATCTCCCGCGCGTCCCCGAATCCGTCGATCAACTCCTCAACCAGCGCGTCGAGTTCGCCGCGCATGGACTCGATGCGTCGCGGGGAGTGGGGCGGCCCGAAGGAGGTGTTGGCGATGCGGCGCAGCCGGTCGTGCTCGGGCGGGTCGAGCCGGATGAAGCTCGGCGGCAGCCCGCCCGACTCGTCGGCGGGCAGTTCGTCCTCCCCCGCCGCCGCGAGGTTGACCGCGTCGGAGCTGATCCGCGGGTCGTGGAGGAGGCCCTCGATGTCCCAGTACCGGCTGATGACGTACGGCCCGTCCTCGTCCTCGTGGAGCACGGGTGTCCGGCGCAGCTCCTCGTAGAGCGGGTAGGGGTCGGCCCGGTTGGCGAAGTCGGTGATCCGGCCGACGAGCGAGTCTTGCGTCATGGGAGGTCCTTGTCAGTGGCGCGCCGGGGTGAAGACCATGCGGCGGTCGGCCGGTGAGTACCCGGTGAGGGTGACGGTCGGGCCGTGCGTCGGCAGGGAGGGATCGGGGAAGTCCGACGGCATGGGCTGGGCGCCCTCGGGGCGGCGGTCCACCGTCGGGTACTCCACCGGGAAGGGCGCGCCCCGCTCGATCTCCCGGGCGTAGAACTCCAGCCAGCGGGCGTTGTCGAAGCTGACGGCGGCGATGATCCGGCCCTGGTAGCCGTAGACGGCGACGAAGCGGCGCTCGGCGAGCGAGCCCTGCGTGATCATGAGCTGGTCGCCCATGGACGGTACGCCGACCGACTTGATGTTGACCCCGAACTGCGCGGACCAGAAGGCGGGCACGTACAGGTGCGGGCGCCGCTCGGAGCTGGGGCTGATCATGTTGTGGGCGGCCGTCCGCGCCTGGGCGACGGCGTTGCCCCAGTGTTCGAGGGAGAGGAACTGGTAGCCGAACAGGGCGTTGGGGGAACGGGCGACGTCGCCCGCGACGAAGATGTCGTCGGTGACGATGCCGCTGATGTCGAAGGCGCGGCAGCCGGCGTCGCAGGCGATGCCCCGCGGTCCCGCGCCGAGTCCGGATCCGGTCAGCCACTCGGTGTTGCGCAGCGAGCCGAGCGAGACGACCACGAGGTCGGTCTCGACGACGCTCTCGTCGGAGAGGTGGGCGGCGCGCACCCGGCCCGCCGCGTCGCCCTCCAGGGCGGTGACCGTGACGCCGGTGCGCAGGTCCACCCCGTTGTCGCGGTGCATCCCGGCGGAGACGGCGCCGACCACCCCGCCGACGGCGCCCACCAGCGGGGCGCCCGCGCGTTCCGCCACGGTGACCTCCAGGCCCCTCTCCCGGCAGGCGGAGGCGACCTCGGAGCCCGCGAACCCGGCGCCGATGACGAGCACGCGGCGCGGCCTGGCTTCCAGGTGCCGGTACAGGGCGGCCGCGTCGTCGCGGGTGCGGAGCACGAACACGCCGTCCAGTTCGGCCTCCGCCTGCTTCGGCCAGGGCCGGGCGCGGACGCCGGTGGCGATGAGGAGGCGGTCGTACTCGACCTCGTCGCCGTCGGCCAGCCGTACCCGCTTGGCCGTCATGTCGAGGCCGCTCGCCGGGACGCCCAGGCGCCACTTGGCGTCGATGTCGCGGGTGCGGGGCAGTTCGGTGTGGTTCGCCGACGCCTTGCCGAGCAGGACCGCCTTGGACAGCGGCGGCCGGTCGTAGGGCTCGTACTGCTCGTCACCGATCAGGGTGAGGGAGCCCTCGAAGTCCTCGGCGCGCAGGGTCTCGGCGGCGGTGAGGCCCGCGAGCGAGGCGCCCACGATCACGATCCGGCCCTCGCGGCGGAGCCGGTCCACGTGGTCAGTGTCCATGGAAGCTCTCCTGCGCGCGGCGAAGGCCCTCGCGGGCGCGGGCGGAGGACTCGGGGGGCGAGCCGCCCGGTCCGTCGAGTCCCTCGACCGTGATCGCCTGTACGGGGCAGGCGGCGACGGCGCGGGCGACCGCCTCGCGGTGTTCGTCCGCGGCCCGTGGGTTGTAGACGAGGGCCTCGTCGCCGTGCATGGTGAAGACGTCCGGCGCGAGGAACGCGCACTGGGCGTATCCCTGGCATCTGTTGAGATCGACGACAACCCTCATCGACGCTCCGCCCTTTCGGCGGCCAGGTCCGTGCTGCGCCACGTCTTCGAGGGGCACCCCGGACGGCGGTCATCTTCCCCTGGCCAGCATGCGAGCGGCGGTGGTGGCGCCGCGCGCGGGAGCCCGCCGATGGAGTGAGCCGGCAGTCCGTGTCGCCGGTCAGCGCACCTCGGCGAGGCCGGCCCCGCGTCGGCCGCCCACGACGAGGATGCAGCCGCTGATCACCAGTGCCCAGCCCGGGAACGCCAGCTCGGCCCAGGGGACGTGCGAGGAGACGCCCCGTCGGCTGCATGGGCGGCTCGTTTCCTCTCCGGCGGCGCCTGCCGGCACCTGGCACCAGCAAGCCGCCGCGACGAGAGCGCCGCCACCGGGAGGCGGCCGAACGGCACACTCCCGCAAGGGGTCGGACCTGGTCAGTCGGCGATCTGTGTGATCCGCCAGAGGCGGCGCGGGAGGGCGCCCTCCTCGAAGGCGTGGACGTCGACGAGGTCCCAGCCCTCGGCGAGGGCGTCGACCAGGGTGCGCGGGAAGAAGTGGACGGCGAAGCCCCCGTGTTCGTACGTGTCGTCGCCGTGTGCGATGCCGTCGCCGTAGTGGGCGTCGCCGGTGTGCCGCACGGTGTAGACGAAGGCGCCGCCGGGACGCAGCACGCGCCGGACCTCGCGCACGAGGGCGTGTATCTCCTCCGTCGACAGGGCCATGCACAGCAGCATGTGCGCGAAGACCGCGTCGACCGAGGCGTCGGCCGCGGGGAGCGGGTCGCGGACGTCGTGCACCGTGGTCGTGACCCGCTCGGCCGGTGACTCGGCGCGGGCGGCGGCGTCGAGCTGGTCCAGGCCGGCCCGGCTGAAGTCGGTGGCCCGCACGGTGAAGCCCTCGCGGGCGAAGTACAGCGCGTCCCGTCCGTGCCCGGCCCCCAGCTCCAGCACGTCCTTGGCCCCGACCCGCCGGAACACGTCGGCGGCGTGCACCGCGGGCGCGGAAGGCCGCTCGCCGTACATGCCGGGATGCGTGGTGTACGTGCTCTGCCAGTGATCGTGCTGCCCCGCCGCGAGGCTCCGGCTCCGACCGCCGTCCCGGACCTGCATGACGCCCTTACCCGCTCCTCTTGAGCGCTCCCGCACGTGGGACGGGCTCCGGAATGATTGTCTCATTCGGCGGAACGGGCAGGGCCGACGGCCCGTGGGACCCATATCGGATACGTCCGTAAATAGCCGGTATGTTCCGCTTGGGGCACGCTGGATGCCATGAGGCGGCGGCAGGGCTCGGGTGGGTGGCAGCAGCCGGGGCGGTCCGGTCGCGCACTGCTGTTGCTGCCGATCGCGCTCATCGTGGCGATCACGGTGGTGGACATCCGCTTCCCCGAGGACATCCACCTGGGGCCCGCGCTCGTCATCGCGCCCGCGCTCACCGCCTCGTTCGCCGGGCCCCGGACGACCGCGGCGATCGGCGCGCTGACGGTGGGGGCGCAGGCGGTCATCGCCGCGCTGCACGGCGGACTGGGCACCCCCAACCACATCGTGCAGCTGGTCACCCTCACCCTCCTCTCGGCGCTGATCGTGGTCTACTGCGCGGTCCGCGACCGCCACCGCGCGCAGCTGGACCAGGTCAGATCGGTCGCCGAGGCCGCCCAGCAGGTCCTTCATGGCACCGCTGCCCGAACGCATCGGCCCGCTGCGGACCGCCTCCCTGTACCTGGCCGCGGAGGACGAGGCCCAGATCGGCGGCGATCTCTACGCGGCCGCGCGAGCGGACAGCACCGTACGCGTGCTGATCGGCGACGTACGCGGCAAGGGACTGCCCGCCGTCGGCGAGGCCGCGCTGCTGCTCGGCGCCTTCCGGGAGGGCGTCCACCGGCACACCTCGCTGCCGGACCTGGCCGCCACGCTGGAGCAGAGCGTGACCCGGTACGCCGCCGACTCCGAGCCGCCCGAGGAGGCCGGTGAACGGTTCGCCACCGCCCTGCTCGCCGAGATACCCGACGGCGCCCCGGTCGTCCGGATGACCAGCTGCGGCCATCCCCCGCCCCTGCTGCTGCGCCCGGGGCACTCGGTCAGCGTCGCCGACCTGCATCCCTCGCCGCCGCTCGGGGTGCACGGGACCCTGTCGGCAGACCACACCCTGGACGTGGTCGCCTTCGAGCCCGGCGACACCGTGCTGCTGTACACGGACGGTGTCGCCGAGGCCCGCGACACCGAGGGGCGCTTCTATCCGCTCGCCGAGCGCGTCGCCCAGTGGAGCGGCGCGAGCCCCGAGGCGCTCATGCACCACATCCGGCGCGATCTCCTCGCGTACTGCGGCGGCCGACTGGACGACGACGCCGCCCTCGTGGCCCTGCACCGCGCCCCCACCGCCCACCGGCGCTCGCACGGGCGGCGGATCCGGGACGGCGACCGCCAGGTTGTCGCGGACGAGTTGGATGGCGTGACCCAGGAACGGCAGCGAACCGGCGGCCCTGGGTATGAGGGGAGGCGCCATGAACATCACGAGGGTCCTGCTCCCTTCACGAATGATCAAAACGCCCTGACACTTCCCATCCATTCCGCCACACCCATCCAGCCACTTCTGTGGCCCGCACCACGTGATCTCCGGCGCCCAGGAGGCGGTTCCGTACGGCAGGGTGGGTAGGTGCACGTCCCGTACGGCATGAGGAGGAACCGCCCGTGACCAGCCGCGTCACCCTGGTGTCGCCCGCCATGAACGCGTCGCTGCGCGAGGCGCGGTTCGACGACGGCGCCCCGCTGGACGCGCGCGGTGCGGCGGCGGCCCGCGCGGCCGCGGGAACCCTGCGGGCGGCCCGCCGGGTGCTGGTCGCGCCGACCGTGCGCTGCCGGGAGACGGCGTCGGCGCTCGGGCTCGGCGAGGCCGCGGAACAAGGGCAGTTGGGGGGACTGGACATGGGGCGCTGGCGCGGTCGCACGCTCGACGAGGTCGCCGGCGCCGAACCCGAGGCGCTCGCCGTGTGGTTGGCCGATCCGGAGGCCGCGCCGCATGGAGGGGAGCCGGTCAGTGCCCTGTGCGCGCGGGCGGGGCTCTGGCTGGAGAGGGTGCGGGAGTGCGAGGGCGGGGTCCTCGCGGTGGTGGAGCCGGAGTTCGTACGGGCCGCGGTCGTGCACGCGCTCGGTGCGCCCGAGACCGCGTTCTGGCGGCTGGACGTGGCGCCGTTGACGGCGACCGTCCTCAGCGGACGCGCGGGACGCTGGAACGTACGGCTCGGGCAGGCGCCCGACGAACGGTGAAGGGCCCACGGGATGATCCCGTGGGCCCTTCACTCGCGCTCGAACTGTGCGCTCGCGCGGCTGCGTTGATCAGCTCGGTACCGGAGCGGCCGGCCCCGCCGGGGCGGCTGCCGGTCGCGGGGCGAGCAGACGCTGGGCCAACTCACCGAAGAGCAGACCGAATCCGGACCACATCGTGACCTGGACGGCGAGCGCCGAGAGACGGAACCGCCACAGCAGCGTCGCCGAGAAGTCCTTCGGCACCTCGTCGACGGCGGGCAGGAAGGCGTACGCCAGCCCGATCGCCACGACGAAGAAGCCAACGGCGGCCACGGCGGCGTACCAGGTGCCGAGGCGGGGTGCCAGCCGCTTGCCGAGGATCACGGCGGCGACGGCCAGCAGCACGCCCAGCAGCATCATCAGGAAGTACAAGGCCGTGCGCCTGCCGATGGTGTCGGCGTCACCGACGGACGGCGGGTTGGCCGGGTACTTCAGGAACGGGACGACGTACACCGCGAGCAGCGCCGCGCCGGACAGCAGCAGCGCGGTCGCCCGCGGGGTGAGGCGACCGACGCGGCCGAGCGCGAAGCAGAAGGCGAGGGCGGCGATGCCGCCGAACGCCACCCCGTAGACCAGCACCCCGGTGGCGAGGCCCGCGGTGGACTGCAGGGAACGGGAGACGAGTTCGGCCTCGTGGCCGTGCACGTGGCCGTGCGCGGCGTGGGCTTCCTCGTAGCCGATGGCGTCGTCGACGCCGGGTTCCCCGAGGAAGTAGGCGACGAGCAGGGCGGGCAGGCCGGCACCGAGGCCGGCCAGCATGCCCCGCACGAGGAGGTTTCTGACGGTTGCGGAGTTCATGGGGGTGCGGCGTCCCTGTCGTCAGTGGCAGGGGAAGCCGAGCAGATGGCGTCCGTCGTGGAGCCACTCGTGGATGTCCTCGCCGGACACGGCGGAGGTGGCGCCCTGCTCGGCGCCGACGAAGTACAGCAGGACCAGCATCAGGATGCCGAAGAAGACCGCCCAGGGGACGATCGCGCCGATCGGCAGCTTGGCGGGAAGGGCGGGGGCAGTGGTAGTCGGCTGGGCGACGTGCTGCGCCATGGCAGACCTCCTCGGGAGTTCGCGTCCCATCTCGGTGGTGCACAGGACGAGGGCTGCGGGTCTGACTCACGGGCGCCCCGGCCGCGAGGGCCGGTGCTACCGCTCACAGTGGCGCGACCGTGCCGGATTCTCACCGGCTTCCGCCATACCGTCGTCGATAACGTGGTCGACCGTATCGTGTGCCGGGGGGCGCGGCCAAGACCGGGCGGTCCCGCGTGACCGTCGTCTCACGGCCTTCAACTGCCGTGACGTACAACGGTTCCGGGGTTGTCATCACGGTCTTCAGCGCTCAACCTGTTACGGGAGGGGAGCATGACGAAACGGGAGGCCGGAGTGAACACCGTGTGGTCGCGGATGCTGTGGGAGCGGTACGAGCCGGTGCACGACCTGATCTACTTCACTCCCGAGGCGCGGCAGGCCACCGACGAACTCGGTCTGCGCGGCTACTGGATGGGGTACTTCGCGATGCGCGCGGCCCCGCTCGGCGCGGCGTCGCCGGCCGTGGTCACCAGCAGCTTCTACACCTTCCACCCCGACCAGGTGGCCCGGGCGCTGCCCGACGCGTGGGACCGCGCGGCTCCCGCCGACGTCCTCCTGGCGCGTGAGCGGGCCATGGACGCCGCGATGACGCGGCTGTTCGGGAAGGACACCGTCACCTCTCCGGAGGTGGCCGAGGCGGCGGACCTGGCCTGGGAGGCGGCGCAGGCCGCGGACACCGTGGGCCGGGTGCTCGGCGCCGCGAACCAGGCCCTGCCTCGTCCGGACCAGCCGCACGTACGGCTGTGGCAGGCGCTGACCACGCTGCGCGAGCACCGCGGCGACGGGCACTTCGCGGTCCTGGTGAGTCACGGTCTGGGGCCGGTGGCGGCGATGGTGCTGAAGGCGGCGTCCGGCGAGAGTGACGCGGCGTTCCTGCGGGAGATCCGGCAGTGGGACCTGTCGGCGTGGCAGGCGGCCGAGGCCGAGCTGCTGGACCGCGGATGGCTCGGCGAGGACGGGAAGTTGACGCCGCTCGGCGAGGACGGGCGGGCTGCCGTGGAGGGACAGACCGACACCGCCGCCGAACTCCCGTGGACCGCGCTGGGCCCGGAGGCCTCCGCCCGTCTCGCCCACCTCCTCGAACCGCTGGCCAGGACGGTGCAGGAGTCCGGGATGCTGCCGGCCACCAACCCGGTGGGGCTGAGCGGCACGAAGCGCTGACCGGCGGCCCCGTACCCTGGTGGACGTGGTGAACCGCGACGAGAGTCCGGGCGCGGCGGCGTCCCGGCTCACCGGACGACCGGCGACGCACACGCGCCCGCTGTCCGGGACGCTGGCCCAAGTCGCCCTCGACAGCGGCCCGGTGGTGGTCAAGCGCGCCGACGCCGCTCGTGCCGTTCCGGCCGAGGTGGCCGGGCTGCGCTGGCTGGCCGACGCCGGTGCGGTCCGCGTCCCGGCCGTGCTCGGCCACGACGAGCGGTGGATGGTCGTGGACCACGTACCGAGGGGGCGGCCCGACGCCCGGGTGGCCGTCCGGTTCGGCCATGAGCTGGCCGCTCTGCACGCCGCCGGGGCGCCCGCGTTCGGTGCCGCGCCGCCCGGCGGTCCGAAGGACGCGTACATCGGGCTCGCGCCGATGCGCAATGTCCCCGGCGCCGACTGGCCGCGCTGGTACGCCGAGCACCGGGTGCTCCCCTATCTGCGCCGCGCGGTCGACGACGGCACGCTGGAGCGCCGCGAGGCGGCCGTGGTCGAGCGGGTCTGCGAGCGGCTGCCCGAGCTGGCCGGTCCCGCCGAGCCGCCCGCCCGGCTACACGGCGACCTGTGGAACGGCAACGTGCTGTGGGGCGCCGACGGCCAGGTGCGGCTCATCGACCCGGCCGCGCACGGCGGCCACCGGGAGACCGACCTGGCGATGCTGCACCTCTTCGGCTGCCCCCACCTCGACCGGGTGCTGGACGGCTACCGGGAGGCGGCGCCCCTGGCCGACGGCTGGCAGGACCGCGTCGGCCTGCACCAGCTGTTCCCGCTGCTGGTGCACGCGGTGCTGTTCGGCCGCGGGTACGCGGAGCAGGCCGTCGCGGCGGCCGGGCGCGCCCTCGCACCCGGGTGAGCCGCCCGGCTACGCCCCCTCGTCCGGAGCGTTCGTCCGCCCGGACTTGATGTAGCGGGCCAGGTTGAGGTGGTCGCCGTGCTCCTCGCGCAGGCCCTCCGCCCACAGCACGCTCTGCGTGCCCTCGTGCTTGACCATGCCGGGGCTCACCCCGATCCGGAAGCCGCCGGGCAGCGGCTTGCCGTCCCGGTAGGGCAGGAAGTCGAGCGGGGTCGGGCCGTCGGAGGCGTACACCGCGCAGTCGGAGAGGACCGCGACCGGGTACTGGCCGATCGCGCGGGCCGTGTTGAGCATCTTGCGGTGCATGTTGACGCGCGCCTTGGAGATGACGGCGGCGCGGATGTCGGGCCGCCACGTCGCGCGCTCCAGCGCCGGCCAGCGCTCCCCCGGCCGCCATCCGGTGCGGGCCCGCTCACGCAGCTTGCCGATGCCGCCCTTGACGGTGGCCTTGATCGCGGCGAGCACGAGCGCGAGCTGCGGGTCGCGCGCCTGGTGGCCGTCCATCGCGGCGAGGAACTCCTCGGGCTTCATACCGGTGCTCACCCCGAGGTCGCCCATGGTGGCGATGTACGCGTCCCGCAGCCGCGTGTACCAGGCGTCGAGGTACGCCCCGTGCTCGGGACGGACGTACGCCTCCAACGGCGCCACCTCGAAGCCGAGTTCGACGGCGTACGCCACGGTCGGCGTCGCGTACCAGGCGGGGCCCTCGGGCGGCTCGCCGTCCGGGGTGAACGGACTCGGCAGGCGCGGGTCCAGCCGGATGTGCGTGAGGTCGACCAGCCAGGAGCCGGGCATGGCGGCGTCGAAGGCGGGGCCCTGGACGTGGACCGGCGCGCCGAGGCCGACCACCGTGCGGTTGGCGGCGGCGGCGAAGGCCATGTTGACGTCGATGCCGACGAGGTACGGCTTCATGCACTCGTCGTCGCTCATCGGCCGGGCCCAGTCGTACGCCTCCTCGCGCAGCACCTCGTCCGGAGTGCGCTGGTGGAAGCGCGGCAGGTGGGCGAGGAGGGGGTGGCCGTCGGGCGCCTCGCAGGGGGCGCAGTCGACGGCCTCGGTCAGGGAGCCCGGGTTGGGGGCGGACACCCACTGCCCCTGGTCGTCCTTGACGGCACGGGTCGGCGGGTGCAGCGCGGTCATCAGCTCCAGGCCGGTGACGGCGGTGGAGCCGCGCGGGGTGAGCACGCGGGTGGCGTACGTGCCGAGGACGCGGGCGAGTTCGGCCGGCGGCAGGTCGGCGGCGTCGCCCCAGTACCGGGTGTCGAGCGCGTGCCAGGACGGCAGGCAGAGCTGGACGCAGCTGCGCCGGCCGCCCTGCGCGGGCCGGTAGACGCGCGCCCACGGCCCGAAACCGCGCCGGGTGAGCTGCCATTCGGCCTTCTTCAGCTGCCGGACCACCTTGTGGGAGTCCGGGATCCGGCCCGCGAGCCGCTCCTCGTCACTGAGTCGCGTGGGCAGGCCGTACCGCTCACAGGCGGCCGCGGTCAGCACGACGAGCGGGTCCGCGTCCTTGCCCGAGCGGTGCAGCCGGGCCTGACCCAGCCGCGCCTCGGACAGGGTCCACTCCACGAGCGCCGGCAGCGACTTCGCGGGCACGTCGAGGACGAGCCCGCAGACGCAGTACGCGGTGACCTCGCCGTCGGCCGCGTCGACCACGGCGAGGGGGCCGTGGGCGAAGCGGTCGTCGAGGGGGTCGGTGGCGGAGGCAGCGGAGGCGCGGCGGGCGGGCGCGGGGGCGCGGCGGGCCTCGGGGGCAGTGCGGACCTCGGGGGCAGTGCGGACCTCGGGGGCAGTGCGGACCTCGGGGGCAGTGCGGACCTCGGGGGCGGTGCGGACCTCGGGGGCGGTGCGGGGGGCGTCGTCGTCTCCGCCCTCGGCCGGCGCGGACGCAGGGGGGTCAGGCGCCTCGGGAGCCACCGGTGCCACGGGGGTCACGGCCACCTCGGGGGCCACGGGCACCTCGGAGGCCACCGACGCCACGGGGGTCACGGCCACCTCGGAGGCCACCGACGCCACGGGGGTCACGGCCACCTCGGAGGCCACGGTCACCTCGGAGGCCACGGTCACCTCGGCGGCCACCGGTGCCACGGGAGTCACGCTCCCGGCCTCCCCGCGCGGCGCCGGATAGCGCCGGGCCAGGCCCTCCAGCAGTCTGCGGTACGCCTCCAGGCGCTCGCCCTTGGGCTCGGCGCGGCCGGCCTCCCAGGCCTGGATGCTCGGGACCCGGACCCCGAGGGCCTGGGCGACGGCGGCCTGGGTCAGCCCGGCCGCCTCACGGAGCCTGCACCGCTCCTCGGGGGTGGGCAGCACGCTGCCGTCGTCGACGGCGGCGAGCAGGGAGTCGACTGCCGCGAACAGTCCGTCAGGCTGATCCGTCATGTCCGCTTCCGTCCCTCTCCCTGGCCGTCGCCCTGCCCCTGCCCGCCCCGCGGGCGGACGCCCTGGCGGATCTCCTCCAGCCGGGTCGTCAGCCGCTGGTGGCGCTGCGAGGCGGCCTGGGAGGAGTTCAGGCCCTGGTGCAGGGCGATCCGCCGCCAGTCCATGCCGCGCCGCCGTGCCTCCATGACCACCCGGCTCTCCAGGCGGTCGAGTTGGAGGCGCAGTTCCTCGAAGAGGCTGAGCGCGGCGCCGACGTCCTCCGCCGACAGCTCCGCCTCTCGCTCCGCCGCCGCCAGGAGCCGGCCGAGCAGCTGGGCGTCCCGCGCGACCTGATGCGCGGGAGCGGAGTCCGCGGCCGCGGGCTCGGTCAGGACGGCCAGCCGGCGGCGTGCGTCGTCGTGGGCGTCATGGGACATGCGGGCATGCTATCCCAGCGCCCCAACGGAACAACGTTTCGTTGTCCCGTCGGTCGTCCCGCCGGTCCGCGCCAGGGTGCGCTCCGAGACCCCCTCCCGAAGATTGGGGCAAGGGATCACACAGCGTAAGGAACCCAACCGTGCGTTCGGTTCGTATAAGTGCATGGAACCCGACACAGGGAGAGACCATGCAACCGTTCACGCTCAACTATGCGCGGCCGGCCGTGGAGTCGGAGGAGAACCCTCCCTATGTGTACGACTCCGGACTCCAGTTGAACGTGCTCCCCGACGGCCGGATAGCCGCCACGGACCACGACGTACTGAAAGCCGTGGGCACGACGACCTCCACGGCGGGCTCCAAGACGCACTTCGACGACTGAGCGCGGCGCCGACGATGACCGTGCTCATCCTGACCTGTGAAGAGGACGTGACCGCGGACATGGTGGTCCTGCGCCTCGACGAGGCCGGCGTGCCCGTGGTCCGGCTCGACCCCGCCGATCTCACCGGTGGGGTCGCCCTGTCCGTCGAGTACGGGGTGCGGGGCGTCAGCCGCGGGCATCTGGCCGTCGCGGGCCGTCTGGTGAGCATGGACGGCCTGCGCTCCGTGTGGGTGCGCAGGCCGGGCGTCGCCGCGTCCCGGGCCGCGCAGCCGTCCGCATGGCTGACCGAGGAGTCCGCCCAGGCGCTGTACGGAATGCTGCGCGGCACGGGCGCGCGCTGGATGAACCACCCCGACGCCGCCCGGCGCGCGCGTCACAAGCCCTGGCAGCTGCGGCTCGCCCAGCTCTGCGGGCTGCCCGTGCCGCCGACCCTGATCACGACCTTTCCGCAGGCCGCCCGGGACTTCGCGGAGCGGTTCCCGGATCTGGTGGTCAAGGCGGTCTCCGGGGCTCATCCTCAGAACCCGCCGCGGGCGGTGCCGACCAGCCGGGTCGCGCCGGGCACCGACTTCACGGCCGTGACGTTCGGCCCGACACTCTTCCAACGGCGGATCGACAAGCGGGCCGACATCCGGCTGACGGCCGTGGGCGACCGATTGATGGCGGCTCGCAAGGAGGTAGCGGCGGACGCGGACCCGGACCACGTGGACGTCCGCTTCGCCCCGTCCCTGGCGCCCTGGCTTCCCGTGGACGTGCCCCCACGGATGGCGACGGCCGTCCACACCTATCTGAGGGAGGCCGAACTCGCCTACGGTGCCTTCGACTTCGCCGAGGACGCGGACGGGATCTGGTGGTTCCTGGAGTGCAATCAGTCGGGTCAGTTCGGGTTCGTGGAACTGGACACGGGCCAGCCGATCGCGCTTGCGATCGCGCAGTGGCTGGCGTACGAGGGGACGAGCGCGGGGAACGGCTCCGAGCCCTCGATGGGGTGATGAGACGCCGGGCGCATGATCACGCACCCGACGACGTCACACCGCGCGGAACGCCACGCCTCAGGGAAGCTCGGGACGGCGCTGCTGCTGCCAGTCCGGCCTCGCTTGAGGCGGCGGACTGTGCGGAGCGGAGCTGTGGCCGTACGACTGAAGCGGCATCATGGCCACCTCCAGCTCTCTGCGCACTCGGTCTGCCTCTCTCCGCACTCCTGCGGGTACATCGCCACGTTCCGCGACAAGCCGGTCGTAAATGGGGGAATCCTGGAACACCCGTCAATGCGCCTTTCCGAACAACGGCCCATGGTCATGGGCACGGTTGACGAGTGTAAGGAGGGGCCGGGGGCCAGGTCGCACTTCCCCCGTTGCCCTTGACACCGGCCCCTCGACGGGACCCGGCGCCCGGTCGACCTCAGTCACCCAGTGCACGGACCAGCTCCTTCGTGGCTCGGGCGATCTCGGCGCTCTCGCCCACCGCGAGCCGGCAGACGAGGGCCCGGCGGGACTGTACGGCCTCGCGGGCCGCCCGCTCCCACACCACGTGGTTCTCACGGTGGTTGAGCAGTTTGGGATAGACGGCCGCCGTGTCCTCCCACTGCCGGGCCGCCGCGATGCTGCCCAGCAGCTCGATGATCTGGGCGCGGCAGGTGACGCGGGGCGACTGGGCCAGCTCCCACAGGAAGGGGACGGTGGCGGCGGTGGCCTGTTCGACGATGAAGCCGTACTGGCAGATACGTTCCCGCAGCTCGGCCAGAGCCCTTCGGGCCGCGTGCTCGTCACCCCAGGCGATGGTGTGGAGCAGCAAGGGGATGCCCTCCGCCGACCCCGTGGAGTCCTTGAACTCGTGCCACGGCACCTGTCCCACGGAGCTCAGCGGCGGACCTCCGGCGGCCATGAGCCGCACGGTGGCACGTTCCGTCCGTGGCGTGCCGGACTGCTTCGTCCGATGCGCAAGCGACGACACGACATCTCCCTGAGTAGACGTCAGGTGGTGACGCCAGCAACTGGGTTGACGTCACCGCTATTATCCACGCCGTCAGCACTCTCATGCAATTGCACGGGAAATTGCGCGAGAATGGGGCATGCGACAAACATCCGCGCGAGGCGGCAGGCGCGGCCCGCGGGACGCCGGTTCCGTGTGCGCGGGAACGAGAACGAGCAAGGAGGCTGCGGTGTCACCGATGGCGAACGGAGTGCGGGCCAGCTCGCTGGACGCCCGCTGGATCAAGAGCCGGCACAGCAACGCCGAGGGCAACTGTGTGGAGGTGGCGACCCTGGTGGACGGGGCCGTCGCGCTGCGCAACTCGCGCGACCCCGACGGTCCCGCGCTGGTCTACGCGTCGGCGGAGGTGGCCGCGTTCCTGGCGGCGGCGAAGGGCGGCGAGTTCGACCACTTGCTCTAGAGCGACCGGAACGGGACGCCGGCAGGAGCCCGGAGCCGGCGGAGCGTGCTCCGCCCCTGCTGAAGCTGGCTGAACCCGCACGATCCACTCATGCGGCCTAAACACCAACACCGCATGCATGTGGGAGAGATGGGCACCGAACGCCCCTGTGCGATAACCTGGCGGTCAATTCCACCGGTCTGCTGGGAGCCAGGATGTCAGTCGAGTCCCATCGCGTCTCCCGCCTCGAACCTTACCTGGACCGTCCCGAGCCCGCGCCGACTTTGCTGAAGATGCTGGTCGGCGTGCAGCTCGCGGGCTTGCGCGAGGACGCCGGACTCGCGCAGGACCAGGCGGCGAAGGCGCTCGGCTTCAGCGCGGCGAAGCTCTCGCGGATCGAGTCCGGCAAGGGCCGCCGGCCCCCGGCCGAGAGCGACGTCCGTGCGCTGCTGGAGCTGTACGGCACGCAGGCGTACGAGTCCTCGGTCCTGCTCAAGCTCCTGAAGCGAGCCGGTGAGCCCGGCTGGTGGCAGCGCTACGACAAGCGGCTGATGCCCGAGTGGTTCGACCGGCTCGTGGGACTCCAGGAGGCGGCCGCCTCGATCCGTACGTTCGAGATCCAGTACGTACCGGGCCTGCTCCAGACCCCCGACTACACCCGCGCCGTGGTGAAGCGGGGCCTGCCGATCGCGCCCGAGAGCGAGGTGCGCCGACGCGTCGAACTGCGCAACCGGCGGGCCGATCTGCTGAAGCGTCCGGACGCACCCCAGCTGTGGGCGATCATCGACGAATCGGTCCTGCTGCGGGTCCTCGGCGGACCCGACGTGATGCGCGCGCAGCTCGAGTACCTGCTGGAGATGGCGGGGAAGTCCCACGTCACGCTCCAGATCGTCCCGCTGGACGTGACCAACGCGTCGGCTCCCGCGATCCCCATCACGTATCTGCGTTTCGGCGGGCTGGATCTGCCGGACGTGGTCTATCTGGAGCACATCCGCAGCGCCAACTTCCTCGAGGACCAGGACGAGACCGAGGAGTACCGCCTGGCCCTCGACCGACTGGCCGACGAGGCCCTGCAGCCCCGCCAGTCGGTGGAACTGCTGCGCCGCATCATGGAGGAGCGCTACCCGGCTGCCTGAGGCAGGGGATGCGCTGCGTCTCTCCGGGCGTCGTGTCACACGGCGGGCGGGCGTCGGCCGGTTTTCGGGTCGGGCCTCGTCTCGTTAGCGTGGGGATGTGAGAACGGTGGGCGACCGGCGCCGGGAACCGGACGAGCGCGGCTGGCTGCGGGGCGCACCGCCGCCGCGGTGGGTGCGGGTGCTTCCCGTCGTCCTGCTGGTCGCGGTCGTCGTGGCCGAGCTGGTCAGTCCCGACCGCCTCGACATCGGGTTCCTGCTGGGAGCCATCCCTCCGCTGGCCGTGCTGTCGTACGGGCCGCTCATGACGGCGCTGCTGGGTGTGCTGGTGGTCGTCGCGCTGACCGTGCCCGCGCTGCGGCTGGACCGGCCCGGCGACACCGATCTGCTCACCGTCGCCTTCGTGGCCCTGCTGAGCGTGTTCGTGTCCTTCGTACGCAGTCACCGTGATGCCCAGCTGGACACCGAGCGGACCGTGGCGGAGGCGGTGCAGTGTGCCGTGGTGCCGCCGCTGCCGGAGCGGGTCGGGACCATCGCGTGCACGGGGCTGTACCGGGCGGCGGAGCGGGGGACGCTGGTCGGCGGGGACTTCTTCGACGTGCGCGAGGGGCGCCACGGGGTGCGGGCGGTGATGGGGGACGTCCAGGGGCACGGGCTCGGGGCCGTCGCCACGGTCGTGTCGCTGCTCGGGGCGTTCCGGGAGGCGGCGCTCGATCTGCCGGAGCTGAGCGCGGTCGCGTCCCGGATGAACCGCCGGCTGGTGGTGGACTCCGCGGGCGTGCGGCATGCCGAGCTGTTCGCCACCGCCGTGCTGCTGGAGTTCTCCCCCGACGCGCGCTCGGTGCGGATCGTGGCGTGCGGTCACGCGGGTCCGGTGCTGCTGCGCGGCGGGCAGGTGACGGAGATCGGCGTTCCGGTCGGGGTGCCGCTGGGACTCGGCCTGGGCGTGGGCGGTCCGCCGAGGGAGACCACCGTGACACTGGGGCCGGGTGACCGGCTGTTCCTGGCGTCGGACGGGGTGTGGGAGGCGCGGGACGCGTCCGGTTCCTTCTATCCGTTGCTCGCGCGGCTGACCGAGTTCGCCGAGGAGGAGCCGGCGGCGCTGAACCAGCGGATCTGGACAGATCTCGAACAGCAGTGCGGGCCGGTCGGGGACGACGTCACCATGCTCGTCCTCACCCCCTCCCCCACGGCCGCCTGAGCGGCCCCGTCACGCTCGCTCGTCCGCTCGCCCTCCGAACTCCCGCTCGACATCCGAGCGTTGAGAAGCAATCGCCACGCCGCGCCACCTCTTCCGCAGCATAGAAATATCTACGAGGATGCATATGCCGGGTTAGCGTGCACGCGCACCGAGCTCCCGGCGACGGAGCTCGCGCGCGCCGCGCGAGGCGGCGGATCACCCGGAGCAGCACATGGCGGACACGATGTGGATGCGGAGCGTCGAGTGGCTCGCGGCGGCCGCGTCGGACCCCCGGGCCTGCAAGTGGGAGTGGGACCACGGCATCGGTGTCTCCCTGCTGGAGGCGGGCCGCTACTGGGACGTGCTCAGCGTCCCCGACGAGCTGGGGCTGCTCACCCTCGACCTGCTGTGGCGGCCCTCGCTGCCCGCGCCGGGACCGACGCTCGTCGACGTCGGCGCCCGTCGCGTCGGCTTCTTCCTGCCGCCCGACCCGGGCAGCCGCTGGATCGGGGCGGGGGTGCGGCACACGAGCCGGGGCGCCTGGGTCGCCGTACCGCCGCCGTACCGGTCGGCCGGTCTGCTGGAGTGGCTGGTCCCGCCGGACGGATCGGGCCGGCTGCACCCGCCGACCACGCTGGAGCTCGCCCTGCGTCAGGCGAACGGCACGCTGGCGGTGCTCACGCCGCAGGCCAACTCACGTCTCCAGTAAGGCATTTCCGACACTCGGCGCAGAAGTCGCCCGAGCTTGATCGTTTTCTGAAGAAGTTCGCGCACAACAAGTGCGGGATTGATCAACGACGGTGTGTACTGTGCACCAACACCTCGCGAGACGGTCACGGAATCCCCCTGCCTTCCCTCCCTTGGAATCCATCGAATGATCGAATCACCGGACCTGGTGACCGGCGGTCTGGCCGCCGGCACGCTGTCCGCGCTGGCCCTCGGCGGCGGTCTGCTGCGGTCCCTGCGCCGGCAGGCGGCGCTGCGCGCCGAGCTGAGCACGCTACGCGCGCAACTGGACAGCACCCGGGGCGCGTTCACCGCCGAGGCGGAGCATCTGGCGGCCCAGCGTGTACCGGCCGCCGCCCGGCAGCTCGCCCATCCGCATGTGACGGTGCCCGGCCCCACGCAGGCCGAACTCGCCGGAACGCCCGCGGGCATCGCGCTGGAGCGCGTCCTGCTCGCGCTGCGCGCCGAACTCACGGCGCAGCGCACCCGGATCGACGCCGCCGCGCAGGCCGGACTGCGCGGCGCCACCCGGGAGATCCAGGCGGCCCTGTACCGGCTCCAGGACGCCCTGCGCGGTCTCCAGGAACGGTACGACGACCCGGAGTTGACGCAGACCCTGTTCGAACTCGACCACGAGAACGAGCAGTCGCTGCGCCGGGCACAGGTCGCCGCCGTGGTGTGCGGGGCCTGGGTGGGTCTCGCCCGTGAGGAGTCCCACCTGGTCGACGCGGTGACCGGCGGCCAGGCCCGGCTCGCGGGCTACCACCGGGTCAAGGTCCACAACCATCTGGAGCCGGGCACCGCCCTGGTGTCGCACGCCGTCGAGCCGGTCGCGATCATCGTCGCCGAACTCCTCGACAACGCGCTGCGCCACTCCGCGCCGGACACCGACGTCGTGGTCAACCTGGAGCATGTCCACCACGGGGTCTGCGTCACCGTCGACGACGCGGGTCTCGGCATGAACCAGGACGAACGCGCCCGCGCCCAGCGGCTGGTGGCCGGCAGCGACCCGATCCTGCTCACCGACCTCGGCGACCCACCGCGCATGGGCCTGGCCGCGATCGGCCAGCTGACCCGGCAGTTCGACCTGGAGGCCGACCTGTCGTCCCCGTCACCGTACGGCGGCGTGCGCGCGGTGCTCCGCGTCGAGAGCCATCTGCTCAGCCGCATCGACCCGGCCGAGCGGCCGCCCGCCGCCAGCGCCCCGCGCTCGACCCGGCCGGCACCCGCCCCGGACGACGCTGCCCCGGCCCGGACGGCGAAGGCACCGGCCGCCGCCGAGGACGTACCGGCGGACCAGGACTCGGGTCACGGCTACGGGGTCGAGCCCGAAGGCACCGCCCTCGCGTCCGGCCACCAGGGTCCGCGCGACTCCGCCGGTCTTCCGCAACGGCGGCGGCGCACCCGCACCGAGACACCCGCCGCGGCCGCACCGGTCGCCGCGGCCCGCCGCCCGGAGGACTCCGCCGCGGCACTGGGCGCCCTCCAGCAGGGAACGACGGCGGCCCGCTCGCCGCGGCAGGCGGACGCTCCGGACACCGGTCCGGCAGTCGACGAAGCAGTCGGCGAATCAGTCGACGAATCAGTCGACAACGCTGCCAACCAAACCGAACAGAATCATCACGAAGGGGGAGCGGCTCGATGACCAGCAGTCGCGAAGCAGGCGACACGGCGTGGGTGCTCGACCCCATCCTGGAAGTCCCGCACGTCACCGCGGCCGTCCTGCTCACGAGGGACGGACTCGTGACGGGCTACACCGACGCGCTGACGCAGCCGTCCGCCGAGCGGGTGGCCGCCATCACCAGCACCGTCCAGGGCGCCTGCCGCACCGCGGCGGCCGCGTTCGCGGACCGGGAGCGGGTCGAGATACGTCAGGTCGTCATCGAGTCCGACCACGGCTACGTCCTCATCGTGCCGACGGACCACGGCACCTGTGTCGCCGCCTGCGGCGACCCCGAGGTACGCCTGGACCTGCTCGCGCACCGGGTCCACTCCCAGGTCGCACGGCTGGGCGAGAAGGCGATGGCGGCGGCGCCCCGAGGCGGCGACGGAGGCGCGCCGGCATGACCGGCCGCAGGGGCGGCCGTCCCCTGGTTCCCGCGTATCTGTCGACCGGGGGCGTCGCTCGGCCGAGCCGCCCCCACCTGGAGCGGCTGTCGGTGCTCAGCGCCCACGGCCGGCCCGCCCCCGACGGCCTGCCCGCCGCCCAACTGGCCCTGCTGGATCTGCTGGACGGCGGTGCGCTGACGGTGACCGAGGCCGCGGCCCTGCTGAAGCTGCCGGTCTCCGCCGTGCGGGTGCTGGCCGCCGGACTGCTCGATCTGGACCTGGTCCTCGCCCGCGCGCCGATCCCGCCCGCCGAACGGTTCGCCCCCGACCTGCTGAAGAGAGTGGCCGATGGCCTCCGCGCCCTCAAGCACAACTAGCGGCATCCACCTGCCCGACACCGCCCGCGACCTGGTGAAGATCCTCGTCACGGGACCCTTCGGAGTGGGCAAGACGACCCTGATCGACTCGGTCTCCGAGATCCGCCCCCTGCACACCGAGGAACAGCTCACCCAGGCCTCCGCGCAGGTCGACGACCTCGACGGGATCCGCGAGAAGGCGACGACCACCGTCGCCATCGACTTCGGCCGGATCAGCCTGCCGGGCGACGTGGTGCTGTACCTGTTCGGCACGCCCGGCCAGGAGCGGTTCCGGTCTCTGTGGGAGGACATCGCCTACGGGGCGCTCGGCGCGCTCGTGCTGGTCGACAGCCGCCGGATCGACGCCTCCTTCGACGTCCTCGGCCTGGTCGAGGAGAGCGGGCTGCCGTACGCCGTCGCCTTCAACGCGTTTCCGGACGCGCCGCGCCACTACACCGAGGAGCAACTGCGCTCGGCGCTCGACCTGGAGCCGCACACCCCGATGGTGACGTGCGACGCCCGGGACACCGGCTCCTCCATCGACGCCCTGCTCGCCCTGGTCCAGCACCTCATCGACCGTCACGCCCCGGAGAGCCGGTGACCACCTATCCCCCTGCCCAGCACGCCTTCTCCCGCTCGGCGCCGGTGCGCCTGTGGGAGGACGGGTTCGCGCTGGACCCGTACCGCTACTACTCCGCCCTGCGCGACCAGGGCGCGGTCGGCTGGGCCGAACTCGCCCCGGGCGTACCGGCGTACGTCGTCACGGACCGGCGCGCGGCGCTGGACCTGCTGAACGACACGGAGACGTTCTCGCACGACCCTCGCCCGTGGGAGGCGACGGTCGCCGACGACTGCTCGCTGCTCGGCATGATGCGCTGGCGGCCCAACGCGCTGTTCGCCGACGGCAAGGCCCACGCCCGCTACCGCACCACGCTCATCGACGTGTTCGACCAGATCGAACCGCACGACCTGCGGGCCCGGGTGCACCGGGCGGTACGGGTGCTCGTGGACCGCGTCGGGCCGAACGGCGAGGCCGACCTGGTCACCGAGTTCGCCCGGCCGCTGATGGCGCTGGTGTTCAACGACCTGTTCGGACTGCCGGACGAGGCGGGCGACCGGCTCAACGAGGGCCTCGCCAAGATGATGGAGGGCGGCGCCCAAGCGGCCGAGGGCGAGGCGGAGTTCGGCGGCTACGTGCTGGCGCTGATCGCGGCCAAGGCCGAGCGGCGCGGCGAGGACCTGCCGAGCCGGCTGCTCGACCATCCCGCCGGGCTGAGTGCCGAGGAGGTCACCTGGCAGGTGTTCCTGACCCTCGGCGCGGGCCACGAGCCGACCGCGAACCTGGTGTCCAACGCCCTCTCCCGCATCCTCGGCAACCCGGCCTACTACTCGACGCTCACCAGCGGCGCCCGCCCGGTGATGGACGCCGTGGTGGAGGTCCTGCACCACGAGACGCCGCTGGCCAACTACGGGATCCACTACGCCCGTCGGCCCGTCTCCTTCCACGGGGCGTGGATCCGGGCCGCCGTGCCGGTCGTCATCTCCTACGGCGCGCTGGCCCACTTCGCGGAGCAGGAGGCTGAGGGCCGCCGCAGTGCGCGGGACGCCTCGCACCTGTCCTGGTCGTCGGGCCCGCACGGCTGTCCCGTCAAGCAGCACGCGCTGCTCATCGCCACGGAGGCCATCGAGCGCCTCACCCAGTGGCTGCCCGACCTCCAGCCCGTCCTCCCGCGCGAGCGCCTCAGCTGGCGGCCCGGCCCCTTCCACCGCTCGCTGACATCCCTGCCCGTCCGGTTCAGCCCCCGATGCCCCCGCCGCTCAGGAGAGTTGCCATGCCCGTGACCGAAGACCTCGACCGGTACCCCATCGACCCGTTCGGCTCCGACATCCCCGCGGAGAGCGCCGAGCTGCGGGCCCTCGGCCCGATCGTCCCCGTCGAACTGCCCGGCGGCATCCCCGCCTGGGCGCCCACGAGTTACGACGTCCTCAAGGAACTGATCCTCGACCCGCGGGTCAGCAAGGACCCCCGGCTGCACTGGCGGCTGTGGCCCGAGGTGGGCCAACACCCCTCGTGGGGCTGGATCCTGGGCTGGGTGGGTGTGGTCAACATGCTCTCCACCTACGGCCCGGACCACGCGCGGCTGCGCAAGCTGGTGGCGCCGAGCTTCACGCACAAGCGCACCGAGGCGATGCGCCCGCGCGTCGAGGCCATCACGGCGGAGCTGCTCGACGCGCTGGAGAAGGCTGGTGCCGACGGCCAGGTGGTGGATGTCAAGGAGTACTTCGCGCACCCGCTGCCGATGCGGATCATCTGCGAACTGTTCGGTGTCCCGGACGAGTTGCGCGAGGACGTCGCCCAGCTCATCGCGGCCATCATGGACACCTCCGACCCGACGCCCGAGCACGCCGCGTTCGTGCAGGAGCGCATCGGGACGGTGCTCGGCAGCCTCATCGCGCACAAGGCGGAGCACCCGGGCGACGACATGACCACGGAGCTGATCCGGGTCCGCGACGAGGACGGCGACCGGCTCAGCGACGAGGAGCTGCTGTACACGCTGCTGCTGGTGATCGGCGCCGGGTTCGAGACCACGGTCAACCTGATCGGCAACGCGGTCGTCGCCCTGCTGCGCGACCCCGCCCAACTGGCCGCTGTGCGCTCCGGTGAGATCTCCTGGGACGCGGTGGTCGACGAGACACTGCGGGTGCACCCGTCGATCGCCTCGCTGCCGCTGCGCTTCGCGGTCAGCGACCTCAAGGTCGGCGACGTCACCGTCCCGGCCGGGGACGCCATCATCACGACGTACGCCGCGGCGGGGCTCGACCCGTCGCACTACGGGGAGAACGCGCAACGCTTCGACGCCGCCCGCGGCGTGGACGACCACATGGCGTTCGGTATCGGCGTGCACCGCTGCATCGGTGCCCCGCTCGCCCGGCTGGAGGCCCTGACCGCGCTGCCCGCCCTGTTCGACCGTTTCCCCGGCCTGACGGCCGCCTTCGAGGGCGACGAGCTGCGCCAGGTCCCGTCGTTCATCGCCTTCGGCTGGCGGCAAGTGCCGGTCCGGCTCCGCGCATAGGAAGTCCGGCGCGGGAGCGCGACCGGTCCCCCGTTCCGGTCGTGCCCCCGCGGACTGCTGAACTTACGTGCGAGCTGTGACGTTCGGTAGCGCGTCGGTGCCCGCTCCGGCACGCCGGGCACTCACCCGTGCACAGGTGCGTCCGATTGGCCCGCTTCAGTACTCCACCGGGCGGCCGAGGGCGGGCCCGGCGAGCTCGCCCACGGCGAGATAGGCGAGGACGACCTCGTAGAGGTCGGTGCCGCCCGCCAGCAGCTGGCGCTCCAGGACGGGTTCGGCGCTGCGGACGTGCTCGCGCACGGTCTGGGCGTGGACGCCGATCTCGTGTGCCGCCCGTTCGGCGTTGCCGCCGGCCGCGATCCACGCGCGGAGCGTACCGCGCAGGTCCCGTCCGTCGCGGGTCAGGCGGCCGACGAGGTCCTGGGCCCAGGCGCGGATCGCCCGCCCGGCGAGCAGGTCGGCGGCGGGGACGGCGCGCGCCGGGTCCGGCGGTTCGCCTTCCGTGCGTCCGGCCTCGGTGTTCAGCGCCAGGTGGACGACGGCCCGGGCGGCCAGGTCGGTGAAGTCGGCGCACAGCAGCGCTTCGACGCGGTCCATGCGGGCACGGACGGTGTTGCGGCTGACGCCGAGGACCTTGGCCGCGCTGACGGCGGTGAACTCCAGGCCGAGGCGGGCGGTGGCGAGCAGTTCGGCGCGGGTGTGGTGGGGCAGCGTGTCGAGCGGGCGCAGCAGATCGGCGGACCAGGCGCGCAGCGCGGCCGGGTCCATCAGCCGCTCCGGGTGGGTGCGTTCGGCGTAGACGGCCGCCTTCTCGGGACGGAAGTGGGCGACGGCGAGGGCGCTGATGGCCTGGCTGTAGGCGGTGGCGGTCTGCGCGAGGCTCTGCCGGGCGCTGCCGCCGAGGAAGACGCCCGGTCGCCGGCCGGCAAGGGAGCGCAGGCGCTCTCCGACGGCGGCGACGGGGCTGACGACGATGACGTGCCCGTCCATGGCGGGACACCGCACGACGAGTGCCTGACCCTCGGTCATGGCCAGGCACTCCTCGGCGATCCGGCCCCGGTCCGCCGCGGCTCCCTCGACGACGTAGACCCGCGCCGTGTCGGTGTCGAGCAGACCGGGCCACAGGCCGGCCGCGACGCGCCGGGCCGAGACGGTGTCCTCCACCATCAGCAGTTGCAGGATCGCGAGCCGCAGATCGGCGGTGGCACGCCGCAGCCGCTCCCCCGCGATCGCCAACTCGCGCTCTCCGAGCAGCACTTCGACCACTGCGGCGGTCCGGCTCACGATGTCCGCCGTCCCCCGGTCGAAGGGGGTGTCGCGGGCGACGGCCAGTACGGCCGCGGACGCCGCGTGCGGGCCCGGCTGGCGTACCGCGACCAGCCGGATGTGGCGGCCTCCGCCGTCCACCGCGGCGGCGGAGATCCGGCCCGTGGCGACGTCCGCGACGGGCGCGTCGTCGAGCGCCGGCCGCTCACCGGCGAGGACGCTGCCGTCGGCGTCGAGCAGGCAGACGTCGCCGCTCACGGTCTGCGCGAGCCAGGCGGCCACCCGGTGCAGGTCGCGGCCGAGCGGGCGCAACTGGTCGAGGAGTTCCTCGGCCCACGTCTGCTCCGGGCTCGGTGGCGTGTGCGCGTCCGCATCGCGCTCCGGGTGTGCGTGCGGCCCCTGGTCCACTCGGCCAGCCACGTCGGCCTTCCCCTCGTCCATCCCGTTGACCTCGGTGTATGGAAGGGACGTTACCTGACAGAGGGGGTGATGCCGGCGAGGCCGCCGACGGCATAAGCTCGACGGATGGCGAAGTACTTCGACGTGCACCCGGAGAATCCGCAGCCGCGCGGCATCGGCCAGATCGCCGACACCGTCCGCTCCGGAGGACTCATCGCATACCCCACCGACTCCTGCTACGCCCTCGGCTGCCAGATCGGCAGCCGTGACGGCATCGACCGGATCCGCTCGATCCGCAAGCTGGACGACCGGCACCACTTCACGCTGGTGTGCCGGGACTTCGCCCAGCTCGGCCAGTTCGTGCACGTGGACAACGACGTGTTCCGCGCGGTCAAGGCGTCGACGCCCGGCAACTACACCTTCATCCTCCCGGCGACCAGGGAGGTGCCGCGCAAGCTGCTGCACCCCAAGAAGAAGACCGTCGGCGTCCGCATCCCCGACCACGTCGTCACCCAGGCACTGCTGGCCGAGCTGGGCGAGCCGCTGCTGTCCAGCACGCTGCTCCTGCCGGACGAGGCCGAGCCGCTGACCCAGGGCTGGGAGATCAAGGACCGCCTCGACCACGTGGTGGACGCGGTGGTGGACTCCGGGGACTGCGGCACCGAGCCGACCACGGTGGTCGACTTCTCCAGCGGGGAGGCGGAGATCGTCCGGCGGGGCGCGGGAGACACGTCGCGCTTCGAGTGAGCGGGCGGAGGGCGGAGCGGGGGCGGACGAACGTGTCGGGGACAGGCCGGCACGGGACCGGACGGACGTATCGGGGCGGAGGCCGGCACGGAACCGGACGGACGTATCGGGGCGGAGGCGGCCTCCAGGGGGCGCTCCGCCGTGCGGCGGCCGTCGTGCCACCATGATCGGGACACACCGCGCCGCGGCCGTCGCTGCGCGGCCCCGGCGCCGATCCGCAGAGAGGCACGTGGTCATGACCGCCGTAAAGGGAACCGCCGTCGACATCCCGACCGAGGACGGCACCGCCGATGCCTACTTCGTCCACCCCGCCGACGACCGCCCCCGTCCGGGCGTCCTGCTCTACCAGGACGCCTTCGGGCTGCGCCCCCATCTGAGGGCGATGGCCGACCGGCTCGCCGCGGCCGGCTACGCGGTCCTCGTGCCCAACGTGTTCTACCGTCACGGGCACGCGCCGGTCGTGGAGTTGCCCGAGTTCATCGACCTCGACGCGCGCCCGGAGCTGTTCGGCAAGATCGGTCCGATCATGCAGGCACTGACCCCCGACCTCGCGATCCGGGACGCGGGCGCCTATCTGCGCTGGCTCGCCGACAACCCCCTGGTCACCGACGGCCCCATCGCGGTGACCGGCTACTGCATGGGCGCCCGGCTGGCCCTGCTGACGGCCGGCGCCTACCCGGACCGGGTCGCGGCCGCGGCCGGCTTCCACGGCGGGCGGCTCGCCACCGACGCCCCGGACAGTCCGCACCTCGTCGCCGGCAAGGTCACCGCCGAGGTGTACTTCGGCCACGCCGACGAGGACGCGTCGATGCCCCCGGAGCAGATCCAGCGGCTCGACGCCGCGCTGGCCGCGGCGGGCGTACGGCACCGCAGCGAGGTCTACGAGGGCGCGCACCACGGCTACACGCAGGCCGACACCGCGGAGTACGACCGTGCGGCCGACGAGCGGCACTGGGCCGCGCTGCTCGACCTGCTGGACCGCACCTTCTGATCTCCCTCTCCGATCTCTCTCCGATCTCCCTCTCCGGTGCCCGTCTCCGGGCGGGCACCGAAGTCACTCCTTCCCCGTCCGTTGACATGTGCGCCGCGCGGCGCAACGCTGAGAGCGCTCTCACACAGGTACGGACCATCGGTCCGTACGACCCCGACCCCCACACGGAGGCGGAGAGTGCTCTCACAACTCACCCGTTTCGTCGTGCCGTTAGCGACGGCGGCCACGCTGGTCGGCGCTCCGGCGGCCGTACAGAGTCAGGCGTCGACCGCCGCGGCGGTGCCCGACACGATCCCCCTGAAGATCACCAACAACTCCGGCCGTGGTGAGGCGCTGTACGTCTACACCCTCGGCACCGAGCTCTCCTCGGGCCGGCAGGGCTGGGCCGACGCCGGTGGCGCGTTCCACGCGTGGCCCGCGGGCGGCAACCCGCCGACCGACGCACCGGACGCGTCCATTCCCGGCCCCGGCGCCGGGCAGTCGGCGACGATCCGGATCCCGAAGTTCTCCGGACGGATCTACTTCTCCTACGGCCAGAGGCTCGTGTTCAAGCTGACCACGGGCGGGTTGGTGCAGCCGGCCGTGCAGAATCCGAACGATCCCAACCGCGACATCCTCTTCAACTGGTCGGAGTACACACTCAATGACGCCGGCCTGTGGCTCAACAGCACCCAGGTGGACATGTTCTCCGCGCCGTACGCGGTGGGCGTGCAGCGGGCCGACGGCGGCGTGAGCGAGACCGGACACCTCAAGTCGGGCGGCTACAACGGAGTGTTCGACGCGCTGCGCGGTCAGTCGGGCGGCTGGGGCGGTCTGATCCAGACCCGGTCCGACGGCACCGTGCTGCGCGCGCTCGCGCCCGGCTACGGACTGGAGACCGGCGCCCTGCCGGCCTCCGTCATGTCCGACTACATCGACCGGGTCTGGCAGAAGTACGCGACGTCGACGCTGTCGGTGACGCCGTTCACCGACCAGCCGAACACCAAGTACTTCGGCAAGGTGTCGGGGAACGTCATGAACTTCACTGACGGCTCCGGATCGGTGGTCACCGCCTTCCAGAAGCCGGACGCGGACAGTGTGTTCGGCTGCCACAAGCTGCTCGACGCGCCCAACGACGCGGTGCGCGGCCCGATTTCACGCACTCTCTGCGCCGGGTTCAACCGCTCCACCCTGCTCACGAACCCGAACCAGCCGTCCACCGACCCGGCCGGGTTCTACCAGGACGCCGTGACCAACCACTACGCCCGGGCGGTGCACGGGCAGATGGCCGACGGCAAGGCGTACGCGTTCGCCTTCGACGATGTCGGTAACCAGGAGTCGCTCGTCCACGACGGCAACCCGCAGCAGGCGTACCTCACGCTGGATCCGCTGAACTGAACGCGCGACGTCCCGCACGCGGATTGCCTCCGCGTGCGGGACGCCTCGTGAGTACGGTGGGTCAGCTGGTCGTCAGGGCGGTGTCGTCCACGACGAAGCTGGTCTGGAGGGAGGAGTCCTCCACACCGGTGAACTTCAGCGTGACCGTCTGACCGGCGAAGGACGACAGGTCGAAGCTCTTCTGGGTGTAGCCGGCGGCGGCGTTCAGGTTCGAGTACGTCGCCAGGTTGGTCGAGTTGGCGGCCACCGTCAGCTTGTCGTACTGCGAGCTGGTGGTGGTCTCCGCCGTGTCGACGTGCAGGTAGAAGGTGAGGGTCGCGCGGCAGCCGGCCGGGATCGTCACCGCCTGCGAGAGTGTGTCGGTGTGCGCCGAGCCGTAGCCGTCGAGCCACGCCTTGTACGAACCGCCGTGCGCCGCCTCACCGGTGTCGTTGGTGATGACGCCGGTGCTGGCCGTCCAGACGGTGTTGCCGGACTCGAAGCCCGGGTTGCCCAGCTGCTGCGCCGCGGTGCAGCCGCCACCGGTCGAGCTGACGGTCCAGGTGAAGGTGGCCGTGCCCTTGGCACCGGTCGAGTCGGTCACCGTGACGGTGGTGCTGGAGGTGCCCGCGGTGGTGGGCGTGCCCGTGATCAGACCGGTCGAGCTGTTGATGGACAGACCGGCCGGCAGACCGGACGCCGCGTACGTCAGGGCACCGGAGTTGGTGCTGCTCGCCGAGATCTGCAGGCTCACCGCGGTACCCACGGTCGAGGACTGGTTTCCCGGGTTGGTGACCGTGACGCCGCTCGCCGGCGGATTGATGTGGCTGCCGACGCCGATGCCGGCGAAGGCGTTGCCCACCCCGGCGTACTGGGCGGAGTTGGTGCCGTACAGGGCGGCGGCCGCGTTGAGGGCGGCGGTGCGGGCACCGGCGTAGTTGGTGCTCGACGTCATGTACGTCGTCAGCGCCTTGTACCAGATCTGCAGGGCGGCGGCCCGGCCGATGCCGGTGACGGCGACGCCGTCGGCGGTGGGGCTGTTGTAGGTGACGCCGTTGATGGTCTTGGTGCCGCTGCCCTCGGAGAGCAGGTAGAACATGTGGTTCGCGGGGCCCGAGGAGTAGTGCACGTCGAGGTTGCCGACGCCGGAGTACCAGTTGTCCGCGGAGCCGCCGTCCTTGCTCGGCTTGTCCATGTAACGCAGCGGCGTGCCGTTGCCGTTGATGTCGACCCGCTCGCCGATGAGGTAGTCACCGGGGTCGGAGGAGTTGTTGGCGTAGAACTCCACGCCGGTGCCGAAGATGTCGGAGGTCGCCTCGTTCAGGCCGCCCGACTCACCGCTGTAGTTGAGTCCCGCGGTGTTGGAGGTGACGCCGTGGGTCATCTCGTGCCCGGCGATGTCCAGCGAGGTCAGGGCGTGGGTGTTGCTCGTCCCGTCGCCGTAGGTCATGCAGAAGCAGGTGTCGTCCCAGAAGGCGTTGACGTAGGCGTTGCCGTAGTGGACCCGCGAGTAGGCGGCGACGCCGTCGTTGCGGATGCCGCTGCGGCCGAACGTGTTCTTGTAGAAGTCCCAGGTCGTCTGGGCGCCGTAGGCGGCGTCGGTGCCCGCGGTCTGGGTGTTGGAGCCGGAGCCGTTGCCCCAGACGTCGTCGGCATCGGTCATCAGGCTGCCGGTGCCGGACGTACCGCCGTTGAGGGAGTACGTCTTGTGGCCACCGCGCGTGGTGTCGTTCAGCTGGTACGTCGAGCCGGACAGCGTGGTGGAGAGGCTGACCGAGCCGCTGTACTGAGTGTTGCCGGTGCCGTTCTTCACCGCCTGGTAGCGGTAGAGCTCGGCGCCGGTGGAGGCGTCGGTGATGACGTGCAGCTCGCTGGGCGTGCCGTCGTCCTGGAGGCCGCCGACCACCGTCTCCCAGGCGAGCTTCGGGGTGCCGCTGCCGGCCCAGATCACCTTGCGGGCGCTGTCGGTGCTGGGCTTCTTGGCGTCGAGGGCCTTGGCGGCCTTCAGTGCCTTGGTCTCGGCGGCCGACTTGGCGAAGGTCGCGGTGGTGGAGGCTACCTTGACGGCGCGCTTGTTGTTGAAGGTGGTGCTCACCGTGCCCCGGGCGCGGGAGGCGGGAGCGGTGTGCACGACGAGGTCGCCGCCGAGGACGGGCAGGCCGTCGTAGGTGCGCTCGTAACGAGTGTGCACGGTGCCGTCGTTGTCCTTGACGACGCCCTTGACGACGAGCTTCTCCTTGGCGCCGAGGCCGAGGGTGCGGGCGGTCGTGGCGGCCCGGTCCTTGGCGCTCTTGATCAGCGCGGAGCGCTGGGCCGGGGAGAGCTGGGCCTGGAGGCCGCCGGTGCGCAGGGTGCCGGGGTGGGGGGCGGCGGCGGTGGGCTGGGCGCTCGCCGGGACGGACTGCATGCCAACGGCCAGGAACGCGGCGGCGGAGACCAGGGCGGCTCCGACCGTGGACCGTCTGTGGGGAAGGCGTCTCACTCGTACTCCTCCTGCTGCGGCCGCTGGGGCGACCGGTGACAGAGACCGGTCAGACGGGGTGTGCTGACCGGGAACTGCGGGTCCGGCCGTGCTGGGACGGGCGGACCGGGAGAGGGGCTCTGCGACTGTCGGGGGGAGAATGACAGTCGTTGACCAGTCCATGCCACTAGCTGACTCGCATTCGAGGGTTTTCCCCATGCCATTGGTCAAACCACTGTGTTCACCTGGTCAAACAACCTTATGGAGCCCCTGAATTGACGCTCCAGTGATCGTTGCTACGGTGCACCGATGTCTGACTCCTCACGCGACACCGCAGAAGGCGCCGGCTGGGGCGCCGCCGAACGGGGCGGCTACCGGCGGCTGATGCCGGGCCACGTCGAGAAGCTGTCCTGGCTCAGCCCGAAGACGCTGTGGGCCGCCCGCAACGGGGTGGTGGCGTCCTGGTTCGGCGATCCGACGGGACACACCCGCGGCCGCTGGGTGGCGCAGCGGGCCGCGGCGGGCGCCCCCGCCGACAAGGTCATCCGGCGCGCCGCCGCTGACCGCTTCTCCTTCCTCGTCATCGGGGACACCGGCGAGGGCGGGGACCCCCAGTATGCCGTCGTGCCCGGCCTGTTGAGAGTGGGTCAGGACACCGACTTCGCCGTGCTCGCCAGCGACGTGATCTACCCGGTCGGCAGCGCCGACGACTACGGCACCAAGCACTTCCGCCCGTACCGGGACTACCGGGCGCCGATCTACGCGATACCCGGCAACCACGACTGGTACGAGGACCTCGGCGCGTTCATGCGCGTCTTCTGCGGCGACGCCCCGCCCCTCGCCCCCGAACCCGCCCCGCGCCCGCTCTCCCGCGCCTGGTGGCGCGCCCTGCTCTGGCACCGGCCGCGTCCAACGGACGGTCAACGCCTGGACGCAGATCGGAAGTTGAGGTCGGCGCCGGAGCAACAGGCCGTCCAGCCGGGCCCGTACTGGGCGATCGACGCCGGACCGATCCGGATCATCGGCATCGACACGGGCCTGCTCGGCACGATCGACGCCGAGCAGGGCGCGTGGCTGCGCGAGGTGTCGCGGGGGCCCCGCCCGAAGATCCTGGTCACCGGCTCACCGCTGTACGTCGACGGGGAGCACCACCCGGGGCCCGTCGAGGGCGGCGGCACGGTCGACGACATCGTGCGCGACCCGGCGCACCACTACGTGGCGGCGATCGGCGGCGACATCCACAACTACCAGCGCTACCCGGTCGACGTGGACGGCCGCACCCTCCAGTACGTCGTCTCGGGCGGCGGCGGGGCCTTCACGCACGCCACCCACACCATCCCGCGCGTGGCGATCGCGAACGTCACGGAGCCGGACTTCCGCTGCTATCCGCTGCGCGGCGACTCGCTCGCCTTCTACAGCGGGCTGTACGGCCGCCGTCTGGGCCTGCGCCGCTTCTTCACCCTCACCGAGGCCGAGGCGACGGCCGTCATCGCCGAGCGGCTCGGTATCGAGCCCGGCCGCGCGCCGGGCCCGGGCACCCGGGTCACCTGGCGCACCCGGCTGGTGGCGAGCCTGCTCGGCGCCGGCGGGCGGCCCGACCGCACCTCGCGGTTCCGGCTGCCCGTGCGCAAGGCGTACACGCGGCTGTTCTCGCCGGGATCGGCGACGTACACGCCGCCCTTCTTCAAGAGCTTCCTGCGTCTGGACGTCACCCCGGAGGCGATCCGCCTGCGCTGCTTCGCGGCGACGGGCAACCTCGCGCAGGAGCTCCACCCGCCGGTGGAGGACGACGTGGTCATCCCGCTGGGCTGATCAGGTGCGCGCCGTCCGGGACCAAGCTCACCAGCGGCCGGCCTCCGTGCCGGTGACGGCCTCCGACGGCCTGCCGTCCACGCCGGCCGGCACGTCGCCGGCGAGCATCACGCGGTGCATGACGCGCGGGAAGCCGAGGTGGGCGCTGTCGCCGGGGGCGAGGTGGATGGTGGCGCGGTTGTCCCAGAAGGCGACGCTGCCCGGCTCCCAGCGGAAGCGGACGGTGTACTCGGGCCGCACGGCCTGCTCGAGCAGCATCTCCAGCAGTGCCGCGCTCTCCGGCCGGGAGACGCCTTCGATCTGCTCGACGTAGTAGCCGTTGACGAACAGCACCCGCTCGCCGGTCTCCGGGTGCACGCGTACCAGCGGGTGCACGGAGGCGACCTGGTGGTCCAGGAGGTGGCGCAGGTAGGCGTCGTCTCCGGGGCGGGGCTGGTAGCCGACGCCGAGCCGGTGCTCGGCGCGCAGCCCGTCGACGAAGGCGCGCACCGGCGCGGACAGCCCGGCGTAGGCGGCGGCGAGGTTGGACCAGGTGGTGTCGCCGCCGTACGGCGGGACGGTGTCGGCGCGCAGGATGGTCGCGGCGGGCGGGTCGACGCGGGCGCCGTGGTCGCAGTGCCAGCCGCGCAGCAGGGTGTGCCGGCGCCGTGCCAACCACTCGTCGTGCTCCATGCCGTACCGTCCGCCGAGCTCCAGCCGGTCGGCGGTCGTCTCCACCTCGGGGAAGTCCGCCGGGGACGCGCTCCCGCGCCGCCCGAGCACGACCGGCTCGCCGAACCGGCGGGCGAAGGCGACGTGCCCGGCGTGGTCGAGCGACTGCCCGCGGAAGAACACCACCTTCCAGCGCAGCACCGCCTCCCTGATCAGGGCGACGACGGCGTCGTCGAGGTCGGCGGCGAGGTCGACGCCGGTGATCTCGGCGCCGATGCGCCCGGCGACGGGCCGCACATCGATCCCCACGACGGGCTCGGACTGCTGCGTGTACGCCGTGTGCTCCATCTGCTCCGTCTCCTCCGTCGTCACCTGGTCGCCGTACCGGCCCCAGGGAGATCGTGTCAGCGATCGCGCTCCCCGGCGACAGGGCGTCGCGCAAGACACCCACCAGCGGTTGATCACTGCCGCCCCTGTCCGTGAGGCTGGGCGTACGACACAGCCGAGGGGAAGGTCCCACCGTGATCAGCATTCCCGCGCACAGGCTCAACGACGGTACGACGCTCCCCGCGATCGGGCTGGGCACCTGGCCGATGGACGACGCCGGGGCCGAGGAGGCGGTACTCGGCGCGCTCGACCTGGGTTACCGGCTGATCGACACTGCGGTGAACTACCACAACGAGAGGGGCGTCGGCCGGGGCGTGGCCGACAGCGGCGTCCCCCGCGAGGAGGTCGTCGTGACGACGAAGCTCCCGGGCCGCGACCACGGGTACGAGGAGACCCTCGCGTCCTTCGAGAACTCCCGGCGGCGCCTCGGCCTGGACCGCGTCGACCTGTACCTGATCCACTGGCCGCTCCCCCGCGTCGACAAGTACGTCGACTCGTGGAAGGCGATGATCAAACTCCGCGGGGACGGCCTCGTGCGCTCCATCGGCGTCTCCAATTTCACGCAGCGGCACATCGAGCGGCTGGAGCGGGAGACGGGCGTGCTGCCCGCCGTCAACCAGATCGAGCTGCACCCGCTGTTCCCGCAGGAGGAGCTGCGCGCCTTCCACGCGGACAAGGGCATCGTCACCGAGAGCTGGAGCCCGCTGGGCCGCGCCCGTCAGCCCCTGCACGACCCCGTCGTCCTCAAGATCGCCGAGACGCTGGACGTCACCCCGGCCCAGGTGGTCCTCCGCTGGCATACCCAGCTGGGCGCGGTCCCCATCCCGAAGTCGTCCTCCCCGGAGCGCCGGCGCGAGAACCTGGACATCTTCGGCTTCGAACTGGACCCGGCCCAACTGGCGGCGATCTCCGGCCAGGTCCGCCGCCGGCTCGGGGGAAACCCGCAGACGCACGAGGAGTTCTGAGGCGGCCGGGGGTCGGTGGTGGCCGGGCGGGGTACTCGGGGGCCGTCGAGGGGCACGTGGCCCGCGCGCGGAAGGAGTCGCAGGTGGGTGATGACGAGCGGCTGCGAACGTATCGCGGCAAGCGTGACTTCGGGCGGACACGGGAGCCGGCGGGGGAAGGGGGTGCCGGCGAGGGCGAGCCGCGGTTCGTGGTGCAGATCCACGACGCGCGGCGGATGCACTTCGACTTCCGGCTGGAGGTGGGCGGGGTGCTGAAGTCGTGGTCGGTTCCCAAGGGGCCGTCCGGCGATCCGGGGGACAAGCGGCTGGCCGTGCCGACCGAGGACCACCCGCTGGAGTACGAGGACTTCGAGGGCGTGATCCCGAAGGGCGAGTACGGGGGCGGCACCGTCATCGTCTGGGACCACGGGACGTACGAGCCGCTCAGCCACGACCGCAAGGGGCGGCCGGTCGACTTCGAGGAGTCGCTGGAGCACGGGCACGCGACGTTCCGCCTGCACGGCTCCAAGCTGCGCGGCGAGTACGCCCTGACCCGGTTCCGCGGCCGCGACGGCGAGGACGCGTGGCTGCTGGTGCGGAAGGGGCCTGGGCGGTCGGGCGGGCACGGCACGCCCGACCCCCGTCGTGCCCGCTCCGTCCGCACCGGGCGCACGCTCTCCCAGGTCGCCGCGGACGCCGCCGAGAAGTGACGTACGCCGGTGGCGGCCCGGCGGCGGTTCAGCCCTGGTGGGCGCGCAGGGCGGCCAGGGCGCGGTCCGCGTGGGTGTTCATGCGCAGTTCGCTGCGGACGACCTCCAGGACGGTGCGGTCCTCGGCGATGACGAAGGTGACCCGCTTGGTGGGCGCGAGGGAGAACCCGCGCTTCACCCCGAACCGTTCGCGGACCTCGCCGTCGGCGTCGGACAGCAGCGGCATGCCGAGCGTGTGGCGGCCGGCGAACTCCTGCTGGCGGTCGACGGAGTCACCGCTGATCCCGACCGGCCGCGCGCCGACCGCCGCGAACTCCGCGGCCAGGTCGCGGAAGTGGCAGGCCTCCACCGTGCAGCCGGGCGTCAGCGCGGCCGGGTAGAAGAAGAGCACCACCGGGCCGTCGGCGAGCAGTTCGCTCAACTGGCGTGTCGTGCCCGTCTCGTCCGGCAGGGCGAAGTCCTCGACCTTGTCACCGATGTTCACGTTCTCCGTCACGTCTGACCCTCCTCGTTCCGGGCGACACCGCGCGCCCACAGCACCAGGGGCACCTGGAGCGGCAACCGCGCGAGGGCCGCCGTCTTCAGCGGTGCCGGGCGGTCCTGCCAGTCCAGGGCCATCTTCACGTTCGCCGGGAACACCCCGACGAAGAAGGCCGCCGTGGCCCGCGCGGCCGCACTCCGGGTCCGCGGCAGGGCCACGCCCGCCGCCAGGGCAAGCTCCACGGCCCCGCTCGCGTACGTCCAGGTCCGCGGCGATCCGGGGAGCACCCGCGGGACGATGGCGTCGAACTGCCGCGGCGCGGCGAAGTGGGCGACGCCGGCCGTGGCCAGCAGGCCGGCGAGCAGCAGGGGTGAGCGTTTGGACCAGGACACCGTTTCTCCTCTGACGACCTGCCGCCGGATATTACTCGACGGTAGACGAAGTGGCGTGCGCGCGGCCCCACTTGACCTTCTCCCAAGGGAAAGCCCGACGGTACACACACAGAACGGAAGCCGAGCGGAGGCCCTGTGAACGAACGCTGCCTGATCCTGGACATCGGCGGGGTCCTGGAACGGACACCCCGCACGGGCTGGACCGACCGCTGGGAGGACCGGCTGGGCCTGCCCCGGGGAACGGCGGGCCGACGACTGGCCGACGTGTGGGCGGCCGGAGCCGTCGGCGCGGTCACGACGGCCGAGGTGCACCACGAGATCGGCGCCCGCCTCGGCCTCGGCCCCGCCGACGTGGACGCCTTCCTGTCCGACCTGTGGCACGAGTATCTCGGCACCCCGAACACGGAGCTGATCGACCACGTCGCGGCCCTGCGCTCCCGGTGCCGCCTGGGCATCCTGAGCAACAGCTTCGTGGGCGCGCGGGAGCGGGAGGCGGAGCGGTACGGATTCGACACGCTGGTCCATGAACTCGTCTACTCGCACGAGATCGGCGTCGAGAAGCCCGACCCGGAGGCGTACGCGATCGCGGTGCAGCGTCTCGGCGTCCGCGCGCGGGACTGTCTCTTCGTCGACGACGTCGCGCGCAACGTCGAGGCCGCTCGGGCGGTGGGGATGGCCGGTCACCCCTTCGAGGGCAACGCCGGGACGCTGGCGCGTGTCGCCGGCCATCTCGACGGGGGCCATCACCGGGTGAGAAGCCACTAGCCAGTCAGGGGGAACCCGTGCCGCATGGTGCGTGAGGGAGGCGGGCCCGGTCGACATGTTCAGCCGTGACGCCCACCGACTCCTCCCGGTCCCTGCCCCTGCCCCTGCCCCTGATCCCGCCGATGCTCGCCACGCCCGGCGCGTTACCGCCCGCCGCGCAGGACGATCGCTGGGCCTTTGAGACGAAACAGGACGGCCAGCGGGTGATCGTGTATCTGCCCGGTGACGGGAGCGTGCTTCTGCGTGCCCGCTCCGGGGAGGACATCACCGGCGCATATCCCGAACTGCGGCCCTTGGGCGCCGCATTGGGGACGACTCCCGCGATCCTGGACGGCGAGGTGGTGGCGCTGGACGAACGGGGGCGGGCCGACTTCCAGTTGCTCCAGGGGCGGATGGGGCTCGCCCACGCTCCGGCGCGGGCCGCGCGGATGGCGGGGCGGACGCCGGTCCACCTCGTCCTGTTCGACGTACTGCACCTGGCGGAACCCGTCCTCGCGCTCCCCTACGCGCGCCGCCGGGCGCTGCTGGACGAACTGGGGCTCGCCGGGCCGCACTGGTCGACCCCGGGCGCCGTGTTCGGGCACGGGGCCGAGGCGCTGCGGGCCACCCGCGAGCACGGTCTCGAAGGCCTGGTGTGCAAGCGGCTGGACTCCGTGTACGAGCCCGGCGTCCGCTCCCGCGCGTGGATCAAGATCCGGAACATGCGCAGCGAGGACGTGATCGTGGGCGGCTGGCTGCCCGGCAAGGGACGGCTCACCGGCCTGCCCGGCGCCGTGCTGGTCGGCCAGCGCGCCGCCAACGGCGGTCTGCGCTACGTCGGCCGGGTGGGCACCGGCTGGAGCGAGGCGGAGCGCACGGAGCTGGCCGCGCTGCTGCGGGCCGGCGCGACGGACGTCTGCCCCTTCGCCCCGGTGCCGTCGGCCCCCGGCGCCCACTGGGTGCTTCCCCGGCTGGTGGGCGAGGTCAGCTACAGCACCCGCACCCGGACCGGCCTGCTCCGCCAGCCGTCCTGGCTGCGGCTGCGCCGGGACCTCACCCCCGAGGAGTCGGCGGCCGATCTTCCCGAGGGGCTCGGATGAGTCGCGTGGCGAGACTTCACCGCCGCGACACCTGTGACGTCTTGGCAACACACACATCGACCGGGATGCTGAACTGCCTTGTCTGCCAAAGCGGTTGGAGGAGTCAATGTCCTCACGGACGTTACGCATCCGGTCCCGGAGATGGCTCACCGGCCTCGCCGGTGCCGCCGCACTCGTCGTCGCCTTCCCCGCCGTCGCCTTCGCCGCCCCGCCCCCGGCCCTTCCGGGCAACGCCGAGGCCGCCGAACGGACGTACCAGCCCGCCTTCGACTACGACACGGACGGCTGCTACCCGACACCCGCCATCGGCCCGGACGGGACCATCAACCCGGGCCTCAACCCGACCGGCGCCCTGAACGGCAACTGCCGCGACGCCTCCGACCTGGACAACACCAACAGCTACTCGCGCTACAAGTGCAACAACGGCTGGTGCGGCTATCTGTACGGCCTGTACTTCGAGAAGGACCAGGCGATACCCGGCAGCAGCCTCGGCGGCCACCGGCACGACTGGGAGCACGTCGTGGTGTGGGTACAGAACGACCAGGTCAAGTACGTCTCGACGTCCAACCACGGCTCGTTCACCGTGCATCCGGTCTCCGAGGTCCGCTTCGAGGGCACGCACGCGAAGGTCGTCTACCACAAGGACGGCATCTCCACGCACTGCTTCCGGCTGGCGAACACCAATGACGAGCCGCCGGAGAACCACAAGGGCACCTGGCAGTTCCCGCCGCTGGTCGGCTGGAACGGCTACCCCGCCGGTCTGCGCGAGAAGCTGGCCTCGTACGACTTCGGCAGCGCCCATTTCGGCCTGCGGGACGACAGCTTCGCCTCGCACCTGGCCTCCGCCGAGCCGTCCGGTATCCCGTTCGACCCGAACGCCTGAGCCCGTCCGTCACCGTGTGCCGGGACGGTCTATCGTGTGCGCATGGCCGTCCCGGAACTGATCCGTATCGTCTCCCGTGACTCACCGATGGCACTGGCCCAAGTCGAGCGCGTGCGCGCCGAGTTGGCCGCCCTGCATCCACAGGTGCGCACCGAGGTCGTGCCGGTGAGGACCACCGGGGACAAGTGGCTCGGCGACCTGTCCCAGGTCGAGGGCAAGGGGGCGTTCACCAAGGAGGTGGACGCGGCCCTGCTGGCCGGGGAGGCGGACCTCGCCGTGCACTGCGTCAAGGACGTGCCCGCGGACCGGCCGCTGCCCGCCGGTACGACGTTCGCCGCGTTCCTGAAGCGGGACGACATCCGCGACGCCCTCGTCCATCCGGGTGGAGTGACCCTGGACGAGCTCCCGGCCGGCACCCGCGTCGGCACCTCCTCGGTGCGCCGCGTCGCCCAACTGGCCGCCACGCACCCGCACTTGGAGTGCGTGCCGTTCCGCGGTAACGCCAACCGGCGGCTGGCGAAGCTGACGGCCGGGGAGGCGGACGCACTGCTGCTGGCGGTGTCCGGGCTGGAGCGGATCGGCCGGCGCGACGTGATCAGCGAGCTGCTGTCGCCGGAGACGATGATGCCGCCGATCGGCGCGGGCATCCTCGCCCTGCAGTGCCGCGAGGACGACACCGAGCTGATCGACGCCGTCAGCGACCTCGGCGACCCGGACACCCACCGGGAGACGACCGCGGAACGCATGTTCCTGCACGTGCTCCAGGGGCACTGCAACAGCCCGATCGCCGGGTACGCGCGCGTGGACCGTGGTGGCGAACTGTCCCTGCGGGCCTGCGTGTTCACCCCGGACGGCAAGACCCGGCTGAACGCCCACGAGTGGGCGGGCCGGCTGGACCCCGCCACGCTCGGCATCTCGGTCGCCGTGTCCCTGCTGCGGCAGGGCGCCCGCGAGCTCATCGATGCCATCGCGCACTGAGCCCGCCGCCGGGCGGTCAGGCGCCGCCCGGCTCCGGCTGGTCCTTCAGGAAGGCGCTCACCTGGTGGGCCAGCCCGCCCGCCGCGGCCCCCGTGGGCGCGAGCGCGACGGGCTCGTCCGCCGCGCCGAGGCCGCCCACCCACAGCCGGCGGTCGGCCCACTCGTCGTCGACGCGCAGCTGGACCTGGACGTCGACCAGTCCGAGTGAGTCCTCGGGGCCGGCCGCGAAGAGGACGGCGGTGGCTCGGCGCAGCGGGTGGACGTCGAAGCCCTCGATGAACTGGGAGTTGCGCCAGTCGATGAAGGCGCCCTCCCCGTCGGGGCCGACCCGGACGTCGATCTGGCCGTCCTCGAGGTGGACGCAGACGGGCCGGGCGCCGCGGTTCTCGACGGTCACGCGGACGCTGAAGTACGTGAGCCCGGCAGCGGCGTCGTCGCGTCCGCGCGGTGGCTCCGCGGTCTCCAGTCGATGGACGCGGACCCGCAGACCGGCATGCTCGTCGTACTCCTGCCAGTCACCGACCACGTTCGGCTCGTCCACGATGCCCCTCTCGACCTCGGAGAGCTGCTGTCTATCTGTGCGCTCAGGGCAGTGTCAAATGCGCGGAATGGGGTGTGGCCAGGGCGTTCGCGCCCTTTGATCAGCGATCAAGCCCTGCCCAGCGGGAATCCCGCCGACGGGCTCGCCCCCGGATTCCCACGGGTGCCGCACATCACGTCGCAGCACGGCGTACGCACGCCTCACACAGAGTGACGCGGATCCCGCGAGCCACCGGGAGATCCCGGCGTGCGCGGCAACAGCAGACCGCGCTAACGTCGTCATATCGGGTGAATTATGTGGACAGCGGGTGCCGGGAAGCGGCACCTCAGCGCCCGGCGCCTGCTCCAGGAGGTGCGGCGATGCCCGTCACACGCAGATCCAGGCCCCATCCGCACGACGACGCGCCCGACACGGCCGAGGCCTTCGAGCGGCTCGCGACGCTGCCCGAGGGGCCGGAGCGCAGGGCACTGCGGGACGAGCTGGTGGGGCTGTGGCTGCCGATGGCCGAGCGGATCGCCGTTCGGTTCCGGGGCCGCGGCGAGGCGCTGGAGGATCTCTACCAGGTGGCCGCGCTGGGCCTCGTGAAGGCCGTCGACCACTACGATCCGGCGCGCGGCCGGGCCTTCGAGGCGTACGCCGTGCCCACGATCACCGGCGAGATCAAGCGGCACTTCCGTGACCACATGTGGACCCTGCACGTGCCACGCCGCGTCCAGGACCTGCGCAACCGCGTCCGCCGGGCGGCGCGCGAGCTGGCGCAGCAAACCCCGGGCCGGACGCCGACCGTCGCCGAGATCGCCGCGGAGGCGGAGCTGACCGAGACGGAGGTACGGACCGGTCTGGAGGCCCTGGAGTGCTTCACGGCGCTGTCGCTGGACGCGGAGACGCCCGGCAACGACGGCCACTCCCTCGCGGACACTCTCGGCGGACCCGATCCCGGCTTCGACCTGGTCATCGACCGCGCGGCCGTCAAGCCCTGTCTCCAGGCGCTCCCGGAGCGTGAGCGCACCATCCTCTATCTGCGGTTCTTCCGGGGGATGACGCAGAGCCGGATAGCCCACCAGCTGGGGATCTCGCAGATGCACGTGTCCCGGCTGCTCAGCGGCTGCTGCGACCGGCTGCGTGAGGAACTGCTCGCCGAGGTCGGCTGACCCCTGCGGGCACCCGTACGGGCCGTCGCGTACCGCCGGCGGGTCGTCTCGACAGGCACCTCGGCGGCTTCGGGTTGGACACTGGGGGAAGGCCGGTGGCCACCGTGCCTTCGAGACCAGGACGCGACAGCCATGAATCAGGACAGCACTTTCCCCGGCGCGCCGGACGTCGTCTCCACGCGCTCCGTCTTCGGCTCCCCGTGCTGGGTGAGCCTCACCAGCCGTGACCTCCAGGCCACGCAGGACTTCTACGGGGCCCTGCTGGGCTGGCAGTGGCGCAACGTGAAGCTCGGCGACCACTTCCGGATCGCGCTGGCGAACGGCGTGCCGGTCGCCGGGATCGCCGCCGTCGCCTCGATGTGGCAGATGGCGGTGGCGTGGACGCCGTACTTCGCCGTGCCGGACGCGGACGTGGCCGCGGCCCGGGCGCGGGAGCGCGGCGGCACGGTGGCCGTGGGTCCGCTGTCCTTCCCGCCGGGCCGGGCTGCGCTGCTCGCCGACCGGGACGGCGCCACGTTCGGGATCTGGGAGGGCAAGCTCGTCTCCAACTGGGAGGCGTGGCGGCAGGCGGCCCCGACGTTCATCCGGCTCCACACCCGCAACGCCTTCGACTCGGCGATCTTCTACGGCGAGATTCTGGAGTGGGCCTCGGGGCTGCCCGGGTGCTGCGAGGTGGAGTACGAGGGCGGTGAGGTCGTGCTGCGCAGCCGGGGCGACGTGGTGGCGCGCATCGATTCGGGGGCCGTGGAGTCGGCCCCCGATCCGTCGGTCCGGCCGCACTGGCAGATCCACTTCGCCGTGGACGACGTGACGGCGTGCGCCCGCACGGCGGAGAAGCGCGGGGGCAGCGTGCTGCGCGAGGACGAGAACGAGGCCATCCTGCGCGATCCGGACGGCGCGCAGTTCACGGTGACCTCGCGCAGCGAACGCTGAACCCCTGTTCGCTACTACCCGTTCCTCTTGCCTCCGCCCCGCGACGGCCGGGACAGCAGCACCAGGCTGCGGGCCTCGACGCGCAGCCGGGTGCCGGCTTTGCGCTCGCGCTCGTCCGGGACGCCCTCGGGGTCCGCGGTGTCGATGAGGGTGGTCCAGCGCTCGCCGTAGGTGTCGTCGGGCAGGCGGAAGTCGACCGGCTCCCAGTAGCTGTTGAGAAGCAGCAGGAAGGAGTCGTCGACGACGCGCCGCCCGTACGGGTCGCGTTCGGCGATGGCGTCGCCGTTGAGGAAGACGCCGACCGAGTGGGCGTCGGCGCGCTGCCAGTCCCGGTCGGTCATCTCGCGCGCGTCGGGCAGCAGCCACACCAGGTCGGGCAGCGGCTGCCCGGCGCTGATGGCGGTCTCGCCGCGGAAGAAGCGGCGCCGGCGCAGTACCGGGTGGGCGGCGCGCAGCCCGATGACGTACCGCGTGAAGTCGGCGAGCGTGCGCTGCTCGTCGGTGAGCCGCCAGTCGACCCAGGACAGTGCGCTGTCCTGGCAGTAGGCGTTGTTGTTGCCGCGCTGGGTGCGTCCGAGTTCGTCGCCGTGGCTGAGCATCGGGATGCCCTGCGACAGCAGCAGGGTGGCGAGGAGGTTGCGCTGCTGGCGGGCGCGCAGCTCCAGGATCGCGGGATCGGCGGTGTCGCCCTCGGCGCCGCAGTTCCAGGACCGGTTGAACCTCTCGCCGTCCCGGTTGCCCTCGCCGTTGGCCTCGTTGTGCTTGTCGTTGTACGACACGAGGTCGCGCAGGGTGAAACCGTCGTGCGCGGTGACGAAGTTGACGCTCGCGCGCGGCCGGCGCCGGCTGTGCTGGTAGAGGTCGGAGGAGCCGGTGAGCCGGGAGGCGAACTCGCCGAGGGAGCCCGGCTCGGCCCGCCAGAAGTCCCGTACGGCGTCGCGGTACTTGCCGTTCCACTCCGACCACAGGGGCGGGAAGTTGCCGACCTGGTAGCCGCCCTCCCCCACGTCCCAGGGTTCGGCGATGAGCTTGACCCGGCTGATCACCGGGTCCTGCTGGATGAGGTCGAAGAACGCCGACAGCCGGTCCACCTCGTGGAACTGCCGGGCGAGCGTGGCCGCGAGGTCGAAGCGGAAGCCGTCGACGTGCATCTCGGTGACCCAGTACCGCAGCGAGTCCATGATGAGCTGGAGCACGTAGGGGTGCCGCATCAGCAGGCTGTTGCCGGTGCCGGTGGTGTCGTAGTAGTGCGCCCAGTCGCCGTCCACCAGGCGGTAGTACGAGGCGTTGTCGATGCCCCGGAAGGACAGCGTGGGGCCGCGTTCGTTGCCCTCGGCCGTGTGGTTGTAGACGACGTCGAGGATCACTTCGAGTCCGGCCGCGTGCAGCGCCTTGACCATCGCCTTGAACTCGTTGACCTGCTCTCCGCGGGTGCCGAACGCGGCGTAGCCGTTGTGCGGGGCGAAGAAGCCGATCGTGTTGTAGCCCCAGTAGTTGGACAGCCCGCGGTCGCGGAGCACGCCGTCCTGCGCGAACTGGTGGACCGGCATCAGCTCGACGGCGGTCACGCCCAGCGTGGTCAGGTGCTCGATGACCGAGGGGTGCGCGAGGGCGGCGTACGTGCCGCGCAGCCGGGGCGGGACGTCTGGATGGGTGCGGGTCAGGCCCCGTACATGGGCCTCGTAGATCACCGAGTCGGAGTACTGCCGCCGCGGCGGGCGGTCCTCGCCCCAGTCGAAGTACGGGTCCGTCACGACGCCGAGCATGGAGTGGCCGGCGCTGTCGGCCGGGGCGGGCCCGCGCGCGGCGCGCTCGTAGAGCGAGGGGTCGTTGTCCATCTGCCCGTCGACGGCCTGCGCGTAGGGGTCCAGGAGCAGCTTCGCCGGATTGCACCGGTGGCCGAGGTCGGGCGCCCAGGGGCCGTGGACGCGGTAGCCGTAGCGCTGGCCGGGCCCGATGCCGGGCAGGTAGCCGTGCCAGACGAAGCCGTCGACCTCGGTGAGCGGGACGCGGACCTCACCGCCGTGGTCGTCGACCAGGATGAGGTCGACGCGTTCGGCGACCTCGCTGAAGAGGGCGAAGTTGGTGCCCTGGCCGTCGAAGGAGGCACCCAACGGGTAGGGGTGCCCGCTCCACGCGGGCACCCCTTTCCGGGACTGTCCTGCCGTCACCGGACGCCCTCCAGGACCAGGTCCGTGGCGGCGGCTCGGGCGGCGGCCGGCAGTTCGCGCGGCACCTGGCGCATATGGCGCAGGCTCGGCCGCGGAACCGTCGGGACCAGCGGGACGCGCTCACCGGAGCGAGCCCGCTGCGAGAACCAGATGATCTTGCCGCCGGTCTCGGTGGCGCAGCATCCCCAGCCGTCGCTCGTCGCCGCGAGGTGGGCCAGGCAGCCGCGCAGGTCCTGGTCGGGCCGCAGGTCGCGGTCGTCGTCGCCGATGGCCGTGATCAGGTGCTGGCCGTTCCACCACATCTCGATCGACATGTGCTTGTCCGAGGCGTGCTCGTCGATGGCGCGCAGCAGCAGTTCGGCGGCGCGGCAGACGGGTTCCACGAGGTTCTCGAGGTCCCAGTAGCGGAGATGGGCAGCCAGGATGCGGCTGACGTGTCCCACCCGTTCCGGGCTGACCTCCACGTCCACGTGGTAGTAGCAGGGCCTTGCGGTCTTCATCGTCGCTTGCTCCTCACCGGTGAAGCTCTCGCTCGTTCTCGCCCCCGCGAACCTTCGACTCCGGTCACGGAGTGTTTCCACCCGATCACTGCGGAGTCAGATCAACAGTGCGGCCGCTACGCCATTCGTGCAACACGAGCACGCCAGTGGGGCGATCGAGGCAGGTGGGACGAGGTAGTTGAGAAGCCAACAAGACGCTGAGTGGTCATACGTGCACCATGAGTGAAAGTGCCTCGATCGCCGCAACGGCTCCGTACCTCCGCGAGCGCGCAGAATCGGCCTGCGCGGAGACCATCCGACCGTCGGGAGGCGCCCCTACTCGACCGCGTCGGAAGGTGAACAGGGCCATGCTGCTACCTGCGAAGGCCGAAGTGGCCCGGCAGTTGCGGCGGTACCGGGCGTGGGAGCGGGCGATGCTCGCCTCCCCGGCGGACCGCACCATACGGGCGACGTTCGAGGACTCGGGCTACACGCTGTGCGTGCTGCTGGGCAAGCGCTGTGCCCGGGAGGCCGCCGACGCCGCGGAGCGCTATCTGCGCAGCGGTCTCGGCGGCTATCTCCAGGAGCACGCGGGCCGGCCCCACGGCAGCCGCGCGGTGCGTCGGGGTCCGCCCGCGAAACCGCGCCCCGTCGCGGAAATGCACTGACGTTTCCCCCAGCAGTCCCCCATCAGTTCCCCCCAACCAATCGAATCCGAGCCGGGCCCCGGGCCCGGCTTCGCGCACGGCGGAGGTGAGACCCATGAGTTCGACTCCGGCCATCGGCCGCGTCCCGGTACGCGATGTCCGTCCGGCCGTGGAATGCGGCAGGCGACCGGCGAAGGCGGTCGCCGGGGAGACGTTCCAGATCTCCGCCACCGTGTTCCGCGAAGGCCATGACGCCGTCGGCGCCAACGTCGTGCTGTACGACCCGCGGCGCCGCCCCGGTCCCTGGACGCCGATGCGGGAACTCGCCCCCGGCTCCGACCGCTGGGGCGCCGACGTCACCCCGGACGCGACGGGCCGCTGGACCTACGTGGTGGAGGCCTGGAGCGACCCGCTGACCACCTGGCGCCGTACGGCCGCCGTCAAGATCCCGGCGGGCATCGACACCGGGCTGGTGCTGGAGGAGGGCGCCGACCTCCTCACCCGCGCGGCCGACGGGGTGCCCGAGGGACCGGAACGCGACCTGGTCCTGACGGCGGCCCTCACCCTGGACGACGACTCCCTCTCCCTCCAGACCCGTCTGGCGGCGGCGCTGGCGCCGGAGGTGGCCGAGATCCTCGGCCGGTATCCGCTGCGTGAACTGGTCACCGCTTCCGATCCGTTGCCGTTGCTGGTGGAGCGGGAGAGGGCCCTGTACGGCTCGTGGTACGAGTTCTTCCCCCGCTCCGAAGGCACGGAAGAGCAGCCGCACGGCACGTTCCGGACGGCGGCCCGCCGCTTGGACGCCATCGCGGACATGGGTTTCGACGTGGTCTACCTCCCGCCGATCCACCCGATCGGGACGACCTTCCGCAAGGGCCGCAACAACACCCTCACGGCCCGTGCGGACGACGTCGGGGTGCCGTGGGCGATCGGCTCCCCGGAGGGCGGTCACGACGCGATCCACCCCGACCTGGGCACGCTCGAGGACTTCGACCACTTCGTGGGCCGGGCGACGGAGTTGGGCATGGAAGTCGCGCTGGACTTCGCGTTGCAGTGCTCCCCTGACCACCCGTGGGTGCACAAGCATCCGGAGTGGTTCCACCATCGCCCGGACGGGACGATCGCGTACGCGGAGAACCCGCCGAAGAAGTACCAGGACATCTATCCGGTCGCGTTCGACGCGGACATGGACGGTCTGGTCGCCGAGACGGTGCGGATCCTGCGGCACTGGATGGCGCACGGCGTGCGGATCTTCCGGGTCGACAACCCGCACACCAAGCCGGTCCTGTTCTGGGAGCGAGTCATCCGGGAGGTCAACCGCACCGATCCGGACGTGATCTTCCTGGCGGAGGCGTTCACCCGCCCGGCGATGATGCACACGCTCGCCCAGATCGGCTTCCAGCAGTCGTACACGTACTTCACCTGGCGCACCAGCAAGCAGGAACTCACCGAATACCTGACGGAGTTGTCGGGGGACGCGGCGGCCTACATGCGGCCGAACTTCTTCGCCAACACCCCCGACATCCTGCACGCCTACCTCCAGGACGGCGGCCGCCCCGCCTTCGAGGTCCGTGCCGTCCTCGCGGCCACCCTCTCCCCCACCTGGGGCATCTACAGCGGCTACGAACTCTGCGAGAACTCCGCACCGCACGAGGGCAGTGAGGAGTACCTGGACTCCGAGAAGTATCAGCTGAAGCCCCGGGACTGGGCCGCCGCCGAGCGCGAGGGCCGCAGCATCGCGCCCCTCGTCACCCGGCTCAACACCATCCGGCGGCAGCACCCCGCCCTGCACCACCTGAGGAACCTGCGCTTCCACTCGACCGACAACGACGCCGTGATCGCGTACAGCAAGCGCACGGGCGACGACACGGTGCTGGTGGTCGCCAACCTCGACCCCCACCACACCCAGGAGGCCACGGTCTCGTTGGACATGCCGCAACTCGGCCTGGACTGGCACGACGCCCTGTCCGTGCACGACGAACTGACGGGTGAGACCTACCACTGGGGCAGGACCGACTACGTGCGCCTCACACCCGGCCGGGCGCCGGCACACGTGCTCCACGTCCAGCGATCGTCCACCCCGCAGAACGGAGGGTCCAGAGCGTCATGACCGTCAACGAGCCCGTCCACGACACCTTCGAGGACACCCCCGCCAGAGACCGGGACCCGGATTGGTTCAAGCGCGCCGTCTTCTACGAGGTCCTGGTGCGCTCCTTCCAGGACAGCAACGGCGACGGCATCGGCGACCTCAAGGGCATCACGGCCAAACTCGACTACCTCCAGTGGCTCGGCGTCGACTGCCTCTGGCTGCCGCCCTTCTTCAAGTCCCCTCTCAAGGACGGCGGTTACGACGTCTCCGACTACACCTCGGTCCTGCCCGAGTTCGGTGACCTGGCCGACTTCGTCGAGTTCGTGGACGCCGCCCACCAGCGCGGCATGCGCGTCATCATCGACTTCGTCATGAACCACACCAGCGACCAGCACCCGTGGTTCCAGGAGTCCCGCAAGAACCCCGACGGCCCCTACGGCGACTACTACATGTGGGCCGACGACGACAAGCAGTACCAGGACGCCCGGATCATCTTCGTCGACACCGAGGCCTCCAACTGGACCTTCGACCCGGTCCGCGGCCAGTACTACTTCCACCGTTTCTTCTCCCACCAGCCGGACCTCAACTACGAGAACCCCGTGGTCCAGGAGGAGATCCTGGCCGCGCTGAAGTTCTGGCTCGACCTCGGCATCGACGGGTTCCGGCTGGACGCCGTCCCCTATCTCTACGCCAAGGACGGCACGAACTGCGAGAACCTGCCCGCCACGCACGACTTCCTGAAGCGGGTCCGCCGGGAGATCGACGCGATGTACCCGGACACGGTCCTCCTGGCGGAGGCGAACCAGTGGCCGGAGGACGTCGTCGACTACTTCGGCGACTACCAGTCCGGCGGCGACGAATGCCACATGGCGTTCCACTTCCCCGTCATGCCGAGGATCTTCATGGCGGTGCGCCGCGAGTCGCGCTACCCGGTCTCCGAGATCCTCGCCAAGACGCCCTCGATCCCGTCGGGCTGCCAGTGGGGCATCTTCCTGCGCAACCACGACGAGCTGACCCTGGAGATGGTCACCGACGAGGAACGCGACTACATGTGGGCCGAGTACGCCAAGGACCCCCGCATGCGCGCCAACATCGGCATCCGCCGCCGCCTCGCACCCCTCCTCGACAACGACCGCAACCAGATCGAGCTGTTCACCGCCCTGCTGCTCTCCCTGCCCGGCTCACCGATCCTCTACTACGGCGACGAGATCGGCATGGGCGACAACATCTGGCTCGGCGACCGCGACGCCGTCCGCACACCCATGCAGTGGACACCCGACCGCAACGCGGGCTTCTCCTCCGGCGACCCCGGGCGGCTCACCCTCCCCACGATCATGGACCCGGTCTACGGCTACCAGGTCACCAACGTCGAGGCGTCGATGTCCTCGCCCTCGTCGCTGCTGCACTGGACGCGCCGCATGATCGAGATCCGCAAGCAGAACCCCGCCTTCGGACTCGGGACGTACACCGAACTGCCCTCGTCCAATCCGGCCGTTCTCGCCTTCCTGCGCGAGTACGAGGACGACCTCGTCCTGTGCGTGCACAACTTCTCCCGCTTCGCCCAGCCCACCGAACTCGATCTGCGGGAGTACGACGGACGGCATCCCGTCGAGCTGATCGGCGGGGTCCGCTTCCCGGCGATCGGTGAACTGCCGTATCTGCTCACCCTCGCGGGCCACGGGTTCTACTGGTTCCGGCTCTCCCGAGTCGCCTCCCGCATCGGCCGACGACGCTGACCACGCGAACGCCGAGGAAAGGACGCGTGACCATGCTGAAGACCGCTTCGCTCCAGCCGGGGGCCATGACCGCCCTCGACCGGCCCATGGCCTCGCTCGCGCCGCTGCTGCGGCAGTGGCTGCCGCGCCAGCGCTGGTTCGCCGGCAAGGACCGGCCGGTCACGGACCTGTCCCTGCTGGCCCTGACCGAGCTGTTCCCAGGCTGTCTGCATCTTCTGGTGCACGCGGGGCACGGGGGCGTTCCCACGCCCGGCAACACTCCCCCGTCGGGCGACTGTTACCAGTTGCTGCTCGGTGTGCGGGACCATCCGGTGCCGCAGCTCGACCGGGCCTTCATCGGCCGGGCCGAGGACGGCCCGCTGGCGGGTCTCGCGGTGTACGACGCCCTGTACGACCCGCGCGCGGCCGAGCTGCTCCTGGAGCGGCTGCGCCGGCCCGGCACGGCGGGCCCGCTGCGCTTCGAGGCCAATCCCGACGTGCGGGTGCCGGAAGGGCTCGCGCCCCGGCTGCTGGACGCCGAGCAGTCCAACTCCTCGCTGGTGTACGGGGACGCGTACATCCTGAAGCTCTTCCGGCGCATCCAGCCCGGGATCAACCCGGACCTGGAGGTGCCGGGGGCGCTGGCCGCGCAGGGATGCGCCCGGGTGCCCGCGCCGATGGCGTGGTTCCGGACGGCCGAGCCGTGGCCGGCCACGCTCGGCGTGCTCCAGCCGTTCCTGCCGGACGCGACCGACGGCTGGACACTGGCCCTGCGCGCGCTCGCGGCGGGGGACGACTTCACGCTGAAGGCGCATGAGCTGGGGCGGGCGACGGCCGAGGTGCATCTGGCGCTGGCCGGCGCCTTCCCCTCCGGGGGCGACGGCGAGAACGGCCGTACGGCGGCGGCGATGACGGCACGGCTGGAGGCCGCCGCGCACTCCGTGCCCGCGCTCGCGCCGTACGTCCCCGGTCTGCGCACCGCGTTCGGCGCGCTCGCCACCTGCGAGGCCGGGCCGCCGGCCCAGCGCATCCACGGCGACCTGCACCTCGGGCAGGTGCTGCGCGCCGACCACTCGTGGTTCGTCATCGACTTCGAGGGCGAGCCGTCCCGTCCGCTCGCCGAGCGGCGCGGCCTGCAGTCACCGGTGCGGGACGTGGCCGGGATGCTGCGGTCCTTCGACTACGCGGCCCGGCAGCGCCGCCCGTGGCGCCCGGAGTGGGCCCGCCGCTGCCGGGACGCCTACTGTGCGGGCTACGCCACCCGGGCCGGGTGGGACCCCCGAAGGACGCACGCCCTGCTGCGTGCGCACGAGACGGACCGCGCGGTGTACGAGGTCCTGTACGAGGCCCGGCACCGCCCCGACTGGCTGCCGGTACCGATGGCCGCGATCGAGCGGCTTGCGATCAAGGGAGGCTGAACGACATGGCACTGCGCGAGACCTCGCTCCCCGAGCCGTCGGGACCACTCCCGCCGGTGGCGGTTCCCCTCGACGCCGCTGAGCGCGAGCGCCTGCTGGCGGGCGCGCATCACGACCCGCACGCCCTCCTCGGTGCCCATCCGGCGCCCGGCGGGACCCTGTTCCGGGTGCTGCGCCCCTTCGCCCGCGCGGTCAGCGTCGTCATAGACGGGACGCGCAACACGCTGCACTCCGAGGGCGACGGCCTCTTCGCCGCCGTGCTGCCCTACGCGGACATCCCCTCGTACACACTGCTGGTGACGTACGAGGGCGGCGAGCACGAGGTGGACGACCCGTACCGCTTCCTGCCCGCGCTCGGCGAGCTCGACCTGCACCTGATCCGCGAGGGGCGCCACGAGCAGCTCTGGAAGGCCCTCGGCGCCGAGCCGATGACGCACCAGGGGGTGGCCGGCACCCGCTTCGCGGTGTGGGCGCCGAACGCCCAGGGCGTGCGGGTGGCCGGTGACTTCACCTTCTGGGACGGCACGCAGTTCCCGATGCGCTCGCTCGGTGCGTCCGGGGTGTGGGAGCTGTTCCTCCCCGGCATCGGCGAGGGCGCCCGGTACAAGTTCGAGATCACCTCCCGCTACGGCGAACGGTTCCTGAAGGCCGACCCGATGGCGCGCCGCGCGGAGGTGCCGCCCGACACGGCCTCGATCGTGACGGCCTCGCACTACGAGTGGGGCGACGAGGACTGGCTGGCGCACCGCGCCGACACACCGGTGCACGAGGCGCCCTTCTCGGTGTACGAGGTCCACCTGCCCTCCTGGCGCCCGGGACTCGACTACCGCCGGCTGGCGGAGGAACTCCCGCGCTACGTCAAGGACCTGGGCTTCACCCACGTCGAGCTGATGCCGGTCTCGCAGCACCCGTTCAGCGGCTCCTGGGGCTACCAGGTCACCGGCTTCTACGCGCCGGCGGCCCGCCTCGGCGGCCCCGACGACTTCAAGTACCTGATCGACGCCCTTCATCAGGCGGGCATCGGCGTCATCATGGACTGGGTCCCGGCCCACTTCCCCAAGGACGACTGGGCGTTGGCCCGCTTCGACGGGGATCCCCTGTACGAGCCCGGGGACTCGCGGCGGGCCGAGCACCCGGACTGGGGGACGTACGAGTTCGACTTCGGCCGTACCGAGGTGCGCAACTTCCTGGTCGCCAACGCGGTGTACTGGTGCGAGGAGTTCCACATCGACGGGCTGCGCGTGGACGCGGTCGCCTCGATGCTCTACCTCGACTACTCGCGTGACTCCGGTCAGTGGACGCCCAACGTGTTCGGCGGACGCGAGGACCTGGACGCGGTGGCGTTCCTGCAGGAGATGAACGCGACCGTCTACCGCCGCTGTCCGGGTGTCGTCACGATCGCCGAGGAGTCGACGGCCTGGGACGGGGTGACGCGGCCGACCGACAGCGGCGGTCTGGGGTTCGGGCTGAAGTGGAACATGGGCTGGATGCACGACTCGCTGGAGTACATCCAGCACGAGCCCGTGCACCGCAAGTACCACCACCACGAGATGACGTTCTCGATGATCTACGCCTACAGCGAGAACTACGTGCTGCCCATCTCCCACGACGAGGTCGTGCACGGCAAGCAGGCCCTGGTGTCGAAGATGCCCGGCGACTGGTGGCAGCGGCGGGCGAACCACCGCGCGTACCTCGGCTTCATGTGGGCCCACCCGGGCAAGCAACTCCTCTTCATGGGGCAGGAGTTCGCGCAGGGCGGCGAGTGGTCGGAGCCGGAGGGCCCGGAATGGTGGCTCCTTGACCCGGACTACGTGGCGCAGGCCGACCACCGCGGTGTGCGGGACCTGGTCCGCGACCTCAACTCCGTGTACCGGCGCACTCCGGCCCTGTGGCAGCGCGACACCGATCCCGGCGGGTTCCAGTGGACGATCGGGGACGCGGCGGATGACAACATCTTCGGCTTCCTGCGCTACGACGCCGAGGGCAGCCCGCTGCTCGCCCTGTCCAACTTCTCGCCGGTCGTCCGCCACGACTACGAGGTCGGCGTGCCCAAGGACGTGGGCGCCTGGCAGGAGATCCTCAACACGGACACCGCCTGCTACGGAGGCGGCGACGTCGCGAACGAGGGGCCGGTCACCTCTCGGGACGGCCGGATCCGGCTCACGCTGCCGCCTCTCGCGACGGTGTGGCTGACCCCGTCATCCTCCCTCTGACGCACACCAGTTCCCCGATCTCTCCACCAACAGCACGCACCTGGGCTACATTCGGCCCCGTCGACAACGGATCCGAGCGGCGGGGTCACCCTCCGTACACCTCAGGAGCAGTGCATGAGCGACGCGGCTCCCGCTCCAGCGGCCGCCCCGGCACTGAGGGGCGGACTGGCCGACAGCGTCTTCGACCGGGCGGAGCAGAACCCCACCCTGCCGGTGCTCTCCTACCGTCCCGACCCCTCCTCCGCCACGTGGGAGGAGGTCACGGCCGTCGAGCTGCGGGACCAAGTGACGGACGTGGCCAAGGGGTTGGTGGCCTCCGGGATCTCGCCCGGCCACCGGGTGGCCGTCATGGCGCGCACCCGGTACGAGTGGACGGTGCTCGCGCACGCGCTGTGGGCGGTGGGCGCGGAGATCGTGCCGATCCACGCGACGTCCTCGCGCGAGCAGGTCGCCTGGATCCTCGGGGACGCCGGCTGCGTGGCCGTGCTGGTGGAGGACGAGCAGGGCGCGATGACGGTGGGGACCGTGTGCACGGGCCTGCCCCGGCTGCGGCACGTGTGGCAGCTGGACGCGGGGGCGCTGGAGCAGTTGACGGAGCGGGGTGCGCTCATCCCGGCCACCACGGTGGACTCCCTGCGCCGGATCGTGCTGCCGGACTCGACGGCGGCCATCGCCTACACCTCGGGGACGTCGGGCCGTGCGATGGGCTGTGCGCTGAGCCACCGGGGCCTGGCGTACCCGTGCGACACGCTGCTCGCGGGCTGGGGGCACACCGCGGCGGCGCCCGGGGAACAGCCGTCGGTCCTGGCCTTCCTGCCGTTCTCGCACGTGTACGGGCTGATGGTCCAGGTGCTGTGCGTGCGCGGCGGCATCCTGCTGGGCCATGAGGCGGAGATGACGCAGGAGGCGCTGGCGTCGGCGCTGCGGACGTTCCGGCCGACGTACTTCTACGGTGTGCCCTCGGTGTTCGAGAAGCTCTACAAGACGTTCCTGCGGACGGCCCAACGGGAGGGCCGCAGCGGGCTGTTCGGGCGGGCGGCGCAGACGGCGCGCGAGTTCGCCGCGGCCACCGAGCGGCAGCGGCTGGGCGCCGGTCCGGGTCCCGGGCTCGACCTGCGCATGCAGCACGCGCTGTACGAGCGGACGGTGTACCGCAAGCTGCGCGCAGCGCTGGGCGGCCGGGTGCTGCGGGGCACGTCCGGCGGCACGTCGCTGAGCCGGGACCTCACCCTCTTCTACGAGGGCATCGGCGTCTACGTCCACGACGGCTACGGCCTGACGGAGACCGCCGGCGGGATCACCATGCAGCCGCTGGGCCGGGAGAAGTCCGGGACCGTGGGGCTGCCGCTGCCGGGCACGCTGATCCAGGTGGCCGACGACGGGGAGATCCTGGTGCGCGGCCCGTCGGTCTTCCAGGGCTACGTGGGTGACGAGGCGGGGACGCGGGCGGCGCTGTTCGGGGACTGGCTGGCCACGGGCGACATCGGGCGGGTGGACTCCGAGGGCTATCTGACGATCACCGGCCGCAAGAAGGACGTCATCGTCACCAGCGGCGGCAAGAGCGTGGCACCGGCCCCGCTGGAGGAGCGGCTGCGGATGCATCCGCTGGTGCACCAGGCGGTGGTCGTCGGCGACGGCCGGCCCTGTGTGGGCGCGCTGATCACGCTCGACCCGGACTTCCTCGCCCACTTTCGGGGCAGCACCTCGTTGCGGGAAGGCGACGCGGCGGGGCGTGATGCGCGGGAGGAGAGCGCGCTGCGGGAGGAGATCGCGCGGGCGGTCGCGTGCGCCAACAGCGCGGTGTCCCGCTCCGAGTCGATCCGGGTCTACCGGGTCCTGCCCGAGCCGTTCGACCCCGCCAACGGGCTGCTGACGCCCTCGATGAAGCTGCGCCGGGAGGCCATCGCCCAGCACTACGCCGCCGAGATCGACGCGATGTACGAGTCCCGGTCCCCGGCGGCCCGCCGCCCGGCGCCCCCGGAACCGGCCGACTGGGACGACACCGACAGCGTGTTCGGGGCGGCGGGGTACGCGTAGCCTGCCCGCCCCAGGGAACCCGCAGCCGTGAGAGAGCTGATCCACGACCTCCACGACCTCACCCCTGCGAGGACACGGAACCGGGACGACACGATGGCGACGGGGCCGCGTTGGCGCGGCAGCACACCGCTTCCGGAGGAGACGTACCGCCGTACGGTCTCCTTCCCGGGCGACGTGTGCGACGTGACGAACGCGCGCCTGTCCGCGCAGGACTTCCTCGGCGGGCTCGCCCGGGTGGCGCCGCCCTCGGCGCCGGACCGCTGGGACGACATCCTGCTGGTCGTCACGGAACTGGCCGCGAACGCCGTGCAGTACGCGCCCGGCCGGTTCGGCCTGACGATGCGCCGCACGTACGACGGAGTGCACGTCACCATGCACGACACGAGCACCGTACGGCCCGAGGCGCGGCCCTTCAGTCCCCGCACCGGCGGCCGCGGCATCGGCTGGCGGCTCGTGCAGACGCTGTGCGACCAGGTCAGCGTCATCGTCACCGCGAACGGCAAGGACATCCATGTGTTCCTGCCCTGGTGAGGGCGGCGGGGCGGCCGCCCACTGGCGCGTCGGACCGGAACACGGTGAGATCGGTGTGGTGCGAAGCGGTGATCCAGGGCAGTCGAACGAGAACGATCCGGGCCGCCCGGAGCCCCAGAACCGCCAGTCGCAGAAAGGACCGAACACCGTGACACGACCCAGGATCCTGGTGGTGGGCGCAGGCTTCGCAGGTGTGGAGTGCGTGCGCCGGCTCGAACGCAGGCTCTCCCCGGACGAGGCCGACGTCACCCTGGTGACCCCGTCCGCCTACCAGCTCTATCTGCCCCTGCTCCCCCAGGTCGCCTCGGGCATGCTGACGCCCCAGTCGATCGCCCTGTCGCTGCGCCGCAGCCGGAAGTACCGCACCCGGATCATCCCGGGCGCGGCGATCGGCGTGGACCTCGAGGCCAAGGTCTGCGTCATCAAGATGATCACCGGTGAGGTCGTCAACGAGTCGTACGACTACATCGTGCTGGCGCCCGGCAGCGTCACCCGCACCTTCGACATCCCCGGGCTGACCGAGCACGCCTTCGGCATGAAGACGCTCGCCGAGGCGGCCTATCTGCGCGATCACGTCATCTCGCAGCTCGACCTCGCCGACGCCAGCAACGACCCGGCGGAGCGCGCGGCCCGTCTGCAGTTCGTGGTGGTCGGCGGCGGGTACGCCGGTACCGAGACCGCCGCGTGCCTGCAGGAGCTGACGCACGAGGCCCTGGAGCGCTACCCGCGGCTGGACCGCAGCCTGATCAAGTGGCATCTGATCGACATCGCGCCGAAGCTGATGCCGGAGCTCGGCGACAAGCTCGGGCACAGCGCGCAGGATGTCCTGCGCCGGCGCGGCATCGAGATCTCGCTGGGGGTGTCCATCGCCAAGGCGGGCCCCACGGAGGTCACCTTCACCGACGGCCGGGTGGTGCCCACCCACACGCTGATCTGGACGGCCGGGGTGGCCGCCAGCCCGCTGATCGGCACGCTGGGCGCGCCGACCGAACGGGGCCGGCTCACGGTCACCCCCGAGATGACCGTGCCGGGCCACGACGGCGTCTTCGCGCTCGGTGACGCGGCCGCCGTCCCGGACCTGGCCAAGGGCGAGAAGGGCGCGGTGTGCCCGCCGACCGCCCAGCACGCGATGCGTCAGGGGAAGGTGGTCGCCGACAACGTCATCGCGACGCTGCGCCACCAGTCGCTGCGCCCGTACGTGCACAGGGACCTGGGGCTGGTCGTCGACCTCGGCGGCAAGGACGCCGTGGCCAGGACGCTGGGCGTCGAACTGCGCGGCGTGCCCGCCCAGGCGGTCGCCCGCGGCTACCACTGGGCCGCGCTGCGCACGAACGTCGCCAAGACCCGCGTCCTGACCAACTGGACGCTGGACGCGGTCGCGGGCGCCGACTTCGTGAGCACCGGCTTCCAGTCGGGCCGCTCCCCGCGGCTGAAGGACTTCGAGCACACCAACGCGTACCTGAGTCCCGAGCAGGTGCGTGAGCAGGTGGCCGCACATCCCGCGGACGGTACCGCGTACTGAGCCAGGGCGCCGCGGGCCCCGGCCACCAGGGGTATGCGGCCCCGTGGCGGCAGTGCCGGGGCGCTGCGGGCGTGCCATGCTGGATGAGATCACGGCGGGACACGGGAGAGAGCACAGCGGCGTGCGGACAGCGGATCGGTCGGTACGGGCGAAACTGTGGGACCGGATCGCGGCCTCCGACCCCGGGTTGCTGCGACTGACCACGGCCCTGCGCATCGTGATGTCCGTGGCCCTGACCCTGGCCGTGCTGGCGTTCCTGCGGGTCGACGTGTCCCATCTGGTCGCCGGGGCGATGACGGCGATGGCGGCCACGTACGGCGTCCGGGACAAGCAGCGGGGCCCGCAGGCGCTGACGCTGGCGCTGGGGCTGCTGGTGGCGCTGGTCTCGGTGTCGCTGGGCGCGCTGCTGAACCCGCTCGTGGTGGTCGGCGACCTGTTCTTCGTCGCGCTGATCTTCGGCGCCGTGTACAGCCGCCGGTTCGGCGAGCGCGGCACGGGGCTCGGGGTGATCGCCTTCCAGCTCTACTTCATCTCCGTGTTCGTGCACGTGACGCCCGAGACGCTGACGGCGATGTACGGCACGATCGTCATCGCGTTCGCGTGCAGCACGGTGGCCCGGTTCGCCCTCGCCCCGCACTCGCCCGAGGGCATCCTCGAGCGGCTGCGGCAGGCCTTCCGGGCGCGGCTCGCCCAGCTCATCGACGCGCAGATCGAGCTGCTCGACGCGGGTCCGGACGACGTGGACGACGTACTGGAGGATCTGCGGGTCAGGACCGCCCGGCTGGACGAGACGGCGCTGATGATCCAGGGACGGCTGGAGGACGGGACCCCGGATCCGGCGGTGGCGCGGCAGTTGCAGCGCCGCATCGCGGACGCGGAGATCGCCGCGGAGCGGCTGGGGCTGCTGCTGCTGACCGCGCGCAGCGCCGAGCAGGCGAAACAGGCGGACACGCTCACCCTGCACCTGCCGGGCGCGCATCTTCCGCCGGGCGCGGAGCTGCCGATGCGCGACGCTCCCACCGCCGCGCTGCGCCGCGATCTGGAGTCGCTGCGGCTGCTGGTGCTGCGGCCGGCCAGGGAGAGCACGGGGATGGCCCTGGCGCACGTGCGCAACCGGCTGCTCGGCTACCGGGAGGACGAGAAGCTGCCGGACGCCTCGCCCGCCGTGCAGGACGTCTTCCGCGGGCTGGGTGAGGCGACGCGCGCCGTCGTGGGTCTGCGGACCGCGCTGGACGGCCCCCAGGACGAGTCCGACGACTCGCCGGCGACGACGCGCTCGCGCGAGGAGCTGGAGGCGGAGGACGCCGTGATCCGGGGCACGGAGGAGGCCACCGAGACGGAGCCCACGGGTCTGCGGCGGGGCACCACGCGTGCGGCGGTGCAGGTGTCCGTCGGGTCGGCGCTCGCCATCGCGGGCGGCGAGCTGCTGTCCGGTCAGCGCTGGTACTGGGCGGTGGTCACCTGCTGGCTCGTGTTCATCAACACCTCGTCCACCGGGGAGATCCTGGTCAAGGGCTACCGCCGGGTGCTGGGCACGGTGCTCGGCGTGGTGGCCGGTGTCGGGCTGGCGGGGCTGGTCGGCCCGCGCTCCTGGACGGCGTTCGTCCTGGTGCTGCTGTTCATCTTCGCCATGTGGTACTTCGCGCCGGTGTCGTACACGCTGATGTCGTTCTTCGTCACGGGCGCGCTGGGCATGCTGTACACGCTGCTGCACACCTACAGCGTGGACGTCCTGGTGCTGCGGATCGAGGAGACGGTGCTGGGTGCGGCGTGCGGGGTCATCGCGGCGGCGTTCGTGCTGCCGGTGCACACGGACTTCCGTACGAACGAGCTGCTCGCCGACGTCCTGGACCGGCTGGCCGACGTCACGCGGGCCGCGGTCGACCAGCTGAGCGGGGGGCCGCCGACGGATCTGCTCGACATGGCCCGCGAGCTGGACCAGGCGCTGGCGGACCTGCGTGAGTCCACGCGCCCGCTGACCCACCCGATCTCGCCGCAGCGCTCCCGCCGCAACACGGCGCGCTATGTGGTGGCGCTGCTGGAGACGTGTGCCTATCACGCGCGCGCCCTCGCGGCCACGGCCGAACTACTGCCGCTGAAGCCCTCGATCGCGGCGGATCCGCGGCTGCGTGAGGTCGGGAGCCGGATCGTGCGGAACATCGAGGCGATCGCCGCGCACGTCACCGACCCGCATGCCAAGACCGAGGTCATGACCGGGCCGTCCATCGCCTCGCTGCTGAAGCCCGGCACTCTGGCCACCCCGCGCTGGGGCCAGGTGACCGACCGCGTCCTGCGGCAGCTGCAGCGGCTGGACGAGGCGGTGCTGGGTCTGGCGCGGCCGCTGCGGGTGCCGGTGAACCGGGGCCAGGACGAACCGGCAGTGAAACCCGTCACGTGAGGGGCTCCCGGGTACACGGAACACCGGAAGGTGGTTTACGGTTCACCAATACGTGGCCTCGGAGTCGACCGTGCGTGTCCTCCCTGAGCCACCGTCTACGGCCCTGGCTGGCCTCCCCCGTCCAGCCAGGGCTTTTTCATGCCCACGCACGTCCTGCTCCAAGGCCTCGGCACCGTCGAGGTGCCCGGGGCGGCCGGAGCGGCTGAAATGGGCGTAGGCACACCACCGCCCTCTCGCCGGCGAGGAGCCCCGCGTCATGACCAAAGCGATAAAACTGCTGACCGCTCTTCCGCAGCCCCAGCGCGAGCGTCTGATGGAGCTGGCGCGGGAGGTGTCCTTCCCGGAGGACACCAGGATCTTCGAGGCGGGCGGCACCGCCGACCGTTTCTGGGTGATCCGGTCCGGCGCGGTCAACCTCGACCAGCAGGTCACCAGCCAGCAGCGGGTCACGGTCGCCAGCCTCGGCGCCGGGGACCTGCTCGGCTGGTCATGGCTCTTCCCGCCGTACAGCTGGGACTTCGGCGCGGTGGCCTTCAGCCAGGTGCGTGCCTACGAGTACGACGCGGCGGCGGTCCTCGGCCTGTGCGTGGAGGACCCCCTGCTCGGGCTGTCCGTGGTCCGCACCGTCGCCGAGATCCTCGCCAACCGCCTGGAGATGACCCGGGGCAAGCTGCTGGAGCAGTACTCCTCGGGGCGGCGCAGTCCGTTGTAGGGAGCGCCGCCCTTCGGCGCCGGGTCAGATCCGGTAGCGCCGCAGTGCCGGGACCGTCGCCGCGAGGATCAGAGTCACAGGCACGACGAGCAGGCCGCCGCCCGCCACGGCGGCCCTGGGGCCGAAGGCGGCGCCGGCGGTGCCATGGGCGATGTCGGCGAGGCGAGGGCCGCCCACGACGACGACCGTCATGACGCCCTGCATGTAGGTCTCGGCCGCCATCTGCGGGAACAGGGCGCGGGGCGTTGCGGGCGGGGCGTCGGTTCCGGCTCGATGGGCGTTCACTGTCCCGGCGACTCCTGTGAGGGACCCGCGGGTTGTCGGAGGTCTCCGGTCAACTGCCGCTCCGCACTGTCCAGGAGCATGTCCAGGGCGGTCGGGTAGGCGCTGTCGAGCATGAGGGTGGTCAGCAGGGGGGCCGCCTCGGCGATGCGGGGGTGCGTGCTGCGGGGCAGGCGGGCGTAGGTCGAACGCCACTGCGCCTCGTCGGCTCGCCGGGAGGCCCGCGGCAGGGTCAGGGAGGCGGCGTCGAGGGCGGCGAAGCCGAGCGTCTGGTCGATGAAGGCGTGGTAGACGCGCACGGTGTCCGGCAGCGAGAAGCCGGCGGTGCGCAGCACGTCCAGCACGGCCTCGTCGGCGGCGAGTTCGTGCGCGCGCCCGGTCACCCGGCTCACGGTCAGCACCGCCGCCTGGGGGTGTTCCACGTAGGCGCCGTAGATCCGCAGCCCGATGGCCCGCAGGTCGGCGCGCCACTCCCCCGTCGGCTCCCATCCGTCGAGCGCCTGCCCGATGAGCGCGTCGCCGATCGCCAGGGTGAGGTCGTCCATGCCGCGGAAGTACCGGTACAGGGTGCTGGGGTCGCAGTCGAGGGCCAGTCCGAGGCGGCGCGCGGTGAGCCCGGCGCTGCCGTGTTCGCGCAGCATGCGCAGCGCGGTCTCGACGATGAGCGGCTCGGACAGCACGGTGCCGCTCTTGGTGGGACGCCTGCGCCGCCGCCTCTCCTCGGGCACCACCTGCTTCGGCACGACGTCTCCCTCCGGTTGGACCCGCCCCTTATGCCAACGCCATTGACCTTACGCGGCGCCGCGCCGTTGTATTGCCTGCCTGGGCGCGCCCTGTCCTCGATTTCGACGATTTCGACGATTCCGATGAGTTCGATGAGTTCGATGAGTTCGATGAGTTCGACTAGGGAGATACGTCATGCGTGTGCTGCTCGTCGGAGCGGGCGGTGTCGGTACCGCCATCACCCGGATCGCGGCCCGGCGTTCGTTCTTCGACCTGATGGTGGTCGCCGACTACGACGTCGCGCGGGCCGAGGCCGCGGTGGCGGCCCTCGGCCCGGACGAGACCCGGCTACGCGCCGAGCGCGTGGACGCGGGCGACGAGGCCGCGGTGGCCGCCCTGCTGGCCCGCCACGGCTGCGACGTCCTGCTCAACGCCACCGACCCGCGCTTCGTGATGCCGCTGTTCCGCGCGGCCCGCACCGCCGGCGCCACCTACCTCGACATGGCGATGTCCCTGTCGCGCCCGCACCCCGGGCGCCCCTACGAGGAGTGCGGGCTCAAGCTGGGCGACGAGCAGTTCGCCCAGGCCGCCGAGTGGGAACGGGCGGGCGCGCTCGCGCTCGTCGGCATGGGCGTGGAGCCCGGTCTGTCGGACGTGTTCGCCCGGTACGCCGCCGACGACCTCTTCGACGAGATCGAGGAGATCGGCATCCGCGACGGCGCGAACCTCACCGTCGACGGCTACGGCTTCGCCCCCTCGTTCAGCATCTGGACCACCATCGAGGAGTGCCTGAACCCGCCGGTCGTCTACGAGGCGGACCGCGGCTGGTTCACCACGGCGCCGTTCAGCGAGCCGGAGGTGTTCGACTTCCCCGAGGGGATCGGGCCGGTGGAGTGCGTGAACGTCGAGCACGAGGAGGTGCTGCTGGTCCCGCGCTGGGTGGACGCGAAGCGGGTCACCTTCAAGTACGGGCTGGGCTCGGAGTTCATCGACAAGCTGCGGACCCTGCACGAGCTGGGTCTGGACGGCACCGCACCGGTGAGCGTGCCCGGCACCGGCGGGACGGTGCAGGTGTCCCCGCGGGACGTCGTCGCCGCGTGTCTGCCGGACCCGGCGACGCTGGGCGAGCGCATGCACGGCAAGACCTGCGCGGGCACCTGGGTGCGCGGCACCAAGGACGGCGCGCCGCGCGAGGTGTACCTGTACCACGTGGTCGACAACCGGTGGTCCATGGCGGAGTACGGCAGCCAGGCCGTGGTGTGGCAGACGGCGGTCAACCCGGTCGTCGCGCTCGAACTCCTGGCCACCGGCGCCTGGTCGGGCGCGGGCGTGCTCGGCCCGGAGGCATTCCCGGCCCGCCCGTTCCTGGACCTGCTGAGCGAGTACGGCTCGCCCTGGGGCCTGCGCGAGCAGTGAACTCCCGCACCCTGACCGGGCTGTGCCGTTTCAGCCGCGTCCGACCGGTGACCCGTACCCGGACACAGGCGCACGACGACACAGCCGAGGGGTGACAACACACGTGAATACGACGGTCGATTGGCGGCAGCAGGCGCGCTGCCGCCACGAGGATCCGGACCTCTTCTTCCCGATCGGCGGCGCCGGCCCGTCGCTGTCGCAGATCCGGCAGGCGAAGTCGGTCTGCCGCCGCTGCCCCGTCCGGGAGCCGTGCCTGCGCTGGGCGCTGGAGATCGGCCAGACGTCGGGCATCTGGGGTGGTGCCACCGAGCACGAACGACGCGCGATGGCCCGGCGCACGCCCGCGCGCTCGTCACGGCAGTAGGCTCACGGGACCGGCCGCGGCCCACGTGCGGGAGCGGCACCGTCCGCGACCCGAGAGGGACCCCGCCCGTGAGCGTCCGCCTGCGCCGGATCTACGACACCCCCGAACCGGACGACGGACTGCGCGTCCTGGTCGACCGGCTCTGGCCGCGCGGCGTGTCCAAGGAGGAGGCGCACCTGGACGAGTGGCCCAAGGGCCTCACCCCGTCCACCGAACTGCGCCGCTGGTACCACGAGGGCGACGCGTCGTTCGACGAGTTCCGCCGCCGCTACGAGGCGGAACTCGCCGAGCCCGAAGCCGCCCAACTCGTGGCCGCACTCCGGGAGTCGGCCCGCAAGGGACCGGTCACGCTCCTCACCGCCTCCAGACATACGGAGCAGAGCCACGCCTCGGTACTGGCGGCACAACTGCGGCACTGAGTCAGCCGGTCTGCCGGGCCGCCGCCCGCCCGGCCGCCCGCCCGGAGAACAGACAGCCGCCGAGGAAGGTGCCCTCCAGAGCGTTGTAGCCGTGGACGCCTCCGCCGCCGAAGCCGGCGACCTCGCCCGCCGCGTACAGGCCGCCGATGGGCCGGCCGTCGGTGCCGAGGGCGCGGGAGTCCAGGTCGGTCTGGATGCCGCCGAGGGTCTTGCGGGTGAGGATGTGCAGCTTGACGCCGATCAGCGGTCCGGCGGCCGGGTCGAGGAGGCGGTGCGCAGTGGCGACCCTGCCGAGGCGGTCACCGAGGTAGCGGCGGGCGTTGCGGATGCCCTGGACCTGGGAGTCCTTGCTGTAGGGGTTGGCCATCTGGAGGTCACGGGCCTCTATCTGGCGGCGTACGCCGGGCGCGTCCAACAAGGGCTTGTCCGTGAGCCGGTTCATCTTCTCGACCAGCGCTTCGAGGGTGCCCGCGGTCACGAAGTCGGCGCCCTTGTCGAGGAAGGCCTGCACCGGGCCGGGGGCGCCCTTGCCGAGGACACGGTCGCGCAGCACGGCCTTTCGGTCCTTGGCGGTGATGTCGGGGTTCTGCTCGGACCCCGACAGCGCGAACTCCTTCTCGATGATCTTCCGGGTGAGGACGAACCAGGAGTGGTCGTGCCCCGCGAGGTCCTCGGCGGTGCGCAGATGCCGGAGCGTGCTCAGGGTGTCGTAGCCGGGCAGGCAGGGGTCGGGCAGTCGGCGGCCGAGGGCGTCGAGCCAGATCGAGGAGGGGCCGGGCAGGATGCGGATGCCGTGGCCGGGCCAGATGGGGTCCCAGTTCCGCACGCCCTCGGTGTAGTGCCACATACGGTCCCGGTTGACCAGCCGTACGCCCGCCTCGGCGCTGATGTCGAGCATCCGGCCGTCGACGTACGCCGGGACGCCGGTGATCATCTCGGCGGGCGGGGTGCCCATGCGCTCGGGCCAGTAGCGGCGGACGATGTCGTGGTTGCCGCCGATGCCGCCGCTGGTGACGATCACGGCCTGGGCGGTGAGTTCGAAGTCGCCGATGCGATCGCGGTTGGTGCGCACGCCGCGCGGTGCGTCGTCGGCGGCGAGGACGGTGCCGCGCACACCGCGCATCTCGCCGTTCTCGACGACCAGTTCGTCCACCTGGTGGCGGTGGTGGAAGGTCAACAGGCCGTCGCGCTGAGCCTGCCGGGCGTAACGCGCGAACGGTTCGACGACGCCGGTGCCGGTACCCCAGGCGATGTGGAAGCGGGGTACGGAGTTGCCGTGCCCGTCGGCGCGCAGGTCGCCGCGTTCGGCCCAACCGACCGTGGGCAGCAGGGAGATGCCGTGGCCCTCCAGCCAGGACTGCTTCTCCCCTGCCGCGAACTCGACGTAGGCGCGGGCCCAGCGCACCGCCCAGGAGTCCTCGTCCTCGGTGCGGTCGAACCGCGCGCTGCCCTGCCAGTCGTTCCAGGCGAGGTCGAAGGAGTCCTTGACGCCCATGCGGCGCTGCTGGGGCGAGTCGACCAGGAAGAGACCGCCCAGGGACCAGAACGCCTGCCCGCCGAGGTTGGCCGCGTTCTCCTGGTCGACCAGGGCGACGCGCCGTCCCCGGCTGGTGAGTTCGTGCGCCGCGACCAGACCGGCGAGGCCCGCTCCGACGACTATGACGTCCGCGTCCATGGCGACCGTGTCCCTTCCCTCAGGCTGGTGGTGGGGTGGCTCGTGGGGTGGCTCGTACGGGGGTGCCGCTGCCGTCGGTCAGCAGGGCGGTGAGCAGCTGCTTGAGCCAGGCCCGCGCGTGCTCCACGTCCCGGTCCAGCAGGAGTTGGGTGGTCACCCCGTCGTAGGCGGCGACGACGGCGTGGGCGGCGGCCTCGGAATCGCCCAGGACGGCGGGGAGTTCGGCCCGGCAGAGGCGCTCGGCGACGGCGCCGCGCAGGCGCGCCCGGTGGTCGAGCAGGGCCTCGGCGACGTGCGGGGCGCGGGCGGCGTGGACCAGGAAGTCGGTCTTCACCAGCAGCCAGTCCACGTCGAGGAGCAGTACCTCGGTGACGCGGTCCACGGAGGCGGTGACGTCGAGGGCGGGGCCGTCGTGGGCGAGCGCGTTTGCCACCTGGGCGGCGATGAGGTCGGCCCGCTCCCGGTACAGGGCGAAGAACAGCTCGTCCAGGGTGGCGAAGTTCGAGTAGAAGGCGCCCCTGCTGAAGCCGGCGGCCTCGCAGACCTCCTCGATCGAGACGCGCCCGAAACCCTTGGCGGCGAACACGGTGAACGCGGCGTCCAGCAGCTTCGCCCGGGTCCGGACCCGGCGTCTGGTGACGCGCTTGACCGGCTGCTCCACGCCGCCCCCCGTTCCCTTGACCGCCCGTTCGATACGCGAATGTATCCGATGCGTTCGTGTACCGAAAGGGCGCGGAGCGAGGAGTTCCAGGTGTCGCACGGTGTGGGATCAGAGGATGCCGAGCTCCGTGAGGTCGTCGCGGACACGCGCGGGTTCCTCGTCGAGGGGGAGGTTGGTGGCGTCCCGGACGGCGTCGAGGGCGCCGGGGGCGTCCGGCTGGGCCTCGACGAACAGGGCGCCGAAGTCGGTGGTGGCGGGGCCGGGGCCGGAGAAGACCTCGAAGGTCTTGCCGGTCGCGTTGGTGTCGAGCAGGGCCTGGACGAGCAGGGAGGCGACGGCGGCGCGGCTGGCGTTGTCCTCGCTCGTGTCACCCTGCTCGATGCGCAGATGGTCGCCCTTGGCCCCGGCGTCCAGCCAGCCGGGCCGCACGATCGTGTAGGGGGCGCCGCTGAGCCGTACGACGCGCTCCGAACGGCGCTTCCAGTCCAGGGCCTGGCCGACCTCGTTGAAGGGGTGGTCGCGGCGTGTGACGAAGATCGTCGTCTGGAGGGCGATCCGGGGGCGTCGGTCGCCGAGCGCGCGCAGCACGTTGACGACGCCGCCGTAGTCGACGCGCTCGTACGAGTCGGAGCGGGGGTCGTCGCCCGAGCCGTGCACGAAGATCACCGCGTCCACGTCGCGCACGGCGTCCGTGAGGGAGTCCGGCTCGGTCAGGTCACCGACGACGATCTCGGTGGCGTTCGGCAGGCCGCTCGCGTGGGAGGCGTCCCGGACGAGCGCCACCGGTGTGAGCCCGTGGTGGACGGCCTCCACGACGACATGCCGGCCGGTGCGACCGGTGGCGCCGACGACGAGAACCCGGTCGATGACGGCCATGGACCCCACTCCCTTCCTCCACGGGACACGTACGTCCTCCACGGGGGCACGTACGTCCTCCACGGGGCACCTACGGACAAATCTCTCCTTAGTACCCAAGGTGCCCCTCGGCAAGGCGGGACGCCACGAGCGCGGACGCGCCCCCGGCGATCCAAGGGCACGCACGTATGACCGCTGTCGGCTTACCGATGCCGGCGCTCAACCGTTCCGCGCGCCTGTCGCCATCCTGCGGTTGTAGGACGTGCCGGTGGTCGGGTGATGCGCCTGCGGGTACTGGGCGGGCACCGTGTTCTCGATCTTCTTACGCAGGGCGGTCGGGCGTATTCCGTGCGTCCGGTTGTGGGCCGCCTGCAGCATCCGGCGCCGGTCGGTCTCGTCGATGGCGCGCTGCATCGAGGGCGTCATCCGATCCGCGTACATGTGCACTTCGCCGTTGACGTTGCGTGCCGCGCGGCCGATCATCTGGACCAGCGCCGTGTCCGAGCGGAAGACTCCGTCCTGGTCGGCATCGAGGATCGCGACCAGCGAGACCTCCGGCAGGTCGAGTCCCTCACGCAGGAGGTTGATGCCGACCAGCACGTCGAAGTCGCCGCGGCGCAGTTCGGCGAGCAGTTCGACGCGGCGCAGGGTGGTGACGCCGGAGTGCAGGTAGCGGACGCGGACTCCTTGCGACTCGAGGTAGTCGCTCAGCTCCTCCGACATCCGCTTGGTCAACGTCGTCACCAAGGTCCGCTCGCCACGGGCGGACCGTTCGCGGATCTGCGCGAGCAGGTCCTCCATCTGGCCGGCGCTCGGCTTGACCATCACCTGCGGATCGAGCAGTCCGGTCGGCCGGATGATCTGCTCGACGACCGCGCCCCGGGCGGCGGTCAGCTCGAACCTGCCCGGGGTCGCGGACAGGTAGACCCGCTGCGGGCATCGCGCGGCGAACTCCTTCCACGTCAGGGGACGGTTGTCCAGCGCGGAAGGCAGCCGGAATCCGTGGTCGACCAGGATGTTCTTGCGCGCCGCGTCGCCCTGGCTCATACCGGACAGCTGCGGCACCGTCACGTGTGACTCGTCGATGACCACGAGCATGTCCTCGGGGAAGTAGTCCAGGAGCGTGGACGGGGGATCGCCGGGGGCGCGCCCGTCCAGGTGCCGGGAGTAGTTCTCCATCCCGGAGGCGACCCGGGTGTGCCGGATCAGTTCGATGTCGTGTTCCGTCCGCGTCTGCAGACGGTCGGCCTCCAGCAGCTTGCCGCCGCGGCGCAGCTCCGCGACCCGCTGCGCGAGCTCGGCCTGGATCGAGTCGGCTGCCGCGCGCATCCGCTCGGGGCCGGCGGAGTAGTGGGTGGCGGGGAACACGCGCATCCGGTCCACGGCCTCGCGCACCTCGCCGGTCTCCGGGTCGGCGACGGTGAGCCGTTCGACCGTGTCGCCGAACATCTCCACCCGCAGCATCGTGCGGTCGTAGGCGGGGTGGATGTCGATGGTGTCGCCGCGGACGCGGAAACCGCCCCGGGTCAACTCGGAGTCGGTGCGCGTGTACTGGATATCGACGAGTGCCGCGAGCAGTTCCTCCCGATCGAGGGTGTCGCCCACCGCCAGCTCGAACGAACGGTCGAGGTAGGACTGAGGCGTGCCGAGGCCGTAGATGCACGAGACGGACGCCACGACGATCACGTCGCGGCGGCTGAGCAGCGACCAGGTCGCCGAGTGCCGCAGCCGGTCGACCTCCTTGTTGGAGACCGACTCCTTCGCGAAGTACGTGTCGGTGCTCGGGGCGTACGACTCGGGCCGGTAGTGGTCGTAGAAGGAGACGAAGTACTCCACCGCGTTGTGCGGGAACAGCTCACGCAGCTCGTTCGCGAGCTGGCTGGCGAGCGTCTTGTTCGGCGCGAGCACGAGCGTGGGCCGCTGCAGCTTCTCGATGAGCCAGGCGGTCGTCGCGGACTTGCCGGTGCCCGTGGCACCGAGGAGCACCACGTCGCTCTCCCCGGCCCGGACGTGCGCTTCCAGCTCGGCGATCGCCTGCGGCTGGTCGCCGGCCGGACTGTGGCGGGAGACCACCTGGAACGGCCGGCCGGCGCGGATGACCTCGTCGACGGTGTGGTCGGCGAGCGTGATGCGCCGGTTCTCGGAAGGGAATGCCACGGGCTGCTCCTGGACTCGATGTAACCGCACAGAAGCGGACAAACACTAACTAGTCAGCGTCTAGTTTGTGTCATCATCGTAATCTTGTCAATGACTAGTATCTTGTCAGTGACCAGTCCGGGCGATAGGGTGCCGCCGTGACGCCGTACCACCACGGAAACCTGCGCGGCCAGGTCCTGGCGACCGCCGCCGAGCTCGTCGCCGCCGCCGGCCCGGACACGCTTTCGCTGCGGGACCTGGCACGCCGGGCGGGCGTCTCGCATGCCGCGCCGACGTACCACTTCAAGGACCGCAGGGGGCTGTTCACCGCACTGGCGACCCAGGGCTTCGACCTGCTCGCCGCCGCCCTCAGTGCCTCAGAGGCAGGCGGCCGCCTGGACAGGGCCGCCGGAACCTACGTCGGATTCGCGATCACACACCCCGGCTACTACGCCGTGATGTTCCGCCTGGACCTGGTCCACGACACCGACGCCGCCTTCCGTGCCGCGCGCCGGCACGTGTTCGACCTGCTCACGGCCAGGCTCGACGCAGACGGCCCCCCGACTGACGGGGCCGGCCGCACCGCGACCAGTGAGGCGGTGTGGTCCCTCGTCCACGGAATCGCGGCCCTCACCCTCGCGGAGGCGCTCAGCACGCCGGACCCCATCGCCCTGGCCCGGTCCACCGCACTACGGCTGGCCGACGCGTACGCCCCATAGAAGTGAGCGTGTCTGGTTGGGTGTTCCGTACCGGGCCGGAACCTCAGGAGGCGGGGAGAACATGCGGGCAGAGGTACGCCAAGTCGCCGACGGTACCTACCTGGTGCACGGCGGTCACACCAACTGGGTGATCCTCACGGACGGGGAGGCCGTCACGCTGGTGGACACCGGCTACCCCGGCGACCGGCCGGGGCTCCTCGATTCGCTGGCGGCGGTGGGCAGTTCGCCGGAGGCGGTCGCGGCCGTGCTCATCACCCACGCGCACAACGACCACCTCGGCTCGGCCGAGTACCTGCACCGGACGTACGGCACCCCGGTCTATCTGCACGAGGCCGAAGTCCCGCACGCGCGCCGCGAGTTCCTCCAGCAGGTGTCGGTGGGCGCGGTGCTGCGCAACATCTGGCGGCCGGGCACCGTCCCGTGGCTGGCGCACGTGCTGCGCTCGGGCGGCACCGAGCAGCATCCGGTCACCGCGCCGGAGCCGTTCCCGAGCGAGGGCGAGCTCGATCTGCCGGGGCACCCCGTCCCGGTGCACACCCCGGGCCACACGGACGGGCACACCGTCTACCACCTGCCGGACCTGGGCATCGTCATCTCCGGCGACGCCCTGGTCAGCGGCCACGCCCTCTGCCGCATGGAGGGACCGCAACTGCTGCCCGACATGTTCCACCACGACCGCGCGCGGACGGTCGCCTCGCTGGAGCTGATCGCCCGCCTCGACGGCGACATCCTGCTCCCGGGCCACGGCCCCGTGCACCACGGCTCGGTACGCCGGGCCGCCGAGCGGGCGCGCGAACGGGCGGCCTGACGACAGCGGGCGGTCCCGGCGGCGACGGCCGTCAGTCGTGCGGGACCACGGCCACCGGGCAGTCAGCGTGGTGCAGCACCCCGTGGGCCACGGAGCCGATGCGGGCGCCGACCGCGGTGCGGTGGGCGCGGCGTCCGACGACCATCAGCTGGGCCCGTCCGGCCACCGACAGCAGCACCTGGCCCGCGCTGCCCATCTCCACGTGCTCGGCCACGCGCACGCCCGGGAACCGCTCCCGCCACGGCTTCAGCGCCTCGGCCAGGGCCCTCTTCTCGTACGGCTCCAGGCCGCCGGCCTCGTCGAGGAACTTCAGCGAGCCCGGGCTGTAGGCGAAGACGGGCGGCAGGGTCCAGGCCCGTACGGCCCGGACACCCGCGCCACGGGCCGCCGCCGCCTCGAACGCGAAGCGCAGCGCGGCCGCGCTGTCCTGCGGGCTGCCCTGCTGTCCCACGACGATCTCCCGCCCGGCCGCCTCCCCCGCGGGCCGGTCCCCCGCCCGCACGAGGACGACGGGCCGCGTGGCCTCGGCGATCACCTGCTGGCCGACGGAGCCGAGCAGGAACCCGACCACCGGCCCGTGCCCGCGCGAGCCGAGCACCAGCATCTCCGCGTCGGCGGCAGCGGTCACGAGCGACTCCACGACCGGCCCCTCGAGGACGTCGACGGACACCGCGAGTTCCGGATGGCGCTCGGTGACGGCGCGCGCCGCCCGCGTCACCACGTCCCGTGCCCACGCGCCCTGCGTCTCCCGGTCCGTCCCGCCGAACTCCTCGTACGGCTGGAACCGCCACGCGTGCACCAGGCGCAGGGGCAGCACCCGGCGTACGGCCTCCCGGGCCGCCCACGCCAGAGCGGCCACGCTCTCCTCCGTGCCGTCCACCCCTGCCGTGATCGGGCGTCTCATGTGTCCGGCCTCCTTCTGGCTCCGCTTCCAGGACCAGTCTTCACCAGGTGGGCCCCACCATGCGTGCCTGAGCGAAGCCGGGCGGACGCCCCTACGATGGACCGCGGAGCGAGGAGGAGGCGCCATGACCATCGACTCCGCGATCGACCCGAGCGTCCCGCCGAGCGGCAACGGCTGCGTGGAGTGCGACGCGACCGGCGGCTGGTGGTTCCACCTGCGGCGCTGTGCCCAGTGCGGGCACATCGGCTGCTGCGACAGCTCGCCGTCCAAGCACGCCACCGCCCACTACGAGGCCACCGGCCACCGGGTGATGCGCAGCTTCGAGCCGGGCGAGGGCTGGTTCTGGGACTTCGACACGGGCGAGCTGTACACCGGCGGGCCCGAGCTGGCTCCCCCAGCCAGTCACCCCGCCGACCAGCCGGTCCCGGGGCCGGCGGGAAGGGTGCCGGAGAACTGGGCCGACACGATCCGCTGACGTCCCCGAGAGCCCGCTGACGTCCCGAGAGTCCGAAGTCCGAACGCCCCGCCCACATGGCGGGGCGTTCATCTGTTCGCACCGGCTCCGCGGTTGACTCCACCGAGTGACGCGCGGATCGCCAACTGTGTGTCAGCTCTTGAGAAGTGACGGGAGGCGAGTAGGTTCCCACGCCGGAACGTGACCGGTCTCGTACCGGTTCCGGCGGAGATGGGAGTGGGAACCGAATGGTCTCAGCAACGGTGGGCAGAAGCGCGGTCCTCGGAGCGGTCGTCCTGTCGCTCCTCGCGGTGCCCGCGCAGGCCGCGCCCGGCACCGCGCACACCAGGGCGGCCGCCGCGCTGCCGGCGCCCGACACGGCGGGGCTGCGGAGCGTGCTGCGCTCGGCGGTGGCGCAGGGCGCGCCGGGCGCCATGGCCCGGGTCGACGACCACGGCACGGTCTACAAGGAGGTGCGGGGCCTCGCCGACCGCGGCACCAGGCGGGGCATCGGCACCGGGGACCGCTTCCGCGTCGGCAGTGTCACCAAGAGCTTCTCGGCCGTCGTCCTGCTGCAGTTGGCCGACGCCCACAAGCTCAGCCTGGACGCCCCGGTCAACCGCTACCTCCCGGGGCTGCTGCCGGACGACCGCATCACCGTGCGGCACGTCCTGAGCCACCGCAGCGGGCTGTACGACTACACCAACGACATGTTCGCCAAGAGCGTGTCCGGCTTCGAGGCGGTCCGCGACAAGGTCTTCACCTACCGCCAGTTGGTGAACCTCTCGCTGAAGAAGAAGCGCACCAACGCGCCCGGCGCCGCGTACGCGTACTCCAACACGAACTTCGTGGTCGCCGGGATGCTCATCGAGAAGCTCACCGGGCACTCGGTGCGGACCGAGTACCAGAACCGCATCTTCAAGCCGCTCAAGCTGAACGACACCTTCTACGTCCACCCGGACACCAAGCTGCCGGGCACGTACACCCGCGGCTACCTCACCCCCGACACCAAGGGCGCCGCCCTGGTCGACTCGACCCGGCAGACGGTCTCCTGGGCCCAGAGCGCGGGCGCGATCATCTCCAGCGCCCACGACCTGAACACGTTCTACTCGGCACTGCTCGGCGGGCGTCTGATGTCCTCGGCGCGGCTCGCGGAGATGGAGCGCTGGACGAAGGTCAACAGCACGACGGCGTACGGGCTCGGGCTGCGCCGCCGCACCCTGTCCTGCGGCACCTCGGTGTACGGGCACACGGGCACCGTCCAGGGCTACTACACGTACGCCTTCACCAGCAAGGACGGCAAGCGCAGCCTCACCGCGGTCGCCAACACCTCCAACAACGCCACCGTGCTCAACACGATGGCGGGCACGCTGGAGTCGGCGTTCTGTGGCAAGAAGAAGGCGAGCGGGACCACGCGGGAGCGGACCGTCTCCGAGCGGCACTTCGAGCGGTACGAGGACATCGCGCCGTCGGTGGCGCGCGACTGATCGCGCCTCGTCGGCCGGGAAAGGGCGGTCCAACGGGCCGCCCTTTCCCCGATCTTGGCGGAACCAGGTACTCCGGGACAAGATGCCCGCATGAAGGGTGATCTCTTTTCCAGTCAGCACATGGTCCAGCCGGCCGTCGAGCCGGGCCTGTCCGTCGAGAACGCCAAGTGCCTCAAGTACACGGTGAACGGCGAGATGTTCGCCCGGCAGGGCGCGATGATCGCCTTCCGCGGCGATCTGCGGTTCGAGCGCAAGGGGCAGGGCGTCGGCGGCATGCTCAAGCGCGCGGTCACCGGCGAGGGGCTGCCCCTGATGACGGTGCGCGGGCAGGGCGAGGCGTGGTTCGCGTACGAGGCGCAGAACTGCTTCGTCGTCGAGGTCGAGCGCGGCGACCAGTTCACCGTCAACGGCCGCAACGTGCTGTGCTTCGACGCCTCGCTGTCGTACGAGATAAGGACCGTCAAGGGCGCGGGTATCGCCGGGGGCGGCCTGTTCAACAGCGTCTTCACCGGGCACGGCAGCCTCGGTCTGGTCTGCGAGGGCAGCCCGCTCGTCATCCCCGTCTCGCCCCGGCAGCCGGTGTACGTCGACACGGACGCGGTGGTCGGCTGGACCTCCGCGCTGCAGACCTCGCTGCACCGGTCGCAGTCCATCGGCTCGATGCTGCGCGGCGGTTCGGGGGAAGCGGTGCAGTTGATGCTCCAGGGCGACGGGTACGTCGTCGTGCGCCCGAGCGAGGCGACGCCGCAGAAGGCCCAACAGCACTGACGGACACGCGGTGTTGACCGTGGGACTCCACGGGTAGGGCTGCGAACGGCGCGGACTCCCACCCCCGCGCCGGAGGGGTGAACTGCCTTGATCGGCATCACGGACATCGAAGCCGCGGCGGAGCGCATCGCGGGACACGTCGTACGTACCCCGACCGTGCCGAGCCCCGGGCTGTCCGCTCTGCTCGGCGTCCCGGTCACCACGAAGCTCGAACTGCTCCAGCGCACCGGCTCGTTCAAGGCGCGCGGGGCGACGGCGAAGCTGCTGTCGCTCAGTGACGCCGAGCGGGCCGCGGGTGTGGTGGCGATGAGCGGCGGCAATCACGGGGTCGCCGTCGCGACGATGGCGGCCGCGCTGGAGGTGAAGGCGATGGTCGTCATGCCCCGTACGGCGCCCGCGCGTTCCATCCAGGCCGCACAGGACGCCGGGGCGTCGGTGCAGTTGACCGACGACATGGCGGGCGCCTTCGACCTGGTGACCCGGCTGCGGGACGAGGGGCTGACACTGGTCCACCCCTTCGACGATCCGGTGGTGATCGCCGCGCAGGGCACCGTGGGTCTGGAACTCACCGATGACGCCGATGAGTTGACGGACGTCCTCGTCAGCGTCGGCGGTGGTGGCCTGATCGCCGGTGTGGCCGCCGCGCTGCGTGCCCGCCGCCCGGGGGTGCGGGTGTGGGGCGTGGAGCCGGAGGGCGCGCAGGCCATGGCGGCGGCGCTGGCGGCGGGCGGCCCGGTTCCGGTCGAGGTGTCGTCGATCGTCACCACGCTGAGCGCCCCGTCCGTGTCCCGGCTGACGTACGACCATGCGTCCGCGCTGGTCACCGAGGTTCTCACGGTCTCCGACCGGGAGGCCGTACGCGGCTGCCTGGACCTCGCCGACCACGCCAAGGTGTGGGCGGAGCCCGCCGCCGGCTGTCTGCTGCCCGCGGCCCGGCGGGTTCTGGAGCGGGTGGGCGAGAGGGCACGGCTCGGGCTGGTGGTGTGCGGGGGCAACGCGACGCCTCGCGAAGTCGCGGGCTGGACGGAGCGGTTCGGGCTGAGCTGAGCGGGCTGAGCTGACCGGCCGACGGCGTGCCGGCCACCTGAAAAGCCAGGCACTTTCAGGGAGTTGGGAATCCGTTGAACACACTGCGTGGCGTCCCGCGTACTTCCGGGAAGGCAACGGCAGCGTTTCAGCGAGGGATGGTCATGACCGAGGCGCACGTCTCCGCACACGAGTGGGTCGCCGGACGCTACCGACTGCTGGAAGTCGTCCACCGCGAGACGAACCGGGTGTGCTGGCGTGCCGAGGACGTCCACGCGCGGCGGCCGCGGCTGCTGACCGGGATCACGCTGCCCGGCCGCGCGGCGGGCGACACCGGACACCGGACCGTCGCCCGCCTCGTGCGCGCCGGCGAGGTGCTGGGGCTGCTGCGGCCGGGCCGGGTGGCCACGCTGATCGACGCGGTCGAGGAGGCGGGCACGCTGTGGACCGTCGCGGACTGGATCGACGGCACCCCGCTCGGTCAACTCCTCGCCGAGCAGGGCGCGTTCCACTACGTCCGCGCGGCCCGGATCGGCCTCGAACTGCTCGACGTGCTGGAGGCCGCGCACGCCGAGGGCCTCACCCATGGCGAACTCAGTCCCGGCCAGGTGTTCGTCCGCCCCGAAGGCCCGCTCGTCGTCGCCGGGTTCGGGCTGGCCGGGGCGACCCTCGCGCCGCGGGTGACGGCGCCGTCGTACGCCTCGCCCGAGCAGGCCCGGGACGAACGCCTCGGTCCCGCCGCGGACTTGTGGGCGCTCGGCGCGATCCTCTACACGATGGTCGAGGGGCGCCCGCCGTTCCGTGACCGGGGCCGGCTCGACGCGACCCTGAAGGGCGTGGACCGGCTGCCGCTGCGCACCCCGCTGCGCGCCGGTCCGCTGACGCAGACCGTGCAGGGGCTGCTGCGCAAGAACCCCCGGGAGCGGCTGACCCGCCCGGTGGTGCGCGACGCCCTGCACCGGGTGCTGACGGACGACGCGGCGGCCGGCTCGCGGGGCGCCTGCGCGCTGCCCCGGCTGCGCGTGGCCTACGCCGGTGCCCTGAACCTCGGGCGCCGCTGGAGCCGGCGGACCATGGTGGCCGGGACCGTGCTGGCCGTCGTCACCGTGTCGGTGGCCGTCCTCGCCGCCACCCAGGGGCTGCCCGGGTCCGACACGACAGCGAGCCCGCCCCCTCGCCCGCCCGCCACGGCCGGCCCGCCCGGCAGCGCCCCGACGGCCCGCCCCTCCCTCTCGCGCTCGCCCTCGCCCTCGCCCTCCGCCTCCCGCTCCGCCTCCGCGCTACCGGCCGGCTTCCGCCGCTACACCGCCCCGGAGGGCTTCTCCCTCGCCCTCCCCGCCGACTGGCGGCGCATCCGCACCGCCCGCGACGACGACGCCTATCGCGTCACGTTCGGGCCGGACGGGGGCGACGCGCCCCTCCTCGCGGTCACCTACAGCGAGAGCCTCGGGCCGGACCCGGTCGCCGTGTGGCGGGACGACGTCCAACCGGCGCTGGAGCGGCTCGACGGCTTCCGGCGGATCGGGGGGATCGACGCGACGACGTACCAGGGGAACCGGGCCGCCGACATGGCCTGGCTCTCGGGGACCGGGGACGACCGCGTGCGCACCTTCGGGCGCGGCTTCCTGATCGGCGGCCGGCGCGGCTACTCCCTGCGCTTCACGACCCCGGCCGACGCCTGGAACGACGCCGGCAGCCGGCTCACGCTGAAGACCGTCCTCGCCACGTTCCGGGCGCCGGCTGTCTGAGAGCGGCGCATCGGCACGGGCTGAGTAGCCGTACTCATGCCGCCGCTCCGGCGCGCCCCCATCATGGGCCTCCCCACCACAAGGAGCCCGCCATGACGACAGTCCCCCCGGCCCCGCGCCGAGCCCCGCGCCCGACCGTGCCCGTCCTGGCGGCCGGGGTGGTGGTCGTGGGGACGGCCGTGTCGGCTTGGGGTGTGCGGGATCGTACGACCTGGTTCCTGGAGACGATGTGGGTGCTGATCGGGCTGCCGCTGATCGTCGTGACCTGGCGCCGGTTCCCGCTCACCGGGCTGCTGTGCGGACTGCTGGCGGCGCACGCGCTGGTGCTCGCGGTGGGCGGCCATTACACCTACGCGCGGGTGCCGTTGGGCGACTGGGTGCGCGACACGTTCGGCCTGGACCGCAATCCGTACGACCGCTTCGGCCACCTGATGCAGGGCTTCGTCCCGGCGATCCTGGTGCGGGAGCTGCTCAGCCGCACCTCGCCGCTGCGCGGCAGCCGCTGGCTGGCGCCGCTGACCGTGTGCGCCTGCCTCGCCTTCAGCGCGTGCTTCGAGCTGCTGGAGTGGGCCGCGGCCGTGATCGGCGGGCACGGCGCGGACGCCTTCCTCGCCACTCAGGGCGACGTCTGGGACACCCAGTGGGACATGTTCTGTGCCCTGGTCGGGGCGGTCCTGTCACTCCTGCTGCTCAGCCGGGTGCACGACCGGCAGCTCGCTGCGCTGGGGGGCGCGGCTCAGCGCCGCATGTGACCGCGCCGGGCCCACAGGGGCACCAGGTACCAGCACACCAGGTACCAGACGACGACGATCGCGACGATCCACGGTACGAAGCCGTCGTGGGTGGCCACCCGGAGCACCAGCAGCAGTGAGGCGGTCATGGTGGCGAGCAGCAGGGCGAGTCCGACGAAGGTCATCCGGGACGCCCAGCGCACCGCGTAGGGCTTCACGCGCCGTCCGGAGACCATCCGGTGCAGGGACACCGGGCCGACGAGGGCGCCGGTCGCGGACGCGCCGAGGACGACGGTCACGATGTAGATGATCTGGTCGCTGCGGGCCAGGTCGTCGTACTTCGGGGTGAAGACGACGGTCAGCAGGAAGCCGAACAGGATCTGTACTCCGGTCTGGGCGACGCGGACCTCCTGGATCAGCTCGCCCCACATGCGGTCGGCCCGCTCCTCCACGGACTCGTCGCGCCCCGTGCGTCTCACCGGCTCCGTCATGCAGTGTCGGATAACCCTCCCGGCGGCCGTTCAAACGGCCCGGTGCGGCCACCGGGAGCGGCGGGGGCTCCGCCGCTCCCGGCCGCCCCCGCTCTACCAGCGGCTCTCGACCTGGTCCTTGATCCGGCGGTCGTAGAGGCCCCGGACGGCGTCGAGCGTCCCGTCCGTGAGCGGCGGCAGGCCGGCAGCGGCCGCGTTGGCGCGGGCCTGCTCCGCGGTGCGGGCGCCGGGGATCACGGTGGTGACGCCGGGCTGCTCGATGATCCAGCGCAGGGCGAGCTGGGCCGGGGTGCAGCCCTCGGGGGCGAGGGCGGCGAACTTCGCGGCCGCCTCGACGCCGGTGCTGTAGTCGACGCCGGAGAAGGTCTCGCCCTGGTCGAAGGCCTCGCCGTGCCGGTTGAACGTGCGGTGGTCGTCGGGGGCGAAGACCGTGTCCTTGGTGTACCGGCCAGAGAGCAGGCCCGAGGCCAGCGGCACGCGGGCGATGATGCCGACGCCCGCCTCACGGGCGGCCGGGAGCACCTCGCGCAGGGGCTTCATGCGGAAGGGGTTGAGGATGATCTGCACGCTGGCCACGTTCGGCCGGGCGATCGCGGTGAGCGCCTCGGCGCAGGTCTCCACGCTCACGCCGTACGCCGCGATGCGCTCCTCCTCGACCAGGGTGTCGAGGGCGTCGTAGACCGCGTCGGACGAGTACACCGGCGTCGGCGGGCAGTGCAGCTGGACCAGGTCGATCCGCTCGACACCGAGATTGCGGCGCGAACGGTCGTTCCAGGCGCGGAAGTTGTCGAGGACGTAGTTCTCCGGGAGCTGGTCGGCCCGGCGCCCCATCTTGGTGGCCACCAGCACCTCGAGCTCCGGCCTGCCGCGCAGGAAGGCGCCGATGGTCTGCTCGCTGCGCCCGTCGCCGTACACGTCGGCGGTGTCGAAGAACGTCACTCCGGCCTCGGCCGCGGCCTCCAGCACGGCGAGAGCCTGCTTCTCCTCGACATCGCCCCAGTCGGCGCCGAGCTGCCAGGTGCCGAGGCCCACGACCGATGCCCGCTGCCCCGACCTGTCGATAACACGTTCGTCCATGCCGGTCAGTCTGTCATCCCACGCCGACGGTTCCTCAATGGCCGGCCAGGGGACGACGAGGGCCGTCCGGCCGGGCGCCGCGCACCCGGCCGGACGGCTCTCCCGGCTACCGGTGTTACAGGTAGGGGCGGGTGATCAGCTCGATCGCGTGACCGGACGGGTCCTTGAAGTAGACGCCCCGGCCGCCGTGTTCGTCGTTGGTCTCGCCGGGGCGCCGCATCTGCGGATCGGCCCAGTGCTCGATGCCGCCGTCGCACAGGCGCCGGTACGCCCGGTCGAACAGCTCGTCGTCGATCAGGAACGCGTAGTGCTGCATCTGGATGTCGACCGGCGGCTCGGCGAACTGCAGCAGCACGCCGTCGTGGAGCTGGATGTTGGTGAACGGGCCCCAGGACGGCGCCTCGGGAAGTTCCAGCAGGTCCCGGAAGAACCGGGCGGACTCGTCACGGTCCTTGGCGGCGATGATGGTGTGGTTGAAGCTCACGGGCATACGGATTTCCTCGCTGTCGCTCGGCACGGAGAACGGGTTCGCGGTGCACGAGCGCGGGGAGGTCCGCGTGACGACGGGCGGGGGTGGCTGGAGCTCACCCACCGTGCGGTCAGCCCTCCACCGGATGACCGATCCGTGAATGGCGTGGCGCCGGTCCGGTGTTCACGTCGGGTGACCTTACCGGACGGGCCCGGCCGTCACAACGGCCGGGCGATCTCCCGTCCGCCGAGGCTCACTTGCCGTGTCGGAAGAGTCAGTCCGCGGCCGTACGGCACTCCGGGTGGCCCCAGCCCTGAGGGTTCTTGGCGATGGACTCGCCGGCCGCGTAGGAGCGCCCGCACACGCAGCGGCCGGCGAACTTGGCCTTGAGCGTGCGCGAGGAGGAACCCGAACCGGCCTTGGCGCGGGGCGACTTGCGGCGCGGGGCGGCGGCCGGGGTGTCCGGGGAGGGGGGCGGAACCGGGGAGCCGAGGGCGCTTCCGGCGGACTCCTGGACCGAGGCGGCCTGGCTGGCGGCGCGGTCGGCGAAGTCGTTCAGCGGGTCGCCGTCGACCTGGTGGGCGGCGACGTAGCGGAACTCGACGGAGCGGCCGTCGAGCAGCTCGTCGATGCGCACGACCAGTTCCCGGTTGGCGACGGGCTTGCCCGCGGCTGTCTTCCAGCCGTTGCGCTTCCAGCCGGGCAGCCAGGTGGTGACGGCCTTCATGGCGTACTGCGAGTCCATCCGGATCTCGATCGGCACGTCGGGGTCGGTCGCCGTCAACAGCTGTTCCAGCGCCGTCAGTTCGGCGACGTTGTTGGTCGCCCGGCCGAGCGGCCCCGCCTCCCAGCGGGAGGGAGTCCGCTCGTCCTCGGAGACGACCCAGGCCCAGCCCGCCGGTCCGGGGTTTCCCTTCGAAGCCCCGTCGCACGCGGCCACAACACGTTCACGCATACGACGATCATGCCATGGCCCCAGGGGCCGCCCGGCAGCCGGTCAGACGGGCCGGGTGGCCGGCATCTCGCCCTCGGTGGTGGTGATGTCGATGACCGAGAAGTTGGCGCCCTGGGGGTCGGTGAGCGCGGCGAACCGGCCGAAGGGGGTGGTGACCGGCCCGAACCGCAGGACGGCGCCCTGCCCGGTCGCCTTGGACACGGCCTCGTCGCAGTCGTCGACGGTGAAGTACACGTTGATGTAGGAGGGCACCTCGGGCGGGAACTCGTCGGTCATCCTCATCCGGCCGAGGACCGTCTCGTCGCCGACGTCGAAGATCCGGAAGTCGACCGCGTCGTCCTCCATCTGCTTGGCCGTGTAGGGGAAGACCTCGGTGAAGAACGCGTCCGTCTTCTCGGGTTCGCGGGTGAACACCTCGGCCCAGCAGTACGCGCCCGGCGTTCCCTTGGCCTCGAAGCCCTCGTGGGTGCCGGGCTGCCACACGCCGAAGACGGCGCCGCTGGGCTCCCGGGCCAGGCACATGGTGCCGAACTCGCCGACCTCCATCGGTTCCATCAGGACCTCGCCGCCGTGCTCACGGATCTTCGCGGCGGTCGCGGCGGCGTCCGGCGACGAGAAGTACAGGCACCACTGGGACTGGCCCTCCTGGCCGGGCATCGGCGGGACCACGGCCGCGACCGCCTTGCCGTCCACCGAGGCCTCGGTGTAGTTGCCGTACTCCGACGCCGCTCCGCCGAAGTCCCAGCCGAGGACGTCGCCGTAGAAGCGTTTGGCTCCGTCGATGTCGGTGAACATCGCATCGGCCCAGCAGGGGGTTCCTTCAGGTTGTACGGCCATGGTGCGACCCTCTCCCGTTCGACGGACTGTCCGAATCATCACGCTAGTCACCCGGGCGGCGGCCCGCGCGCCGAACATCCGGAGGCGCCCCGGGGCCGGTCGGGCGGGGACGCCGGACACTGGGAGAGAGAGGGAGGGAGGGATGGACGGATTGCGGCGCGAGGGCGCGCGGTCCTCCGCAGGATGTCTTCCACGGGACGGGGACACGGTATGGCGGGCTCGACGACGGCGGGGACGACGATGCGCGCGTGGACGGTGTGGCAGCCCGCCCCGGTCGAGGAGGATCCGCTGCGCCTCGTCGAGCGGCCGGTGCCCGTCCCCGGCCCGGGCGAGCTGCTGGTCCACGTCCGCGCGTGCGGGGTGTGCCGTACCGACCTGCACGTCGCCGAGGGGGATCTGCCGGTGCGCCGGGAGGGGGTCACGCCCGGGCACGAGGTGGTCGGGGTGGTCGCCGGGCTCGGGGCGGGCGTCGAGGGCTTCGCCGAGGGCGACCGGGTCGGCGTGGCCTGGTTGCGGCACACCGACGGCACGTGCGCGTACTGCCTGCGGGGCGCCGAGAACCTGTGCCCGCGCTCGGAGTACACCGGCTGGGACGCCGACGGCGGTTACGCGGAGTACACGACCGTCCCGGCGGACTTCGCCTACCGGCTGCCCGGCTCCGTGGACGACGTGAGCCTGGCGCCGCTGCTGTGCGCGGGGATCATCGGCTACCGCGCGCTGCGGCGCACGTCGCTGCCGCCGGGCGGCCGGCTCGGGCTGTACGGCTTCGGGGGGAGCGCGCATCTGTGCGCGCAACTGGCGCTCGCCGAGAGCGCCACGGTGCACGTCCTGACGCGCGGCGCGGCCGCCCGGCGCCTGGCCCGCGCGCTGGGCGCGGCCTCGGCGCGCGACGCGTACGACGCGCCACCGGAGCCGCTGGACGGCGCGATCCTGTTCGCGCCGGTCGGCGACCTGGTCCCGCTCGCCCTGCGGGCGCTCGACCGGGGCGGGGTACTGTCCGTCGCCGGTATCCATCTGAGCGACGTACCGCCGCTGCACTACGAGAGCGACCTCTTCTACGAGAAGGAACTGCGCAGCGTCACCTCCAACACGCGCGCGGACGGCCGTGAGTTCCTGGTGCTCGCCACGCTCCACGGGGTGCGGGCGACGACCCACACGTACCCGCTCTCCCAGGCGCTTCAGGCCCTGAAGGACCTCAAGGCGGGCCGTTTCGACGGTGCCGCTGTGCTGGTCAACGATCTTTCCTGAGATCAAACCCCGCGGGGACCCGGGCGCGGAAGCGGAGGACCGGCGCGTGATCACGCGCGGCTCCGCGTGCTCCTCCCGATCACGGGTTTGTCCACCCACGGCATGAAACCGCCCCCTTCGCGCTGTACCCCCTCCTCGTCCCGGCTGTTTGGCTTGTCCCAGCACACCCCACTTGTCCACTCACAACGATCCGGTCACCCGTGTTCTCCTCCCGGGAGGGAATGTGTCCGCTCCGGACAGTGCCACCGGTTCCGCCGTCGACGACCCCGCCCCCGGTCCCGCGCCCGACGCCCCGGGCAACGGACAGCTCACCGGCAGAGCAGTCCGATGAACCGCACGGGCGAGGAGAACAGACGCTGCCGGGCGGGTACGTCGACTACGGCCGGCGCGTCAGCACGTTCACCGGACCGCCGACACCAGGCCGGCCTGCCCGAGGAGTACCAGCCCGGCCTGAACGTGCGCTTCATGGGCATCGACACGGCCGCGATCACCAACGAACGTCCAGCTCGGCCGGACGGCCGACTGACGGTGTGGAGCGACGCATGACTGCACCCCCCAACACCTACACGCTGCCCGGCCCGCCGAACCTGGCCCGCAGCCTGCGGCCCGAGCGGCGCACCGGGGCGATCCCCGGGCTGCTGTACCGGCCCGCGGTCCCCGCCGACGCGGAGAAGGTTCGGGAGATCGATGTCCGGCTGGAGGCCTGGGCCCGCGAGCTCGACCTCTTCCCGGCCGCCTGGCAAGGGGACTTCGCGGGCTTCCAGTTCGGCCGGGCCGTGGTGCTCCAGCATCCCGGGGCGCTCGACCTGGACCGGCTCACGGCCGCCGGGAAGCTGCTGCTGGCCGAGAACGTCGTGGACTCCTGCTACTGCGAGGAGGACGAGGGCCGGGGCGGGGCGCGCCGGGGCCTGGGCGGCCGGCTGATCCTGGCCCAGTCGGCGATCGATCCGTACCACGGCGTCCCGGAGTTGGAGGAGGAGTGGCGCGAGGGCATGCGGGCGGACGGTCCCTTGCGCTCGTACCACTTCGCGCTCCAGGACTTCTCCTCCTTCGCCACGCCCAGCCAGACCGACCGGTTCGTGCACGACATCGCCCGGCTGCACCTGGGCTATCTGGCCGAGGCCGCGTGGGCGGAGACCCGGTACGTGCCGCGGGTCTGGGAGTACCTGGTGATGCGGCAGTTCAACAACTTCCGTCCCTGTCTGTCGATCGTCGACGCCGTGGACGGCTACGAACTGCCCGAGCAGGTCTACGCCCGGCCGGAGATCCAGCGGATCACCGCCCTGGCCTGCAACGCCACCACGATCGTCAACGACCTGTACTCCTTCACCAAGGAGCTGGCGAGCGACCCGGACCATCTCAATCTGCCGCAGGTCGTCGCCGCCAACGACCGGTGCGGGCTGAAGGGCGCGTATCTGAAGGCCGTCGAGATCCACAACCGGATCATGGAGGCCTTCGAGGAGGAGTCCGCCCTCCTGTCCGCCACCTCGCCTCTCGTGGAGCGCTACGCCCGGGGGCTCGCCGCCTGGGTGTCGGGCAACCACGAGTGGCACGCCACCAACACCCATCGCTACCACCTGCCCGACTACTGGTGAAAGAACCAGCTTCTCCGAAACACCGTCAGATGCAGAACGAGGAGTCACTGTTGACCACCGCCCCCGTCGCCGCCCGGTCCGCGACCGCACCGGTACCGACCCAGTCCACGTATCAGAACCGCGTCGCGGACTACTGGAACGCCGAGGAAAACCCGGTCAACCTCGAACTCGGACAGATCGACGACCTCTACCACCACCACTACGGCGTCGGGGAGGCCGACTGGTCGGTGCTCGACGAGGCCGACCCCGCCCTGCGCCGGGATCGGATCACCGCCGAACTCCACCGTCTGGAGCACGCCCAGGCCGAACTGCTCGCCGCGCACCTCGGACCGCTCACGCCGGCCGACCGCGTCTTCGACGCCGGCTGCGGGCGCGGCGGCGGCAGCATCACGGCGAACCTGCGGTACGGCTGCCACGCCGACGGCGTCACGATCTCCGCCAAGCAGGCCGACTTCGCCAACGAGCAGGCGCGCAGGCGGGACGTCGCCGACAAGGTGCGCTACCACCTCCGCAACATGCTCGACACCGGCTTCGAGACCGGCGCGTACGCGGCCTCGTGGAACAACGAGTCCACGATGTACGTCGAGTTGGACCTGCTCTTCGCCGAGCACGCCCGGCTGCTGCGCCGCGGCGGACGCTACGTCACGATCACCGGCTGTTACAACGACACCTACGGCCGGGCCTCGCGCGAGGTGTCGCTCATCAACGCCCACTACATCTGTGACATCCACCCCAGGTCGGAGTACTTCCGGGCGATGGCCCGCAACCGCCTGGTGCCCGTCCATGTCGAGGACCTCACGGCGGCCACGATCCCGTACTGGGAACTGCGCAAACAGGCCGACCACCTGGTCACCGGCGTCGAGGACACCTTCCTCGACGCCTACCGCAACGGCAGCTTCCAGTACCTGCTGATCGCGGCCGACCGGGTCTGACGGGTGGGAGCGGGGGGCGGTGCCGTGGCGGCGCCGCCCCGTCGCCGTGCGGTACTGCCGCCGTGCCGCGCTGCCGCCGGGAAATCCGGTCGACAGCAGGGGAGCGGACCGCTGCAATGGCTCGCATGTGTGCCCAGAAGATGCGCCCCGACGAAGTGGACATAGACCCCGCGCTCGTCCACCGGCTCATCGCCGCGCAGTTCCCCGTGTGGGCGTCGCTGCCCGTGGAGCGGCTGGATTCGTCCGGTACGGAGAACGCCATGTTCCGGCTGGGCGCCGATCTGGTGGTACGACTGCCCCGCTATCCCGGGGCTGTGGCGGACGTGGCTCACGAGCAGCTCTGGCTGCCCCGGCTGGGGCCACTGCTGCCGGTGGCGACGCCCGAGCCGCTCGGACGGGGCGAGCCCGGCGAGGACTTCCCGTGGCCGTGGTCCGTGTACCGGTGGCTGGAGGGACGGAATCCGGTCGCCGGGGCGGTGGAAGAACCCGAGCAACTGGCCAAGGAACTGGGGGCGTTCGTCGCTGCCCTGCGCCGGATCGACCGGCACGGCGCCCCGGCGAACCACCGGGGCGTCCCCCTCGCCACCCGGGACGCGGAGACCCGCGAGGCCATCGCCCGGCTGGACGGACGCATCGACACGGCCGCGGTCACCGCGCTGTGGGAGGAGGCCCTGCGCGTACCGGAGCACACCGGCCCGCCCGTGTGGGCGCACGCCGACCTCTCCCCCGGCAATGTGCTGGTCGCGGCGGGACGGCTCGGCGCCGTCATCGACTTCGGCACCGCGGGCGTGGGCGACCCGGCCGTCGACCTGATCGTGGCGTGGAACCTGCTGCCGGCTTCGGCCCGGCCCGCCTTCTGGGAGGCGGTGGGCGCGGGCGACGCCGAGTGGGCGCGCGGCCGGGGCTGGGCGCTGTCGATCTCACTGATCCAGCTCCCGTACTACTGGGACACCAACCCCCGGCTGGCGGAGAACTCACGGCATGTGATCGGCGAACTCCTGGCCGAGTGAGCTGAATGACTCCTGGCCGAGTGAGCTGAATGAGCCGAGTGAGCCGAGTGGCCGCTCACGCGCCCGCGTACGCCTTCCTCAGCTCGGCGATGTCGAGCTTGCCCATCGACATCATGGCCTGGGTAGCGCGGAGCGCCTTCTGCGGGTCCGCGTCGCCGATCATCTCGATGAGGCCCTCGGGGATGACCTGCCAGGACACGCCGTACTTGTCCTTGAGCCAGCCGCAGGGGCCGCCCTCGCCGCCGTTCTCGGTGAGCTTGTTCCAGTAGTAGTCGACCTCCTCCTGGTCGGCGCAGAAGATCTGGAACGAGATCGCCTCGGTGAACTTGAACTCCGGGCCGCCGTTGAGGCCGACGAACTTCTGCCCGTTCGCCGTGAACTCGATGGTCAGCACGGAACCGGGGGCGCCCATGGTGGCCTCGTTGTGGCGCTCGATCCGGCCGATGCTGGAGTTCTTGAAGACCGACACGTAGAAGTGGGCGGCCTCCTCGGCCTGGCCGTCGAACCACAGGCACGTGGTGAATCCGTCGGTGCTGCTCATGGGTTCCTCCTCGATCAGGGAACGCGGGATCGCGGTTCATCTGTACCGACCGGTCCGCGCCGCGAATCTCATCGGTCGGGCGGCTGCTTCATCCGGACGAGCGAGCCGGGCCCGGCGCCCCGCCGCTCGCGGGGCGCTCGTCGGGCATGTCGGATTCCGCCCTACTGGCCCTGGCCACAAGGGAGATGAATCGCGCCACTGAGCGTTCCGTCGCGACGAGTCAGGCATGGACATCGGGGTTCCGGGTATCCGGCCAGCCACGAAACCTGGACAGGGGCCGGCACTGAGCGGCCGTGGAGGCAGACGTCGAACCATGACATTGGGAGAGGCAATGACAACCGCCGGGATCCGGCAGGGAACAGTGGTCGCCGAGTCTGAGCAGAACGCGCTGCCAGGAATCAAGGACCCCAGCACCATCGCTCCACGGGACGCGAGGCAGTTGTCCCGCCAGTTCTTCAAGCGGCTGGACGAGCTGGAGGAGGGCACCCACGAGTACCAGTACGCCCGCCACACGCTCATCGAGATGAACATCTCCCTCGTGCGGTTCGCGGCCGGACGGTTCCGGGGCCGCGGTCACGACATGGAGGACATCGTCCAGACCGGCATGATCGGTCTGATCAAGGCGATCGACCGGTTCGAGCTGTCGCGCGAGGTGGAGTTCACGTCGTTCGCGCTGCCGTACATCGTCGGCGAGATCAAGCGGTTCTTCCGTGACACCACGTGGGCCGTGCACGTCCCGCGGCGGCTTCAGGAACTGCGGGTCGAACTGGCCAAGGCACGCGACGAGCTCTCCAGCCGGCTGGACCGCGAGCCGACCGTCGCGGAGCTGGCCACGCTGATGGACATCACCGAGGACGAGGTGGTCGAGGGCCAGCTGGCCGCCAACGGGTACAACTCCTCGTCGCTGGACGCCGCGCTCACCGGTGACGGGCCCCAGGACGGAGAGGCGGTCCTGGCGGACTTCATCGGAGTGGAGGAGCACGGGCTGCGGCTCGTGGAGGACTTCCAGTCCCTGGCCCCGCTCATGGCCGAACTCAGCGACCGTGACCGGGAGATACTCCGACTGCGGTTCGTGGAGGAGGCCACCCAGACGGAGATCGGCGAGCGGCTCGGCTGCTCGCAGATGCACGTCTCGCGGCTGATCAAACGCATCATCAGCCGGCTGCGCAAGGGCATGCTGGGCGAGCTCGGCTGCGCGTGAGAGGTGAGGGACGAGGCGGCGCCGGAACGCGGCGCCGCTCCCCCGCCGCTCCGCGGCCCCCACGGCTCACGGCGTGGGGGGCCGCGCGGGGCGGCGCGCGGCCTGGCGGGCCGGTGGGCTCGTACTCGTAGGTGGGCTGCTCGTAGGTCGGCTCAGTGCGCGAGGGCCATCATCGCGCGGACGCGCTTGCCCACGGGGACGCGCTCGGCGATGACCTCCGAGGCGAGGGCGTGCACGATCTCCAGACCGTGCCGGCCGACGCGCTCGGGATCCCGCGGGAAGGCCCGGGGCAGCGCGACGCTGCTGTCGTAGACGGACACCGTGATCGCCGCGTCCGTGCCCTCCAGCTCCAGGATGTACGGGCCGTCGCTGTGCCGGTCCGCGTTGGTGACCAGTTCACTGACCACGAGGAGCAGCTCTCCGTCGGTCCGCTGGTCGATGCTGACGCCCCATTGGGTCCTGAGCTGGTCGAGGAAAAGCGAGGCGAAGGTCCGCGCCGCGGCGATGCTTCCCGGTTCGCCGGTGTAGTGCGCCGCCCGCCGAAGCGGTTCCACGGTCACATCGAAACCAGTCGGTATCACTGCCCCGTCCAGGTACTCGAACATGCTTTTCTCTCTCGAAGCCGATCTGGCCAGACACTGCTGCACCAGTGCACGTACCCCGAGCGGGGCCCCACAGTCCCGGTCGCGCGTTCGCGAACGCGCACACACGTGCCGCGGTGCTTGTCACCCGGACACGACGAGGGTATCGGAGCGGGTGGGGTGGGACAGCTCACACCAGGAGGAAGGGGAAGCGCCCGGCCAGCCCAGGGCTCCAGGGGCTGACCCGGGGCAGACGAGGGCGACGTCACGGTCCGCAGGGACGCCGACTGCGAGCCGGGGGCCGCCGGCAGCGGTTCCCAGTGGGACGCGAGCGTCAAAGGACGCGGGCTCGGCCTTGGGCACCCCGGGAACCCCGGCTCGGACGCCCACCGGACCGCTGCGGCTCGAGAGGAGGGCGACTCCTCCTTCGGCGGCTCCGAGGGCAGGCCTTGGCCGGGCCGCCGGGCGACTGGGGCGCCCCGGGCGACAGGCGCACCGGAGCCGGCTTCCCCTTGGGCGGCTTCACCGGGTCCACCCGGTGCTCCGGTCGCTGGGTGGGCTGGTCCTTGTGACCTTCGTCGCCCCGGTGCCGGTGGAACAGCAGCAGGTCCAGGGGCATGGTGGGCCAGGTGAGGCCGAGGTCTTCCAGGCCGGCAGCCCGGACCGGGGGCCGACGTGGGTGGGCCTCAAGCCGGGGCTCGTCAGCGCGCCGCTCTACTTCCGCGTCGCGGCGGGTTCGTAGAGGCGGAGCACGCGCGAGATCGCGAAGCCGTAGACGGCGGACAGGGCGGCGAGCATGCCCATGTTGCTCAGCCACGTCCCGGGCGAGTGCCGGAAGAACGGGTCGGCGGTCAGCGGGCCGGGGACGGTACGGGTCAGGTCGACGGTGCCGGCCATCGCGCCCAGGCCCCACCGCGAGGGCACCAGCCAGGACAGCTGCTCCAGGCCTGGCACGCCGTGCAGCTTGAGCAGGGCTCCGCAGAAGACGACCTGGACGAGGGTCAGCAGCACCAGAAGCGGTATCGTCGCCTTCTCCTTGCGGACCACGGCCGAGACCAGCAGGCCGAGCATCATCGAGGTGAAGGCGAGCAGGGCCACGGCGAGGGTGAGTTCGACGAGCGGTGGCATCAGCACGCCGCCGCGCGGGGCGTTGAGACCGACCCCGAGCAGGCCGACCAGGGTGAGCACCACCGCCTGGAGCACGGTGATCGCGCCGAGGACGACGACCTTCGACAGGAGGTACGCCGATCTGGGGAGGCCGACGGCCCGCTCCCGCTGGTAGATGACGCGTTCCCTGACCAGCTCGCGCACGGCGTCGGCGGTGCCGGTGAGCACGCCGCCGACGCACAGGGTGAGCACGACGTTCATCGCGGTCTGCGAGCTGAGGCTGCTCCCCGCGACGACCCGGGCCAGCGCGCCCATGACGAACGGCAGCCCGATGATGGTGGCGAGGAAGATCCGGTCGGCGCTGAGCGCCGCGGTGTAGCGGCGCACCAGGGTGCCGAACTGGGCGCCCCAGCTGCGCGGCCGGGGCGGTGGGCCCACCTCGACCGGGGCGGTGCGCGGCACGTGCGGCTGGGCGGCGGAGCCGACGACGTACTGCTGGTGGTACCGCGAGGCGCGGAACTCGCCGGCCCAGTCGCGGTCGCGGTCCTGCTCGAACGCCTCGAAGGCCTGCGGCCAATGGTCGAAGCCGAAGAAGGGGAGGGCCTCGTCGGGGGGACCGTAGTAGGCGACGCCGCCGCCCGGCGCCAGCACGAGCAGGCGGTCGCAGACGCCGAGGCTGAGCGCGCTGTGGGTGACGACGATGACGGTGCGCCCGGTGCGGCCGTCGTCGGCGAGGCCGCGCAGCATCTGCATCACCGAGTGCTCCATGTCGGGGTCGAGGCCGGCGGTCGGCTCGTCGAGGAAGAGAAGGGACGGTTTGGTGAGCAGCTCCAGGGCGACGCTGACCTGTTTGCGCTGGCCGCCGGAGAGGCTGTGCACGGGCTGCCGTATCCGTTCCCACAGCCCCAGTTCGCGGACGACCTCCTCGATCCGGTTCTCGCGCTCGGCCTTCGTGGTGTCCTCGGGGAAGCGCAGCTCGGCCGCGTGGTCGAGGGCACTGTGCGCGGTCAGCTGGACGTGCAGGATGTCGTCCTGGGGGACGAGGCCGATGCGCTGGCGCAGTTCGGCGTGGTCGCGGTAGAGGTCGCGGCCGTCGTAGAGGACGGTGCCGTGGTCGGCGGGCCGCTGTCCGGTGAGGGCGCCGAGCAGGGCGGACCTGCCCGCGCCGCTGGGGTCGACCACTCCGAGCAGGCACTTCTCCCCCACCGGGAAGGAGACGTGGTCGAGGAGGACCTTACGGCCGTGGTCGACGGTGACGGTGAGGTCCTGGACGTCGAGGGAGACCTCGCCGGTGTCGACGTACTCCTGGAGTCCGTCGCCGACGAGGCAGAACGCGGAGTGGCCGATGCCGATGATGTCGCCGGGGACGACGGGGGCGCGGGTGACGGGCCGGCCGTTGAGGAAGGTGCCGTTGTGGCTGCCGAGGTCGGCGATCTCGTACGTGCCGTCGGCGTGGGCGCACAGCTCGGCGTGCCGGCGGGAGACGAGCAGGTCGTCGACGACGAGGTCGCTGTCGGCGGCCCGGCCGATGCGGACGGTGCGGGTGGGCAGCGGCCGTACGGTGGCGGGCTTCCGGAAGGTCGCGGTCCGGGCGGGCATCGAGACGGCCGAGGGGCGCTCCGGGTCGGGGGCGGGGCAGGGGGCCAGCTGGGCGCGGGGGCCGTCGGCGGGGTTGCCGAAGCGCAGGACGCTGCCGGGTCCGATGTCGGAGGCGTTGACGCGGCGGCCGTCGGCGTAGGTGCCGTTGGTGCTCTGCTCGTCCTCGATCAGCCAGTGGCCGTCCGCGGGCCGCAGCACCGCGTGGTGCCACGAGACCCGGGCATCGTCGAGGACGATGTCGCTCAACGGATCGCGTCCGACGTGGTAGTCGCGGCCCGGACTCATGATCGTGGAGCCCCTGTCGGTCTCCAGGACGAGTTCGGGCGCCGCCGGGGCGACCGACCGCTCCGCCATGGCCAGAATTCTACCGATTCGCTCAGATGTGCGCCGGGCGGACACGGAGAGCGGGAGCGGGAGCGGCCGTGGAAGCGAGGGGGCGGGCGGCAGATGCCAGATGCCAGATGCCAGTGTCAGATGTCAGGCCACGGGAACGATGAGCGCCGGCAGGGTGCGGTGCATGCGCTGCATCCGCAGGGCATCGACGGACTCCGCGAGGAGCTCGTACTCGGTGGTGTCGTCGCGGGTGGCGATCCGCACCAATCGTCCGCCGGCCAATTCCTCGGCGACGAGCCCTTGTTGGCCGACGTCGGCGCACCAGGCGCGCAGTTTGGCGGGCACGTCGGGCACGGTGTCGGCCACGGGGACGAGCACGCCGGTCGGTAAGTTCGAGGTCTCGGGGCTCGGGTCGAGGCGTTCGGCGATCCAGGAGGCGCGGTCGCGTAACCACCACAGCGCCAACGCCAGGGTCGGTGCCCGGTAGGTGCCGAGCGGTACCCCGATGCGCCGGCCGTCGCAGGTGCCGTACGCGGTGACGTGGCACAGGAATTCGTCGTGCACGCTCATCACTCCCCCGTCGCGCAGTTCGCGGGTGGCGGCTTGCCTCGCTTTCTGGTGGTTCCCGTGCGGCAAAATGCCCCCGGAGTTCGAGTATCTTCACTCTTGAAACACTGTCACCATGACTTTTTGGCCAGTCTCTTGACATATACGCCGACTGTGACGGCCGAAATGAATACGGTCGCCGCGGTGTGTCACCACGGCGACCGAGAGGCGCCTTGCATTACCTGAGGTAATCCGCCGGTTTCCGACGGCGGAGTTCGGGACTAACGTCCGATGATGGCGTCGATCCTGGCCAGTTCGTCCGCGTCGAAGTCGAGGTTGCGGATCGTGGCGACGCTGTCCTCGATCTGTCGCGCGCTGCTCGCGCCGACGAGCGCCGAGGTGACGCGGCCGCCGCGCAGCACCCAGGCCAGGGCGAGTTGGGCCAGGCTCTGGCCGCGGTCCTTGGCGAGCGTGTCGAGGGCGCGCAGCTTGTCCACCAGTTCCCCGGTCACCGCGTCCGAGGAGAGGAAGGGGCTGTCGCTCGCGGCGCGGGAACCCTCGGGGATTCCGTCGAGGTAGCGGTCGGTGAGCAGGCCCTGCTCCAGCGGGGAGTAGACGATCGAGCCGACCTGGAGTTCGTCGAGGACGTCGAGGACGCCCTCGTCCTCGGGGCGGCGGTCGAGCATCGAGTAGCGGGGCTGGTGGATGAGCAGCGGGGTGCCGAGGTCGGCGAGGATACGGGCGGCCTGGCGGGTCTGCTCCGCCGAGTAGTTGGAGAGGCCGACGTACAGCGCCTTTCCCTGCTGGACCGCGGTGTGCAGGGCCCCCATCGTCTCCTCCAGCGGAGTCCTGGGGTCCGGCCGGTGCGAGTAGAAGATGTCGACGTAGTCCAGGCCCATCCGCTTCAGGCTCTGGTCGAGAGAGGACAGTACGTACTTGCGCGAGCCCCATTCACCGTACGGGCCGGGCCACATGAGGTGGCCCGCCTTGGTGGAGATGACCAGCTCGTCGCGGTACGGCGCGAAGTCCGTGGCGAGCGCCTCGCCGAGGGCGGACTCGGCTGAACCGGGCGGCGGGCCGTAGTTGTTGGCCAGGTCGAAGTGGGTGACGCCGAGGTCGAAGGCGCTGCGCAGGATGGCCCGCTGCGTCTCGACGGGGCGGTCCGGGCCGAAGTTGTGCCACAGGCCCAGCGACAGGGCGGGAAGCTCGAGGCCGCTGCGGCCGCTGCGCCGGTAGGGCATATCGGCGTAACGGTCGGGGTGTGCGGTGTACAACGCGACTCCAGAGGGTTGGCACACGGTCTGACCCTGCCACTCTTCCCCGAGCCCGGTGCAGCGGTCCAACAGAAGAATCCGATGGAATTGTGCGGATAGGCTTCTCAATCATGGAACTGCGTCATCTCCAGCATTTCGTCGCGGTCGCCGAGGACCGGCACTTCACCCGGGCCGCCGAGCGGTTGATGGTGTCCCAGTCGGGGCTGTCTGCCTCGATCCGGTCGCTGGAACGGGAGTTGCGGGCGCCCCTGTTCGTCCGGACGACCCGGCGGGTGACGCTGACCGAGGCGGGGCGTGCGCTGCTGGCGGAGGCGGAGCGGATCCTGGCGCAGGTGCGGGCGGCGCACGAGGCGGTCGCGGCGGTGCAGGGCGTGCTGCGCGGGACGCTGTCGCTGGGCACCGAGCAGTGCATCGCCGGGGTGCGGGTGGCGCGGCTGCTGGCGGCGTTCCGGCGTCGTCATCCCGACGTGGAGATCCGGCTGCGGCAGGCGGGCTCGGGCGCGCTGGCCGAGGAGGTCGCGGCGGGCCGGCTCGACCTGGCCTTCGCCTACCGGATGCAGGACGACACCGACCAGTTGCGCTCGGTGGCGTTGACCAGCGAGCCGATGACCGTGCTGTGCCATCCGAGCCACCCGCTGGCCACGGCCGGTGAGCCGCTCACCCCGGACGCGGTCGGCGGCGAGGTCTTCGTCGACTTCCATCCCGACTGGGGCCCGCGCCGCATCACCGACGCCGCGTTCGCCGCGGCCGGGGTGCGCCGTACGGTCGCCCTGGAGGTCAACGACGTGCACGGTCTGCTGGACCTGGTCGACGAGAACCTCGGCATCGCCGCCGTGCCCCGGCACTTCCGCCACAAGCGGCCCTCGCTCACCGCGCTTCCCGTCCGGGGCGCACCCGGGGCGACGTACGAGTCGGTCGCCCTGTTGCCGCCCGCGCGGGGCACCAGCCCGGCGGCCCGCGCGCTGATCACCCTGCTGGAGACGCGGGACGGCGACACAGGGGGCATCGAGGCGAACGGGGGCGCGTGAGGGAGCGCGATGCCGGATGGTGGTCGTATGCACGCACGGGACATCCTCATCGACGGCTTCGGCCGCATCCAGGAAGAGGTCCAGGCGGTCGTCGACGGCCTGGACCCCGACGACCTCGCCTACCGCCCCGCGCCCGACGCCAACTCCATCGCCTGGCTGATCTGGCACCTCACCCGCGTCCAGGACGACCACATCGCCGACGCCTTCGACCTGGACCAGGTGTGGCTGTCACAGGGCTGGGACAAGCGGTTCGGTCTCGACCTGCCGCGCCACGACACGGGGTACGGGCACACCCCCGCCAAGGTCGCCAAGGTGCGGGTGGACTCGGGCGACCTGCTGACCGGGTACTACGACGCCGTGCACGAGCAGACCCTCGGGGTGCTGCGCGACCTCGCCGCCAAGGATCTCGGACGCGTCGTGGACGAGCGCTGGGATCCGCCGGTCACCCTCGGCGTACGGCTGGTCAGCGTCCTGTCCGACGATCTCCAGCACGTCGGACAGGCCGCCTATGTGCGTGGGCTGCTTCAGGGCGTGTGACCGGGTTCAGAGCGCGGCCGCGTACCCGGGCAGGATCACGTCCTCGATGAGGGCCTTGCGCTCGTCGAAGGGGATGAACGCGCTCTTGACGGCGTTCACTGTGACGGTGCGCAGGTCCTCGACCGTCCAGCCCGCCTCTTCGACCAGCAGCGACATCTCGCGGGTCATCGTCGTGCCGGAGACCAGGCGGTTGTCGGTGTTGAGGGTGACCCGGAAGCCCAGGTCCTTCAGGGCCGTGATCGGGTGCGCGGCGATCGAAGTGGCGCAGCCCGTCTGGAGGTTGGACGTGGGGCACATCTCCAGGGCGATCCGGCGGTCGCGCACCCAGCCGGCGAGGTGGCCGAGCTTGCCGTCGACGATGTCCTCGGTGATGCGCACGCCGTGGCCAAGACGCTGGGCGCCGCACATCTGGACGGCCTGGTGGATGCTGGGCAGGCCGTAGGCCTCACCGGCGTGGATGGTGAACGGCACGCTCTCATGGCGCAGGCGCTCGAAGGCGGCCAGGTGGTCGGCGGCCGGGAAGCCGTTCTCGGCGCCGGCGATGTCGAAGCCGACGACACCGGCGTCGCGGTAGGCGACGGCGAGCTCGGCGGCCTCGCCGACGCGGTCGAACATCCGCATGCCGCAGAGCAGGGTGCCGACGCGGACGGGCGTCCCGGCGGCGGCCGCCTTGGCCATACCGGCGGCGAGACCCTCCTGGACGGCCTCGACGACCTCGTTCAGGGTCAGCCCGCCGGTGGTGTTCAGCTCGGGGGCGTAGCGCACCTCGGCGTAGACGACGCCGTCGGCGGCGAGGTCCAGGACGTACTCCTCGGCGGTGCGCAGCAGGCCCTCGCGGGTCTGCATGACGGCGAGGGTGTGCTCGAAGGTGGCGATGTAGCGCACCAGGTCACCGGAGCCCGCGGCCTCGACGTACCAGGCGGCCAGCTCGTCGGGGTCGGTGGTGGGGAGCTTGTGCCCGACCTCGGCCGCGAGCTCGATGACGGTGGCGGGGCGCAGGCCGCCGTCGAGGTGGTCGTGCAGCACGGCCTTGGGGAGCCGGCGGAGGGTGTCGGTGTCGATGCGGGGCGCGGTCATGCGGGCATTCCTCAGCAAGTGGTGCGGTGGTGGAGGGCGGTCAGGCGGTGGCGGGCTGGAGCAGGTCCCAGCGGTTGCCGTACAGGTCCTGGAAGACGGCGACCGTGCCGTACGGCTCGTGCCGCGGCGCTTCCAGGAAGGTCACGCCGGCGGCGCTCATCCGGGCGTGGTCGCGGGCGAAGGCGTCGGTTGCAGGAAGAACCCGACGCGCCCGCCGGTCTGGTCACCGACGCGCGCCCGCTGCTCCTCGTCCTTGGCCCGGGCGAGAAGCAGCCCGGTGCCCTGCCCCTCGGTCCCCGGCTCGACCACGACCCACCGCGAACCGTCGGCCCGCGGCTCGTCCGCGACCAGCCGGAACCCAAGGGCCTCGGTGTAGAACCGGATCGCCTCGTCGTAGTCGTCGACGACAAGGGTGACCAGGGCGACGTGTCTCATCGGGGCCTTTCGGTGCTGCGCGCGGAGGCGGTGACGGTGCTGGTTAGCGCGTGAGGTTATACGTAAAACGAAGTGGACGCCAGTCGGTTGTGATAGGGGGCGTGACGAGGGGGCGCGTGGGGCGTGACAGCAACGGCGAGTGGCCGCGGCACAGAGGTCAGAACCAGTCGCCGCCCTCGCCCTGCGCGACCTCCACCTGATGGTGAACGTCGATCAGCCCGGCCGCCGACGCGACGCAGGACACCGCGGCGCACGCGGCGAGGACGAGCGCGATCCAGCGGGCGACACGACGTGGAGGAGCGGCGGCCCCCGACAGCAGCGCCTGGACGCGCTGCGGGACGGGGCCGGCGGTCGCGGCGGGGGCGAAGTCCGGGCGGTCGGGGCGGGCCGGGTGCATGGCGAGGGCCGCCCGGGCGATGGCGCGGGCGAGGAGGCGGCGGTCGCCGACGGAGTCGGCCGCGGTCTCGTCGGCGGCGCGTTCGACCGCGAGCCGGACCGTCGCGCGGACGGGGCGCAGCGCCGGGTGGCAGTGCGCGGCGAGTTCGGCGGCGGCCAGGAAGTAGTGGTGGCCGCCCTTGTTGTGCGCCCGTTCGTGCGCGAACAGCGCCTCGCGCTCGGCGGCGTCCAGGCTGCGCAGCATCGCGGTCGTGACGACGATCCGGTGCGGGCGACCGGGCAGCGCGTACGCGTCGGGGTGCGGCGAGTCCACCACGCACAGGTCCCCCACGGCGGGGCCGCGCCCGGCCTGCATACGGGCTACGCGGAACGCACGGGCCTGACGCAGCACCGAGCGGACGAACGTCCCCGCGCACACGGCGAGCACGCCGACGGAGAGCGCGGCGGCCGGGACGACGAAGTCGTCGGAGGCGGTGTGCAGGGAGTGGACGAGCTCACCGAGCGCGGCGAAGGGCGGCAGCTTCAGCAGCCCGATGAGGACGAACGTGCCGAACGCCGCCAGCGAGCAGCCCGCGAGGACGATGGCCGAGGCGGTGACGGCCCACAGCACGGTGACGGGCGCGAGCCGGTCCAGCGCACGGCGGGCCAGCGCTGGAAGGGCGAACGGCAGCGCGAGCGGCAGGAGCAGCAGCGCGATCATCACGGGCCGGCCTCCGTCACTCGTCGGATTCGAGCAGATCGCGCAGGACGCGCTCGTCGTCCGGGCTGAGCTGGGCGACGAAGCGGGCGAGCACCGTCTCGCGGTCGCTGTCGCGGTCGAGCTCGGTGTGCATCCGGCGGGCGGTGAGGCCCTGGGCGTCCTGGACGGGGAAGTAGGCGAAGCCCCGGCCCTGGCGCCGCCGGTCGACGATCCCCTTGTCGTGCAGACGGGAGAGGATCGTCGTGACCGTGGTGCGCGCGAGGCCCGCGCCGAGGCTCAGCTGCACCTGGCCGGGCGTCCGGGGTGCCCCGGCAGCCCAGAGCGCGGCCATGACGCTCGCTTCGAGCTCGCCGGCCGGCCGGCGTTCATCCTTCGAGTCGGCCATGGGAACGCTTCTCACCCCATCTTCGTCTACATTCCAGTAGACCGTCTACGCGATTGTAGTCATCCGGGCCATGGCCGTACGACGCGTACGACCGGCTGTGCGCGCGGCACGGCGCTGTGCCCGCACGCCCATTATGGAAGGAGCCACGACCGTGACCGCAGGCCACAGGGCGCGAGGCGGTCAGCCATGGCAGCAGCCTAATGATCACGACCACCTATCAGGCGTGGACCAGTCCAGAGCGGGTGCGACTTCCCGAGAGAGCCGGACGTGTGGCAGCGTGCCGTGGAGGTGATCCGCCGTCCGCCCCCGGCCTACCGGCCTTGCGGACGACGGATCCGGCCGCGGTCAGGGCCACAGTCTCGTCGTCGGGCGCCGACGCATCGGTGACGACGGCGTGCAGGGCGGCGGCCGGGGCGACGAAGGCCAGGGCCGTCCGGTGCAGCTTCGAGGCTTCGGTGACCGCGATCACGCGGCGGGCCGAGGCGATCGCGGCGCGCTTGACCGCGGCGTCGGCCAGGTCGTAGGCGGTGAGACCGTCGGCGGCGCTGAGGCCGCAACAGCCGATGACGGCGGTGTCGAAGCGCAGGGCGGCCAGGCCGGATGGGCACTGTTCGGGATCGGCCTGTCCGGCTCGCCCCCAACTGTTCAGCGCCGCAGGGCACTTCGAGCCCGGAACCGCCGCGACGAACGTGTCCCGCGTCGCGGGCCTCGGTTACCTCGGCATGCTCGCCGGGCCCGCTGTCATCGGACCGCTCACCCACCTTGCACCGCTCAACATGGTGCTCTTCCTACCCGTCGCCCTGTGTGTGGTCGCCACCGCCGCGGCCGGCGTCCTGCGCTCAACGTCCGACGCCCCACCACAGGTCGCCGCGCCTTTGAGCACCGAGGCGAGTGCGAGTCGCCGGTGACCTCCGAAGAGACAACAAGAAGAACCGGCAGGTCAGGAACAGGCACTAGGACGGAGGGCCGAGGAGCACCGGGGTCTCCGGTCCGAGGTGCGAGGGTGACGCGGCGGCTAGCGTCCCGCCATGAAGATCACCGAGCAGCCCCGCGGTCCTGAGCGGCGCCGGCAGGACGTACTGGCCCGGCTGGAGCGCGAGAGGGACGTCTGGGTGGCCACCGCCGACGCCGGCGGGCTGCCCTGCCTCGTCGCGCTGTGGTTCGTCTGGGACGGGGAGCACGTCTGGCTGTCCACGCGCCTCACCAACCCCACGGGCCGCAATCTGCGCGACGGGGCGCGGGCCCGGCTGGCGTTCGGCGACACCCACGACGTCGTGCTCATCGACGGCGACGTGGAGACGTTCACCGTGCAGGACGTACCGGAAGACGCGGCCGAGGCGTTCCGGGCGAGGACGGGCTGGAACCCCGGCCGGGACAGCCCGTCGTACGCATACTTCCGGATCCGTCCGCGCGCGGTGCAAACCTGGCGCGGCGAGCACGAGCTGCGCGGGCGGCACGTGATGCGGGACGGGGCGTGGACCACCTGAGAAACCGGCCGGCGAGGCAGAGAACGCCGAGGCTCGCCGACGAGCCGCGCCCAGCGGTCCGCAACGGTTCGCGACGATCCGCGAAGCAAAACAGTGCACGGACGATGCGAGTTGTCGCCCCGCGTCGGTGTGCCGGACGGTGGTCGCGACGGAGCGGCGGTACGTGACGGGTGGGAGCGCCATCCCCTCGGCACGCACCGGAACGCACCGGAACGCGCCTCCGTTCGAACCGGGAGTTGCCGCCATGACAGCACCGCGGAGAGTCCGCATCGAGGGCGGCGGTGTGCGTGCGCCCGCCTCTTCCCGGACGATCACGGAGCTGACCGACCGCTTCGTCGCCGGGGACGAGGACGCGCTCGCGCAGGTCTACCGCGCCTGGCGCCCGCTGATCCACACGATCGCGTGCCGCGCCTTGCGCGACACCGTCGAGGCCGAGGACGTCACCCAGAACGTGTTCCTCGCCGCCTGGCGGGGCCGTTCGGGCTTCGATCCCGGACGCGGCACGCTGGCCGCCTGGTTGACGGGCATCACCCGCCGCAAGATCGCCGACGCCATGCAGGCCCGCGCACGCCGGGCCGAGCTGGTCGCCACGGCGGGTTCCCTGCTCACGCTCGACGGCCGGCCCACGTTCTCGGATCCGCACGCCGTGCTCGATCACATTCTCATCGCCCAGTCGATGCAGGAACTCTCCGAGCCGCAGCGCACGGTCCTGAGCCTCGCCTTCTACGGCGACCTCACCCAGACCCAGATCTCCCAGGTGACCGGCTGGCCGCTGGGCACGGTGAAGAGCCATGCCCGGCGCGGGCTGCACCGGCTGGGCCTCCGTCTGGAGGAGCTGGAGGACAGCGCCTCCCTCGCTCACTCCGCGTGACACCGACGCGTGAACGATGCGTGAGCGATGCTCGGGGCCGGACTCCCGCGGTTCGGCGGAGCACCCGGTCACAGCATCCCGGCGGGCGGCGGATTGCGGTCGCCGCCGATGCCGACGCTGCCGCGGCCGCTGAGTCGGAACAGCAGCACGATGGACGGCAGGATGAGCACCACCGCCACGCAGGCGACCGCCACGAGCACGACGAGCGTCGCGTCGGGCGCGGCCGCCTCCGCGACCGAGAGGTGCGTGCCGAGGAGGTACGGGGACTGGGCGACGCCCCAGCCGGCCACGATCAGCGCGACCGCCGCGGCGGCCGTCTCCCGCAGGCCGCGGGTCCGCCGCAGGAACAGCAGGGCCAGGCCCGTCAGTCCACCGACACCGGCCAGCACGACCAGCGGGAGCGCGGGACCGCTGAGGCGGTCGAACAGCCGGGGCGAGTCCGCCTGGAGGACGAAGATGCCGGCGATGCTCACGGCGCCGGTGACCACGTCCATGGCCAGCGCCCGGTTGCGGAAGTACCGCAACAGGCTGTCGTCATGGCGGCGCCAGGCCTCCACGACCAGATAGGCGGCCGCGAGGTACGCGCAGGTCAGCACCGCGAGGATGCCACCGAGGATGCTCGTGGGGTTGATCCAGCTGGTGACGGCGTCCCCGTTGCCCTGCGTCGGCACGCGTCCGGAGGCCAGGCCGCCGGCGATGGCGCCGAAGCAGTACGGCGTCAGGACCGAGGACAGCGCGAACGCGGCACCGTACACGCGCTGTTCGGGGGTGCGGACCGTCGCCTTGCGGAAGGCGAAGCCGGCGCCGCGCAGCACGATGCCGAGGAGGGCGAAGATCAGGGGCAGGTAGAGGGTGGTCGTGATGGCGGTGAAGGCGGTGGGGAATCCGCTCCACAGCACCACCAGGATGTAGATGAGCCAGGTGTGGTTGGCCTCCCACACGGGGGCGAGGGACGCGTCGATCAGATGGCGTGGTGCGCGCCCGCGCCGGGCGCCGCCCGCGACGAGGTCCCAGAAGCCGGCCCCGAAGTCGGCCCCGCCGAGCAGGGCGTAGGCGACGACGCCGATGAAGAGGAAGACCGCCACGGTCTCGGGCATCTAGGACACCTTCCCTTCGGCAGCAGCCGGCTCGGACTCCTCGGACGGCCCGTAGGGCACCCGTACCGACTCGTCCCCCTGCTCGTGCCACCGTTTCGTCATGGACCGCAGCACCCACAGGGCGCCGGCGCCGACGGCCGTGTACAGGACCACCACCCCGCCGAAGCTCCACCAGAGGTTGCCCTGGGTCGTCACCGCGTCCCGGGTCAGGAGCAGGCCCACGACGGTCCACGGCTGGCGGCCGACCTCGGTGACCACCCAGCCGCTCTCCAGGGTGAGGATCGAGACGACGCCGCAGACGGAGGCGGCGCGCAGGAACCAGCGGTTGCTGTCGAGCGTGTTCCGGCGCTTCCACCACAGCCAGGCGAACCACACCGCCACGGCCAGCATGAGCATGGAGGTGCCGACCATGATGTCGAACGCCCAGTGCACGATGTTGACCTGCGCGGTCGTCGGTCGCACGGCCTCCGGGACGGCTTCCAGTCCCTGGATGGTGGTGGACGGTCGGTAACCGGCCAGGATGGAGGCGACGCCCGGGACGGGCAGGCCGTAGCGCACCTCTCCGTCGATGAGGACACCGCCGAGCACCTCGGGCACGTGGTCGCCCGTCTTCGGCAGCATCTCGATGGCCGCGAACTTCGCGGGCTCCTTGTCGAAGACCTGGCGGGCGATCAGGTCACCGACGAAGATCTGCACCGGCAGGGCGATCGCCGCGGTGACGAAGCTGATCAGGAAGCCGGTCCGGTGGTAGTGGTTGCGCCGCCCGCGCAGCATGCCGACGGTGTAGACACCGGCGACGACGAAGCCCGCGACGATGTAGGCGGCGAGCAGCATGTGCCAGAACTCCAGCCAGAACGCGTCGTTGAAGAACACCTTCGCCGGCTGGACGGCGACGACCTCGCCGCCCCGTACGGTGATCCCGCCGGGCTGGTTCATCCAGCTGTTCGCGGCGATGACGGCACCCGCGCCGCCGACGCTCGCCAGGGCGACCGGGACGCCGGACCAGAAGTGCGCCCAGGGCCGCATGCGGTCCCAGCCGTAGATGTAGATCGCCACGAAGATCGCCTCGAGGAAGAAGAACAGCCCCTCGATCGCGAACGGGAAGCCGAACGCCGCGCCGTACTTCTTCATCAGCCCGGGCCACAGCAGGCCCATCTCGAAGGAGAGCACGGTTCCGGTGATGGCGCCGACGGCGAAGAGCAGGGCGGCGACCTTCGACCACCGCTTGGCCAGCAGGATCGCGGCCTCGTCGCCCTTGCGCAGCCCCCTGTGGTTCGCGATCAGCATCAGGGTGGTCAGCGCCACCCCGAAGGGCACCAGGATGATGTGGAAGCCGAGCGTGAAGGCCATCTGCTCCCGGGCCGGCAGCAGCTGGTCGGGCTCCGCGGCGGCCAGGACCACAGGGGACCTGAGCAGGTCGATCGCCGTCATGAACATGGGATCTCCTCGCCGTCACCGGCCCATGGGCCGTGACCTCCTGTTTCCTTCACGCCTGTTTCCTTCACGCCTGTGAATTCCGCACGGGATCGGGGAACGGATGCGCGAAAGGGCGGATCCGTCTCGCCGCACGGCTGTGTCCGCACGACTGCATCCGCGACGGTCCTCCGCCCCGAAGCAAACGACGCACGGGCAGGACCGGGACGTGCGGGCAGGACCGACGCGGTCCGGGCCGTTCCGGAAACCGCTCGCAGGGAGTCCCGCGGAGGTGACGTGCATGAACGACGAACCGCTGCGCTGTCTGGTGACCGGCGCCACGGGCTACATCGGAGGCCGGCTGGCCCCCGAGCTGCTCGACGCCGGACACCGGGTCCGGTGCATGGTCCGCTCCCCCGACCGGTTGCGCGACCATGCGTGGGCCGAAGCGGCGGAGGTCGTGCGCGGGGACGTCACCGACGCGGACTCCCTCGCCCGAGCCCTGCGGGACGTGGACGTCGCCTACTACCTGGTGCACTCGCTGAACACCGGGAAGGGGTTCGAGCGCACGGACCGCAGGGCGGCCCGCCTCTTCGCCGAGCAGGCGCGGGCCGCGGGCGTCCGCCGCATCGTCTACCTGGGCGGGCTCACCCCCGTCGGCGTGCCGGAGGAGGAGCTCTCGCCGCATCTGCGCTCGCGCGCCGAGGTCGGCCGCATCCTGCTGGAGTCGGGGGTGCCGACGACGGTGCTGCGGGCGGCGGTCGTCATCGGCTCGGGCTCCGCATCCTTCGAGATGCTGCGCTATCTCACCGAGCGGCTGCCCGTGATGGTCACCCCCAGCTGGGTCGGCACCCGGATCCAGCCGGTGGCGGTCGAGGACGTCCTGCGCGCCCTCGTCGGCAGCGCCCGCATGCCCGCCTCCGTCAACCGCGCCTTCGACATCGGCGGCCCGGACGTCCTGACGTACCGGGAGATGATGCTCCGGTACGCGGAGGTCGCCCAGCTGCCGCACCGGCTGATCCTGTCCGTGCCGATGCTCACGCCACGGCTCTCCGCGCTCTGGGTGGGCCTGGTGACGCCGGTGCCCGCCTCCATCGCCCGGCCGCTCACGGAGTCGCTGCGCCACGAGGTCGTCTGCCGCGAGCACGACATCGCCGCCTACGTCCCCCGGGCGCCCGGGCACCCGATCGGCTTCGACGCGGCGGTACGGCTGGCCCTGCAGCGCGTGCGGGACGCCCAGGTCACCACCCGCTGGTCCTCCGCCTCCGTGCCCGGTGCCCCGAGCGACCCGCTGCCAACCGACCCGGAGTGGGCCGGCGGCAGCCTCTACACCGACTGCCGGGGGCAGGAGGTGGACGCCACTCCCGAGGCGCTGTGGGAGGTCATCGAGGGCATCGGCGGGGACACCGGCTGGTACTCCTCCCCGCTCGCGTGGAGCGTGCGCGGCTGGCTGGACCGGCTGATCGGCGGCGTGGGGCACCGCCGCGGGCGCCGGGACGCGCGGCGGCTGCGGGTGGACGACTCGCTGGACTTCTGGCGGGTGGAGGAGATCGTGCCGGGCCGGCTGCTGCGCCTGCGGGCCGAGATGCGGCTGCCGGGTCTGGCCTGGCTGGAGATGTACGCAGAGCCGGACGGCCGGGGCCGCAGCCGGTACCGCCAGCGCGCCCTGTTCCATCCGCGCGGTCTGCTGGGCCAGTTGTACTGGTGGAGCGTCTCACCGTTCCACGCCCTCGTCTTCGGCGGCATGGTCCGCAACATCGCACGCGCCGCGGAGCGCGCCCCGGCCGCTCCCGAGCGGAGGCGGATACCGGCGGGTTGACGTCCGGTGCGTCCGCCGGGGCGGCCGGGCCGGCAAGAGCTCACCGTACGCGCCGTCAGCCCGGACACCGTCCGCACCGTCAGCCCGGAGCCTCGCCATCATGCCTGCCACGAACGTCTCGGTCGTCCTGTTCACCTCCGACCTCCGCCTGCACGACCACCCGCCGCTGCGGGCGGCCCTGCGGGGATCGCGCCAGGTCGTGCCGCTCTTCGTGCGCGACACGGGCGTGCAGTGGACCTGTCCGACGGCCTGGCCCGCTTCAGGCGGGCGCGCGGGACGGACTGACGCGGGCGCCGGGTCGGCGCGGCTCGCCCGGCGGCGGGGTGCGCCGGAGCCCGGCCAGGACGTCGAGCGCGTCGCGCAGTCCGGTCGGGCGCAGCATCCCCCGCGTGGGGCGGCCGGCCCAGCCGGGGCCGCCGAGCACGACGAGGGGCGCGCCGCGCGCGCCCTTGACGCCCCACTCCGCGGCGGCGATGTACTCGGCCAGCGGCCGGCTCGCCGTGGAGCGGACCTGCGACCACAGGACCACGGCGACCGGGCCCAGCCGCCGCACGGCCGCCATGAGCGCCTCGGCGGGGACGGCGCCGCCGAACATCCGCGTGGGGAGCCGGAGTTGGGTCAGCCCGGCGTTGAGCGCCTCCAGCGGCAGGGTGTGGTGCTCGCCGGGCGTGCAGGCCAGCAGCACCGGGCCCGCGGCCGTGGCGTCGCCGGGCGGCACGGTGGGCAGGGTGTGGCGGCGCAGGGCGGTGGACACGTACCAGGACAGCATGTGCTCGACCTCGATGTACTGGTCGCCCGACGAAGCCCATCGGCGACCGACGGCGTGCAGCGCCGGCACCATCACGTCCTGCCAGGCGTCGACGAGGCCGTGGTCGGCCAGGGCGGCGGCGAGCCGCTCCTCGACGGCGGTGGCGTCGAGGCGTACGGCCGCGCGGGCCAGCCCCTTGCCCTCCTGGCGGGCATGGCTCGCGGGCGCCGGGCCGGGTGCCTGCGCCGCGGGCGTCGGCGCGTCGGCGGTCCGCCCGGGAGCGGCGTCCGCGGCCGGCGCCCGCTTCGCCACCCGGGCCGCCTCGGCGGTGGGTACGCCGGCCGAGGTCAGCCGGCACATCGTCTCGACCCTCGCCACGTCCCGCGGCGTCCATCGGCGGTGCCGGCCGTCCTCGCGCCGGGCCGGGCCGACGCCGTAACGGCGGTCCCAGGAGCGCAGGGTGGTGGGTGAGACGCCGAGCCTGCGGGCCAGTGCGCCCGTGGTCACTCCGGCGTCGGCGTGGGACGGCGTGGCCATGCAGCGACTGTACGACGCGGAATCGACGCAAGTCCGGTGTTCGCGGCGGCGACACCCCGCGCACGCGGGCTCAGCCGGCCGGCACCTGCCAGGGCTCCTGCGGCAGCGGACGGCCGGTTTCCAGGAACGACTTGAGGTTGGACAGCACCGCCGGCCAGCCACCCGACACCGCGGCGCGCTCGCCCTCGTCGCGCAGGTCCTCGTGGGTGACGGTCAGCCGGACGATGTCCTGGTGCGGCTGGATGTCGTACGTCACCCGGGAGTACTTGTCCTCCTGGCCCTCGTTCTCGGGCGCGACCCAGGTCGTCACGAGACGCCGGGGCGGCTCGCTCTCGACGACGGTGCCGACCACGTCGGAGATGCCCGACCCGTCGGTGCGCACGTGCTCCCAGCGGGAGCCGGGCTTCCAGTCGGAGACGTTGCCGTGGCCCCAGTAGACCGCCGTGAGGTCGGCGTCGGTGAGCGCCGCCCACACCTTCTCGGGCGTGCTGGCGATGTACGTGACGTACACGAAACTGGGCTTGTCGGTCATGGCTTCCTCGGCTCGTCGCTTCACGGCGCCGAGCGCGCGCAGGCGCGGGCACTCGAACTTGTCGATCCACCGCTCCTGGATCTCGTGGAGCGGCACGGGGTTGAGGTAGTGCAGTTTCTCCCGCCCCCGCCGCACGGTGCCGACCAGATTCGCCGCCTCCAGGACGGCGAGGTGCTGCGTCACCGACTGGCGCGTCATGGCGATGCGCCCGCACAGTTCGCTCAAGGTCTGTCCGTTGTCCTCGTGCAGATGGTCGAGCAACCGTCTGCGCGTCTCGTCGGCCAGCGCCTTGAAGACCTTGTCCATCCCGGAGTCGTCGTCTGATCGCACACTCAACGTTATGCAGGCGATTGCCTGCATGTCAATCGGATCAGGCCGAAGGCGGAGCCGATCGCGTCCGCCTTGCGCGTGAGAGGAGTGTCTCCGGATTCAGCGGGCAGATTCGACCTCAGGAGGATCCTGACGAAGAGGTGACGAACATGGAGATCTCCGGCATCATCAGCGCTGTCGTCATCGGCATCGTCATCGGCGTGCTGGGGCGGCTGGTCGTACCGGGAAAGCAGCGCATCGGCATCCTGTTGACGATCGTCGTCGGCATCGTGGCGGCGCTGATCGGCTCGGCGATCGCGGGCGCCTTCGGCGTCGCCGACACCGCGGGGCCCGACTGGATCGAGTGGTGCATCCAGATCGCCCTCGCCGCGCTGGGTGTGGCCGCACTGGACCGGGCCAGGGCGCGCCACTGACGCGGCGGGCCATGCCGTACGCATCCCGGTCGGCCGTCGCGACGAAACGGCCGGCCGGGATCCGTCGTGCGTGTCAGCCGAGTTCGAGCGTGGTGACGCCGAAGACGCGCTCCTCGGCGTACGCGCGCACCGGGCCGGTGTACATGCGGGCCGTCTCGAACGACGGGGTGAGTCCGGCGCGTTCGGCCAGCGCGTTGGCCGCCTTGTTCGGCTCGGGCACGTCGATCGCGATCTCGCGTCCGGCGGCCTCGGCGCTGAGCGCGGCGAACAGGGCCTGCGCGTCGTCGGGGGTGTCGGCGAACAGCGGGCCGACGCGCAGGCTGTCGCGGCCGGGGCGGATCACGCCGTACCCGGTGAGGCGCTCGCCGTCGTGGCGGACGAAGACACGGTGGCCGGGGGTGCCGAGCCACTCGGTGAGGAAGCGCGGACGGTCGGCCGGGGAGCAGGCGCTGTCGTACGCCGCGATGGCCGCGAGATCGGCGGGGCCGCCCGCGCGGACACCGGCCGGGACCTCGGCCTCGGGGGCGATTCCGGTGAACCGGGCGGTGCGGTAGGCGAGTTCGAAGCCGGACTGGCGGTAGTTGTCCTGCTGGGCCACGACGCCGTCCAGGCCGACGGTGCGCTCACCGGCGTGGGCCAGGGCGGCCTTCCAGGTGGCGAGCCCGTGGCCCTGGCCGCGCAGGTCGGGGCGGACCAGGTAGCAGCCCAGGAAGGCGTAGTCGGGGCCGTAGTTGACGACGGAGACGGCGGACACCGGCTCCCCGTCGATCCGGCCGAGGAAGAAGCCGTCCGGGTCCTGGGCGAAGAAGGCGAGGCCGTCGGAGAGGCCGGGGTTCCAGCCCTCGTCCGCGGCCCAGCCGCTGATCACCGGCCAGTCGTCGAGGGTGGCCTGCGTGACGACGAGATCCTGCGGGGCCGGAGAAGTCATGCGTGCGCTCCATTCCGTCGGTGCCGGGCGGCGGCGCGGCGCTCTGCCGCACCCGGAGCATCCTTCCCGATCTTGGCCGGATGCGCCACGACGAATCCTCTGGTCAACGAGCTTCAGCGAGGCGCTCGTTGACTCTCAGCCGTCCCTTCACAGCGCCGTCCCCACCGGCCGGATGCCGGTGGGGACGGTGTGGCGGGCGACGGTCGTGTCAGCGCTCCTGCCGCGGACGGAACCGGCGGAAGAGCACAGCCCCGGCCAGCAGCAGCGCGGCGCTTCCGGCGACGGCCGGCGCGGTCACGTCGGCACCGGTGTGGGCGAGGGGCACCGTAGCCGGCGGCTCGGCGTGCCGGGGCGTCTGAGGTGTGGGGTGCGCGGGCGGCATCGGCTCAGGCTCGGGGTGCGCCCGGGGTGGAGCCGCGGGCGGGGCCGGCGGCTTGGGCGTGGGGGTCGCCGGGTGGCCGGACGTGTTGACGGACTCGTTGCCCAGGACCGGGTTGAGCACCCCCACGACGTTCACGGAGTTGCCGCTCACGTTCACCGGCAGGTGCACGGGGAGCTGGACGCCGTTGCCGGAGATCACGCCGGGCGAGTCCTCAGCGGTCCCCCGTGCGCCGGACCCGCCGGACGAGGAGGATCCGCCGTTCCCGGCACCCGCACCGGAGCCGCCTTCGTTGGCGCACTTGTTGCCCGCGGCGGGGTTGAGCAGCCCCACCACGTTCACGGTGTTCCCGCACACGTTCACCGGTACGTGCACCGGGAGCTGAACGGTGTTGCCGGAAGCCACACCGGGCGAGTCCTTCGCGGCGCCCGCCGCGGAGGAGTCGGCGTGCGCCGGCATCGTGAGGGCCATCGCGCCGGAGGCGGCGGCGAAGGCGATCACACCGTTTCGGGTAACCCGTCTCATAGGTTCCCTGCCTTCCAGAATCATCGCGGGCACTCGCCCGCACCGGATAAAACGCAGACGAACCATCCGAGTTATGGCTTATCGGCCTTTCACCCCATCGAGTGACACCGCCCTCGAACTGGTTTCAAAGCGTTCACATGACCACCGACCACACATCGGACACCGTTCGGTAACCGATCGGACCATCAGATACCAGCAGACACCGACTACCGGCAGCCACCGTCTACGGGCGGACACCGACCGGGTCCTCCCTCCGGAGGCGTACGTCCCAAGCCCCGCTTAAGGTGATCGAGGGCGCTGTCCCCGGTCCGCAGCGGAACGCCCCCGGGAGGCTCGATGCCGGCCAAGCTGACCATGCGACCCGCTGTCCGGCGCTGCGCGAGCGCGGGAATCGTCGCGCTGGCCCTGCTGGGGGCCGGACTGCCGACGAGCGCGACGGCGTCCGCCGATCCGCCCCAGCCCGACCTCTCCCGCTTCTACCGCCAGAAGGTCACCTGGTCGGCGTGCCGAGGCGCCGAGATACCCAGGGACCTTCAGTGCGGGAAGGTGACGGTCCCCCTCGACTACGCCAGGCCCGCCTCGGGCACGCTCGACATCGCGCTCGCCCGCTATCAGGCCACCGGAAAGTCGCAGGGCTCCGTCCTCCTGAACTTCGGCGGCCCGGGCGCCGGAGGCATCAGCAGCCTCGCCGGCGCCGGCGGCAAGGACTACCTGGGCCTGACCAACGGCTACGACGTGGTCACCTTCGATCCGCGCGGCGTGGGCCGCTCCTCTCCCATCACCTGCGACGGGAACTCCGGCGGCTCCCCGGGCACCCCGGCCGAGGGCAGCGGGGAGCTCGACACCAGCGATCCGCGCGCGCTCCTCGACGCCCTGCGCAAGACGGCCGCCGAGTGCACCCGGTACTCCGGACCGGTCCTGGCCCACATGGGCACGGTGAACGCCTCCCGGGACATGGACGTCATGCGCGCCGCCCTCGGCGACAAGAAGCTGAACTACCTGGGCTTCTCGTACGGCACCCGGCTCGGCGCGGTGTACGCCGCCCAGTTCCCCGACAAGGTGGGCCGCATGGCGCTGGACGGGGTCGACACCCTGACCGAACCGCTGGCCGAGCAGGGGCTCGCCGCCACCGAGGCGCAGCAGACGGCGCTGGACGACTTCCTGGACTGGTGCGTGAAAGACATCGCCTGCCCGTTCGGTCAGGACCGGCGCAGGGCCGGGTCCCAGGTCCTGAAACTGGTGCACTCGCTGGACGCGAATCCGGTGCCCTCGAACTTCGGTGACCAGTTCACCGGCCAGGATCTGGTGGGCGCCTTGGGGCAGGGCCTGTACAGCAGGAAGCTGTGGCCGACGCTGGAGCGGTCCCTGGGCCAGCTGATCGGGGACGGGGACACCAGCGGGGTGGAGATCTTCGCGTCCGGCGGCCTGACGCTCCCCGGCGGCCTGGCACTCCCCGGCGGCCGCGCGTCCAGCGGCCACTCGTCCAGCGGTCGTACGTCCAGCGACCACCCGTCCGGCGACAGCCGTACGTCCAGCGGTGGTCTCGTCGACCAGGCCGACATCCCCGTCGACAACCTGCCCGCCGCGCTGCTGGCGATCAACTGCGCGGACGACCCGGACCGCGCCGACGCCGCCCACCTCACCCAGGACATCGAGCGGCTGCGCGGCCCGTACGAGCAGGCGTCGCCGGTCTTCGGGGAGTACCGGCTCACGCAGACGCTGATGTGTTACGGCCGCCCCAGAGGCACCGACTTCATCCGCACCCAGGTGAAGGACCTCGACACCTCGAAGATCCTCCTGGTGGGCACCCGCGGCGACCCCGCCACCCCGTACCGCTGGGCCGAGGAGACGGCCGCGCGGCTCGGCTCGGCGGCGGTGGTGCTCGACAACAAGGGGCCCGGCCACACCGGGTACACGTCGTCGACGTGCGTGCACCGCAAGGTCGACGACTATCTGCTGTACGGCTCCCTGCCGCCCGACGGAAGTTCCTGCGGGGCGGAGGGGGCCGACTGGTGAGGTGCGGGTGACCCGGGAGGTGCGCCGCTTCCTGCCGCTGCTGCTCGTCGTCCTCGGCGCGGCCGGGTCGCTTCTCCTGACGTACGCCGCCTCCGTGTGGTGGTGTGCGGCGGGACCGCTGCTGGCGCTGACCGGCCTCGGTGTGTACGACGTCGCACAACGGGGGCGGCCGGTCCGGCGCAACTACCCCCTGCTGGACCACGTACCGGCGCTGCGGCAGGGGCGCCGGGCCCCCGCACCGCGGTATGCGGTCGGCGACGCGTCCCTCGCCCCGCCCGCCGAGCCACCACGGGTCCGGGTGGGCGGACCGGACTGCAGCCGGCCGTACGACATGGCGCTCCTGAACATGTCCGGCCTGAGCTTCGGAGCGCTGTCGTCGCGGGCGGTGCTGGCACTCAACCGGGCGGCGGCGCTGGGGCGGTTCGCGCAGGACACCGGGGAGGGCGGGCTGACGGAGCACCATCTGCGCGGCGGCGGGGACCTCGTCTGGGAGATCGGTACGGGCTACTTCGGCTGCCGGACCTCCGACGGCGGCTTCGACGCGCGGGAGTTCGCGGACAAGGCGGCGCTGCCCGAGGTGAAGTGCGTGTCGCTGAAGCTGTCGCAGGGGGCGGGTGCGGGCGCCGCGGTGCTGCCCGCGGAGAAGGTGAGCGCCGAGGTCGCGCGGGCGCGGGGCGTCCTAGCGGGCCGGACAGTGGTCTCACCGGCGTACCACCAGGTGTTCTCGACGCCCCGCGAACTGGTCCGGTTCCTCGCCCGGTTGCGGGAGTCGGCGGGCGGCAAGCCGACCGGCCTCAAGCTCTGCGTGGGCTCGCGGCGGGAGTTCCTCGCGCTCTGCCGGGCGATGCTGGCGGAGGGCGTGGCGCCGGACTTCGTCGTGGTGGACGGCGCGGAGGGCGGGACGGGCGCACCGCCCACGGCCGCCTCCGACCGCCTCGGTCTGCCGCTCACCGAGGGGCTGGTCACCGTGCACAACGCCCTTGTGGGCTGCGGACTCAGGGACAGCATCCGCATCGGGGCGAGCGGCGGCATCACGACCGGCGCGGACCTTGTCAGGCGCCTGACGCAGGGCGCCGACTACACCAACGCGGGGCGGGCAATGATGACCGCCACCGGCTGTGTCCGAGCCGCCCGCTGCCACACCGGCACCTGCCCGGCGGGCATCACCACCCAGGACCCGTTGCGCACGTGGGCCCTGGACGTGCCCGAGGCCGCGGCGCGCGCCCACGCGTACCAGCGCGAGACGGTGCGCGACGCGCTGCGGATCATGGCCGCCATGGGCGTTCGGAACCCGAGCGCCCTCTCCCCTGCCCGCCTCGTCCGGCGTACGCCCCCGACCGCGGAGTCCTCCTCCGCGGCACCGCACGAATGGCTCGCCCCAGGCGTGCTGTTGGCCGAGCCCCCGTCCTCCTGGGCGGCGGACTGGGCGGCGGCCGACCCGGACTCGTTCGCGTCCTCCTAGGGTCGCCGCCCGACCTCACACGGGCCACCGTACGACGGTCGGACGCGCCCCACGTCCGGCCCTCCATGCCGAGCCCGCCACGTGACGTCGGACGGGGAACGCGCGCACGTCGAACACCTGCCTGGAGGTCGCGCGGGCGACCGCGTGAATGACTCAACTCGCGTACGTGCTCTACGACTTGCCGGGTTCAGCGCGTACGGTGTTCGCACCGCTGGGTCGCTCCGTGAAGACTCTGGCATATGTCAGAAGCACCGCCGTATCGTGTGTTGCCAAATCCCTTACAGGGCGTCGCGGGCTGTGCGACAGTCGTAACGGTCCCTCCCGTCCCTCTTGGCCGTACCGTCCCGCATCGGAGTGCGTCATGCCGTCCCACCTCTCTGCGGACCGCCCCGCCGCCCAGCCGCCAGGGCGCGGCTCGGTCGAGGCGCTCATCACGCAGACACGGCGGCTCAGGGGCGACGTGGACGCCGTACGACGGGACTCGCGGAACGACGGTTCGGACCCGCGGGACCGGTGGCAGCGCGCGCTGTACGACCTGGCGCTGCACCAACTCGACGACCTGGACGAGCACTTGTCGCAGCTGCGGGACGGGCCGCCACCGGCGTCCCCCGCGCCGGAGCCGCAGCCCGGCGAACCGGAAGCGGACCCGAGCGGCTCCCTGCTGAGCCGGGTCGGCAGCGCCGAGTGGAACCTGATGACGGACGGGGCCAGTTGGTCCGAGGAGCTCTACCAGATCCTGGGCCGCTCACCCGCCACTCCCGCGCTCACCCTCGACGAACTGCCGTCCCTGGTCCACGACGACGACCGGCCCAAGCTGACGGCGATGGTGACGGACTGCCTGGTCGACGCCCGGCCGATCGACGGCGAGTTCCGCGTCCTGCTGCCCGACGGCGCCGTACGGACCGTGCACATGATGGGCGAGCCCGTGCTCGACGCGGACGGCAGCACCACCTCGATGTGGGCGGTCGTGCGCGACGTGAGCGAACTGCACCGCAGCCGGCGCACGGTGCGCGACAGCCATGACTCCCTCCAGCGCCACCGTCGGCACACCGGGGCGCCGGACGCCGTACCGTCCCCGCGCCGCGGCTCGCTACGGCTCCCTCACCGGGAACCGCGGCCCCTCGAACTCGCCGTCCATCAGACACCGGACGGTGACGGCTGGTGCGACACCCTCGACCTGCCCGGCGGTGACACGCTGCTGAGCACCGGTGACCTCACCGGGCCCGGCGGCACCGGCATGACGGGCAGAGCCATGCTGCTGGGCGCCCTGCGCGGCATGGCGATGGCGGGCACCGAACCTGGGCAACTGCTCGCGTGGCTCGATCAGTTACTGGCGGCCGACTCCACGCACGCACCCCCGTCACTGGCCGGCGCCCTCTGCTGCCGCTACCGACCGGCGGACCGCATCCTGGCGTGGGCACGCAGAGGACGCCCCGCCCCGCTGCTGTTCCGCGACGGGACGGGGCGCCTGCTGGACGCACCGGACAGCACCCTGCTCGGGCCGGCCGCCTTGACTGCCGGACATGGGCAGGCCGAAGTGGCCCTCGAACCGGGCGACGTCCTCCTGCTCCTCACCGGCGGTCTGGTACCGGAGCGAGGCGTCATGGAGCGGATCACCGATCTGGCCTCGCGCTTCGCCACGGCCCCCACCGCGCAGGACTGCCTGCGGGCGGTCGTCGAGGAGTTCGGCGGCATCGAGTGCGAGGACCGCGCCGACGGCGCCTGCGTGCTCGTCGCCCGGGTGAACGCGTAGCCGGACAACCGCTCACGTCTGGGCGCTGGTGCCTCCCCTTCCCCTCTCCTTCGGCAGGGTGAGCTTGATCTCCTCCCTCAGCTCGTGGATCTTCGGGTAGCTGGAGTACTCGGCGGTGAGCCGGTACATCTCGCGCAGCCGGTCCCAGGTGCGGTGGGAGGAGTTCGATCCCATCGACATCAGGGCCAACCTCGCGTACCGGTCCGCCTGTTCGGGGTCGTCCATGATGAAGCAGGCGGACGCCATGGACAGGTAGTCGAAGATCTTCGACCGCTGGCGGCCGTCGACCCTCAGGGCCAGGGCCTTCTCCGCGTAGTGCTGGGCGTGCACGGCCGCGCTCGGCTCGTGCTCGGCCAGTGTGCGGTAGGCCAGGGCCTGCATGCCGTACAGGTCCTCCTCCTTGAACGTCTGCATCCAACTCGGCGACGGCACGTCGGCCTTGTCGGAGACGAAGAGGTCCTCGGCGCGGCCGAGGGTGCGGCGCATGGCCTGCCCCTTGCCCATCGACGCCTGTGCCCAGGCCTCGATGGTGTGGAGCATCGCCTGGGTGCGCGGCAGCACCTCGTCGCCTGAGCCGGACTGTGCGAGCTTCATCAGGTCGAGCGCGTCGTCGGGCCGGCCGAGGTGCACCATCTGGCGAGCCGCCCGGGAGAGCGCCTCCCCGGCGCGGGGCCGGTCACCGCCCTCACGGGCCGCGTGGGCGGCGATGACGAAGTACTTCTGGGCCGTGGGCTCCAGGCCGACGTCGTGTGACATCCAGCCCGCGAGGACGGCGAGGTTGGCGGCGACGCCCCACAGGCGCCGCTGGAGATGGTCGGGGTGTCGGTAGGCGAGCATGCCGCCCACCTCGTTGAGCTGGCCCACCACCGCCTTGCGCTGGAGTCCGCCGCCACGGGCGGCGTCCCAGGCCCGGAACACCTCGACCGAGCGCTCCAGTTCCTCGATCTCCTGGGATCCGATGGGGGCGGCCTCATAGCGGTCGAACCCAGCGGGGTCGGCGTGCAGGGGGTCGTCGGGGGCAGGGGTGTCGGCCTTCAGGACAGGGTCGGTGTGCAGCCAGTCGTACATGGCGCTGCTGAGTGCGGATCCCGCGGCGAGCGCGGCACCCGCGCCCACCAAGCCGCGTCGGTTGAGCATGAGGTCCATTCCCGTGAATTCGGTGAGGACCGCGGCAGTCCGTTCGGGCGCCCACGGCACGCCGTCGGGATGTTGCACACTCCCGCCGCCGGGCCGCTTCCCCGTACGCCCGTGCCGCACCAGACCGAGGTCCTCGATGGTCACGACACGGCCGAGACGCTCGGTGAACAGGACCGCCAGCACCCGCGGAACCGGATCGCGCGGGATCTCTCCCATGTCGATCCAACGCCGCACCCGGGAGGTGTCGGTCGCCAACTGGGGATGCCCGAGGGCCGCCGCCTGCCGGTTGACCAGCCTCGCGAGTTCGCCCTTGGACCAGCCGGCCAGGCCGAACAGGTCCGCGAGCCGGGTGTTGGGTTGTCCGCTCACGTCAAGCCCCCAGGTTCTCGGCTGAGTTGACAGTAGCCCGGTGGCGGTTGCCGAGCGAGTATTCGCCAGGGTTCGCCAGGGTGCGCCAGATGGTGTGCCACGGCCCATCGGGTGTCAGGTAGGAGTGCGCCATCCCGACCCGGTAGCCGAGGGCCACTCCCCAGGGTGTTCCCCGGGTGCCGGGGCCGGGCGGGCGCACAAAGACTTCGGCACAGAGCAACAGAGAGCAACAGAGCACTTCAGCAACAGGACTTAACAGGCAGGCACCGCAGGCACACGAAGGGATCTGTATCTCCCATGTACGCAGCATCATCCTCCGTGTCCGCCCCGCCCCGGCCGCTGCGTCCCCGCTCGGCGGGCGGCGGCCCCTATCTCGATCCCGCCGCACGCCCGGGGACCCTCGGGCGGGCGGGCCGGCTGCCCGGTTCCGTGGGGCCGGGTACCCAACCCCTCAGCGGGAGAGTCGACTTGTCCGGCCCCCAGGGCGCACAGCTGCGCACGGCCATCGCGTCGGTGCACCGGATCTGCCCGGAGTTCACTCCGGTGCAGGTGCTGCGCCGCAACGGGCGGTCGGTCCTCCTCGTCGGAACGACCGGACGCAGTACGGCCGTTGCCAAGTGTCTCCTGGACCACTCCCCCGCCTGGGCGGAGCGGATCCGCCACGAAATAGCGGCCTACCGCTCGTTCGTCCGGCACCGGCCGCCGATCCGGGTGCCGCGGCTGATCGCGGCGGACCCGGACAACGGCACCCTCGTCGTCGAGCGCATGCCGGGCCGGGTGGCGGCGCTCCAGCGGCACCCCTTGGAGGTCCCGTCGCGCGCGGACATCCGCGCGGCGCTCGGCGCGATCTGCCGGCTCAACGCCTGGCGTCCGCCGGTGGGGACGTTCGACGCGCCCCTGGACTACGCGGCCCGCATCTCCCGCTACCACGAACTAGGGCTGCTGACCGACCGCGACCTGGGCGACCTCCAGAAGCTGCTGCACGGCATCGCCCACGCGGCGGGACGCCAGGGCATGGGCCAGTTCTGCCACGGCGACGCGCTGCTGTCGAACTTCCTGCTCTCACCGGCCGGTCCGGTGCTGGTGGACTGGGAGCACGCGGGCTGGTACCTGCCAGGCTACGACCTGGCCACGCTGTGGTCGGTGCTCGGCGAGGCGCCCGCGGCCCGGCGTCAGATCAGTCAGATCGCCCAGTCGGCGGGCCCCGCCTCGCGGGACGCCTTCCTGGTGAACCTGATGCTCGTCCTGACGCGTGAGATCCGTACCTACGAGATGGCCGTCCAGCGTTCGATGCACGAGGCGACCACCGCGCCGTCGGAGGCGGCCCACCCGGGCGCCGTACCGTCCGGCGAGGAGCAACGGCTGCTCCTCAGGCGGCTGCACGACGACTGCCAGCTGGCCCGCCGGGCGGTACGCGCGGCGGTGGGCACGCGCTGAGGGGAGCGCAGGGCCGCGGTGCGCCGAGGACGACGACGGCGGCGCACCGCGGCCCTGCGCGTACGTGCACACGCGCACACACGCGTACGTGTCCTGGCCGCCCCTTGGTCATTGGTGTACTCCACTGACGCCCCGCAGGCCGTCGCACCTCCGCCACGAAAGTCACTTGACCCCCGCTTGACGTGGGAAATCGCCCTATCCTGGGCATGATTGACGGATCGTCGGCAAGCCGGTACCACTGAGCCCACGCTCAGCCCCGCACGCCCCGCCGCGCTCGATCGCCCCAGGAGGCCGCATTGCGAGGATCCGCCACCGACCCCACGTCCGTACCTGGCAGCAGACGCACACGCAGGACGGCCGGTGCCGTCGCCTCGGCGGCGCTGCTGCTCCCCCTGCTGGGGGCGGCACCGTCCCCCGGCGATCCCGGCCCCGCGAACGGCGAGCTCCAGCGCGCCTTCGCCGCGGCCGCCGCCGAGTACCAGGTACCGCAGAGCGTCCTGCTGGCCGTCTCCTACCTCCAGTCCCGCTGGGACGCGCACGACGGTGCGCCCAGCGTGTCCGGCGGCTACGGCCCGATGCACCTCACCGACGCCGGCGCCGCGCTCGCCTCGGTCCCGCACCACAGCGACGGCACCGAGGACGCCCGTGGCGACGACGCGCGCGCCGCCCTGCTGCCCGAGACGAAGGTGCCGCCGGACTCCGCGATCCCGGCCCGTCTGAAGACGCTGCCGAAGGCGGCCGAGCTGACCGGCATCCCGGCCGAGGAGCTGCGCGGCGACGCGGCGTCGAACGTGGCCGGCGGGGCCGCGCTGCTCGCCGCGACCCAGCGGGAGCTGGGCGAGCCGCTCAGCGCCGACCCGGCCGAGTGGTACGGCGCGGTGGCCAGCTTCTCCGGCGCCGACGACACGGCGACCGCGGCGGCGTACGCGAACGACGTGTACGACGTGCTGCGCTCCGGCGAGGAGCGCACGACGGACCAGGAGCAGCACGTCACGCTGGCCGCCCGGCCGGACGTCGCCGCCGACACCGCGCAACTGGATCGGACGGGGCTGCGCACGGTGGACGCGGACGGCGCGGAGTGCCCGACGTCGGTGTCCTGCGAGTGGGTCCCGGCGCCGTACGAGGAGTTCGGGGACAACGACTACGGCAACCACGACCTCGGTGACCGGCCGGCGGCGCAGGGCATCAAGTACATCGTCGTGCACGACACGGAGGGTGCCTGGGACGGGGTCATGAACCTCATCAAGGACCCGACCTATGTGTCGTGGAACTACACGATCCGCTCGACGGACGGTCTGATCGCCCAGCACGTCAAGGCGAAGGACGTGGCCTGGCACGCGGGCAACTGGTACGTCAACGCCAAGTCGGTCGGCATCGAGCACGAGGGTTTCCTCGCGTCGCCGGACGCCTGGTACACGGAGGCGATGTACCGCTCGTCGGCCAAGCTGGTGAAGTACCTCGCCGCGCGGTACGGCATCCCGCTGGACCGGCAGCACATCCTCGGCCACGACACGGTGCCGGGCCCGACGACCTCGACGGTCCCGGGCATGCACACCGACCCGGGGCCGTACTGGGACTGGCGGCACTACTTCGAGCTGATGGGCCACCCCTTCAAGCGCACGGCGGTCAGGTCGGACGGCATGGTCACGATCCTGCCGGACTACGCGTCGAACAAGCCGCAGTACACGGGCTGCACCAGCGCGGGCACGCCGTGCGCGGCGCACGGCTCCAGCGAGGTGCGGCTGTACTCCGACCACGACACGAGCGCGCCCCTGATCAAGGACATCGGTCTGGGCAGGGCGCCCACCACCGGGGTGAACGACCTGTCGTCGCGGGTCTCCACCGGTCAGCAGTTCGCGGTCGCCGACCAGTGGGGCGACTGGACGGCCATCTGGTATCTGGGCCAGAAGGCCTGGTTCCACAACCCGCCGGAGCAGCGGACGGCGGTGCCGGCGTCCGGACACCTGGTCACGCCGAAGGCGGGCGTGAGCAGCGTTCCGGTGTACGGCCGCGCCTACCCGGAGAAGGAGGCGTACCCGGCGGGGGTACCGGCGCAGGCCGTGTCGCCGCTGCCGTACAGGATTCCGGCGGACCAGAGGTACGTGGTCGGTGACCAAATGCCCGGCGAGTACTACTACGCGGTCACCTTCACCACCGGTTCGCACAAGGTCGTGATCGGCAAGGACCTGTACTACCAGATCCAGTACGGCCACCGGGTGGCGTACGTGCGCGCCGCGGACGTACGCGTGGTGCCGTCCCCGCCTCGGTAGCCGGGTACCCGGTAGCCGGGTCAGCCCTGCTGGAAAAGCTCCGCCGGGAGCGGCTTCAGCAGGGCGTACAGGTCGTCGGTGATGGGGCGGTCCCAGGCGGCGATGGTGACGAGGACGCCGTCGCTGCGGTCGAACTGGACGCAGGAGATCCGGCCCTCGGAGAGCTTCAGACGCCGCACGATCATGAGGTTGTCGCCCTGGAGCACCGGCATGTCCTCGACGCCGGTGACGGTGACCTCCTCGTCGTTCTCCAGCGCCAGGAGCAGCTGGGCCACCTCGAAGGGGATCTCTCCGTCGGCAACGTCGCGGGCCGGGGAGCCCTGCGGAAGGTTGCCGATGATCATGGCGGGACCGCGGCCGCCGAACAGGTCGTAACGCAGGAAGACGCCCTGGCACGAGCCGTCGGGGGCGGGCAGCAGGCCCGCGCCCAGATTGCCGGGCCAGTCGCCCGGGTCCATGGCCAGAACGTCGAAGTCGGGCCCGGCGGGGGTGGCACTGCGGCGGCGGAGGAACGACATGCCGCCATGGTACGTGCCCCACCGCGTTCGGCGACGCGCAGGAGCGTGGCCGGCAGTGGGCCCACTACACCTCGGTGCGGCCGGGCCGGTCGGCGTACGTGGCGAGCATACGCAGCCTGACCTGCGGGTCGCCGCTGAGCCGGACCTCGCGGGCGATGGCGGGCAGGGCACCGCGCCGACGCTCGGCGCGCTCACCCCCGTGACTCCGTCCGCGCCGGGCCGGTGAGTGCGGCCAAGGCTTCGTCCATCGCCGCGAGTTCACCCTCGCGCTCGAACAGAGCCTTCTTCTGACTCCGCACCATCCGCGGGTACGCCCCGGCAGGGGTGCGCGGCGTCGGCGGCCATCAGGTGAGATCGAACTCCCCCTCGCGTGCCCCGGAGACGAAGGCGCCCCATTCCGCGGGGGTGAAGATCAGGGAAGGGCTCTCCGGCCGGCCGCTGTTGCGCATCGCGATGAACCCCTCGACAAACGCGATCTGGACATCCCCGAGACCTCGGCTGCTGGAGCGCCAGTCAGCCCCGCTGAGGTCGAGTTCCGGCTTGTCCCAGCCCGTGAGCGGCTGCTGCTGGGTGGTGCTCTCGGCCACGTCCGTGCTCCTCCCGACTCCGTCGTCGCGGCCAGCCTAGCGACCGCTCGGGGTCGTCAACAGGCCACGTGAGGGGGACCTTTCGGGACCCGGCGCGCTAGCGCGGCGACGGCGGGAGGACGGGGCCCGCGCCGAGGAACGCGGTGACACGTTCCGTGAACCACTGCGGGTCGTCCAGCCACGGATAGTGTCCGGCGCCGGGCTGCACGACGCACTCGGCGTTCGGGAAGGCGTCGGCGGTGCGGCGGGCGAGGTCGGGGCCGGGGCTGCCGTCGAGGCCGCCCGCGAGGACGAGGACGGGGGCGGTCAGCCGCGCGAGGGCGGCGCGGGTCGCGTCCGGAGTGAAAGCGCCCGCGGCGGAGTAGATCTCGGCGGCCTCGTCGTTGGTCTGCTCGTCGGCGGCCTCGTCGTGGGCGGCGGCCTCGTCGTTCCAGCGGCCGTAGAAGAACGGGGCCATCGCCGGGTCGAAATCGCCCTCCCCGGCCAGCCATGCCTCCAGCGCGGGGAACGCTTTCTCGAACCAGGGCTCCCCTGCTCGCAGCCGCGCCGCCGCGAGCCGCTCCTCGGGCGTGGCGCGCAGTCCCAGGGCGGACGGGTTGGCGGTGATCAGCGCGAGGCGCCGTACGCGTTCGGGGTGGCGCGCGGCGTACAGCATCGCGAGGCTGCCGGCCGCCGAGTGGGCGAGCAGATCCATGTGGTCGAGCCCTATGTGGGCGCGCAACATCTCCACGTCGTCGACGAGCCGGTCGCAGCGGTACGTCGCGGGGTCGGCCGGCGTCTCGGAGTCGCCCGTCCCCCGCAGGTCGAGCAGGATCAGCCGACGGTGGGCGGTCAGTCCGCCCAGGTCGCCGAGGTAGACGGAGGCCCGCATGGCGCCGCCGGGCAGCACGACGAGGGGTTCGCCCTCGCCGCGTACGTGGTAGGCGAGCTGGGTTCCGTCGAGTGCGGTGAACGTCGGCATGGGGCTGATCATCGGATGAGGCCGGAGCCGCGCGCAATGACGTCAAGAAATCCCAGCACACCCCTTGCCTGGGCCACGATGGCCTGAATTACTGATGCCGGGCGGATCAACCGAATGATCGGTCGTCCGAATTGTTGCGTTAGGCGAGGGAGAGGTACCGCCATGGCGGAGGCGAGGCAGCTGCTCGACGCTGGGGAACTGCTCGACGCGGAGGCGCTGCGGGCGCTCCAGTTGGAGCGGCTGCGCACGACGCTGCGGCACGCCTACGACAACGTGCCCTTCTACCGCCGGTCGTTCGACAAGGCCGGTCTCCGCCCCGAGGACTGCCGCTCCCTGGACGACCTGGCCCACTTCCCCTTCACTACCAAGGCCGACCTCCGCGAGAACTACCCATACGGGATGTTCGCCGTTCCGCGCGAGCGGATCCGCCGCCTCCACGCCTCCAGCGGCACCACCGGGCGCCCCACGGTCGTCGGCTACACCGACAACGACCTCTCCATGTGGGCGGACATGGTGGCCCGCGCGATCCGCGCGGCGGGCGGCCGGCCCGGCGACACGGTCCATGTGGCGTACGGCTATGGGCTGTTCACCGGTGGACTGGGCGCGCACTATGGTGCCGAACGCCTCGGCTGTACGGTCGTGCCCGCGTCCGGCGGCATGACGGCCCGGCAGGTCCAGCTGATCCAGGATCTCCGGCCGGGGATCATCATGGTCACCCCGTCGTACATGCTCACGCTGCTCGACGAGTTCGAGCGGCAGGGCGTGGATCCGCGCGGCACGTCGCTGCGCGTGGGCATCTTCGGCGCCGAGCCGTGGACGGAGGAGATGCGGCGCGAGATCGAGGAGCGGTTCGCGATCGACGCCGTCGACATCTACGGCCTGTCCGAGGTGATCGGCCCCGGTGTGGCCCAGGAGTGCGTGGAGACGAAGGACGGGCTGCACGTCTGGGAGGACCACTTCTTCCCGGAGGTCGTCGACCCGATCACGGGCGAGGTGCTCCCGGACGGCGAGGAGGGCGAGTTGGTGTTCACCTCGCTCACCAAGGAGGCCATGCCGGTCATCCGCTACCGCACCCGTGACCTGACCCGGCTGCTGCCGGGCACCGCCCGGACCTTCCGCCGGATGCAGAAGATCACCGGCCGCAGCGACGACATGGTGATCCTGCGCGGGGTCAACCTGTTCCCGACGCAGATCGAGGAGATCGTGCTGCGCACCCCGGCCGTCGCCCCGCACTTCCAGCTGCGACTGGGCCGGGAGGGACGCCTGGACACCCTGACCGTCCGGGCCGAGGCGCGCCCCGGCGCCACACCGCAGGCACGGGCGGAGGCGGCCCGCTCCATCACCACGGCGGTGAAGGACGGCATCGGCGTCTCGGTCACCGTCGAGATCGTGGAACCGGAGTCGCTGGAGCGGTCGGTGGGCAAGATCCGCCGGATCGTGGACCTGCGCCCGCGCTAGCGCCCGACCGCCCGGCGGCACGCGTGTGCCGCCGGGCGGAGAATCCCCCGGCGGCACGACGGACACCCTCGGCGATCAGTCGCGGTCGTCGAAGTAGTCCGGCTGGGTCTGGACGTTGAGGCCGCTCAGCCGGACGGAGCCGGCCCGGTCGGTGCGCCGGTCGTGGATCTTCAGGACGTCGAAGCCCTTGGCGATGTCGTTCGCGTAGATGTGGCCGTTGTAGTAGTACGCGGACCAGACGCCGCCGGTCCTGAGCTCGGTCGTGGACAGCGGGCCGCGCTCGAAGTAGCCGATCTCCTTGGGCTGGGCGGAGTCGGTGAAGTCCCAGACGGAGACGCCGCCCTGATACCAGGCCTGGACCATGATGTCGCGGCCCTTGACCGGGATGAGCGAGCCGTTGTGGGCCACGCAGTTCTCGGTGTCCGCCTGGTAGCGCGGGATCTTGAAGTAGCTGCGGAAGACCAGCCTGCGCCCGTCGCCCTTGCCGACGATGTCGTAGATGCCGTCGGCACCGCGGTTCGGACCGACGGCCTCGTTGCAGGTGGCCGCTCCACCGCCGCCCAGCTCGTCGGTGAAGACCACCTTGTCGGCGTCCTGGTTGAAGGTGGCCGAGTGCCAGAAGGCGAAGTTGACGTCGTCACGGACCCGGTCGATGACCCGGGGGTGCTCGGGGTCCTTGATGTCCATCAGGATGCCGTCGCCCATGCAGGCACCGGCGGCCAGCTGCCGGGAGGGCAGCACGGTGATGTCGTGGCAGCCGGTGGTCTGCGAGACCTTCCCCGGGATGCCCGGGTTGCCGCCGTCCACCGGGGGCTCCGCCGGGAACAGCACCGGGAAGCTCACGACCGCGGCCTTCTCCGGAGCCTTGCGCGGCACCTTGATGACGGAGATCCCGTCGTGCGGCGGCTGGCAGTCGGGGAACTCCGCGCGCGGCGAGTACGAGGAGACGTAGATGTAGACGTTGTCGCCCTTGGGCACCAGCGAGTGGGTGTGCGAGCCGCAGAAGGTCTCGACGGCGGCGACGTACCTCGGGTTGGCCTTGTCGCTGATGTCGAAGACCTTCATGCCCTCCCAGGACGACTTGACGGCCGCCGACTGGGGGGTGCTGTTGCAGGAGTTGTCGGTGCGCGAGGAGTCGGTGGACAGGAACAGGAGGTTCCCGGAGACCGAGATGTCGTTCTGCGAGCCCGGGCAGAGCACCTGGGCGACCGTCCTCGGCTCGCTCGGCCGGCTGATGTCGAGGATCCGGAAGCCGTCGTAGTTGCCCGCGTAGGCGTACGTGCCCTGGAACGCGAGGTCGGAGTTGGTCCCCTGGAGCGCATCCTTGGGGATGTTTGCGAGGTGTTCGATGTTGTCGCTGTGGACGATCTCGTCCTGACCCGGCAGCGCGCCGTCGGCGATGTCCGCCCGGATCCCCTTGCTCACGTCCTGGGAAACCGAGTGGGGCGCCGCCGGGCTGTCCCCCGGGTCGGGGGTGGCGAGCGCGGGTCCCGCGGCGAGCAGCATGGCGAGCAGTCCCGCCGCGGCCGCGCCGATACCGCCGGCCCGTCTGAGCCGCACCTGTGTCGTGTGCACCTGCGTCCTCCCTTGTGTCCGTTCGCGGTTGAACGGGTGTCGGACCCCAGCAGTATCGCCCTGGACATGTACATCCCAATAGATGGCAACGACTATGTAATGCGAGCTTCCAGCGGGGAGGGTGAGGGAGTTGGAGATGACGATCCGTCGCAGAGCCCGTGATGTCCGGCGGTGGGCGACCGTGGTGACGGCGGCAGCGGCCGTCCTCGTCCTCGGTGCCTGCGACGGAGAGGGGCGGCAGCACACCGCGAAGGACAGCGGTCCCAGGACGGTGGTGGCACCGGGCAAGCCGGGCGAGCCCGCGAAGAAGCTGTCGGCGAACGAGGCCGCGAAGGCCGCCCGCACCGACACTCCCAACGACGCGGACGTGATGTACGCCCAGATGATGATCCAGCACCACGCCCAGGCACTGCTGATGAGCGAACTCGCCCCGAAGCAGGCGTCCGACAGCCGCGTCAAGCGCCTCGCCGGGCGCATCACCGCGTCCCAGGGTCCGGAGATGGGCGCCATGCGCGGCTGGCTCGCCCAGCACGGGGAGACGGAGCAGCCCGTCGGGCACATGCACGAGCACGGCCACGATCACGGCACGATGCCGGGCATGGCCACCGAGCAGCAGCTGGCCGAGCTGCGCGCCGCGAAGGGCAACGCCTTCGACGCCCTCTTCCTGACGCTGATGACCACCCATCACGAGGGCGCTCTCACCATGGCCGAGGACGTCCTGCGCAAGGGCCGGAACGCCCAGATCGAGGAGATGGCCACCGAGGTGATCGCGGTCCAGTCCGCCGAGATCAAACGGATGCGCGCGATGGGCTGACGGGCTCGCGAAGGGCGCCGACCGCGCCTACTCCTTCCCGCGGAACCGGTCCCGCAGCTCGCGCTTGAGGATCTTCCCGCTGGCGTTGCGCGGCAGCTCCTCCACGAACAGCACGCGCTTGGGCGCCTTGAAGGAGGCGAGCTTCTCCCGTGCGTGGGCGATCAGTTCGGCCTCGGTGAGCTCCCCGCGCGGGACGACGACCGCCGTGACGGCCTCGATCCACCGCTCGTCGGGCAGGCCGATCACGGCGGCCTCGGCGACGCCCTCGTGCGTGTACAGGGCGTCCTCGACCTGCCGTGAAGCGATCAGCACACCACCGGAGTTGATGACGTCCTTCACCCGGTCGACGACCGTGAGGTAGCCGTCGGCGTCCCGCACCGCGAGGTCTCCGGAGTGGAACCAGCCGTCGCGGAACGCCTCGGCGGTCTCCTCGGGCTTGTCCCAGTACCCCTCGCACAACTGCGGTGAGCGGTAGACGACTTCGCCGGGGGTGCCGTCGGGCACGTCGCGGCCGTCCTCGTCGACCACGCGCGCGTCCACGAACAGCACCGGGCGGCCGCAGGAGTCCAGCCGCCCCTCGTGCTCGTCCGGTCCGAGAACCGTGGTCAGCGGACCGGCCTCGCTCTGGCCGAAGCAGTTGTAGAAGGCCAGCCCGGGCAGCCGTGCCCGCAGCCGCTCCAGCACGGGGACCGGCATGATCGAGGCGCCGTAGTACGCCTTGCGCAGTCCGCCGAGGTCGCGGGTGGCGAAGTCGGGGCGGTTCGAGAGGGCGATCCACACGGTGGGCGGGGCGAACAGGCTGTCCACGCGGCCGGCCTCGATCAGGTCGAACAGCACGTCCCCGTCCGGCGCGTCGAGCACGATGTTGGTCGCGCCGATCGCGAGACAGGGCAGCAGGAACGCGTGCATCTGGGCCGAGTGGTACAGCGGCAGCGCGTGCGCGGGCCGGTCGCCCGGACTCATGTCGAGAGCCACGATCGCGCTCAGGTACTCGTGCACCAGGGCCCGGTGGGTCATCATCGCGCCCTTCGGAAGGGCGGTGGTGCCGGAGGTGTAGAGCAGCTGGACCAGGTCCTCGGCGCGCGGTTCGGGACCGTCGTACGGCGCTTTCCGCGCCAGCCGGTCCAGGAGCGAGCCGTCGGCGTCCCGCAGCGGCAACGCCGTGACTCCGTCCGGAAGTTGCCCGGCGAGGTCCGGGTCGGTGAGGACGAGGGCGCTTCCCGACTGGCCGATGATGTACACCAGGTCGTCGCCGGTCAGGTTCTGGTTCACCGGCACGTGCACGAGGCCCGCGCGGGCGCAGGCGAGGAAGGCGATCAGGTAGGCGTCGGAGTTGTGGCCGTAGGCGCCGACCCGGTCCCCGGGTGCCACGCCCTGAGCGAGGAGCACGGCCGCCGCGCGGGAGACGGCGTCGTCGAGTTCCTCGTACGTCCACGTGCGCGTGCCGTACTCCAGCGCGATGCGCGCCGGGGTGCGTCGGGCGCTGCGGCGCAGCACCCCGTCGACCGTGCTGGCGTGTCCCTGCGTCATGACACGTGATCCTCGGGCCACCACCGGCGGAGGTCAAGAACCCCGGTCCGGGACACATACCGGTTGGTACGCTCAACCGCCCCTTCTCTCAAGGATGTTGGGAGGCACGATGCGCATGCGTGTGAAACGGCTCGCCGTCCTGGCCGCCGCCCTGCTCACGGCCGGCTCGGCCCTGCCGGCGGCTGCCGCGCAGAGCCGGGACCGTCAGGAACACCCGTCCCACGGCGGCCTGTCCGCCGTCATCCGGTACACCGAGTACGGCATTCCGCACATCCTCGCCAGGGACTACACCGACCTCGGCTTCGGAACCGGCTGGGCCCAGGCCGCCGACCAGGTGTGCACGCTGGCCGACGGTTTCGCGACCGTCCGCGGGGAGCGGTCGCGATACTTCGGCCCGGACGGCGTCCCCGACGGGTCGCTGTCCTCGGCGACCAGGAACGTCAGCAGTGATCTGTACTTCCGCGGGGTGCGCGAGGCCGGCACGGTGGAGCGGCTGCTCGACCGGCCCGCTCCGGCCGGCCCCGGCCGCAAGGTCGAGGACCTCATGCGGGGCTTCGCCGCCGGGTACAACGCCTGGCTGCGCCAGAACCGGATCACGGATCCGGCGTGCACGGGCGCGGCCTGGGTGCGGCCGGTCACCGAGGTCGACGTGGCCGCTCGCGCCTTCGCGCTCGCCGTGCTCGCGGGCCAGGGCCGGGTGGTGGACAGCATCACCACCGCACAGCCCCCGGCGCCCTCCGCGCCACCGGCGAAGGCGCCGGACGCCGAGCGCACCGCGCGCGCCGCCCGCGACGTGTTCGCCACCGACAACGCCGACATGGGTTCCAACGCGGTCGCCTTCAGCGGGAGCACCACGGCGGACGGCCGCGGGCTGCTGCTGGGCAACCCGCACTATCCGTGGCAGGGCGGCCGCCGCTTCTGGCAGGCGCAGCAGACGATCCCCGGCGAGCTCGACGTGATGGGTGCCTCGCTGCTCGGCTCGGCGACGATATCCATCGGCCACAACGCCCATGTGGCCTGGAGCCACACCGTCGCGACGGGTGTCCCCGCCGACCTCCGCCAGCTGACGCTGGACCCGTCCGACCCGACCGTCTACCTCGTGGACGGCGTACCGGAGCGGATGACGCGGCGCACGGTCACCGTCCCGGTCAAGGACGGCACCTCCGTGACCCGCACCCAGTGGTGGACGCGGTACGGCCCGGTCGTCACCTCGCTCGGCCCCTCGGTCCCGCTGCCGTGGACGGCCTCGACGGCGTACGCGCTCGACGACCCGAACGCCACCAACCTGCGCGCCGCCGACACCGGCCTGGGCTTCAGCCGCGCCCGCAGCACGGCCGACGTCCTGGACACGCTCCGGCGCACCCAGGGCCTGCCCTGGGTCAACACCATCGCCGCCGACGCCCGCGGCCACACGCTGTTCACGCAGTCGCAGGTGCTTCCGCGCATCACGGACGAGCTGGCCCAGCGCTGCTCCACCCCGCTCGGCAAGGCCACCTACCCCTCGGCCGGGCTGGCGGTCCTGGACGGTTCACGCGGCGACTGCGCGCCCGGCAGCGACCCCGACGCCGTACAGCCGGGGATCTTCGGACCGGCGAGGATGCCGGTCCTCAAGGACGCGCCGTACGCGGAGAACTCCAACGACAGCGCCTGGCTGGCCAACGCGGACCGGCCGCTCACCGGCTACGAGCGCGTCTTCGGCACGGTGGGCACACAGCGCTCGATGCGGACCCGGGGTGCGCTCCAGGACGTGGCCGGGATGGCCCACCGCGGCGACCTGACCGTACGGGACCTCCAGCGGCAGCAGTTCGCGAACCGGGTGCCCGCGGGCGACCTGACCGCGAACGCCGCCGCCGAGGCGTGCGCCGCCCTTCCCGGCGGCACGGCAACCGGCGGTGACGGCAGGCCGGTCGACGTGTCGGAAGCGTGCCCGGTGCTCAAGTCCTGGGACCACATGGCCCGTACGAGCAGCCGGGGGGCGCTCCTCTTCGACCGGCTGTGGCGCAGGCTCCCCGCGAACCAGCTCTGGAAGGTGCCGTTCTCGGCGGCCGACCCGGTCGGCACCCCCAACACGCTCGACACCGACGCCCCCGCCTTCGCCACCGCGCTGGCCGACACGGTGGCCGAACTCCGCGCGGCGGGCATCCCGCTGAACTCCCCGCTCGGGGAGCACCAGTCGGTCCTCCGTGACGGCCGGCGCATCCCCGTCCCCGGCGGCACGGAGTCGCTGGGCGTGTGGAACAAGGTCGAGCCCGTGTGGGACGCGGCGAGCGGCGGCTACTCGGAGGTGACGACCGGCTCCAGCTACATCCAGGCGGTGGGCTGGGACGGCGGCCCGTGCCCGGTCGCCCGCACCCTGCTGACGTACTCCCAGTCCTCGAACCCCGACTCGCCGCACCACAGCGACCAGACGAGCCTCTTCTCCCAGGGGAAGTGGGTGACCTCGCGCTTCTGCGAGAAGGACATCCTGTCCTCTCCCGGACTGCGCAGGGTCCGCGTCTCGGAACACTGAGGACGACACGCACGGGTTCCAGCCGTAGCCCGCCCGGGCCGAACGTCCTGCACACCCGTTGACACACGCCCCGCCTGAAAGGAAAGTTTCACCGCGCAAGGCAAGCCCCGAAAGATACTTTCAGGTGGAGGCCTCACGATGACCAACGGCGCGGCGGACGGACGGGCGGGCGGGCCTACCCGTCGCCAACTGGGTGTGCACACACTGGCCTTGGGCGGGGCGCTGGCCCTCGCCTCCCTCCCCGCCGCGACGCGGGCCGTAGCGGCACCGGCCCGGTCCGGTGGTGCCCCGACCCTGCGTCACGGCTCACCGGAGCGCGCCGGACTGCTCGCCGCGCACCTCGACCAACTGGTCACGGACGCACGGGCGTTCCTCGGCCCCTCGCCCAAACACCCGTGGTACGCGGGCGCCGTGCTGCTCGCCGGCCGCGGCGGCACGGTCGCCCTGCACCAGCCCATCGGGATGGCGGTGCGCTACTCGGCGTATGACGAGAAGACCGACACGGGTGTGGAGTTCCCCGCCGACCAGCAGATCGCCATGGCCGAGGACACCGTCTTCGACCTGGCATCGGTGTCCAAGCTCTTCACCTCCCTGCTCGCCGTGCAGCAGATGGAACGCGGCGCGCTGGAGCTGGAGGCGACCGTCGCCTCGTACCTCCCGGAGTTCGGGGCGGCGGGCAAGCAGGACATCACCATCCGCCAACTCCTCACGCACACCTCGGGTTTCCGCGCCTGGATCCCGCTGTACAACGCGCCGACGTACGAGGAGAAGCTGCGGCTCCTGTGGAACGAGGCGCCCCTGAACTCGCCCGGCACGACGTACCTCTACTCGGACCTGAACCTGATCTCCCTACAGCTGGTCCTGGAGCGGATCACCGGCCGCAAGCTGGACGTGCTGCTCCGCGAGGAGATCACCGGACCGCTCGGGTTGGGCCGCACCCGCTACAACCCGCCCGCCTCCTGGAAGCCGAAGATCGCGGCGACGGAGGACGCGCGACGGCCCTGGTCGGGGCTGGACCGGGGGCTGGTCTGGGGCGAGGTGCACGACGAGAACGCCTACAGCCTGGGCGGAGTCGCGGGCCACGCCGGGGTGTTCTCGTGCGCGTGGGACCTCGCGGTCCTCGGCCGCGCCCTGCTCAACCGCGGCGTCTACGGCCGCGCCCGCATCCTGAAGCCCGAGTCGGTGGACCTGCTGTTCACCGACTTCAACACGGACTTCCCGGGCCACAACCACGGTCTCGGTTTCGAGCTCTACCAGCACTGGTACATGGGCGCGATGGCCACCCCGCGCACCGCCGGCCACACGGGCTTCACCGGGACCTGTCTCGTCCTCGACCCGACGACCGACTCCTTCCTCGTCGTGCTCGGCAACTCGGTCCATCCGGTGCGTAGTTGGCGCTCGGGCTCGGCTCCGCGGGTGGCCGCGGGCAACAACATGGCGCGGGCCGTGTCGGTGCGCCCGGCGCACGGGCGTACGGCCTGGTTCTCGGGCATGGCGAGCGCCACGACGGCGACGCTCGCCCTCCCGGCGCTCGACACCTCCGGCGGCGACGCGCGGCTGCGGTGCGCGCTGTGGTGGGACACCGAGCCGCAGGCGGACACCCTGGTCCTGGAGTCCACGGCGGACGGCGGCACCAGCTGGCAGCCCGTGCCGTTCACGACAAGCCGCCACGGCGAGGACCCGGAGACCCACCCGTCCGGATCGGCCACGGGCTGGTCGGGCCGCGTCTGGCACCGGCTCACCGCGGACCTCCCGGCCGACCGGCAGGTCTCCCTGCGCTGGCGGTACACCACCGACCGGCTGTACGTCGGGCGCGGCGCGTACGTCGACGCCCTGCGCGTCGAGGCGGGCGACACCGTGCTCTTCGACGGTGCACGTCCGGCGGACGCGGCACGTGTCGTGGCGGCGGGCTGGGAGCAGTCGGCCGACTGAGGCCGGGGACGGAGCGGAGGGCGGCGGGCCGGTGCGGGCCGCCGCCCTCGGGAGATCCGTCGCCCTCCGGAGATCCGTCGCCCTCCGCGGGTCCGCCGAGTGATCAGTCCTGTTCCAGCACCGCCATGGCCGCGTTGTGTCCGGGAACTCCGCTGACCCCTCCCCCGCGCACGGCGCCCGCCCCGCACAGCAGGACGCCTGCGTGCCGGGTCTCGACGCCCCAGCGGCCGGCCCCGCCGTGGGCGTAGGGCCAGGCGAGTTCGCGGTGGAAGATGTTGCCGCCGGGCAGCCGCAGGTCGCGCTCCAGGTCCAGTGGGGACTTCGCCTCGATGCAGGGGCGGCCGTCCGCGTCGGTGGCGAGGCAGTCGGCGAGGGGCTCGTCGAGGTGGGCGTCGAACTGGGCGAGGGTCGACTTCAGGAGTTCGTCACGTACCGCGTCGTGGTCCACCCCGTCCCCGCCGAAGAGCCGGGCGGGCGTGTGCAGTCCGAAGAGGGTGAGGGTCTGGTAGCCGCGCTCGACCAGCTCCGGCCCGAGGATCGTGGGATCGGTGAGGGAGTGGCAGTAGATCTCGGAGGGCGGCGCGCTGGGGAGCTCACCGGCGGCGGCCTGGGCGTGGGCGGCGGCCAACTGCTCGTATCCCTCGGCGATGTGGAAGGTGCCGGCGAACGCCTCGCGCGGGTCGACGGAGGTGTCGCGCAGCCTCGGCAGCCGCTTGAGCAGCATGTTGACCTTGAGCTGGGCGCCCTCGGCGGGCGTCGGGGCCGCGTCGCCGGTGAGGGCGGCGAGGGCCTGCGGCGAGGCGTTCACCAGGACGTGCCGGGCCGCGGCGACACCCTCGCCGTCAGCGGTCCGGTAGGTCACCTCTGCGGTCCGTCCGTCGGTGTCGATGCGTATGGCCTCGTGTCCGGTGACGATCACCGCGCCCGCGGCGCGCGCGGCGTCGGCGAGCGCGTCGGTGAGGGCGCCCATGCCGCCGACCGGTACGTCCCAGGCGCCGGTGCCGCCGCCGATGACGTGGTAGAGGAAGCAGCGGTTCTGCCGCAGGGAGGTGTCGTGGGCGTCGGCGAAGGTGCCGATGAGCGCGTCGGTGAGGACGACGCCGCGCACCAGGTCGTCGGTGAAGTTCTCCTCGACCGTGACGCCGATGGGCTCCTCGAACAGCGCCCGCCAGGCGTCCTCGTCGTCGACGCGGCGGCGCAGCTCGTCCTGGCTGGGCAGCGGCTCGGTCAGGGTCGGGAAGACGCGCTGGGCGACCCGCTCGGTCATCCCGTAGAACCGTTCCCAGGCGGCGTACTCCCGCTCGCCTCCGGTGAGCTTGGCGAAGGCCTCGCGGGTGCGCTGTTCGCCGCCGCCGACGAGGAGTCCGGTCGGGCGCCCGTCCCGTTCGACGGGGGTGTACGAGGAGATGGTGCGGCCGCGGACCTGGAAGTCGAGGCCGAGGTCCCGCACGATCTTCGGGGGCAGCAGGCTGACCAGGTAGGAGTAGCGCGACAGGCGGGCGTCCACGCCGGCGAACGGCCGGGTCGAGACGGCGGCGCCGCCGGTGTGCTCCAGCCGCTCCAGCACCAGCACGGACTTGCCGGCCCGGGCCAGATAGGCGGCGGCGACCAGGCCGTTGTGGCCACCGCCGACGATGACGGCGTCGTACGTACGGTGCGTCGCGAGTCCCGTTGGGAGTCCCGTTGCGAGTCCCTCGTATGCAGGCATGGCTATTCGTAGCACGCGATGATCTAGGCCGACCAGAGGCGGCGGGGCGATCGGCCGGGGGGGGCGGCTTGCGGACGCGTACGGGCGCCGTGACTCGACTCAGGTACGCGTGTACAGCGATGTGACTCGGCTCAGGTACGCGTACAGCGCTGTGACTCGGCTCAGGTCAGTGTCGCCATGAAGTCGGTGCAGGCGCGGGCGCACGCGCGGCACGCCGCCGCGCCCTTCTCGGCGCCCGGCCGTCCGTCGAAGGCGACGGCGCACTCGAGGCACACGGTCCGGCACCACTCCAGCTGGACCCGGATACCGCTCTCGTCCTGGCACCCCTGCTCGGACAGGAGCTGGGAGGTGGCGTCGCACACCTCCGCGCACATGATGCCCTGACGCCGTACGCGATCCTGCTCGTCCGTCCCGTCCGGATCCAGGGCACTCGCCCGCAGCGCACACGCCCGCGCACACTCCGCGCACGCCTGGGCGCATGCGAAGCGGTCCTCCAGAAACCGGTAGAGGTCCTCCTGGGAGGTCGTCCCTGTCACACGGTGCGGGTAGCCGGAGCGAATCGAATCAAACACGGTGCGCTGCTCGCCGAATGTCCAGCACCGGTCACCGAACGTGCCCTGTTCATCCGCTTATGGATGGGGTACCCCTGTGCTATGAGTACCGAATCGATGCAATTGGCCGCGTCGAGCGGCTTGCTCAGCCTTGTGCTCTTCCTGGTGGCCGTGGTGGTCCTGGCCCTCCTCGCCGGAAGCTTCTGGCTGGGCTCCCGGGTCAAATACCGTGAGCCCCCCAGGCCCCGCCCCGAAGAGCAGCCCCATCTGCCTCCTGAGGGCGCCGTCCACGAGATCCGCGAGAACCGGGAGTCGGAGGAGGTCCCCCAGACCCCCAAGGGCGGCCGCCCGCTCACCCCGTACGAGCTCAGCAACATGCAGACCCGCCCCAGCGCGTCCAAGGACCGGCCACGCTGGAGCCGGGGCAAGAGCGGGTCGTTCGGCGGAGGCGGCCTGGGCGGTCACTGACGACGCCGCCCGGATGAGCCGGGGACTCAGCCCCTCCTCAGCCTCAGCCTGCGCCCGCTTCGCCGAGGCCGGCATCACGACGCCCGTCGAGGCGACCGATGTGGGCCACGTTCCGCCGGTCCTCGTCGTCCTCGCTCGGCGTGGCCGCGAACCAGGTGTCGAGGATCTCCTTGAGCACCGGCTCGGACGTCAGCCGCAGGCTCAGCGCCAGTACATTGGCGTCGTTCCAGCGGCGCGCGCCGTCCGCTGTGTACGCGTCCGTGCACAGCGCGGCCCGTACGCCCGGCACCTTGTTGGCGGCGATCGAGGCCCCCGTACCGGTCCAGCAGCACACGACGGCCTGCTCGGCGGCCCCCTCGGCCACGTCCCGGGCCGCCGCCTCGGAACACACCGCCCACTGCGGGTCATTCCCTGCCTGGAGCGCCCCGTACGCCCGCACCTCGTGCCCCCGCCGCCGCAGCTCGGCGACGAGGAGGCGGGCGACGGGTTCGTCCATGTCGGAGGAGACGGAGATGCGCATGGGGGGAGGGTAGCTCTTGGGTGGGCGGGGGCGGGGCGCGATACGAGGGGAAGACCGGTCGGGTCGGCGACATCGGTCCGCCACCCCGACCTGACCCGCCTGGCCGTGGGACGTTCCCTACCGTCAGCCCGCAGTCACCTCACCGCCCCCACCGTGCGAATCCCCATCCCGACCAGCACCGAGCCCGCCACTCGACTCACCCCCCGCCGAAACCGAGGCGTGTCGACAGCCGTGCGCGCGGCCGCGACGAACGTCGTCCAGGACAGCAGCCAGGCAAGAACGACGGCGACGTGCGCGGCCGCCAGGGTGGCGATCTGCGGTGCGACCGGCCGGGCAGTCATGAGGAACTGCGGTACGAGGGTGAGGTAGACCGACGCCGCCTTCGGGTTGAGGACGTTGGACCACAAACCCTGCCCGAAGCAGCCTAGTTGGGCCCACGGCAAGCGGCGGCGCACACGCCTCGCCTCCGAGACGCCTCGCCGCGCCGAGCGCCATGTGCTCACGCCCAACCAGACGAGATACACGCCGCCCAGCAACTTCACCACCGTCAACGCCTGAGCCGACGACATGACCAGGGCCGACAGGCCGACCACCGCGAACGTCGCGTGCACCAGGAGCCCGCACGCCGAGCCGAGCGCGACGAGCACGCCGTCGGAGCGTGAACCGGCGATCACCTGCTGCGTGACGAGGGTCAAGCTCGTGCCGGGAACCAGCGTGAGGGGTGTTACCGCGGCCACGAAGCCGAGTACCTGATGCCACTCCACACGACGACCCTAGGCAATGCGGGCGCCCTCGACTACCCACGCCCCGCTGCGCCTTGGGTATCGCGCACGCTCCCCCGCGACCTCGCGCGCACCACACACGCACATCCTGCACCACTGCCCGACAAGTGAACACCTCACCCCCAAAACGTCGCTCCAACCTCCCCGAACATGTGACGCAGTGATCATTTTCTGGCCGCATTCCCCAAGATGATCTTGGGCATGCATCGAGCGCATCCCACCAGGTTCGATCAGGAGTCGCACCACACGTGAACACCCCCCATCGGGCAGCCATCCCCACCGCCACCGCCCCCGGCGGCCTTCCCCTGGTCGGCCACGGCCACCTGCTCGCCCGCAAGCCGCTGCCTTTCATCACCTCGCTGCGCGATCACGGCCGCGTGGTCCGTATCCGGATCGGGACCACCCCGGCCTACGTCGTCACCGACCCCAGCCTGACCCGCCGTGTCCTGGTGACCGACGCCGCGCACTACACCAAGGGCGGGAAGATCATCGACGCGCTGCGCGTCTTCTTCGGTGACGGCCTGGCCACCGTCGCCGACGGCGCGACCCACCGGCGCAACCGCCGCCTGATGCAGCCGATGTTCAACAAGGTGCACATCGCCCGCCGCGGCGACGCCATGATCGAGCAGGTGCGCGCGATGGTCACCGCGTGGCCGGCGAACCGTCCGCGCGACGTGTACGCGGACATGAACGAACTCACCCTGTCCGCCTTCCTCGTGGCCCTGTTCGGCGCGGACCTGCCGAAGCACCTGGAGGGCGAATTCACCGCGCTCATGCCCGAGATCATGAAGGGGACGATCCGGCAGACGATCCTCCCGAACTGGATCACGCGCCTCCCGTTGCCCGCCAACCGCGCCCATGCCGCCCGCGTGGCCCGCCTGCGTGCCCTCATCGACGAGGCGATCGACCACCGCGCCAACCGGCCCGACCGCTCCACGAAGGCGAAGGCGACGGCGAAGACCAAGGCGGTGGCGATGGCGGGCGCGGCCGCCGACGGCGGTGGCGGCGGCAAGCGCGCCATGGGATGCCCGCACGCGGCCGCCGCGCGCGAGGAGGAGGGGCTGTTCTCCACCCTGCTGAACGCCAAGGATCCGCTCACCCGTCAGCAGCTCCAGGACGAGGCGATCACCCTGCTGACCGGCGCGATCGAGACCACCGGCACGACGCTGGCCTGGACGCTGTACGAGATCTACCGCAACCCCGAGATCGGACGGCGGCTGCGCAAGGAGCTCGCCGCCGTGTGCGGTGACCGGCCGCTGCGGTACGAGGACCTCGACCAACTGCCCTACGCCCGCAGGGTTCTGCAGGAAGCCATCCGCAAGTACGGGCCGGCCTGGATGGTCACCCGCACCGCCGCCCGTGACATGAACCTGGGCGGCCACGCCATTCCCCAGGGCGCGGACGTCGTGTGGAGCCCCTACCTGCACCAGCACGACCCCGACTACTTCCCGGCCCCGGACACCTTCGACCCGGACCGGTGGGAGACGGATCGCACCCCGACCACACGGGATTCGTTCTTCGCCTTCGGCGACGGAAGCCGCAAGTGCATCGGTGAGAACTTCGCCTGGTCGGAGCTGCAGATCATCCTGGGGACCATTTTGCAGAACTGGCCCAGAATCCAGCTCACTTCACAACTCCCGCGCCCGCAGGCGGTCGTCACCGTCAAGCCCGACACCCTGACGATGACGTTCCACCGCTTCTGAGCGAGAGCGAGATCGGGGACCGGACCGGCGCCGACGCTCCGCCTCCGGTCCCCACTTTCGGGACATCGGCGCCGCTATCGCCGGACCGGTGCCCCGAAGCGATAACTCAGTGGCGCCCTTGGGCCGTCACGCCCGACCATGCAACGCATGACTGACGAACCCGCGCGCTGGACCCAGGCAACCGTCTACCCCGACATGTGGGTGGATCCCGACGACGACCCCCGCGACAGCGAGGGTCCCGGTCCGGACGGCGAGCTCGCAACCCTGCAGGACTACCTGACGAACTACCGCATCACGCTGCGGATGAAGTGCGAGGGTCTGGACGCGGAGCAGCTGGCCCGCCGGTCGGTTCCGCCGTCGACGATGTCGCTGCTCGGCCTGATCCGGCACCTCGCCGAGGTGGAGCGGGACTGGCGCAACTGGATCACCGACGGCGACCCGCTGCCGAAGCTGTACGGCAGGCGGGACGCGGACTTCGACGACGCGGTCGCCGACCCGGCCGTCGTCGAGGCGTCGTACGCCGATCTGGAGCGCGAGCAGGGCGCGACCGACGTCGCGCTGGCCGCGTACCCGGACCTGGGCCAGCGCGTGGGCAAGGACGGGCTGGCGATCCGGGAGCTGCTGGTGCACCGAGTCGAGGAGTACGCCCGCCACTGCGGCCACGCCGACCTGCTGCGCGAGTGCGTGGACGGCCGGGTGGGTCAGTGAACGGGCCGGCGTTCAGGGCTCGAGGCCGAGCTTCTGGAGGATGTTGGCGCGGTGGCGCTCGACGGTCTTGGGGCTGATGACGAGAAGGTCGCCGATCTCCTTCGAGGTCATCAGGACGCACAAACGGGCTCGGATGCAGGCGAGTTCGCGGGCGGCCTGGTGGCCGGTGGTGCGGGCATCGCGATGTCGAGGACGGCGAGGTTCAGGCCGGCATCCGCGCGCGCGGCGGCGAAGGCCTCGGCGCCGTCGCCCGCCTGGGCCACGACCTCCAGGTCGGGTTCGGCATCCAGAACGAGGCGTACGCCGCGCCGGACGAGCGCGTGGTCGTCGACGAGCCCGCTCGCGAGGGCGTACGTCCTTCTCCTCGTCGTCCGCTCACCGCCCGCCATACCGAGCCCGTCGCGACGTGGATGAGCGGCCGCCGGGCGAGCCGTACCCTGGCCGGCCGCGCCACCGGCCGTACACCGTGAGCCGGAACGCGCTGCCGCTCCACCGGATGCGGTCCGCCGCGTACGTCCTCCATGGCTCGGCCCATGTGCAGTGGGCCAGTTCCGTGTCCCCTGGCCTGCGGGGCGACATGTCCGCGCGGATCGGGGGCAGGCGCACAGTTCCGGGACGCTGCATCCACGCGGTCCGGCCGAGACGATGACGGAGGTGTCCGCCGCCATGAGCAGGAAGGTGCTGGAGCGATTCCCCGCAGGCTCTCCCCGGGGGTCATGGCCGGCGGAGGAGTACGCGGCCGCCCGCCGGGCGCAGGGCGTGGCCGCCACGGTGGTCATGGACCTACTCTCCGACGCCTTCCTCGTCGTGGTCGCGGACCGGGACGACGACTGACCCGACCGCCGTCAACTCTGACGGCTCGTCGCCTCACGGAGCAACAACTCGAGCATGACGCCGAGTTGTACGCCCCGACGGAGGCCTGCGATACCAACGCGGCCCCTCTCCTGTCGCGGCCGCCATTCATGGGATTGGGGGAAGGACTCCCAGACGGCCCTGCGCCACCGCATTCCCAACCGGATCACGCCGGCCAGGGTGATGATCCAGAGGAACACGAAGATCCAGACCAGAACTGGGGCTCGAGAAGGCCACGGCGAGGCCCAGCAGCGTGAGGGCGATCGCACCGAGGCCGAGCACGGCCAACACGAGCGTGTGCCGCCCCTCGTGGCGGGCCACGGAGGGCGGGAGGCGCAGGGCGCGCATCAGCCGAGGGCGTCGCCGGGACCGCGTCATGTCGCCGCCCAGCGTCTCCTCCATCTGCGCCAGGACACGCAACTCCCTCGGCGTGAGGTGGACCCCGTTCATCGCGCGCACCTCCTCTCAGCCCATTCCGACCACTGGTCGCTGCGGCTCGCCACCGCACCCTCCCCCACCAGTGCCCACCACGGCACCGCGGACTGCAGCGCGGCACGCTCGCGCGTCAGGCGAACCAGCGGTACCAGATGGGTGCGCTTGTACCTTCGTCCCAGCTCTGGTAGGCGGCACGGCGCTGTTCAGGCGTCGTCAGCGACTCCTCGTGGGCGAGCCAGTCGAGGTACCACTCCGCAAAAGTCGCGGCTTGGCGGTCGTCGTTCAACAGCGGGTTCAGGCGATCGCACGTCGCACGTCCGTCGAACCACATGGTTCCTCGCATGGGCCCGCTGACCACCAGAAGCGTGTAGAAGCCGCAGCCATCGTCGCAGAGAAAAATGGCCCCGGTAGCCCGAGCGTCTTCAGCCGCATCCGCGGCCTCTCGCCAAGCATCGTAGTCAGCTTGGTAAGCCGTGTCGGAGACGTAGTCCTCCCGCTTCGGCTCGTTCTCCCAGACAACTTCGCTCGCCGCGAGCGCGGAGTCATGGTCGGGGAAGGGGACGACGAAGATCACGATCTACGGCTGAAGTACCAGGCGGCCAGAGCGCTACGGCACAGCCGACGGCGTTGCCCGCACCGTGCTGCCCGCCGGGGTCAGTTTCCCGTGCGCGTAGCGCCAGTTGCTCTCGGCCTCTCCCGACGGGCAGCAGTTGGGGTCCGCCGACCCGTAGAAGTGCTCGGTGCCGCTGATGTTGCCGTGGCTGATCTTCTCGGCACGGAGCGAGTTCGGAATTTCGCCGCGGCGGGGCTGCTGGCTCAGGAGGGTGCCGATGAGGCGGAGTTGGCCGGTGGCGCCGTCGAACACCATGACGCCCATGGCCTGTTGGCCCGCGGCCGTCGAGTCGTGGTTGGCGCAGATCACCGGCAGCGCGGCCTCCCAGCGGCCGTCGCCGGTCAGGTCACCGTAGACCACTTCGCGGGTGAAGGCGCTGACGTCCTGGGGCATGTTCGCCTCGGGTCCGTCGAAGGTCGAGGACACGTCGGTCGCCGTACCGTCCCGCAGTTTGATGGAGCCCTGGTGGCGGCACAGGCCGCCGGGGATCGTCGCGTTGCGCCAGTCGAGGACTTCCAAGTCGAGCGGCTTGTTTCCCGGTCCCGAGCGCGCAGAACCGGCATCGTCGCGCGTCGACGCGCTGTCGTCAGCCCCGTACAGCCACCACGCCCCACCGGCGAGCAGCGCGGTCACCGTGACGAGGGCCGCGGCGAGCAGTGGGCCGCGGCGCTCGGATCCGTTCGCCATGGGGTCGCCGCCCTCACCGCGCCGAGGAGGACGGCGGTGGCGGAGGAAGGGGCATCCCGCTCACGTCCCGCCCCGCCTGAATCACATGACCGTGGACGGTGCTGCCGTGGACGCTGTTCAGCACGTCGGGATCGGCCTCGACCGCCGTGCTCGCTTCGTCCGCCCACTCCCGCAGCCCCTGGCGGAACCCCGCGTCCATCGCGGCCCGTACGGCCAGGGTGGTGCTCAGCGCGTGGGCGTGGTCGGTGTTGGCGGGGTCGTCGCCCAGAGCCCTCAGTTCGACCTCGCCGGTACTCGTCGCGGAGCCGTCCGGCAACGCCGGGGCGGGGCGCCGTACCAGAGCCGACAGTCCGGCCCACGCCTGGCGGCCGATCTCACCGCCCGCACCGCCGGCGAGAGCCACCAGCAGTCCCACGGACACAGGATCCATGCGAACACCCCCTGAATCGACTCGGTCACCCCTAGTGGACATCGTATGGCGCGTTCTGGTTCCATCGGTGCGAAACGGGGGTTTCGGGGGGCGGGCGATGGCTCATCAGGCGGATCAGGCCGAAAGCCGGGACGGCAGACGCCGCGACGCAGCGGCGGCACAGGACCGGGTCGGCACGCGGCGCAACGTGATCGACGACTCCGAGATCCATGGACCGGTCGCCCAGGGCGGCAACGACGTCACCCAGATCGGCAACATCGTCCTTCTGGTCCGCAACGGCTTACGAAGAGCCGAGGCCGTCTGGGTCGTCTGCGCGGCACTGTTCACCGTCCTCGCGATCGTCGGCGGCCTGCTGGTGACGCACGCGTTCGACGACGACCGTCCCGCGACCGGCGACGCCCGGTCCGCACCGGCCAGACCGCTGGCCGACGCCGACACCACCGCCTGGGACTGCAGGGAGTCGGCCGTCGTCCCGGGAATGAAGTTGCCGGCGCAGGGCATGGCACCGCTGCCGTCCTTTCCCCGCGGCGGGATCCGTGCGTCCGGCAGCAGCATCAGCATCGTCCTCCAGGGCACCAGCAGCGAGGAGTTGCTCCTCACCGGCGCACGAGCGGAGATCGTCGCCCGGCACCGGCCGGCACACGGCGTCCACGTGCTCAACCCCTGCGGCTCCGACACGCGCAGACGAATCTTCACCGTCGATCTCGACCAGAAAGCTCCCGCGCTCAAGGCGATCCCGGACCAGAGCACCGAGCAGACCGCACACGAGTTCCGATCCTGGCCCTACGCCATCAAGCAGGGCGACGCGGAGTACTTCGTCGTCCTCCCTCAATCCTCCAAGTTCGACACGGAGTTCCGTCTCGTCCTCTTCTGGAGCAGCGGTGGCCACAAGGGCCGGCTGACGGTGCCCGACCACGGCAGTAAGCCCTTCCGCATCACCGCCACCTCCGCGGCCACGCCCACGTGCGTCACCGTCCGCGAGGGGAGCGGGTACTGGCTTATGCCCGGCGACTCCAAGACCTGCTCCGAGGACGCCGGATGAAGAGCCTGTCACTCGCGCCCGCGTACGCGTCCACGCGCCACAGCCGATGGCGCTTCGCCGGGCTGTCCGTCCTGCTCCTGGCCTGCACCACGATGTGCCAACACGCCTCCGGTGACGGCGGCTCCGACGACAGCCCGCCGCCGTCCTCCGTCCAGTGGAGCATGGTGCCGAGGGCCCAACTCCCGGCCGCCTTCCTCGACTTCCAGCCCCGTCAAGTGCTGGCTACACAGGACGAGTTCGTCGTCTCCGGGCTGTCGGAGAGCCGGGGGGTCACTGTGTACGGCTCGAAGGACGGAAGCTCCTGGTACCGGGCGCAGCCCAAGGAGGGGATTCCCGAGTATCTGGCCGCCCGCGAGGACCGGTTGACCCTGGCGGGCACGTGGAGCAATGGCGGCAACCTGGTGCCGGCCGTGTGGCGGACGAAGGACGCCCGCCACTGGAAGCGGCCGGAGATCCTGCCGGGCGGTGTCGCCTCGGACCAGGTCCTCGCCGTGTCGGACGGCCCGGAAGGCACGGTCGTGGTGACGCACGACGGCGGCCCCTTCTCCGAAAGCGGTACGAGCACCGACGCCTCAGCCTACCGGGGGGAGTCGCTCCGGCTGTGGACGGCGCGCCCGGACGGCCCCTTCGGCCAGCCGCGCGACGTACCCTGCCCGGCCTACCCGACCCACGAACCGCAGGTGTCCGCCGTGGCCGACGCAGCCGGTTTCGTGGTGACGGCGGCCTGCACCAACGAATCCCCGTACACCAAGCGGCTCGTCGTCATCTCGCGCGACGGAACTCACTGGAGCGGCGGGCCCACCCAGTTCAAGCAGCAGACGTCCGTGACGAGCGCGTCCGGCGAACAGGGAAGCGTCCTGGTGACGCGTACGGAGGGCAGCCAGGCCGGTCCCGATGAGTTCATGTCCGCGTTGTGGAGCCGTACGAAGGGGGCCGACGCATGGACACGCGGCCGTCCGCTCGACGTCGGACGCGTCCCCGACACCGGTGTGGCGCCCCGCGACGAACAGGCCCTCAACGCCGTGAGCGTCGTACCCGGCGGATTCGTCGCGGCGGGCCACTCCAGGGACCTGCACCTGGGTCCGGTTGGTGCGCTGTGGGCTTCGCCGGACGGACGGCAGTGGACCAAACAGCCCACGAAACGCAACCACTTCGACCAGGTCTTCGATCTGTACGGGGCAGCGGGTCTCCATGGCCGCTACATCCTGCTGGGGCGGGGCGAGCCCGAGAAGCGGGAGAACACCCGGCCCGGCGCCCGCTTGTGGCTCGGCCGCAGCGGCAGCCCGCCCACGTTCCAACAGGAAGCCGGCGTCGCCTCCTTCGCCCGCACCTGGACCTGGGGGCACGGTTCCCTGACCATCGACAGGAAGGGCCACTTCACTTATCGCTGGCGGCTCTTCCGCTACTGCGGCACCGATCCGGCGCCGTGCGACACCTCCACCGTCTGGGGCGGCAAGGCGACCGGCACCCTCAGCGCCACCGGGGACACCGGCACGCTGCGCGGCCGGCTCGACACCACGAACACTCCCAAGGACCGGTCGTACCGCAAGGGCGCGACGATCGAGGTGAAGCGGATGCCGTACAGCGCCGTCTCCGTACGCGTCGACGGCAAGGACCATGGCTTCTTCTGCGCCACGGGACCTGAGGACTCGCGCTGCCTCGCACCTGACGAGTAGGCGCGACGAGACACCCCCTAGGGCCGGCGGGGGCGACCCTGGACGGCCGTGGCTCGTGCGATGAGGTCGTGGATCAGGAACTGCCCGGGTTCACGGTTCTCTTTGAGGGGGTCGAGGTTGTCCGGGCCGAACCAACCGTAGGCCGAGTGCTTGGACCATTCCAGAACGGGATGGTCCAAGTCGCCTTCCACCTCGACGAGATAGTCCGCCTCGTGACGGACTCCAGCACCGTCGTCCCCGTCCCAGGTGGCAATGCCCAGAAACTGCCGCACACGGCGGAGGCGCCAGCCGGTCTCTTCCTCGATCTCGCGCGCGAGAGCCTTGAGGAGGGTCTCCTCCGGCTCGACATGACCGCCGACGATGTCCCACGTATCGGGGAAGAGGCGACGATGCGGGCCACGCTTCTGGGCGAAGGCTTCGCCATCGTCATTGAGGATGATCGCACCGACGGTCCAGAGCTCGCCGGGTGCGGGAAGGGGCAGTTCGACGTCGTGGTCAACACTGAACGGCTGGTTGTGTACGGGCATGGGCGACAGCGTAGGCGGGGCGGCCCGGACGCCCCGCTGCTGGAGGGATCGCCCTCCCCACGGGTGACCCGCCTGCGGGCAAACTGGGCATCGACCGCACCACGATGGTGGCCCTCGTGGACGCCTTGGAGGACAAGGAACTCGTCGAGCGGCGCCGCAGCCCCCAGGACGGCGCAAGAACATCGTCCAGCTGACGCCGGCCGGGCAAGAGTGCCTGCACCACGCCGAATTCGCCCGCCAGGAGATGGAACGCCGCTTCCTCGCGCCGCTCTCCAGCACGGACGCCACGCACTTGACCCGCGCCTTGCAGTCCCTCATCGGCGCCCGGACGAGCGCCCGCCAGGCGTCCGACTCGGCGTGACTGACGGTAGGTGACGGTGCCCCGCGTCCGCAGACCTCGGTCATGAGCAAGACGGGTCTACAGCCACTCACGAGTAAGACGGCGTGAGCCTCGGGTTGTTCGACGCGACGGCCGTGTTCGAAGCGAGCTCCGGCGCGGACGAGGGCGACGAGGGCGACCGCTTCGCGCCGTAGAGCTGCGCGACCGTCTTGAGGGCCGCCCGCGCATGCTGTTCAGCCGCCGTGTTGCCCATGCCTAGGGTCGCCTTGACTGGAGAACGGCTCAGCGCGGAGACACACCCAGAAGCCACCAGTCACAGCGGCGGCGTCAGCTGCCGCAACCCGTTCTCCAGCAGCGCGAACGCGTGCTCCGCGTCGGCCACCGCCCCCGGGAACCGTGTGTCGGCTAGCTCCCCGTGCGCCAGACGCGCGGCATTGTCCTGCGCCAACGTCCATTGGATCGCGACGATTTGGACGGCGGCCAAGCGCGCGGTGAGCTCCGGAGTGTCCGCGGTTTCCTCCAACGCCTGGGCAAGCGCACGTTCGGCGCCGGACTTGAACCGTTCCATGCGGGCCACCAGCGAGGGCGCGTCGAGGATCATCCGGGTGAGTCTCAGCACCTGGGGATGATCATTGAGGCCGCTGATCGGGTCCCGCTCGCGCAGCCCGGCGAGGAAGTGCTCGCGTACGGCGGTCAGCGGGGTGGTGTCTGGCGGGCGACTCCGTACGACGCGCGCGAGTTCGGTCTCGTGGTCGGCCAGCCGATGCACCACGAGGTCTTCCTTGGTCGGGAAGTAGGCGAAGAGCGTGCGCTTGGACACCTCGGCCGCCTCGGCCACCTGGGCCACCGACACCTGGTCGAAGCCGCGCTCGAGGAACAGCCCGATCGCCGCATCGGAGATCGCCGCATGGGTCCGCTGCTTCTTTCGCTCCCGCAGCCCTGGCTTGCCGTCCACGGCACACACCGTAACAGATAGCTAACCTCAGAGCATTTTTGCACCTGGTATACATTTACTCCAGGTGCGAGATGAGAGGAAGTGGAGACGTTGGCCGAGATCAAGACCGAGACCGAGACCGAGGTCGAGGTCGAGGTCGTCATCGCGGGCGCCGGCCCGACCGGACTGATGCTGGCGTACGAACTGACCCTGGCCGGGGTCGAGACCCTGGTGCTGGAGAAGCTGCCCCAGCGCGTCGAGCAGGTGAAGGGCGGCGCGATCCAGCCCCGTACCGCCGAACTGCTGGAGTCGCGCGGGCTGCTGGAACCGCTGCTGCACCGGGTCACGTCGCGTGATCCGGCCGGCGGACACTTCGCGATGTTGCCCGTGCCCCTGGACTGCACACCCTGGCGGACCCGGCACCCGTACACGATCGGGATTCCCCAATGGGAGATCGAGGAAGTGCTGGAGAACCACGCGACCGCCGCCGGCGCGCGGATCCTGCGCGGCATCGCCTTCTCGGGGGTCGAGTCGTACGACGACGGCGTGATCGTGAAAGCGGAGGGACTGAAGGTGCGCGCACGCTACCTGGTGGCGTGCGACGGCGGGCACAGCACGGTGCGGAAACAGCTCGGCCTGCCGTTCCCCGGTCGGCCCGGGACCCATCAGGCGGTACTGGCCGACATCCGCCTGTCCGCCGCCTCGTCACTGGTGCCGCAGCAGACGGGCCACATCAGCACCCTGACCCGCCGGGCGGGCAGCTACTGGTCCATGCTGGTCCCGCTCGGCGACGACCGTTACCGGTTCACCTTCGGACGCACTGACGAGACCGACCAGACCGATCACACCGACCACACGAGCAACGACCGCGACGCCCCGATCACCCACGCGGAGATCGCTGCCGCGCTCCAGGCGGTGTACGGCGATGAGACCACCCTCTGCGCCGTGGACAACTCCTCACGTTTCAGCGACGCCACGCGACAACTGGAGAACTACCGCGCGGGCCGCGTCCTGTTCGCGGGCGACGCCGCGCACATCCACCCGCCGCTGGGCGGCCAGGGCCTCAACCTCGGCATACAGGACGCCTTCAATCTGGGGTGGAAGCTGGCCGCAGCCGTCCAGGGCCGCGCACCGAGCAACCTCCTGGACAGCTACCACGCCGAACGGCATCCGGTCGGAGCCCAGGTCCTGCACCACACGTCGGCGCAGCGCGTCCTGGCAGACCCGAACCCGAGCGAGGACGTCGCCGCGCTGCGCGACATCTTCACCGACCTGCTGCGCCTGCCGGACACCAACCGTCACATGGCAGGCCTGATCTCCGGCCTGTCACTGCGGTACGCCCTGCCCGGCGAGCACCCACTCACCGGACAGCGCATGCCGGACACCGATCTGCTCACCGAAGCCGGCCCCGCGCGTTTGTCGGCGCTGCTCACCTCAGGGCACGCCGTCCTGCTGGACCTGGCCAAGGCGGTCCCGGCCGACCTCCGTCTCCCACCACAAGTCGACTTCGTCCGAGCCACCTGCCCTGACGACGTGGGCGCCACTGCCGTGCTCATCCGCCCCGACGGCTACGTCTGCTGGGCCACGAGCGGCTCCACCGCAGACGACGATGCCCTACTCGCCGCAACCACCAGCACCCTCACTACCGTCCGCTGAGCCGGAACACCACCGCCCGATGGCCAGCGCGCGATCGGCGGCCTCACCCGACGTACGACGTGAGGCCTGTGCGTTGCAAACGGTCTCGCCGCCAGTCTGCGTGGACGCCGGCCGACCACCGTGCCGTCAACTCCTGCTCGAGGAGCACCTGGTGGGCAAGCCGGGCACGCGGGCGACGCCTACGACGACCAGGACCAGGATGAAGACGAGCAGGACCGTCCAGGGTGGATCGCATTGCGGATCGGGGAGCTTTCGCAGCGCACAGGAACCTCGCGGCGCATGCTCCGCTATTACGAGGGAACAGGGCCCGTTCGTCCCGTTCGTCTCCAGCCGCGAGGCCAACGGGTACCGGGACCAGGTTCGTCCGAACCGTCAGGCGTCCTTCGGATACCAGCGCAGCTCCACGGTGTTGCCGTCCGGGTCCAGCACGTAGAGGGAAATCGCGGTGCCTCGGGCGCCGAACCGCTCGCCGGGACCGTCCACCACGGTGAAGACGCCGGAGTCGATGACCTCCTGCCAGTCGAGCGGCTCGACCACCAGGCAGATGTGGTCGACGTTGGAGCCCTCCGGCCGCGCGGCGCGCGTCTCGAGCAGGTCGATGATGGTGGTGGGGCTGACCCGCACGGACGGGAAGGAGACCTTGCCCGCCCGCCACTCCTCCACCCGTACCGGCTCCAAGCCCAGAGGGCCGGTGTAGAAGGCGAGCGAACGCTCGATGTCGGCGACGTTCAGGACGAGGTGGTCGAAGTCGATCACGTGCACGGTTGTCTCCGAGGGGTCGGGGCGCTCGGCGCGCCATGGGTGATGCGGGATGCGGTACGACGGAGGCCGACGGAGGGTGACGGCTGAAGACCTCGTCGGTCCCCTACGGCCGGCGCCAACTGCCGCGTCCTGCCATCCGCCCCGCCTGCCTCCGTCTTGAGCATCGCCGAGCTGGCATCCATGAGTCCAACGCATGTTTGTCATCCGATCCATCGTGTTTCACGATGGATCGGATGGACCTCCAGCAGATGCGTTACGTCCTCGCGGTCGCGGAGACCGCGAGCTTCACCCGCGCCGCCGAGCAGTGCCACGTCGTCCAGTCAGCGCTCAGCCACCAGGTGGCCCGGCTGGAGAAGGAACTGGGTGCCCGGCTGTTCGATCGGACCAGCCGCCGGGTGCGGCTGACCACGGCCGGAGAGGCGTTCCTGCCCGCCGCCCGCCAGGCCCTCGAAGCAGCCGAGCGGGCCCGGGCGGAGGTGGCCGCGGCCACCGGTGAGATACGGGGCACGCTGACCGTCGGATCGATCCCCACCGTGGCGGCCGTCGATCTCCCCGCAGTGCTCCGGGACTACCACCAGCGCTACCCCCAGGTACGCATCCGTCTCCGGGCAGGCTCCAGCGAGCGGCTCGTCGAGCAGGTACGCGACGGTGGCCTGGACGCGGCGTTCCTGGGGACGCAGCCCGGGTTCGAGCCGCAGGGCGTGCGCGACAAGGAACTTGCCCAAGGGCAGCACGTCGCGGTGGTCGCGCCGGGCCACCCCTTGGCCGCGCGGCACCAGGTGGACCTGGGCCTCCTCGCCGACGAGGCATTCGTCGACTTCGCCGACGGCAGCGCCGCCCGCGCCCAGTCGGACCAGGCGTTCGCGGCGGCAGGCCTGCGCCGCGAGGTCGCCTTCGAGGTGTCCGGCGTCGAACTCATGGTCCGGATGGTCCGCCAGGGACTGGGCATCGCCCTGCTGCCCTCGACGTACACCGCCGAACTGCACGGACTGCGGTGCGTGCCGGTCGTCAACGGACCGATACGGGTGGAGCGCCTCGTCTGGAGCCGGTTCACCCCGTCGCCCACGGCCGTCGCCTTCCTCTCCCTGCTGGGCGTCCGCACGGCGCCCAGCGCCTGACGCCATGGGGCACCACCCCGAAACTGCGTCGGCCTACGGCCGCGACTGCCCCGGCCGTAGGCCGACGCTCGTATGAGAGTCGAGCGCCCGGGCCGACCGGAGGGTGAAGGATGCGGACGATGCTGGTCCGCTCCCGGCCGGCCAGGGCAGCCGCGCCTTGTCAGGCTAGGACGACCAGGTCGTGGCCGACAGATGCCACACCGGGAGCTGCCCCTGCAGCACTCTCGGAAGATGCTGAGCAGTACCGCCGGGGTCTCCGCGACGCGGCGTCGACGCGGCGTCATCTGTGGATGCGCGGCCTGGGCATCAGGCTGCGTCCACGAGAACGGCCGGACCTACGGCCATGTCAGTACGAGCGTTGATCACCAGGTGGCCGCCGCTGAAGTCCGCTTGGGTCGCCGTGCCCGAACCTCGGTGTCTGTGGGCGACCGGCGGCGGCGCTGGCCGCCACGCCCAGAAGCAGCCCGATGGCGCCGACGACGACGTTGTTCACGATGGTCCTGGTGGTGCTGACATCACCGGCGACGACCCAGGGGGCGATGATGGTCCACACCCCCAGTGCGCACGCGGCCCACGCCATGCTGTGCGTGCGCTCGTACGCGCGGCCGAAACCGCCGCTCATCAAGAGGGCGTAGGCGATGCCGACGATGAGGTTGTTGACCGCCAGCGTCGACACGGTGCTGAACCCTGCGATCCATGGGGAGGCCGCCAGGTAGACCCCTGCGAGGAACGCCAGCGCTTCGATGGCTTGGGCCCTGGGAGTACTGGTGGCGCGCTCCGCCATCTCGTGACGGTTGCGCATGGCGATGATGTCGGGATGGGTTTCCATCGACGGCCTCGGGGAGGTTGTCACCTCCATCACCTCCGATAGTTCGGTCCGATATACAGTTCGGTCGGATATAAGGCGACCAACGGGTACCCCCGCTGCGGAACGATTCACCAGCCCAGCCCACCGGCCAGCGCACGGCCACCCTCCCGCCCTGCGCTGCGGCGCCCGCGGCTCTCTTGCGACCCGGATCAGGAACGGCCCGGCCGGGACAGCGGACGGGACACGCCCAGGCGGACGTCCCGGACGCCCTGGGAGAAGTGCACCACCGGCTCGCCGAGAGGGCCGGGGAGGCCCACTGCGGCGGTCAGTGTCTCCTCCAGCGTCTCGACAGCGGCGGCGGCCAGCGGCCATGGTTCGTGTTCCACGGGCGTCGCCCAGAGAACGCCCATGCTGTGCGTGTACGCCCGCCAGCGCGAGGTCAGCCACACGTCCCGCTCCGTCGGTTCGATCGGCTTGCCGACGTGAACGTCCAGGCGGTAGGAAGCCCGGCCGGTCCACCGCGAGCCGGTGTACGCGACGGTGTCCCCGTCCGCCAGGACGCGCAGGGTCCCCGGATGGTACGGCGCCCCGATGACACGGGCGCCCAGCATCAACGGGCAGGAGACCTCGAGGGACAGGAACCACAACCCGTCCTGCCCGTCCCCGTGCCTGACGTAGGTCCGCAGGTTGGTCTCGGCGACGGTCGGGAGCCCGGGCAGCGTGGGGGGCACGCCGGGAGGGCGCACGCCCGTCATGACAAACGGGGTGAGGCACACCCAGGCGCACCCGTCGTACTCGTCCACGACCAGTCCCTCCGGCAGCAGAGCCTGGACGGACTCCGTCCGACAGGGCCAGTTGACGAACGTCTGCGTCAGCCAGTCGGCGCGCAGCATCGGCGCGCGCACGTGATGCTCCGCTGCGTACGACACCATGGTCGGCGAGTCCCCCTGTTCGACCTGTGGAAACAAGGGATCGTGCTCGGATGGCGCACAGCGCGCTCCAGTCCGACTTCGGACTTGCTCAATCGTCTAGCGTCTGGTCGCCCTGATGCGTTCCACCGTGCCGGCCTTGAGGCGTTCGGTCTCCTCGACCTCGAAGCCGGCCGCTTGCAGCAGGGGCAGTTGGCGTCGGGTGAAGTGCTCGCCCGCCGTACGAGCGGTGATCTGTTCCAGCAGCCACTGCAAGGCATAGACAGGCGGCCAGGTGCTGTTGATGTGGTCGAGCAGCAGGAGGGTGCCGCGGGGTCTGAGTACGCGGGCCATCTCGCGCAGGGCCTCGGCCGGCTCCGGGATACTGCACAGGGCGAGGGCGCAGACGACGGTGTCGAAACTGCCGTTCTCGAACGGGAGCGCCTGGGCGTCCCCTTCCAGCAGTTCGGCGTCGATGCCGAGGTCCGCGGCGCGGCGGCGGGCGATGCCGAGCATCGCCGGGCTGAGATCGATGCCGGTGATCCGTGTGCCGGGCGCGTAGTGGGGCAGACTGCGGCCGGTCCCGACGGCCACCTCCAGCACACGGCCCGTGGCACGCGCGCCGATCCACTCACGGCCGCCGCCGAACTGGACGCGTTCGAAGAAGGCGATCTGCCGGTCGTATTCCGGCGCCATCCTGTTCCAGACGCGGACCTGCCGCGCGGTCGCTCTGTCGCGCGCCGTCCCGCCCGTGACGCCCGTGTCGCCAGGTCGTCTGGTCATCGGTTGGCCCTCCTTCCCCGCCTGCCGGGACTCTTACGGCCGGCAGCACGGGCCATCTGTAGCCTGCCCGGCGGCGTGCGGGTCAGGCCGTGACGGGATCAGTGGTCCTGAGCCGCCTGGCCGTCGCCATCGTCGCCACTCGGGCCGAGCCGCACACAGCATTCGCCCGGCTCTGGGGCGAGGACGGCCTGGAGGCCGTTGACCTTGAGGCCGTCGAGGTAGCCGCTGAGGAAGGCGTGGTTCATGCCGCACACCAGGTCGGGCGCCTTTGCGGCCAGCGGATGGAAGGGGCAGTTGCGCAGCCGGAGGTGAGTGGGGGTTTCCCGTACGGGTTCGTAGCCATATTCGTCCAGCAGTTGCTCGCAGGCGGTCAAGCCCCGCTCGGGGCCCAGTCGGCCCGGGCGGATCTCGTCCCGCGCGCCCTCGCCCAGTTCACGACCACGCTGCTCGGCGGTCCGCATGGCTGACTGAGTGGCGTTCTCGTCGGCGCCCTCGGTCAGGACGGCATCCAGGAGCAGGTCCGCCAGGAGTTCGTGGCGCCGGTCGGGGATGCTCACGGTGATCTGGGCGCGGGTGGGCTCGTACACCTTCGGCTGCCTGCCGACCTTGCGGATCCCGCCGGGCGATTCGTAGCGCGCCCGCAGCAGGCCTGCGTCGACCAGCTTGTCGAGGTGGAAGGCGGCGAGCTTGCGGGAGATGCCGACGCTGGCGGCGGCCTCGTCCCGTGTCACAGCGCGGGAAGCGCGCCGGATGAAGGCGAACATGCGCCGCCGCGAGTCCTCGCTCAGGACGCTGACGGAGTCGATGGCGCTGTGGGCCGCGCCGGCCCGCGTACTCGGATCGAAAGCCACACGACCACGGTAACGCCCACCTGCATAGGCGCAAGCGGTCTTCACTCGTCGTGGACTGTACGCCTTGACGCCCACCGGCAATAAGACCAAGATTCATTGGTGAAACCAGAGGAGGTCGCGATGACCCGTGAGTCACAACTTGAGGCGAAGCGTCCGGTCAGCGCCTCGCTCGCCGGCCCGTACGGCCACCCGTTCCACCCGATCCTGGTGACCGTGCCGATCGGCGCCTGGGTGACCAGCCTGGTGTTCGACATCGCGTCCCACGTCGTGCACCGTCCCGGATTCCTGACCCAGTCCTCGGAGTGGCTGATCGCGGTCGGTGTGATCGGTGCGCTGCTGGCCGCCATGGTCGGATTCCTCGACCTGTTCGCCATCCCCGCCGGCACCCCGGCCTTCCGCACCGCCCTGGTGCACATGACGCTGAACCTGCTGGTGACGGCCGCCTACGTCGTCAACTTCCTGTGGCGCCACGGCGACTACACCGGCGGCGGAAGCGTCGGGATCGGACAGCTCGTGCTGTCCGCGATCAGCGTGGCGGTCCTGGGCGTCTCGGGATTCCTGGGCGGCAGGCTCGCCTACCGCTACGGCGTGCGCGTCGCCGACGAGACAACCCAGGCCGAGGGATACACCCCCGACCACAGCCGCGCGAGCAGAAGCGCCGCCGGCATGCCCGAGTGACCCGGCCCCTCAGCCCCGCTTCCTCATCCCCGCTTCGGCGGTCGGCCTCTTCCGGCCGCCTTCGACACCAATCTCACCCGGGAGTTCCCATGGACATCGCCGCGCTGATCACCTGGGTGGTCACCGCTCTCGGCGGCTTCTACATGCTCGGCATGTGGATCCAACGTGGCGGAATCCGGCAACAGCGAACCGGCGCCAGCCGCCTGCCCGCCCCTGTCGTGTTCGGCCACTTCGCCCTGGCCGCCGTCGGACTCGTGGTCTGGATCATCTACGTCGTGGCCGACATGGCCGCCCTGGCGTGGACCGCGTTCGGCCTGCTGTTGCCGGTCGCGCTGCTGGGGTTCGTCATGCTGGCCCGCTGGGTCCCCGTCTACCGCGACCGGGCCGCATCCGCGGCAACGGCTCAGGGACCCGAATCCACCGTCCCCGCCGAACGGCACTTCCCGGTGGTGGTCGTACTGGCACACGGCCTGCTCGCCGTGGTCACCCTCGTCCTGGTCCTGCTCACCGCCCTCGGCATCGGGGGAAGCTGACATGCCCGAGCTCCCCATCCGTACCAACGCCCGAACAGATCTGCCTGACGAGGCCGAAACGGCACCTGCCCGGCCCGCCCTGCGGGTCGTCCACGAGCTCGGAGGCGTCGACCTGGCCGCAGCGGAAGCCGCGGCCGGCCAGTTCCTCAACGCCCTCGGGATCTCCACCTCCTCGGAGAGCCTGCGCGGCACACCGGGGCGGATGGCTCGCGCGTACGCCGAGCTGTTCAGCCCGCGCCCCTTCGACCTGACCACGTTCCCCAACGACGAGGGCTACGACGAACTCGTGCTGGCCCGCCGTATCCCCGTCCGGACCGTCTGCGAACACCATCTGCTGCCGATCGTCGGCACCGCACACGTCGGCTACCTGCCCGGCGCCCGGATCCTGGGCCTGTCCAAACTGGCCCGGGTGGTCGAGCACTTCGCCTGCCGCCCCCAGGTACAGGAGCGCCTGACCAAGCAGGTCGCCGACTGGCTGCAGGACCATCTGGAGCCCAAGGGCGTGGGTGTGGTCATCGAGGCCGAACACGCCTGCATGACCCTGCGCGGCGTCCAGGCCACCGGCTCCAGCACCATGACCTCCACGCTGCTCGGCCTGCTGCGCTCCGACGCCAGTTCCCGCAGCGAATTCCTCGGCCTGACCGGAGCAACCTCATGACCACGGCACCCCACTGAGCCCAGGGCGCACTCATCCGCGCTTGCGAACCAGCGTGTGGGTCAGCGGGCATCAGGCTGCCGGTACCGGCGGCCTGATGCCCGCAGGACTGAACGGTGGGGGCGAGTGCGGGCAAACCGTGGCGCTGAAGGTCGACGGTGATCGCCCGTATGCCACTCGCTTGCGGTATCCGTGACAGCCCGCTCGGCCGGCAGCCTCAGCAGGCAAACCCAGGCATCAGCTCCACTCCACGTGACCTGCGCCCTGCAAGGGTGACAACAACAAGATCATTCTGATCAAGCGGCAGATGTACGGTCACGCCCGCTTCCCGCTCCTGCGCCGGCGCGTCCTGCTTGCGAGAGCCGTTCACGTACAGTCCCGGTCATCGCTGTTCCTCCCGGGCCCGCCGGGCACGGAGCACAGCGGCTTCCTTGTCCGCGTCGATGCCGAGCGGGATCTTCCCCTGCCGGTACGGCTTGTCGGTCGGGCCGCGCTCGCGCAGCCACCGCCAGGTGTCGGCGACGGTCTCGGCGAGCGGGCGGCAGCGCAGGCCCGCGGCGTCGGCGCGGACCGTGGACGCCGACCAGACCCCGGCCATGGCCGGCTGGTCGGGCGCCCAGAACGGCAGCTCGGTCCACGGCCCGACCTCGTGATCGAGCAGCAACTCGTCAGCGGTCCAGTGCAGTTGGGCCCCGGCGCCGGTCACCTCCGCGCACGCCGCGAAGAGGCTGCCGAGGCTCTCGGCGCCCTGGGGTCCGGCGACGAGGTAGTGGCCTGCGCCGCCCGCTTCCAAGAGCCGAGTGCCGAACGCGGCGATGTCGCGCGCGTCGATCAGCTGGACGGGCCGTTCGGGGCCGCCGGGGACGAGGACATCGCCGCCACGCGCCATGCGCTCCAGCCACCACAGCAGTCGCCCCGGACTCTCGCGCGGACCGACGATGATACCAGGGTTGAGGATGACCGTACGCCCCTCGAAGAAGGCCTCGACGGCGCGCTCGCAGCCGGCCTTCAGAGCGTTGCCGGGGACATCGTCGACGGCCGCGTCGGGGGCGCAGGCGTGCCGCGGCGACTCCTCGTCGACGGGGGCCGCGGGCCAGTCGGCGTAGGCGTGGAAGGAGGAGACGAAGAGGTAGGCGTCGGCGCGGCCGCTGAGGGTGCGGGCGCTGAGGCCGACGGTGCGCGGGTGCTGTCCGCCGGCATCGATCACGGCGTCCCACGGGCCGTGCTCGGTGAGCGCCACAAGAGCGGCCGGGTCCTCTCGATCGCCGCGCACCACGTGCGTGCCGGGCAGGTCGGGGCCGGACTTGCCGCGATTGAACACGGTGACGTCGTAGCCGCGCCCGACGGCCTCCTCCACGAAGGCCCGGCCGAGGAAGACCGAACCGCCGATTACTAGGAAGCGCATACCAGATCCTGTCCGTCGATTCCTGAAGTGGAGTGGGCTGCTCGGGCGTTGGCCAGTGTGTCCTTGAACCCCATGCGGACCGGCAGGTCGAACATCCGCAGTTTGCGGGCCGGGTCCATGGGCGTGGCGAGGGCCTGGTTACCGTCGCGCAGGTCGACCGAGGCCCACAGCGGAGCCCGGGGCGCCGTCCGGGTGGGCCACAGGCGGGCGGCGGGGTCGACGGCGGGGCGCGGGGCGCGCGCATAGCGGGCGTAGGGCATGGCGGAGCCGCGTTGCGGGTTCCACCAGGGTTGCTGCGACGACATAGGCGTTCCTTCCTGATCTGCGTGGTGCTCCGACTGCCCGGGGCGGGGAATGAGCCGTGACGGCTTGGGGGTTGAGCCGCGTGGGGCCGTCGGTCTCGTCGAGGGCCGTCGGTTGGCTCAGCCGGTGAGTGCCTTGCGGTCGACCTTGCCGTTCGCGTTCAGCGGGAAGGCCTCCTGGTGGACGAAACGGCCGGGGATCATGTAGACGGGCAGCTGTTCGCGCAGGAAGGACGTCAGTTCCGCCGTCGGGACCTCGTTTCCGGTGTAGTGGGCGACGAGCGTGTCGCCGAGTTCGCCCGCGCGGGCCACGGTCACAGCCTCGCGGATGGCCGGGTGCCGGGTGAGCGCGGCCTCGATCTCCCCCACCTCGATCCGGTGGCCGCGCACCTTGACCTGGTCGTCGACGCGGCCGAGGAACACCAGGGAACCGTCCTCGGTGCGCACCCGGTCGCCCGTGCAGTACCAGTGCCGCTCGGTGACGGGCTCCTCGCCGGTGTGGATGCGGGCGGGGTGGCCCTCCTCCCAGGTGAGGAAGCGGCCCGCGTCGCCGGCCGGGTCGAGGTAGCCGTCGAAGCGCTGGTTGCCGCGCACGCACAGTTCGCCGGGGTCAGAGGGGTGGCCGTCCTCGCCGAGCAGGACGTACTCGAGATGCGGCAGCACCTGGCCGATCGGCATGGTGCCGTTGGAGCCCGGAGCTCGCAGGACGCCGCGCTCGCCGAGGCGCTGGCCGGTGCAGATGATGGAGACCTCGGTGGGGCCGTAGAGGTTGTGCAGTTCCGCGTACGGGGCTGCGGCCGCCCACTGTTCGGCCTGTGCGGCGATGAGGCGTTCGCCGCCGAACACGATCAGGCGCAGCGAGGGCATGGAGCCCGGGGCGAGCGCTCCGACGCGGGCCGCGATGTCGCCGACGGAGGGGACGCAGAACCAGTGCGTGATCTGCTTGTCGCGCACGAACGAGGAGGCGCGGGCGATGTCGTCGACGCGCGGGACGACGAGGGCGGCGCCGCACCCCCAGGTGACGAAGAGCTCGTACACCGCGACGTCAAAGGTGAGTTCGACGTTCTGCGAGGTGCGGTCGTCGGGTCCGAAACCGTACCCCTTGATCATCCACTCGATGAGGGGGACGACGTTGCGATGCCGGATGGGCACGCCGCGCGGGTGTCCGGTGGAGCCCGAGGTATGCAGGATGTACGCGATGCCGTCCGCCGGGGCGGCGACCGATGCGGCGCTCGCGGCCGGCTGCCCGGCCGGTTCGTCCGGTTCGCTCAGCTCGTCATCGACTACAGGTAGCAGCAACGCCACCTGCCCTGCGGTCAGTTGGTCGCGCTGCTTGGCGCCCGCCTGGTCGAGGACGATCAGGTCGACATCGGCCGAGGTGGCGATCTCCAGGTTGCGGGCCGTGGGGAACGTCGGGTTCATCGGGACGACGGTCGCGCCGAGGCGCAATGCGGCCAGGTAGCCGACGTAGGTGGGCAGACTGCGGCCGGCGAGGATGCCCACCCGGGTGGGCACACCACCGTGTTCCTCGGTGATGCGGGCGGCGAGGCGCCCCGCGGACTGCTCCAGTTCCGCGTAGGTGAGCCGGTGGCCTTGGACTTCGAGGGCCGTGCGGCCGGGGTGGGCGGCGGCGCTGTCCGCGAACAGCTGGTAGAGGGTGCGGGTGGTCATCTCGATTCCTTCGCTGTACGGAGCTGAACGAGGCTGTGCGGCAGGTGAGCGCGTGGCGGGCGGGTACGGGCCGGTCGGGCGCGGGCCGGTGCGGGCGGCTATCCCCAGCCGGGGCGCTCGGTGATCTCAAGAACGGCGCAGGCCCAGCTGAAGCCGATGCCGCTGCCCGCCAGGACGACCTTGTCGCCGGCGCGCAGCGCACCGGTCTCGGCGAGGTGGGTGAGGCCGCCGAACTGGTCCCCCGCTCCGGCGTGTCCGATGCCGCTGCCCCACTGCCAGGTGGTGCGCTCCTCCTCGATGCCGAACGTGTCGAGGTAGTCCCACTGCACCAGGGACTTGCCGACGTTGGGGAAGACGAAGCGGGCGATGCCGTCGAGGTCCGTACCGGCGTCTTCGAGGGCGCCCTTGACCACGTTCTGCAGGCCCGCGGTGCAGCGCAGCGCCACCTCGGGCAGACCGATCCGGTCCATGTACTCCCGCTTGCGCTCGCGCAGGTCGAGCGGCAGGCCGGTGGAGAAGGGCGCGTCCGTGAACTTCTCGCCCCGGTACATCTCCTCCAGGTCCGGATCGGAGTCCGCCGCCGTGGCAAGGACACGGGCGAAGCCGCCGCGCCGGGAGACGACGGCGGCCGAGCCGCCGTCGCCGAGCACCATCCACTTGTCGCTGTTGTACCGGTCGTAGACCGGCGGGCAGAACTTGTCGGCCGTGGTGACCAGGACGGCGTCCCGGATGTCCTGGCCGTTGCGGGCGGACAGGTGCGACAGGGCCAGGTCGAGCCCGGCGAGGCCGCCGTTGGAGCCCTGCTTGATCTCCACGGCGGGCCCCCGGCCCCCGGTGACCTGGTGCTGGACGTAGGAGGCGGGGGTCCAGTGGTCCTGGCCCTGGTGGTGCACGGTCGCGTGCAGGACGAGGCCGATGTCCTCGCCGGTGTGCCGGGAACGGGCCAGGGCCGGGCGGGCGGCGGCCACGGCCATGTCGGCGGCGCACAGGTCGCCGCCGACGCTGATCGACCGGTAGCCGTTCCGCTCGTGCTCAAGGGCGTCGTAGCGCCCTTCCGTGACCGCCTGGGCGCAGTCGTCCCGCTTGGGGAAGCAGGAGCCGGTTCCGGCGATGTACATGTCGTTCCAGCGCATGGCCTCGCGGCCCCCTTTCAACGGTGTTTCGTGTGCGCGGTGGCGGTACGACGCCGGGGCTAGCGAGCCGCCTCCGCAGTCAGCCGCTCCATGTGGGCGGCGAGGTCCTTGAGTACGGGATGGCGGTACAGGTCGGCCCACTTGAGCGGGGCGCCGATCTTCCCGATGCTGCGGACCGCCTTCATCGAGTCGCCGCCGAGTGCGAAGAAGTCGGCGTCGCGGCTGATGTCGGCGACGCCGAGCGTCTGCTGCCACACCTCGGCGATCCGCTGCTCCCAGGGGCCGCGCGGGGCGTCACCGGCGTCCGCGGCGGCCTCGGCGGCCTCCTCCGGGGCGGGCAGGGCCTTGCGGTCCAGCTTGCCGTTGGCGCTCAGCGGCAGCGAGTCGAGGACCACCATCGCCGCCGGGACCATGTAGGCGGGCAGCAACTCCCCCAAATAGCATCGCAGTCCGGCGGAATCCAGTGCGGCGGGCTCGCGCAGCACGACATAGCCCACCAGCTGCCGGTCGCCGACCGCGTCCGGCTGGGCGGCGACCACGGCGTCCTTGACCTCGGGGTGTTCGCGCAGCCTGGCCTCGACCTCGCCGAGTTCGATACGCAGTCCGTTGACCTTGACCTGGAAGTCCATCCGGCCGAGCAGCTCGATCTGCCCGTCGCGCCGGTAGCGCGCCAAGTCGCCTGTGCGGTAGAGGCGTTCACTCGTGACGGGGCCGTGGGACCAGTCCAGGAAGCGCTCCGCGGTGCGTTCGGGCTGGTTCAGATAGCCCTGCGCGAGGCCGATGCCGGCCAGGTGCAGATCCCCGGGTACGCCGACGGGTACGGGGTGGCCCGCGGGGTCGAGGATGTAGGTGCGCTGATTGGCCATCGGGCGGCCGTAGGGAATGCTGGTCCAGGACGGGTCGGTGTCCATCACCTCGTAGAGCGTGGAGTGGATCGACGACTCGGTGGCCCCGCCGAGGGCGATGAACCGCAGATCGGGTGCGATGCGGCGGACCCGGTCCGGCAGCGTCACGGGGATCCAGTCGCCGCCGAGCATCGCCAGCCGCAGTGCGGGAAAGGCGGTGGCCCCGTCCTGCTCGGCGTGCGCGGTCAGCAGGTCGAGGAGCGCGGGCGCGGAGTTCCACACGGTCACGCCGTGCGCGGTAAGCAGTTCCGCCCAGTGCGCCGGGTCCTTGATCCGCTCGCGGTCGGGCAGGACGACAGTGCCGCCCGCGAGGGGCATGCCGACCAGTTCGTACACGGACATGTCGAAGCTCGGTGAGGACAGCGCGAGGACGCTGTCGCCCGGCCCCACGCCGTAGCGGGTGTTGAGGTCGGCGAGGTTGTTGAGGACTCCGCGGTGGCGCAGCGCGATGGGCTTGGGCCGGCCGGTGGAGCCGGAGGTGAAGATGACGTAGCAGAGGTCGTCGGGGGTGACGTGGATGTCCGGCCGCTCGGGGGTCTGCGCATCGATGAGGTGGGCGTCACGGTCCACAAGGACCAGGGGGGTGTGCCCGGTGTCGACCGCGGCACCGAGGTTGGCGGCGAGGTCGCTGCGGCTGACCATGGCCACGCAGCCGGCGCCTTCCACCATGGTGGCCAGGCGCTGCGCGGGGTAGCCCGGGTCGAGCGGCACATAGGCGGCGCCGGTCTTGAGGACGGCGAGCAGGGAGACCAGCAGGTCGCTGGAGCGGTCGAGGCAGAGGCCGACCCGCGTGCCGGGAGCAACACCCGACTGGCGCAGGTGGCGGGCGAGTTGGTTGGCCGCCGTGTCGATGCGCGCGAAGCTCCAGCGCTCGGCGCCGTGCACGAGCGCGACGGCGTCGGGGCTCAGGGCTGCCCGCTCCTCGAAGCGGTGGTGTAGACAGCCCTCGTAGGCGAGGTCGGTGGCGGTGGCGTTCCAGTCGACGAGGATCGTGTGCTGTTCGTCCGGCGTGAGCAGGGCGAGCGTGGCGATGGCCTGGTCGGGTGCGGCGAGAGCCGCCGTGAGGAGCTTGGTGTAGTGGCCCAGCACGTGCCGGGCGGTGGCCGCATCGAAGAGGCTCTCGTCGTAGTGGACCTCGGCGTCCAGGCGTCCTGCGTCGCGGTGGACGTAGAGCGCGAGTTCGTGGCCTTCGCCGACCGGGGCTCCGCCGTCGGTTCCGGCCTCGCTGCCATCTGCGTGTGAGGCGCCGGCTCCCGTGTGGAAGGCGACCGTGGACGGCCCGCCCGCAGCGCTGGCGCGCACGGCATGCGCCAGGGACGACAAGGTGGCGTCGCCGTCCACGGTGACGCCCACCGAGGCGCCGGGTGCGGTGGTCACGGCGAATGCGGTCTGCCCTGTGTAGCGGAAGCCGAGCGCCGTGAAGCAGGCGAGCAGCACGGTTTCGCTCCCGATGCCTTCGCCCGCCGCGTAGGCGTCGAGGGCCCCGGCACAGGACTCCGGCAGACGCAGGTGCTCGGCCGCGGTGGGACAAGGGGTGGTGGTGCGGCGCGGGCGGTCGGTGGGCAGCAGCAGGGGCCCGGGCACCTCCGTGACGCCGTCCCGGTTCGGGTCCTCGCTGGTGGTGCGGTTCACAGCCTTGCTCCTGTCTCATGGGGGGGATGGCCGGCGAACGCCCCGGCCGGCTCGTCGTGGGCGAACGGCAGCGGGAAGCGGGCGCACAGCTCGGCGACTTCGCCGCGTACGCCGTCACGGACCCGCGGGTCGAGGTGGTACGCGGTGTCGCCGTCGGGCCTCGTGGCGTCGAGGACGGTGTCGACGAGGCGGGCGCACGCGGCCATCTCGGCCGGTCCCATCCCGCGCTGGGCCAGCAGGTTGGTGCCCAGGCGCAGTCCGCCCGCGACCAGGGGCGGTTTGGTGTCGCCGGGGATGCGGTTGCGGTTGGCGAGGATGCCGCACTCCTCCAGGGCGCGTTCGGCGACGACTCCGGTCAGACCCCGGTGCAGGACCCCGAGGAGCACCATGTGGTTGTCGGTGCCTCCGGTCAGGACGTGGTGACCGGAGGCGGTGAAGGCGGCCGCGAGGGCGGCCGCGTTCTCGACGATGCGGCGAGCGGTGTCCTTGAACTCCGGTGTGGTGACCAGGTCCAGGGCGCGCGCCTTGGCGGCGATGGCGGCCGGGCTGGGGGTGCCCTGGGAGCGCGGGAAGACGGCCTGCTGCATGAGGCGGGCCAGCGGGGTGTGCCCGTCGGGTCCCGCGGCGCGGTGCTCGCGTCCGCTCAGGATGAGGCCGCCGCGCGGGCCGCCGAGCTGCTTGTAGGTGCTGGTGGTCGTGATGTGGGCGTGGTCGATGGGACTGGGGTGTTCGCCGGTGACGACCAGGCCCGCGATGTGGGAGATGTCCGCGAGCAGGTAGGCGCCGACCGAGTCCGCGATGGCGCGGAAGCGGGCGAAATCGATGACGCGCGGGTAGGCGCTGGCGCCCGCGACGATGACGGCGGGACAGTGGGCGCGGGCCAGGTCGGCGACGGAGTCGTAGTCGAGGTGGCCGTGCTCGTCCAGGCCGTAGTGCACGGCACTGAAGTGACGTCCCGTCACGGAGGCGGGCGAGCCGTGGGTGAGGTGGCCGCCCGCGTCGAGGTCGAGTCCGAGGAGCACACCGCCGACCGGGATCAGGGCCGACAGGACACTGAAGTTGGCCGAGGAGCACGAGTGCGGCTGGACGTTGGCGTACTGCGCGCCGAACGCCTCCTTGGCGCGCTCCACCGCGAGCCGCTCGACCGCGTCGAAGTGGACCGCGCCGGGGTGGTAGCGGGCGCCGGGATAGCCCTCCGCCGTCACGTTGGACAGTGCGGCGCCGCCCGCCGCGAGGACCGAGGGGTCGGCGGCACTGGCCGAGGCGATCATGGCGAGGGTGGCCGCCTGGTGGTCGACCTCCGCGTCCAGGAGCGCGGCGAGTTCGGGGTCAGCGCGGCACAGCAGGTCCACGCCCCGGCGCAACAGCCTGGTCTGGGAGGTTTCCTGACCACCTGTCACAGCAGGCTCGGGGGCGAACGTCACAGCAGCTCCTCGAGGGTCTTCCACACCAGCGCCCAGTCGTCGGCGAGGTACATGTGGCCGCCCGACATCTCCAGCTCGCGGTAGGCGGCGGAGGTGAACGTGGACCAGTCCCGCCACTGCGGCACCGGGACCATCGCGTCCGCGTCGCCCCGGATGGCGGTGAGCGGCACGGGCAGCGGTGCGCGTGGGGCGGGTTCGTAGGCGTTCAGGAGCTGTACGTCGGCGCGCAGCACGGGCAGCAACAGGGCGCGCAGCTCGGGGTGGTTGAGGGACTCGATGTCCTGCCCGACCATCGCCTTCAGATCGGTGACGGCCTGCTCGTCGTCGTCGGCCGAGACCGGGCGCACCTCGCGGTGGCGCGGGCTGACGGAGCCGCTGACCACGAGGTGCTCGGGCAGCGGGCCGCCGTGCTCGACGAGGTACTGGGTGGCCTCGTAGGCGAGGATGGAGCCGAAGCTGTGCCCGAAGACGGCGTACGGTTCGTCGCCGACGGTCCCGAGCAGACGGGTAGCGACGTCCTGCGCGGCGGCGGCGATGGTTGCGTAGAAAGGTGCCCCGTACTCCTCCTCACGGCCCGGGAGCTGGATCGGGACGGCCTCGAGGCGGCCCGTGGACAGGGTGCGCCAGGGGCGGTAGACGCTGGCGCCCGCACCCGCGTACGGGAGACAGATCAGCTTGGTCATGCGTGGTTCCTTCAGTGCGGGGGCGCGGTGGCGAGCCGCTCCAGGTGGGTGTCGAACGCGGCGGTCAGCTCGGCGAGCCGGCCGGCCCAGAAGCCACCCTCGGGGGCCTGGACCAGCACGTCGAAGGCGTTGCCCTCGACCTCGCACACCTGCATCTGCACTTCCGCCTGGACGCCCACGGGCTTGACGGGCACCGTCCACAGTCGGGCGGGCCCGGCCGGGTGCACGGTGCGCTGCCAGCTCTGATAGGCGAACAGCGCCTGGAACAGCGGCATGCGGCGGGAGCGGCTGGTGCGACAGGCGGCCACGATCTGCTCGCAGGGAAGATCGAGATGGAGCACCGCCTCGACCACGGCATCCCACGCCCGGTCCGCCGCATCCGCGCGGTCCAGGCCACGCAGTCGGACGGGCGCGGTGTTCAACAGGCAGCCGACCTCGTGGTCCTGGTCGGGGCCGCGGGTGGCGATGGGCGTGCCGACACAGAAGTCGGCGGCGCCGGTGAGCGAGGCCAGGGCCTGCCCGAAGGCGGTGAGCAGCAGGGCGTACGGTGTCTTGGCGCCTTCCCTGGCCCGTTCGCGCAGGGCGGCCGCCCGCTCAGCGGAGCAGCCGGTGCGGTGTTCCACGAGTCCGCTCCTGGCCAGGTCGGGCGGGCTCAGCTGGGATCCCTCGCAGGGCAGGTCGGCGACGCCCGCCAGGGCCGTGCGCCAGCGCGCGACGAGTTCGTCGTGCCGGTCGGCGTCCAGCGGTGTGACCGCGGCGCGGGGGCGCGGCGGCAGGTGCGGGTCGGCGCCGCTCACCGCCTGGGCGTAGGCCTCGGCGAGGTCGGCGGCGAAGATCTCGTGCGAGAGGCCGTCGAAGGCGATGTGGTGGACGGCGACATACAGCGTCGCGCCGTCCTCGTCCGGTGCCACGGCGGTCCAGTGCAGGATGGCCCGGGCCAGGTCGAGGCCGGTCTCGTCGAGCCGGGCCGCGACGGCGTCGAAGCCGGTGCCTGCCGCGAGCCGGACGGCCGATCGGGCGGGCGCCGCGGGGAGCGGCTTGCGGACCAGGTGCTGTTCTTCGACGACGAACGCGGTGTGCAGCGCCTCGTGGGCCCGGACCACGGCGTCGACGGCCCGGTCGAGGGCGGGCAGGTCGACGGTGCCTTCGATGCGGATCCGGCCGAGCGCGAGGTTGGCGGCGGCGCCCCTGGCGATCTGTTCGGCGAACCAGAACTGGCGTTCGGGGGGCGAGGCGGGCCCGGTGCGGAGCTGGGCGGTGCACGGGGAGTCGGTCATCAGCACACCGTGTATCCCGCGTCGACCGTCACGGTGCTGCCCGTGACATGGCGGGTGGCATCGCAGCACAGCCAGAGCGCGGCCTCGGCCACATCGACCGGATCCACCAGCGTGTTCATGGGCTGCTGTTCGGTGAAGAGCTCCTCGTGTCCGGCGAGCGGCACGTCCAGGGCCCGGGCGACCTCGCTGAGCATGCGGCCCTCGACGGCGGGCTCGTCGCGGATGTTGCCGGGGCACACCGCGTTCACCCGGATTCGGTGGGGGGCGTAGTCCAGGGCAGCGGCCTTGGTCAGCCCGATGAGCCCGTGCTTGGCGGCGACGTAGCCGGCGAAGTTCCGGTAGCCGACGAGCCCCGCGGTGGAGGCGATGTTCACGATCGATCCCGTTCTGCGCTCGATGAACAGCGGCGCGAAGAGCTTGGTCATCCGCCAGGCCCCGCTCAGGTCGATGTCGAGCAGCAGCTGCCACTCCTCCTCACTGGTCTGGTGGACGGGGCGGCCCGAAGGGGCCACCACGCCCGCGTTGTTGACCAGCGCGTCGACCTGCCCGAAGCGGTCGACGGTGCGCTCGCGGACCTGCTCGAGCGCGGCCAGGTCGCGCACGTCCGCGGCGGCGGTGAGGACCTCGACCCCGTGCTTGCGGCACTCCTCGGCGGTGTGCTGCAGCTGGCTCTCGCTGGCCAGCGGGTAGGGCACGCCGGGGGTCGTCGCGCTGGGCACGTCGACCAGGACCAGGTCGGCGCCCTCGGCGGCGAAGGCGGTGGCGCAGCTGCGGCCGACACCGCGGCCCGCTCCGGTGATGACGGCGACCTTGCCCTCGAGCCGGCCGCCGCGGGTGACCTCCGTGCTAGCCATGGGCGGGCTCCTCTTCCATGTCCTGCTCCTCGGCTTCGGCGGTGGGCCTGGCGTCCATGTCCCGCAGGGCGCGGCTGCGCAGCGAGACGAGGATCAGTACGAAGTACGCGGTGCCGAAGCAGCCGAGCGCGGCGGTCAGGCCGATGCCGTCCACGGCCCAGCCTGCGCACAGGATGCCGAGCGGCGCGGCGGCCATCGCGACGGCGCCGGAGAGCCCGAAGACCCGGCCGCGCAGCTCCTCGGGGACGCGCTCGAGCATCACGGTGCTCAGGACAGGGTTGAGCGGCCCGGCCGCGAGCCCGCTCACGAAGGTGATCGCCACCATCAGGAACGGCCCGGGGTGCAGCACCATCAGCAGGCGCAGGGACGCGATGACCGCGAAGCAGCCGAGCAGGGTGTAGCGGCGGCTGGTGAGGAAGCGGCGGCTGAGCACCGGGTACAGGAAGGTGCCCGCGATGGCGCCGCACCCGGAGGCCGCGAGCAGCCAGCCCAGGTACTGGCCGTCACCGAGCACCTCCTTGGCGTACACCGGCAGCATGAGTGGGGTGAACGCGTCGTCGAGGAAGTTGGTGACGAAGACGAAGGCCGTCATCGCGCCGATCACGGGAATCGTCCTGACCAAGGCGAAGCCCTCGGTCAGCTGGCGGAAGAAGCTGAGCTTCTCTCCCCCGCCGCCGGCGGCCTTGGCCGGTGGCACCGCGAGGGCCACCAGGATCGAAGCGATGAGGAACGAGGCTGCGTCGACGTACATGCCGACGACCGATCCCGAGACCGCGATGAGCAGTCCGGCGAGCGGCGCGCCGGCCACCAGGCCCAGGCGCGGTGCCGCCTGGAACCAGGAGTTGGCGCTCTCCAGGCGGACCTGGGCGCCGTCGGCCAACGGTTTGACCAGGCTCAGGCGGGCCGCCTGGGCGGGTGTCGCGACGACGGTCCGGCCGAACAGCAGGCCCATCAGAAGCGGCAGCGGCAGCCCGGCGGTCTGGTCGAGGAGCGGGATGAGCCCGATCAGGATACCGGCGAACAGGTCGGACAGGACGCTCATGCGGCGCCCGCCGATCCGGTCGATGAACACGCCGCCGACGGCGCCCGCGAAGATCAGCGGAAGCGCGTTGGCGAAGCCCGCGAGGCCGGTGGCGATCGAACTGCCGGTGGCGCCGAGGACGTAGAGCGGGACCGTCACGATGGTGACGGCGTTGCCGAAGGCCGACAGGTACTGCGCAGTCAGCAGGGCGGTGAGCGGACCTCGCCGCCGGGCGGGCGCGGCGGCCGCGGTGGTTCGGGACTCGTTCACGCCTGCTCCTGCCGCCGGGTGCCGGCCGCGGACGTGCGTACGTCACCGGGTCCGGCCGATACGTCACCGAGTCCGGCTCGTACGTCGCTGAGTTCGGCGAAGAGCCGGTCCATCTGCTCCTCCGTCACCCCGGTGATGCCGGGGACGTGCTCCGGCTCGCCGTCGCTCTCGAGCAGGGCCGTGAGGTCGGCGGCTGCGCGTGCCGCGGCGGCGCGCACGGTGGTCTCGGCGACGCGTGCCGGGGCGAAGAGCCAGCGGAAGACGGCCTGGTTGCCGCGGATGCCGACGGCGACGTCGACGTCCACCCCCGCGGTGGCGCGCGCGTGGTCGTCGGCGTCGAAGGCTTCGGCGCCGAACTCGCCCGCGCCGCGGAACAGTCCCTCGCTCGCGTCGGCCGGGTCGGCCAGCGCGCCGAGGTAGTTGACGACGATCCGGGGGGCAGGGAGCTTCGCGAACCGGTCGCGCAGCGCGGCGTCGACCGAGCAGCGCAGCAGTCCGTAGGTCTTGCCGCCGTCGGGGACGTGCCCCAGGGCGGTGGCGACCGAGGCAAGGTCGTCGTGAACGCTTGCGCCAGTGAGCGGCAGGTGCAGCGGGTAGGGGCAGGAGTAATAGCCGACCGCGCGCGCCGGGTCCCAGCCGCGCAGCGTGGGCAGCGGTTCGCGGCCCAGGCCGATGGTGGAGACCACCACCTCGGCGGTGTACGGGCGCAGCGCGCGGGCGACGGCGGTGAACGCCTCGGCCCGCAGCGGCCCTGACCGACCGGTCAGTGGCACGGTCACCTCGAACTGCCGTGTTCTCGCGGCCGGTTCGGGGTCGGGCGTACCCCAGTCGACAGGACGGACCGCGGCGAGGCGCCCGCTCCAGTAGTCGGCCTGCGGGGCCGGGTCGACGTCCCGGACGGCGGCCGCGTACTGCAGTGGGCCCGCGGGTTCGAGGATCAGGCTCTGGCCGCGGTAGGCGCGGGCCAGGTCGCCGACGACGACACTCCAGGACATGCCGTCGATCACCAGGTGGTTCGCACTGATCACCACTTGGTCGGCATCTGCCGTATCGGGCTGGCCAGGGATCAGGCTCACGGCGAAGAGCTCGCCGCGTTCCGCGTCGAAGGCCGCGCGCTGGGCGCGGGCCACCTGCCGGGGGTCGGCACCGGGCGTCTCGACGCGCCAGGACCAGGCGGCGCCGGTGCGGGCACGCCGCCCGTCCGGGCCGGTGTGGAACTGCGTGGCCAGGCCAGGGTGCGCGGCGACCACCGCCTTGGCGGCGGCCTCCAGACGGGCTGCGTCCAGCGGCTCCTTTGCCTGCAGGACGAAGGTGTGCGCGAAGGACTCGACCCGCTCGAGCCCGGCCTCGTACAGCAGCTCCTGTTCGGGCCCGAGCGGCCCTACCGGCGCGTGCAGCTCCTCCCCGGCCGCCTGGGCGTCGCGGGCGAGCAGCACCCGGGCGAGTGCGCCGAGGGTCGCGTTGCTGAAGACGTCTCTCAGGGTGGCGGGCAGCCCCTCGGCCTTGAGCAGGTGCGTCAGCCGCACCGCGAGCACGGAGGTGCCGCCGACCTCGAAGAACACGTCCTCGGGCCGGGCCTGGGGCACCCCGAGGGCGGCGCACCAGGCGCGTTCGATGCGCTCCAGGCCGTCCACGGGCGCCGTGGCGCCCAGGTCTGCGGCCGTCGTGAAAACGGAGGCCACCGGTGAGGCGGGCGGCACGGTGCGGGTGCGCAGCGGGGTGTCGGGGGAGGTCGCAAAGAGCTCCACGAGCTGCAGCAGCCGTCGGGCCATGCGCTCGATGGTGGAGGGCAGGAACAGGGCGGTGCGGTACTCGATGCGCCCGTACATCACCCCGTGCACCTGCCACCAGGCCACGGTCATGTCCATCGAGGAGATGCCCTCGGGGACGGCGTTGGCGTACACGTCGGCGCCCGGCACCCGGAACAGCACGGAGTCGCCGAGGTTGAGCTGCACCAGCATGGTCTGCAGCAGCGGGTAGTGGGACACCGAGCGGCCGGGTGCGGCCGCCTCCACGATCTCTCCGAAGGGCACCTCGCGGTGGTCCTGCACGGCGACGGAGCCCTCGACGGTGGCGGCGAGCACCTGGGCGGGGGGGGGGGGGGTTCTCCGGCAGCCGCACCCGGATCGGCACGTTGGTGAGCAGGAAGCCGATGAGGTCCTGCACGGCGTCCTCGCTGCGGGTGACGCTCGGGACGCCCACGACGATGTCGCGCGCTCCGGTCTCCTCGTGCAGCAGCGCTACGTAGGCGGCCGTCATCGCGGTTGCCATGGTGGTGCGGGCTTCGGCGGCCCGGTCCACGAACGCGGCGGCGACATCCTCGTCGAGGATGAACTGGTACTGCTCGCCGGCGTGGTCGGAGGTGTCGGGCGTCGCATCGTAGGGCAGTGGCAGCCGCTCGGGGGCGCCGTCGAGATACGTACGCCAGAAGGCGCGGTGTTCGGCTCCCTTGGGGCCGGCGAAGCAGTCGCGCTGCCACTGGGCGTAGTCGCCGAACTGCACAGGCAGGTCCGGGACTTGGGGCTCGGTGCCGTCGAGGACGGCCCGGTAGTGCTCGATCAGTTCGTGGTTGAGGCGCACATAGGACCACTGGTCGGTGAACGAGTGCGGCATCGTCTCGACCACTTGGTAGTCGTCGTGCGCGACCCGGACCACCGCGAGCCTGAGCACCGGGTCGTGGCGCAGGTCGAAGGGGCGGCGCACCTGCTCGGCGACGAACGCGGCGCGGCGCTCCTCCACCTGATCGTCGGGGCCGTCGGACACATCGGTGAAGGTGACTTCGGCGCCGCGGTCGGCGTGCACCTTCAGGTACGGCCGGCCGTCCTCCGTCTCGATGCCGGAGCGCAGCAGTTCATGGCGGCGGGCCACGGCGTGCGCGGCCGCGGTGAACGCGTCCAGGTCGAAGGTGCCGCGGAAGCGGAGCCCGAAGCCGAGGGTGTAGGTGGTGGTGCCGGGGTCCAGCTCGTCCAGGATCCACAGCCGTTCCTGGTCCATGCCCAGCGGGAACCGGTCGCGGGGGCCCGGCCGAGGGCGCAGTGCCGGGCCCGAGCGGGCGGCGGCAAGCCGGTTGGCGAGCGCGGCGCGCTGGGCGGGGCTCAACCGGGCCAGGCGGTCGGCGGCCGTGGCGGCCGGTGCGCCGGGGGTGGCCCGGCGCGGGGCCGGGTCGCTCTGCGTCATGCGCGCACTCCTTGCGGGTCCTGCTGCTCTTGCGGGTCTTCGGCCGTCTGGGCCTGCGTCGGGTCCGGGTCGGCGGAGAGGGCGAGCAGCTGAGGCAGGCCCGCGAGGACGTCCGCCGCGGGGAGCCCGAAGTCGACGAGGTGGCCGACCTCGTCGGCGCCCGCGTCGCGCAGTTCGGCCAGCACCGCCCGGGCCTTGTCCGGGGTGCCGAGGAGGGAGGGCCCCTGCAGGAAGTCGAGGTAGGCGCTCTCCAGGAGGACCTCCTCGTCCTGCTCGGACTCGGTGGTCTGGCTGCGGAACGACCGCAGGTAGGCGTGCATGGCGGGGCGCAGGAACTCTTCGAGGTCCGGCCGGTCGCTGACGTAGGAGTGCGCCATGACGACCACGTCGCCGTCGCCTTCGTGGCCGGCCGCCCGCCAGGCGGCGCGGTAGCGGGCGACGTTCTCGCGCAGCGCCTTGAGCGTCTGGCCGAGCAGTGCGGTCATGATGCCGTAGCCCGCCCGGCCCGCCGCCTCGAAGGTCGCGGGGTTGCCCGCGGCGGTGAGCCATACCGGCAACTCCGCCTGGACGGGCCGAGGCTGGGTGCGTACCTCGGCCTTGCCGCCCGCCGTGGTCGGGTAGCTCACGGCCTCGCCGCGCCAGTGGGCGCGGACGTGCTCGATGGTGCGTGCGGTGACCTCGCGCCGGTCTGCGTAGTCCTCACGGGCCAGGACGAAGTCGTCCGGGTGCCAGCCGCTGGCGAAGGAGACACCGGCGCGGCCGCCGGAGAGGTTGTCGACCAGTGCCCAGTCCTCGGTGATCCGCGCCGGGTGCTGCAGCGGTGCGGCCACGCTGCCCGCACGGATGCCGAGCCGCTCGGTGGACACGGCGACGGCGGCGCCGAGGACGGCGGGGTTGGGCGAGAACCCGCCGAAGTCCACGAAGTGCCGCTCGGGCAGCCAGATCGCGTGCAATCCGGCCTGGTCCGCCTGCTTGGCGGCCTCCAAGACCAGCGGGTAGTAGTCGGCGGCCGCGTGCGCGCTGGCGCTCGCGAAGAAGTACAGGCTCTGCCGCTTGGGGAGCAGCACGTGCTTGGGCTGCGACGCGCCGACGGGCTCGGCCGTGGGGCTCGCCTCGCGGCGGCGCAGGTTCTCGCTCAGGCGCTTGCGCTGCTCGGGGGTGAGCTTCTGCAGGCGCTGGGACAGCTCGCTCATGCCTCTTCCTCCAGGGTGCCGCTGCCGTTCTCGATCTCGTCGAGGAGCCGAAGCAGTTCGTCGTCGTCGCGCTCGGCGATCAGCGCCTCGGCCCGGGCGGTGAAATCACCGAGGGACGAGTTCTCGTACAGGTCCTGGAGTCGCAGGGTGAGGAACAGTTCGTTGTTGACGACCGTGATGAGCTGGGCTGCCTGCAGCGAAGTCCCGCCCAGCGAGAAGAAGTTGTCCTCGGGGCGCAGAGGAGCGCCGCCGAAGGCGCTCTGCCACAGGCCGGTGATGACGGCCACCGCACCCTCGCTCTCCGCCTGCTCCAGGTCGGCCTCGGCCGCGTATGCGGCGCTCGGCTGCGGGAGTTCAGCGGGCGCCCCGGCAGTGTCCGGTACGACGCCGCAGGCTGCCGTCTCCGTGGTCACGGGCCGGACGGTCGGCTCCACCCAGTGCCGGGTGGCGGCGAAGGGGTAGCCGGGCAGCCGGACCACGGCCCGGCCGTCCGCGATGCCGAGGTCCACCGCGCAGCCGGCCGTCCAGAGCTGCGCCAGGGCGTCGCGTACCGCTGTCGGCTCGTCGTCATTTGCGTCCCCGAGCAGGTCGGTGATGAGCGGGTCGGCGCCCTGGCGCCGGGCGCACTGGCGGGCCAGGTTGGTCAGGGTCCGGCCCCGGTGGACGCCGAGCACGACGTCGGGCTGCGCCTCCAGGACGGTGCGCAGCGCGTCGTCGAGGCGGACGGTGGAGCGCAGCTGGCGTGCCCAGTAGCCGGGGTCGGTGGCCTGCTCGTCGGTGAGGGCGGCGCCGGTGAGGTTGGAGACGACGATCAGGCCCGGCCTCGGGGCGTGCAGGGTGAACCGGACCAGGAAGCGGGCGAATTCGTCGGCCGCCGCCGTCATCGAGCGGGAGTGGAAGGCACGGGTGGTGGCCAGGCGGGTCGCGGAAATGTGCTGCTCGCGGCAGCGCCGCTCCAGTTCGTCGACCGCGTCCTGGTCCCCGCCGAGCACGGTGTTGTCGGGCGCGTTGAGCCCGCACACATCCAGCGGCAGGCCCTCGACGAGACGGGCGGCGGTGGTTTCGTCCGCGCGGACGGCCGCCATCACGCCCTGCTCGGCGCCCGCCATGAGGCGGCCTCGCTCGACCACGGCGGCCACCGCGTCGTCGAGGGTGAAGACCCCGGCGTGTGCGGCGGCGGCCAGCTCGCCGACGCTGTGGCCGAGCAGGAGGGTGGGTCGGATGCCGTGCCGCTCAAGCAGGCGCAGTCCGGCCGTGCTCAGCACGAACAGCAGGGGCTGGACAACGGCGGTGTCGGTCAGGCGCGGGTCGTCGACCGTCCAGTGCCCGAAGCTGCTCAGGTCCGGTCCGCCGGCGGCGGACACCTTCGCGCACAGCTCCGAGAGGTCCGCCCGGAAGGCGTCGTCGGCAGCCGCGTACTGCGTGCCCGCCCCGGCCAGCGACACGCCCTGGCCGGGCAGCAGGGCGGCGATGTGGGGCTGGGCGGTCACGGTCCGGCCGCGGCCACCTTCGGCGAGCGCGTCCAGGCCGGTCAGCAGGTGCTCGCGGGCCGCTGCCGTGTCCGCGGGCAGGGCGGTGGCCCAGCGCACGCCGAGGGAGCGCCGTCCGTGCGCCAGGGTGGCGAGAACGTCGGTCAGCGAGGTGTCCGCGCCGAGGCCCCGCAGCCATTGCGCGAGCGAACGGGCTTTGTCCGCAAGGGCGTTGTCGGTCCCGGCGGACAGCACCGCGGCGCCGGGACGGGCTTCCTCGGTGGCGGCCGGGGCCGGCGGCACGGAGGCGGGCGCGACGACGACGTGGGCGTTGGTTCCGCCCAGGCCGAAGGAGCTGACCGCCGCATACCGCGGCTGGCCGTCGCCCCAGGGCTCGGCCTTGCGCGGGATGAAGAAGCGGGGCGAGCCGAGCGCGACGTCGGGACCGTCGCCGGGCTGCGCCGCGATCGGCGGGACGGTGCCCCGCTCCACGGCAAGCACGGTCTTGATGAGACCGACCACACCGGCGGCGGTGTCGCAGTGCCCGATGTTCGGCTTCACCGCGCCCAGCGCGCACGGCCCGTGGCTCGCGTCGACGCCGTACACCTCGGCCAGGGCGGCGAGTTCGATGCGGTCGCCGAGGACGGTGCCGGTGCCGTGGGTCTCCACATAGCCGATGTCGCCGCCGGTGAGTCCGGCCGATTCCAGGGCCTCGCGGATGACATCGGCCTGGCCCCGGGGGCTGGGCGCCACCAGGCTCATGCGGTCGGCGCCGTCGTTGTTGACCGCGCTGGCGACGATGTGCGCACGGGCGCTCCCGGTGTGCCGTCCGTCGACATCGGCCGCCCGGCGCAGCACCACGATGCCGGCGCCGCTGGAGGGTACCGTGCCCAGGCTGCCTTCGGTGAAGGTGCGGCAGCGGCCGTCCGGCGAGACGATGCCTCCCTCGGTGTACTCGTAGGTGGGCCGCTCGACGGGGTGGACGGTGACGCCGCCCGCGACCGCGATGTCGCATTCGTAGGTGAGCAGGCTGCGAACGGCCTGGTGCACGGCGACCAGCGAGGTGGAGCAGGCCGTCTGCACGGTCATGCTCGGCCCGGTCAGACCGAGCCGGTACGAGATGGCGGTGGCCAGGAAGTCACGGGAGTTGCCGATCTGGAGCTGCTCCTGGCCATGCACCCGGGCCAGCTGCCCGTCGGTGAGGACATTCGCGTGCAGATACGCGTCCGGGCCGCATCCGGCGAATACACCCACCTGGTCCGTACCGGCCGAAGGGTCGATCCCGGCGTCCTCCAGCGCCTCCCACACGAGTTCCGTGAGGACCCGGTGCTGGGGGTCGGTCAGCGCCGCCTGGGCGGGGGTCATGCCGAACAGCTCCGCGTCGAACTCGGCGAAGCGGTCGATCTGGCCCGCGCGCAGCGGCCCGGCAGGCGTGCCGGACGCGTCGGCGGCGGGCAGGCCGACCCGGCCGTCGACGAGGCCGGCCCAGAAGGTCTCCGGGTCACCGGCGCCCGGCACCCGAAGGGCGAGGCCCACGACCGCTACCGCGTTGTCCAAGTCGGTCATGCCGAAACTCCTCCAGGCTTGCTTGCGTTCGTGGCCGAGCCGCCACGGGACTCGACGGCCGCCGCGAGGCGGCGTGGGGTGGAATGGCGGAAGATGTCCCGCAGCCGTACGTCGGGGAACCCGTTCTTGCGCAGGGCCGCGTTCAGCTGGACGGCCAGCAGCGAGTTGCCGCCCAGTTCGAAGAAGTTGTCATCGGGGCCGACCGGCACACCGATGACCTGCCGCCAGACGGCCGCCAAGGCCGCCGGTCCGCTGTCCTCGTCGCCACTCGCGGCATCCGGCACATCACCGGGTGCCTGCGGGGTCGTCTGTGGGGTTGGGGTGGTCAGGAGGGGGTCGGGCAGGCGGGCTGTGTCGAGTTTCCCGTTCGTGGTGAGTGGTAGTTCGGGCACGGTGGTGAGCGTGGCGGGTACGAGGTGCGCGGGGAGCCGGCCGGCGGTGCGTTGCTTGATCTGCGCTGGGTCGGCGTCGGGGGCGGTGACGACGTAGGCGTCCAGGCGGGCGGTCGCCGTGCCCGCGCCGCGTACCACGACGGCGGCGGCCCGTACGTCGGTGTCGTCGAGGAGGGTGGTGCGGATTTCGGCGGGTTCGATGCGGTGGCCGCGGATTTTGACTTGGTCGTCGAGGCGTCCGAGGTGTTCGAGGGTGCCGTCGTCCTGGTAGCGGCCGAGGTCGCCGGTGCGGTAGAGGGTGTGGCCTAGGTTGTGGGGGTCGGGCAGGAAGCGTTCGGCGGTCAGTTCGGGCCGGTTGTGGTAGCCCAGGGAGACGCCGGCGCCGCCGACGTAGATTTCGCCGGGGGTGCCGAGCGGCAGGGGGCGCTGCTGGTCGTCGAGGAGGTGGAGCTGCCAGCCGGGCAGGGGGCGGCCCACCGAGCGGGAGCCGGTCAGGGCATCTGCGCGGGTGAGGGTGTGCCAGGTGCAGTGCACGGTGGTCTCGGTGATGCCGTACATGTTCACCGCCCGGCATCGGGTGGGCGGGTAGCGGTCCATCCAGGGCAGCAGGGTCGCTGTGTCCAGGGGTTCCCCGCCGAAGATCAGCAGACGGACGGCCAGTTCCTGGCCGGGGTCGGTGAAGGTCTCGGCGCGGGTCAGCTGGGAGAACGCGCTGGGGGTCTGGGAGAGCACGGTGACCTGTTCACGGGCGAGCAGGGCGTGGAATTCCTCGGGGTCCCGGGCGCTCCAGTGGTCGACGACCACCAGCCGGCCGCCGGTCAGCAGACAGCCCCAGATCTCCCATACCGAGAAGTCGAAAGCGAAGGAGTGGAAGAACGACCACACATCCCCCGCGTCCAGGGCGAACTCGGTGCGGGTCGCGGCCAACAGGGCCATCACATTGCGGTGGGAGACCAGCACGCCCTTGGGCCGGCCGGTCGAGCCGGAGGTGTGGATGACATACGCCGGTGACCGCGGGTCGATGACCGGCAGCACGAGGTCGGTGGCGGTGGGCTGGGCGTGGACGTCCACCACCCGCACCGAGGCGGCCAGCTCGGCGGGCAGCCGGTCACCGACCACCACCTCCACCCCGGTGTCCTCGACCACGAACCCCAGGCGCTCCACCGGATAGGACGCGTCCAACGGCACATACACCGCGCCGGCCTTGAGTACCCCGAGCAAAGCGACGATCAGCTCGACACCCCGCTCCAGACACACCCCCACCCGGTCACCAACGCCTACCCCCGCCTCGGCCAGCACACCCGCCAGCAGAGACGACCACGCATCCAACTCCCCATACGACACCCCCACACCCCCACCCGACACAGCCACCCGGTCAGGGGTGATGCGGGCCTGCGCGGAGAAGGCAACCGGAATGCTGATCGAGGAAACAGACAAAGGTGCGCCATGCCCGGTGGAGATATCTCCAAGAGGTGTTTCCACTTGTGTGAACGCAGAGCCGGGGTGACTGTCGGCGGGGGTGAGGATCTCCGCTTCGGCTTCACTGGACACGAGTCAACAGCCCCCGGGGTTGAGATTATCCATCGCGCACTCAGGTGGTCGCTCGGTGGAACCTATATCGAAATGCGAAGCAAAAGGAAGGGCTCCGGGTCGCCTTGTGGAGAGGCGTTCTCAATGTCCGCACATGCCGCATTTTTGGGTGCGGGATACTATGTCATGTACCGGAATAGTGCCAGGTGAGGTGAATCACGCGCTCGTTTCGCTTGAGGCGAGATTTCCTTGACACGTCGCCCGACGGCGTAAGAGCATCAAGGAAACGTCTGGTGCGGGGGGGGGGGGGGGGGGGGGGGGGGGGGGGGGGGGAATTCCGCTCTACTATCGGTCTTGCCACAATGTGCGGCCGGAAGCTCCACGACGCGACGTCCCGTGTATTTTCGAGAACGCTTTCTTGGATTTCGTGACGGAGGATCGAGCGGATGACATCCGGTGTGCCTGAAAATTTCGTCCAGGACGTGAAGGCCATTTGGCTTGAGGTTCTGGGAGCGGAAGCGGATTTCGACTCCGGATTTCTGGAGAACGGTGGGGACTCGTTCCGTGCGGTGTTGTTCACCGCGCGAGTCTTCGAAGTCACGGGCCAGGAGATGGCCTACCTCGACGTGCTCGAGGCCACCGGAGTGGGGGCGCTGTGCGCGCTCGTCTGACCCCGAGCCAGTCCGACCTCTATCTCGCGGACCGGGGCGCCGACGACCCCACGACCTATTACGTCGGTCTGGCCTACCGCATCGAAGGAACCCTGGACGAGACAGAGCTGCGGGCCCGATTCGAGCGGCTGCTCGCCGCCCACCCGATGCTGACGGCACGCGTGGAAGAGAGCGGCGACGGCTGGTACTTAGCCCCCGCGGAGCGTGTCCCCGCCCTGCATGTCTCAGCGGTCCCACTCGACGCGGACAGCCCCCTGGCTGCCCGGCGGATACGCCAGGAGTGCCGGCGCCCCATGGACCTGGATCACGGGCCGCTGCTGCGGGCCGTGCTGCTGCGCTACCCCGACCAGCGGGCCGATCTCGTCGTGGTCGCCCACCACTTGGTCGTCGACGAACCCTCGGTCGAGCTCATGGCCCGCTGGCTGCTCACCGGTGAGGAGAGCGAAGCCGCGCAGAGCTTCTCCGACTGGGGCACGGGCACCGCGCTCACCCCGGAGCGCGCAGCGCGGGCGGCCGGGCTGCAGGACGAGCTGACGGCCGCGGACCTCGCCCCGGGCCTCGACTGGGCCACCCCGCCCGCGGGGTCGGACGCGACCGGCGGGGCGCTCGACGAGTTGAGGCTGCCGGCCGGCCTGTGGGAAGGGGCGCGGACCCTCGCCGCCGATCTGCGGACCTCGCCGTACTCGCTGATGACCGCGGCGGCGGCCCTGGTGTTAGGACGCAACTCCCATGCCGCGCGACCGGTCCTCGGGGCGACGGTCTCGCGCCGCACGCCGCGACACGCCGCGGCGGTCGGGTACTTCAACTCCACCGTGCCCATCCCGTTCGACCTCGACGAGCAGCTCACTGTCGCCGACTTCCTGCGGGCGGCCCATGCCAGGTCCGTACGGGCGTACCGCGACGCGGACCTGCCCCTGTCGGCGGTTCTGCCGAAGACGGCGGGCGGGGGACCCCGGCTCGTTGTCGTCCCCACCACTGCGCTGCCCACGCTCACCACCAACACTGCGCGCTGCACCCCGCACCCCGCTCTCGACCTCGGGACCGCGCAGTTCCCGCTCGCCCTCTATCTGCAGCAGGACACCGACGGGCTGCACGGGCTGCTGAGGTATCAGCGCGCCCGCGTCTCGGCGAGTGCGGCTGAACGGTTCTGCCGCCAGGTGGAGAGGGCTGTCGCCGCCTTCGTAGTGGACCCGGACCAGGCGCTCGGCCAGGCCGTCACCGTGCTCGCCACCGACGGGCCGCAGCCCGCCGAAGCCCTCGAAGTAGCAGACCTTTCGTTACCGGAGCTCTTCGCCCGGCACGTTGCCACCGGCCCTGACCGGGTGGCTGTGTCGGGTGGGGGTGTGGGGGTGTCGTATGGGGAGTTGGATGCGTGGTCGTCTCTGCTGGCGGGTGTGCTGGCCGAGGCGGGGGTAGGCGTTGGTGACCGGGTGGGGGTGTGTCTGGAGCGGGGTGTCGAGCTGATCGTCGCTTTGCTCGGGGTACTCAAGGCCGGCGCGGTGTATGTGCCGTTGGACGCGTCCTATCCGGTGGAGCGCCTGGGGTTCGTGGTCGAGGACACCGGGGTGGAGGTGGTGGTCGGTGACCGGCTGCCCGCCGAGCTGGCCGCCTCGGTGCGGGTGGTGGACGTCCACGCCCAGCCCACCGCCACCGACCTCGTGCTGCCGGTCATCGACCCGCGGTCACCGGCGTATGTCATCCACACCTCCGGCTCGACCGGCCGGCCCAAGGGCGTGCTGGTCTCCCACCGCAATGTGATGGCCCTGTTGGCCGCGACCCGCACCGAGTTCGCCCTGGACGCGGGGGATGTGTGGTCGTTCTTCCACTCCTTCGCTTTCGACTTCTCGGTATGGGAGATCTGGGGCTGTCTGCTGACCGGCGGCCGGCTGGTGGTCGTCGACCACTGGAGCGCCCGGGACCCCGAGGAATTCCACGCCCTGCTCGCCCGTGAACAGGTCACCGTGCTCTCCCAGACCCCCAGCGCGTTCTCCCAGCTGACCCGCGCCGAGACCTTCACCGACCCCGGCCAGGAACTGGCCGTCCGTCTGCTGATCTTCGGCGGGGAACCCCTGGACACAGCGACCCTGCTGCCCTGGATGGACCGCTACCCGCCCACCCGATGCCGGGCGGTGAACATGTACGGCATCACCGAGACCACCGTGCACTGCACCTGGCACACCCTCACCCGCGCAGATGCCCTGACCGGCTCCCGCTCGGTGGGCCGCCCCCTGCCCGGCTGGCAGCTCCACCTCCTCGACGACCAGCAGCGCCCCCTGCCGCTCGGCACCCCCGGCGAAATCTACGTCGGCGGCGCCGGCGTCTCCCTGGGCTACCACAACCGGCCCGAACTGACCGCCGAACGCTTCCTGCCCGACCCCCACAACCTAGGCCACACCCTCTACCGCACCGGCGACCTCGGCCGCTACCAGGACGACGGCACCCTCGAACACCTCGGACGCCTCGACGACCAAGTCAAAATCCGCGGCCACCGCATCGAACCCGCCGAAATCCGCACCACCCTCCTCGACGACACCGACGTACGGGCCGCCGCCGTCGTGGTACGCGGCGCGGGCACGGCGACCGCCCGCCTGGACGCCTACGTCGTCACCGCCCCCGACGCCGACCCAGCGCAGATCAAGCAACGCACCGCCGGCCGGCTCCCCGCGCACCTCGTACCCGCCACGCTCACCACCGTGCCCGAACTACCACTCACCACGAACGGGAAACTCGACACAGCCCGCCTGCCCGACCCCCTCCTGACCACCCCAACCCCACAGACGACCCCACCCTCACAGACGACCGTCGAGGCCCGCCTGGCCGCAGTGTGGGAGGACGTTCTGGGCATCCCCGTGGGCCCGCAGGACAACTTCTTCGAGATCGGCGGCAACTCCCTGCTCGCCTCCCGGCTGCGCACGGCGCTGCACCAGGCCGGGTTCACCTCGGTGCAGCTGCGTGACATCTACCGCAACTCTTCGCTTCCGGCCCTCGCCGACTTCGTACGGGCGGGCCACAGCGGCGTCAAGGAGCCTTCGTGACCGACCGACCGGCAACTCCAGGGCAGCTGCGGTTCTTCGTGCTCGACCAGCGGGACGGCAGAGCCTCGGTCCTCAACCACCTCGTCATCGACGGCCCGGTGGCAAGCGCCCGGATCACAGCAGCGGTGCGCGCCGTCATCGAAGCGCAGCCCGCCCTGCGTACGTCGCTGCACATGACCGCGGACGGCCTGACGCAACGGGTCCACCCCGCCTCGGTCGTGGAGGTCGAGACGGTGGAGGCGGACGGCAGCGACGACGCCCTGCTGCCCGCGCTCATCCATGCGGCGGGCGCCCCCTTCGTCCATGGGGCGGGGCCGCTGTGCCGGGTCCGGATCCTTGTCGGCCCGGAACGCACGCACTGTCTGATCGGTACACATCACGCGATCTTCGACGACGATTCGCCGGCCATACTGCTGCGCCAGCTGTCCGCCGCGTACGACGGGGGCGGCACGCACCTGCCCGCCGCGCCGCACCCGGCCGCACCCGACCCTCACCTCGCGGACCAGGCACGGGAGTTCTGGTCGGAAACGCTTTCGGCCTGCCCCGAGGACACCGCACTCCCGCTGACCGGCATCCCGGACAGCACCACAACCGGTGTGCTGTCCCTTGAGATCGGCCCGGAGCTCACCACCCGCATGCAGGCACTCACCCGGGAATGCGGCGCCACCCCCTTCGCCCAGCTCATCGCGGCGACCGCGATGGTGATGGGCTGGTATACGAGCCGCGACGACCTGGTCCTCGCGACCGTGGCCAGCGGACGCAACACCACCGACCAGGACATGATCGGCTGTCTGCAGAACACCGTGCCGGTGCGCCTGAAGTTCGACAAGGCGGACACCGAAGAGGTCCTCGACCGCACCATGGACGCTCTGTTCGACGCGGTGGAGCACGCGAGCCTGCCCATCGAGGACATCCTCGACACGGCCGGAGTGCGGCGCCGGCCGGGCCGCAAGCCGCTGACCCAGATCCTGTGCGCGCAGACGGTCGAGTCCGCTCCCCTGGACGCGGCCGGGCTGCGCTGGCGGCTCACCCAGTCCGCACCCGCCGAGGCCGAGTACGACCTCGCCCTGACCCTCCGCCACGCCCTCGACGGCACCATGCGCCTCGAGATCGGCCACCGGCACGCGGCCCTCACCACACAGGCGGCCGAGCGGTTCGGGCAGCACCTGCTCGGTGCCCTCTCGGCGCTCTGCGACGAGGGTCCCGCACGCCCGCTGGCCGAGCTGTCGTTCCTCACGCTCCAAGAGCGGGCGCAGCTCACAGACCTGGCCAGCGGCCACGCACCGCTCACCCAGACAGCCCTGCCGCAGGCACCGGTGCACGTACTCGTCGACGAGCAGGTATGCCGTACCCCCTCGGCCACCGCCGTCATATCCGGCGCCGAGACCCTGACGTACGCCGAACTCGACACACGCGCCCGACAGTTGGCGGCGACACTGATCGAGGCCGGGGTCCACCCCGGCGACCGGGTGGGCGTCTCACTCCCCCGCACACCGGACATGGTCGTGGCACTCCTGGCGGTGTGGCGGACAGGCGCGGCCTATGTCCCGCTCGACCCCGACTATCCGGCCGACCGCCTGCGCTACATGGCCGAGGACGCCGCACTCGCCGCCTCGGTCGCCCCAGCCCCCCTGATCCCCGGGGTGGTGAACCTGCGCCCCGACGCCAAGTGCCATAGGCAGCCCGCCACTTGGCCCCACGTGGAGCCGCAGGACGCCGCGTACCTGATCTACACCTCGGGCTCGACGGGACGCCCCAAGGGGGTCGTCATCCGACATGCAAACCTGTGCGCGCTGTTCGACGCCTTCGACCGCGAGCTGGGCGGCGGCCCGCTGCCAGTGACAGTCGCGGGCACCAGTCTGTCCTTCGACATCAGCGCCCTCGAACTGCACTGGCCGCTGGCACGCGGCGGTACGGTCCTGGTGACCAGCCACCGCACGGTGACGGACGCCCCCGTCCCGCAGGGCGCGCTGTACCAGTGCACGCCGACCGTCGCCCGCATCCTGGCCACGGACCCGGACGGCTCCCGTCTGCTCACGCGTCTGGGCGCCCTGCTGGTGGGCGGGGAGCCGCTGGCCGCCGACCTGGCACGGGAGTTGGCCACGCTGGTGCCGGGCCCCGTCCTCAACTGCTACGGCCCGACCGAGACCACGGTCTGGTCGACGCTGTGGCGCGTTCCCGCGCAGCCCGACGGCCCGGTGCGCATCGGTCGGCCGCTGTTCGGCGAGCGCTGCCATGTGGTGGACGCCCACGGCCGGCTCCTCCCGACGGGCGTTCCGGGGCGGTTGATGATCGCTGGGGTGGGCGTCGGCGACGGCTACTGGCAGCAGCCCACGCTGACCGCCGAACGCTTCGCCCCGCTGCCCGACGCGGGCGAACAACTCGCCTACGACACCGGTGACCTGGCGGTCCTCGAAAGCGACGGCGACCTCCGCTTCGTCAGCCGGGGCGACACCCAGGTCAAGGTCCGGGGCCAGCGCATCGAGCTGGAGGAGATCGAGTCGGCGCTGCGGAGCCATCCCGAGGTGCGGGACGCTGCCGTGGCGGTGCTGCCCGACGGCACGGCGGTGGCGGCCTTCATCACGCCGACGTCCCCCCGGCTCACGGCAGGTCCCGGCCCACGCGCCGCCGACGCCGGATTCGCCGCGGCGTTGCACGCGCACGCCTCGCAGTGGCTCACGGACGCCATGGTGCCAGGCACCTGGCTGACGGTGGCCGCCCTCCCCCAACTCCCCAATGGCAAACTGGACCGCGCGGCGGTCGCCTCCTGGAGCACGCAGTACGCGGCGCGCCCTTCCAACGGGGCCCCGGTCGCGTCCGCCGGGCCGACCGACGGACCAGCCGGCATGATCCTGGCCGTCTGGAGCGAGGTGCTCGCCACTCCGGTCACCGATCTCGACGCCACGTTCTTCGATCTGGGGGGCAACTCCCTGGGCCTGCTCCGCGTTCTGGCGGCTCTGCGCGGCCACCACCCGTCCCTGCAGGCGGCCGACCTGTTCCGGCACACGACGGTACGCGGCCTGGCCGCCCACCTGACGCCCCCGGAAAGCGGGGCCGCCGCGCCGCATCCGCTCGCCTCCCCCACAGCCGTAGCCCAGGGACCGGCCCCTGGGCGCGGAGCCGCCCGCGCCCAGGCACTGGCCCGCTGGAAGCGCCCCGCACGCCGAGAAGGCTGAGGGCCGCGTGCCCGCGTCCGCCCACTTCCCTACTCGCCCACACCCCTGCTCCCCCGTACCACCGTCCCAGCCCGCAACCGCTCCGCTCTCTAAGGAATTCCCATGAAACTCCCGTTGGTGTGCCTGCCGTTCGCCGGTGCGGGAGCCAGCGTCTTCCGTCCCTGGCGAGACTACCCGGCCGACTCGTTCGAGGTCGTCCCGGTCCAGCTGCCCGGCCGCGAGGAACTGTTCATCGAGGACCCGTACACCTCCCTGGCCGAGGCGGCCGCCGGCACGGCCGAACGCATCCTCGCGGCGGTCTGCGACCGCCCCTACGCGCTCTTCGGCCACTCCTTCGGCGCCCTCCTGGCCCACGCGACCGTGCAGCTCCTGCACAGCAAGGGTCTGCACCTCCCGGAACGACTGATCATCAGCGGTGCGGCCGCCCCCTGGCTGCCCCGCCCACACATCGGCGTGGCCGCGCTCACCGACGAGGAACTCGCTTCGCGCGTACGCGAATTGGTGGGCTACGACCACGAGGCGTTCCACGACCCCGAGCTGCGCGAACTCGTCGTTCCGGCGCTGCGGGCCGACATGACGATCAACGAGAGCCCCGCCGCCACAGAGCCGACCACTCCCCTGCCGGTACCGATCAGCGTGCTGCGCGGCACCGAGGACGAGCTGATCACCCGGGCCGACGCACTCCAGTGGACGCGGGCGACGAACGTGGCCTGCGAACTGATCGACGTACCCGGGGAGCACATGTACTTCTCCACGGACTGGCCGAAACTGTGGAACACGATCGACGAACTCCTGGACCGGGGAAGGCGTGCCCGTCGACCTTCGTGAGGCCCTCGCAGCATGGGGGCGTGGTGGAGGAGCTGGTGTACGAGCAGGTGGTGCCGTGGGACTCCGGGAGCGGGCATGGGCGGAGGTTCCTTCCGGAAGGGGCGGGGCCGGTGCGGTGTCCCCGGCCCGCTGTGCGGCCCCAGTCAGCTGATGGTCCCCAGCAGCGTGGGGGCCCAGTCGACGACGTGCAGTCGGGCAGCCGCGGTACCTGCGAGCCGGGGCGGACCGCGGCGCGATCTTCTTTCGGTCCGCTACGTCCGCAGCGAATGCTTCCCGGCGCTGCACATCGTGCTCGCGGGGCCGGAGAAGCACCTGCCTGCTCCAGCGGACGCCTGAAGGCGCTTGCCGAGGACGTCCGGGCATCGCTGCGGGTGTGCTGGCCACAACGCTGCCCGGCCTGCGGCTCGGGGAGCCGTGGTTCCGGCTTGTTGCCGACAAGTCCGGGGGGCGACGGGAGCGTCATCCGGAGCCGATCGGCCGGTGACCGGCCGGGGCACTCACCGCCCCGTTGAGCCAGACGTGTCACCAAAGGAGCCGGTACCGCGCTACAACACGAGGTCATGGTGTCTCTGTTCGGCTTTTGGTCGGAGCGGATACCAGTGCCCATCGCTGGGACTGCGGTGCGACGTCATCTGAGCGAAGGTGAAAGCCAGCAAGCCGCTTGACCCCAGGCCATCAGCCGAAATTCCATCAGCGGTCGTGCCGTATTCCTTGCGATACCCCCACAGCCCGCTCGGCCGACAGCGTCGGAAGGCGAACCCAGACATCCGTTCCACTCCACGTGACCTTCGCTCCTGCAAGGGCGATACTGCCGACAGGAAGGCTCCGACCGTAACCTCACCGAGCACCGAGGATCAGCTGATGACCCGTCAGGAAAGTCGGCATTAGGTCAGCATCAGTACCGCCAGAACCCGCTTCCTGCCGCCATGGACCACCAAGATCGAAAACTGACCCCACCCGTTCTGACCAGCGAAAAAGCACGTCACAGGCCCATCTGCGAGCCTCACCAGGAGGTACCCATGAGGATGCTCATCAACGTCCCGGAGACCGTCGTCGCCGACGCGTTGCGGGGGCTGGCGGAGGCCCATCCCGATCTGCTGAACGTCGATGTGGAGCATCGGGTGATCGTGCGGCGGGACGCGCCCGTGGCCGGACAGGTGGCGCTCGTGTCCGGTGGGGGGTCGGGGCACGAGCCGCTGCACGGGGGATTCGTGGGGCCCGGAATGCTGTCGGCGGCGTGTCCGGGTGAGGTGTTCACGTCGCCCGTGCCCGATCAGATGGCGCGGGCCGCGGCCGCCGTGGACAGCGGCGCCGGGGTGCTGTTCGTCGTGAAGAACTACACCGGCGACGTGCTCAACTTCGACATGGCCGCCGAGCTGGCCGAGGACGAGGGCATCCAGGTCGCGAAGGTGCTGGTCAACGACGACGTGGCAGTCACCGACAGCCTGTACACGGCCGGACGGCGCGGTACCGGGGCGACGCTGTTCGTGGAGAAGATCGCGGGGGCGGCGGCCGCCGAGGGGCAGCCGCTGGAGCGGGTGGAGTCCATCGGGCGCCAGGTGAACGAGAACGCGCGCAGTTTCGGCGTCGCTCTCAGCGCCTGTTCCACCCCCGCCAAGGGCAGCCCGACGTTCGATCTGCCGTCCGGCGAGCTGGAGTTGGGCATCGGCATCCACGGCGAGCCGGGACGGCAGCGGCGGCCGATGATGACGTCCGGCGAGATCGCCGACTTCGCGGTGAACGCGATTCTGGAGGACATGCCGCCTCGGGTTCCGGTCCTCGTGCTCGTCAACGGCATGGGTGCCACCCCGCTGCTGGAGCTGTACGGCTTCAACGCCGAGGTGCAGCGGGTGCTCGCCGAGCGCGGCGTGGTCGTGGCCCGCACCCTGGTCGGCAACTACGTCACCTCCCTGGACATGGCCGGTGCCTCGGTCACCCTGTGCCAGGTGGACGAGGAACTGCTGCGGCTGTGGGACGCGCCGGTGAAGACGGCGGCGCTGCGCTGGGGAATGTGAACGCGACGGCCGACGCCTCCGACGTACCTACCACGCAAGGAGATCCAGTGCTCGACGCCGACTTCTTCCGCCGCTGGATGGCCGCGGCCGCCGCGGCCGTGGACCGGGAGGCGGACCGGCTCACCGCCCTCGACTCGCCCATCGGGGACGCCGATCACGGCACCAACCTGCAGCGCGGGTTCCGGGCGGTGACGGCCACGCTGGAGAAGGAGGTGCCCGCGACGCCGGGTGCCGTCCTGACCACCGCCGGCCGTCAGCTCATCTCGACCGTCGGCGGGGCCTCCGGTCCGCTGTACGGGACGCTGCTGCGCCGTACCGGCAAGGCGCTCGGGGACGCGGCCGAGGTCGACGAGGCGCGGTTCGCCGAGGCGTTCCGGGCGGGCGTGGACGCCGTCATGACGCTCGGCGGTGCCGCGCCGGGCGACAAGACCATGATCGACGCCCTGGTTCCGGCGCTCGACGCGCTCGGCGACGGCTTCGCCGCGGCGCGGGCGGCCGCCGAGGAGGGCGCTCAGGCGACCATCCCCCTCCAGGCCCGCAAGGGCCGGGCGAGCTACCTCGGGGAGCGCAGCATCGGGCACCAGGACCCGGGCGCCACCTCCTCCGCGCTGCTCGTCGCCGCACTCGAGGAGGCCGCCGGTGAGTGACGACGGGACGGTCGGGATCGTGCTGGTGTCGCACAGCGTGGAGGTGGCCACCTCGGTCGCCGGCCTGGCGAAGGCGCTGGCGGGCGGCGCTCCCGCGGTGCCGGTCGCGGCGGCGGGCGGCACGGAGGGCGGCGGGTTCGGTACGAGCGCCGGGCTGATCTCCGCCGCTGCCGCCTCCGTGGACCGGGGGGCCGGGGTCGCCGTCCTCGCCGATCTGGGCAGTGCCGTGCTCACCGTGAAGGCCCTGCTGGCGGAGGGCGACGAACTCCCCGGCGACACACGCCTCGTGGACGCCCCGTTCGTCGAGGGAGCGGTGGCCGCGGTCGTCACGGCGGCGGCGGGGGGCGACCTCGACGCCGTGGTCGCGGCGGCCGCGGACGCGTACACGTTCCGGAAGGTGTGACGCGGGCGGCCGTACGGCTCCACCGCTGCTCAGCGGCCGGGGGTCCTGAACCACACGGGTTCGGGACCCCCGGCCGCCGGCGTCGGCACGGGTTCAGCGACGACAGCGTTCCGCACCGTCGGCATGAACTCCCCTCGTTCCCGGCGGGAGTTCAGCCGGGGAGGGTTCAGCATACGTAACTCCCGCGCGTGGTCACCAACGCGGGCCTCCCGATGGTGGCGCGGCCGGAGCGCGTCCGTGCGCGGCGGGAGCGACGACACGCCGATCCGGCCCGTCCTTGCGCCGGGCGGCGGAATCCGTCACCTGCCCGGCGGCGATCGGAGTGCGCGGCGCGCCCGGGGCGCATTGGCTGCCGGTGAGACAGCACGGACGTTTCCCCGACCCCCGGCGGCGCATGCGACGTTCCGCCGGCCGTGCCACCGGAGGGCTGACCCATGCGTACTGCTCGACTTCCGCTCCGCTACGGCGCGACCCTGGCGGCCGCCGCCGCGCTTCCGATCGGGTTCGCCGGTCCGTCCGCCGCGGCCTCCGGGATCTCGGTGAACACCTCCGGGTCCTCGGTCTCGGTGACGACCAGCGCGTGCGCCCAGAACAACGGCAACTGGGGCACCGCGTCCCTGCTCACCAGCAGCCAGACGAACTTCGCCCAGGGACGGCAGGCCGCGCTGAGGGGCACGGCGACGAACCAGGCAGCCTCGTGGTCGAACGTCAGCCCGGGGACGTACACCGTGGTCGTCGTCTGTTCGAGCGGCATCACCGCGGGCAGTCAGTCGGTCATCGTCTCCGCGGCGTCGACGCCGACGATCTCCGCCACGTCCTCGCCCTCGCGCGGTGTGATGGGCGGCCTGGGCGGCGGCACCCACGACTACGGGCCGGTCACCTTCGGCGTGGGCGCGGCCCTGGTGGGCGCCGGCGTCATCGCCACGGGCTGGTACCTGCGGCGGCGGACGAGGCCGTACCGCCTCTGAGGACCGAGCCGGCCTGGAGGCGCGCGTCTCAAGAACGCGCGCTCACTCCGGCCGTCCGCCCCCATCCGTGTCGCCCTCGTGCCGCGCCAGCTCCTCGAACTCCTCCACCGCGTGCGCGAGCCACTGCGTCCAGAACGTCTCCAGGTCGATGCCGGCGCGCAGCACCAGGTGGCGCAGCCGGTCCTCGCGGCTGTCCTTGCCCGGGGGGAAGTCACGCCTCTCGATCTCCTCGTACTCGGCCAACTGCCGCTGGTGCAGGTCGAGATGGCGGCGCAGGTCGGACTCGAGGCCGCCCGTGCCGACGACCGCCGCGGCACGCAGGCGCAGCAGCAGGGCGTCGCGGAGCGGTTTCGGGTCCTGGGACGCGGACGTCCAGCGGGCCAGTTCGGCGCGGCCCGCGGGCAGAACGTCGTAACGTTTCTTCTGCCCGCGGGCCGGCTGCTCGGACGGCAGTGTGCGGATGTGTCCCTCGGCCTCCAGTTTCCCCAGCTCGCGATAGATCTGCTGATGCGTCGCCGACCAGAAGTAGCCGATCGATTTGTCGAAGCGGCGGGTCAGTTCCAGGCCCGACGACGGCTTCTCGAGCAGGGCGGTGAGGATCGCGTGCGGGAGTGACATGGGGTCATCCTAGGGACGGGCCGTGTGCGGCAGGCGGCTCCTACAGGGCCGCAGCCACCTCGGTGCCCTGCTTGATGGCGCGCTTGGCGTCCAGCTCGGCGGCCACGTCGGCGCCGCCGATGAGGTGCGCCTTGTGTCCGGCGGCGACCAGCGCCTCGTACAGGTCCCGGCGCGGTTCCTGGCCGGTGCACAGCACGACGGTGTCGACGTCGAGGACGGTGCTGTCGCCGTCGACGGTGATGTGCAGTCCGGCGTCGTCGATCCGGTCGTACTGGACTCCCGGGACCATGGTGACGCCGCGGTGCTTGAGCTCGGTGCGGTGGATCCAGCCGGTGGTCTTGCCGAGGCCTGCGCCGACCTTGGAGGTCTTGCGCTGGAGCAGGTGGACGGTGCGCGGCGGGGCGGGGCGCCGGGGCTCGGTGAGGCCGCCGGGTGCCTGGTAGTCCATGTCGACGCCCCAGTTGCGGAAGTACGTCGCCGGGTCCTCGCTCGCCTTGTCGCCGCCGTCGGTGAGGTACTCGGCGACGTCGAAGCCGATGCCGCCGGCGCCGAGGATGGCGACGCGGTCGCCGACGGGGGCGCCGTCGCGCAGGACGTCGAGGTAGCCGAGCACGCGCGGGTGGTCGATGCCGGGGATCTCGGGGGTGCGGGGGGTGACGCCGGTGGCGACGACGACCTCGTCGTGGTCGGCGAGGTCCTCGGCGGTGACCCAGGTACCGAGGCGTACGTCGACGCCGTGCGCGTCGAGCTGGTGGCGGAAGTAGCGCAGCGTCTCGTCGAACTCCTGCTTGCCGGGGACCTTGCGGGCCACGTTGAGCTGGCCGCCGATCTCGCTCGCGGCGTCGTACAGCGTGACCTCGTGCCCGCGTTCGGCGGCGGACACCGCGCAGGCGAGTCCGGCGGGGCCGGCACCGACGACGGCGACGCGCAAGCGCCGCCGGGTCGGGGAGAGGACCAGCTCGGTCTCGTGGCACGCGCGCGGGTTGACCAGACAGGAGGTGATCTTGCCGCTGAAGGTGTGGTCGAGGCAGGCCTGGTTGCAGCCGATGCAGGTGTTGATGGCGTCCGGCTCGCCCGCGGCGGCCTTGGCGACGAAGTCGGGGTCGGCGAGCATCGGACGGGCCATGGAGACCATGTCCGCGCGGCCGTCGGCGAGCAACTCCTCGGCAAGTTCGGGGGTGTTGATCCGGTTGGTGGTGACGAGCGGGACGCTCACCTCGCCCATGAGCTTCTTGGTGACCCAGGTGTACGCGCCGCGCGGCACCGAGGTGGCGATGGTGGGGATGCGGGCCTCGTGCCAGCCGATGCCGGTGTTGAGGATGGTGGCACCGGCGGCCTCGACGGCCCGGGCGAGAGTGATCACCTCGTCCAGCGAGGAGCCGCCGGGGACGAGGTCCAGCATGGACAGCCGGTAGATGATGATGAAGTCCTCGCCGACGGCCTCGCGGACGCGCCGGACGATCTCGACGGGGAAGCGCATGCGGTTCTCGTAGGAGCCGCCCCAGCGGTCGGTGCGGTGGTTGGTCTGCGCGGCGATGAACTCGTTGATCAGGTAGCCCTCGGAGCCCATGATCTCGACGCCGTCGTAGCCGGCCTGCCGGGCGAGGCGGGCGGCGCGGGCGTAGTCGTCGATGGTCCGCTCGATGTCCGCGTCGGTGAGCTCGCGGGGCGGGAAGGGGCTGATCGGCGCCTGGAGCGGGCTGGGCGCGACCAGGTCCTGGTGGTAGGCGTACCGCCCGAAGTGCAGGATCTGCATCGCGATCCGGCCGCCCTCGCGGTGCACCGCCTCGGTGACGACGGCGTGCCGCTCGGCCTCGGCCTCGGTGGTGAGCTTGGCGCCGCCCTCGTACGGCCGTCCCTCGTCGTTGGGCGCTATGCCGCCGGTGACGATGAGGCCGACTCCCCCGCGCGCGCGGGCGGCGTAGAACTCCGCCATCCGCTCGAAACCGCGCTCGGCCTCTTCCAGGCCGACGTGCATGGAGCCCATCAGGACGCGGTTGGGAAGTGTCGTGAATCCCAGGTCGAGCGGGCTCAGCAGGTGCGGGTAACGGCTCATCGGGGCCTCCGTGCGTGGTGGGGTCGCCTCTGTTGTAGAGGACGACCGCCATGTTGTGCAACTAGTTGCACAAGCCGCTGGACCGACCTGGGTCTCGGCCGGCCGAAGCCGCCCGAGCTTCTGTAACTACTGGTATGTAAACTCGCGTTGACCACACGGGCTCTCCGAGAGGAACCCGCGAGCATGCCCTTCGTCCGCATCGACGCGCTGGGGGCCGACGGCCACCGGCTCGACGCGCTCGGCCGTGCAGTTCAGGACGCGCTGATGGAGGTCCTCGGCATCCCGCCAGAGGACCGCTTCCAGGTGCTGACCGGCCACGACGGCACGACCAGCACCCTCCGCCACGGCGACTGCCCCGGCGTACACCACGACGACGGCATCGTGTTCGTGGCGATCACCATGCGCGCCGGACGCGGCCCCGATCAGAAGCGGGCGCTGTCCCGGCGGATCGCCGAGCTCGCCGACCCGTACGCCGATACCGAGCCGCGCAACGTGTTCGTGAGCGTCACCGAGAACGCGTCGATCGACTGGTCGTTCGGCGACGGCGAAGCGCAGTACGCCCCGGCCGGTGGCGACGCGGCCGGGGCGGTGCCGTAGAACCGGGCGACGCTGTCGCCGTCACCGGCTCTCGATGCGCAGGTGCAGGTCCCTCTCCTGGTCGCCGGAGGCCATGCACGTCTCGTGGACGGAGAACAGGGAGTCCAGGGTGGTGCGGAACTGGTCGATGGCCCAGTAACCGCCCTGGACGTCGGCGACGACCGACGAGGCGAGCCGGATCGGGCAGAAGTCCGGTTCGTGGGCGTCGGTGACGTCGTAGGTGCCCAGCCACACCATGGGCCGGGTCTCGTGAAGCTGCTGGGGTACCTCGCCGGCGTCGCGGTCGGAGGTGTAGCAGGCGCACAGGGCGCCGAACACGATCCGGGCGTCCTCCTTGGAGCACCCGCTGATCTCCACCGACACGGTTTCCGGATGCGAGCGCTCGATGCCGCTCATGATCGCTCCTCTCGTGGTCGCGCTGCGGAGGAAGTGCCGGATGCCGGGTAACCTCACGCACCGCGTCCAACCCACGCACCGCGTCCAACCCCCAGGAAAGCACCACCGCGGCCCGAGCACTACCGGTGCGGCCCGGCCCGCGGTCACGGGGGCGGCGTCCTGGTCAGCCGCGCGTGAAGCGGTACGTCTTGCTGTCGGTGAGCACGCAGAATCCCGGCGACACGACGATCACGCGCAGGGTGCCCGTACGGCGGTCGTAGTCGATGCCCTCGGCCTCGAAGGTGCCGGAGCAGGAGCTGCGGAGCGGCAGCTGGCGCAGGGCGGTGACGTGGCCCGACACGTCCGCGGTGCCGTTGGGCTCGGCGGACAGGTCGACCTGGAAGAGCGGTTTGGTGACGCCGAAGAGCGCGCCGTCCGGATCGTCGGAGGAGCAGAGCAGTGTCGTGGGGCCGCTGAAGTCGCAGCCCTGGACGTCGCGGACGGGGTGGTCCAGGGTGACCGTCGCGACCTGCGGGAGGTCGGCCGAGGGGGACGTGGCCGGGTTGACGCCGGGGGTCGGGAGGACGAGGAAGCGGTTCATCGTGCCGTACTCGCCCGAGAGCATCCACTGGCCGTCCGGGGAGATCGCCGCCCAGGAGTTGTTCAGCGCCTCCCCGGCGCCGAGCGTGTGGACGTACTCCGACCAGGACCCGTCCGGCGCCTGGACGCGGAACATCTTGGTGTTGCCGGAGTCCCGCTGGTACGGCTCGACGTAGTGGCCGTCGTAGGAGGCGTCGGGGTCGCCGACGTGGTTCCAGCCGCGGCCGCGCACGTCGGCGGGGATGGTGCCGAGGCCGGTGTACCGGTTGGGGCTGCCGGCCGGGACCTCGACCGAGGTGAGGCCCTGGCTCTCGGTGAGCGGGTCGGCGCGGTCCGAGCCGACCTCGTTCCAGGTGCCGGCGGCGAAGACCGGCGCGGCGACGGACACCACGAGCGTCGTGGCTAACGCGACGAGTCCCGTCATCACTGCGTGACAACGTTGCCGGACGGCAGGCGCGGCGGGCTCGGGCATGGATCGGCTCCTCGATCGCGGGGGGTGTGGGTACGCACGTTCGGGCGGCAGTCTGGACCGGCCGGGTAGGCATGTACAGAGCAATCGAGGAGGATGGCGGAAACCCACACGCCCGCGGGCGGTGCACCCGTATGGCACCGTCGTGGGGATCCGCGGCGTACGTCCGCCGCCGTGTTGAGAGATGGTGGAGAAATACGGCCGCGGCGGCGGAGAGTCTGGTGTGAGCGCGATAGAACAAGGGGAGTCGGCACGGGGGACGACGTGCCGTGCGGACGGTCGAAGGCGGTGCGTGGGATGAGTGCAGCCGTGGTTCCCGAGCCGGGGGACGGCGGGCCGGAGAGGCCCAGCGGGCTGCTCGACGTGCTCGGCGTGGCCTCGGTCGTGCTGGACGCCGAGGGCCGCATCGTGCTGTGGAGCCCGCAGGCGGAGGAGCTGTTCGGCTACTCGGCGCAGGAGGCGCTCGGGCAGTACGCGGCCCGGCTGATGGTGCACGAGCAGCACATCCAGCTGGTCGGCAAGCTGTTCGCCGAGGTGATGCGGACGGGGCACGGCTGGGCCGGGGCGTTCCCCATCCGGCTCAAGGACGGCACCACGCGCCTGGTGGAGTTCCGCAACATGCGCCTGCTGGACGACCAGGGCGACGTGTACGCGCTGGGGCTCGCGGCCGACCAGTCGACGGTGCGCCGGCTCGAACAGGACGTGGCGCTGTGCGAGCGGATGGTGACGCAGTCGCCGATCGGGCTGGCCATGCTGGACACGCGGCTGCGCTACGTCTCGGTCAACCCCGCACTGGCGCAGATCAACGGCGTCCCCGCGCAGGAGCACGTCGGGCGCACGATCCGCGAGGTGCTGCCGCTGCTGGACGCCGACGGCCTGGAGAGCGCGGCGCGGCAGGTCCTGGAGACGGGGCAGCCGCTCGTGGACCGGGCCACCGTGGCCCGCACCCCGGCGCACCCGGACGAGGAGCGCGCCTGGTCGGTGTCGCTCTACCGGCTGGAGGACGGCATGGGGACCGTGCTGGGCGTCGCGGCGTCGATCGTGGACACCACCGAGGAGCACCGGGTGGCGGTGGAGGCCGAGGCCGCACGCCGCCGGCTCGCCGTCATCGCCGACGCCTCCGCGCGGATCGGCACCACCCTGAACCTGGATCGCACCGCCCGCGAACTGGCCGACGTGGCCGTGCCGGTACTCGCCGACGTGGCCGCCGTGGACCTGCTGGACTCCGTCCTGGAGGCCCGTCGCAGCACGCTCGGGCCGTCCGAGGCGGCCGTGATCCGCGCCGTGGCCGTCCGCGCCGAGCAGGAGACGGACGCCCTCCAGGCCGCCGATCCGCCCGGTGAGCTGGCCCGTTACGCCCCCGACCGTCTGGTCACGCAGTGCGTACGGACCGCGAGCCCGGTCGTCGTCCCGCAGGTGACGGACGAGGACCTCCCCCGTATCGCCCGCTCCCCCGAGGCCGCGGTGCTGCTGCGCCGCGCGGGGGTGCACTCCTATCTGGCCGTGCCGCTCATCGCGCGCGGGGAGGTGCTCGGCGCCCTCGACCTCAAACGCACCCGCAACCAGACGCCGTTCGACGAGGACGACGTCCTGCTGGCACGCGAGCTGGCCTCCCGGGCCGCCGTGCAGATCGACAACGCGCGCTGGTACCAGAACGCCCGCGACACCGCCCTCACCCTCCAGCAGAGCCTGCTGCCGAGCCACCCGCCGGAGACGACCGGGCTCGAGGTCGCCTCCCGCTACCAGCCGGCGGGGGCCGCCAGCGAGGTCGGCGGCGACTGGTTCGACGTCATCCCGCTGGAGGGCGGCAAGACGGCGCTGGTCGTGGGCGATGTGATGGGCAGCGGCATCAGCGCGGCCGCCACCATGGGCCGGCTGCGCACCGCGACCGCCACGCTGGCCGCGCTCGACCTCGATCCGGCCCGGCTCCTGGAACACCTCGACAAGATCACGTCGGGCCTGGACCACTCCATCGCCACCTGCGTGTACGCCATCCACGACCCCGATCTGCGGCAGTGCCGCATCGCCAACGCGGGCCATCTCCCGCCGGCCCGCGTCCGTCCCGGGCACCCGCCGGAGCTGCTCGACCTGCCCACCGGGGTGCCGCTGGGGGTGGGCGGCGTGGACTTCCGCACCGTCACCGTCGACTTCGCCCCAGGCGACGAGCTGGTCTTCTACACGGACGGTCTCGTCGAGACCCGCCGGCACTCGCTGGACGAGCGGCTGGACACCATGCTGAGCCTGCTGAAGGACCCCTCCCGCCCGCTGGAGGAAGTCTGCGACCTGCTGCTGCGCAAGCTGCACCACCCTGACAACCACGACGACGTGGCCGTGCTCATCGCACGGGCGCAGGAGCTGCCGCAGCCGGAGTGAGGGATGACGGCAAGCGGACCTCGGTGTTGGGTGTCGTGAGCGACTTCGATGGCCGGCGCGGGGGCGGGGGCGGGGACGGAGACGGAGGCGGAGGCGGCGACCAGGGCGGCGGGCGCACGGTGTGCGACGGACAGGGGCGGTTCCTGGGCCATGGCCCGTGCACCGATCCGGGGCACGGACCCTGGCACCACTACTCCGACTCCGACTCCGACTCGCCGAACGAGCCGTCGGGGAACGGACGGACGACCTGAGCGCCGCTTCGGTGGTTACTCCCCCGACACCCTGACGCCGACCACCACGTTCGCGTACAAATCATGTGAGACGGCCACATGGGTGCTGAGCCCTGTGCGCGTGAACGCCTCGACGGCCGCCGTCAACTGACGTTCGCTCGTCTCGACCAGCAGGCAGCCGCCCGGCGCCAGCCAGTCGGGCGCGGCGTCGGCGACGCGGCGCAGGATGTCGAGTCCGTCCGCGCCGCCGTCGAGGGCGGTCAGCGGCTCGTGGTCGCGTGCCTCGGTGGGCAGGAGGCCCACTTCGCCAGTGGGGACGTACGGCACGTTGGCCGCGAGGATGTCGACTCGGCCGCGTAGCTGGTCCGGCAGGGCGTCGAACAGGTCGCCCGCGTGCGCGTGTCCGCCGAAGGCGGCGATGTTGCGGCGGGCGCAGCGGACGGCGGCCGGGTCGACGTCGGCGGCGTGGAGTTCGACGGGGCCGAGCGCGGTGGCCAGGGCCGCGCCGACCGCGCCCGAGCCGCAGCACAGGTCGACGACGACGCGGGCGTCCGGAACGTGGGCGAGGGCCTGGTCGACGAGGAACTCGGTGCGGCGGCGCGGGACGAAGACGCCCGGTTCCACGAGGACGCGCAGTCCGTGGAACTCGGCCCAGCCGAGGACGAGTTCGAGGGGGACACCGGTGGCGCGCCGGTCCACCATCGCGGCGAGCTCGTCCGGTGTGCGGGCGGTGGCGAGGATCAACTCAGCCTCGTCCTCGGCGAAGACGCAGCCCGCGGAGCGGAGCGCGGCGACGACGGCGAGCGGGGAAAGTGGGGGCATGGAAGCCTGGAGCCTTTCGGGAGCCTGGGGCCGAAGGGCGCTCCCGCGGTCACCTGCGGGCGGTGACCGCGCTGTCCTGAGGTGTGAGCACCCGACCTGACACAGCGTTGATGGGTCTCACCTCCTCGGCAGCTCACGACTGGGACGATCCGCAGCAGCGGCAACCCTACCCCAACCCTCAGACGCCCACAGTCTCTTCGGCCTCCTCCTCGGCGGTGTCCGCGGCCGTGGCCTTCTCCTCATGCGCGGCCTGCGCGGGAATTCGGGGCGCCGCCTGCCCGGGAACGGAGGCCGAAGTACCCGTCCGCGCGGCCCTGTTCCGCTCGACCGCGGCCGCGGCCGCGGTCACGGCGAGGCCCAGCAGCAGCCAGACGACGAGCGTGGCCACGTTGCGTCCGAGGCCGTCGTCGCCGAAGTACAGCAGGCTGCGGACGCCCTCCACGAAGCCGGCGCCGTCCCAGAAGGCGTGCAGCGCGCCGAAGAAGCCGTCCTGGAGCTCGGGCCGGAGCAGGCCGCCGGAGCTGGTGAAGTTGAGCATCACGAACAGCACCATCATGGTCAGCGTGGTCCACCGCTTGAGGAAGGTGTGCAGGCCGACGCCGATGAAGAGGATGCCGGCGGAGTAGAGCCAGGCGATCACCCACAGGCTCACGAGGTCGTGGTGCGCGACGTGGAACAGGGGCCCGGCGAGCAGCGCGCCGATGCCGCCCACCACGGCCGAGACACCGAGCGCGAGCAGGCCGCGTACCCGCATGGGCAGGGTGGAGCCCGCGGCGCCGATGGCGGCGACGGAGGCGTAGGAGCCGATGCTCACGGCGATCAGCAGGAAGAACAGGCCCTGTCCGGTGGGGTCGTCGGCGACGGGCCTGGCCACGTCCGTCACCTCCAGCGGGGCGCCCTGCTTGGCGGCGACGGGGGTGAAGATCTTCTCGACGGCCGTGGCGCCCATGTCGGAGGCGGCGGTGGCGACCAGGAGCTGCGGGGCCTTGGCGCTCGGCACGTAGGCGCCGGTGATGTCACGGGACCTGAGCAGGTCGATAGCTTCGGCCCGGGTGGCGACGGTGCGGACGTCGAGCTTGCCCCCCGCCGTGTCCTTGACCGTCTGGGCGAACACCTTCGCCTTTGGCGCGGAGCCCACGACGGCGACGGGCAGGTGGTGGGGCTCCGGGGTCACGAACGCGCCCATGTAGGCGAGCCCCATACCGAGGCACATCAGCAGGGGGGTGATCAGGTGCGTGAGCACATGGCGCAGCGCCGGCGACCTCATCGCAACCTCCTTCATTGAGCGACATCATCGATGGACATTGATTGGCTTATACAACTACCTATCTAAGTTGTACTATACAACGAGAAGGCCGGAGGGGCTTTGGGAGGCAATACGTGACACGAGCCGAGACGGCCGTCGAGACCATCCAGCGGGAGATGACGATCTTCGCCCGCCGGTCGCGGGCCTCGGCGGGACGCATGCACCCCGAGCTGTCGCTGGTGGCGTACACCCTGCTCTGGCACCTGGAAGAGCGCGGCGGCTGCCGGTCCACCGATCTGGCCGCGCACTACGCCCTGGACAAGTCCACGGTCAGCCGCCAGGTGGCCGCGCTGGAGCGGGCCGGGCTCATCGAGCGGCGCACGGACCCCGAGGACCACCGGGTCCAGGTGCTGCACCTGACGGACGCCGGGCAGGAGATCCTCGCCCAGGTCACCCACCGCCGCCGGGCCGCCTTCCGGGAACGGCTCGCGGACTGGCCGGAGGAGGACCTGGCCCGGTTCGCCGAATACCTGGAGCGCTACAACGCGGGGCCGGCGGCGGCTGCCGGGCAGGACTGAGCGGGCGGCGGCCCGGTCAGTCCAGCCGTCCCGCCCGCCGCGTCCGCAGTGGTCAGGCCACCGGTACGGCGGCTCCCCGGCCGTCGGTCAGCGGCTGCGGCGCCCGGGCCGCGAGGAACGTCACCGTGCGGCGGATGCGGAATCCCAGGGACTCGTACAGCCGGATGGCGGCGGTGTTGTCGGCGCCGGTGTGCAGGAACGGGGACTCGCCGCGCTCCCGGATGCCGTGCGCGACAGCGAGGATCAGGCGGCGTGCCAGGCCCTCGCCCCGGGCGGCCGGGTCGGTGCACACCCCGCTGATCTCGGCCCAGCCCGGCGGCCGCAGCCGCTCCCCCGCCATGGCGACCAGCGCGCCGTTCCGGCGGATGCCCAGGTAGGTGCCGAGTTCGAGGGTGCGCGGCAGGAACGGGCCGGGCCGGGTGCGCCGGACCAGGTCGAGCATCTCGGGTACGTCCGCGGGGCCGAGGCGGACCGCCTCCGCGTCCGGTGCCGGATCGAGACCGTCGTCCACGAGCTGGACGCCGTCGGCCTGGAAGGTGACCTTCCAGTCGTCCGGGAGCCGTCCTCCGAAGTCGAGCAGCAGGACGTCGGCGTCCGGGCCGGTGAGCGCTGCGACGTCCGCCCAGTCCTCGGGGCCGGGGTCGCCGGGGAGCGCGAGCCACGGGGAGACGCCGACCGGGTAGCGCAGCGCGCGGCCGCGGCGCTGGGCGAAGTGCGCGTGCGGGCCGGTGAGGGAGGCGAGGGCCGGGTTGTCGAGTGGGTGCGGATCACCGGTATGTGCGCTGCCCCCATGTGTGTCGGCCACATGGGGTGCGTGGCTCGCACGGCTCATGGCGTCCCCGTGACGCGGGACGTACTTCTCAGGCATCCGCTTCCTCGCTCTCCTCGTTCGCCGCCGCCTGGCCACCGGTGCCGTCATGAGCGCCAAGGAGCGAGGCCGGCCGGCTATTCCCGCGCCGAGACGGTGTCCGCTCCGTGAGATCGCCGTGATCGCTGCCGGGGCCGCCGTGACCGGCTTCATGGAATCGTCATGGTCGACCGGCCCTGACCAGGTACGGAAGACGGGCGACGACCACGTACCGTTGAACCATGAACGTGACCCGAGGCTTCGCCGGACGCCCGCGCGTCCACAATCCGGGCCTGCCGCCCGGCCAGTACGACGCGGGCGACGACTGGCCCGTGCTCTCCGCCGAGGTCACGCCCGACCTGTCCCCCGCCGACTGGACGTTCCGTGTCGACGGGCTGGTGGCGGAGCCACGCACGTGGGACTGGGACGAGGCTCACGCGCTGCCCGGGTCGGCGTACGAGGGCGACATCCACTGTGTGACGAGCTGGTCGAAGTTCGGCGTGCGGTTCAGTGGTGTCTCGCTGGACGCGTTCCTTGATGTGGTCGGGCCCCATGGGTCCGCCACACATGCCCTGGCCTACTCCCACACCGGCTACACCACGAACCTCCCGCTCACGGACCTCACCGGCGGACGTGCCTGGATCGCGTGGGAGTACGACGGCAAGCCGCTGCCCGCCGAGCACGGCGGCCCGGCGCGGCTGCTGGTGCCGCACCTGTACTTCTGGAAGAGCGCCAAGTGGATCGCGGGCATCACGCTCCTCGACCACGAGGAGCCCGGCTTCTGGGAGCAGAACGGCTACCACGCGCGCGGCAACCCCTGGGAGGAGCAGCGGTACTCCGGTGACTGAGACGACGGCAACCGAGATCCCCACCCCCACCTCCCCTCCCATGACGAACTCCTTCGCCCCCGCCACGCGCTTCGCGGTGCCCGGGCGCATCGCGGTCAGCAACCAGACCGCCGCCCTGTGGCAGACGGCCACCCTCACCGAGATCCGGCGCGAGACGCCGGACGTGACCTCCTTCCGGCTCGCGGTGCCGGCCTGGGCGGGGCATCTGCCCGGGCAGCACCTGATGCTGCGGCTGACCGCCGCCGACGGCTATGTGGCGCAGCGCCACTACTCGATCGCGTCCGCGCCCGACGACTCCGGGCACATCGAGCTCACGCTGGATCATGTCGAGGGCGGCGAGGTCTCGGGCTGGTTCCACACGGTGGCCCAGGTCGGTGACACGGTCGAGGTGCGGGGCCCGCTGAGCGGGTTCTTCGCCTGGCCCGGCGACCGGCCCGCGCTGCTGATCGGCGCCGGGTCCGGGGTCGTGCCGCTGATGTCGATGGTCCGGCACCACCGGGCGCAGTGCCTCACCGTGCCGCTGCGGATGCTGGTGTCCGCGCGCAGCCCCGAGGAGTTGATCTACGCGCGGGAGCTGGGTGCGGAGACGACGCCCGTGTTCACTCGCAGCGCGCCGGAGGGTGTGCCGGTGGGACGTATGGCGGCCGCACATGTGGCGCCGCTCCTGGCCGAGCAGCCTGCTGGTGGGTGGGAGGCCTATGTGTGCGGCTCCAACGGCTTCGCCGAGCACGCGTCCCGGCTGCTCGTCGACGCGGGCCAGCCGGTGGACCGTATCCGCATCGAACGCTTCGGCTGAGACGAGGCAGCGGCGGCGCGGGCCCTCGCCGGGTGCCGTGCGACGTGAGCGAGCCGCGCCGTACGGGGTACGTGACCGGTGTGGACGCTCGCGTGCGGACCCGGATGCGCGGCTGGCGCTGGCGGCGCAACGTGCTGCGGCGCCGACCGGACGTCGTGGAGGCGTGGACGGCGCTGCTCGTCGCCGTCCTGCTGTTGGTAGGCGCGCCGCTGGCCGGGGCGCTGGCGGGGCTGTGGGCGCACGGCGAGGCGCGGGAAGTCGCGGCAGCGCAGCGGGCCGAGCGGCACCACGTCGAGGCGCAGGTGATCGGCCGCGTGCCCGAGGACTTCCCCTCCGAGTCGGGCGGCCGCGAGCGCGCCCTGCGGGCGACGGTGCGCTGGACGGAGCCCGGCACGGGCACGCACACGGGCGTGGCCCGGGTGCCTGCGGGGACGCGCAGGGGTGACCGCGTCGACGTGTGGTTCGACAGCCGGGGACGGCCGGTCGCCCCGCCGCCGAACGACATCGCCGTCTGGCAGCACACGGTCACCATCGGCGTCGGCGTGGCGGGCGGTCTGGCCGCCGTGACGCTGCTCGGCCACAGCGTCGTACGCCGGATCGCGCTGCACCACCGGCTGGACGAGTGGGAGCGCGAGTGGGCGCGTATGGGTCCGGAGTGGACGCGCCGCCGGGCATGACCGACGCGTGACCAGGGCGTGAGCGCGGCCGGAGCGGGTACGCGGGTGACCGGTCGACACGCACGTACCGTGTGATCGTCCGTGCTTCCCGCTCCCTCCCGCAAAGGCGGTTGCCGATGGCCCTGTTCGACCTCCCCCTCGACGATCTCCGCGCGTACCGCAGCACGGCCGTGGCGCCCGACGACTTCGACGCCTTCTGGTCCAAGACGCTTCAGGAGGCCCGTGAGTACGACCTGGACGCCCGCTTCGAACCGGTCGACGCGGGCCTGTCCACGGTGCGGGTGTACGACGTGACGTACGCCGGATTCGGAGGTCACGCGGTCAAGGGCTGGCTGCTGCTGCCCGCCGCCGCCGAGGAACCGCTGCCGCTGGTGGTGGAGTTCGTCGGGTACGGCGGCGGACGCGGTCTGCCGCACGAGCATCTGCTGTGGGCGTCGACGGGACGGGCGCACTTCGTGATGGACACCCGTGGCCAGGGCAGCGCCTCGGGCGGCGGGGGCGGCACCGCCGACCCGGTGGGCGGCATGCCCGCGTACCCCGGTTTCATGACGCGGGGCGTGGACGCGCCGGAGAACTACTACTACCGCCGAGTGTTCACCGACGCGGTGCGTGCGGTCGAGGCGGCTCGCGCGCACCCGCTGACCGACGCGCGGCGGACCGCGGTGACCGGCGCCAGCCAGGGCGGCGGCATCACGCTCGCCGTCGGCGGGCTGGTCCCCGACCTGGCTGCGGTGGCCCCGGACGTGCCGTTCCTGTGCGACTTCCCGCGCGCGACGACGCTGACGGACCGTCTCCCGTACCGCGAGATCGGCCTGTACCTCCAGACCCACCGCGGCCGCACCGAGGATGTCCAGCGCACGCTGTCGTACTTCGACGGCGTCCACTTCGCGGCCCGCGGCCGGGCCCCGGCGCTGTTCTCGACGGGCCTGGAGGACCAGACCTGTCCCCCGTCCACCGTCTTCGCGGCGTTCAACGCGTGGGGACACGAGGACAAGAGCATCGAGGTGTACGACTTCAACGACCACGAGGGCGGCGGCCCCTTCCAGCAGGCGGCGCAGATGCGCTGGCTGCGGTCGCACATCTGAAGGCATCTGAGGACGCCTGAGGACATTTTGCGGCAGCGGATCCGCTACGGCAGTCTCCGCCCCACGATCAGCCGCGCACGGGGGCTGCCGTCGTCGCGTCGCCCGAAGTCGGGCAGGGCGTACTGGCGCACCTCGAATCCGGCGCGCTCCAGCTCGTCGCGCAGGAGGGAGAAGCGCAGCGTCCGGTAGTACATGACGAACGGCGGCCGCCGGACGGCGTTGCGTACCCGCATGACGGCGTCGAAGCCGCGCAGCATCCAGAAGCCGGGGTGGGTGGGGTGCGGCGGGGCGGCGACGGGGAAGGCGAAGCTGCCGCCGGGCCGCAGCACGGAGTGGACCTGGGCGAACAGCCCGGGCAGCTCGCGCGGCAGGAAGTGCCCGAACGCCCCGAAGCTCACGGCCAGGTCGAAGGCCGGCGCGAACGGCAGCGCGCGGGCGTCGCCGCGCACCCAGGCGATCCGCGGCGCGGGCGGTCGCGGGTGCCGCCGGGCCACGTCGAGCATGCCGGCGCTGAAGTCGACGCCCGTAACGCTCGCCCGGCACACGCGCGCGAGCACGTCCGTCCCGGCCCCGGTGCCGCAGCACAGGTCGAGCCCGTCGTCGAACGGGCCGAGCCGCCCGAGGACGCCTGCCACGGAGTCGAGTACCGAGGCCGGGGTGCGGAAGGGGGTGTGGTCGAACTTCGGCGCGAGCAGGTCGTAGCCGTGCTCGACGGACGACAGCGCCTGGACGGCGAGTTCACGGAGGCTGGGGCCCTCGGGACCGTACATCCGCCCAGCCTAGGGGAACGGCCCGCGCGGGCTTCCCCGTTCCGCCCATCGGAAACCGATCCGGGGCTTCCGGGGCTCTTTCCCTCGCACGAGCGCCGTTCGCGGTTGGATGTGCGGGTGAGCATCGACGAGCACCAGCGGATGATGCGCGCCGACCAGGCCAACTGGGACGCGCGCACCCCGGTCCATGTCGCCAGCCGGTTCTACGGACTCGACCAGGACCTCGATCCGGAGCGCTGGTTCGGCGGCTTCGAGTGGGACGACCTCGGCGAGCTCGCCGGGCGGGACGTGCTGCACCTGCAGTGCCACCTCGGCACGGAGACGCTCGCGTTCGCCCGGCGCGGGGCTCGGGCGGTGGGGCTCGACTTCTCCGAGGTGTCGGTGGCGGCGGCCCGGGACATCGCGGCGCGGGCCGGACTCGACGCGACGTACGTACGGGCCAATGTGTACGACGCCGTGGAGGCGCTCGGCGGGCGGCGGTTCGACGTCGTCCACACCGGCAAGGGTGCGTTGTGCTACCTCCCCGACCTGGCGCGCTGGGCGGACGTCGTCGCCGGCCTGCTGCGTCCGGGCGGGCGGCTGTACGTCGTCGAGTTCCACCCGCTGTTCAACGCCCTGGGCCCCGAGCCGGCCCCCGGAGAGGGGCCCGAACTGCTGCTGCGGCACGACTACCTGGCCGGTGACGGCGCCGTGCACCGCGACGCGACGTACACCTACACGGACGGTACGGCCGTCGAGGGCGCGACCGACAGCTACGAGTGGATGCACGGGATCGGAGAGGTCGTCAACGCGCTGGTCGGGGCTGGTCTGACGATCCGGCGGCTGGCGGAGAGCGACGAGCTGCCGTGGCAGCGCTGGCCGCAGATGGTGCGTACGCCGTCCGGCTGGTGGCGGCTGCCCGAGCCGCGCGTTCCGCTGCTGTACGGGCTGTTGGCGAGCCGCTGAGCGCCACCCGGCGGCGCGGACCGGAGCGGCGGCGCGACGACGGGTCCGTACGAACCGGCGGCATGCGGCATCCGGGTTGCTCGCGGACACCGTCGGCCCAAGCAGCGCGCCGTACCGCACGTCCGTTCCTACGTTGATCACATGACGATCGGACTTTCTTCCCGGCTGGCCGTATCGACCTGTGCCCTCTGTATGGCGGGCATGCTGACGCTCACCCCCGCCGCCGCGGCCGCCCACGCCCGGGCGGCCGACCCCACCGCGCCCGCCGGATCGCGGGCGGCACAGCCGCGGCCCGCGGTGCTGTACCAGGCGGGCACGCAGGTCAGACCGCGCGCCGGGGCGCCCTCGGTTCCGGACGTCTCCGCGCTGTCGTGGGTGGTGGCCGACGCCGGCAGCGGCGACGTGCTGGCCTCGTCCGACGCGCACCGCAAGCTGGCACCCGCCAGCACGCTGAAGACGCTGTTCGCCCTCACCGTGCTGCCCACGCTGCCCGGCGGCGTCCGGCACACCGTCACCGAGCGGGAGTTGGCGGACGTGGGCGCCGGCAGCAGCCTGGTCGGGCTCGTGGAGGGGCACAGCTACCAGGTGGCCGACCTGTGGCGCGGTGTCTTCCTCAGCTCCGGCAACGACGCCGTGCACGTGCTGGCCGCGCTCAACGGCGGCTGGCAGCAGACCGCCACCCGCATGCAGGCCAAGGCGCGCGCCCTGGGCGCCCTGGACACCCACGTCGTCTCGCCGGACGGCTACGACGCCGACGGCCAGGTCTCCTCGGCGTACGACCTGGCGGTCTTCGGCCGGGCAGGGCTGCGCAACCCCGACTTCGCCCGGTACTGCGGCACGGCCACGGCCGACTTCCCGGGTGACGGGGCGTCGTACGGGATCGAGAACACCAACCGGCTGCTGACGGGCGAGGACGGGGTGGAGCGGTACCCGGGGCTGATCGGCGTCAAGAACGGCTATACCACCAACGCGGGCAACACGCTCGTCGCCGCCGCACGCCACGGCGGTCGCACGCTCGTGGTGACGGTGATGAACCCGCAGGCCGGCGGTGGGCTCACCGTGTACGAGGAGGCCCGCAAGCTGCTCGACTGGGGGTTCTCCGCCTCCGGTCACGTCGATCCGGTGGGCTCGCTGGACGCGCTGCGCCCGGCTCCCCAGCAGGAGTCGGCCGCGCCCTCTGCGGCACCGGTGGCGGCGGCCACGGCGCCCGACGCGGACGGCTGGTCGGGCTGGGAGGAGGCCGGGGCCATCGCGGGCGCCGCCGGTCTGGGCATGGGTGCCGTGGCTCTGGCGCTGCGCGCCAAGGCCGGCCGGACCGCGCGCGACTGACGGCATGACTGCGCCTCAGCACGTGAATCGGCGTCGAGCGTCGACGTTCGCCGGCAGATCAGTCGTGCGGCGATGCGCCGGCAGCCGAGCGACGACCCCCGAGGGAGGCGACCAAGGCGTCTGCCACGATGGCCGCGTCCGCCTCCGCGACATCTGCTGGGTATTCCGGCAGCAGATCGTCCCAGACCGGCATCCATGACCCGTACAGCTGGGTCTGTCCCTCGGGCCGGGCGAAGAACCAGATGTGCAGGTGCGCGCCGCCATCTCCGATGCGGTAGACGTGGGCACGCGAAATATGTGGCAGGGCCTGCACGTGGCGGACGATGTGCGTGGACAGGACTCCCAGCTCGGCTGCCAGCTCATCGGGCAGGTCAGCCATGTCGTAGTGCTCGAGCGGATGCAGCATGAGCACCAGCGGCACACCGACTCCCTTGATCCGGGTGAGCCGCCAACTGTCGTTGAACCAGATCCCGTCGCCTCGGTCGCGGCACGACTCGCAGTCCGACGGGTCCTCGCCGTGCCGCGCAGGCTCGGGCAGAACCGGAGGGCGCAGCGGCGCGACGCGCAATCCGTCCGGTTCGAACGGGCTGATGTCCCACCCTGTCATGCGCGCGAGCGGGAGCCGCCGCTCGCCATCCGCAGCGGCAAGCGCGTGGTCGTAGAACTCGTCAGGTCGCAAGGCCATGGCCCGAAGACTAGTTCGACCTCGACACCCAGTGAGGACCGGGGTGAGCTGACTCCTCCCCGGTGGGGCAGACAGCGATCCCTGGTTGTGGATCTCCATCAGGTGGAGACGGGAGTGAGGAGTTCCGTGGGCGGCAGCGCGCCCGCCGTCTCGCCGCCCAGCACGAGGGAGGCGGTGCCGGCCAGGCCCAGCGCCGGGCAAGCGTGCCGACGCAGGGTGGCCGCGAGGCGACGGGCCGGTCAGGCGCCGGGTCGGCCGCTGCCCGCGAGGACCTCGGGGCGGAGCAGCTCGGCCAGGGTCTCGGCGGGCAACAGGCCCTTCTCCAGGACGAGTTCGGCGACGCCGCGCCCGGTGGCGAGGGCCTCCTTGGCGATGTCGGTGGCGGCCGTGTAGCCGATGTGCGGGTTGAGGGCGGTGACCAGGCCGATGGAGTTCTCGACACTCGCGCGCAGCGCCTCGGTGTTGGCGGTGATGCCGTCTACGCAGCGCTCGGCGAGCGTGAGGCAGGCGCTCTGCAGGTGGGTGATGCTCTCCGAGAGGGAGTGCAGGATGATCGGCTCGAACGCGTTGAGCTGGAGCTGGCCCGCCTCGGCGGCCATGGTGATGGCGACGTCGTTGCCGATCACCTCGAAGGCGACCTGGTTGACGACCTCGGGGATCACCGGGTTGACCTTGCCCGGCATGATCGACGAACCGGCCTGCACCGGCGGCAGGTTGATCTCGCCGAGGCCCGCGCGCGGGCCGGAGGACAGCAGGCGCAGGTCGTTGCAGCTCTTGGAGAGCTTGACGGCGATCCGCTTGAGCACGCCGGACATCTGCACGAAGGCACCGCAGTCCTGGGTGGCCTCGACCAGGTTGGCGGCGGTGACCAGCGGCAGCGCGGTGATCTCGGCGAGGTGGCGGCGGGCGGACTCGGCGTATCCGGCGGGGGCGTTGAGGGCGGTGCCGATCGCCGTGGCGCCCAGGTTGATCTCGTGGATCAGCTGGACGGCCTCGGCGAGGCGGCTGCGGTCCTCGTCGAGCATGACGGAGAACGTCGAGAATTCCTGGCCCAGCGTCATCGGCACGGCGTCCTGGAGCTGCGTGCGGCCCATCTTCAGGACGTCGCGGAACTCGACGGCTTTGCGGGCGAAGGCGTGCTGGAGGACGGCCATCGCGTCGAGCAGGCCGCGCACCGCGAAGACCGTGGCGATCTTGACGGCGGTCGGGTAGACGTCGTTGGTCGACTGGGCGAGGTTGACGTCCTCGTTGGGGTGCAGGTGCTCGTACTGGCCCTTCTCGTGGCCCAGCAGCTCCAGCGCCCGGTTGGCGATGACCTCGTTGGCGTTCATGTTGGTCGACGTACCGGCGCCGCCCTGGATGACGTCGACGACGAACTGGTCGTGCAGCTTGCCCCCGCGGATCTCCCGGCAGGCCTCGACGATCGCGGCGGCCTTCCTCGGCTCCAGCAGCCCGAGTTCCTCGTTGGCGAGGGCGGCGGCCTCCTTGACGGCGGCGAGGGCGTCGATCAGGTGCGGGTAGGCGGAGATCGGGGTGCCGGTGATGGGGAAGTTCTCGGTCGCGCGCAGGGTGTGGACACCCCAGTAGGCGTCCGCGGGAACGTCGCGGTCGCCGAGGAGGTCGTGTTCGGAGCGGGTGCCGGCGGGGGTCATGAGCGTGGTTCTTCTTTCGAGGGGGCGCGTGGCCGGGAGGGAGTGGTAGGGGCAGTGGGGTGAGGGCGGCAATGTGGGAATCACCGGGTGGCATAGAGCTACGTGACACACAGCTCTGTGCCACACAGCTACGTGGCGCACCGCCATGTGGGACACCACCATGTTTGGCGCCACCATGTGGGACACCACCATCCGGGTCCGGCCCACCCCGTGGCCCGGACCTCTCGGCTCGCGTTACGCCGAGACGGGCAGCGGGTCCGTGTCCAGCGCGCGTACCGGCCGTACGAAGCCGACCGGCTTGCCGCCGCCGAGCAGTTCCTCGCCCGCGAACGGGGTGAGGAGGGCCGGGTCGACGCCGACGCGGGCGAGGGCGGCGGCCGCGACCGGGATACGGGCCCGGTTGGCACCGTCGGCGATCTTCACGGCGATGGCGCGGCCGTCGGGGAGGGCGGCGACCTGGACGCCCTCGTAGCCGTCCTTGGCGAGCAGTCCGGGCACGGCGCGCATCAGCGCGGCCACGTCCCGGCCGGCGCCGGAGGCCATCTCGGCGTGCTCGCGCATGGCGTCGGCCACGCGCGCCTCCGGGGTGCCGGGGGCGGCGGAGGCGACGCGCGCGACGGAGCGGGCGAGGCCGTGCAGGGAGACGGAGAACAGGGGGGCGCCGCAGCCGTCGACGGTCACGCGCGCGATGCGCTGGCCGGTGAGGTCCTCGACGGTCTCGGCGATCGCCTGCTGGAGAGGGTGCGCAGGGTCGAGGTAGTCGTGCAGGGACCAGCCGTTGAGCCGGGCGGTGCAGAGCATGGCGGCGTGCTTGCCGGAGCAGTTCTGGGCGAGCCGGGAGGGCAGGCGGCCCTCTCGCACCCAGACGTCGCGCACGGCGGGGTCGAGGGGCATGTCCAGGACGTTGCGCAGGTCGTCCTCGGTGAGACCGGCCCGCTCCAGCATGCGCCGGACGCCGGCGATGTGGGTCTCCTCGCCGGAGTGGCTGGCGGCGGCCAGCGAGAGCAGGTCGCCGTCGAACGGCAGCCCGGCGCGCACCATGGCCACGGCCTGGACCGGCTTGAGGGCCGAGCGCGGGTAGAAGGCTGCCTCGATGTCGCCGATCTGGAGTTGGACCTCGCCGTCGGCGCCGAGGACGACGACGGAGCCGTAGTGGATGCCCTCGACGACCCCGCCGCGTATGACGTGGGCGACGGGGGCGTGGAGGGGCTCACGGACGAGGGGCGCGTCCGACGCGGAAGTGTTGCTGAACATCGCTACCTGGATCATTGGTGGGGTGGTGGGGGACGGACCGGGGCGGGGTTTCCGCTCGTTCGGTGCCGGTGTGCTGCTGCTCGGCGGCGGTCGTGGGAGGGGGCGGGCGCGGCACGCCGGACGCCCCCGCTCGCTCACACCGCGGAACTCCCTTGCGCGGGGATGCCCGCGCGAGTGGAGCGCACGATGTCGGTGAGGCTGGTCTCGACGCGGTCGAGGTGGTGGGACATGGCCTCCACGGCGTGCTGCTCGTGGCCGTCGACGAGAGCGTCGACGATCGCCCGGTGCTCGCGGTTGGACTGCTCGCGGCGGCCGCCCAGCTCGGTGAGGAAGGCCGACTGCCGGGCCAGCGCGTCGCGGATCTCCTCGATCACGCGGCGGAAGACCGGGTTCTGGGCGGCCTCGGCGACGGCGATGTGGAAGAGGGTGTCCATCGCGACCCACGCGGTGGTGTCGGTCTCCCGCTCCATCCGGTCGAGGAGGTGGGCCAGGTGGTCGAGGTTCTCGGGCGTGCGGCGCTTGGCGGCGTAGCCGGCGACCGGGATCTCTATGTGGCGGCGCACTTCGAGCAGGTCGCTGGCCGCGTAGTCGCCGAAGGTGGGGTCCTCGACGGCGTTGGCGACGACGAAGGTGCCCTTGCCGGTCTTGGAGACGGTCAGGCCCATCGTCTGCAGGGCGCGCAGGGCCTCGCGGAGTACGGGCCGGGAGACCTCGAGCGTGCGACAGAGCTCGGCCTCGGAGGGGAGCTTGTCCCCCATGGCGTACTCGCCGCGCTCGATGGCACCGCGGAGGTGGGCCAGCACCGCTTCCATCGCGCTGACGCGTCGCGGACCCGGCCCACCTGTCTGGCTGTCTGACAGGTTCACAGGAGAGATGTTCCGGTCGGACGTGGGGCTGTGTCAAGGCGGGCAGGAAAGACCGACGGGCGTGAAGCCGGAGTACGGCCTCACGCCCGTGTGAGCGAGGGGTGCGAGCGGCGCCTGTCAGCTCTCCAGGACGCCCGTGCCCAGAAGGCCGAAGAGCAGGAGGCCGACGGCGATGCGGTAGAGCACGAACGAGTTGAACGAGTGCTTGGCGACGAACTTCAGCAGCCAGGCGATGGAGGCGTACGCGACGACGAAGGAGACGATCGTGCCGACGACCAGCGGCGCGGCGCCCACGCCCGCACCCAGCGCGTCCTTCAGCTCGTACAGGCCGGCGCCCGTCAGGGCCGGGATGCCGAGGAAGAAGGAGAGACGGGTGGCGGCGACGCGGTCCAGGTCGAGCATGAGCGCGGTGGACATGGTGGCGCCGGAGCGGGAGAAGCCGGGGAAGAGCAGGGCGAGGATCTGCGAGGAACCGACCAGCATCGCGTCCTTGAACGAGGTGTCGTCCTCACCGCGCTTGTGGCGCCCCATCTGGTCCGCGGCCCACATCACGCCACTGCCGGCGATGAGGGAGCCCGCCACGACCCAGAGCGAGGCGAGGGGGCCGTCGATCAGGGGCTTGGCGGCCAGGCCCACCACGACGATCGGGATCGTCGCGGCGATCACCCACCAGGCGAACTTGTAGTCGTGGCTGTGCCGCGCCTCCCGGTTCACCAGACCGCGCCCCCAGGCGGAGACGATGCGGACGATGTCCTTGAAGAAGTACACGAGCACGGCGGCGATGGCGCCGACCTGGATGACGGCTGAGAACCCGACGACGGACTTGTCGTCGACGGGGATCCCCATGAGCCCCTCGGTGATCTTGAGGTGGCCGGTGGAGGACACGGGGAGGAACTCGGTCACCCCCTCGACGACTCCGAGGACGACGGCCTGACCGACAGAGATGGCGCTCATGGGATCCAGTTCTGGGGAGTTGGTCGACAGTGTTGTAGACAGTCTTACTATGCCAAGGTGTCCGGGCAGTGCCGCGCCCCGGTGTCCGCCGGCACGCCTCTCAGACCCACAGCGTTTCGGCGATGGACACGCCGGCGAAGGCCGCACCGAGGCCCGTCGCCACGCTCGCGACGACGTTGGCGGCAGCGTAGAGCCCCGCACCGGCCTCGGTCAGCCTGAGGGTCTCGTAGGAGAAGGTCGAGTACGTCGTCAGCGCGCCGCACAGCCCGGTACCGAGCAGGAGCTGGAGGCTCGGACCTGCGGCGCCCGCGGAGACGGCGCCGGTCAGCAGACCGAGGATGAGGCAGCCGGTGACGTTCACCACGAAGGTGCCCCAGGGGAAGACCGAGTCGTGCCGCGACTGCACCGCACGGTCGGTCAGATAGCGCAACGGAGCCCCGACCGCGGCCCCGGCGACGACCAACAGCCAGTTCACAACGAGTTCTTACCCTTCCCGTCCGTTTCGCCCGGAGTGCCCGACTGTCGGCCGGTCGAGCCGCCCGGGACGTCTGAGGCATCCGAGGCTTCCGACGAGCGGCCGACGTACCGGATGACCTCGCAGTCGTCCACGGTCACGAGCCCCTCGCTGACCAGCTCGTCGAGCTGCGGGAGGAAGTCCCGCACCCGCGCCTCGGTGTCGACGATGACGACGGCCACCGGCAGGTCCTCGCTCAGGGACAGCAGCCGCGTGGTGTGGATGCGGGAGGAGGCGCCGAAGCCCTCGATGCCGCGGAAGACGCTGGCGCCGGCCAGTCCGGCGGCGTGGGCCCGGTGCACGATCTCGGCGTACAGGGGCTTGTGGTGCCAGGTGTCGTTCTCGCCGATGAAGACGGTCACGCGCAGGGCCCGGCCGGTCAGCCGCGTCATGACCGGCCCCCGGTCGCGAGGACACGGCGGGTGGCCGCCGACCCGAGCCACACCGCGGCGAGGGCCGTGCACAGGGTCGCGGCGAGGTAGGCCGGCCCCCGGGCGGCATGGCCTGAGGCGACGAGCTTCTGGATGTCGACGGCGTACGTCGAGAAGGTGGTGAACCCGCCGAGCACGCCTGTGCCGAAGAACGGGCGGACGAGGCGGTGGGCTGCCCATACGTCGGTGATGATCACCATGAACACGCCGATCACGGCGCATCCGACGACGTTGGTCCAGAAGGTGGCCCAAGGAAAGTCACCGGGCGCCGCGGGCCACCACAGCGACAGTGCGTGACGAGCCGTGGCGCCGAGGGCGCCGCCGAGGGCGATGACACCGACGACGGGCGCGTCGGTGCGCAGCGCGGAACGGCGCGGTGGGCTGCTCCGGGGGATACGGAGGCTCTCGGTTTCCGGGGCGGTCATGGTCGTGCGTCTCCTACTCGCCAAAGGCCCGGGCCTGCGGGCGCATGCCTTCAGGAAGCAGGGACCGTTGGCGGCATCCGTGCCGCGGTTGGGATACGGCGGGCCCCACCGCCGCGCCGCGACAGTGAGATCACGGCCGTGGAACAGGTTAACGCCCGACGCCCACCACGGTCACCTCACGCCGTGTGAGGCCGCGGGCCTCTCCCGCCCCTTTCACCACCCCTTCTCGAACAGCCTGGCCACCTCGGCGATCCGCACCTCGTCGCGCCGGTAATAGGTGCGGTGCCTGATCCTCCTGCTGCGCAGCAGACCGATGCGGGTGAGGAGGCCGAGGTGGGCGGCGGCGACCCGGCGGGACACCCCGAGCTTGGTGGCGACGGCGCGAGCGGTGACCCCTGCCTCGGCCGGATCGACGTGCCGCTGCGGCGGGAAGTGCGCGACCGGATCCTTCAGCCACTCCAGGATGTCCAGGCGCGTGTGGCGGGCGGGAGTCCTCCCCATCTCGTCACCTCCGTCCGAAGGGCGTCTACCCCCGCCCGGCCCCACTGTCCCGCGACCGGCCCCGGCGCGTCCGGTAGTCGGCGGCGTTTGTCCGGTACCGAGCGGCCATGCGAGCGGGAACCGTTACGCCGGCTCAGCGCTCCCCCGCTCTCACCAACCCCGTCTCATAGGCGAGCACCACGGCCTGGGCGCGGTCACGCAGGCCCGACTTGGCGAAGATGCGGGCCACGTGGGACTTGACCGTCGCCTCGCTCAGCGACAGATGGGCGGCGAGCTCCGCGTTGGACAAGCCGCGCCCCATCCAGGTCAGCACCTCGCGCTCCCGGGGCGTGAGGGCGTCAACGTCGGCGTGCACCGTCCGGGGCCGCTCGGCCTGCGCCGCGTACCGCTCCACCAGGCGCCTGGTGATCGACGGGGCCAGCAGGGCGTCCCCCGTGTCCACCAAGCGGACCGCTGCTGCCAGGTGTTCGGGGGTGACGTCTTTCAGCAGGAAGCCGCTCGCCCCGATGGACAGGGCCGTGTACACGTACCGGTCCAGGTCGAAGGTGGTCAGCATGAGCACCCGGCACTCCGGCGCCCGCTCCAGAATGAGCCGGGCGGCCTCCAGCCCGTCCATGTTCGGCATGCGGATGTCCATCAGCACGACGTCCGGCCTGAGTTCGCGCGCCGCGGCCACCGCCATCGCCCCGTCGGCCGCCTCGCCGACCACGTCGATGCCGCGGGCGGTCAGGATGAGCCGGAAGCCGGTCCTGATCAGCGTCTGGTCGTCGGCGATCAGGACGCGGGGTACCCGCTCCGCTCGCCCCTCCTCCAGACCCGTACCCACCGGCATGCCCGACCTCACAGCCCGTCCAGGGGTATGCGCGCCCGGACGCGGAAGCCGCCGCCGAGGCGGCGCCGGGCGTCCAGGTCACCGCCGTACACCGCGACCCGCTCGCGCAGCCCGAGCAGTCCGCGCCCGGCGCCCGCCCGCGACCTGGGGCGCGGCCTCGGACTCGGCGACTTCGCCGGTGCGGAGCCGGTGAGGACGCTGGGACCGGTGTTGAGCACCTCCACGCGCAGGGCGTGGTCGGCATAGCGCACCGTCACCTCCGCCTTGCCGCCGTCGCCGTGTCTGAGCGCATTGGTGAGGGCCTCCTGGATGATGCGGTAGGCGGTGATACCGATGCCCTGCGGAAGCGGACGCGGGTCGCCGGATATCCGTACCTCCACGGGAAGTCCGGCGAACGATATCCGGTCGACGAGCGGACCGAGCCGGTCGAGACCGGGGTGCGGGGCCAGGTCCGTACCCGGATCGTCGGCGCCGCCCGGGCCCGGGCCGGCGTCGTCGCCGTTCGGTGAGGGCGCCAGCACGCCGAGCAGGTGCCGCAGGTCGGTCATCGCGCCGCGGCCCGTGTCCTCGACGGCGCGGAGCGCGACCGCGGCCTCGTCCGGCATCGTGCCGAGCACTTCGCGGGCGGCGCCCGCCTGGACGATCATGAGGCTGACGTTATGGCTGACGATGTCGTGCAACTCGCGGGCGATGCGGTCGTGTTCGGCCGCGATCGCGGCGCGGGCCGAGCTCTCCCGCTCACGCTCCAGCAGCCAGCCGCGCTCCCCCACGGCCGTCCGCCACCGCCGCCGGACGCGCACCAGCGCGACCGCCAGCCCTGCGGCAGCCGCGCACGCCACCGCGAGCGCCGTCACCAACACGTCCTGTTCCCCCATGGCTTCACTGTCGCAGACGGCTCCGACATCCGCATCGTCCTGTGGATACAGCATTCTGCATCTCCGGGATGACAGGTGGGACGATGTGCCATCCGCAGAGGGATGCCGCGGCAGCGAACCCCCGCATAGCGTCCCGTCCATGGTCACTGACATGGGAACGGGCGAGGTCGTCGTGCGGCTCGACGACGTGCGCAAGGAGTACGGCGAGACGGTCGCGCTGGACGGGGTGTCGCTGGAGATCCGTGCCGGGGAAGCGGTCGCGGTGATGGGGCCCTCGGGGTGCGGCAAGTCCACCCTGCTCAACATGATCGCCGGGCTGGACCGTCCGTCGGGCGGCACGGTCGTCGTACACGGCGAGAGTGTCGGGGAGTTGAGGGAGAAGGACCTCGCGCTGTACCGGCGGCGCCGGATCGGCATGATCTTCCAGTTCTTCAACCTCATCGACGACCTGTCCGCCCTCGACAACGTCGCCCTGGCCGCGCAGTTGACGGGCGTCCCGGCCCGGCAGGCGCGCCGGCGGGCGCTGGAGCTGTTCGAGGAGCTGGGCATCGCGGGGCGCCGCAACGCCTACCCGGCCGCACTGAGCGGCGGCGAACGCCAACGCGCCGCCGTGGCACGGGCGTTGATGAACCGGCCAGCCCTGCTGCTGGCCGACGAGCCGACCGGTGCCCTGGACAGCCGGGCCGGAGAGCAGGTGATGGACCTGCTGCTCGACCTCAACCAGATCGGCCAGACGCTGATTCTGGTGACGCACGACCAGCATCTGGCGACGCGCTGCGCGAGCCGCCTGGTCGAGCTCGCCGACGGCCGGGTGACCGGCGAGCACACCCTGGAGCCGTCCGCATGAGGGCGGTGTGGAAGGCCGCGCGTGCGGCCGTACGGCGACGCAGGTTGCAGACAGTGGTCATCTGGCTGGTCACGCTGGTGTCGACGGGCTCGATGGTGGTCGCCCTGGGCCTGGTCGCCGCAGCGTCCGGGCCCTTCGACGAGGCCTTCGGCGAGCAGCGCGGCCCGCATGTCGTGGCCGCGTTCGACCCGCACAAGGTGCCGGACGTCCAACTAAGGCGCGCGGCACGGGCGTCGGCGGTCGAGGCGGTGTCCGGGCCCTTCTCCCAGGCGACCGTCACGATCCCGCGCGGGGCGGGGGACGACTACGGCCTCGGCGGTGAACTGACGGTCGTGGGTCGCCCAGGTCCGGGCGGAGCGGTGGACAAGGTGGAGCTCTGGGCGGGCCGCTGGGCCACCGGGCCCGGCGAGGTGGTGGTGAACCGGCCGTCGGACTGGACCGCTGACGACCTCGGCAAGAAACTCCGGCTGCCCTCGGGTCCGACCCTCACCATCGTCGGGTTCGGCTTCGATTTGAGCCGCACGGCGGACTCCTGGGTCGCCCCCGGCCAGATCGCTGCCCTGCATCCGACCGCCACCCAGATGCTGCTCCGGTTCAAGAACGCCTCGTCGGAGAAACAACTCCGGGCCGGCCTCTCCTCGGTGACCGGCGGGCTGCCGACGGGAGCCCTGACGAGTACCCAGTCGTACCTGCTGCTCAAGCACCAGATCGGCAGCTCGGCCCGGGCGTTCGCGCCCTATCTGATGACCTTCGGCATCCTCGGCATCCTGGTGGCGGTGCTGATCGTCGCCAATGTGGTCAGCGGCGCCGTGATCTCCGGCTTCCGGCACATCGGCATCCTCAAGGCGCTGGGATTCACCCCGGGACAGGTGCTCGCCGTCTATCTCGCCATGATCTCCGCACCCGCCGTGCTCGGCTGTGCGCTCGGTACCGTCTGCGGCAACCTGCTGGCGCGCCCCTTCTTCGAGTTCGTGTTCACGGGGCCGGATGCGGGCGTGTTCCACGACAGCGTCGGCATCGCGCCCTGGGTGAACGTCGTCGCACTGCTCGGGGTGCCCGCCGTCTGCCTCCTCGCGGCACTCGCTCCCTCACTGCGGGCACGCGCCCTGTCCGCGGCGCGGGCCATCAGCGCGGGCAGCGCCCCGCGCGCGGGGCGGGCACTCGGCATTCAGCGGCGGCTGGCGGGCACCCGGCTGGCGCGGTCGGTGAGCCTCGGCATGGGACTGCCCTTCGCCCGCCCGGGGCGCAGCGCGCTGACCCTGGCCGCCGTGGTCCTGGGCGTGACGACCGTGACGTTCGCGACCGGTCTGGCCACCACGATGACCCGGTTCAGCAGCCCCGAACGACACCCGTACGACGTCACGGTGTACGCCAGCAACTTCCGGCACGGCAAGGAGATCCAGCCGGAGCACGGAGACCGCGCGCTGGAGCGGCTTCTGCGTTCGCTGCCGGGCGCGACCCACGTCGCGGCGCGGGGAGACGCGGAGGTCGTCGTCGCCGGAACCTCGATGAAGGTCTTCCTCGAAGGCCACCGCGGTGACCCGGGGCTCGAGACCCTGATCACCAAGGGCCGCTTGCCGCACGGCACCGGCGAGGTCACGGCCGGCGAGGCCTTCCTGCGCCAGAACGGCCTGAAGGTCGGTGACCGCCTGCGACTCAGGAGGGGAGAGCGCCGGGAGGATGTGACCATCGTCGGAGAGAACATGCTGGACACCCATGGGGTGGTAGCCGGCGACTGGTCGACGTTCACGGCCCTGGCACCGGAGGAACGGCCCATCGCCTACCACATCAGACTGCGCGACGGCGCGGCACCGCAGGCCTACGCGCGCGCGGCGAGGGCCGCCGACCGAGGCGTCAGCCCGACACTGGAGGGTCCGAACAACCTCGGCCGGACCATCATCGGCTCCGCCGCGATGCTGACCCTGATGCTTGCCGTGGTCACCTCGCTCGGCGTCTTCAACACGGTCGTCCTCAACACCCACGACCGGCGTCGCGACCTGGGCATGCTCAAGTCGATCGGCATGACGCCCCGGCAGGTCACGACGATGATGGTGACCTCGATGGCGGTGCTCGGCGTGATCGGCTCGCTGCTCGGCATTCCGCTCGGCATCGCCGGATACGAGGCGGTGATGCCCCGCATGGCAGGCGCCATCGACGTCACCCTCCCGTCGTACATGACGGACGTCTGGCACGCCCCAGCCCTGGGCGGCCTCGCCCTCGCGGGCCTGGTGATCGCACTCCTGGGTTCGTTCGTCCCGGCCCGGCGCGCGGCGCGGCTGACGGTGGCGGAGGTGCTGCACAGCGAGTAGCGATGGATGCGGCCGGGGAGTCAGGCCCCGCAACCGATCAGGATCGAAGAAGCCGCACCCCGCTCCCCCGTCCTAGCGTGAAGGCGTCGGCGAAATCGTCGGCGGCATCGCACCGCAGAAGGAGTCACCCCGTCATGACCGCAGGTCTCAGGACGATCATCTATCCCGTCAAGGATCTCGACCGGGCGAAGGAGCGGTTCGCCGCCCTGCTGGAAGTGGAGCCCTACGCGGACACGCCCTACTACGTCGGGTTCAAGGACGCCGGGCAGGACGTCGGGCTCGATCCGAACGGGCATGCCAAGGGGATGACCGGGCCGGTTCCGTACTGGCACGTGTCCGACATCCGGGGGCGGCTGGCGGTGCTGCTGGAGAGCGGAGCCGAGGTGCTTCAGGACGTGACGGACGTCGGGGGCGGGAGGCTGATCGCCTCGGTGACGGACCCGGACGGCAACCTCGTGGGGCTGCTCCAGGACCCGGAGTCCTGAGGCGTACGGCTGCCTGAGCCCGCACTGGTTGCACGCTCAAGGAAGCTTGCGCGCGGTGTTACCGTGCGGGTATGGCAGTCAACGCGGCCGAGACCCGGCTGGAGGAGCGCTGGCGGGAGATCCTGTCGGTGCACGCTCGCACCATGTGCGAGATAGACCGGGCGCTGCACCCGCACGGGCTGGGTGCGAGCGACTTCGAGGTGCTCGACATCCTCGCCGCGGAGTCACCCCGGCAGGGCGACCAGTGCCGGGTGCAGAACCTCGTGGGGCGAGTTCATCTGAGTCAGAGCGCGCTGTCGCGGCTGATCGGCCGGCTGGAGAAGGAGGGCCTGGTCGTCCGCTCGGTCTGCGCGGAGGACCGGCGCGGGGTGTGGGTCGCCCTCACCGGCAAGGGCCGCGATCTGCACGCGGAGGTGCTGCCCCTCCAGCGCGCGGTACTGGAGCGCATGCTGTCGGCGGCGCGGGACTAGCGGACCCGAAGCCGAGGCCGAAGACGAAGCCGAGGCGGAACCCGAAGCCGAAGCAACTCGAAGTCCAAGCAACCCGAACCTGATCTGAACCCGCCAGGGCGACGGTACGACGGTCGGCCCGAGCCGAGGGGCTACCCGGCCCGGGCCCTGATGCTTCTGGACTCGGTCCACTTCTGTCGGCCGGTGATGGTAAAGAGGCGCGCTCAGCCCGCCGGTCGTGCGAGCAGCGTGCGTACGCCCTCCGACGTGAGCGTCAGTCCGTGGTCGGAGCTGCCGTCGATGGCGAGCGAGAGTTCCTCTTCGGGCCACTGAGCGGCGAGTGCACCCAGGGGCACCATGCGGTACTGGGACACCGAGGGCAGCAGGTCGGCCATCTCCAGCTCGGACGTGAACACCGGCACGACCGGAGCGCCGCCACCGGGCTGGTCGAGGACCGGCAGTGCCAGCAGCGACGGGTCGGCGGAGGCCGCCTCCCCGGCGTCGTCCGGCACGGGGACGAGCACATCACTGCTCGCCAGCGTGTCGAGGGCGGCCGGGTCCTCGGCGTCCACGGCCAGCGCGTCGAGCGCCTGCCGGGCCGGCGTCGGAATGTTGTCGTTGGCGGGTGTTGCCATGGCAGATCCCCTGTTAGCAGTGGTGGTGCGACCCGCCCGGAACTCCGTGGTCCCGGGCGCGGTCCTGCACGAGTACCCGACCACGCCGGAGACATTCCTGCGAGTTGTCCGGCCGTGGCGGCAGTGCGTCAGGCCGCTGACCTGCGCGGCGGCGATCCGGGTACCGCCGAACGGGTGGCGGCGGTGGCACCAGGGGTGGTGCGGGAGCAGTCCCGTGCCGGACGTGCCTCGCCCGCCGTCGGAATCCATCACTCGTCGTGACGGGGCCTGGGTAGCTGTAGACACGGAGGGTGACGACACCCACCCGTGTCGTCACCGGTGCGTGCGACAGGAGAGAAGGCGACATGTCCATCGACACCGGTACGGCGCCCCCGGCGGGCGTCGAGGAGCGGGAGCAGCAGAGCCTCGGTACCGCCGCGGCACGGAATCTGACGACGACGACCAAATCCGAACCCCAGATGCAAAAAATCAGTTCACGGTGGCTGACGCGCATGCTGCCGTGGGTGAACGTGCCGGGCGGCACGTATCGCGTCAACCGGCGGCTGTCGTTCGTGCTGGGCGACGGGCGGGTCACGTTCGTCCAGACCGGAGGGCAGGTCACCGTGGTCCCGGCGGAGCTGGGCGAACTGCCGCCGCTGCGCTGGTTCTCGGACGGCACGGCGCTCCAGGCGCTGGCCGAGCGGTTCGAGCAGCGCGAGTACGCGCCCGGGCAGGTGATCGTGGCGGCCGGGCGGCCGGCCGACCACGTGTACCTCGTCGCGCACGGCAAGGTGGAGCGGATCGGCGAGGGGCCGTACGGCGACGAGACGGTGATCGGGCTGCTGGCGGACGGCGACACGTTCGGCGGCCGGGTGCTCGCGGACCCGGACGGCACCTGGGAGTTCACGGCCCGCGCGGCGACCGCGACGACCGTGCTGGCACTGCCGCACGCGGCGTACGCCGAGGTGGCGCGGCGCCACGACGGCCTGCGCGCGCACGTCGAGGCGGCCCGGCTCGACGGGCACCGGCCGCTCACTCCCCAGGGCGAGGCCGAGATCGCGCTCAGCTCGGGGCATGTGGGCGAGCCCGACATCGCGGGCACGTTCGTGGACTACGAGCCGGAGCCACGTGAGTACGAACTGAGCGTCGGACAGACCGTGTTGCGCGTCCACACCCGCGTCGCCGACCTCTACAACCAGCCGATGGACCAGACGAAGGAGCAACTGAGGCTGACCGTCCACGCGTTGCGGGAGCGCCAGGAGTACGAGCTGGTCAACAACCGGGGCTTCGGGCTGTTGCACAACGCGGCCTTCGACCAGCGGATCTCGACCCGCTCCGGTCCGCCGACCCCCGACGACCTGGACGAGCTGCTGAGCATGCGGCGCAACACCAGCTTCCTGTTCGCGCATCCCCGGGCGATCGCCGCGTTCGGCCGCGAGTGCAACAAGCGCGGGCTGTACTTCGGCAGCATCGACGTGGGCGGCCACCATCTGCCCGCCTGGCGCGGGGTGCCGCTGCTGCCGTGCGGGAAGATCCCGGTCTCGGCGGGCCGTACGTCGTCGATCATCGCGATGCGTACGGGCGAGGAGGACCAGGGCGTGATCGGCCTGTTCCAGACGGGCATCCCGGACGAGGTCGAACCGGGCCTCAACGTCCGCTTCATGAACATCAACGAACAGGCGGTGATCTCGTACCTGGTGAGCACCTACTACTCGGCGGCGGTGCTGGTGCCGGACGCGCTCGGCATCCTGGAGAACGTGGAGGTCTCGCGCCGCGACTAGCGCCTCGCGGATCGCCGTCAACACCCCGGGTATCCCTCGCTGACGCGACGGGTACCCGGGGCCGGTGAGGGGGCGGCCGTCAGCCCTGGACGATCTCGGCGAACCGCTCGGCACCGACGTTGCCGCCGGACAGGATCACGCCGATCCGGCGGGGCAACGGGTCGATCCGCCCGGTGAGGAGCGCGGCCAGCCCGCTCGCCCCGCTCGGTTCGACGACGGTCTTCAGCCGCTCGAAGGCGAACCGCATCGCGTCCCGGATCTGCTCGTCGTCGACCAGGGTGATGTCGTCCAGCAGCCGCTGGTTGATGGGGAAGGTGAGCTCTCCGGGTGCGGCGACGGCCTGGCCGTCGGCGATGGTGCGGGGCACGGGGACGGTGATCCGCCGGCCGGCCTCCAGGGACCGCTTGGTGTCGTCACCGGCTTCCGGCTCGACGCCGATGACACGGATGCCGGGCAGCAGCCCGGTGGCCGCCACCGCGCTGCCGGCGGCCAGCCCGCCGCCGCCGACCGGCACGAGGAGCGCGTCCAAGTCCCCTGTCTCCTCGATGAGTTCGAGGGTCGCGGTGCCCTGCCCGGCGATCACATGGGGATGGTCGTACGGCGGGACGAGCGTCAGTCCGTGCTCGGCGGCGAGGGCTTCGCCGAGCGCGATCCGGTCGCCGGTGTAGCGGTCGTACGTGACGACCCGCGCGCCGTAGCCCATGGTCGCCTCGACCTTGGAGCGGGGCGCGTCCTCGGGCATCACGATCACGGCGGTGGTGCCCAGCTCGCGTGCGGCGAGCGCGACAGCCTGGGCGTGGTTGCCGGAGGAGTAGGCGACGACTCCCTTGGCGAGCTGCCCGGCGGACAGCCGGGAGACGGCGTTGTACGCGCCGCGGAACTTGAAGGCGCCGGCCCGCTGGAGGTTCTCGCACTTGACGAACACCTCGGCCCCGACCAGCTCGTCCAGGGTGCGTGAGCACAGGACGGGCGTGCGGTGGACCACCGGTCCGATGCGCGCCGCGGCGTCCTGGACGTCCTGAAGGGTGACGGTCCGGCCGTCGGTCATGTCGCACTCCGTTCTGAGCGGCTGGGGGGGCGGGCGGACCGTGGGTCCGGCAGCGGGAGGATCCTGAGCGTGGGACGGGGCAGCACCCTCTCAGTGACCCTGTTCGCCGCCCTGTGAAACACCCTAGGAGAAGCCTCAATTGAACACCGGTAGCTACTACGAGCGCATCGACGACCACCGTTTCAAGCCCACCGCGCACGCGGGCGGGGCCTGGGATCCCGACGAGATGCACTTCAGTCCGCTGGGCGGTCTCGTCATGCACGCCGTGGACCGCCTTCTGGCGGGTCGTCCGGACGCGGGGATGGTGCCGGCGCGGATCAGTTTCGACATTCTCGGGCGGCTCGCGCTCGACGAGTGCGAGATCCGGGTGGAGACCGTGCGTCCCGGGCGCACGATCGAACTGGTCGAGGCCGTCGTGCTCGTCGCGGACCGTCCGGTGGTCCGGGCCCGCGTCTGGCTGCTGACCGCGCTGGACACCGCGGCCGTCGCGGGCGGTGCCGGCGAGCGGCTGCCCGCTCCGGAGACGCTCAAGCCGTGGCCGCTGGGGGACGTGTGGCCCGGGGGCTACATCGCCTCGCTCGACGTACGCCCGGTCGGCGAACCCCGGCCCGGCCGCACCACCGCGTGGGTCGCCACGCCGCTCGCCCTGGTGGCGGGCGAGTCCAGCAGCCCGCTGGCCTCGTACGTCACCCTCATCGACACCGCGAACGGCATCGCCGTACGGGAGTCGCCAGGCGCCTGGATGTTTCCGAACGTCGATCTGACCGTGCACCTGCACCGGCCGCCCGGGGGCCGCTGGACCGGGCTGGACACCACCGTCACGTTCGGTCCCGCCGGGCACGGTCTGACCAGCTCGGTCCTGCACGACGAGAACGGCCCGGTCGGGCACGCCCAGCAGATCCTCACCGTACGGCCGCAGCCCGAGGCGGACCTGGACGGCTGACGGCGGGTGCCGGGGTCGTCAGCTCTGGCCGCGCCCCGCCGATGGGCGCAGCCTGGGAGGGGGAGGGTCCCGTCCACGGAGGTGATCGCGGTGGAAGCCAAGGAATGGACCGTGCAGATCTACATCACCGAGGAGGGCGACGACACGCTCGCGCGTGCCGTGCTGACAGCTTCGGACACGTCGCAGGTCACCGGGCGCGGCACTGCCCGGCGCAATCCGGACGACCGTCCGATCCCGGTGATCGGCGACGAACTCGCGGCCAGCCGCGCCCTGGAGGACCTGGCGACCCGGCTGCACGACGTGGCCACCGACGACATCGTCCAGATGGCCGGGCCCGTCGAGTAGGCGACGGTACGGTCCCGGCCGGGATCACTCCGGAGCCAGCTCGGCCGGTGGGACGGGCTGCGGCACGACGGCCACCGGGCAGGCCGAGCGGTGCAGCAACGAGTGGGCCACCAGGCTCAGTCGGAGCCCCCGGTGCCCTCCCTCGTGCCGCGCCCCGATGATCACGAGGTCAGCGGCGGCCGAGCGGTGGAGCAGGATCCGGCGGGTCGATCCCTCGGCGGCCGTACGGAGCACCCGTACGCCGGGATGCTCCGCCTCGGCTTCCTCGAGCAGTGCGTCGATCTCAGCCAGGGCCTGCTGCTCGTGCGCGGGGGGCGGGTCCCCGGCCGCAGCGTGGTCGTCGGCGCTCGCGCGGTGCCAGACGCGGACGACGTCGAGGGCGCACCTGCGCGCCTTGGCCTCGCGGAACGCGAACCGTACGGCCGCACGGGCGGTGGTGGGGTCACCGGCGCCGAGCAGGATGCGCCCGTGGGAGCCGGCCACCCCGGCGCGGTCGCCGCGTACGACGATCACCGGGCAGTGCGCGCGGGCGGCGACGGCCAGGTCGACGGAGCCGAGGAAAATCCCCTTGAACACCCCGCGGCCGCGCGATCCGGTCACCACGGCGAAGGCGTGGTGACCCTCGCGTACGAGGGCGTCCGCGGCCTCCTCGGGGGCGATGTCCACCGTGACCTTCACGTCCGGGTCGGCGCGGGCCGCGCGCTCGGCGGCCGCGTCCACGATCCGCGCCGTCCTGACCCGCTCGGCCTCGCCCGCCTGGCCGTTGGAGGGCGCGCCGCCCTCGTAGCGCTCCCAGAGGGAGGCGTGCACCAGCCGCAGCGGCAGCCGGTGCCGGGCGGCCTCGCCCACCGCCCAGTCGACCGCGAGCAGGCTCGGGTCCGTTCCGTCGACGCCCACGACCAGGGGAGGTGTCATCTCCGCTCCCGTCGTGTCGCCGTGCGGTCCGTCCGGGCCTCCCTCGGCCGCCGGACCCCGGCTCACCCCCGCCCGCCGCTCAGGTTGCGCCACTGCGGCTCCACCCGCTTCCACTCCGCGTCCCACTCGGCCAGCCGGCGCCGGAAGAGGCACCCGCGGACCAGCCGGCCGCCGGTCCACACCATCGCGCCGGTGATCGGTGCCACGAGCACGCCGGTCAGCGCCGCCTGCACCGCCGACTCGGTCTCGGTCAGGGGCCGGGGCACCATCCGGTCCGCACGGTCCGTCCACACCGTGACGCGGCTGCCGGCCCGGGCCCCGGCGTCGACCTCGGCGCGGCCGGTGTGGACGGTGCCGTCCGCGGACCGCCAGCGGACCGTCTCCCAGGCCCGTCCGTCGTCGTAACCCGTCGTCGAGGACGGGGCTTTGGCGTCGCCGGTCAGCACGGCGGAGACGGTGTGCACCTGCGCGCGCCGGACGGTGAGCGTGTGGTCGACGTTCAGGGCCGCCGTCACGCCCGCGAGCGCTCCGCCGAGCACGGCGAGGACCCATGCGGCGAGCAGGACCCAGGCCTCGACGACATCGCCGGTGCGCCGCAGCGGGTTGGTCCGCCAGCGCCACAGCCGCGCCCGGATCTCCTCGGTTCGACGTGTCCTCGTCGTCCTCGTCGTCATCGTTCGACGCCTCCTCGGCCGCTCCCCGCTCGCCGCCGTACCCCTCTACGCGCTCGTGTCACCTCGTACGCGCTCGTGTCACCTCGTGTGTGCCGGTTCCTCCGGAAGGTCGGGGTCGAGGTCGGGGACGCGGGGCGGCCCCAGGAGCGCGCAGTCGACGTCGACCACGCCCTCGACCGATCGCGTCATACGGGTCGCGACGGGAACGACATCGGTGTCGCGGACGCGGCCGCTCAGTGTCACCACCCCGTCCCGTACGTCGACCTCGATCTGTGCGGGGGTGTCCGCGAACAGCCGCTCGACGACCTCGCGGCGCACCTCCTCGGCGATGTCCGCGTCGTCCCGCAGGAACACCTTGAGCAGGTCGGAGCGGCTGACGATGCCCTCCAGTTCGCCGTCGGGGCCGACCACGGGCAGCCGCTTCACGCCGCTGCGGGCCATGACGCGCGCCGCCTGGGCGACGGTGGCGCCGGGGTGCACGGTGACGGGCGGGGCGGTCATGAGTTCCCCGGCGGTCACCGCTCTCGCCTTGTCCGGGGCAAAGGCCGCGTCGCGGTACTCCTCCTTGCGCAGCAGGTCCGCCTCGGAGACGACGCCGACGACCCTGCCGTCGTGGTCCAGCACCGGCAGGGCGCTGACCCGCCGGCGCCGCATGGTCCGCACGATGTCCTTGAACGCCGCACCGGTGCGCAGGGCGATGACACGGCGCGTCATCACGTCGTTCACCACGTACGGAGTGCCGTCCATGGCGTCCTCCCGACTGCTCGGCACCGTCCCGCGACGCCTTCGGGCCGCGCCGGGGACATCGCGCGGACTCACCCGGCCCTGCCAATTGCCACGGTAATAGCCCTGGGCGCGATGCGCCTGGCCCTGCCGAGTCGCCGGGGGCGCGGTGCAATGGAAGGGGCGGGGTAGGCGGAGTACGCGGGGGCATCCGGGGGTGGGGCGCAGGTATCGGCCGCAGGCCCAGGAGGTACCGCATGCGATTCGACAACCGTACGGACGCCGGGCGCCGCCTGGCCGGGCACCTGGAGCAGCTGCGGGGCGAGGACGTCGTGGTGCTCGGGCTGCCGCGCGGCGGTGTGCCCGTGGCGTACGAGGTGGCCCGGGCGCTGGACGCGCCGCTGGACGTGCTCGTGGTGCGCAAGCTGGGCGTGCCGTGGCAGCCCGAGCTGGGGTTCGGCGCGATCGGCGAGCAGGGTGTCCGGGTGCTCAACGAGGACGTGATCCGGGACGCCGGGCTGGTCCCCGCCCAGCTGGCGCCCGTCGAGGAGGCCGAACGGGCCGAGCTGGAGCGGCGGGTGGGCCGCTACCGGGCCGGCCGCGACTGCATGTCGCTGGCCGGGCGGACGGCGGTGATCGTGGACGACGGGATCGCGACCGGCGCCACGGCCGAGGCCGCCTGCAGGGTCGTACGGGACCAGGGCGCGGCGCGCGTCGTGCTCGCGGTGCCGGTCGCGCCGGAGAGGACGCTCCCGCACCTGCGGGAGGTGGCCGACCAGGTCGTGTGCCTCCAGAGCCCGCGCTATCTCGGCTCGGTCGGTTCCTGGTACCAGGACTTCGAGCAGACCGGCGACGACGAGGTGGCCGCCCTGCTCGCGCACAGCGCGCGTCCCGCCCAGGCCCCACCGCCCCCGCCGAACCGCGAGGTCGAGGTCCCGGCCGGGCGGGCGCGCCTGGCGGCGCGGTTCGTGCTGCCCGAGGGCGCGCGGGGCGTGGTGGCGTTCGCGCACGGCAGCGGGAGCAGCCGCAACAGCCCGCGCAACCGGTACGTGGCCACCGTCCTGAACCGGGCCGGGCTCGGCACGCTGCTGCTCGATCTGCTCACCCAGGACGAGGAGGGCGACCGGTACAACGTCTTCGACATCTCCCTGCTGGCCGAGCGCCTGCGGGACGCGTCCGCGTGGCTGCGCCGTGAAACCGCGCTGCCCGTCGGCTACTTCGGTGCGAGTACCGGCGCGGGCGCGGCTCTGGAGGCGGCCGCCGACGATCCGGGCATCGCCGCGGTCGTCTCGCGCGGCGGCCGGCCCGACCTCGCCTCCCCCGCAGCGCTGGCCCGGGTCCAGGCCCCGACGCTGCTGATCGTCGGCAGCAGCGACACCCGGGTGCTGAGCCTCAACCAGCTCGCCGCCGACCAGATGCGCTGCGAGCACCGGATCGCGGTGGTGCCCGGCGCCGGGCACCTGTTCGAAGAGCCCGGCACCCTGGCCGAGGTCGCCGTGCTGGCCCGCGACTGGTTCACCGAGCACCTCGGACTCCCGGACACCGGGCCGCCGCCGGCCTGAGCCGGGCAGCGGCCGGGCGGGGCATGTCCGTTCGGCGGAGCGGCGCGCGACGATGGAGCTGGGGGAATCGGCAGCGGGCGGCTTCCCTCGGGTCCGGGAGGAGCCGGAGGGCGAGGCGAGTGCGATGGACGAGTCGCTGTCACTCGGCCGGATCGCCGGCGTACGCGTCGGCCTGCACTGGAGCGTGCTGGTCATCGTGGCGCTGGTCGCGGTCCTCCTGGCGCGCGGCCGCTTCCCGAGCGCCCACCCCGGCTACTCCCCCGCCCTGTACTGGGTGGTCGCGCTGCTCACCTCGGTGGTCTTCCTCGCCTCGCTGCTGGTGCACGAGCTGGCGCACGCGGTGGTGGCCCGGCGCAACGGCGTCCAGGTCGACGGGATCACGCTGTGGATGCTCGGCGGCGCGGCCCGGCTGCGCGGCGAGGCGCCGACGCCGGGCGCGGAGCTGCGGATCGCTGGCGTGGGGCCGCTCACCAGCGCGCTGGCCGGGGGTGTGCTGGTCGGGCTGACGTGGGGGCTGGAGGTGCTGCACGCGCCGGGGCTGGTGGTGGAGGCGGTGGCGTGGCTGGCCGCGATCAACCTCGTGCTGGCCGTGTTCAACGCGCTGCCCGCCGCTCCGCTGGACGGCGGCCGGATCCTGCGGGCGTTCTTGTGGCACCGCACCGGCGACCGTCTGCGGGCGACCCGGGGCGCGTCGGCGGCGGGCCGGGTGCTGGGCTGGCTCATGGTGCTGACCGGCCTGGCCGCGGTGCTGTTCGCCCGCGACCTCTCGGGGCTGTGGGGTGCCCTGATCGGCTGGTTCCTCATCACGACGGCGGGCGCCGAGGCCCGGCACGCCGAGCTGCACAGCGCCCTGGACGGCGTGTCCGTCGGCCGGGTCATGACGCCCGACCCGGTCACCGTGCCGTACGCCACGACCATCGACGCCTTCCTGGCCGAGGGCCCCTTCGGGCCCTACCGGCACTCGGCCTTCCCCGTACTGGCGCCGGACGGCACGGTGGCCGGGCTGATCACCATGGACCAGGTCAACCGGACGTCGCCGAAGATGCGTTACCGCACGACGGTCGGTGACGAGATGAGGCCGCTGTCCGACGTGGTGACGGCCGCGCCCGGCGATCCGGTCGTGGACCTCGTGCCACGTCTGCACACGAGTCCGGTCCGCACGGCGCTGGTCGTGGAGGGCGACGACGTCGTCGGCATCGTCACCCTCAACGACGTCAACCGCGCGCTGACCTGGCCGACCGCCGCTCGCCGCAAGCAGCCCGAGCCGCCTTCATGACATCGCCTGCTCGGCGCGCACGATCACCACGGGGCACTTGGCGTGCTGCGCCACGTGCTGGCTGACCGACCCGAGCAGTGCCCGTGCGAACCCGCCCCGGCCGTGGCTGCCGACGACCAGGACCTCGGCTTCTTCACTCGCCCTGAGCAGCACGTCGACGGGGTGGCCGCGTACCAGCAACGCCCGGACGGGGGCGGCCGATTCGGGGCCCAGCGTCTGCGCGAGCTCCTCGGTCAGCCACGCCCGGGCGTTCTCCTCGTCGAGATCGGCGTCGACCGCCGGGGCCGACCAGCTCTCCTGACCGGGCACCTCCCACACGGCGACCGCGTCCACCTCGGCGCCGACGAGACCGGCGTACCGTTCCGCCCAGCGCAGCGCCGCCTGCGAGGACGGCGATCCGTCGACGCCGACCACGACCCGCGGGCCCAAGACTTCCCCGTCCATGCGTCCACCTCTCCTACGGCTCTCCCCCTCCACGCTGCGCGACGCGGCGCCGCCCCGCCACGGCAGCGTCCGGGAGCGGGGCATACGGGTGGCGAGGGCGGCGGCGGACGGGGGGCGGACGGCGGACCGGGTGGCGAGGGCGGAGGCAGACCGGGTGGCGGCGGCTACGGGCCGAGGTGGCCGACGACGCCGGGGATCAGCCGCGTACGAGCAGGATCACGACGGCGAACACCACGGCGAGCGCGGTGGCGGTGATGCCGTACGCGAGGCGGTGCGCCCGCAGGCCGGGCAGGAAGCGGTCGGCGGCGATCCTGCCGGGGCCGGTGAGGGTGAGACCGAGCGCGCCGGCGGTCAGCAGGAGTTCGTACTCGATGCCCTTGGGGGCGACGAAGCCGCCGCCCCAGCGCACGGCCAGCACGTTGATCATGGTGCCGACGAGTGCGGCGCCGGCGAGCGGCGTGAGCAGGCCGAGGGCGAGGCCGAGTCCGCCGAGGGTCTCGGTGAGCCCGGCGACGACCGCCATCGCCTTGCCCGCGGGATAGCCGCTCATGGTGAAGAACTGGCCGGTGCCCGCGATGCCGCCGCCGCCGAACCAGCCGAACAGCTTCTGCGTGCCGTGCACGGCCATGGTCAGGCCGAGGACGACGCGCAGGATCAGCAGCCCGGCGTCGTAGGCGCGCAGGGAGGGGCCCGCGGCGGCGTCGGTGGCGGAGGTGCGGACGGGACTGAGCGTGGAGGTGGTCATGTGGGGCGCCCTTCCGGGAGGCATTAGGTTTAATTTTCAACTTCACGCCGAGCGTACTCGACGCGTGAAAGTTCAATCAAATGTGCCTGGCAGGTGCCACGGCGGTTCAGATCAGCTTCTCCGGGGTGATGGGCAGGTCGCGCATCCGTTTGCCGGTGGCGTGGTAGACGGCGTTGGCGATGGCCGGGGCCACCCCGATCGTCGCGATCTCGGCGATGCCCTTCACGCCGAGCGGGTTGACGTTCGGGTCCGCCTCCTCCTCGACGAAGAACGGGTCCAGCTCGCGGATGTCCGCGTTCACGGGGACGAGGTAGTCCGCCAGGGTGGCGTTGACCACATGGCCGTCGCGGTGGTCGAGCACGGTGTGTTCCAGCAGGGCCATGCCGATCCCCATGACGACGCCGCCGAGGGCCTGGCTGCGCGCCGTCTTGGGGTTGACGATCCGCCCGCCGCCGATCGCGCTGACCACGCGGGGCACGCGGACCAGGCCCAGTTCCGGGTCGACCGAGACCTCGGCAAAGACGGCGCCGTAGGTGTGCATCGAGTACTGGTTGTTCTGCGGTCCTGGCCGGTAGTCCGACTCGGCCTCGACCGCGTGCCCCAACCGCCCCATGACGTCCACGAGATCGGCGTGGCTGCCCGTCTCCCCCGCCTCGTCCAGGGCGCGGCGCCTCGCCTCGGCGCACGCGGCGTACACGGCCGAGCCGACGGCGCCCATGGTGGCCGAGCCGCCGTGCGGAGGCGCCTTGGGCATGTTGGCGTCGCCCAGCTCGAAGCGGACGCGGTCGAGGGTCAACCCCAGTGTCTCGGCGGCGACTTGAGTCATCGACGTGTAGGTGCCGGGGCCCATGTCGCTGGTCGCGGAGGTCACCAGGGCCGTGCCGTCGGGGTGGAGGACGGCACGGGCGTGGGCGGGGAAGTTGTAGACGGGGTAGGTCGCCGAGGAGCATCCGTAGCCGATCAGGCGTCCTTCGGCGTCGTGCATCGAGCCGATGCGCGGGTCGCGCTTGTGCCAGCCGAAGCGCTCGGCCCCGGCGATGAGGCACTGGCGCAGGGTGCGGCTGGAGAACGGCAGGTCGCGGTCCATGTCGCGGTCGGTGTCGTTGCGCAGCCGCAGCTCGACCGGGTCCATGCCCAGGGCCTCGGCGAGTTCGTCGAGGGCGGACTCCAGGGCGAAGATGCCGCTGTCCTCGCCCGGGGCCCGCATGGAGCACGGGGTGTTGACGTTCATCCCGGCCAGGCGGTAGCGCGTGGCGACGTTCGGGCACCGGTAGAGGAACCGGGTCGAGCCGAGGAGGTTCTCGGCGTACTGCTCGTAGCGCGAGGTCTCGGCCGTGCCGTCGTGGCGGATGGCGGTGAGGTTGCCGTCGCGGTCGGCGCCGAGTCGGACCCGCTGCTCGGTGCAGGGGCGGAAGCCGGTGAGCGGCCACATCTGGCGCCGGGTCAGCACCACCTTGACCGGACGGCCGACGCCGCGTGCCGCCATCGCCGCGAGCACGGTGTACGACCAGACCCGGAGCGCCGAGCCGAAGGCGCCGCCGACGAAGGGCGAGACGACCTCGACGTCCTCGGGCGGGATCCCGAAGACCCCGGCGAGATCGGCGCGGGTGTTGCTGACCCACTGGGTCTTGGTCCACACGGTGAGCGAGCCGCCGTCCCAGGCCGCCGTCGTGGCGTGCGGCTCGATGGGGTTGTGGTCCTCGCGCGGGATCAGGTACGTGGAGTCGACCGTGGCCGCGGCGGTGCGCAGGGCGGCGTCGGGGTCGCCCCGCAGGGTCTCGCCGGGCATGCCGGCCTGCACGTTGCCCGGCCCCGGCGGGACGGCGTGCGCGGCGGCGGCGTCGAAGGACGTGACCGCCGGCTCCTCGTCGTAGGAGGCGCGTACGAGTGTGGCGGCGTACGTCGCGGTCTCGAAGGTCTCGGCGACGACGAGGGCGACGGCCTGGCCGTGGAAGTGGATCCGGTCGTCCTGGAACACATGGATGGGCTCGCCGTCCTGGGGATCGACGAGCTCTCGGCTGATGCGGTACGGCAGCCGGGGCGCGTTGAACGGGGTCAGCACCGTCAGGACGCCGGGAGCGGCCTCGGCCGCGGCGGTGTCGACGGCGGTGAGGCGGCCGTTCGGGACCGAGGACCCCACGACGACGCCGTACGCGAGTCCGGGTCCTGGGCGGAAGTCGGCGGTGTAGGTGGCCTCGCCGGTGACCTTCGCGGGGCCTTCCACACGGCTGACGGCCTTGCCGATGTAGGCCGTGGACGTGGTGGGGGTGACGGTCGTGGTCATGCCCGGCCTCCGACGACGCTCAGCGCACGGACCAGCGTGCGCTTCATGAGTTCCGGCTTGAGCCGGTTGCCCTCCCGGGTGACGGCACCCTCGGTCGCGTACCGCGCCGCGTCCCGGTACGTCTCCTCGCCGGCGGGCCGGCCGATGAGCGCCTCCTCGACGAGGGGCATGCGCCAGGGCTTGGTGCCGACGCCGCCCATGGCCACGCCCGCCGAACGGATCACCCCGTCGGCGATGTCCAGGCCCACGGCCGCGGAGGTGAGCGCGAACTCGAAGGACGTCCGGTCGCGCACCTTGAGGTAGGTGGAGTTGCGGGCGGCCGGTGACGGGGGCACGACCACCGCCGTGATCAACTCCCCCGGTTCCAGGACCGTTTCGATCTGCGGGGTGTCACCGGGCAGGCGGTACAGGTCTTCCAGGGCGATGACCCGGTCGCCACCCGGTCCGCGTACGTGGACCTGCGCGCCCACCGCCACGAGGGCCACCGCCACGTCGGACGCGTTGGTGGCGATGCAGTGGGGGGAGGTGCCCAGCACGGCGAGCGTCCGGTTGGCGCCGTCCATCGCGGCGCAACCGGCGCCGGGACGGCGCTTGTTGCAGGCGTGGACGCCGGGATCGCGGAAGTAGGGGCAGCGTGTGCGCTGGAGGAGGTTGCCGCCGATGGTGGCCATGTTGCGCACCTGACCGGAGGCCGACAGCAACAGCGCCTCGGCGATCACGGGGAAGACCGCGGCGACGTCCGGATCGTCGGCGATGTCGCTCATCCTGGCGGCGCCGCCGAGGCGCAGCGCCTGGTCGGGGGTGACCTCGATGCGGGCGTCGAGCAGTCCGTCGAGCGCCACCAGGTGGTCCGGATGCAGGATCTCGTCGGTCAGCAGCTGCATCATGTCCGTGCCGCCGGCGATGTACGCGGCGGAGTCGGCGGATCCCAGGCGGGTGGCCTCGGAGACGTCGCGCGGACGTTCCAGTGTGAAGGGGTACATCGCTCAGGCCCCCGTCCGTGTCCGGGCGACGGGCTCGGGATCCCGCGAGGTTCCGGCCACCTGGGCGATGGCGGCCACGATGTTGGAGTAGGCGCCGCAGCGGCACAGGTTGCCGCTCATGAACTCCCGGATCTCGTCGGCCGATCCGGTGTGTCCCTCCCGCAGCAGGCCGGCGGCGGACATGATCTGCCCGGCCGTGCAGTACCCGCACTGGAAGCCGTCGTGGTCGATGAACGCCTGCTGGAGCGGGTGCAGTTCATCCTCGCCGCCGGGGGCGATACCCTCGATGGTGTTGATCTCCTTGCCGTCGTACAGCGCGGCCAGGGCCAGGCACGAGTTGATCCTGCGCCCGTCGGCGAGCACGGTGCACGCCCCGCACATGCCGAGTCCGCAGCCCTTCTTCGTGCCGGTCAGCCCGAGATGGTCCCGGAGGGCTTCCAGCAGGGTCGTACGACTGTCCAGGCCCGGCAGTTCGTGGCGTTCACCGTTCACCTGCAAGGTGACGTCGACTGTGGGGGTCGCGGTCATCGAGGCTCCTCACCGGGCATCCCGCCCCGCCCGCTCCGGGCCAGGGGCTCTCACCCGCGGGGACGCGGGGATGCAAGCACCGCTCCCCAGTATCGGCAGGGGATCACCGGGGCGCCATCGGAGCGGTTCGGCGGAGCGTCGTGCGATCGAGGTATTGATTCACGGTACACGTAACTGCATCATAGGCTTATGCATAAGCGGGTTATGGAATCTGACTCCGGGGCCGCGCCCACCGGCACACCGGGCGCGTCCGCGGACGAGCTGATGATCGCCGTGGAGCGGATGGTCCGGTACGTGCGCCAGAGCGCCACGGCCGGCGGTCTGAGCACCGCGGCCTCCTCCGCCCTCGGGCGCCTGGGCCGCGAAGGACCGCAGCGGCTGACCGAACTGGCCCGGGCCGAGAGCGCCACGCAGCCGAACATGACCCAGCTCGTCACGCGCATGGAGCGCGCCGGACTGGTGCGGCGCACGGCGGACCACACCGACGGCCGGGGCGTGCTGGTGGAGGCCACCGAGACCGGTCTCGAGGTGTTCAGGCAGCGACGCGCCGAGCGTTCCGAGGCGCTGGAGCGGCTCGTCGAGGAGCTGACCGAGCCGGAGCAGGAGGCGGTGCGGATCGCGCTGCCCGCGCTGGCCCGGGCCATCGAGGAGCGGCAAGCCCGTCAGTCCGCCCGCAGCTGAACCAGCCCCGCGCGCACCCCTCAACCGGCTCCTCCCCCTTCTCACTTGATCTCGATGGAGAGACATGCACACGACTGAATCGCAAGGAAAGGCCGCCAGCCCCTTCCGGCAGCCCAAGGCCGTCTGGGCCGTGGCGTTCGCCTGCGTGATCTCGTTCATGGGCATCGGACTGGTCGATCCGATCCTGCCCGCCCTGGCGACGAGCCTGCACGCCACGCCCAGTCAGGTCTCCCTGCTCTTCAGCAGCTACCTGATCGTGACCGCGGTGGCCATGCTGATCGTCGGCTGGGTCTCCAGCCGTTTCGGGGCCAAGCGCACACTGGTGATCGGCCTCGCGATCATCGTGGTCTTCGCCGCCCTGGCCGGAACCACCGACTCCATCAACGGCATCGTCGGCTTCCGCGCCGGATGGGGCCTGGGCAACGCCCTGTTCATCGCCACGTCGCTGGCCGTCATCGTCGCCTCGGCCAGCGGCGGCTTCGGCGGCGCGATCATCCTGTACGAGACCGCCCTCGGCCTCGGCATCGCCGTCGGCCCGCTGCTGGGCGGCGAGTTGGGCGCGATCAGCTGGCGCGGCCCGTTCTACGGGGTCGCCGTACTGATGGCGATAGCCCTGGCCGCGACCGTGGCCTTCGTCCCCTCCCTGCCCAAGCCCGCACGCCCCACCTCACCGCTCGCCCCGCTCCGGGCGCTGCGCCACCGCGGTCTGCTGACCATGGGCCTCATGGCGCTGCTGTACAACTGGGGCTTCTTCACCATGCTCGGCTACGCGCCGTACCCGATGGAGCTGGACGCCCATCGGCTCGGCCTGGTCTTCACGGGCTGGGGCCTGCTGGTGGCCCTGTTCAGCGTCTTCTTCGCCCCGCGCCTCCAGGCACGCTTCGGCACCGCGCCCGTGCTGTACGCCAACCTGTTCGGCCTGAGCGTCGTGATGGCGCTGATAGCCGCCGGCGTCGACGACCCGACCGTGGTGATCGTGGCGGTGATCGTCAGCGGCGCGTTCATCGGCATCAACAACACGCTGACCACGCAGGCCGTCATGCTCGTCGCCCCCGTCGAGCGCCCGGTGGCCTCCTCGGCGTACGGCTTCCTGCGCTTCATCGGCGGCGGCCTCGCCCCGTACGCCGCGGGAAAGATCGCCGACGCCACCGATCTGAGCGTCCCGTTCTACGTCGGCGCGGCGACGTTCCTGCTGGCCATCCCCGTACTGGCCAGCGGCCACCGGCTGCTGCGCCGGGCCGAGTCCGGCACCGGCGACAGCGAGCCCGTGGCGTCGTCGCTCACCCCTGTGGGCAGCCCTGCCGAGCCGGACGCGGTGCGCTGAGCGCCCCCACCGCCGCGGAGGCCGCCCGCTCCTCGGAGACGATGCGGGCGGTCTCCGCGGTGATGATCTCCAGCGCCTCGGCGATCAGGTCCCGGTGGGTGCGGTGGGACACGACGCACACGCGCAGGGTGAAGCGTCCGTCGACGACCGTGCTGGAGAGCACGAACCGCCGGTGGGCGTTGATCCGGTCCAGCAGCCGCCGGCTCGCCGCGTCGGCCCGCTCGATGGCGACGGGGTCACCGTCCGCCGGACGGATCCGGAAGACCACGGTCGACAGGTCGGGAGTCAGCGGGACCTCCAGCTCCGGGACGGCCGACAGGGTCGCGTGGACGTGCTCGGCGAGGTCGAGCTTCTCGTCGAGGGCGTCGCGGAAGGCGTCCGTGCCGAGCAGGTGCAGCGGCAGCCAGGCGCGCAGGCCGCGGATCTCGTGCGTCAACTCGGGCCCCAGATAAGCCGAGTCGGGCACGCCGCCGGGGGTGGCGGTGTCCTGGAGATAGCTGCCGGTGCCGTCGTGCGCGGCGCGCAGCGCGGCGAGGTCCCGGACCACGAGGGCGCCGGTGCCGAAGGGCAGGAACAGGGTCTTGTGCGGGTCCAGGGTGACGGAGTCGGCCTCTTCGAGACCGGTGAGGCGGTCCCGGCCGCGTGCGGTGAGGCGGAAGAACCCGCCGTAGGCGGCGTCGACGTGGAACCACAGGTCCTCGCGCCGAGTCAGCTCCGCCAGCCGCGGCAGCGGGTCGACGGTCCCGGTGTCGGTGGTGCCGGCGTTGGCCACCAGCAGGAACGGCCGCAGCCCGGCCTCCCGGTCGGCGCGGATCATCGCGGCCGCGGCCTCAAGGTCCATGCGCAGATCCGTGGTGTGCGGTACGACGCGGATGTGCGCCGCGCGGATCCCGGCGAGGCGGGCGGCCTTGGCGACGGAGTGGTGGGCGAAGGCCGTGGTGTACACGGTGCCCGGGGCGAGGTCCTCACCGAGCCGTTGGTGGCGGGCGGCGACGGTCGCGGAGAACGTGGCCAGCGAACCCCCGCTGGTCAGCAGGCCGCCGCTGCCCTCGGGCAGCCCGCACACCTGCGTCGCGATCCAGCGGATCACACTCTCCTCCAACGCGGCGAACGCCGGGGACACCGCCGCGATGCCGCCGTAGCGGTTGGTCGCGCGGTTGTAGAACTCGGCGAGCGCGGCCGTGTACATGCCGCTGCCCGGGATGTACGCGAGATGGCCGGGCCCCGCCGCCTCCAGGGCGCAATCGGCGCCCTCGTCCAGCCGCTCCAGCAGGCGTTTCAGGTCACCGCCCTGCCGGGGCGGCGGCGCCAGGAAGGACTCCACGAGCTCGGCCGTGGCCTGCGCGGACAGGGGGTTGGTCGCGGGCTGGGACGGAAGCCGGTCGACGCGGTCGACGATCCGGCCGAGGACGAGACTCCCCATCTCGGTCATCGTGGCGCGGTCGGGTTCCAGGGGGAAGTCGGGCATGAGGCCATCCGGGAGTCGGCGGGTTGCGGACGGGCGCCGGCCCGGCGCGCGTCCGGGTCGGTCAGGTGACCATGATGCGCCGCGGATCGCGGAATGCGGTGGCGTGAGCCGCGCGCTGACCGCCCACTCGCGCAGGATCGTGCGGCGGATCCGCCGTTACGCTGCATTTCATGCCACGCCCCCTGTACGACCGCATCGACCGGGCGATCCTGGACCACCTCCAGCGCCACGGCCGTACCCCCAACGTCGACCTCGCCGAGGCCGTCCACCTGTCCCCCACGTCCTGCCTGCGCCGTACCAAGGCCCTGGAGGCCGACGGGGTGCTCGCGGGCTACCGCGCCGACCTGGACCGCGAGCGCCTCGGGCTCGCGCTGACGGTGTTCCTGTCCCTGAAGGTCGAGCACTCCCCGACGACGTCGCAGGTGGTCGAGGCCGCGCTGAAGGAGATCGAGCACGTGGTCTCCTGCCATGTGGTCTCCGGCGACGCCGACTTCTTCGTCGAACTCGCCGTCCCCGATCTGCGGACCTTCGAGCAGGTGCTCACCGACCAGATCCTGGCCATCGGCCCGGTCCGTGACGCCCGCAGCACCTTCTGCATCCGTTCCGTCATCGACCGCGGCCCCCTGCCGCTCACCTCCTGGCGCGCCCCGCACGCCTGAGGGGCAGAATCCGGTTGGGGCCGTGGGGGCGGTGGCCTACTGTGGCGCGGTGAAGACTCGGATGATCATTCTCAACGGCGGTTCCAGCTCGGGGAAGTCGGGGATCGTACGCTGCCTCCAGGCCGAACTGCCCGAATCCTGGCTGACGTTCGGGTGCGACTCGTTCGTCGACGCCCTGCCCGCGAGGATGCGGGCGGACGACGCCGGGATCGTGATCGGGGACGACGGCGGAGTGAGCGTCGGCGAGGACTTCCGCACGCTGGAGGCCGCCTGGACCGAGGGCGTCGCGACGATGGCCCGCGCGGGCGCCCGGATCATCATCGACGACGTCTTCCTCGGCGGAGCGGCCTCGCAACAGCGCTGGCGGAAGGCCCTCGACGGGGTCGACACACTGTGGGTCGGCGTCAGGTGCGCCGGCGCGGTCGCCGCCGGCCGGGAGATCGCACGGGGCGACCGGGCCCCGGGGATGGCGGCCCGGCAGGCGGACATGGTGCACGAGGGCGTCGTCTACGACCTGGAAGTCGACACGACGCGCACCGAGTCCGTGGAGTGCGCGCGCATCATCGCCGCCCACGTGAGGTAGGAGACGCATCGAGACGGCGCGAGCATGACGAGGGGGTACGGGGTGGAGCGGTCCCGGACGCGGACGGACGGCGCGGCAGGCGCCGAGGAGGTCGACGCGGGGGTCTGGCAGGCGTACGGCCTCCATCACATCCGGCGCGGCACCCGCCTCGGCGAGGTCGACCGGATCGCCTGGGGACCCTCGGGGACCGGGCCCGGTGACGAGGTCCTCGGAGACGTGACCGGGCTGCGCGTCCTGGACCTGGGCTGCGGGACGGGCCGCCATGCCGCGCATCTCGCGCGCTCCTACGGCGCGACGGTGGACGCGGTCGACGCCTCGGCGAGCCAGATCGAGCGCGCCCGGACCCGCTACCCGGACGTGCCCGGACTGCGCCTGGTGCACGCGGACGCGGTCGAGCACCTGCGCGGCTCCGCTCCGTACGACGTGATCTACTCCCTCACCGCCCTCCCCTACCTGGACCCGCACCGGCTGCTGCCCGCCCTCGCCGCGGCTCTCCGGCCCGGGGGCCGCCTGTGCTTCACCGTGCTGCACACCAACTCCCATGGCGACGGCCCCGGTTCGGCGGTCGTCCCCCGTCCGGAGACCCTCTTGCCGGCGGGCGGCGGTGAGGCGACCGTGCGGATGTGGGTGCTGGCCCAGGAGGTGTGGGAGGACCTGCTCGTGCGGTACGGGCTTCGGGTGGACGCCGCCACCGTGCTGCACGCGCCCGAGGAGCACCATCGCGCCTCCTACCTGCTCTTCCAGGCCCATCGGCCGGCCCGGATCACCTCCCGTCCCCGCACCCCGAAGCCACCCGTCCCCCAGGCGGCGGCCGGGGTCGGCGCGGTGGTGTACGGGCCGCGTGGCCTGCTGCTGGGCCGCCACCGCTTCGGCACGACCGAGCTGCCCGGGGGAACGGTGGAGCCGGGCGAGTCGCTCCAGGAGACGGTCGTACGCGAACTGGCCGAGGAGACCGGACTGTCCGCCGACCCCGGTGACGTACGCATGCTGGGCACGCTCGTCGACCGGGTCGGCGACGTCGTCCGCATCACCTTCGGCGCGCTCGTCACCGCATGGGACGGCGAACCGGCCGACCAGCCGGACGAGAGCGTGGGCGACTGGCGCTGGTATCCCCTGAGCGCCCTGCCGCCGGGGCTCTTCGAGTGCAGCGCCCAGATCCTCACCGCCTGGCGCCCCGACCTGCCGATCGACCACCCGCCCGCCCACTTCGTCCCGTTCGCCGACCCGGCCGGCGCCGTCCCTCCCGACCGGGCCTGAACCCGGCGCGCCCGTCTCGCGTGGTCGCCGTCCCCCGGTGATGCGACGCTGGGGGGTGCAAGGGTGTCCGAGGTGGGGAAGCCGGGAGGGCCGATGGGACGGGACGTCCCGGCGCGTGTCTTCACCCGCGAGGACCGCCGCCGGTACCGGATCAAGATGCAGGAGTGTCTCGACGCGTTCGCGCAGATGCTGCGCGAGTCACGGTTCGAGTCCGACGGGACCCACGTGGGCCTGGAGATCGAGCTGAACCTGGTCGACGACCGGGCGGAGCCGGCGATGCGCAACCTCGACGCGCTGGAGGCCATCGCGGACCCGTCCTGGTCGACCGAGCTGGGCCGCTTCAACCTGGAGATCAACATCCCGCCCCGGCGGCTGACCGAGGGCGGTCCCGACGACTGGGAGGCCGAGATCCGCTCCGCGCTGAACCACGCGGACGAGCGCGCCCGGTCGGTCGGTGCCCATCTGATCATGATCGGCGTCCTTCCCACGCTGCGGCAAGGGGACGTGAGCGAGGCGGCGCTGTCGGAGAACCCGCGCTACCGGCTGCTCAACGACCAGGTCTTCGCGGCGCGTGGCGAGGACCTGCGCATCGAGGTGGACGGCGTGGACCGGCTGCGCACCTACGCCGACACCATCACCCCCGAGGCGGCCTGCACCAGCACCCAGTTCCACCTCCAGGTGTCCCCGGAGGAGTTCGCCCCGTACTGGAACGCGGCGCAGGCCGTCGCCGGCGTCCAGGTCGCGCTGGCGGCCAACTCCCCGTTCCTGCTGGGCAAGGAGCTGTGGCACGAGACCCGTATCCCGCTGTTCGAGCAGGCCACCGACACCCGTCCGCAGGAGATCAAGGAGCAGGGGGTACGCCCCCGGGTGTGGTTCGGCGAGCGGTGGATCACCAGCGTCTTCGACCTCTTCGAGGAGAACCTGCGGTACTTCCCGGCCCTCCTTCCGCTGTGCGACGAGCAGGACCCGGCGGAGACCCTGGACCGCGGCGACGTCCCCGAACTGGGCGAACTCACCCTGCACAACGGCACCATCTACCGCTGGAACCGCCCGGTGTACGCCGTCGCCCACGACCGGCCGCACCTCAGGGTGGAGAACCGCGTGCTGCCCGCCGGCCCGACCGTCGCCGACACGCTCGCCAACGGCGCCTTCTACTACGGGCTCACCCGCGCCCTCGTGGAGGAGGACCGCCCGGTGTGGTCACGTATGTCCTTCGCCGCCGCCGAGGACAACCTGCACGCGGCCGCCCGCCACGGCATGGAGGCGCGCCAGTACTGGCCCGGCGTCGGCGAGGTGCCGGTGGTCGAACTCGTCCTGCGCCGCCTGCTGCCGCTGGCGCACCGGGGCCTGGAGCTCTCCGGCATGGACGACGCCTGGCGCGAACCCCTGCTCGGCATCATCGAGCAGCGCTGCGCCACCGCCCGTAACGGGGCCGTGTGGCAGAAGGAGATGTTCCACCACATCGACGCCCACAGTCACGCCGGCCGCCACGAGTCCCTGCGGCGCATGACGCAGCAGTACATCGACTACATGCACCTCAACGCACCCGTGCACACGTGGCCGGTGGACTGACCCGGCGGGGTCACCCCCTCAGCGCCGTCAGCAGTGCCAGCGGGGTGGCCGCGGCCCACGCCTGCGGGGAGCAGGAGTGGGGGTAGGGCACCGGCGCCGGGTGGTCGTCGCGGCCGTAGCCGGCCAGCACCTCGGGCAGCCGCCAGTCGTGGAGCGCCGCCGCCTCCACCAGGCCGCGGGCCACGGTGAGCGCTTCCTCCGGCAGACCGTAGCGCGCGAGGCCGAGCACGATCACGGCGTTGTCGTGCGGCCAGATCGAGCCCCGGTGGTACGACAGCGGGTGGTACGGAGCCTGGCCCGCGGCGAGTGTCCTGATGCCCCAGCCGGAGAAGAAGTCCGGCTCGAGGAGCCTGCGGCCCACGGCCCGGCCGGCCTCCCGGTGAAGGATCCCGGACCACAGGAGGTGACCGGCGTCGGACGCGAGGGCGTCGACCTGGCGGCCCAGGCCGTCCAGGGCCAGCGCCGGGAACCCCGCGTCCGGCATCCAGAACTCCTCATGGAACCTGCTCCGCAGCTCCTGCGCCGCTTTCTCCAGGCGGTCGGCGAAGGAGGCGTCGTCCCAGACCTCGCGGGCGAGGCGAGCCGTGCGGAGCAGGGCGTCGTACGCGTACCCCTGTGCCTCGGCCACCGCGATCGGCCCCTGGGCGGGAGTGCCGTCCCGGAAGCAGACGGCGCCCGGGGAGTCCTTCCAGTTCTGGTTGACCAGGCCGCCCTGCTCGGCGTCGGAGGAGTACACCAGCCAGCCGTGCTCGTTCAGACCCCCGTCCCGGAACATCCACTCCACCGCCGCCCGGGCCTGCGGCTCCAGGCGCCGCGCGAGTCCCTCGTCGGCGGTGAGTTCGGCGTGGGCGTGCAGCAGGGTGAGGAAGAGCGGGGTGGCGTCGACGGTCCCGTAGTAACGGCCGTAGGGCACCTGGCGGAAGCGGGACAGTTCGCCGTGGCGGACCTCGTGGACGATCCGGCCGGGTTGTTCGAGGCGGTCGGGATCGTGGACGCGTCCCTGGTTCGCCGCGAGCGCGAGCAGCGTGGCGGCGGCCGGCTCCGGCTGGTAGGGCAGTGCGAAGAGTGAGGTGAGGAGCGAGTCCCGGCCGAAGAGGGTGAGGAACCACGGGATTCCGGCGGCGGGCACGCGCAGCGCCTCCCCGTCCGGGCCCGTGGCCGGAACCCGCAGCGCCGCGAGGTCGGCCAGCCCCTGCTCGCACGCGCGGGCCAGTTCGTCCCAGGTGGTGAGGTCGCCCGGGCTGAAGGCGGCCGGGGGCTGGGTGAACGTCCGTCGCTCGTGGGCGACTTGGGCCATCGCGTCCGCCGGGGTCATGAGGGGCCGGTGCGACGGTGCCGTGCCGTCTCCCGACGGCAGGGCGGACGCCCTCAGCAGGATCACCGCGCTGCCGTGCGGGGCGAGCGGCACGCGCCACCGGAGCGTGCGCGCCGTACCGGCGCCGGGCGCCTCGGCCACTGCGTCGGGAGCGGGCGAGGCGGTCACCACGGTCCGGGCGTGCCACTCGGGACCGCCGTCGGCCGCCTGCCGGCGGTAGTCGAACGCCGCACCGTCGGACAGGGTCTCGGCCGTGCGCTCCGCGCCGGGCTTGTCGTACGTGACGCGCTCGGACCGGAGCTCGAACTGGTCGGCGAAGTCCGCGTCCACCGTCAGTTCGATCACGGCGGTCGTCGGCACCGGACCGCCTGCGACCAGCCGGATGCGCTCCAGCAGCGACCGGTCCAGGACCGCCTGCTCGCGGAAGACGGTGCAGGGTGGGGGCTCGTCGCGGTCGGCGACCGGGGTGAGAACCGCGCGGAGCGGTCGGTCGGGACCCGGCTGCCCCGCCGCCACCAGTACCTGGAGCGGGGCGCCGTCCACGGTCAGGTGCCAGCGGCTGAGGTGGCGGGCGTCCCGGCAGAACAGCCCGTCCGGTGCGGCACCGCGCGTCCCGGTGATCTCCCCGAAGTCGCCGAGCACCGCGAACGCGCCGTCGTGGACGAGGAGATGACGTCCGGTGGTGTCCATGAGTTCAGTCCTCCCCGTCGTCGTTGAGCAGGTCGAGCGCGAGGGCGGCCGTCCAGCTGAAGTCGCGGATGCCCCGGCCCTCACCCGTGTGCGGCTCGACGTACTCCGCGAAGTCCGTGGCGAGGGCGGACGTCAGGAACGCGGCGGACAGCCGCTTCGCCTCGTCGTACCTCCCGGCCGCGCGAAGGCCGCGGTGGATGAGCCAGGCCATGTTGAACCAGCTGGGTCCCCGCCAGTAGCGGCTGCCGTCGAAGTGGGGCCCGAGCAGGTCGTAGCTGGGCACCAGATGGACGCGCCCCAGCCCGAAGTGCGGGCCGCGTGCGGTGTGCATCAGCGCCTCGCGCACCTCGGCAGGCAGGCCGGGAACGATCAGAGGCACCAGGCCGGACACCGTGCGGTCGGCGAGGAGCCGGTCTGTGTGCAGGTCGCGGCAGAGGAAGAGGCCGGCGTCCGGGTCCCAGAGCCGCGCCACGAGCGCGCGGGTGGTCCGGTGGGCCCGCTCCAGGTGCCCGGCGGGGTCGCCGCCCGCTTCCTGCGCGATCCGTGCCAGCGCGTGCTCGGAGGCGATGAGCAGCGCGTTGAAACAGGGGTCCTCGACGGCGAACGCGTGCGGGGTGCGGCTGTCGTCGTAGGCGTGAGCGCGATAGGTGCCGGCCAGCCGCACGTACCGCCCGTAGTCCAGATCGGTGGGCCGGTCGGCGGCGGGACTGTGGTCCAGGTCGGCGCGGCGGAAGGAGTCGAGGGGCGCGGGATCGATGCGCCGCAGCGGCTCGTCCCAGCTCGGGCTGTTGTCCAGGCCCGGCTCCCAGGGGTGGACGGCGGCGGCGAGGCCGCCCCGGCCGAGATCACGTCGGGCCGTCAGATAGTGGTGCCAGGCGGCGAGTCGGGGGTATGCGCGCGCGAGGAAGCCGCGGCGCCGCGACTCGGCGGGGTCCGCCCGGTGCACCAGCCACGCGGCGAGTGCGTGGACCGGCGGCTGGACGATGCCGGAGGTCTCGGTGCCGCGCGGCGCGCCGGCCGGCCGGCCCGCCTCGGAGGAGCGCCAGAAGTCCGGTCCGGGGAAGTAGGCCCCGGCCGGGACCGCCGGGTTGAAGACGATGTGCGGGATCCGCCCGTCGCCCCACTGCGCCCCCAGCAGGTGCTCCAGTTCCCGCTGGGCCCGGCGCGGCGAGAGGTGGCGCAGGCCGATGGCGACGAACGCCGAGTCCCAGCTCCACTGGTGCGGATAGAGGGAGCGGGAGGGCACGGTCGAGGCGCCCGTCCAGTTGCGCAGCAGGACGCGGGCGGCGGCGCGGCGCGGTGGCTCGGGGCTGTCGCCGCCGTGGTGCGCGGTACGGGTGTCCAGAAGAGCGGCTGTCACGCGGCCGCCCTTCGCAGGAAGGCGGGAACGGAGCGCACGGCGTCGACGGGGTCACCGGTGAGCCGACACTCGGCCGCGAGATACCCGTCATAGCCCGCCGCGTCGAGCGCGTGGAGCCAGGCCGGCCAGTCGAGGTGGCCCGCGCCGGGCTGGAACCGGTTGGAGTCGCTCACCTGCGCGTGGCCGATCAGCGGCGCCACCGCGAGGATCGCGGCCGCCGGATCGCTCTCCTCGATGTTCATGTGGTAGCTGTCGATGCCGATCCGCACCGAGTCCAGGCCCACCGTGCGGATCAACTCAGCAGCCTGGTCGAGGCGGTTGACCATATGGTCCTCGTAGCGGTTCAACGGCTCCAGGAACAGGGTCACGCCCTCGCGCTTCGCGTGCTCGCCCAGCTCCGTGAGCCCGGCGAGCAGCACCTCGCGGTCCGCTTCTTCCGAGCGGGGCGGTTCGAAGGGCGGCAGCCGGCGCGAGAACATGCCGTACGACGCCGGTGTCTGGGCGCCGAGGCCCCCGAGTTCGGCGATCACCGACAGCTGGGACTTCATCTGGGTGAGGGCGTCGCGCCGCTGCTCCTCGTCGAACGCGCCGAAGAAGTGCAGCATCTCGACGCACACCGTGGGCATGACGACGCCGTCGGCCAGCGCGCGTCGCAGTTCGGGCAGCCGGCGGTGGAGGTGGAGGTCGCCGCGGCCGCGCAGTTCGATCGCGTCGTAGCCGGCTGCCTGGGCGAACTCCCATTTCTCCTGGAGGGTTCGGCCGGGGAGCAGTTGTTCCTGACAGGCGATGCGCAAGGTGTGGGTCATGGTGCGGGCCTCTCAGAACTCCAGGACGATCTGGAGGGCGTCCCCGGGACGCTCGTCCAGCAGGGCGTAGGCGTCGGCGGCGTCGGCGGCCGGAACGACGTGGCTGACGAGCGACTTGACGTCCACCCGGCCGTCGGCGACCAGCTTCAGGAAGGTCTGCTGGAGCCGCTCCACGGTCCATCGTCCCGCCAACTGCGGGGGTACGCCGCCGATCTGGGAGCAGATCAGCTGCGCACGATTGTGGTGGAACTCGTCGCCGAGGCGCAGACCGCTGCCGTCGCCCTGGTAGAAGCCGGAGGCGACGACACGGCCGCCGACGGCGACGGAGCGCAGCGCCTCGTGCAGCGCCGGGTAGACCCCGCTGATCTCGATGGCCACGTCCGCGCCTCGTCCGCCGGTGGCCTCGCGGATCCGCTCCGCGACCGCGTCCGTACGGGCGTTGAGGCCGCGCACCGCGCCGTAGGCCTGCGCCGTGGCGAGGCGCCCGTCGAGGGCGTCGACGGCGGTGACGTCCGCTCCGCTGAGCTGGGCCAGCCTGGTGGTGAGGAGTCCGATGACGCCCTGCCCGAACACGGCCACGTCCTCGCCGAGATGGAGGTCGGCGGCCAGGACGGCGTTGAGGGCGATGGCGCCGACCCGGGCGAACGCGCCTGCCAGCGGCTCCAGTCCGGGGGACAGGGTGTGTCCGGTCATCCGCTCGGCGGGCACGATGCCCTCGCTGCGATGGCCCCAGATCCCCCACACCAGGTCGCCGGTGGCGGGGATTCCGGGTGTGCCGACGAGTTCGGGTGAGACCTCGGTGACCTCGCCGACCTCGGAGTAGCCCCAGCCGGCGACCGGGTATTCGATGCCGGCCGCGCCGTCGCGGAAGAGCCGCGCGTCCGGGTCCCAAGTGCGGGTCAGATAAGGGTTGGTGCCGCGGTACGCGGTGAGCTCGGTGCCGGCCGATACGCCCGAGTAGCGGGTCCGGACCCGCAGATGACCCGCGGGGAGCGGGGCGCTCTCGTGCTCGGCGACTTCGACTTGACGGGGGCCGGTGAACTGGACGACGCGTTCCACACGGGGCTCCGAGGGTTGGCTCTCGACGAATTACGCAGAAGATATCCCAGAGTTATGTCTTGTCAACAGACAAAAGAGCTGCTGTGATGCTGGCCAATCGAGCGTAAGTGGGTGAGGACGAGGCATGCCTCTGAGGTCTCTGCGGTCGAAGGCGACTGCGATCGGGCTCGCCGTGTCGCTGGGCGCCGGCCTGCTGTCCGGCTGCTCCGGCGACGCCATGGCGAAGCCCGACAACAAGATCACCGTGTGGTCACAGGAGAACCTGCCGGACCGGATGGCCACCACGCGCAGGATCGTCGACCGGTTCGAGAAGGACACCGGCATCGAGGTGAAGCTGGTCGGCGTCGACGAGGGGCAGCTCCCGCAGCTGATCATGTCCGCGGCCGCCGCGGGCGACCTCCCCGACGTCATCGGCGCCGCCCCCATGGGCCAGGTCTGGCAGATGTACACCAACGGCCTGCTCAACACCGACGTGACCACCCGGATCACCAGGAGCCTGGGCACCGGTACCTTCGACCGCAACGCCCTGGACCTCCTCTCCGACGGCCCGGACCGCATGCTCGGCGTCCCTTCCGACGCGTGGCTCCAACTCCTCGTCTATCGCAAGGACCTGCTCGACAAGGCGGGCCTGCCGGTCCCCGACACGTACGCCACGATGCGCGCCGCGGCCAAGGGGCTCGACACCGCGGGACGCGACGGCATCTCCGCCGCCACCGACCCCGGTGACGTCTTCACCCAGCAGAGCTTCGAGAACGTCGCGCTCGCCAACGACTGCCAACTCGTGGACGACGGCGGCAAGGTGACCCTGGACTCCCCGGCCTGTCGCACCGCCTTCAAGGAGTACGACACCCTCGCCCGCGGGTACGGCGCCCCGGGCACCCAGACCGTGGACTCCACCCGCGCCACGTACTTCTCCGGCAAGTCCTCGATGATCGTCTGGTCCTCCTTCCTCCTCGACGAGCTGGCAGGACTGCGCAAGGACGCGCTGCCCAGCTGCCCCGAGTGCAAGAAGGACCCCGAGTTCCTCTCCCGCAACAGCGGCATCGTGACCGCGATGAAGGGGCCGGACGCCACCGCACCCGCCCAGTTCGGCGAGATCACCTCCTGGACCGTGACCCGGACTGCCGAGACCGCCGCCTCCCGGAAGTTCATCACCTACATGATGGGCAAGGGGTACGAGGACTGGTTCGGCATGGCCCCCGAGGGCAAGATCCCCGTCCGCACGGGGACCGCCGCCGAGCCGCGGCGCTTCGTGGACGCCTGGCGCGGCAGCAGCATGGGCGTCGACAGCCGCAAGCCGATGAACCAGGTCTTCTCCGACGCGCTCCTCGGCCAACTCCTCGACGGCGTGGGCAAGATGCGGCGCTGGGGCATCGCCCAGGGCCAGGGCGCGCTCGTCGGAGCCACCAACGGCGAGCTGCCCGTCCCCAAGGCCGTCGGCGCCATGACCAGCGGTCAGGTCTCACCGCGGGAGGCCGCCCGCGAAGCCGCCGAAGAAGTCGCCGCCCTGCAGACGTCCCTGCAGTAGCGGGCCGTTCCCGCCCACGAGGTAGACACCCATGAGCACAGCACAGCACGGCGCGACGGAGCGCCGCCCCCGACCGCCCGCCGCATCCGAGCGAGGACGTGGCGAGAGCCCCCGACCGCTGACGGTCAGTGCCCGCGAGAACCGCGCCGGACTGGCCTTCGTCACCCCCACCTTCCTGGTGGTGCTGTTCGTGGTCGTCCTGCCGATCCTGTGGACGGTGCTGCTCGCCTTCCAGCGCGCGCGGCTCGTCGACATCCAGGGCATGGGCCTCTTCGGCAACTGGACCCTGGAGAACTTCGCCGGCGTCCTCGGCTCACCGGGCTTCTGGTCCAGCCTCGGCACCACGCTGCTCTACACCGTGGGCGCCACCGCAGGATCCATCGCCCTCGGCCTGGTCGCCGCCCTGGCCCTGCGCCGCCCGTTCCGCGGCCGGGGCCTGCTGCGCGGCTCGATGCTCCTGCCGTACGTGGCCCCGGTGGTGGCCGTGGCCTTCGTCTGGGAGGTCGCGCTCAGCCCGCAGTACGGCGTCGTCAACGAGTGGGGGCGCTCCCTGTTCGGCTGGGACGACCCGGTGGCCTTCCTCTCCACGCGCTCGTACGAAGTGGGCCTGTTCGGCCTGCACTTCGAGATCCCGCTGGCTCTGCTCACCGTCATCGCCTTCGAGATATGGCGGTACTTCCCGTTCGCCTTCCTCTTCCTGCTGGCCCGGCTCCAGGCCGTGCCGGCGGCGCTGGAGGAGGCGGCGGCCGTCGACGGCGCGACTCCCGTCCAGCGCTTCCGGCACATCCTGCTGCCCCAGCTCATGCCGGTGATCGCGCTGCTGTCGGTGCTGCGCTTCATCATGACGTTCAACAAGTTCGACGACGTGTATCTGCTCACCGGCGGCGGCTCCGGCACCGACGTCGTGGCCGTCCGCGTGTACGACTTCCTGACCTCGCGCTACGACGTCGGCGCGGCCGCCGCCCAGGCCCTCGTCCTCGCCGCGGTCCTCGTGGTCCTGCTGGGTCTCTACTTCAAGTTCTTCGCCAAGAAGGTGCAGGGGGAGGCGTGATGAGCCGCGCACAGTTCGAGGAGCGGCTCTTCGGAGCACTCCGCTGGGTCGTGATCGCCTTCCTCGCGCTGATCACCGTCGTGCCCTTCTACTACATGCTCCTTCTGTCGGTGAAGCCGATCGACGCGCTGCTGCTGGATCCCGGCAGCCTGTGGGTCTCGGCCAAGGACATCACCCTCGCCACGTACGAGGAGGTCCTGCGGCCGGCCGACGAGGGCGGTCAGGGCTTCCTCCGGATGCTGCTGAACTCCGCCGTCGTCTCGCTCGGCACGGTCCTGCTCACCCTTCTCGCCGCGGTGCCCGGCGCGTACGCCGCGAGCAGGCTGAGGTTCTTCGGCAGCCGGCACGTCAGCGCCCTGTTTCTGGCGGTCTACCTCTTCCCCGCGACGCTGCTGGCCGTCCCGCTGTTCGTGATGTTCGCCAAGCTGGGACTCCAGGGCAGCCTCGCGGGGCTGGCGATCGTCTACATCGCGCAGACGGTACCGGTGTCGATCTACATGCTGAAGAACTACTTCGCCACCATCCCGTACGGCATCGAGGAGGCGGCCGCCCTGGACGGCTGCTCGCGGCTGCAGACGGTCCGCAAGGTCGTCCTGCCGCTGGCCGCGCCCTCCCTGATGGCCACCGGCCTCTACATCTTCATGATCGCGTGGAACGAGTTCCTCTTCGCGCTGCTCTTCCTCGCCGCCGACCCCGACCGCTGGACCGTCTCCCTCGGCCTGCAGCAACTCGCCGGCGGCATCGAGGTGTCCAAGACGGTACTGATGGCCGGGTCGGTGGTGCTCACCGTCCCCGTGGTACTGCTGTTCTTCGCCGCCGAGCGCCTGCTCACCGAGGGACTGACCAGCGGCGCGGACAAGAGCTGAGACACCGGCCGCAGCGACGGGGGACGGCCGCCGCGGGAACGAGGGGAACGATGGGGGAACGCATGACGGGGAACCAGGGCAGCGCGGGGCATCTGCTGCGCCTGATCCGCACCGGACAGGCCACGACGCGGGGTGAACTCCAGCGCGCCACGGGGCTGTCCCGCTCCACCGTCGGCCACCGCCTCGATCAGCTCTTCGGCGCCGGATGGCTGCGTGACCGGGCGGGAACCTCGACCGGCGGCCGCCCGTCCAGCCGGCTGGAGTTCGACGCCGCGCACGCCGTCGTACTCGCCGCGGCCCTGGAGACCCGCCACGGCCGGGCGGCCGTCCTCGACCTGGCGGGCAACGTCCTCGCCGAGCGGACCGGCGCGCTGGACCTCGGCGACGGGCCCGAGGCCGTACTCGATCTGATCGCCCGCTGGTTCGGCCCGCTGCTGTCCGAGGCGGGCACCGACCCGGACAAGGTCTGCGGCATCGGCCTGTCCGTTCCCGGTCCGGTGGACTGGGAGAGCGGTCAGGTCGTCCAGCCGCCGATCATGCCCGGCTGGGACCGCTACCCGGTCCGCGAGCGGCTCCGTGCGGCGTACGCCGAGCACGTCGGCGGCCCGACGACGCCCACCGCGCTGCCGGTGCTGATCGACAACGACGCGAACCTCATGGCGTACGCGGAGCAGCGCGCCGGCTTTCCCGACTGCGGTGCGTTCGTCCTGGTCAAGGTCTCCACCGGTATCGGCGCGGGAGTCGTGGTGGACGGCGAGATCTACCGCGGCATCGACGGCGGCGCCGGCGACCTCGGCCACATCCGGCTCCACGACCGGCCGGACGCCCTGTGTATGTGCGGTTCCTACGGCTGCCTCGCCGCCGTCGCGAGCGGCCGTGCGCTCGCCCGCGAACTCACCGCGATCGGCATCCCGACGACCTCAGGATCGGGGGTGCGCGAGCATCTCGCGGCCGGTCAGCCCGATGCCGTACGCATGGCCCGCGAGGCCGGACAGCGGGTGGGCGAGGTCCTGGCCACCGTCGTCACCCTGCTCAACCCCGGGGTCCTCGTGATCGCCGGGGACCTGGCCGGGAGCCCCTTCCTGACCGGGGTGCGGGAACTGCTCTACCAGCGGGCCATGCCCCGTACGACCGCCCATCTCCAGGTGGTCACCTCCTCCCTCGGCGAGCGAGCGGGGCTGCGGGGCACCGCGGCCATGGTCGTCGAGCACCTGTACGCCCCCGAGCGGGCGGACGCCCGGCTCGCCGCACTCGGAGAGAGCTCATGACACGGAACGACACCACCGCGACGCCGCCGGCGGTATGGACCGGGCCGCCGGTCCGCGTCGGACTCGTCGGGGCCGGGGCCCTGGGCGCGCGCCATGCACGCCCGCATGCTGGCCGCCGGCCCCGAGACCGAGCTGGCCGGGATATGGGCCCGCCGTCCGCGGGCCGCCGAGGAACTGGCCGCCGTCCACGGGACGGTGGCCGCCCGGTCGTACGAGGAACTGCTCGACCGCAGCGAGGCGGTCGCGTTCGCCGTGCCGCCCGCCGTCCAGGCCGAGCTGGCACCCGCCGCCGCGCGAGCCGGGCGGGCCGTGCTGCTGGAGAAGCCGCTCGGTCCGGATCTGGCGTCGGCGCGGGCCGTGGCCGACGCGGTGGCGGCGGCCGGCGTCGTGTCACAGCTGGTCCTGACCAAGCGCTATCATCCGGCGACGCGGGAGTTCCTGCGACGGGCAGCGGCGGCCGACGTCCACGGCGCCCGTTCCTGTTACCTCCACGGGGCCTTCCTGGGCGGCGACTTCGCCACCCAGTGGCGGCTGGAGCACGGCGCGCTGCTCGACCTGGGACCGCACCTGCTGGACCTCCTCGACGCGGCCGTCGGTCCCATCGCGAGCGTGCGCGGCACCGGCGATCCGCGCCGCTGGATCGAGCTGACCTGCGAGCACGAGAACGGCGCGGTCAGCCAGGCCTCCCTGTCGGGGACCGTCCGGCTGCCCCGGGCCAGGACACGTATCGAACTGTTCGGTCCGGGCGAGGAGTTGGTGTACGACACGGCCGAACTCGACCACGACCTGTGCTGGCCGGTGCTGCGCGCCGAGTTCGCCCACGCGGTGCGCGCCCGCCCCGCCGTCGCTCTCGATGCCCGACGCGGACTGCGCCTCCAGGAGCTGATCGAGAGCGTCGGTCCGCTACGGCCTTCTTCGCCGGGCCCGCGGTGAGGTGCCCGCAGTCGACCCGGCCGTGGTGACCGCGCCCGGATACCCCTGTACGCGTCGGCGAGCCGTGCCGCCGCCCCGCTCAGCCTGCGGCGGGCAGCACGGAGTGCACCCTGCGGGAGCCAGCCGTGCCGCGCCGTCCAAGCCGTCGATTGTCACGGTCACCGCGTAGCCGATCCCGTCCGCGCCGCTCTCGGCGACCAGCCGGCCGACGGCGGCGAGCCGAGCAGGACCATCGTTCTGGTACGCCGGGTGAGCGCGTGCGGGCCACCAGGGTCTCCAGCGGCGGACCGGAGAGATCGCAGTCGATCAGTACGACGTCCGGCTGTTCGCGCTCCACCGTCTCGATGAAGCGGTCCCCGTCGCCGGCCTGGCCCACGACGCGGAGGTCGGCCTCCGCGCTCAGCAGCGCGGTAATGCCCTGGAGGTACAAGGAGGTCGAATGAGCCAGGACGATACTGACGCTTCCCTGATCCCGTAAAATGACGACCCCGCCCCGAACAAATGCGAAGATTCGAGCTCACTTCCAGGCAGGCACGATTTCAACGGATACTCCCAAACGAATACATGAAGGGCCGCCTACCGCAAGAATTCGGCCAGCGAGAGCATGTCCTGTAATTCCCGGAGGGGCCTCCGGTTGGCCACGCGTCGCCCAAAAGACCAGGTCACAGGCCCAACAGAGCGGGCGCGAGCACCCTCAGGAACCCCAGGCCGCCGATCATATTTCAACAAGGTTCCGCCGATGAGCTGCGCAGACGAATCGAAGGGTTGCCGCAAACCCTAAATGAATGATACATTCACCGGGGCATTGTTTCAGTGCGGATAAGGAAGCGAATCATGGCTGAAATTCCCGGTCCGGGAAAAGTCTACGCTCTGAATCTGTTCGACGTCGCAGACCGTGCGGAATACCTGGCGTATTCGCGCAGATCGGTCAAGGAAGTCACCGCCCACGGCGGCCGCGTGGTGGCTCTCGGAAAGTTCCGGGAGAGCGTCACCGGGGACATCACCCCGCGGCGCGTGCTCATTCTGGTGGAGTGGGACTCACCGGAGGCCTTCGCGAGCTACCGCGACGACCCGGAGCTGGCCACGCTCCACCCGCACCGCGAGAACGGAACGTCGGCCTACGTGTGGCACCTCTTCGACCGACTCGACGACCTCCGACCGCTGTTGAAGGACTGATTCGCGCCACACCGCGTCCGAACGGGAGGACCGTTCCATGACCACGGACAACCGATCGGCCCCGGAGGCCACGGGCAGCGGCGGGCGACGGTCCGCCCGGGCTTTCTGGACGGTGGCCGCCGGGGTCGGCGTGGTGCTGGCGGCCAACAGCACCCCGACCCCGCTGTATGTGAACTACCAGGAGCGCTGGGGCTTCTCCGCGACCACGCTCACCGCCGTCTTCGCCATGTACGCCGCCGGTGTCCTGGTGGCCCTGCTGCTCGTGGGCGGCCTGTCGGACCGGGTCGGCCGCCGCCCCGTCCTGCTGGGCAGTCTCTGCTTATTGATAGCGAGTTACGCCCTGTTCCTCGCCGCCGACTCCGTCGCCTGGCTCTACGTCGCCCGGGCCGTGCACGGCCTCGCGACCGGTGTGTTCACCGGCGCCGCCAGCGCGGCCCTGGTCGATCTGCACCCCCGCGGCGACCACCGGACCGCGGGACTCGTGAACAGCGCCGCCATGCCGAGCGGACTCGCCGTCGGCGCCGCGGTCAGCGGGGCACTCGCACAGTGGGGCCCCTCCCCTCTGCACACCCCCTTCCTCGTGCTCGCCGGCCTCTCGCTCGCCCTGCTCGTCGCCATCGCCCTGTGGGTTCCCGAGACCGTCCCGCTCGCCCCCGGACGGTGGTCACGCGTGCTGCGCCTCCAGCCGCTCCGGGTCCCGGCCAAGACGCGCCGTGAGTTCCTCATCGCCGGCACGGGCGTCGCCGTCGCCTGGGCCGTGGGCGGTGTGTATCTGAGTCTGGGCGGCAGTCTGGTCAAGGAACTGCTCCACAGCTACAACCCCTTCATCGCGGGCCTGGTGATCGTCAGCATGCAAGGCGTCGCCGGACTGGCCCAGTTGACGTGGACCCTGCGCTGGGGCGCCGTCTCGGACGGGATCACCTCGGCCATCGGCTGCGTCGCCCTGCTGCTCGGCATGCTGGCCGTCTCCGGAGCCCTGCTGGCGGGCAGCACCGCACTGTTCTTCACCGGTTCCGCGCTGACCGGCATCGGATTCGGACTCGCCTTCATGGGCAGCAGCCGCCGCATCACCCAGGTCGCCCCAGTCGAACGCCGGGGCGAGACCCTCGCCGCCTTCTTCGTCGTCGCCTACCTCGCCTTCTCCATCCCCGCGATCCTGGCCGGCTTCCTCTCCACCCGTGTCGGCCTGACGCACACGTTCTACGCCTTCGCCACCCTCACCGCCCTGCTCGCCGCCTTCACCGCGGTCCGCTCGGCGCGCCTTGCCGCATCACCTCGTCCCGCCGGTGCGGCCGCACGGGGAGGGTCGAAGCCGAGGGCGGAGGTGTGACCGGCTGAGCGGACCGGACGGCGGGGTCACTGCCGTCCGGGTATCGCCAACGCGTGGAGTCGCAGCGCCAGTTGGATCTCCAGCGCGCGAGCGGGGATCTGCCAGTCGTCGCCGAGGAGCCGGCCGACGCGGTCCAGGCGCTGGGCCACCGTGTTGACGTGGACGTGCAGTTCGTCCTTCGTGCGGGCCGGACTCATGCCGCAGGCGAAGTAGGCGTCCAGCGTGCGCAGCAACTCCGTGCCGCGCCGCTCGTCGTACGCCACCACGGGACCGATGGTGCGGTCGACGAAGCCGGTGACGTCGCGCTCGCCGGCGAGGAGAAGCCCGAGGAAGCCGAAGTCCTCGGCGGCCGCGCCGTCGCCGCCGCGGCCGAGGAGGCGCAGCGCGTCGAGGCAGCGACGGCCCTCGGTGTGGGCGGCGGACAGGGTGTCGGCGTGGCCGAGGAGGTCGGTGACGGGGGCGGAGGCTCCGACGGTGACCGGTTCGTGGACGGCGGTACCCAGCTGGCGTGCGGTGCGGCGGGCCAGGTCCGTCGCGGTGTCGCCGGGGTCGAGGGGCAGCAGCAGGACGGTGCCTCCGTCGCGGGCGGCCGCCAGACCGTGCCGGGTCGCGGCGAGGTGGGAGGCGGCGGCCCACAGTCTGCGGCGGGCCGCGGCCTCCTGTTCGGCGTCGGCCGCGGGGGTGTCGAGGCGGGCGGCCAGGACGACGTGGATGGCGTCGAGGTCGGCGTGCAGGCGGGCGGCACGCTCACGCAGCAGGCGCGGGTCGCGGTCGCGGGCGTCGAGCAGGTCGTCGAGCAGCTCGCCCCGGACGCGTTGCTCGGCCTCGGCGGCCGAGCGGCGGGCGAGCAGGAGCAGCGAGGTGACCATCGCGGCCCGCTCCAGGGTCCGTTGGTCGACGGGGTCGAGTCCCGGATGGCCGCGCAGCAACAGCGCGCCGAGGAGTTCGCCGCCGGCGGCCACCGCGGCGATCCAGTCGTCACCGTCGCGCACGGCGTGGCCTTCGGCCCGCGACGCCTCCAGCGCCCGGGGCGGTGGGCTGCCGGTCTCGGTGAACTCCACCGTTCCGTCCAGGACTTCGGCGACCGCGTCGGCCACGTCGTGGACCCCGCCGCCGCGCAGGACGAGTTCGGCGAGCCGGTCGTGGACGTCCGAGGCGCGTTCGATGACCGCGCTGCGGTCCCGGATGATCTCGTTGGCCTGCTCAAGGCCGGCCAGGGCGGAGCGGGTCTCGGTGAGGAGGTTCGCGGTGTCGATCGCGGACGCGGCAAGGGCCGCGAAGGAGCCGAGGAGCGCGATCTGTTCGCGTTCGAAGACCCGCGCGCGGCGGTCCGCCGCGTACAGGACGCCGATGACGTGCGGACCGAGCATCAGGGGCACCCCGAGGATGGCGACGAGCCCCTCGTCCCGTACGCCCGTGTCGATGGTGAGGGTGTGCTGGAAGCGGTCGTCCTTGAAGTAGTCGTCGGTGACGTAGGGGCGGGCCGTCTGCGCGACGAGTCCGCCGAGCCCCTCCCCCATGCCCAGGCGCAGCTGCTGGAAGCGGGCCGCGACGGATCCCTCGGTCACCCGCATGTAAGTGTCGCCGCGCTCCGGGTCGTTGAGGCTGAGGTAGGCGACGTCGGTGCCGAGCAGCGAGCGGGCGCGCTGCACGATCGCCTGGAGGACGGCGTCCAGGTCGCGCAGGCCGGACAGGTCGTGCGCCGTCTCGAAGAGGGCGGACAGCTCCGCCTCGCGCCGCCGCCGTCCCTCCAGTTCCGCGCGGACGCGCAGCGCGAGCTGCTTGGCGCCTTCGAGCGCGGCGATCCGGCCGGCGCCGCGGCCCTCGGCCCGGGCGAGCAGGACCGGCTGCTCGTACGCCTCTGCCGGAGCGCCGCGGGCGAGCAACTCGAGGAACGGCGCCTCCGCGCCCTCGGGGGGCGGGGCGAAGGCGCTGATCGGCACCCCGGCGACGGCGACGGGGTGCTCCGCGGACTGCACGTGATCGCGAGACATGCTCACAGGATTCCGTATCGTCCGCACATCCCGTCAGGCCTGTGGATAACTTCGGGGCGCCGGGCCCGGCGCGGTCAGTGAGCCGTCCAGCCCCCGTCCAGCACGACGGAGGTCCCGGTGATGAAGGACGCCTGCGGGCTGCACAGATAGGCCACGTTCTCCGCGACCTCCTCGGGCTCGATGAGCCGCTTCACGGCGCTGTCCTTCAGCAGCACCTCGGACAGCACACGCTCCGCCGGGATGCCGTGGGCCTGTGCCTGGTCGGCGATCTGCTTCTCGACCAGTGGGGTGCGCACATAGCCCGGGTTCACACAGTTCGAGGTGACGCCATGGGGTGCGCCCTCAAGGGCGGCGGTCTTGGACAGTCCCTCCAAGCCGTGTTTGGCGGCCACATAGGCGGACTTGAAGGCAGAGGCGCGCAGACCATGGACGGAGGACACATTGACGATGCGGCCCCAGCCTTGCGCGTACATGTGGGGCAGGGCTCCGCGGATGAGCCGGAAGGGCGCTTCCAGCATCACGGTCAGGACGGTGTGGAAGACGTCGGGCGGGAACTCCGCGATGGGACGTACCAGTTGGAGTCCGGCGTTGTTGACCAGGATGTCGGTGCCCGCGGCCGCGCGTTCGGCGGCGTCCAGGTCGGTGAGGTCCAGGACCATCGGTTCGACCGTGCCCGCGAGGTCGCGCGCCTGCTCGGCCAGCGTCCGGAGCCCCTCCGCGTCCCGGTCGACGGCTCTCACCGCGCCCCCCGCCGCCGCGAGCCGCAGCGCACAGGCCCGGCCTATGCCACTGGCGGCCCCGGTGACGAGGGCGGTACGACCGCCGAGGTCGAGCGCGAGGGCGTGCGGAGGGGAGGCGAGGGGCTGTGCGCCGGGCACCGGGCCGGCCGAGCTGGACGTGGTCATGGGCGGAACCCTAGGCAGACCCCGTGCCGTCACCACATGTGCTGACGACCCATACTTCAGCCAAGCCTCATAGGTTCGAACCATGTGGGTGACTCGGACATGGCCTGCTTGATCCGGAAGGTCCCGAACTCGTCCAGGTCGGGCAGCGCGTCCACCGGGAACCAGCCCACGTCCAGCGACTCGTCGTCGTTGACCTTCGCCTCGCCGCCCACGGCCCGGCAGCGGAAGGTGATGTCCATGTACTGGCAGACGTCGCCGTTGCCGTACGTGACCGGCTCCAGGGCCTGCACCAGCACGACCCGCTCGGTGACGCAGTGGACCGCCGTCTCCTCGAAGACCTCCCGTACGGCGCAGGCCGCGGGCTGCTCGCCCGGCTCCGGGATGCCGCCGAGCACCGCCCACTTGCCGGTGTCGGTGCGCCGGTTCAGCAGCACCCTGCCCTCGTCGTCGAAGACGATCACGGTGACCCCGGGGAGCCAGAGCAACTGGTGGCCCGCCGAGGCGCGGAGCGTCTTGATGAATTCAGGAGTAGCCATGGGCCCCGACCTTAGTGGGTCGACCGGACGCCGCCGCTCGGGCGCAGGGGGCGTACGGCGGTCGTACGGCTACGCGTCCCCAGCGCGTCGGCCGCGCATCCCGGCGCCGATCGCCCAGCCGAGCCCGCCCGCGGCGACCAGCACCAGGGCCATCTCGGGCAGGATGCCGAGCCGGGTGGCTGGGGTCAGCGACGAGCGCAGCGGGACCTTCTGGACCAGATGGGCGGGGACGAACATGCCGGTCTTCTGGGTGATCCGGCCGTCGGGAAGGATGATCGCGCTGACACCGCTGGTCACCGGGACGGTGACGGTGCGACTGTGCTCGACGGCGCGGATGCGGGACATCGCGAGCTGCTGGTAGGTCATCTCGCTGCGGTCGAAGGTCGCGTTGTTGCTCGGCACGGAGATCATCTGCGCGCCGTCGGTGACGGTGTCGCGCACGGCCCAGTCGAAGGCGGCCTCGTAGCAGGTCGCGAGCCCGACCTTGGTGCCACGGATGTCGAAGACGCCCGGCTCGGTGCCCCGGCTGAAGTCCTGGCGGACCATGCCGGTCCAGTCCTTGTTGATCGCCCCGATGACCGGCCGCAGCGGAAGGTACTCGCCGAAGGGCTGGATCTGCCGCTTGTCGTACGTCTGTGTGGGCCCCTTGTCCGGGTCCCACAGGATCTGCTCGTTCAGCAGCTTGCCGTCCCGCGCGACCACACCGCCGACCGAGACGGGCACGCCGACGGTCCTGGCCGCGTCGCCGATGACGAGGGCGGCGTCCGCGTTGGCGTAGGGGTCGATGTCGGAGGAGTTCTCCGGCCACAGGACGAAGTCGGGCTTCGGGAGCTTGCCGGCCCTGACGTCGGCGGCCAGCTTCCCCGTCTCGCGCGCGTGGTGGTCGAGCACGGCACGCCGCTGGGCGTTGAACTCGAGCCCCGCGCGCGGCACGTTGCCCTGGATGACCGCGACGGTGGCGGTGCCGTCCTCGGCCTTGTCGCTGACCAGCGGACGGACGGCCACCGCTGCCACCACCGGGACGGCCACGCTCAGCAGGGCCGCGGCCGCGGCGCCCTTGCGCACGGCGCGAGTGCGGCGCCCCTCGACGACCAGGCGCGCGGCCTCGTACAGACCGAATCCGCACAGGACCACCGCGAAGCCGAGCACCGGCGTGCCGCCGAGCGCGGCGAGCGGCAGGAAGACGCCGTCCGCCTGACCGAACGCGATCTTGCCCCAGGGGAAGCCGTGGAACGGCACGCGCGCGCGGACCGCCTCGCCGGCCGTCCACAGCGCGGCCGCCCACAGCGGCCAGGCCGGCAGCTTGGACACCGCCGCGACTCCCATGCCGACGAGGGCGATGAAGACCGCCTCGATGGCGACCAGCGCGAGCCAGGGTCCGGGGCCGACCTCGACGCCGGTCCAAACCAGCAGCGGCAGCAGGAAGCCGAGGCCGAAGAGGTAGCCGAGGCCCAGGGCCGCCTTGAGTCCGCGACCGCACAGCACCCAGGCCAGACCGGCGAAGGCGGGCAGGGCCAGCCACCACAGAGGGCGGGGCGGGAAGCTGACGTAGAGCAGCACTCCGCAGAGCGCGGCGACAGCGGCCGGGACCAGGCGCACGAGCCACCCGCGCGCGGTGGTCGCGCGCGGCGTTTCGAGCTGGTCCGGCTGGTCCACGGAAGTTGCGGTGACGGTCACCCGGGGAGTCTACGGCGGGTGGCTCAGGGGCCGACAGCACGGTCTGATCAGCGGCTCCATGTCCTCGCGACGGTCCGGGAAGAGGTCGGTTCGTGCGCGACTCGTCCACAAATCGACGGTCACCCGTTACGGTGTGCCGGAGCCTGCGGCGCATGGCCGGTTCACGGCCCGCGCGCGGGTCTGCCACAGGTCGGGGGACCTGGTAGGGGGGCGATGTGGTGAGCTCGGTGCATTCATCGTCCGCGTCCGGTGCGGACGCGGACGATGACAGACGAAACGTTTCGGACGCGGTGGGTGTGGCCGTCCTGGGGGCCTGCGCCACCTGGGCCCTGATCACGGCCGCCGCGCGCGACGGGCGCCCCGAAGGCGTCCTGCTCGCAGTCCTCGCGGTGGCCGCCGGCTACTCCTCGGGGCGGATCTTCGGCGCCCTGCTGCCGGTCGCCGCGCCCTGTACCGGGGCGTTCGCCGGGCTCGGCCTGGCTGTGGCCATGCCGCACCTCACCCCGGGGCCGCAGTTCAGCACCCCGCTCGGGCACGCCGGTGCGACGGCCGCGCTGCTGACGCTCGCCACGGGAGCCGCCTGCTGCGCCGCCTGGGCCACCTCCGTTCCGGCCCTGCGCCTCGCCCTCCGCGGTGCTCGCCGCCGCCATCGTGGTGACCGCGGCCGCCGTCGGCTCGCCCGCGGGATGCGCCCTGGGTGCCGCCGTCCTGCTCTGCTCGCTCGCGGCCGGCCGCATCCGCCACCGCGGCCGAGGCGTCATGGGACTCGCCGCCACGGCGGCCCTGGTGACCGGGACGACCTGGGCCGTCGCCGCACATGTGCTGCCGGACGCCCTCGCCGCCCCGCTGGAGGACCGGCTGTCTTCGCGCCGAGTCCAGCTGTGGCACGACGCCCATCGTCTCGTGGGTCAGGACCCTGCCCTGGGGACGGGCCCCGGCCGCTTCGGCGAGCTGAGCACCCTGGTACCGCAGGCGCTGCCGCCCGACGGCAAGCCGCACTCCGCGGCGCTCCAGCAGGCGGCCGAGCAGGGCCTCGTCGGCCTCGCGCTCCTGGCGGCGGCGTACTGCTGGGTCCTGCACGCCCTGTGGCGCACGCGCCGCCCGACGCCGATCGCGCTCACCGCGGGAGCGGCGCTGACCGCGCTGGTGGCGATCGCCGCCGTCGGCAACGCACTGAGCTTCACCACGGTGTCGGTGGGCGCGGGCGTGCTGGCCGGGCTGGCGACGGCGCGCCCATTGACCGGCGACACGCCGGAGGCGTCGGGCACGAGGTAGATCAGGATCCACCGGCAGGGCGTCGGGGACACCGTCAGTGTGTCGGCCCCGGTACGTCCGTCCGCAGCCGGTGCCTGATCATCCGTACCGCCGACTCCGCGTCGTCCACGGTGATCGTGAACGTGTGGCCGTCCCACAGGCGCAGCACGACGCCCTCGCCACGCCGTACGACGACCGCGGTGCCCTTCTCGGGGCGCCAGCGGTAGCCCCAGCCGCCCCACTGACGCGGGGTGACGTGCGGAACGAAGTCGGCGCCGGCCACATGGGTGAGCGGGATACGTCTGCGCGGCACACCGATGTGGCCGCAGCGCACCTCGACGCATTCCTGGTCGAGCCGCAGGTCGACGTGGACGAACGCCAGGGTGCCGAACAGGACCAGCAGGCCGCCCGCGATGCAGCCGACGACAGCCATGAGCAGCGGGACGATGCCGGACGTCCAGGCGGCCTCCACGGCGATCTGGATGCCGAGTGCCAGACAGGCCGCGCCGGCCAGCGCCAGCAGCCACTGGACCCGGTTCGTCGCACGTCCGGTCCAGACCTCGGCATGTGGGGTGCCCTCGGTGGGGACGTCGGGGTGCTCCCTCATGCCTATGAGACTACTCAAAGTTCCGCTGCGCCGACATGGCGTCGCGGAGGGTGACCATGGCCGCGCCTGGTCCGGATCGACCGCCTCGGCCGCGGGTCAGCGCGTAGCGCCGACGGTCTGGAGGAAGCGGCCTTCGGCGTAGCTCAGCGCGGTCGGGGGCAGCACCGACGCGCGCCCGCTGAGCAGCACCGTGAGCGAGCCCTCGGCCGGCGCGTCGGGGGTGGGCTGCGCGCCGATCCGGCGCAGCGCCTGGGAGACGACCGCGCCGGCGGTGCCGTGCAGCCGCAGGGGCTCGCCACCGGGCTGCCGCACCGCCGTGCGGATGCGCTCGCCGACCAGTTCGTAGTTGGTGCAGCCGAGGACGAGGGTGGTGATGTCCTCGGGTGTGCGTGCGGCGGCGGCACAGACGGCGGCCTCGATCGCCGCTTCGTCGGCATGGTGCACGGCGTCGGCGAGTCCGGGGCAGGGCACCTCGGCGACCTCGACGCCCGCGGCGAACTCCTCGATGAGTCCGCGCTGGTAGGGGCTGCCGGTGGTGGCGGGGGTCGCCCAGATCGCGACCGGGCCGCCGCCCGCCGCGGCCGGCTTGATCGCCGGGACGGTGCCGATGATCGGCAGGCCGGGCTCGAAGCGGGCCCGCAGCTGGGGCAGGGAGTGCACGGAGGCGGTGTTGCAGGCGACGATCAGTACGTCGGGGCGGTATGCCGCGGCGGCCTCGGCGACGGCCAGGGCGCGCTCGGTGATGTCCTCCGGGGTGCGCGGTCCCCACGGCATCCCGTCGGGGTCCCAGGAGAGGATCAGATCCGCGTCGGGCCGCATACGACGGGCCGCTGCGGCGGCGGGGAGCAGGCCGATTCCGGAGTCCATGAGCGCGATCTTCACCCGGTCACGATAGTCGATGCCCCGTGTCGGGCCGTTCGAGTGGGGCACACTTCGCGGGTGAGCGCCATCGTGTGGATCGCCGTCGTATCCCTCGCCGCCTGGCTGTGGCTGCTCCTCTGCCAGGGCTTCTTCTGGCGGACGGACGTCCGGCTGCCGCCCCGGCGCGACCCGGAGGTCTGGCCGTCCGTGGGCGTCGTCGTCCCGGCCCGCGACGAGGCCGAGGTGCTCCCGGCGAGCCTGCCGTCGCTGCTCGCGCAGGACTACCCGGGCCGGGCGGAGGTCTTCCTGGTCGACGACGGCAGTTCGGACGGCACCGGGGAGCTGGCCCGCGAACTGTCCCGCCGCCACGGCGGGCTGCCGCTCACCGTGGACTCCCCCGGCGAGCCGCCCGCGGGCTGGACGGGCAAGCTCTGGGCGGTGCGTCATGGCATCGCGCTGGCCCGCGCGCGGGAGCCCGAGTTCCTGCTCCTGACGGACGCGGACATCGCCCATGCGCAGGGCAGCCTGCGCCAGCTGGTGGCGGCGGCGCACACAGGCGAGTTCGACGTCGTGTCGCAGATGGCCCGGCTGCGGGTGGAGAGCCTGTGGGAGCGGCTGGTGGTGCCGGCCTTCGTCTACTTCTTCGCCCAGCTGTATCCGTTCCGCCGGATCGGCCGGAAGGGGACGCGGACGGCGGCCGCGGCGGGCGGCTGCGTCCTGCTTCGCGCGACGGCGGCGCAGCGGGCGCGGATCCCGGACTCCATCCGGCACGCCGTCATCGACGACGTGGCGCTCGCGCGCGCCGTGAAGGGCGGCGGAGGCCGCGTCTGGCTGGGGCTCGCCGCGGGCGTGGACAGCGTCCGCCCCTATCCCCGGCTGCACGATCTGTGGCGGATGGTCTCGCGCAGCGCCTACGCCCAGTTGCGGCACAACCCGCTGCTGCTGCTCGGTACGGTCGCCGGTCTCGCCCTCGTCTACCTGGTGCCGCCCGCGGCCGTGGTGGCGGGCGGCGTCACGGGACGTACGGCGTGCACGGTGGCCGGCGCGGCGGCGTGGCTCGTCATGGCGGCGACGTACGTGCCGATGCTCCGCTACTACCGCCAGCCGCTGTGGCTCGCTCCCCTGCTGCCGTTCACCGCGTTCCTGTACCTCCTCATGACGGTCGATTCGGCGGTGCAGCACTACCGGGGGCGCGGGGCGGCGTGGAAGGGGCGTACGTACGCCCGCCCGGAGGCCGTGCCCGACGAGGGCTGACCACGGCCGTTCACTTGCGGCCGGGCGTCCAGTTCATGCCCCACCCGTAGGCGCGGTCGACCGTCCGCTGCGGGCTGACCCGGCGGTCCGGGACCAGGTAGCGGGCCTCGCGGCGGACGACGAGGTCGCCGCCGGTGTTGGTGAGCAGGGCGAGCGCGCACACCGTCGAGGGGACCGTGCACTCGTCGAGCGAGAAGTCGATCGGGGCGCCGTGCTGGGGCTGGAGGGCGACCGTGGCGTTCAGGCCGGCGAAGGAGTGGGCGCCCTCGTAGAGGGTGACGAAGACGAGGATGCGCCGGAAGTCCTGGGTGTGGTCGAGGTTGACGGTGAGGTTCTCACCGCTCGTGGCGGCGCCGGTGCGGTCGTCGCCGTCGAGGTGGATGTACGGCGGGCGGTGCAGCGAGCCGAACGCGTCGCCCAGGGCCTGGACGACGCCTTTGCGGCCGTCGGCGAGCTCGTAGAGGGCGCACAGGTCGAGGTCGAGATCCGGGTGCCGTGCGCCGGGTCGCGCCGAGAAGTGCTTGCGCGTCTGCCAGTTGAGGTTGACTCGCAGGGCGCCGGAGCTGCCGCCCTGCTTGGCCAGCGAGACGGTGGGGGCGGTTTTGGTGAGCGTGACCTTGCCGAGGCGGACAGGCTCGGCGGCCAGGGGCGCGGGGCGTTGCGGTTCGTCGACGGTGATCCCGAAGTCCGTGGCGAGGCCCTCGAGTCCGGTGCTGTAGCCCTGGCCCACGGCACGGAACTTCCAGGCGCCCTGGCGGCGGTAGAACTCACCGAGCAGGAAGGCGGTTTCGTCGGTGGCGCCCGGGCTGTCGAAGCGGGCGACGACCTCGTCACGGGCGAGGTCGCGGACCTCGATGTACAGGCCGGGGACCTGCCCGAACGTCCCGCCGTCCGCGGAGGCGGCGAGGACCACCCGCTCGACGGACCCCTCCACGCGCGCGAGGTCCACCAGGAGGCTGTCGGTCACCCGGCCCCCGGCTTCCCGTTTCCCCTCGTGGCGGACCGCGCCGGAGGAGTGGAGCGGCTGGTTGTAGAAGACGAAGTCGCCGTCGGAGCGGACCCGTCCGCCCGTGAGCAGCAGGGCGGAGGCGTCGGCGTCCGGGACGCCCGGTCCTGAGCGCCACCCGATTTCGACGCGCAGGACCGTCGTCGGCACCGGCGCATTCGATCCTTTCGGCATTGCCATGTCGGCCCCCATCGCGCTCACGTGCCACCACGCCGGCCCCACCCGGCCGTCCCTTTCGATCTCTTGCCGCCCGCGGCCTCCTCTACCCGTCCGACCCATTACCGGGTCGGTGCAGGGATCATTGAAGCGACCGTCGAACTCCCCTGCTTGACACGGCAGGTGCGCCTGTCAACCCCCGGTAACCTGCCGAAAACCCGCCCTTTACTAGATCCGTGCGCGGATCGCCGTCCTATTTTGCCAAGTTCGCTCGGATTGGGGATCCCGCGTCACCGCCGACACGGAAATCAACCCTCTTATCGGTCTCCCCAACCAGCACATCGTGGGCTTAACTTATGTGCCATGACCTCCCCCCGCTCCACTTATGGCGGCGGCTACTACTCCGCCTCCTTCCCGGACACCCCGATCTACGACTCGCTCGTCGCCGAGCGAGGCACCCCGCAGATCGCCCCGATCCGGGTCCCCGCCGCGTACGACATGCCTCCAGCCCCTCCGGTCAGCAACCTCCCCGCGCTGCCGTCGGCCCTGCCCGCGCTCCCGGCGGGCCCGTCCCACCAGGCCGCGCCCGCCCCCGCCTACGGCTACCCGCAGCAGCAGCCGGCCCCGATGCAGCAGGCGCCCACGGCCTACATCCCGCAGCAGGCCACCGCGCCACGCGGCTACCCCGGTCAGCAGGCCCAGCAGCCGCAGTACCCGCAGCGGCCGATGGCGCCGGGCACCGGCTACGAGGCGATGCGGCCGGCGGCTCCCCGTCCGGCCCCGACGCCGTACCAGGACCCGTACAACAATCAGCAGCAGCAGTACCGCGGCTACTGATTCGCGCCCCCGGCTGTCGGTGCCGCCTGGCACGATGGCGTCATGGGGAATGCCGAGCTTTCGTCGATCCACCTCCATCCGGTCAAGGCGTTCCGGGGCTGCTCGCCCCGGACGGCCGCGGTGGAGCCCTGGGGGCTAGCCGGTGACCGGCGCTGGGCGCTGATCGACAACGGGGGAAAGGTCGTCACACAGCGCGAACAGCCGCGGCTGGCACTGTCCGCCGCCGAGCCCGTACCCGGCGGCGGCATTCGCCTGTCCGCGCCGGGACGCGAGGCGCTGACGGTGCCCGTCCCCGGACCGTCGGGCACGGTGCCGGTGAACCTCTTCGGTACGAAGGTGGAGGCCGTCCTGGCCGGGGAGGCCGCACACGCCTGGTGCGGTGACTACCTGGGGGCCGAGGTACGCCTCGTCCATCTGGACGATCCGGCCACGCGCCGCCCGCTCGACCCGGAGTACGCGCGGCCGGGCGAGACGGTGAACCTCGCGGACGCCTTCCCGTTGCTCCTCACCACACTCTCCTCGCTCGACGCGCTCAACGCGTTGATAGCCGGGGGTGACCACGCCTGCGAGGGCCCGCTGCCCATGAACCGCTTCCGGCCGAACGCGGTCGTGGCCGGGACGGAGGCCTGGGCGGAGGACGGCTGGTCGCGCATCGCGATCGGCGAGGTCGAGTTCCGGGTCGCGAAGAGCTGCGGGCGGTGCCTCGTGACCACGACCGACCAGGAGTCGGCGGAGCGCGGCCGCGAGCCCCTGCTCACCCTGGCGCGGCACCGCCGCATCGACCGCGGTCTGATGTTCGGCCGGTATCTGGTGCCCCGGTCGGCCGGCACGATCCGGGTGGGCGACCCGGTGCGGATCCTCGCCTAGTCGATCACGGCGAACGGGGAACCCCTCGGCGGGGTCCGGTCGTTGAGATGTCGTGAGAAGTTCACGCACGACCGTGGGTGGAGTTCAGAGGTGATTTCGCTCTCTCTTCACCCGGGTCCGCGCGTGAACCGCCTCGCCGGGGGTTATCACGGAGCGGGAAGGGGGTGGTGGCACGGTGCGGGCAATCAGCGGCCTCTGGCGCTGGCGGCACAATCCGCTGTGCCGCACGACCGATCTGGTCGAGGCATGGGTGGCTCTCGCGGCCCTCATGCTGATCGTGGCGACCGCGCCGGTGATCGGTGTGCTCGTCGGTTCGATGGCGCAGGACTCCCTCCAGCGGTCCGCACGGCACCAGTTGCACGCCCGGCACCTGGTGACGGCCACCGTGGTGCGCAAGCTGTCCGGCGCCGCGCTGGAGCCCGACTCCGAGATCGCGACCGCACGCGACGCCCGCAGCCGTGTCCTCGCCGTCTGGACCGCGCCGGACGGTGCCCATCGGCGCGGCCGAGCCATGACGAGCCTCAAGTCCCCGCACCGGGGCGACCACTTCAGGTTCTGGACGAACGCGCACGGCCGAATAGTGGGCCGCCCGCTGGAGCCCGCCGCGGCGACGACGCACGCCGTGCTCGCCGGGTTCGGCGCGGCGACACTGGCCGCGGTCCTCGTCGAGGGCGGCCGACGGACGGTCGTGTGGCACATGGTCCGCCGCCGGTACACGCGTTGGGACCAGGCCTGGGACCGGACGGGTCCGGACTGGGGCAAGGCAGGCACGGGCAGCTGACCGCCTTCCGCCTCTGGTCAACCCACCGCCTGTGCGCACGCTACGGTGGACCGGCCGAAGCATTCGGCATTCGACCCGCGCGCGAGTAAGTCGCCGGGGCTCAGTACTGCCCCGTAGGCGAACGAGCCATCAGTACCACGAGGTGGGGGCACAGCAACGCCATGGCACAGGGCACGGTCCAGGTGACGCACACCGGTACATCGCGGTGGCGCCGCCGCACGGGTGAGTACGCTTCGCTCGCGGCCGCCCTCGAGGTCGCGGCCGACGGCGACGTCCTCACCATCGCACCCGGCACCTACCGGGAGAACCTCGTCGTCCAGCGCGCGGTGACGCTGCGCGGGCCCGAGGGCTCGCCCGGCTCGGTGCGGATCGCGCCCGCCGACGGGGTGCCGCTGACGGTGCGCGCCTCCGCCGTCGTGCAGGACCTGCACATCGAGGGACAGGACTCCGCCGCGCCCGCGCTGCTGGTCGAGGAGGGCACGCCGGAGCTGTTGGACGTGCGTATCGTCAGCCGGTCCGCCGCGGGCATCGAGGTGCGCGGGGGTGCGCGCCCGACCGTGCGGCGCTGCACCGTCGACAACCCGGCGGGCAACGGCATCGCCGTGGTCGACGGCGGCGGCGGTGTGTTCGAGGAGTGCGAGGTGCTGGCCGCCGGGCAGTCGGGCGTGGCGGTACGGGACGGCGCGCGCCCTCGGCTGGAGCGCTGCCGGGTGCACCACGCCTCGGGCCCCGGCCTGATGGTGACCGGCGAGAACTCGGCGCTGGAAGCCGTGGGTTGCGAGATCTACGAGGTGCGCGGCTCGGGCATCCAGGTCACCGCGCACGGAACGGCCCACCTCACCGACTGCGAGGTGCACCGCACGAGCGCCGACGGCGTCACGCTGGACACCGACGCCGTCCTCACGCTCGCCGACTGCCGTATCCACGACATCCCGGAGAACGCGGTCGACCTGCGCTCCCGCTCGGTGCTCACGCTGACGCGGACGACGGTGCGTCAGTTCGGGCGCAACGGCCTGTCGGTGTGGGATCCGGGGACGCGGGTCGACGCCAACCAGTGCGAGATCTTCGACAGCACCGGGGACTATCCGGCGGTGTGGGTGAGCGACGGCGCCACGGCGGTCCTCGACTCCTGCCGTGTGCACGACGTACCGGACGCGCTGTTCGTCCTGGACCGGGGCTCGCGCGCGGACGTGGTGGACAGCGATCTGTCCCAGGTGCGCAACACGGCCGTGTCGGTGAGCGACGGTGCGACGGCGCAGTTGGACGACTGCCGGATCCGGGAGGCGGCCACCGGTGCGTGGTTCCGCGATCACGGCAGCGGCGGCACGCTCAACAACTGCACCCTCGACGGCACCCAGACCGGCGTGATCGTCACCAAGGGCGCGGACCCGACCATCGAGCGCTGCACGGTGGAGTCCCCCTCGGAGGCGGGTTTCTACGTCTCGGCCGGCGGCCGCGGCAGCTTCCAGGACTGCCGGGTCACGGGCAGCGGCGGGTACGGCTTCCATGTCATCGACGGCTGCCGTACGACGCTGCGGAAGTGCCGTACGGAGCGGTGCGCGCGCGGGGGTTACGAGTTCGCGGACGGCGGTCCGGAGTCGGGGTCGGCCACGGGGCCGGTCGTGGAGGAGTGCACCAGCGACGAGAGCGGCGGCGTCCGGGCGGCCGCGTCGCGGGAGACGGCCGTGCAGCAGCCGGCGACCGCCTCCATGGGCCTGCTGGGCTCGATCCCCGGCCAGCGCAGCACCGAGCAGGAGCCGCTCGTCGCCCCCGCCGAGCCGGAGAAGCCGGCGCGGACCTCGCAGGACGTGCTCGGTGAACTCGACGCGCTGGTCGGCCTGGACAGCGTGAAGCGCGAGGTCCGCGCGCTCACCGACATGATCGAGGTGGGCCGGCGTCGGCAGAAGGCGGGGCTGAAGGCGGCCTCGGTCAAACGCCATCTGGTCTTCACGGGGTCCCCCGGTACCGGCAAGACGACGGTCGCCCGGCTCTACGGCGAGATCCTCGCCTCGCTCGGCGTGCTGGAGAGGGGCCATCTCGTCGAGGTGTCCCGGGTGGACCTGGTCGGCGAACACATCGGCTCCACCGCGATCCGCACCCAGGAGGCCTTCGAACGGGCGCGCGGCGGCGTGCTGTTCATCGACGAGGCGTACGCGCTCTCCCCGGAGGACGCCGGGCGTGACTTCGGCAAGGAGGCCATAGACACGCTCGTGAAGCTGATGGAGGACCACCGCGACGCGGTGGTGGTGATCGTCGCGGGCTACACGGCGGAGATGGAGCGTTTCCTCTCGGTCAACCCCGGTGTGGCGTCCCGCTTCTCCCGGACCATCACCTTCAGCGACTACGACCCCGAGGAACTGCTGCGGATCGTGGGGCAGCAGGCCGACGAGCACGAGTACCGGCTTGCGCCGGGAGCCTCGGAGGCGCTGCTGAAGTACTTCACGGTGCTGCCCAAGGGGCCGGCGTTCGGCAACGGCCGTACCGCGCGGCAGACGTTCGAGGCGATGGTGGAGCGGCACGCGAGCCGGGTCGCCCACCTCGACGACCCGAGCACGGACGACCTGACGCTGCTGTTCCCGGAGGACCTCCCGGAGCTGCCCTAGGACGAAAGACCCTGGCCCGGACCGCCGCCGCCCACCGGGAGATCGGGAAGCGGGGGCACCGGCTGCTCGGTCTCGTCGACCTCCGCGGGCCCCGGCCCGTAGGTCCCGGCTCCTTCGCGCGCGCGGACGAGGTCGGCGCGCGCGCCGGTCAGCAGCGCGATCGCCTTGATCACGGCCGCGATGCCGGAGCCGATCCCGAGGCCGGTGGCGCCGATGGCCGCGATGACCTGTGCGGTGTCCGACGGCATCAGCGTCCCGTGCTGCTGGAATCCCCCGACGGCGCTGCGCGTGCAGGCCCACGCCACCACGAACGCGACGACGGAGACCAGCAACAGCACGGCGGCCTGCAGCAGTTCGGGCGCGCTGAGCCTCTCGGAGCGTCCGGATGCGGCCGCGAGCGGGGCCGGGGGCGGCACCGTCACGACCGGCACGGTGACCTCCGCGCGCCCGCGCGGCGTCGCGACGCTCCGGCCCCGGTGTTCCGGCCGCCGCTCTTCGCGGGTGCGGGGCCGTGGCAGCTCGGGGCGCAGCCGGGCCAGCAGCCGCTCGCGTTCCTCGGCGAAGGCCGGGTCGGCCTGGTAGTCGGAGTGGCCGAGGATCGGGGCGGGGAGCGGGTGCTGGACCGTGCGGCCGTACGCCAGCGGGTCCTTGAGCGGTTCGCGGTCGACGTCGGGGCCGCAGTCGCCGGGCAGCCGGATCGGTCCGCCGATGGGGTCGGTGAGCCGGTAGAGGTTGCGCCAGCAGGCGACCTCCCGGTGCAGGGAGCCGAGCGCGGCGGGGCCGAAGTGGGCCGGGAACCAGCGCCCGTACAGCCGCTCCAGCGGCGAACCGTAGGTGAGCAGGGCGACCCGCTTGCGGACGGACGGCGTGAGCTGCCAGGCCGCGGCGGCCGCGAGGACGCTGCCCTGCGAGTGCCCGGAGAGGACCAGGCGGCCGCCGGTGTGCCGTGTCCAGGTCGCCATCCGCCAGGTCAGGTCGGGCACCGCGCGCTCGGCGTAGCAGGGCGGGGCGAAGGGGTGGGCGGCGCGCGGCCAGAAGGTGCCGACGTCCCAGAGGATGCCGATGGTGCGCCGGGCCGAGGCGTCCTTGTAAGCGCGTCGGCCCCAGGTGACGAACAGTATGAAACCGAGTCCGACGAGCCAGGAGCCCAGCGCCTGGGAGGTCGCGGCGGCGCCCTGCACGACGGCGTACGCCTCCCGGGTCGCGTCGTCGGGGGTCTCGCCGGTCGCTCCGGCGCCGATCAGCGCGCCGGCGCCCAGCAGCAGCGTGGCCACGGCCACGACGGCGATGACCAGGGGTGCCTGGTCGGTGAGTGCGGCCATGGCGCGGGTGCGGGCGATGCGGCGGGTACGTGAGACGTCCTCGGGTTCGTCCTGGTGGTCGCGTGCCACTCGGCTCCGCTCGGCGCGGCTGAGCCGCCAGGTCCGCCAGGACAGCCAGGCGACGACTCCGAGGAGCGCGACGAGGAAGGGCGGGATGATCGACGCCTGCCAGGTGAGCAGCACGGGCGGGCCGTCGATGGAGGCGCGGGTGCCGTCCAGCCAGTCGGCCACGCGCTGGGCGACACCGCCCGAGATGACCCCGCCCAGCGCGCAGGCCAGCAGTGCGACCGCCGGTCCGCCGAGTCCGCGCATCGCGGGCCGGGCATCGGCGGGCGGGTCTCCCGCCTCGCCGGGTCCGCGGGTGCGGTGCAGGAGGTGGGCGACGACACCGACGGCGATGACGAGCGCGCCTTGCACCAGCGCGATGCCGCCGAAGGCGGGGTCCCCCGGCAGTCGGCCGGACGAGTGCCAGCCGGGCCGGGACCAGCCGGCGTAGAGCAGGGTGAGCAGCAGCAGGGCGAGGGCGCCGAGGGGCAGTCGGCGGACGAGGTGGGAGTCCAGCTCCCGGTCGAGGCGGTGCTCGCTGCGGCCCCGGCGGCAGACGACGCCCACCACGAAGGCGGCAGCGGCGCACAGGGCCACGATCAGGAGATCGCCGAGGGTGTCGAGGATCGCGGGGCCGCCGGGCCGCCGGTCGAAGCGGGCCGCCGGGAGGGCGACCGCCGCGGCGACTGTCAGCAGTCCGGCCGCGGTGTGGGCGGCGCGCAGCCGGGCCACCAGCCGGCGTCCGTACCAGAAACCGGGGCTGCCCAGCGCGGCCTGTCCGTGCGGGTCGCCGGGCCCGGGGGCGTGGGTCGCCGGCGGCTGGGACTCGTAGGCGTTCCAGGTGCGGTGGGAGAGGTACCAGAGCAGGCCGGTGAGGGCGGTGGGCAGGAGGGCCGCCAGGGCGAGGCGGCGTCCGGGCAGGCTCCACCAGCCGTCGTCGGAGGCGGCGGGCGAGAGGAAGCCGAGCCAGGTGTGCCGGCCTGCGCAGGCCTCGACTCCGGCGCACTGCCAGGCGGTGAGGTCCAGGGCGACCTCGCAGGCCGCCGCGACCAGCAGGACGGTGAGGGTGAGCCCGGCGAGCCGGACCAGCAGGCCGTACAGGCGTGCCGTGGCGGTCCGTTCGCGGGCAGCGGGGCGCATCCAGTGGGCGAGGTTGACGACCATGAAGGGCAGCAGTAACAGCCACAGGGCGCGGGTGCCGTTCCCGGAGGTGAGGTTGCACCAGACGTACGCCTCGGGCACGGCTCTGCCCCGGTAGTCCTCGGGGCGGGCCTCCGCGTCGGCGTCCTCGGCGCGGCGGAAGACGGCGGCCGTGTGGTCGCCGGTGATCCGCACCGTGCGCGGGTCGCCGAGCATCTTCTCGGGTGTGGTGCCGCCGACCCCGTGGACCAGGAGCTCCAGGTCGGTCTCGGCTTCGGCGGGTCCGGCGGGCAGGCCGCCGGCCCGGTCCGCGGCGGCGTGTTCCTGCGCAGGTTCCACTGTTCTCGCACTCCCCCGTGGTCCGGCGACGGCATCTGCTCGTGCGGCCACCAGGATTCTCCGTGGCCGCCGTGGCGTACACCTCTCCTCACGGAATCTCCCCGATCCGGGTGACATCCGGTGCGCGGAGACGGGGCTGGTGTGGCATGTGCGCGGCGGGACGGGCGGGTGGCGCGGCGGGCCGCCGGCCGTGAAAAGATGAGACGCCCGCGCACCGTAGCCGGGCGGAAGCCGCTGGTCGGAGCCAGGGCGGCAGGCGTTGTCGGACGACTTGAGGCGAGAGGACCGGAGCGTACGTGAGTGAGAATCAGAACCTCCTCGCGGAGCAGCGCCGCGCCCTGATCGTGGACGAGGTCCGCCGCCGCGGCGGCGTCCGCGTGAACGAACTGACCCGCAAGCTCGGGGTGTCGGACATGACCGTGCGCCGCGATCTGGACGCGCTGGCCCGCCAGGGCGTGCTGGAGAAGGTGCACGGCGGCGCGGTGCCGCTGGTCGAGGCGAGCACGCACGAGCCGGGGTTCGAGGCCAAGTCGGCTCTGGAGCTGACCGCCAAGGAGGACATCGCGCGGGCGGCGGCCCAGTTGGTCGCGCCGGGCACGGCGATCGCGCTGTCCGGGGGTACGACGACCTACGCGCTCGCGCACCAGCTGCTGGAGATGCCCGACCTGACCGTGGTGACGAACTCGGTGCGGGTGGCGGACGTCTTCCACTCCGCGCAGCGCAGCTCGGGGCAGCGGCAGGGCGCGGCCACGGTGGTGCTGACCGGTGGGGTGCGCACCCCCTCCGACTCGCTGGTGGGTCCGGTGGCCGACCAGGCCATCGCGGCGCTCCATTTCGACGTGCTGTTCCTGGGTGTGCACGGCATATCGGCCGAGGCCGGACTGTCGACGCCGAACCTCGCCGAGGCGGAGACCAACCGGCGCCTGGTGCAGTCGGCGCGGCGGGTCGTGGTGGTCGCCGACCACACCAAGTGGGGCACGGTGGGCCTGAGTTCGTTCGCCTCGCTCGACCAGGTCGACACGCTCGTGACGGACACGGGGCTGCCTGCCGAGGCGCGGGCGGAGATCTCCGAGTATCTGCCGCGGCTGGTGGTCGCGGGCGAGCCCGAGGACGGCCCGGAGAGCTGACCGGCTCAGTCCGGCCAGACGCCCGTCGCGAGGAGCGAGTCGATGGCGGCCGTGTACGGGCCGATGTCCAGGCCCTGTTCCTCCAGCCAGGAGTCCGAGTAGTACTTGTCGAGGTAGCGGTCCCCGGGGTCGCACAGCAGGGTGACCACGCTGCCCGTACGCCCCTCGGCCACCATCTCGGAGATGATCTTCAGGGCGCTCCACAGCCCGGTGCCCGTCGAGCCGCCTGCCTTGCGGCCGATGTTCTGCTCCAGGGCGCGTACGGCGGCGACGGTGGCTCCGTCCGGGACCTTCATCATGCGGTCGATCGCGCCGGGCACGAAGCTCGGCTCCATGCGCGGGCGTCCGATGCCCTCGATCCGCGAGCCGCAGTCGCAGGTGACGTCCGGATCGCCGGTGGTCCAGCCCTCGAAGAAGCAGGAGTTCTCCGGGTCGGCGACACAGATGCGGGTGTCGTGCTGCATGTAGTGGACGTAGCGCGCGAGGGTCGCGGAGGTGCCGCCGGTGCCCGCGGTGGCGACGATCCACGCGGGCTCGGGAAACCGCTCCAACTCCAGCTGGCGGAAGATGGATTCGGCGATGTTGTTGTTGCCGCGCCAGTCCGTGGCCCGCTCGGCGTAGGTGAACTGGTCCATGTAGTGGCCGCCGGTCTCGGCCGCGAGGCGGGCCGACTCCTCGTACATATTGCGCGGGTCGTCCACGAAGTGGCACTGGCCGCCGTGGAATTCGATCAGGCGGCACTTCTCCGCACTCGTCGTGCGCGGCATGACGGCGATGAAGGGCACGCCGATCAGCTTGGCGAAGTACGCCTCGGACACGGCCGTCGAACCGCTGGACGCCTCGATCACGGGCCGGCCGGGGCGGATCCAGCCATTGCACAGGCCGTAGAGGAAGAGGGAGCGGGCGAGCCGGTGCTTGAGGCTTCCGGTCGGATGGGTCGACTCGTCCTTGAGGTACAGGTCGATGCCCCACCGCTCCGGCAGCGGAAAGCGCAGGAGATGGGTGTCGGCGGAGCGGTTGGCGTCCGCCTGGACCTTGCGGACGGCTTCTTTGAGCCAGCCGCGGTACGCCGCGTCGCTGCGGTCGACGTCCAAAGTGGCACCGGTCCGGGACGGTGAGGTGGCGCTCACGACAAGGCTCCTTACGCTGGCACCGATGGCGCCGGGCACGGCCGCCGCCCCGATGATAGACACCTTCCGTACGCTTCTCACCTGCATAAACACACCTTTGGGAAGCTCAAAGGCCCGCCTGGGGCAGGGATCGATGAGGACACAGGGGTCGCGCGGACGCGTTCGGGGAAACGTGCGGGGAAACGTCCGGAGGAGCGCGGCGTGAAGCGTTCGGAGCGGCGCGTGGGGGCGCGTTCCGTGAACGCTCCGCGCGCTCCCGGCGGTCGCACCGCGCGCACTGGTGCCGGGCGCCGGGTGCGGGCAGACTGCACCCGGACGGGACGGCCGTCCCGCGCGGACGCGTTCACATACGCACGCGGGAGACGCACCGGATCGCGGCACGGCCGACACGCACGAGGGGGCGGGCCAGGATGGCGGAGCCGGAATTCACGGCCAAGGGCGTACGGATCGGGAAGCGGCTGCGTTCGCTCACCCGGGCCGGCCAGGTCCGGATCGCCGACGGCAGGCTGGAGTTGCTCACCAGCTACGGCAGCGAGATCGACAGCGCTCCGGTGCAGGCCGTACGTGCGTCGAAACCCTGGTTCGGCCCGGACGACCGGGCCTTGGCCGACGTGAACGGCACCCGGTACCAGTTGACCCTCGGCGGCCACGATCCCGCACCGGGCGAGGCGGGCCCGCCTCCCGCACGCCGGTTCATCGAGGCGGTGCGCAAGGCGGCGGGGCGCGGCCGTTGAGGGATCGCACGGTGTCGTCGGGGAATCCGGCCGCGAGTTGCGGGACCCCAGCCGCTGGGTCACGCTGGTCTCACGTCACTCTGGGTTTACCGGCGATAACGCGCTGCGAACCAGCCCGCCGGCCACAGCAGGCGGTGTTCGGACGCGCGCCACCCTGCTGGATCCGTCCTCCGTGTTCTTCCGGACCTCACGTCGGGGAGTCGCAGTCGTGATCAGTCATCCGAGCAGGCACTGCACCGTGGAGCTTCAGGCTCTGCCCTCGCGGATCGGTCAGGTCCGCAGAATCGTATCTGCGCACTTGCGCTACTGGCATCTGGATCCGTTGATAGACCGGGCCGCGCTCGGTGTGACGGAGCTGCTGACCAACGTTCACCAGCATGCCCGGCCCGACAAGTCGTGCACCGTCGAGCTGGAGTTGCTGCTCGACCGGCTCACGGTCTCCGTACGCGACCACGATCCGCGCCTGCCTGTGGTGGCGGACGTGGACGACGCGTCGGACTCCGCTCCCCTGGACACCTGCGGGCGTGGCCTGGCGATGGTGGCCGCGCTGAGCGAGAGCTGGGGAGCGCGGCCGGACGGCGACGACGGCAAGGTCGTGTGGTTCACGCTGCCCGCGACCGCCGAGCCGAAGCCGCAGCCGGTCCGCGTGCCGAGCCGTACGACGGACGGGCCGCGCACGGCCGAGCCACCCGCGCGCCGGTTCGTGGACGTGGAGACCGTCCCGTTGGAACCTGCGGTCCTGGAGTCCGCGCCCCGGCTCGTGGACGTGGACGTCGCACCCACGGCCTGCGCGCCGGTGGCGGCTCATGCTCCCGCCGCGGCACACGCTCCCGCCCGGTCGGCCGTTGTCGGCTGACCGGGCGGTGACCTACTCCGTCGGCTGACGTGCGAGGCCGCGCGCGGTTCACTCCGTGGCGATGGCCCGCAGCACGTCCAGGCGAGCCGCCCGCCGGGCCGGACGCAACCCCGCCAGGGCTCCGGCGGCGAGGCCCACCAGGGCGACCACCGCGAGCCGGCCGGGCGGGATCGCGAAGGCGAAGGCGCTGTCGCTCGCGCCGTCCGAGGCCTTCACCAGCACCCAGCCGAGGAAGGCGCCGAGGCCGAGACCCCCTGCGGTGCCGAACGCGGCGACCAGCACCGACTCCCAGCGGACCATGGCCCGCAGCCCGGACCGGGTCTGCCCGACGGCCCTGAGCAGCCCCAGTTCCCGGGTGCGCTCGTGGAGGGCCAGCGTCAGCGTGTTGGCGATGCCGAGCAGGGCGATGAACACCGCGAGGGCGAGCAGGGCGTAGACAAGGGTCAGCATCATGTCGATCCCCGACGCCGAGGACTGCGCGTACTCGTCACGGGTCTGCACCTGCGGATGGCCGTAGCGGGCCGCGGCCTTCTCCACCGCCGCCTTGCCCGCGTCCGGGTCGACGCCCGGACGGAAGGAGACGGCGACGAGGGTGTCCGCGTCCTGGGTGCGGTGCGGTGCCCAGGCAGCGCGGGTGATGACGTAGTCACCGGCGAGTTCGGACCGGTCGTAGACCGCGCGGACGGTGAAGTCCTGCCGCTTGCCGTCGGTGAAGGTGAGCCGGGCGGTGTCGCCGGTGGTGAGATGCTGTCGGTCGGCCTCCTTCTTCGTGACCGCGAGGCCGTCGGCCCCGAGGTCGCGCAGCGAGCCGTGCACCGTACCGAGGTCGAAGCTGCGGGCCAGTGCGGCCGGGTCGGTGACGGTCAACGCGCGCCCGCTGCCGTCGACTTCGGCGACGCCTCGGCCCAGGCCGACGGCGGTGTCCACCTCCGGCAGCCATCGCAGCGCCGGGGCGAGTGCGGGGCTGAGTCCGCTGCCGCCGGCGCCGAACGACGGGGTGCTGACCGCGACGTCGCCCGCGAAGGACCGGGACACGGTCTGGTCCATGGTGGCCTTGAGCGAGGCGCCGAACACCGTGAACAGCGAGACCACGGCCACGCCGATCATCAGCGCGCTCGCCGTGGCGGCCGTCCGCCTCGGGCTGCGCAGCGCGTTGCGCCGGGCGAGGCCGCCGGTCACCCCGCGCAGCCGGTCGAGGGGGCCGCCCAGGAGACGTACGGCGATGGAGGAGGCGACCGGGCCGAGCACGACGAAGGCGACCAGGGCGAGGAAGGCGCCGGCTCCCGCCAGCCACACGGACGGTGTGGCGAGGACGCCGGTCAGCGCCACCGCGACCGCGAGCACCGCTAGTCCGCAGCCGGCGGCGGCGCGGACGCGCGAGGCGCCCGAGGTGTCGACGGCGGTCTCGCGCAGGGCGGCCAGCGGGGCGGTGCGTCCGGCGCGTACGGCGGGCAGCAGCGCCGAGCCGAGACAGACCAGGATGCCGACCGCGAGCGGCAGGGCCAGCGACAGGGTCGTGACCACCAAGTCGCCGTCGGGGAACGGGAATCCGACGACCGGGAAGAGCGCCTGGAGCCCGGCGGCGATCCCGATGCCACCCGCGAGTCCGGCGGCGGATGCGGTCACCGCCACGCCGGTCGCCTCCACGAGGGTCGACGCGGTCACCTGGCGGCGGGAGGCGCCAAGAGCGCGCAACAGGGCGTTCTCGCGGGCGCGCCCGGCCACGACGATCGCGAAGGTGTTGTGGATGGAGAACGTCGCGACCAGCAGGGCGACACCGGAGAACACGAGCAGGAAGGTGGTGAAGACGCTCAGGAACTGGCTGGAGATCATGTCCGTGTTCTCCCGGGCCGACTCCTGCCCGGTGATGGCCTCGACTCCCTTGGGCAGCACAGGAGTCAGCCGGTCGACGAGCTCCTGCTGGCCGACACCGGACGCGGCCCGCACCTGGATGCTCGCCGCCTGACCCGGCCGGGCGGTGAGGTACTTCTCGGCGTCGGCCTGCGTCATGCCGGTGAAGGTCACCTGCCCCATGCCGTCCGCGCCGCCGAAGGTCGCGAGACCGACGACGGTCACACGGACCGGGTCGGGCGTGCGCAGCGTGGTCGTGTCACCGATCTTCAGGCCGCCCTTCTTCGCGGCACCGCGGTTGACGACGACCTCGCCGGACTTCTCCGGGGTGCGGCCCTCGGCGAGCCGGTACGGATTGAGCCGCGGGTCGGTGATCCAGTTACCGGCGAGAGTGGGCGGGCCCTGGCCGCCGACGGGTTGCCCGTCGGCGCCGACGAGTTGGCCCGCGCCCTGGATGGTCGGGGCGGCCGCCGCGGCGCCCGGGACCCGCTCGACGGTCCGGATCAGTTCCGTGTCCACCGGCTGACGTACGCCCTGAGCCTCGCCGGGGGTCGTGATGGCGTCGGCGCTGCGCACCACGGCGTCCGTGCCGCTGGTCGCCTCGCCGAACATCGTGTCGAAGCTCGCGCGCAGCGTCTCCCCCATGACCAGGGTCCCGGCGAGGAACGCGACGCCGAGGAACACCGCGAGGAAGGTCCCGGCGAAGCGGCGCCGGTGGGCGCGCAGCGAGGACAGGCTCAGGCGCAGCGCGGCGTTCACGACCGCACCTCGAAGGCCTTCATGCGGTCCAGGACCGTGTCGGCGGTCGGGGACTCGATGCGGTCGACCAGGCGGCCGTCCGCGAGGAAGACGACCTCGTCGGCGTGGGCGGCGGCGACCGGGTCGTGGGTGACCATGACGACGGTGCGCCCGGTCCGCCGTACGGCGTCGCCGAGGAGTCCGAGGACCTCCTGGCCGGAGCGTGAGTCGAGGTTGCCGGTGGGCTCGTCGGCGAAGACGACCTCGGGCCGGCCGGCGAACGCCCGTGCCACGGCGACGCGTTGCTGCTGGCCGCCGGAGAGTTCGGACGGCCGGTGGTGGAGCCGGTCGCGCAGTCCGACGACGTCGACGAGCGCGTCGATCCACTCCGGGTCTCCCCCGCCGCCGGCCAGGTCCAGCGGCAGGGTGATGTTCTCGGCGACGGTGAGCGTGGGCACCAGGTTGAACGCCTGGAAGACGAAGCCGACGCGGTCGCGGCGCAGCAGGGTCAGGCGCCGGTCGTCGAGGGAGCCCAGGTCGGTGTCGCCGATGTAGGCGGCGCCGGAGGTGAGCGTGTCGAGTCCGGCCGCGCAGTGCATCAGGGTGGACTTGCCGGAGCCCGAGGGCCCCATGATCGCGGTGAAGCGTCCGGCCGGGAAGTCCACGTCCACGCCGTCCAGGGCGCGTACGGCGGTGTCGCCGCGGCCGTACACCTTCACGGCGCCGACGACGCGGGCTGCCGTGCGCACGCTCGTCGCCTCGGTGGCCGCCGTCATGCCGCACCGCCCTTGCCCGCGCTCCGGCCGAACTGCTCGTCCAGGACGGAGAGGCGGCGCCAGTACTCGTCCTCGTCGATCTCACCGGTGGCGAAGCGCCGGCCGAGGATCGCGATCGGCGAGTCGCCGGCCGGGCGTCCCGCGTCCATGGGGCGCCACGGTGCGCCGCGGCCGCGCCAGACCGTACGGCGCAGGACGGTCACGGCGCCGGCCACGACGGCCGCCCAGAGCAGCGGGAAGAACAGGATCCACGGGCCGGGGCCGCCGTCCCAGTTCGCCAGGGTCTGCATCTCGGTTCATCTCCTTCGTGACCTCCGGTGGAGGTGTCGTGTGGTGATGCATCGAGACTCGCCTCCCGGAGGGGTCCGCGTCGTCGTACGGCCAGCGGCAGTGGGCGTACCTCCCGGGGAGTACGCGGGCGGGCCGCCGGTCCTCCCGTGGGCGGCCGCCGCCCGATGGACTCTGTACCTACTGGTATGTACAGTGAGCGCATGAGCACCTCGGAGCGACTGATCGAGTCCACCCGCGAGCTGCTGTGGGAGCGCGGCTACATCGGGACCAGCCCCAAGGCGATCCTGGAGCGTGCGGGCGCCGGTCAGGGCAGCATGTACCACCACTTCAAGGGCAAGCCGGACCTCGCGCTGGCCGCGATCCGGCGTACGGCCGAGGAGTTGCGCGCCACCGTCGAGGAGATCCTCGGCGGACCGGGCAGCGCGTACGAGCGCGTCGAGGCGTATCTCCTGCGCGAGCGCGACGTGTTGCGCGGCTGCCCGGTGGGCCGGCTGACGATGGACCCGGACGTGATCGCGAGCGACGAACTGCGCACGCCGGTCGACGAGACGATCGCATGGGTGCGGGCGCGGCTCGCCGCCGTCGTCGAAGAGGGCAGGCAGCAGGGCGAGTTCGCGCCGCACCTGGACGGCGAGGAGGTCGCCGCGACCGTCCTTGCGACGGTGCAGGGCGGCTACGTGCTGGCGCGCGCCTCCGGTTCCCCGGCCGCCTTCGACGCGGGCGTCCGGGGCCTGCTCTCACTCCTCGCGCCCCGCGGCTGAGTCGACCACCCACCTGAGGAAGGTTCTTCCCCATGCACGCGCTGCAGTACGAGTTGGTCCTCCCCGCCGACTACGACATGGGCATCGTCCGCGAGCGCGTGCGCAGTCGCGGGCATCTGCTCGACGACTGGGACGGCATGGGCGTCAAGGCGTACCTGATCCGCGAGCGCGGCGTGCTCGGCTCGCCGGTCAACACCTATGCGCCGTTCTATCTGTGGAACACGACGGAGGGCATGAACCGCTTCCTGTGGGGCGGTCCGTTCCAGGGGATCGTCGACGACTTCGGGCGCCCCGAGGTCCGGCAGTGGTCGGGGCTGGCGTACGAGGAGGGCGTGGCCGCGAACGCGCCCGCGGCGGTGGCGGTACGGCGGCGGGAGCCGGTGCCGGAGGATGTGGAGCTGTCGGTCCTGATGGAGGAGGCCGTGCGCGAGACGGAGCGGCTGGCGGCGCGGGACGGTGCCGTCCTGGCGGCGGCCGCGGTGGACACGCGGCGCTGGGAGCTGGTCCACTTCTCGCTCTGGGAGCAGGGCGCGCCCAAGGCCGAGGGGGATGTGTTCCGGGTGCTCCATCTGTCGGCGCCGGGACGGGAGTCGCTGCGGCGCGGGCGGCAGTGGTGAGCCTGGTCCGCCCTGTGAACAGGCGCACTCCGCAGGACGTCGGCCTCGTGCCCCCTCACCCCTGAGCCAACGCCCCCAACGGATCGTCCAGCACCGGCTGCCAGGCCAACTCCGCCGCGCCGACAAGGCTGTTGAAGTCCAGCGTGCAGGGCAGGACAGGGACCTCGCCGCTCTGGCCGCCCCACAGGCTGCGGGCGGCGACGACCGCGTGGAGGCGGTCGGGGTCGGTGTCGAGCAGGGTGCGGTGCAGGCCGCCGAGGATGATGCGGTCGGGGTTGAGGATGTTGACCAGACCGGCGAGGCCGAGGCCGAGACGGTCGATCAGGGTCTCGGCGGCCCGGCGCACGGCGGGGTCGGTGTAGTGGTTGCGGAGCAGGTCGTCGGCCTGCTGGAGCAGGGACACCTCGGGGCCGGGCTCGCGGCCCGCCTCGACGAGCAGGGCCAGCGGGTCCGCCTCGACGTCCAGACAGCCGCGGCTGCCGCAGTGGCACGGGCGTCCCTCGGGGTTCACCGTGAGGTGGCCGACCTCCAGGGCGAGGCCCGAACTGCCCGTGTGCAGACGGCCGTCCAGCACCAGCGCGCCACCCACGCCGCGGTGACCGGTGGCCACGCACAGCAGGTCCCGCGCACCACGTCCCGCACCGTGCCGGTGTTCCGCGAGCGCCGCCAGGTTGACGTCGTTGCCCGCGAACGCCGGACCGGTGATCCCGGCCGCGCGCAGGCACTCGGCGAAGATACGGCGCACCGGCGCACCCACGGGCCAGGCCAGGTGCAGGGGGTTGAGGGCCAGACCGTCGGGGTCGGCGACCGCGGAGGGCACGGCGAGCCCCGCGCCCACGCAGCGCAGGCCCGTCGTCCGCAGAAGGCCGGCGCCCGCCTCCACGACGGAGCCGAGCACCTTCGCCGGGTCGGCGTCGACCGTCTCGCAGCCCGGTGCCGTCGCCACGGTCCGCCCGCCGAGGCCGACCAGCGCGGCCCGGAAGCCGTCGGCGTGCACCTGCGCGGCGAGCACGACGGGGCCGTCCTCGGCGATGTCGAGCCGGTGCGAGGGACGCCCCTGGGCACCGGCGGCCGCGCCGGGCCGGGCGTCGACCCGGATCAGGCCGAGCGCCTCCAGTTCGGCGGCGACCGCGCCGGCCGTCGCCCGGGTCACCCCCAGTTCGGCGGTGAGTACGGCACGGGTGGGTGCCCGCCCCGTGTGCAGGAGCTCCAGCGCGGGCCCGAGCGCACCGCGCCCCCGGTCCAGCCGCGCCCTCGAGGTGCCCCCTTCCCCCGCCGTCCGGGGGTCCGCCTTGCCGCTCATGAGGGTGAGTCTCCCATGATCCGTGGGCCGGACGGCCTGGCTGTCGCAACCTGGGGGGTGCCTAGAGGCCACTCACCCGCAGGGTGATGTTCAGCCGTCCGGTCAGCCCGAGCGCGGGCGGGGCGGTGCCCTCGTGCACCCGCGGCACCCCGTGGTGCGCGAGCCGGGACGCGCCGCCGAAGACGAACAGGTCACCGCTGCGCAGCTCGACGTCCGTGTAGGGCCGGCTCCGGGTCTCGGTGTTGCCGAAGCGGAAGACGCAGGTGTCGCCGAGGCTGAGCGACACCACGGGCGCCTCGGACTTCTCGTCGCTGTCGCGGTGCATGCCCATGCGGGCGTCGGCGTCGTAGAAGTTGATCAGCGCGATGTCGTACGCCGCGGAGGGCGCCGCCTGCGGACCGAGCGCGTCGGTCACCGCGCGCCGGGCGAGTTCGTCCAGCCATGCCGGGAAGGGCTTGACCGGGGCACCGTCGCCGTCGACGACCGTGCGGGCGTAGGCGTACGGGTACCAGTGCCAGCCCAGGCACACCTGGCGGGCGGTCATGGTGCCGCCGCCGGGCGTGCGGACCGTGCGCAGGCCGGCCGGCGGGCGCGCCCAGTCCCGGCAGGCCGCCAGCAGTTCGCGCTGCGCCCGGGCGTCCAGCCAGTCGGGCACGTGCACGGCACCGGGCGCGATCTCCGCGCGCGCCCTGGGGAAGAGTTCCGTCGCCTCCATACCTCCATGCTGCCCGAGAGGACCGGAGGACCGGAGGACCGGGCCGCGTCAGGGGGCTGCAAGCGGCGCCCGAGCGGCCCTGAGCTGCGGCTCCGCTAGCCTGGACGCACGATGAGCGAGCGCATGAAGACTGCCTGGGGCGAGCTGGAGCTGTCCCGCTTCCCCGAGGACCCGCGTGACCGGCTGCGAGCCTGGGACGCCTCCGACGCGTACCTGCTGCGGCATCTCGCGGAGGAGCGGGTTCCACTGACCGGCACGGTCGTGACGGTCGGGGACCGCTGGGGCGCCCTGGCCACGGCGCTCGCGGAGCACCGGCCCGTGCAGATCACCGACTCGTTCCTCGGCCAGGAGGCGACCCGGGCCAACCTCGCGCGGGCCGGCGTCGAGCCCGGTGCCGTACGACTGCTCACGACGCAGGACCCGCCGCCCGAACGCATCGACGTCCTTCTCGTACGGGTGCCGAAGAGCCTGGCGCTGCTGGAGGACCAGCTCCTGCGGCTGGCGCCCTCCGTGCACGAGGGCACGGTCGTCATCGGCACCGGCATGGTGAAGGAGATCCACACCTCGACGCTCCGGCTCTTCGAGCGCATCCTCGGCCCGACCCGGACCTCGCTCGCCCAGCAGAAGGCCCGGCTGATCTTCTGCGCCCCGGACCCGTCGCTGGCGCGCCCCGCCAACCCGTGGCCGTACAGCTACGCCCTCCCCGACGGCATCGGCCCGGTCTCCGGACGCACCGTCGTCAACCACGCGGGCGTCTTCTGCGCCGACCGGCTCGACATCGGCACGCGGTTCTTCCTCGGCCACCTGCCCGAGTCCCGGGGCGCGCAGCGGATCGTCGACCTGGGCTGCGGCAACGGTGTCGTCGGTACGGCGATGGCGCTGGCCAATCCCGAGGCCGAAGTCCTGTTCGTGGACGAGTCGTTCCAGGCGGTGGCCTCGGCGGAGGCGACGTACAAGGCGAGCGGCGCGTCCGGGCATGCCGAGTTCAGCGTCGGGGACGGGCTGGCCGGGGTGGCTCCGGGCAGCGTGGACGTCGTCCTCAACAACCCGCCCTTCCACGCCCACCAGGCGACCAGCGACGCCACCGCCTGGCGCATGTTCACCGACGCACGGCGCGCGCTGCGGCCCGGCGGCGAGCTGTGGGTGATCGGCAACCGCCACCTGGGCTATCACGTGAAGCTGCGCCGCCTGTTCGGCAACTGCGAACTGGTCGCGGGGGACCCGAAGTTCGTGGTGCTGAAGGCCGTCAACAGGTAGCGGTCAGGAAGGAGCGGCGCCCGCCGGCCGCGGGGCTGTGGTGGCAGCGGTGGCCGTGACGGCACGGGGGCGCCCCCGTGCCGCACGAGAGTCCGAGCGCGACCCGTCAGCGACCTCGGCGGGCGTTGAGCCGGGCTGCCTGGCGCGTCAGGTGGTCGCGCTCGGCGAGGTTGGGTGCCTTGTGGGCCGCCTCGGCGTACAGCCGTGCCGCCGTCGCCAGGTCGCCGTCGCGCTCGTGGAGGTACGCCGCCACCGCGTCGTGGCGGGGCAGTGCGGCGTCCACCGCCGCGAGCGCCGCCAGGCCTGCGCGTGGTCCGTCGGCCTCCCCGACGGCGACCGCGCGGTTGAGCCGGACGACCGGGCTGTCGGTCAGGCGCGCGAGCTCGTCGTACCACTCGACGATCTGCACCCAGTCGGTCTCCTCGGCGGTGGGCGCGTCGGCGTGGAGTGCCGCGATGGCGGCCTGGGCCTGGAACTCGCCCAGCCGGTCGCGGGCGAGGGCCGCCTGCAGGATCCCGACGCCCTCGGCGATCAGTGCGGTGTCCCACCGGCCGCGGTCCTGCTCGGCGAGCGGCACCAGGCTGCCGTCGGGCGCGGTCCGGGCGGCGCGCCGGGCGTGGTGGAGCAGCATGAGGGCGAGCAGCCCGGCCACCTCGGGGTGGTCGATGATGGCCGCGAGCTGCCGGGTGAGCCGGATGGCCTCGGCGGCGAGGTCGACGTCGCCGGAGTAGCCCTCGTTGAAGACGAGGTAGAGGACGCGCAGCACGGTGGCGACGTCGCCGGGCCGGTCGAAGCTTCCCCGAGCTCTCGGCTTCGCTCGAGCAGGGGAGACCCCAACGCCGGAGACGGTGCGCTTGGCCCGGCTGATGCGCTGGGCCATGGTGGCCTCGGGCACCAGGTAGGCCTCGGCGATCTGGCGGGTGGTCAGCCCGCCGACGGCGCGCAGCGTGAGCGCGACCGCCGACGCCGGGGTCAGCGACGGGTGGGCGCACAAGAAGTAGAGCTGGAGCGTGTCGTCCACCGCGGACGCCGGCCCGGGCGCCGGCTCCACCTCGACGCGGTCCTCACGCCGGCGGCGGGCCGCGTCGGCGCGGGTCGCGTCGAGGAACCGGCGCCAGGCCACGGTGACCAGCCAGCCCTTCGGGTCCCTGGGCCGTTCGGCCGGCCAGACGCGGACCGCCTCGACCAGCGCGTCCTGCACGGCGTCCTCGGCCGCCGCGAAGTCGGCTCCGCGGCGGACGAGGACGGTGAGCACGCTCGGCGTGAGGCTCCTGAGCAGGAGCTCGTCCATCGGTGACGTCAGTCCGTGATGGTGGGCGGCGTGGCCAGGAACGGGCGCACCTCCAGCCACTCGTGGATCGGCTTGCCGCCGGCCCCCGGCGCGGCCGACAGCTCCCCGGCCAGCTCGACGGCGCGCTCGTAGCTGTCGACGTCGATGATCATCCAGCCGGCGATGAGGTCCTTGGTCTCCGCGAACGGTCCGTCGGTGACCGGCGGGCGCCCCTCACCGTCGTAGCGGACCCACGCTCCCTCGGGGGCGAGCGCCTGCCCGTCGACGAACTCGCCGGTCTTCTCCAGCCGGGCCGCGAAGTCGTTCATGTACCGCACATGCGCCGAGATCTCCTCCGGGCTCCACTGGTCCATCGGCACGTCGTTGACGGAAGCCGGGGCGCCGCGGTAGTGCTTCAGCAGCAGGTACTTGGCCATCGTGGTTCTCCTCAGTGCTCGTACGACCCATTGTGGTCGCGTTCACACCGGGGACGGAGCCGGACGCGGGTTCTCGACATCGCCGTCCGATTTTTTTTGGGCCGTCAGCGTCGGGCGCCTTCGACGACCCCGATGAGCCGCTTCACCTCCCGTGCCATCGCCTCCCGTCCCGCGCGCAGGTACGGGCGCGCGTCCACGGCCTCGGGGTGGGCGGCGAGGTGGTCGCGGACGGCTCCGGTGAGCGCCAGGTTGAGGGCGGTGCCGATGTTGACCTTGGCGATGCCGCCCGTGACCGCCGCGGCGAGGCCGGTGTCCGGTACGCCGGAGGAGCCGTGCAGGACGAGGGGGACGGGGAGTGCGGCCGCGAGGCGTTTGAGGAGGTCGTGGTCGAGGGCGGCGGTGCGGGTGGTCATGGCGTGGGAGCTGCCGATGGCGACGGCGAGGGCGTCGACACCGGTCTCGGCGACGAAGGCGCGGGCCTGGTCCGGGGCGGTACGGGCGCCGGGCGCGTGGGCGTCCAGCGGGGGCTTGCCGTCCTTGCCGCCGATCTCGCCCAACTCGGCCTCGATCCATAGACCTTGGGTGTGCGCCCAGTCGGCGGCGGCGCGGGTCGCGGCGAGGTTGTCGGCGTAGGGAAGGCGGGCCGCGTCATACATCACGGAGCTGAAGCCCGCGTCGGGCGCCTGGCGCAGCAGGTCGTCGCCCTGGACGTGGTCGAGATGCAACGCCACCGGCACGGAGGCTCGTTCGGCGGCTGCCGTGGCCGCGCGGGCCAGCGGGAGGAGCCGTCCCTGACGGAACTTGACCGCGTTCTCGCTGACTTGGAGGACGACGGGCGTACCGGCGGCCTCGGCGCCGGTGACGACGGCCTCGATGTGCTCCAGGGTGATGATGTTGAACGCGGCGACGGCCGAGTGGGCTTGGGCGGCGCGGGTGATCAGCTCGCCGGTGCGTGCGAGGGGCACGGCGTTTCCTTCCTGGGGCGGGAACGGGGCTGAGCCTGGGATGCCTGAAACGCGTCGGTCAGGCAGTGCGACTCACGTGAGGATCACCGAGCGCGTGAGATGGCGCGGCCGGTCCGGGTCGAGTCCCCGGCGTTCGGCCACGGCCACCGCGAGCCGCTGGGCGCGGACGAGTTCGGCGAGCGGGTCGAGCGAGCCCTCGATCCACAATCCTCCCGTGGCCCGTACCTGTTGGGCGAGACCGTCCGGCGCCTCACCGAACATCCAGGCCGCCGTGGAGCGGGTGGTGATGCTGATGGGGCCGTGCCGGTACTCCATCGCCGGGTACGCCTCGGTCCAGGACAGAGACGCCTCGCGCATCTTCAGCGCCGCCTCGTTCGCGAGTCCGACGGTCCAGCCGCGCCCCAGAAAGGTGAACTGCGTGCAGTCGACGAGTCCTTCGGGCAGGGGCGTCGACAGTGCGGTCCGCGCGTCGGCGACGGCCGCGTCCGTGTGCAGGCCCACATGGGCGCGGAGCAGGGTGAGCGCGCTGGTGGCGAACCGGGTCTGGACCACGGAGCGTTCGTCCGCGAAGTCCAGCACCACCACGTCGTCGGCCGCCGCCATCACGGGGGTGTCAGGATCGGCGGTGACGGCCGTCGTACGCGTCCGCCCCTTCAACTGGCCCAGCAGGTCCAGTACTTCGGTGGTGGTGCCGGAGCGGGTGAGGGCGAGGACGCGGTCGTACGAACGTCCGCGCGGGAACTCCGACGCGGCGAAGGCGTCGGTCTCCCCCTGTCCCGCGTCCTCGCGTAGCCCGGCGATCGCCTGCGCCATGAAGTACGACGTCCCGCACCCGACGATCGCGACCCGCTCCCCCGGCGCCGGGAGCGCCCCGCCGTGGCGCCCGGCGGTGGCCGCCGCCCGCGTCCAGCACTCCGGCTGGCTGTTCAGCTCGTCCTCGACATGCGTCATGCCGCATCCTCTCGCGCTGAAATTTTCTGCACGGTATAGCGAGCTTTCGCGCACAATCAAGCATCCGAACGCGGACAACGCGCAGTAGCGGTGCACTAGCCTCACGAGACGAAACCTCATGGGACGACCGAGGACCGAACGGAGACCGCCCATGTCGCGCGACGCCCGCTGGCAGACGCTGCTGGAACTGCTCGCGGAGCACGGCCGCCTGGAGGTGGAGGAGGCGGCGACCCGGCTGGAGGTCTCGGCGGCGACGATCCGCCGGGACCTCGACCAGCTCGCCGAGCAGCAGATGCTGGTGCGCACCCGGGGCGGCGCGGTGGCGCACGGGGTGTCGTACGAACTGCCGCTGCGCTACAAGACGGCCCGCCGCGCCTCCGAGAAGCAGCGCATCGCCAAGGCGGTCGCGGACCTCGTCGGGCCGGGCGAGGTGGTGGGGCTGACCGGCGGCACGACCACCACGGAGGTCGCCCGCGCCCTGGCCGTGCGGGGCGATCTCGCCTCCGGCTCACCGGCGTTGACCGTCGTCACCAACGCGCTGAACATCGCGGGCGAGCTGGCCGTACGGCCTCAGTTCAAGATCGTGGTGACGGGCGGGGTCGCGCGCCCGCAGTCGTACGAGCTCGTCGGGCCGCTGGCGGACGGCGCGCTCGGCCGGATCACGCTCGACGTGGCGGTGCTCGGGGTGGTCGCCTTCGACGTCACGCACGGCGCGGCGGCGCAGGACGAGACGGAGGCGGCCATCAACCGGCTGCTGTGCGAGCGCGCGGAACGCGTGATCGTCGCCGCCGACTCCAGCAAGCTGGGCCGGCGGGCCTTCGCCCGGATCTGCGCAGCCGATCTCGTGGACACCCTCGTCACGGACACGGCGGTGGCGCCGGAGCTCGTGCGCGAATTCGAGGAGGCGGGGATCCGGGTTCGCACCGCCTGACAGGCGCCAACGCGCCTGCGCCGACGGCCAGTTCGGATCTCGGACTCGTACGGCCGAAACCTTCGGGCCGCCCTCCACTTCGCCATGTGACGGACGTCACTGTGGGCTAATTCCATGTCCTCAGGTCATCATATGACCCGACCGCCAACCGACGGGTCTCGACGAAGAGCCGTGTCACACCCCGCGGACGGCACAGCGAGACAAGGATGTTGCGCATGATCGACCAGGAGAGGTCCGCCCTGCCGCGGGTGGGGGTGGTGGGACTCGGAGCCATGGGTCTCGGCATGGCCCGCAGCCTGCGCACGGCGGGCTACGACGTCTCGGTCCACGACCTGCGGACCGAGGTGGCCGAGGACTTCGCCCGGGACGGCGGGACGGCCTACGCCTTGGCCGGGGACCTGGCGGCGGCGGTCGACGTCCTCGTCGGTGTGGTCGTGAACGCCGCTCAGGTCGAGTCGGTGCTGTTCGGTGAGACCGGCGCCGCCCAACGGCTGCGCCCCGGCTCCGTCTTCGTGATGTGCTCCACGGTCGACCCGGCCTGGTCCGCCGAACTCGAAGGCCGACTGGCCGAGTTGGGCGTCCTGTACCTGGACGCCCCGATCTCCGGCGGTGCCGCGCGCGCCCGGACCGGCGAACTGACCATGATGACCTCCGGCTCCGCAGCCGCGTACGCGCTCGCCGGCCCGGTGCTGGAGGCCATGAGCAGCACGGTCTACCGGCTGGGCGAGAGCGCCGGGCTCGGCTCCAGGGTCAAGGTCGTCAACCAGCTGCTCGCGGGCGTGCACATCGCCGCGGCGGCCGAGGCGATGGCGCTCGGCATCAAGGCGGGCGTGCCCGCCGAGGCGCTCTACGAGGTCATCACGCACAGCGCGGGCAACTCGTGGATGTTCGAGAACCGCATGGCGCACGTGCTCGCCGGTGACTACAGCCCGCTGTCCGCGGTCGACATCTTCGTCAAGGACCTGGGGATCGTGCTCGACTCCGCCCGCCCGGAGCGCTTCCCGCTGCCGCTCGCGGCCACCGCGCACCAGATGTTCCTCCAGGCGTCCGCGTCCGGTCTGGGCGCCGAGGACGACAGCGCGGTGATCAAGATTTTCCCGGGGATCGACCTGCCGAAGCCGGTGGAGGACTGACATGACCATCCGACTCGGCTGTATCGCCGACGACTTCACCGGCGCCACGGACCTGGCGAACAACCTGGTGCGCGCGGGCATGCGCGTGGTCCAGCTGATCGACGTACCGTCGGCCGACGACCGTCAGGCGGTCCGGCAGGCCGAGGACGCGGACGCCGTCGTCATCGCGCTCAAGTCGCGCACCGTCCCGGCCGCCGACGCCGTCGACGCGTCGCTGCGGGCTCTGTCGTGGCTGCGCGAGATGGGCGCGGAGCAGATCTACTTCAAGTACTGCTCGACCTTCGACTCGACGCCCGCGGGCAACATCGGCCCGGTCACCGAGGCTCTGATGGACGCGCTGGGCGCCGACTTCACGATCGCGACCCCCGCGTTCCCCGACAACGGGCGCACGGTCTTCAAGGGGCATCTCTTCGTCGGTGACGTGCTGCTCGCCGACAGCGGCATGCGCCACCACCCGCTGACGCCGATGACCGACTCCAACCTGGTCTCCGTGCTCGGCGCGCAGACCACGCGGCCGGTCGGGCTCATCGACCACAAGGCGGTCGCCGCCGGTGCCGACGCGATCCGGGCGCGGATCGCGGAGCTGCGCGCCCAGGGTGTGGGCATCGCCGTCGTCGACGCCGTCTCCAACGAGGACCTCGTGCGGATGGGCGAGGCGGTCCGTGACCTGGCGGTGGTGACCGCGGGCTCGGGACTGGCGCTCGGCCTGCCCACGAACTGGGACATCAAGCCCTCCCCCGCCGCCGCCCGACTCCCGTCCCCCGCAGGACTGCAGGCCGTCGTGTCGGGATCGGTGTCCGTCGCCACGAACGGGCAGGTGCGGGAGTTCCTGCGCACCGGGCGGCCCGCGTTCAGCGTGGACCCGCTGCGCATCGCCGCCGGTGAGAACGTGGCGGCCGAGGCGCTCGCCTTCGCCGAGGCGCACCTGGCCGACGGCCCGGTCCTGATCTACTCCACCGAGTCGCCCGACGCCGTACGGACCGTGCAGGGCCGGCTCGGCGCCGCCGAGGCCGGTGAGCTGGTCGAGCAGACCCTCGCCCGCGTCGCCCAGGGTCTTGTGGCGTGCGGCGTGCGGCAGTTGGTCGTCGCCGGCGGTGAGACCTCGGGCGCGGTCGTGCAGGCGCTGGGCATCACCGGGCTGCGGATCGGACCGCAGATCGACCCGGGCGTGCCGTGGTGCGCGGCGGCGCTGCCCGACGGGGAGGCCCTCCACATCACGCTGAAGTCCGGCAACTTCGGCGGCCCCGACTTCTTCTCCGCCTCCCTCGACCTGCTGAACGAGGAGGCTTCGTGACCGGCCATCAGCACGCCGAGTCGATCGCCGAGGCACGCCGCGAGATCGTCCGCGTGGGCACGAGCCTGTTCGCCCGCGGGTACGTCCATGCCAGCGCCGGCAACATCAGCGCCCGGGTCGGCGACAGCCACCTGATCACGCCGACCGACGCCGCCCTGGGCTTCCTCGACGCCGGCCGCCTCGCGCTGGTCGATGCCGAGGGCACGCAGGTCGCGGGCGACCGGGCCAGCAAGACCCTGACGCTGCACCGGCGGATCTACGACGCCGATCCCACGGCCCGGTTCGTCCTGCACACCCACTCCACGCACCTGGTCGGGCTCACCCTGTCCGGAGTGTGGAGCCAGGACGACGTGCTGCCGCCGATCACGCCGTACTACGTGATGAAGGTCGGACACGTCCCGCTCATCCCCTACCACCGGCCCGGCGACCCGCGCGTGGCCGACCTGGTGACCGACCGCATCGCCGAACGCGCCTCGGCCGGCACACCGATCAGGGCCGTCCTGCTGGACCGGCTGGGACCCGTGGTCTGGGGTCCCGACGCGTCCGCGGCCCTCGCCGTCCTCGAGGAACTCGAGGAGACGGCACGCCTGTGGCTCCTGACCGACCGTCGTCCCGAGCCGCTCCCCTCCCCCGCCCTCGCCGAACTGCGTGACGTCTTCGGCGCGGCGTGGTGACCCCGCTCCACCCCGCTGGTCCGCTCCACCCCGCTGGTCCGCTCCACCCCGCACGGGAGCTTGTTCCGTCCTGTCAGTGAATCCGTCCCCGAGCCGCTCGAAGGATTCCCTCATGTCCATGCCTGTGGTCGCCGCCGAAGTCGACCTCGATCGTGAGAACGCCGTCTTCCGCAAGGTCGTCCGGCGCGTCGTCCCCTTCCTGATCCTCTGTTACGTCGTCTCCTACCTGGACCGCGTCAACGTCGGTTTCGCCAAGCTCCAGATGTCCGACGACCTCGGATTCAGCGAGGCCGCGTACGGTCTCGGCGCCGGTCTGTTCTTCATCGGCTACTTCCTCTTCGAAGTGCCCTCGAACCTGATACTCCAGCGCGTGGGCGCCCGCACCTGGATCGCCCGCATCATGATCAGCTGGGGTCTGGTGTCGGCGGCGTTCGTGTTCGTCACCAACGAGGCGACGTTCTACGCGCTCCGGTTCCTCCTCGGCGCCGCCGAGGCCGGGTTCTACCCCGGCGTGATCCTGTACTGCACCTACTGGTTCCCCACGTACCGCCGTGCCCGGGTCATCGCGATGTTCATGTCGGCCATCCCCGTGGCGGGCATCTTCGGCAACCCGCTCTCCGGCTGGATCCTGGACACCTTCCACAAGGTGGGCGGCTGGCAGGGCTGGCAGTGGATGTTCGTGCTGGAGGCCGTCCCCGCGCTCATCGTCGGCGTGATCACGCTGTTCTACCTGGACAACGGCGTGCGCGACGCCAAGTGGCTCTCCGACGAGGAGAAGACGGTCGTCGAGGAGGCGCTCGTCCGGGACACCCAGCACCACACGGTGCACGGGAAGGTCTGGGACGCGTTCCGTGAGCCCAAGGTGTGGCTGATGTGCTGCATCTACTTCTGCTTCGTCATGGGGCAGTACGCGCTGACGTTCTGGATGCCCACCTTCGTGGAGTCCACCGGCATCAAGGGCAACTTCGCGATCGGTGTCCTCAGCGCCGTGCCGTTCCTCGCCGCGCTCGTCGCCATGAACCTGTTCGGCCGCTCCGCGGACAAGCGCCGCGAGCGCCGCTGGCACCTGGTGATCCCGAGCCTCATGGGCGCCGTCGGCTTCTCGCTGGCCGCCTCCTGGTCGGGCTCGACCGCGCTGTCCCTGATCGCGCTGTCCTTCGCAGCGGCCGGCGTGCTGACCTGCGCGCCGCTGTTCTGGTCGCTGCCCACCGCGTTCCTCGGCGGCACCGCCGCCGCGGCCGGCCTCGCGGTCATCAACTCCGTGGGCAACCTGGCCGGCTTCGTCAGCCCGTACATGATCGGCGCGTTGAAGGACAGCACCGGTTCGTCGTCGATCCCGATGTACGTCCTGGCGCTCAGCCTGGTCGTCGGCGCCGCCGCCGTACTCACCACCAAGAAGGACGTCGTCAACCGCTGACCGGCGTCCGCAGCGGGACCGGATGTGCGGATCCGGTCCCGCTGCACCCACTCAGTTCACTGGAGTCACCATGCCGAGGTTCGCAGCGAACCTGTCCATGATGTACACGGAGCACCCTTTCCTCGACCGCTTCGCCGCGGCCTCGGCGGACGGCTTCGAAGCCGTCGAGTACCTCTTCCCCTACGACCACGACGCCGCCGAGCTGCGCCGTCGCCTCGACGACCACGGCCTGCGGCAGGTGCTCTTCAACGCGCCGCCCGGGGACTGGGATGCCGGTGAGCGGGGCATCGCCTCGCTGCCCGGCCGCGAGAGCGAACTGCGCTCCGGCATCGAGAAGGCGCTGGAGTACGCCGCGGCCCTGGACTGCCCGCGCGTCCACGTGATGGCCGGGCTGGTCGAGCCGGACGCGACGCCCGAGCAGCGGGCCCGGCACCGCGAGACCTACGCGGCCAACCTCGCCTGGGCCGCCGAGCGGGCCGCCGCCGCGGGCGTCGACCTGCTCATCGAGCCCATCAACCACCGTGACATGCCGGGCTACTTCCTGAACCGGCAGGCCGAGGCCCACGCGCTGGTCCAGGAGATCGGGGCCGCGAACCTCAAGGTCCAACTCGACCTCTACCACTGCCAGATCACCGAGGGAGACCTCACCACGACCCTGCGTCGCGACGTACCGAGCGGCCGGGTCGGCCATCTGCAGATCGCGGGCGTGCCGGACCGCCACGAGCCCGACCGGGGTGAACTCGACATCCGCCATCTGTTCGGCGTGATCGACGAGTTGGGCTTCGACGGCTGGATCGGCTGCGAGTACCGCCCCATCGCCGGCACGAGCGAAGGTCTCGGCTGGCTGACCGACTACCGAGGAGTACAGGCATGAGGATCGTCATCACGGGTGGCTTCGGCTTCCTGGGCCGGCAGGTCGCCGGGCGGCTGCTTCAGACGCGGACGTTCCGTGGTGCGCCCATCGACCGGCTGGTGCTCGCCGACCGGTTCGTGCCGGACGGGTCGCCGATGGCGAGCGACCCGCTGGTCGAGATCGTCCAGGGCGACCTGGTCGAGCGGCTCGACGAGCTGTTCGCGCAGCCGGTGGACCTGGTGATCCACCTCGCCTCCGCGGTCTCCGCCGAGTGCGAGACCGACTTCGACCTCGGCATGGGCGCCAACCTGGACACGACCCGCGCCCTGCTCGACGCGGCCCGCGCCCAGTCCGCCGCCGGCGGCCCGGTGGCGCGTGTGGTCTTCTCCAGCAGCGTCGCCGTCTACGGCTCCGACCCCGCGCTGCCGCTGCCGCCCGTGGTCAGCGAGTCGACGCTCCCCACGCCCCGCTCCAGCTACGGCGTGCAGAAGTTCGTGTGCGAGCAGCTCGTCGCCGACTACACCCGCCGCGGCTTCCTCGACGGACGCGTGGCGCGGCTGATGACCGTGTCGGTCCGTCCGGGCAAGCCGAACGCGGCCGCCTCCGGCTTCCTGTCCGGCATCGTCCGCGAGCCGCTGGCGGGTCTGCCCGCCGTCTGCCCGGTCGACCCCGCGCTGCGGGTGGCCCTGGCCTCCCCGCGCCGTACGGTCGAGGGCATCCTGCGCGTGGCCGAGCTCGACCGCGGCACCGGCCCCGGCTTCCTCGAAGGCCGGCTGCCCGTGAACCTCCCGGCCCTCACGGTGTCGGTCGCCGAGATGCTTCAGACGCTGCGCCGGGTGGCCGGTGACGCCGTCGCCGACCTGGTGACGGTCGAGCCCGATCCCGCCGTGGAGGCCATCGTCGGCTCCTGGCCCGCCGTCTTCGACAACGCGCGCGCCGCCGCGCTCGGTCTGGAGGCCGACCCGGACTTCGAGTCGGTCGTCCGGGACTACATCGCCGACCACCCCGACGCGGTCGCCGCCGCTGCCCCGCTCGCCTCGGGGCAGCCGAGCGCGGCCCGATAGACTGAAGACCATGTTTTCCAAGGTGAGCGGTCCCGTACGGCTCACGGACCGGGTGGCCGCGATCCTCGCGGAGGAGATCGAGTCCGGACGGCTGGCCGAGGGCGACAAGCTCCCGACCGAGGTGGAGCTGGTCAAGCAGCTCGGCGTCAGCCGCACCGTCATCCGCGAGGCCGTCTCCCGGCTGCGCAACGCGGGACTCGTGGAACCCCGCCAGGGCCGGGGCGTGTTCGTGCTGCCGCGGCGCGCACGGCCGCTCGATCTGGAGGCCGAGTCCGCCGGCACCAAGTCCAAGGTGCTCCAGATCGTGGAGACCCGCTCGGCCCTGGAGGGCGAGGCGGCCGCCCTCGCGGCCGTCCGCGCCACTCCGGCCGCCCTCCTGCGCATGCGCCAGGCGCTGGACGCGATCGACGCCGCGGTCGCGTCCGGCGGCGACGGGGTGGAGGAGGACCTCGCCTTCCACCGCTCCATCGCCGAGTCGACCGGGAACGCCGTGCTGGTGTCGACGGTGCGCTACCTCGGCGAGGTCGCGCGCAGCGGCATCCGGGTCACCCGCGCCAACGAGGCGCGGCGCGACGACTTCATCGAGGCGGTCCGGCAGGAGCACCATGCCATCCTGGCCGCCGTCGAGTCCGGCGACCCCGAGGCGGCCGAGGCCGCGGCCCGCGACCACATGAAGCACGCCGCCGCCCGGCTCCAGGACGCGGACGACCGGTTCTGGACGGAGACCGAGGACGTCGACGTGAGTCTCGGTTCGACCCCCTAGACGGATCAACGGCTTTGAACCAACGGCCTGTTGGACACCGATCGGTGCTCAACAGGCCGTTCGCGCATCACGGGTCAGTGCCCGCGGAAGGCTTCCTCCAGCCACCAGGCCCCTCGGTCGGCGACCACCTTGGCGTCGATGAGCAGTGGCGCTGACCGCGGACCGGCGACCCAGTCGGCCACGGCCTTGAGGTCGGCGGGCGTGCGCACGGTCACCGTCTCGAAGCCGTAGCCGCGCCCGACCGCCGCGATGTCCGTCGGCGGGAACTCCACCGTCTGAAGCGGATGTCCGTCCGGGCCGAAGTGGTGCACCTCGGCGCCATAGGCGTCGTCGTTGTAGACCACGACCACCATCGGCAGCCCGAGCCGCCGCACCGTGTCGAGCTCCGCGGCGCCCATCAGCGCGCCGCCGTCGCCGAGCGCGGCCACCGGCAGCCGGTCCGGCCGGGCGACCGCCGCTCCGATCGCCGTGGCCAGGCCCAGGCCGATCGACTGGTACGCCTGCGTGAAGCACAAGCCGTTCTCGTCCGGCACCGACAGGTACATGCTCGGGTAGCCCATGAAGTTGCCCGAGTCGACGCCGACCACGCGCTCCGCGGGCAGGAGGTCGTCGAGCGCGATGCTCAGCGTGCGCGGGTCGATCCGCTCGCGGGTGCTCGTGTCCTCGTACGGCACCTCGCGCCACGGGACACGGGCGGCGACGGCCTCGGCGAGGCCGGCGCTCCGGTAGCCCTCGCGTGTCGCGCCGCCCCGCTCCAGCACGCGCCGCGCCGTGAGCTCCACGTCGCCCGTGACGCCCAGCGCCACCTCCCGGTGCGCGCCGAGCGCCGACTCCTCGTCGTCGACCTGCACCACGGTGGTGTTCTCGCCGATGAGCCGGCCGTGCCGCATCGTCCACATGTTCAGCGCGCAGCCCCAACCGACGATCATGTCCGCGCCCTGGATCAGCTCGGCCGCCAGGGGCGACGCGAACCCGCCGGAAACGTCCAGCGACCACGGGTTGCCGTGGAACAGGCCGCGCGCCACGGCCGACGTCGCGAGCAGCGCGCCGTAGCGCTCGGCGAGCGCGACGAGGGCGTCACGGGCTCCGGGCGTACGGGAGCCGCGTCCGGCGACGAAGACCGGCCGCCGGGCCTGCTCCAGCACCCGCGTCAGCACGTCCACGTCCGCGGCGGCCGGCTCGATGGCTGCCCGGGGCGAGGGCGGTGCGGCCTGCTCCAGCGCGCCCTCGGGCACGTCCATGGCCTGCACCGACAGGGGCAGGTTGAGCAGCACCGTGCGCCGTTCGTGCACGGCTCGTCGTACGGCGTCGCAGACCTGGTCCACCGCGTCCTCGGCCGACGTGATCCGCACCGGGACGGCGCCCACCGCGTGGGCCAGCGCCTCCTGGTCGACGTGGAAGTTGGACAGCGGCTCGGTCGCCTCGGGCGCCAGCACCAGGAGCGGGGTACGGCTCTTGGCCGCCTCCGTGATGCCGGTGAGGGCGTTGGTCAGACCGGGCCCCTGGTGGACGCTCACCGCGGCGACCGTGCCGCTCGTGCGGCGCGTACGCGTCGGCCATCGTCGCCGCGCCGCCCTCGTGGCGTGCGGCGACGAACCGCGAGCCCGCCGCGACCATCGCGTTGGTCAGATGGAAGTTGCCCGAGCCGACCACGCCGAAGACCTGGTCGACCCCGGCCGCGGCCAGCGCGCGTCCGACGGCCTCCGCGACCTTCATGAACGCTCGACCAGGGCGAGCACGCGCGCGGGGGCGCCGGAGCCGCCGACGATGGGCAGCGGGCCCGCGATGACGACGCTGCCGGTCGGCGGGAGCTGGGCGAGGTTCCGCAGCTGGGTCAGTCCGTACTTGTCGCTGCCCATCAGGTAGGAGTGGCAGGGGAAGGCCGGTTCGAAGGTGAAGGCCTGTCCGGCGTCGGTGCCCACCGTCTCGACGCCGAGTCCCCTCACCGGCGACTCCTGGGACACCCAGCGGGCGCACTCCGGGGACAGACCCGGGGCGTGTGAGCCGGTGTCGTCGGCGTTCAGGAACTCCTCCTGCCCGTGCGAGCGGGCGTCCCAGCCGGTGCGCAGCAGCAGCCAGCCACCGTCGGGCAGCGGGCCGTTCTCGGCCTCCCAGGCCTTGATGTGCTCGACCTCGACGAGGAAGTCGGGGTCCTCGGCGGCCTCGGCGCTGAAGTCCAGCACGACCGCGGGCGCGACGAGGCGGCCGGCGGGCACGGAGGCCACGTCGGCGAGGTCCCTGCCGGTCACCCAGTGGTTGGGGGCGTCGAAGTGGGTTCCGGTGTGCTCGCCGCTGCGGAAGTTGTTCCAGTACCAGGCCGGGCCCCGGTCGTCGTACCGGCTGATCTCCTCCAGCTCGAACACGGCGGTCTGGCCGAACTCGGGCGGCAGCTGGATCACCGGGGTCGAGGACGACAGCGGGCAGGTGAGGTCGACGATCTCGATCGTCCCGTCGCGCAGCGCGGACACCAGCGAGGCGAGGACGGACGGCTCGGGCATGGGGCCTCCTGAGACGGTGCGGAGCTGACAGCATGGCAGCCTCAGGTGACACTTGGTCAGAGGTATGCGGAGCAGGACCACGTAGGCATACGCACGCCCGGTGCGGAGGCGGCTCAGGGGCGGCGGACGGCCTCCAGGTACACCTGGCACAGCTCGTCGCCGACTCCGCATCTGTGGGGCTGGCACTCCAGGCACTTCTCCACGTGCTCCACGTACTCCTTGTACGTGGTCTCCGCGTCCGGCGAAGTGGAGTCCAGGATCTCGGACATGTCGAGTCTCCCCGTGGTGCGCGCGGTTGAGCAGGACGTGCCGCCGACGGCCCGGACCGGAACGGGACGCGGGCATCGGGCGGGACGTCCACCAGCCTGACGGGTCGGGCCGGGATCGTACGGCCGTCCCGGCGAAGGTCGGTATGCGGAAACCCCGGATTCCGCATACGTACGGGGCAACCCCGGCACGCGGCTACGCGTCGAGGGCGGCCGCGATCTGGGTGCGCGAGGTCAGGCCGAGCTTGGCGAGGATGCGCTCGACGTGGGTGTCCGCGGTGCGCTTGGAGATCACCAGCCGTTCGGCGACCTCCCGGTTGGACAGGCCCTGGGCCACCAGGCCGGCCACCTCCCGCTCCCGCGCGGTCAGTTCGCACGGCGTCGGCGAGCCGACGCGTGCCGCGCTCTCGCGCGGGCGCGGTACCGGCGTCTCCGCGTCGGCCCGTACGGCCTGGAGGATCTCGTCGCCGGACATCCGGGCGCCGACGGCGTGCCAGCGGTCGAACGCGGTGTCGCCCAGGGCGTCCCGCACCTCCTGCTGGACCCGGTCCCGCTCCTGGAGCAGCGAGGGCAGCATCGCCACGGGATCGCCGCCGAGCCGCCGCGCGCTCTCGGCGTAGCCCAGCAGCCAGGCGGCCCGCACGTTGCGTCCCTGGTGGGCGGCGTGCCAGCCGAGGCCCAGACAGCCGAGGGCCGCGATCAGGACGTCCCCGATCTCGGCGATCACCTCGAGCGACCGGTTCAGCGGCTCGGCGCTCTCCTCCTGGCGTCCGGCCAGCCACAGGATCAGGCCCTGGACCGCGAGCGTCGAGCCGTACAGCTGGCGTTCACCGGTGCCGCGCAGATCGGCGAGGCCCGCCTCGCACAGCTCCAGGGCCCGGTCGGTCCGGCCGAAGATGGCCAGCAGCAGCGCGGCCTCATAGTGGACGATGCCCTTGCCGAGCGGGTCGTCGGCGTCGACGATCCGCCGGCGTCCCTCCTCGACGGCGGCGAGGCCCTCCTCGACCTCGCCGAGCAGCGCGCGGAACGTGGCGATGTAGGGGTCGGTGAACAGCACGACCCGCTTCTCGCCGCAGCGCAGGGCGACCTCGCGGGCCAGCGCGAACTGCCGGGGCGCGCGCCCCAGATCGCCCGTCCACACCGCGAACACCCCGGTCATCAGCAGGGCCCAGGCGCGCTCGGGCCCGTCGTCGCCCACGAGGGCGAGGCCCTTGTCGAGCCAGTAGCGGCCCTCCGACAGGGTTCCGGCCGCCCGCCAGTACGGCGCCAGCCGCGCCGCCAGCCACAGTCCGCGCGCCGCCCGGTCCTCGCTCGCGTAGGCGAAGCGCAGGGCGTGGCGCAGATCGGCGACGGCCGAGCCGACCGCCCGGTGCAGGGCGACCTGGTGGCAGGAGATCAGCTCGTCCCACATGCGCGCGGCGAGGCCCTCGTAGTAGGCGAAGTGCCGCTCGCGGACCTCCGTCGCGTCGGCCGCGGTGTCGAGCTGCTCGGCGGCGTAGGCCCGGATGGTGTCGAGGAGTTGGTACTGCGTGCCCTTCTCGCCGGTGCGCTGCACCACGGACTTGTCGACCAGGGAGAAGAGCGTCGTGACGACCTGCTCGCCGGTGAGCGGTCCCCCCGCGCAGATTCGTTTCGCCGCCGCTGGCTCGAAGGGGCCGGCGAACACCGACAGGCGCTGCCACAGCAGCCGTTCCTCCGGGGTGCACAGGTCGTACGACCAGCCGATCGCCGCGCGGAGTGTGCGATGCCGGTCGAGGCTGCCGCGCCGGGTGCCGGTGAGGACGTCGAAGCGGTCGTCGAGCCGGGCCAGGAGGTTTTCCAGGGGCGCCACCCGCAGCCGTACGGCGGCGAGTTCGAGCGCGAGGGGCACGCCCTCCAGCCGTTCGACCAGTTCCTGGACCCGGCAGCGGTCCGCCTCGGTCGCCTCCCAGCCGGGGGCGGCCAGGGCGGCCCGCTGGAGGAACAGGTCCAGTGCGTCGTGCCGGTCGAGCGGGGCGATCGGTACGAGGCACTCGCCGGCCACGTCCAGCGGCTGCCGGCTCGTCGCCAGCACGCTGACCTCCGCCGCGCCGCGCAGCAGGGCGTCGCACACCCCCGCGCACGCTTCCAGCAGGTGCTCGCAGGTGTCGAGCACGATCAGCATGCGGCGTCCCTGGACGTGGGCCACGACGGCGTCGAGCATGTCCATCCCGGCCTGCTCCGGCACCTCAAGGGCGGACGCCAGGAATCCGGGGACGAGTTCGGGATCGGACAGCCCGGACAGCTCGGCCAGCCACGCCCCGTCCGGGTACCGCTCCTGAAGCGTGCGCGCCGCGCGCAGCGCCGTACGGCTCTTGCCGACTCCGCCCGGCCCCACGAGCGTCACCGACCGCCCCTGCTCCAGAGCCCGCCGGATCCGGGCGATCTCCTCAGCCCGCCCGACGAAACTGCTCTGTTCGGCGGGCAGTCGCCCACCTCGCTGCTGACCGAAGCCGAAGCCCATCCCGCTCCCCGCGCCCCACGCGGCCCGCCTCGGCGGCCCGCTCACCGAGTACCCATCACAGCGTAGCCATCTCAGCGCACAGCGTGACGCACACGGCGAAAGTCATGCGCCCCGGCCTCGTGTCAGCGGCTCAGCGCAGCTCGTTCCGCCGCGAGTTGATTGCCCTGGCGGACGGGCGCCGGTGAGACTTGGCGCATGCGGGGTCACGGGGGACGGCGCGCCAAGGCCGAACAGGACGCGATGACGGTCGAGATCGGGTACGCGCTGTGCAGCGCGGCGTTCGCGGCGGCCGTCGTCTTCGGGGCGGTCGCGGGACCGGCGCTGCTCTTCGATCTGCCGCCGGTGGTGTCGATGCTGCTGCTCGGCGCGGGCGAGGCGCTCGCCGCCGCCCTCTTCGCCGTCCGTGCCGTCAGTGTGCTGGTGCGCTTCCGCCGGGCCGCTCAGCCCAGCCACCCCGGCCGGACGAGTCCGGACTCGTAGGCCAGGACGACGAGTTGGGCGCGGTCGCGGGCGCCGAGTTTCACCATCGTGCGGCTCACATGGGTCTTGGCGGTGAGCGGGCTGACGACCAGGCGGCGGGCGATCTCCTCGTTGGACAGGCCGATGCCGACCAGGGCCATCACCTCCCGTTCCCGCTCGGTGAGCCGGGCGAGGGCGTCGGCGGCGGCCGGTTCCTTGGAGCGGGCGGCGAACTCGGCGATGAGGCGGCGGGTCACCCCGGGGGACAGCAGGGCGTCGCCGTCGACCACCGCCCGTACGGCGCGCAGGAGTTCGTCGGGTTCGGTGTCCTTGACGAGGAAGCCGGAGGCGCCCGAACGGATCGCCTCGAAGACGTACTCGTCGAGTTCGAAGGTGGTGAGCATGACCACCCTGACGTCCTTCAGCTCCTCCTCGCCGGTGATCCTTCGGGTGGCGGCGAGTCCGTCGAGGAGCGGCATGCGGATGTCCATCAGGACGACGTCGGGGCGCAGTTCGCGCACCTTGGCCCAGGCCTCCTCGCCGTCGGCGGCCTCACCCGCCACCTCGATGTCGGGCTGCGCGTCGAGCAGCGCCCGGAAGCCGGCCCGTACCAATGACTGGTCGTCGGCGAGCAGTACACGGATCACCGGTCCTCCTGGAACCTTCGAGAGCTTCACTGTGCCTTCAGGGGCAGGACGGCCAGCACGCGGAAGCCGCCGTCGGGGCGCGGGCCCGCCTCGATCGCGCCGCCGAGGGCGGCGGCGCGTTCCCGCATCCCGGCCAGCCCGTTGCCGCTGCCGCCCGCGTCGACGCCGGTCGCGGGGCCGTCGTCGTCGATGCGCAGCCGCAGCGTGTCGGCGCCGTACCCGAGGTGCACGCGCGCGTGGCGCGAGCCGGAGTGCCGTACGACGTTGGTGAGGGCCTCCTGGACGATACGGAAGGCGGCGAGGTCCGCGCCGGGCGGCAGCCGCGGCGGCTCTCCTTCGCTCGCGACCTCGACGGTGAGGCCCGCGCCCGCCGCCTGCTCCACGAGTTCGGGCAGCCGGTCGAGGCCGGGCGCGGGGGCGCGCGGGGCGGCGCCGGGGGCGCGCAGGGTGTCGAGCACCTGGCGCACCTCGCCGAGCGCCTCCTTGCTGGCGGCCTTGATGGTGATGAGCGCCGTGCGCGCCTGCTCGGGGTCCTTGTCGAGCAGTGCGAGGCCCACGCCCGCCTGCACGTTGATGACGGAGATGCTGTGCGCGAGGACGTCGTGCAGTTCGCGGGCGATCCGCAGCCGCTCCTCGTCCGCACGCCGGCGGGCCGCCTGAGCGCGGTCGGCGCGCTCGCGGGCCCACTGCTCACGCCGGATCCGGGCCAGCTCGGACACCGCGACGACGGCCACGACCCAGGTGGCGATCACGATCTCCTGGTTGAGGGTCGCGCCCCCGTCCCCCGGCGGCGGCAGCCAGCGGTAGAGCCAGAGCGAGAGCAGGAGGTGGCCGACCCAGAGCATGCCGACGGCTCCCCAGGCGGCCCACCTGCGCCCCGCGACGACGGCGCCGAAGCAGCCGACGGCGACGGTCAGGAAGACCGGCCCGTACGGGTATCCGGCGGCCAGGTAGGCCAGCGCGGCCGTGGCGGTGCCGAACGCGACGAACGCCGGGTACCGCTGCCGCCACAGCAGCAGCACGCAGGTCACGATCAGGAGCGCGTACGCGTAGCCGTCCAGCGGCTCGCGGTGGAGCTGCCCGCGCGCGGAGAAGCGGGAGCCGACCAGCACGAAGGCGGTGAACAGCACGGTGGAGCGCCACGGCCAGCGGTGACCGGGCCGCTCGTCGTCGTCCGGCCGGTTCCACCACGGGGGCCCGTACCGCCACCACTGCGCGGGACCGCCCCCGCGCACGCGCTGCTCTTCCATGACGGCCACGCTAGACGCCGAAAGCGCGGGTCGGCGTCAGCCGGACGAGGTGAGCGCACGTACTCCCGCGGAAGTACGGGTGGTCACGTCGCCCGCTACCGCAGCCCCACCCCGTGCGCGAGTCCGGCCGCGGCGTGCCGGAAGAACGTCTCCCGGTCCTCCACCACCCGGTTGAACTGGCCGAACAGCTCGAATCCGACCAGTCCGAAGAGCTGCGCCCAGGCCGCGATGAGCGCGCTCACGGCCTCGGGCGGCAGGTCGGGGGCTAGGTCGGCGGCCATGCGCTCGGCCTCGGGGCGCAGCTCGGCGGGGACGGTGAGGGGGGCGAGGCCGGTTCCCTGGCGGGCGTCGCGGACGAGGCCGATGAAGACGTGACCGACGCGGGAGGCGGGCGGGACGGTCGTCTCGGGGGCGGAGTAGCCGGGCACCGGTGAGCCGTAGATCAGCGCGTACTCGTGGGGATGGGCGAGCGCCCAGCCGCGTACCGCCTCGCACACGGCCGTCCAGCGCTGGACGGGCGCGGCGTCGGCGGCTTCGTCGCGGGCTCGCTCGGCGGCCTCGCCGAGGGAGTCGTACGCGTCGATGATGAGGGCGGTCAACAGCTCGTCGCGGCTGGGGAAGTAGCGGTAGAGCGCGGAGGAGACCATGCCGAGCTCGCGGGCGACGGCCCGCAGGGAGAGCTTGGCGGCACCGTCCTCGGCGAGCTGTCTGCGCGCCTCGTCCTTGATGGCCGCGGTCACTTCTCTCCTGGCTCGCGCGCGGGCGCCCTGTGTGGTGCTCATACCGAGGAGTGTGCCACGGGACAGAGCAGTGCACACAAAAGAGAGCACTGCTCTTGCTCTGGGTCGCTCATCTCCCCCACACTGTTCTCGAGCGAGAGCACCGCTCTCCCGAATCGTGGGGGTCACCATGGCGTCGTCCCGGCCGTACTACCTCAAGGGCAGCCCGACAACCGTCCGCCTCAACAGCGTCATCGGCTGGCTGGCCCGGCACGGGCTGAGTCTGGCCGGCTCGGCGGAGTTGTCGGTGCGCGGCCGCAAGAGCGGCGAGATGCAGCGCATCCCGGTCAACCCGCATACGCACGAGGGCGCGCAGTACCTGGTGTCGGCCCGGGGTCACTCCCAGTGGGTGCGCAACATGCGCGCCGCCGGCGGCGGTGAGCTGCGCGTCGGGCGGAAGGTGCGCACGTTCACCGCGGTGGAGCTTCCCGACGCGGAGAAGCTCCCGGTCATCCGGACCTACCTGGAACGGTGGGGCTGGGAGGTCGACTCGTACTTCCAGGGGGTCACCGCCGGGTCGACCGACGAGGAGATCGTGGCGGCCGCCCCCGACCACCCGGTCTTCCGGATCACCGTCACGAAGTGACGGCGTCCTCCGCGTCCTTGGCGTCCGGCGTGGCCTTCTCGTCCTCCACGACCTCGGCGGCCCGCCGGTCCAGCAGGGCGAGGACACGGTCGGCCATCGGGTTGCTCCGCACCAGCTCCGCGAGGGACGCCACGCCCTGGGTGATGTCCTTGAAGGCGTTCCAGGAGGGCCGGAAACCGGTCAGGGCCGCGTGGAACAGGCCGGGCCGGCGTTCGAACATCTTGAGCATCCGCCGTCCGACGCTCATCTCGGTGCCGAGCCCCGCCTTGATGGCGAACGCGTAGTTCAGGGCCTGGCGCCGGGCGTCCACGGCGTCGTGCGCCTCGGCGACACGGACCGCCCACTCGCCCGCGAGCCGCCCGGACCGCAGCGCGAAGGAGATGCCCTCGCGGGTCCACGGCTCCAGCAGTCCGGCCGCGTCGCCGCAGACGAGGACCCGGCCGCGCGACAGCGGGGAGTCCTCGGCCCGGCAGCGGGTCAAGTGGCCGGAAGAGACGCTCGGTTCGAAGCCGGCGAGGCCGAGCCGGGCGATGAAGTCCTCCAAGTAGCGCTTGGTGGCGGCGCCTTCGCCGCGCGCCGAGATCACGCCGACGGTGAGGGTGTCCCCCTTGGGGAAGACCCAGCCGTAACTCCCGGGAATGGGGCCCCAGTCGATGAGCACCCGGCCCGCCCAGTCCTCGGCGACGGTCTCCGGCACCGGGATCTCCGCCTCCAGGCCGAGGTCGACCTGGTCCAGCTTCACCCCGACGTGCGCTCCTATGCGGCTCGCGCTGCCGTCGGCGCCCACCACGGCGCGGGCCAGGATGGTCTCGCCGCCCTGGAGGACGACGGCGACCGTGCGCCGGTCCGGCACCACCGAGCCGTGCTGCTCGACCCGCGAGACCGTCACGCCCGTACGGACCTCGGCGCCCGCCTTCTGCGCGTGCTCGACCAGCCGCTGGTCGAACTCGGGCCGGTTGATCAGCCCGAACAGCATCTGGCGCGATCGGCGGGTCCGGGTGAAGCGCCCGTTGAGGGAGAAGGTGACCGCGTGCACCCGGTCACGGAAGGGCAGTTCGAAGCCGGGGGGCAGCGCGTCCCGCGAGGGACCGATGATGCCGCCGCCGCAGGTTTTGTAGCGGGGCAGCTCGGCTTTCTCCAGCAGCAGCACACGTCGTCCCGTGACCGCCGCCGCGTAGGCGGCCGAGGCCCCCGCGGGTCCCGCGCCCACCACGACGACGTCCCACACCCGCTGCTCGCCGTCCGCCGAAGAATTCTCGCCGCTCACGATGGTCCGCTGCTCCCGTCAAGCCGTCCGCCGGATCTGTCCCCCGCATCCTACGGCGGACATCGGCGCAGGCCACTGTGGGAGGATCGGTGCACCCAGACGTACAAGTTCGTGAACAACGTCCGCGTCTTTCATCACGTCGCACCCACAAGGAGCGTGTCCATGTCGTCGAATCCGGTCGCCGAGACCATAGCCTCGCTGATGCCCAGGGCGAAGGCGGAGCTCACCGAGCTGGTGGCCTTCAAGTCGGTGGCGGACTTCGACCAGTTCCCGCGGAGCGAGAGCGAGGGTGCCGCGGGCTGGGTGGCCGACGCGCTGCGCGCCGAGGGCTTCCAGGACGTGGCCCTGCTCGACACCCCCGACGGCACGCAGTCGGTGTACGGCTACCTGCCCGGTCCCGCAGGCGCCAAGACCGTCCTGCTGTACGCCCACTACGACGTGCAGCCCCCGCTGGACGAGGCCGCCTGGACCACCCCGCCCTTCGAACTGACCGAGCGCGACGGCCGCTGGTACGGCCGCGGTGCCGCCGACTGCAAGGGCGGCGTGATCATGCACCTGCTCGCGCTGCGCGCGCTGAAGGCGAACGGCGGCGTCCCGGTCAACGTCAAGGTGATCGCCGAGGGCTCCGAGGAGATGGGCACCGGCGGCCTGGAGCGCTACGCCGAGCAGCACCCCGAGCTGCTGACGGCCGACACCATCGTCATCGGCGACGCGGGCAACTTCCGCGTCGGCCTGCCGACCGTGACCACCACCCTGCGCGGCATGACCCTGGTCCGCGTCCAGGTGGACACCCTCGCGGGCAACCTCCACTCCGGCCAGTTCGGCGGCGCCGCCCCGGACGCCCTGGCCGCGCTCGTCCGCGTCCTGGACTCGCTGCGCGCCGAGGACGGCTCGACCACCGTCGACGGCCTCGCCGCGACGGAGCGCTGGGACGGCCTGGAGTACGACGAGGAGCAGTTCCGCAGCGACGCCAAGGTGCTGGACGGCGTCGAGCTGATCGGCGACGGCTCGGTGGCCGACCGCATCTGGTCGCGCCCCGCCGTCACGGTCATCGGCATCGACTGCCCGCCGGTCGTCGGCGCCACCCCGTCCGTGCAGGCGAGCGCCCGCGCCCTGATCAGCCTGCGGGTGCCTCCGGGCGTGGACGCGGCCGAGGCGACCAAGCTGCTCCAGGCCCACATCGAGTCCCACACCCCGTGGGGCGCCCAGGTCCGCACCGAGCAGGTCGGCCAGGGCCAGGCCTTCCGCGCCGACACCACCAGTCCGGCGTACCAGGCGATGGCCGACGCGATGGCGGTCGCCTACCCGGGCGAGACGATGCAGTACGCCGGCCAGGGCGGCTCCATCCCGCTGTGCAACACCCTCGCCGGCCTCTACCCCGAGGCGGAGATCCTGCTCATCGGCCTGAGCGAGCCGGAGGCCCAGATCCACGCCGCCAACGAGAGCGTCTCCCCCGAGGAGCTGGAGCGCCTGTCGGTCGCGGAGGCCCTGTTCCTGCGCAACTACGCGGCGAGCTGAACCGCTCCGCCACCGGCGAAGGGCCCTCGCCTCCGGGCGGGGGCCCTCCTACGGTCGGCCCATGGACGTCATCGAACTCCTCCCCCAACTCCGCCTCCTTCGCTTCCCGGTGGGCCAGGCCTACCTGTGGGACGACGACGCCGAGGCGACGCTGATCGACGCGGGCCCGATCGGCTCCGGCCGGGCGATCGCCGAAGCCGTGACGGCCCTCGGCCACGCCCTCTCGGACGTACGCCGGATCGTGCTCACCCACTTCCACGAGGACCACGTGGGCGGCGCGGCCGAGTTGGCCGAACCGAGCGGCGCCGAGGTCCTGGCGCATGCCTTGGACGCACCAGTCGTCCGGGGCGAAGTCCCCTCTCCTCCCTCGGTGTTCGAGGACTGGGAGCGGCCGCTCCATGCCGAGGCCGTACGGCTCCTGCCTCCCGGCGAGCCCCTGCGCCCGCGCCAGGTGACCGACCTGTCCCACGGTGACACCCTCCCCTTCGGCGCAGGCGACGCCCGAGTCGTCCACGTCCCGGGCCACACCCAGGGCAGCATCGCCCTCCATCTCCCGGCGCACGGCGTGCTGTTCACGGGGACGCGGTGGCCGCGGCGCCGGGTACAGGGGCGGTGATCCCGGGCGTCTTCAACCTCGACCGGACGCAAACCCTCGCGTCCTTCCGCCGGTTGGCCGCCCTGGAGACCGACGTGGTGTGCTTCGGCCACGGCGACCCGGTGCTCGGCCGAGCTTCGGCGGTACTCCGGGAGGCGGCGAAGGCGTACGACTGACCCTGCGGCGGCACTCCGGGAAGCGGCGAAGGCGTACGACTGACCCTGCGGCGGCACTCCGGGAAGCGGCGAAGGCGTACGACTGACCCTGCGGCGGCACTCCGGGAAGCGGCGAACACATACAGCTGACCCCCCGACCGGGCTCCGGGAGGCCGCGAAGACGTACGGCTTCCCCGCCGCAACGCCGCCCATCAGCCGACCGGCACACCGGCCTCCAGGTACAGCGCGGCGCCCCGCTCGCGCGCACGCAGCGCCCAGCGCAGCCGCTCGTAGCGGACCGGCGGCAGCATCTCGGCGGCCTCCTGCTCGGTGACGAAGCGCCAGTCGCGCAGCTCGGGGCCGGGCAGTTGCAGCGCCCGGGCGGCCGCGGGGTCGAGACGGCCGCCGTCGAAGAGCAGACGCAGGCCGCCGAAGCCCGGGGGCACCGGCCGCTCCCAGTCGACGACGAGCAGTCGCGGCACCTCCTCCAGCCGTATCCCGGTCTCCTCGGCGACCTCGCGCATCCCGCCCCGGGCGGGCGCCTCGCCGGGCTCGACGACACCGCCGGGGAACTCCCACCCGGCCTTGTACGTGGGGTCGACGAGCAGCACCCGGTCCTGTTCGTCGAAGAGCAGCACCCCGGCGGCGAGCGTCTCGGCGGTGGGCTCCGGCGTCTGCACGATGTCGCAGACCGGCAGGGTCCCGCTGCGGACGGCCTCGGCGACCTGGACGGCGGTCTCGTACGGGGTGAGCGCGCTCGTGTCGACCAGGTGGGCGTCGGCGGCGAGCCAGGAGGCGAGGGCGGCGCGGTACGGCTCGATGTGGTCGTACGACCACTGCCGTACCCGCATCTCGCCGTCGGGTAGGTCGGGCGGGAGCTCCCGCCCGGCTATTCGCTCGCGCAGGATCGTTTCGGCCGGGGCGAGGAGGACATGCCGGACCGCGATCCGACGCGCGGCGAGCCCGCCGAAGATCTCGTCGCGGTACTCCTGGCGCAGCAGGGTCATCGGGACCACGAGGGTCCCACCGAGCTCGGCCAGCATCGCGGCGGCCGTGTCGATGACGAGCCGCCGCCAGATCGGCAGGTCCTGGAAGTCGCCGACCTCGGCGAGGTGTTTGGGCGGCAGCAACTGCGTGAGCGCCGCGCCGATGTCCTCGGGGTCGAAGAGCGTGCTGTTCGGGATCAGCTCGGTCAGTTCCCGCGCGGTGGTCGTCTTGCCGGCACCGAACGCACCGTTCACCCAGACGATCACGTTCTCCCCCTTATCCGTCGGCCCCCTGAGGCTTGCCCGCTCCACAGTGCCCCGGAAACCAGCCGCAGTTGAGGGACCACACACGGTGCCGGTGCCCCCGGCTGGACGGAGACACCGGCACGGGTGTGACGTGAGGGTCTACTCCTGACCCAGGGCGTCGTCGTCCACGGCGAAGCTGTCCTGGCTGAGGGTGTGGTCGACGGAGCCGATCGTCTCCTGGAGGTTCAGATCACCCACGACCTGGCTGTCCGCGCCGTGGGACGGGGTGATCGCGGCGACGACGAAGCCGGTGGCGAGGGAGGCGATGGCGAGCATGCTGCGCTTCTTCATGCCCCGTTCAACTACGGAACGGGGCCAGGGTCACGCGGATCGCGCCGGGTTCCGCCGCGCGATCCGGTGCGCGATCCGGCGCGGGCCTCAGTCGCCGGCCGTGAGCGCGCCGCTGAGCCGGTCGTGCAGCGCGGCGCTCCGCTGGTTCAGGCCGGTGATCTCCACGGTCTTGCCGCGCTGGGCGTACTTGCTCTCGACGGTGTCCAGGACAGCGACGGAGGACGCGTCCCAGACATGGGCGGCGGAGAGGTCGATCACGACCCGGTCGGGGTCGGTGGCGTACGCGAACCGGTCGACGAGGCCGTTGGCCGACGCGAAGAACAGCTGGCCTGCGACCCGGTAGACCACCGTGCTGCCGTCGGGGTCGGTGACGGCGGTGACCTCGGCGAGGTGGGCGACGCGCTTGGCGAACACGATGATCGCGGTGATCGAGCCGACGACCACTCCGACCGCGAGGTTGTGCGTCGCGACCACGCAGACGACCGTGACCACCATGACGGCGATCTCCCCGGCGGGCATCCGCTTGAGGGTGCTCGGTGCGATGGAGCTCCAGTCGAAGGTCGTGAACGCCACCATCACCATCACGGCGACCAGCGCGGCCATGGGAATGGCGGAGACGACCGGCCCCAGCACGAGGCAGAGCACCAGCAGGAACACACCGGCGAGGAACGTGGACAGGCGCGTCCGGGCGCCGGCCACCTTCACGTTGATCATCGTCTGGCCGATCATCGCGCAGCCGCCCATGCCGCCGAAGAAGCCGGTGACGATGTTGGCGATGCCCTGGCCGATGGACTCACGGGTCTTGTCGGAGGAAGTGTCGGTGATGTCGTCGACGAGCTTGGCGGTCAGCAGCGACTCCATCAGCCCGACCAGCGCCACGGCGAAGGCGTACGGCGCGATGGTGGTGAGGGTGTCCAGGGTGAACGGGACGTCGGGCAGACCCGGGACCGGCAGGGACGAGGGCAGTCCGCCCTTGTCGCCGACGGTCGGGACGGCGATGCCGGCCGCGACGGTGATCGCGGTGAGGGCGGCGATGGAGACCAGCGGGGCCGGGACGGCCTTCGTGATCTTCGGGAAGAACACCATGAGCGCCAGGCCGCCGACGATCAGCGGGTACACCGGCCAGGGCACGTTCCGCATCTCGGGCACCTGCGCCATGAAGATCAGCACCGCGAGCGCGTTGACGAAGCCGACCATGACCGAGCGCGGGACGAACCGCATCAGCTTCGCCACGCCCAGGGCGCCCAGGATCACCTGGAAGACACCGGCGAGGATGACCGCGGCGACGAGGTAGCCCAGGCCGTGCTCACGGTTGAGCGGCGCGATGACCAGGGCGGTGGCGCCCGCGGCCGCGGAGACCATGGCCCGGCGGCCGCCGACGACCGCGATCGTCACGGCGGTGGTGAAGGAGGTGAACAGGCCGACGGCGGGGTCCACCCCGGCGATGACCGAGAAGGAGATCACCTCGGGGATGAGAGCGAGCGCGACCACCAGCCCGGCCAGCACCTCGGTACGCCAGACCTTCGGATCGGACAGCGAGCCGGGCCCCCGGCCACGCAGGGCCGCGAGCGGAGACGCGAGGAGAGCGGAGAGGGACAACGAAGCGGAAACCTGTCGTTCGGGCACACCGTTCGGGTGCGCCGGGAAGTGCGTGGGAGGAAGCGGGTGCCGAGTCGAGCCGATGCGCACGGCCCCGTCGTCGCCGTGCGGCGGTACGGGGCCGGAAGCTTGTGGAGGAGAACGGGGCGACGGCGGTCGCGGGGCGACCGGGCTCCCGTTCCGGGGGCGGCATCGGCCCCGACTCGGCGGCGGGCGGCGTACGGTACGCCGCCCTTGCCTTCCATAAATCTACCGCGCACGGAGTTGATCTCTTGCGCACGGAGCCGTCCCCGCGCTGACGAAGCGCAGCGCGAGCCCCTGCTGGAGCGTATCGGCGCCTACGAGCAGGCCGACCCCGAAGCCAAGTGATCCGGGACGGCTCCCAGGCCGGGCCCTCAGACCCCCACCGCCCTGGCGTCCGGCCTGCCCGCCAGTACGGCCGCCGCCGCGCCCACCAGGCCCGCGTCCGTGCCCATCTGGGCCGGGGCCACGGTCAGGTGCCGGACGAAGGAGAGGGTCGCGTAGGCCGTGAGGGCCTTGCGTAGCGGCGTGAAGAGCACGTCGCCCGCCTTGGCCACGCCCCCTCCGATCACCGCGATGTCGATCTCGACGAGGGTCGCGGTGGCCGCGATGCCCGCGGCGAGCGCCTGTGCCGCGCGCTCGAAGGAGGCCATGGCGACCGGGTCGCCGGCGCGGGCGGCGCCGGCCACCGCGGCGGCGGACGTGTCGCTGTCGGCGCCGGGGCGCCAGCCGTTCTCCAGAGCGCGCCGGGCGATGTTGGGGCCGCTGGCGAGGCGCTCCACGCAGCCGCGCGCACCGCACGGGCACGGGTCGCCGTCGAGGTCGACGCTCATGTGACCGATGTGCCCCGCGTTGCCGGTGGGGCCGGGGTGCAGTCGGCCGTCGAGGACGAGGCCGCCGCCGACGCCGGTCGAGACGACCATGCACAGAGCGTTGTCGTACCCGCGGGCCGCGCCCTGCCAGTGCTCGGCGGCGGTGATGGCCACCCCGTCCCCGATCAGCTTCACCGGAAGCCCGCCGACGGCGGAGCGCACCCGCTCGACCAGCGGGAAGTCACGCCAGCCCGGCACGTTCACCGGGCTCACCGTGCCCGCCGAGGCGTCCACCGGACCCGCGCTGCCGATGCCGAGCGCGCTCGCGCTCCGCCACAGCGGCGACCCGGCGAGCTCGCCGAGCACCTCCGTCACGGCACCCAGGACGGTCTCGCCGTCCTGCCCTCCGGGCGTCGGGCGCTGCGCGCGCGCCTGGATCCGGCCGTGACCGTCCACGAGCGCTCCGGCGATCTTGGTGCCGCCGATGTCGAGCGCCGCCACGAGGTCGGTGTGCATCAGAGTCAGATCTCCCCGTCAACCATGAGAAAGCCTGGCGCGAACCAGGCAGGAACCAGACGAATCCGCAGGCCGGTCCCGCGGTGGGGGCGCGGGCCGACGAATGCGGTGGACAGTCTCTCCCGCTTCTGACAACGTTGTCCAGGTCCTATGCTCGACGCCGACTCATAGGCATCCATGGACCGCAGCACCCCGTGGACGACAGGACAGGACACCGCATCGTGCCCGAGACCACCCGCCGCGCCGACCGCCTCGCACCCCGCGACTCCGGGACCCGCTACGGCAGCCGGCCGACGATGAAGGACGTGGCGGCGCGCGCCGGGGTGGGGCTGAAGACGGTCTCCCGGGTGGTCAACGGCGAGCCGGGCGTCACCCCGGACACCGAGCGCCGGGTCCAGGAGGCCATCGCGGCGCTCGGCTTCCGCCGCAACGACAGCGCGCGGGTGCTGCGCAAGGGCCGCACCGCGAGCATCGGGCTGGTGCTTGAGGACCTCGCCGACCCGTTCTACGGGCCGCTGAGCCGCGCGGTGGAGGAGGTGGCCCGCGCGTACGGTGCCCTGCTGATCAACGGCTCCAGCGCGGAGGACCCGGAGCGCGAGCAGGAGCTGGCGCTGGCGTTGTGCGCCCGGCGCGTGGACGGGCTGGTGGTGATCCCGGCCGGGGACGACCACCGCTATCTGGAGCCGGAGATCAGGGCGGGCGTCGCGACCGTGTTCGTGGACCGGCCCGCAGGGAAGATCGACGCTGATGTCGTCCTGTCCGACAACTACGGCGGCGCCCGCGACGGCGTGGCCCATCTGATCGCCCACGGCCACCGCCGGATCGGGTTCATCGGCGACATGCCCGGCATCCACACCGCTGCCGAGCGCCTTCGCGGCTACCGGGCGGCGATGGACGACGCGGGGATAGCCCTCGAGGACGCGTGGATGTCGCTCGGGGCCACAGACCCGGAGCGGGTGCGCGAGGCTGCCGCCGAGATGCTCTCCGGCCCCTCCCCCGTCACCGCGATCTTCGCTGCCAACAACCGGGTGACCGTCACCGTGGTCCGGGTCCTCGCCGAGCGGACCCGGCCGGTCGCCCTGGTCGGCTTCGACGACTTCGAGCTCGCGGATCTGCTGCGCCCGGGCGTCACGGTCGTCGCCCAGGACTCCGCCGCCCTCGGCCGCACCGCCGCCGAGCGCCTCTTCCGGCGGCTGGACGGCGCGCCCCTCGCCCCGGAGCGCATCGAGCTGCCCACCCGGCTCATCACCCGCGGCTCCGGCGAGCTGCCGCCGGCGGACTGAGCCGCGGGTGACCGGCCGCACGCTGGAGGAACTGGGCCTCGCCGAGGCGCCGCGCGACCATCCGCTGACCTATCCGGGCGCCTGGCCCGTGGACTCCGGGCTCCTCCACGGCGACCGGATGCTGCCGCTCGACCGCCTCGTGCGCGAGGACCGCGTGCCCGTCCTCGCCGTCGGGTCCAACGCCTGCCCCGGCCAACTGCGGCACAAACTGGCCGAGTCCGGGATCACCTCGCCGATCCCGATGGTGAAGGCCCGGGTGACGGGCGTGGGTGTCGGAGTCTCGGCGCACATCAGCCGCATGGGGTACGTGTCGGCGTCGCCCTTCGAAGCACCGGGTGCGGTACGGGAGTTGTTCGTGACCTGGCTCGACGCGCGCCAACTGGCCGTCGTCGACGCGAGCGAGGGCGTACCGCTGCCCCACGGCCACTACGACCGCGCCTGGCTGCCCGCCCCCGGCGTACGGATCGAACTGGGCGACGGCAGTACGCTTCCCGGCGTCCACGCGTACGTGAACCGGCACGGCGTCCTGCACGACGGCGTCGTCACCCCGCGCGAACACCTGGGCGAGCGGCCGCTCCTGGCTCAGCTTCCCGGCGAATTACCCTCTCTGAGACGGCTGTTCGGCGGCACGCCGGAGGAGTTCTGCGCCCGGGCCCGCGCCGACGAGAAGCTGTGCGAGCGCGGCACGCGGCTGCTCGCGGACGAGGGGTGGGCGACGGCGTCCGGGCTCGAACGGTACGTGGCACCGGCGCCGTAGAGGTCACCGCCGCGGCGTGGCGAAGCCCTCCAGGTCGGCCCGGGTCATCCCCGTCGCACCGACCACCTCGTCGAGGTCGAGCGCCCCGCAGTCGAGCCCGCGCAGCAGATGGCCGCTGAGGGCCTTGGCGGTGGCGGGCTCGTCCATGACGTCGCCGCCGGCCCGGTCGGCGTACCGGGCGAGCCGCGTGGCGGCGTGCGCGAACCCCTCGCGGTAGAAGGCGAACACGGCCGCGTACCGGGTGGGCAGATGGCCCGGGTGCATGTCCCAGCCCTGGTAGTAGGCGCGGGCCAGCGCCCGTCGCGTGAGCCCGTAGTGCAGCCGCCACGCATCGTGGACCCGCTCGGTCGGCCCGACCGGCAGGACGTTGGTTGAGCCGTCCGACAGCCGTACGCCCGTCCCCGCCGCGGCCACCTGCATGATCGCCTTGGCGTGGTCGGCGGCGGGGTGGTCGCTCGCCTGATGAGCGGCGGAGACGCCGAGGCAGGCGCTGTAGTCGAAGGTGCCGTAGTGCAGTCCGGTGGCACGGCCCTCGGCGGCCTGGATCATCCGGGCGACCGTCGCGGTGCCGTCGGCGGCGAGGATCGCCTGGCTGGTCTCGATCTGGATCTCGAAGCCGATCCGGCCGGGCGCGAGGCCGTGCGCCTTCTCGAACGCCTCCAGGAGCCGTGCCATCGCGGTGACCTGCTCGGCGTACGTCACCTTGGGCAGCGTCAGCAAAAGCCCGTCGGGCAGCCCACCGGACTCCATCAGCCCGGTGAGGAAGACGTCGAGAGTGCGGATGCCCCGGTCGCGGACACCGGCCTCCAGGCACTTCATGCGGATGCCCATGTACGGGGCCGCCGTACCGTTCTCGTACGCCGCCGCTATCAGCCGGGCCGCGCGGGCCGCCGCCTCGTCCTCCTCGGCGTCGGGCCGGGAGCCGTAGCCGTCCTCGAAGTCGACGCGCAGGTCCTCCACCGGCTCCCGCTCCAGCTTGGCGCGGACGCGCGAGTACACGGGCTCGGCGAGGGCGTCGGGCAGCCCCAGCACGGCCGCGAACGAGGCGGCGTCCGGGGCGTGTTCGTCGAGTGCGGCCAGCGCCCGGTCGCCCCAGGTACGCAGGGTGTCGGCAGCGAAGGCATCTCCGGGGACGTACACCGTGTGAACGGGCTGGCGGCCACCCGGGTCCCCGGGGTAGCGGCGCTCCAGGTCGGCGTCGACCCGGGCGAGGAAGGCGCCGATCTCCTCGCCGACGGCGCCCGCGAGGGTCGTCGCCACCTTCTCCTGCCGTCCCTGAGCCATCCACGCCTCCGCGCTCCACGGTACGGAACCAGCGATCCGTGCGCGAAGTTATCCGGACGCCTTCTCGCTGGTCAACACCGCTTCGATGGCGCCGGGCCCGCCCCGCGCCCCCGGACAGCCCAAGGCCCCCGCGACCGGCGTGGGTCGCGGGGGCCTCGTACAGCGTGGTGGGGATCAGCCCTTGCGGGTCTTGATCTCCTCGGTGAGCTGGGGGACGACGTCGAACAGGTCGCCGACGACGCCGTAGTCGACCAGGTCGAAGATCGGGGCCTCGGCGTCCTTGTTGATCGCCACGATCGTCTTCGAGGTCTGCATACCGGCGCGGTGCTGGATGGCGCCGGAGATGCCGTTGGCGATGTACAGCTGCGGCGAGACCGACTTACCGGTCTGGCCGACCTGGTTGGTGTGCGGGTACCAGCCGGCGTCCACCGCGGCACGCGAGGCGCCGACGGCCGCGCCGAGCGAGTCGGCGAGGGCCTCGATGATGCCGAAGTTCTCGGCACCGTTGACGCCACGGCCACCGGAGACCACGATCGCGGCCTCGGTCAGCTCCGGGCGGCCCGTCGACTCACGCGCCGTGCGGCCGGTGACCTTGGTGCCGGTCGCCTGGTCCGAGAAGGTGACGGACAGGGCCTCGACGGCGCCGGCGGCCGGGGCGGCCTCGACGGCGGCGCTGTTCGGCTTGACCGTGATGACCGGGGTGCCCTTGGAGACACGGGACTTGGTGGTGAAGGACGCGGCGAACACCGACTGGGTGGCCACCGGGCCCTCGTCGCCGGCCTCGAGGTCGACGGCGTCGGTGATGATGCCGGAGCCGATGCGCAGCGCCAGACGGGCGGCGATCTCCTTGCCCTCGGCGGAGGAGGGGACCAGCACGGCGGCCGGGGAGACGGCCTCGTACGCGGCCTGGAGGGCGTCCACCTTGGGGACGACCAGGTAGTCGGCGTACTCGGCGGCGTCGTGGGTGAGGACGCGGGTCGCGCCGTGCTCGGCGAGCGTGGCGGCGGTGTCGGCGGCACCCTTGCCGAGCGCGACGGCGACCGGCTCGCCGACGCGGCGGGCCAGGGTCAGCAGCTCCAGGGTGGGCTTGCGGACGGCGCCGTCCACGTGGTCGACGTAGACGAGGACTTCAGCCATGGGAATGCTCTCCTGCGGGGATGAGTTGAGGGGCGGTCAGCGGCTGCGGGGCCTTAGATGAACTTCTGGCCCGCGAGGAACTCAGCGAGCTGCTTGCCGCCCTCGCCCTCGTCCTTGACGATCGTGCCGGCGGTGCGGGCCGGACGCTCGGCCGCGGCCTCGACCTTGGTCCAGGCACCCTCGAGGCCGACCTCTTCCGCCTCGATGTCCAGGTCGGACAGGTCCCAGGACTCCACCGGCTTCTTCTTGGCGGCCATGATGCCCTTGAAGGACGGGTAACGCGCCTCGCCCGACTGGTCGGTGACGGACACGACGGCCGGGAGGGCGGCCTCGAGCTGCTCGGAGGCGGCGTCGCCGTCGCGGCGGCCCTTGACCGTGCCGTCCTCGACCGAGACCTCGGAGAGCAGGGTGACCTGCGGGACGCCCAGGCGCTCGGCGAGCAGGGCGGGGATCACACCGGCGGTGCCGTCGGTGGAGGCCATGCCGGAGATCACCAGGTCGAAGCCGGCCTTCTCGATGGCCTTGGCGAGCACCAGCGACGTGCCCATGACGTCCGTGCCGTGCAGGTCGTCGTCCTCGACGTGGATGGCCTTGTCCGCGCCCATGGACAGCGCCTTGCGCAGGGCGTCCTTGGCGTCCTCCGGACCCACCGTCAGAACGGTGACCTCGACGTCGTCGTCCGAGTTCTCGGAGATCTGCAGCGCCTGCTCGACCGCGTACTCGTCCAGCTCGGAGAGCAGGCCGTCCACGTCGTCGCGGTCGACGGTCAGGTCATCGGCGAAGTGCCGGTCGCCAGTGGCGTCGGGCACGTACTTCACGGTGACAACGATCCTCAAGCTCACGCCGGCTCTCCTACTGCATCGTCTTTTCTGGGCTGCCTCTTGCAGGCAGCATAGGCGCCTCAAGCGGCCGATCCCGGTCGGGGCGTCCGCACGCTCCGAACGAAATATTACTCGTCAGTACACCCAGTTCATCCCCGCTGAGCAAGCGCTTTGAACTGTGACCTTCGCAACGCAGCGTAACCGGAACCGGACGGCTTCGCAGGCCGGGGACGGAGATCAGTCACGCAGGCCGTTGTAGCGGCCCTGGTGGTACAGCAGCGGCCGGCCGGTGCCCGCGGGATCGCCGAGGACGACCTCGCCCAGCACGATGCGGTGATCGCCGGCGGGGAAACGCCCGACGACCCGGCACACCAGCCAGACCAGGACGTCGTCGAGCACGGGAACGCCCTCGGGCCCCTCGCGCCAGGCCGTCGCCGCGCCGAAGCGGTCGGCTCCGCTGCGGGCGAACGTGGCGGCCAGCTCCTGCTGGTGCTCGCCGAGCACATGGACGCCGACATGGTCGGCCGTGGCTATCGCGGGCCAGCTGGAGCCGCCCGTCCCGACGCCGAACGAGAGCAGCGGAGGCTCCGCGGAGACGGAGCTGAGCGAGGTGGCGGTGAAGCCGACCGGTCCCGTGGCGCCACGGGCGGTGATCACCGCGACCCCCGCGGCGTGCCGTCGGAAGGCGGAGCGCAGCAGGTCGGGCGAGGCGAGCCGGGGGCTGCCGAGGTCGGGCGAGGCCGTCATGGAGCTGTCCTTCTGCGGGCGGTGACGTACGGGTCGTGGCTGCTCAACGGCCCGGACAGCGCGCGGTGCGAGCACGGTCGGCGGCGACCTGCGCGGGGAGAAGGAGGTCCGTACACATGGGGCCAGGCTGACGAGTCGTCGTACGCGCAGTCAAGTACGTCCGGGGATGTGGGAGATGACTCACCTCGGCCGCGGCGGACCTTCACACCGCCTCCCCCAACGCCGCGATGACGTCCGCCTTGCGGGGCTGTCCGGCGGCCCGCCGCACGATCCGGCCGTGCGCGTCGAGGACCAGCACGGTGGGCGTCTTGAGGATGTCCAGTTCGCGTACGAGCGCCAGGCGGGCCTCGGCGTCGATCTCGACGTGCCGCACGCCCGGGACCATTGCGGCGACCTCGCCGAGGATGCGCCGGGTCGCGCGACAGGGGGCGCAGAAGGCGGTGGAGAACTGCACGAGCGTGGCCCGCTCGCCGAGTTCACCGCCGGGCCCGAGCCCGAGCCGCGCCGCTTCGAGCCGTTCGCCGTCGTCTGGTCCGCCTGGTCCGCCTGGTCCGCCTGGTCCGCGCACACCCATCACCTCAGTCATCCTCTGCGACAGCGTCGGTGACCCCCTATTGATTCCCGATTGATTTCCGTCTTACCGGGCCTCGGGCACGATAGGCGGGGCCGAGGCTCCGATAGGCCGACGTGACGAGGATCTCGCCGCCGTGCGGCGTCAGGACTGGCTACCGGCCTGTTAATCCGGCACGATCTGCGAGAGTCGTAAACCTACGGCTGCGTAACTTTCCGGCCGGGAGTCATCTCCGCGGCGGAGCAGGAAGGGTTCAACCCGCCCATGGCAGAGCTGGTCTATCGTCCCGTCGTCGGCCTCGCCCTGACGATGTTCAAGGCCTGGGACCTCAAGATCGACGTCAAGGGATCGGAGAACATCCCGCGATCCGGCGGGGCGGTGCTGGTGAGCAATCACATCAGCTACCTGGACTTCATCTTCAACGGCCTGGCGGCGCTGCCGCAGAAGCGCCTGGTGCGCTTCATGGCGAAGGAGTCCGTCTTCCGCCACAAGATCTCGGGCCCGCTGATGCGCGGCATGAAGCACATCCCGGTGGACCGCAAGAACGGCGAGGCGGCGTACGCGCACGCCCTGGACTCCCTCAGGTCCGGTGAGATCATCGGGGTGTTCCCGGAGGCCACGATCTCGCAGTCGTTCACGCTGAAGAGCTTCAAGTCGGGCGCCGTGCGCCTGGCCCAGGAGGCGGGTGTGCCGCTCGTCCCGATGGCGGTGTGGGGCACGCAGCGGCTGTGGACCAAGGGCCAGCCGCGCAACTTCAAGCGCAGCCACACCCCGATCACGGTCCGCGTCGGCGAGGCGCTGGAGGCTTCCCGCGACCAGTACGCCGGCGCCCTCACCCGCCGTCTGCGCGAGACCGTCCAGGAACTGCTGGACGCCGCCCAGCGCGCCTACCCCGGCCGCCCCAAGGACGCAGGCGACTCCTGGTGGCTCCCGGCCCACCTGGGCGGCACGGCCCCGACGCAGGAGCAGCTGCGGGCGGCGGAGGCGCGCTGACGCACAGGGCGGCGGCCGCCTCGCCTCACGCCTGAGAGACGGAGACGGCGGCGCCGGCCTCGATCCGCGCACCCGGGCTGAACTTCTCCAGCAGCTCGGCCAGTTCGGCCCCCGCGGCCTCGGCCTCGGCGACCGGCATCGGGGCGAGGGTCTCCAGCAGGAACAGGCCTGAGGTCGTCTCCTCGGTGAGCCGGGTGCGCGGACCCTGGCGCCAGTTCCAGCGGCGGCAGGTGACACCCGCCTCGTCGCACCATACGACCTCGCCCGCGTCCGGGTGCTCGACGGTCTCCTCGCCTCCGGCGACGGTCACGAAGTCCTCGTCCCCCGTGGCCCGCAGAAGCCGCATCCCGCCCTGGATGCGGTCGGTGTCCTCGCCGCCGACGGGGACGAGGTGGGCGACGCTGATGGCGTTGTAGAGGTCGACGAGCAGGTTGATCCGTGGCAGCCCGGCCTCGGACAGCGCCCTCTTGGCCAGCGCCTCCGCCGAGTTGCGGGTCCGTGACGGCTTCGATCCGAACCCCGCGTACACCTCGCGCCAGGCCGCCATGTGCGGGTCCTCGTGCGGCGCACGCCCCGCCAGCCGTACGGCGAGACGCCGGGCCGCGTCGTCGAGAAGCGCCGAACTGGCCTCGGTGCTCGGCCCGTTGACGAGGTCGTGCGCCTCGATGGCAACGTAGGTGAATCCGGGCGCGAGCACGCGCACGTCGTCGGACACGGTCAGCTTGAGATCCATCTGCCTTCGCCTCACAGCGCGGTGGGGAGCGTCTTCCACAGGTACGGCCGGTCGGGCGCAGCCCGAAGGGCGCGGAGGACGGCCGGATGGGGTTCAGCATACAGGACCGGGTAGTCCATCTCATTGGACTCGGGGTCGGCCACCCAGGCCAGCCGCTCACCGTCGAGGGAGAACCGCGCGTCGACACCGGGCTTGTTGCCGCGCGGGTCCTGCCGGTGCCACGCTCCGCGGAAACGGACGGCGACCAGTCCGTGCACGACATGTCCGGAACCGTCGTCGTGCGCCAGACGCTGGTAGCACAGCCCCGCCGGGATGCCCTCGGCCCGCAGCAGCGCGGCCAGCGCGTGGACCTTGGCGTGACAGATGCCGGTGCCCTGCTCCAGCACGTCGGAGGCGCGCCAGGTGACGCGCGGGTCACCGCTGTCCGCGGAGTGCGGGATCTCGTCGCGCACGAAAGCGAACGCGGCACGCGCATAGTCATACGAGTCCGCCGCACCCTCGGCCAGACGGGAGGCAGTCGCCCTGACCAGCGAATGACGGTGATCGATGGCATCACCGGCGGCCAGATAGGCGGACAGGCCAGGGGTGTCCTGGATCAGCTCCATACCCGCGGAGCATAAGAACGCGACCACCGGATCGTCAATGACTTTCCTTGTGGCCGCATACCTATGCTAGCAATCAACCTGCCGCGCACGTGGGCGCTAGCGCGCCATTTCCTCCTTCAGCGCCGCCACGAACGCGTCCACGTCCTCCTCCGTCGTGTCGAAGGCGCACATCCAGCGGACGTCGCCCGCGGCCTCGTCCCAGAAGTAGAAGCGGAACCGCTTCTGCAGGCGCTCGCTCACGTCGTGCGGGAGGCGGGCGAAGACGCCGTTGGCCTGGACCGGGTAGAGGATCTCCACGCCGTGCACCGCGCGGACGCCCTCCGCGAGGCGCTGGGCCATCTCGTTGGCGTGGCGGGCGTTGCGCAGCCAGAGGTCCTTGGCGAGCAGGGCCTCCAACTGCACCGAAACGAAGCGCATCTTGGAGGCGAGCTGCATGGACATCTTGCGTATGTGCTTCATGCGCCGGACGGCGTCCTGGTTGAGGACGACGACCGCCTCGCCGAACATGGCGCCGTTCTTCGTCCCGCCCAGCGAGAGGATGTCGACGCCGACGGCGTTGGTGAACGTCCGCATGGGGACGTCCAGGGACGCGGCGGCGTTGGCGATCCGGGAGCCGTCCAGGTGCACGGCCATGCCGCGCGCGTGGGCGTGCTCGCAGACCGCACGGATCTCGTCGGGCGTGTAGAGCGTGCCGAGCTCCGTGCTCTGGGTGATCGACACGACCTGCGGCATCGCGCGGTGCTCGTCCTCCCAGCCCCAGGCCTGCCGGTCGATCAGCTCGGGCGTGAGCTTGCCGTCCGGCGTGGGCACGGTGAGCAGCTTGAGTCCGGCCATGCGCTCGGGGGCGCCGCCCTCGTCCACGTTGATGTGTGCGGACTCGGCGCAGACCACCGCACCCCAGCGGTCGGTGACCGCCTGGAGTGCCACGACGTTCGCACCGGTGCCGTTGAAGACCGGGAAGGCCTCCGCCGTGGCGCCGAAGTGGCTGCGGACGATCCGCTGGAGGTTCTCGGTGTACGCGTCCTCGCCGTAGGCGACCTGGTGGCCGCCGTTGGCCAGGGCCACGGCGGCGAGCACCTCGGGGTGCACGCCGGCGTAGTTGTCACTGGCGAAACCGCGGACCTCGGGGTCGTGGTGGCGACGCGCGTCGGTCTTGGGACGGTTCACGGCTTCTCGGTCAGCCACAGACGTTGTCCGTTCACTTCCGGGGCGGGCATGCTCCAGACGCCCTCGATGGCCTCGGCCAGATCCTTGACGTCCGTGAAGCCCGCGAACTTCGCGTTGGGCCGCTCGGCACGCATCGCGTCGTGGACCAACGCCTTCACCACCAGGATCGCAGCCGCCGACGTCGGCCCCTCGGCGCCCTCGGCCTTCCCGGCCTTGCGGAAGTAGTCGGCGAGCGCCAGCGTCCACGCCTCGGCGGCGGCCTTGGCGGCGGAGTACGCGGCGTTGCCCGCGGTGGGCTTGCTCGCGCCGGCCGCGCTGATCAGGACGTACCGGCCGCGCTCACTGCGCTGGAGCGCCTCGTGGAAGGCGAGGGAGGTGTGCTGGACGGTCTTGACGAGCAGCATCTCCAGCAGGTCCCAGTCGTCGAGACTGGTCTTGGTGAAGGTCTCGCTGCCGCGCCAGCCGCCCACCAGGTGCACGAGCCCGTCGACGCGCCCGAAGTCCTTCTCGATGTGGTCGGCCCAGTCCCGGGTGGACTGCAGGTCGAGCAGGTCGACCGTGTCACCGACGACCGTGGCACCGCCGTGCGCGTAGCGCGCCGCGTCCACTGCCTCCGAGAGTCGCTCGGGGTCGTTGTCCGCCGCGACGACGGTCGCCCCCGCCTCGGCGAGCCGGAGCAGGGTCGCCCGCCCCGCGGGGCCGCCCGCACCGGCCACCGCGATCACCGCACCGCTCAGCGGCCCGTTGCCGTTCTGCATGTTCTCCTCCTGAGCCGTGTGCGCGGTGAGCGCGGTGCACGCCGTCTCCGGCGCGTCGTCCTCGGTTCTGTTGTCGGTGCCGTGGGTCACGCGGCGGCCCGCGTGGTGCCGTCGGCGGTGATGCCCTTGGTGGAGGCAATCACGTTCTTCAGCTTCTTGGCCAGCGCCTCATAGAACATGCTCAGCGGAAACTCGTCCGGAAGCACGTCGTCCACGAGCTTGCGGGGCGGCAGCGAGACGTCCAGGGCGCCGGGGCCCTTGGCCCACTTGGAGCCGGGGTGCGGCGCGAGGTAGGTGGCGACGAGCTCGTACCCGGCGAACCAGTGCACCAGCTTGGGGCGGTCGATGCCGTCGCGGTAGAGCTGCTCGATCTCGCCGCAGAGCTGGTTGGTGACCTGCGGGGCGCGCTCCCAGTCGATGGCGAGCTTGTTGTCGGTCCAGCGGACGACGTCGTGCTTGTGCAGGTAGGCGAAGAGCAACTGGCCGCCGAGGCCGTCGTAGTTACGCACCCGCTCACCGCTGACCGGGAAGCGGAACATGCGGTCGAAGAGCACCGCATACTGCACGTCGCGCGCCTGCGGGACGCCGTCGGCCTCGAGCTGGACGGCCTCCTTGAAGGCGGTCAGGTCGCAGCGCAGCTCCTCCAGGCCGTACATCCAGAACGGCTGGCGCTGCTTGATCATGAACGGGTCGAACGGCAGGTCGCCGTGGCTGTGGGTGCGGTCGTGGACCATGTCCCACAGGACGAAGGCCTCCTCGCAGCGCTTCTGGTCGTGGACCATGGCGGCGACGTCCTCGGGCAGCTTCAGGCCCAGGATGTCGACGGCGGCCTCGGTGACCCGGCGGAAGCGCGCGGCCTCGCGGTCGCAGAAGATGCCACCCCAGGAGAAACGTTCCGGCGCCTCACGTACAGAGATGGTCTCCGGGAAGAGGACGGCCGAGTTGGTGTCGTAGCCGGCCGTGAAGTCCTCGAAGGTGATGCCGCAGAACAGCGGGTTGTCGTACCGCGTGCGCTCCAGCTCGGCCAGCCAGTCGGGCCAGACCATGCGCAGCACGACCGCCTCGAGGTTGCGGTCCGGGTTGCCGTTCTGCGTGTACATCGGGAAGACGACCAGGTGCTGGAGGCCGTCGGCGCGGCCCGCCGCGGGCTGGAAGGCCAGCAGCGAGTCGAGGAAGTCGGGTACCTGGAATCCGCCCACGGACCAGCGGCGCAGATCCGTGACGAGGGCCTCGTGATAGGCGGCGTCGTGCGGCAGCAGCGGGGCCAGTCGTCCGACGGCGTCGATCACCTGGCGTACGGCCTCCTCGGCGTCGGCCCGGTCCGGTGCGCCCTCGGCGTCGAAGTCGATCGCCCCGTCCTTGGACTGCCAGGGCCGGATCCGCTCCACCGCGTCCTTGAGCACGGGCCATGCAGGATGCTCGATCACCCTGACTCCGGAAGGAGCCTTCCCCTCCGCACTCACCTGCACAAGCATTTCCGTCATGTCCCATCCTCCACGGGAGAACCTCGCGTAGGAACACCGTATGCAGATGGGGTTTCACCCAGCAAGGGGGCAAGCAGGAAATTATCCTGCCCCTCCACTGAAGAACCGCTGTTTTTCCTGCCGGATCCGGGGAAGGCGCATGGTTCGGCCGCATCGACCCCCTCCGGGCCGACGGCGGGTACGGGGACGGTACGGTCCAGTGCGGCGGGTCAATCCCCGGCGGACTCGCCCACGCCAGGGTGACGGCCGACGGGGGTACGGGCCAGGTGCGGGCCCGGTGCGTCCGTCCCCGTCACCGCAATCCCGGCGCAGGCGCGGGTCCATCGGCACACCGGGCGATTAGGCTGCGAATCTGCCGCGCGGGCAGCGACGTCCGTCAGGTCCGCGCGGGTACCGAGCCGCCGTCGACGGAAGCGAGTTGAACGTTGAACTTCCTTACCATCGGTCACCGCGGAGTCATGGGCATCGAGCCCGAGAACACCCTCCGTTCCTTCGTCGCCGCCCAGCAGGCCGGCCTCGACATCATCGAACTCGATCTGCATCTGAGCAAGGACGGCGCCCTCGTCGTCATGCACGACGCGGAGGTGGACCGTACGACCGACGGCAGCGGGCCGATCGCCGAGAAGACCCTCGCGGAGCTGCGCGCGCTGGACGCCGGGCGCGGCGAGCGCATCCCGGTCTTCGAGGAGGTCCTGGACGCCGTGAAGGCCCCGCTCCAGGCCGAGATCAAGGACGTTGCGGCCGCCCAGGCGCTGGCCGAGGTGATGCACCGTCGGGACCTGGTGTCGCGCGTGGAGGTGATCTCGTTCCACGACGAGGCGATCGCGGAGATCGCCCGCCTGGTGCCGGGCGTGCGCACGGCGCTGGTGGCCAGCCGCTACGGCACCGATGTCGTGGACCGGGCCACCGCGGTCGGCGCCTCGACCCTGGTGCTCAACATCCGGCGGCTCACCCTCGAGGTCGTCGAGCGCGCCCGCAAGGCGGACCTGCGGATCATCGGCTGGGTGGTGAACACCCAGGACCATCTGCGGCTCGTACGGGCCCTGCAGCTGGACGGCGCCACGACCGACTACCCGGAGATCAAGCGGACGGGCCGCTTCACGGCGTGAGTCGCGGTGCCGCGGCTCACCGCATGAACGTCACTCCGCCGACGCGCGCCCGCACGCCAGCGGCTTGACCAGCAGCTCGAACCGCAGGTCGTCGCGCTGCGGGATGCCGAACCGCTCGTCGCCGTACGGGAACGGCGTCATCCGTCCCGTACGGCGGTAGCCGCGCCGCTCGTACCAGGCGATGAGGTCGTCACGCACGGAGATCACGGTCATGTGCATCTCGGTGACGCCCCAGTGCTCGCGGACCTGCCGCTCGGCCTCCGCGAGGACCGCCTTGCCCAGGCCGCCGCCCTGCTGCTCGGGGCTGACCGCGAACATGCCGAAGTAGGCGTGCTCGCCGCGGTGTTCGAGCTGGCAGCAGGCGACCACCCGGCCGTCTCGCTCCACCGTCAGCAGCCGGCTGCCCGGCGCCCTGACGACCTCCAGCACACCCTCGGGATCGGTCCGCTGACCCTCCAGGATGTCCGCCTCGGTCGTCCACCCGGCCCGGCTGGAATCTCCGCGGTACGCCGACTCGACCAGCGCGACGAGCACGTCCACGTCGGCGTCGGTGGCGTCCCGGAAGCTCAGCCCGGTGCTGGTGGTGTCCATGGGGGCGGTGTCCACGGGCGTGGCTCTCCGATCTGTGGCGCGGCTCGACACGCACGAGGGTAACCGGCCATGAGGGCCCGTCCGGCGGATCAGGTCGCAGAAAAGCTACGGCACCTGATCAACACAGGTGAGCGGGGTCTGGTGCGTGCAGCTGCAAGGCGGAGGAGGGCGTCGACGCGATGGGGGTCCCCCGCGCGAGCGGAGCCGAGCGTGTGCGACGACAACGCCGCAGATGGGCGTGCCAGACCCCGCGGCTGCGGCATGATCCGCCGGACAGGCCCTAAGGTGCGGACGCATGGTGCACGTACTCAGCAGCCGAACCCTGCTCCGCCCCACCGACCCGGAGCGCTCCCGTGCCTTCTACGGCGACCAGCTGGGCCTCGCCGTCCACCGCGAGTTCGGCACGGGCCCGGAGCGGGGCACCGTCTACTTCCTCGGCGGCGGCTTCCTGGAGGTCTCCGGCCGCTCCGACACCCCGCCGTCCCCGGCCCTGCGGCTGTGGCTCCAGGTCGAGGACGCGGCCGCCGCGCACAAGGAACTCCTGGCGAAGGGCGTCGAGATCGTACGGCCGCCGGTGAAGGAGCCGTGGGGCCTGATCGAGATGTGGATCGCGGACCCGGACGGAACGCAGATCGTTCTCGTGGAGGTCCCGGCCGACCACCCGCTGCGGTACCGGCCGGGAATCTAGGATCTTCCGTCTGGATCAGGCGGGGCTCGTGAGGACGACGAGCTGCCGGGTCGCGCGGGTCATCGCGACGTACCGGTCGACCGCTCCCTGGACTCCGTCGCCGAACTCCTGCGGGTCGACGAGGACGACCAGATCGAACTCCAGTCCCTTCGACAGCTCGGGTGTCAGCGAGCGGACGCGCGGCCTCGCCGCGAAGGAGGGGTCGCCGATGACACAGGCGGTCCCCTCGGCGTGGGCGGCGAGCCACGCGTCGAGGACCGGCTCCAGGTCCGACACCGAGCCGTGTGCGACGGGGACGCCGCTGCTGCGGATGGACGTCGGCACGTTGGCGTCCGGGAGCGCGGCCCGGACGACCGGCTCGGCCTCCGCCATGATCTCCTCCGGCGTCCGGTAGTTGATGCTCAGGGAGGCGAGGGTGATCCGGTCGAGGCCGACCCGCTCCAGCCGCTCCCGCCACGACTCCGTGAACCCGTGCCGGGCCTGGGCCCGGTCCCCGACGATGGTGAAGCTCCGGGACGGGCACCGCAGCAGCAGCATCTGCCACTCCGCGTCGGTCAGTTCCTGCGCCTCGTCCACGACGACGTGCGCGAACGGACCGGCGAGCAGGTCGGGTTCGACTCCTGGCAGCGCGGTGTCGTCGACCAGACTGTCCTGGAGATCCCGCCCGCGCAGCATCGTCACCGCGCCCTCCCCGTCGTCGTCGGCGGCGAGGATGGTGTCGATGACCCGGGCCATCCGCGCGCGTTCGGCCTCGGCGGACGCCGCGCGCCGACGCTCGCGCCGAGCCGCCTCGGGGTCGCCGAGCCGCTGCCGCGCCGCGTCCAGGAGCGGCAGGTCGGACACCGTCCAGGCCTGGGCGTCCGCGCGCTGGAGCCTGCGTACCTCGTCGGGGGCGAGCCAGGGGGCGCACATCCGCAGATAGGCGGGTACGCTCCACAGGTCGCCGACGAGATCGGCGGCTTCGAGCAGCGGCCACGCGCGGTCGAGGGCTCCGGCCAGCTCCCTGTCGCCGCGGAGCGCCCTGCGGAACGCCTCGGGCGAGGCGTCGCCGTCGTACTTGTCCCGCAGGATCGTGAACAGCGCCTCCCGGATCTGCTCGCGCGCCTCGTTGTGCGGTGTGCCCGGCTCGGCCGCTTCGAACGCCTCGGCCCAGTCGGCGGCGCTGAGGTGGAGGTCGGTCCAGCCGAGCGTGACCGTCATCGGCTCGGTGGGCGGTTCCTCGTAGAACCGGACGGCCGTCTCGATCGCCTTCACCATGTCCGCGGACGACTTGAGGCGGGCCACGGCCGGATCGGGCTCTTCCTTCGCCTCGGCCCCCTCGGCGACGAGGTCGCGCAGGATGCAGGTCTGTACGCCCTCCTCGCCGAGGCTGGGCAGGACGTCGGAGACGTAGCTCAGGTAGGGCCGGTGCGGGCCGACGAAGAGCACGCCGCCCCGGCGGTGTCCGAGGCGCGGGTCGGAGTAGAGGAGGTAGGCGGAACGGTGCAGGGCGACGACCGTCTTGCCGGTGCCCGGACCGCCGTCCACGACGAGGGCGCCGCGCGAACCGGCGCGGATGACGGCGTCCTGGTCGGCCTGGATGGTGCCGAGCACGTCACGCATCCGAGGCGACCGGTCGCCGCCGAGGCTGGCGATGAAGGCGGACTGGTCGTCGAGCGCGGCGTGGCCTTCGAGCCCGTCGCCGGTGAACACCTCGTCCCAGTAGTCGCTGATGCGGCCGCCGGTCCAGCGGTACCTGCGGCGGCTCGCCAGCCCCATCGGGTTGCCGTGGGTGGCCCCGAAGAACGGCTCGGCCGCGGGCGAGCGCCAGTCGACCAGCAGCCGGCGCCCGGTGCTGTCCGTCAGGCCGAGCCGTCCGACGTACACGGGCTCGGAGCCGTCGGCGCCGGCCATGTGCCCGAGGCACAGATCCAGACCGAAGCGGCGCAGGGCGCGCAGGCGGGAGGTCAGCCGGTGGATCTCCACGTCCCGGTCCATCGCCTGCCGGCCGAGGCCACCGGGCGCCCTGCGCTCGGCGTCGAGACGGTCGTTCAGTTCGGCGATCGACTGCTCCAGGCACTCGGCTATGGCCGCGAAGTGCTCCTCGTCACGGGCGATCAGCGCCGGGTCTGCCTTGGCCGCGAGCCGGTCGGGCAGGTCGAAGGCGCTGGTGGTGAGGGAGTTCATGTCATCAACTTTCTGAGTCCGCTCGCGATCGGGGCGCGGGAGGAGGGAGGGGGGAAGGGGGCCGGGGCTGCCCGCCCGGCGGTCGGTCGGTCGCGGAGGGCTACGGACCCTGGTTGTTCACGCGGACACAGGTGCCCGGTCCCGGCTGACCACGTCGAGCAGCAGCCGCGCGGCCACCGCCGCCCCGTCGGTGCCGACCGTGCCGGCCACGACGGCCGCCCGCGCGCGGGTCTCGGGCGCCAGGGCCGTGGCGAGCGCGGCCGACAGGGAGGAGTACGTCGGCGTCGGCCCGTCGTGTGCCACGCCGATGCCCAGGTCGGCCACCCGGCGGGCCCAGTACGGCTGGTCGGTCGCCTGGGGGACGACCACCTGCGGCACCCCGGCCCGGGCCGCGGTCGTCGTCGTACCCGCGCCGCCGTGGTGGACGACGGCGGCCACGCGGCGGAACAGCGCCTGATGGCTGACGTCGCCGACGACGAAGCAGTCCTCCCCGTCGTCGACCAGGACCAAGTCCGCCCAGCCGCGGGAGACGACCACGCGACGCCCCTGCGCGCGGACCGCCTCGACGGCCACCCGTGCGACGTCCCTCGCCGCGAGCATGGGCATGCTGCCGAAGCCGACGTACACCGGCGGTGTGCCGGCGTCCAGGAACGCCACGAGCTCGTCCGGGAGAGGGGTTCGGTCCGGCAGGATCCAGGCGCCGGTCTGGACGACGCCGAGGTCCGGCGTCTCGCGCCACGGGTCGAGGACGGGGTCCGTCGCCAGCCACGGCCGGTCGCCGACGACGTAGTCCCGGACGTGGGTGACGGGCGGCAGGCCGAGCGAGGCGCGGTTCGTGTTGAGCGCCGCCCCGAACAGCGCGTCGATGCTCCGCGCGTCCAGGTCCCACAGCGTCCGGTTGCCGGTCACCTCCGGCGGGAACGGACGGCCCGGGTACGCCAGCGGCGGATGGTGCGGCGACGGCAGGGTGAGCTGCTGGAAGGTCACGGACACGGAGGGGATGCCCAGTTTCTCGGCGACCGACCGTGCACCGGCCGCGGCCGGCATGACGCCGGTCGCCACCAGCACATCGCAGCCCTCGGCCGCCGCGACGAGCGTGGCGAACTGGTCGGCGATCAGCTCCGCCGCGCGCTCGGGCAGGGAGGACGGCGGCGGCGCGGCGGTCGTCAGCGCCCGTGCCGAACGGCCGACCGGAACCAGCGGTACGCCGACACCGGCCAGCCGCCGCGCGAAGTCCTCGTCCGGCGGTGCACAGACGCGTACCTCCGCGCCGAGTTCCCTCAACCGCACCGCGAGCCTGGCCAGCGGCTCGACGTCCCCGCGCGACCCATACGTAGACAACAGCACACGCACTTCGCGACTCCCCCCATGTCCACCGGTTTCTGGCTGCGACCGTCGATTGTGCACGACGACCGGGCCCTTGCCGCAAGGCCCCCCATGCGCTATACCTTGAGAGTGGCAAGGAGCGGCTGAGCTCCTTGCCTTCGTTGTTTTTGAGGGCTGTTGGTTTTGAGGGCTCGCAGGAGGCTCAGCTCAGTCGAGACAGAATTCGTTGCCCTCGACGTCCTGCATCACGATGCACGAATCGTTGCCGTCGTACAGGAGTCGCACGCGTACCGCGCCGAGCGGGATCAGCCGTGCGCACTCGGCTTCGAGCGCCGCGAGGCGCTCTTCACCCACGAGCCCGGTGCCGACCCGCACGTCGAGATGCACCCGGTTCTTGACGACCTTGCCTTCGGGAACGCGCTGAAAGAACAGTCGCGGGCCCACACCTGAGGGATCACTGCATGCGAACCATGAGCCCTGTTCCTCAGGAGACCGGGAGCGGTCGAAATCGTCCCACGTGGCGAACCCCTTCGGTGGCGGCGATACGACGTACCCGAGCACCTCGCACCAAAAGCGAGCGACGCGCTCGGGTTCCGCGCAGTCGAAGGTGACTTGGAACTGCTTGATCGATGACATCGGCGCACCATAACAGGGGGCTCCGCCGGTCATCTCCCGGTAGGAACCCGCCTGTTGACGACCACCGGTGGGCGCTGTGTCCGCCTCACTACGCGCCGGGAGCGCGGAAAGTGACGTCCCGGCGCGCGGCCTCGTCGATCTCCTCGACGGTGAGGAGCGGGGTGGCGCGGGTGTGGAGGGCGCCGCTGGCCTTGACCTTGAGGCTGACGGCCGCCATCGAGAGCGTGTCGGGGAAGTCGACGATGAGCACGACGTCGTCGGCCCCGAAGGCGAAGTACATGGTCTCGACCGTCCCGCCGAGCCCGCTGACGAGCTGCTCGACCGCGGCCCGGCGCCCGCTGCCGCCCTCCCCCAGCAGCCCCCTCGTGCCCTCGGTCGTGTAGGTGGCCTGGATCAGGAACTTCGGCATAGGGCTGCTCCCTGCCCGTCGTTTTCCGGTGTTCTGAGTGCCCTTCCCGGCCCGGGTGACCTGCCTCGCGCCGCACCGTCGGATTCACTCGTTGGAACCCGGGCCCCTCCTGATCGGGCGGGGGTTATTTGTGGGCTGGGTGAGTGAACTGGGTTGCCCTGCCCGAGAGTTGGGGGTTCACGCACGGTAGCCCTGGGGCGAGCCCGCAGCGAAGCGGGAGACGTATGCGTAGGAGGTCGAAGGTGCGAGGAATTCTGGTGTCCCTGGTCGCGGCGGGAGCGGTGCTGAGTTCCGCCGGAGCGGCTCCGGCGGCCGAGCGGGCGGCGGACGGAGACGTGGTGATCTTCTCCACGGAGGTGCAGCCGCTGGACGTGATCCACGATCCGGCGGGGTGCAAGACGCTGCCCCTCGCCGCACACGTCCTGGCGAACCGGACGGACGGGCCGGTGAAGGTGTACGGCAACCCGTTCTGCGTCGGACCCGCGTTGACGGTACAGCCGGGGTACGGAACGCACGTGCCGGGCGGCGCGGGGTCGTTCTCGTCGTAGCACCGGCGCCCTCCGGGCTCGGGCGCGGGCCCGGGCCGGCACTCCGCTCTCGCTCATCGGCACGTATCAGCCACGCCACGCGAACGGGCGGCGCCGGGTGGCCGGCGCCCGGGGGCGGTGGGTGAATGGTCGCGGAGTCCGGGTGCGGGCCCTCCTTCCGCGGTTTCCGCAGTGCAGACGGGGAGTGAATCGAGATGGCTGCCGACATGCCCGTCACGCCGGTGCTGGAGCAGGCCGCGGCGGACTTCGCCGCCGCTACCGCGAACCCGCCCTACCTGTTCGATCTGGGGCCCGTCGAGGGGCGCGACACGGTCAACGAGGTGCAGGCCGGTGAGGTCCACAAGCCCGCGGTGGACGAGGAGTGGGTCACCGTTCAGGGCGGCCCAATCGGGACGGTCCAGGCCCGTGTCGTCCGGCCGCCCGGCGCCGTCGGTCCGCTGCCGGTGATCATCTACATCCACGGCGCGGGCTGGGTGTTCGGCAACGCCCACACGCACGACCGCCTGGTGCGCGAGCTGGCCGTCGGCACGGGCGCGGCGGTCGTGTTCCCGGAGTACGACCTCTCCCCCGAGGCGCGCTACCCGGTCGCGATCGAGCAGAACTACGCCGTGGCCCGCTGGGTCGTGAGCGACGGTGCCGCGGGCGATCTGGACCCCACCCGTATCGCGGTCGCCGGCGACTCCGTCGGCGGCAACATGAGCATCGCGCTGACCCTCATGGCCAAGGAACGCGGCGACGTCCCGATCATCCAGCAGGTGCTCTTCTACCCGGTCACGGACGCGAACTTCGACACCGGCTCCTACGAGCAGTTCGCCACGGGCTACTTCCTGCGCCGCGACGCCATGCGGTGGTTCTGGGACCAGTACACCGACGACCCCGCGCAGCGTGCCGAGATCACCGCCTCGCCGCTGCGGGCCACGCCCGAGCAGCTGGCCGGCCTGCCTCCGGCGCTCGTCATCACCGCCGAGGCCGACGTCCTGCGGGACGAGGGCGAGGCCTACGCGAGCAAGCTCCGCGAGGCGGGCGTACCCGTCACGGCGGTCCGCTACGAGGGCATCATCCACGACTTCGTCATGCTCAACGCGCTGCGCGGCACGCACGCCGCCGAAGGCGCCATCAACCAGGCGATCGAGGTCCTGCGCACGGCGCTCGGTACCGCGTGAGGTTCGGGGTCGGCCTGTCGGGGCGGAACAGCACCTCAGGCATGCAGCACCGCGTCCGCCCGCCGTTCCAGGTGACTCAGCAACTCACCTAGCAGGGCGGCGAGTTCGGCTTGGCTCTTCGGGGTGAGGGCGGAGAGGACGGCTCTTTCGAAGGCGAGCTGCTCGGGCATCAGGGTGTCGACGAGTCCGCGGCCCGCGTCGGTCAGGCGGACGTGGGCCACGCGCCGGTCGCGTGCGTCGCCGTGGCGTTCGACCAGGCCGCGCTCGGTCAGGTGCTTCACGCGCTTGGTGACGGCGGCTCCGGAGGAGAAGGTCTCCCGTGCCAGCTCGCTCGGGGTCAGTTCGCGGCCGGTGCGGCGCAGCGCGCCGAGGAGGTCGAACTCGGGACGGCTGAGATCGGCACGGTGCAGCGGGGCGTCCTCGGCCTGCTGGAGGAGGGCGGCGCAACGGTTGATCCGGCCGACGATCTCCAGGGGGACGGTGTCCAGCTCGGGGTGCACGGTGTGCCACTGGCGCACGACCGCGGCGACGGTGTCCTCGCTCGCCCCGTCCCCCTCACCGGCCGCCCCCCGGTGGTTCCTCGCCGTCATGGCCGTACGCCCTCCGTTGTGCGGCCCGTGCCTTGGTCCACCAGCGCGAGCCGCTGACCTCGTACCTTTGCGGCGAGCGTACGTCGTCCGGGCCGTTCGGCGGGTGCGACCCGCTCCCGGGGCCGGGGTGCTGCCCCCACCTTGGTGACACCTCGCCCAGCCGCTTTCCGAGCCGCGCCGTCCACCACCGTGCTCCGCGGACGCTCCCCGCGTACACCCTTGCGCTCGCGTGCGCGCCGGATGTCCTGGGCATCGCACCCTCGACGGACGTCGAGCGGGGAAGGGGGAGGTGCGCGCGTGCACGGACCGGCGTCGCCCGGCTGGCTGCTCGTCGCGCTCTGCGCGGCCACCGGCGCCTACTGTCTGCTGCGGATGCGCAGCAGCGTCGAGGAACAGCGGAGCGCCGCCGGCGGCGATGCGCTCATGGGCTTCGGCATGGCCGCGATGGCCGTGCCCGCCGCGGCGTTCACGCCGCCGTCGTGGGCGTGGCCTGCGTACGCGGCCGTGTTCGGGGCGGCCGCGTTGCGCGCCCTGTGGGCGGTGCGCGGCAGCCGTCACCACCTGCACCACCTGATCGGAACCGCGGCGATGGTCTACATGGCGGTCGTCATGGCCGCCTCTCCCGGCTCCGGCCACCAGGGGCACGGGGGTGCGGGAGTCCCCTCGGTGACCGGGGCGCTGCTTCTCTACTTCACCGGCTACGTGCTGCTGACCGGGGTGCGCCTCGTGCCCGGTTCGGTCGCCGTCGCCGCCTCCGGGGGACAGCCGGGGTGGCGGGATCGGCCGGAGCTGGCGCGGGCGTGTCGGCTGTCCATGGGGATCGGGATGGTGGCGATGCTCCTCGGGCTCTGACACACCGAGCCGGAAGGCAGTACGCGCCGCGTTGCCTGCGTCACTTTGCCGAGGCCCCCCGTACCCCTGAACCGCCTCCCGCTCGTAGGGTGTTGGCCATGATGGTCCCCGCAGCACTGCTGCTGCTCGGCGCCCTGGCCGCCGTCGTCGCTCCCCGGCTGCTCGCGCGGGCCGACTGGCCGGACCGCGAACCCGTGGTCGCGCTGTGGGTGTGGCAGTGCGTCGTGGCCGCCGTACTTCTGTGCTGCGTGCTGTCGATGACCCTCAGTGCGGCCGCGGCCTGGCAGTCGGTGCGCGGGAACGTCTTCGCTCCGGCCCCGCCCGCGGTCGTGGACGCGTATGCCCTGGGGGCAACCAGTCCTTGGGCGGCGGCGACCGCGGTGGCTCTGGCGTGCGGCGGGCTGTGGAGTGGGGCGATGCTCGTCCGGGAGGTCGTACGCGCCCGCAGGCGGCGTCGGCTGCGACGGGCCGAACTCCTCGTGCGCGCGCCGAAGTTGCCGGGCGAGGAGTCGGGCAGTGACCGACTCGTCGTGCTGGAGGGCGAGCGGCCGGACGCCTGGTGGCTGGCCGGTGCCGCGCCGCGACTCGTCATCACCACGGCGGCGTTGCGGCGCCTTCAGGAGCGGCAGCTGGACGCGCTGCTCGCCCATGAGCAGGGGCACGCGCGGGCCCGGCACGACTGGTTGCTGCACTGTTCGGCCGCGCTGGCGGACGGCTTCCCGCAGGTTCCGGTGTTCGCGGCGTTCCGCGACGAGATGCACCGGCTGGTCGAACTGGCCGCCGACGACATGGCCTCGCGCCGCTTCGGCCGGCTGACCACGGCGCTGGCGCTCGTCGAACTCAACGAGGGCCGGGGCGTGTTCGGCCCGGGTCCCACCCCGCAGGCCCACGTCCCGCAGCGTGTGCACCGCCTGCTCACTCCCCCGGACCGCCTTCCGGCGATCCACCGCCTGCGTCTGACCGCGGCGGCCGCGCTCGTCCCCGCGATCCCGGTACTGGTGGCCTTCGTACCGGGGCTCCAGGCGCTCCACTAGCCGTTCTCACGAATCGCCGGGGCGGACCCGGACTGTGCGCCCGCACATCGGCGAGGATCACAGGATGGCTCAACCGCCCCACGACACACCGCCCGTTGCCACCTCGCCCCACCATCCGGTGCACCGCGCCGCCGTCAGCGTCGCCGCCGTTCTCACCGCGTGTTCCGCACTGCTCCTGACGCTGGTGGCGATCAGATGGCGCCCCCTGATGTCCGTCGACGGCGATGTCGCCGGCACCACCCACCGCTGGGCGGTCGACGACCGCGGCCTCACGCACGCCTTCCGCATCCTGACGGACTGGGTGTGGGACCCGCTGACGATGCGACTGGTGTGCGCGGCGGCCGTCGTGTGGCTGGTGTGGCGCCGGTCGGCCTGGTGGACGGCCCTGTGGCTGGCGGTGGTCTGTGCGCTGGCCGCACTGTTCCAGCAGTTGCTGAAGGCCGCCGTCGACCGCCCCCGCCCGGTCTGGCCGAACCCCGTCGACTCCGCCCACTACTCGGCCTTCCCCTCGGGGCACGCCATGACCGCCACGGTGGTCTGCGGACTGCTCCTGTGGCTCCTGCACCACCTGGGCGCCGGGCGCGCGCTGTGGCGTACGGCGCTGGTCGCGTCCGTGGTGTCCGTGGCCGGGGTCGGCCTGACCCGGGTGTGGCTGGGCGTCCACTGGCTCTCGGACGTGATCGGCGGCTGGCTGCTCGGCGCGCTGGTGGTGGCGCTGGCCGTGGTGGCGTACGAGTGGGGGCGGGGCCGCGCCGCGGCGCACCCGGACCGCCGGACTCTTCGTCACTGATGGCGAAGTGCCCTACGCCCGGCTCCCACCGCACCGGCGGCGACCATGCGGGGGCCCCGCGCCGCTACAGTCCCCGCATGACTGCCGTACTGCTCGACTTCTCCGGAACCCTCTTCCGCGCCGAGTCCGCCGAGTCCTGGCTGCGCGCCGTGCTGACCGAGGCCGGCATCGCTCTTCCCGAATCCGAACTGGTCCAGACAGCACGGACGTTGGAGAGCGTCGGGGCCCTGCCGGGCGGCGCGTACCCGGACGAGATACCGGAGGATCTCGCCGAGGTGTGGGCGGACCGCGACCGGAACTCCGAGGCGCACCGGGCCGCGTACACCGGCCTGGCCCGTCGCGTGCCGCTGCCCGATGCCGCGCTGTACGACGCGCTGTACGACCGGCACAAAACCCCGGCCGCCTGGTCCCCGTACCCCGACGCGGCGAAGGTGCTGAGCGTCCTCGGCCAGCGGGGTGTCCGTGTCGGTGTGGTCAGCAACATCGGGTGGGATCTGCGCCCGGTGTTCCGTGAGCACGGGCTCGACGCGTACGTGGACGCGTACGTGCTGTCGTACGAACACGGCGTCGAGAAGCCGCATCCGCGACTGTTCTCGCTGGCCTGCGAGGCGCTCGGCGCCGATCCGCGGGACGTGTTGATGGTCGGCGACAGCCGACCGGCGGACGGCGGGGCGGCCGCGCTCGGCTGCCGGGTGCACTTCGTGGACCCGCTGCCGGTGGCCGAGCGGCCGGACGCGCTGCTGCCGGTCCTGGACCTGGCGGGCTGACCGGACATGCCGTTCGTCTGAGGCGCTCCCCCGTGCCGCCCCAGACGAACGGCAGCCCTGAACAGGCCCGCACGAAGGCGTGACCTGACGCCCTGAGTATAGTTGGCTGACAGCCAGTCAACGCAGGAGTTCCAGCATGTCCCCGCGCAGCGCCTCGGTCAATGAAGAATTGCGGCGGCGCTCCCGCGAGCGGCTTCTGCAGGCGGCGGTCGAGGTGGTCGGCGAGCGCGGGTTCGAGGCCACGACGCTGAGCGCCATCGCCGACCGGGCGGGTTCGGCCCGCGGACTGGTCTCGTACTACTTCCCCGGCAAGCGCCAGCTGGTCCAGTCCGCCGTGCACCGGCTGATGCACCGCACGCTGGAAGAGGCGCTGGAGCGCGAGCCGCGCACCGAGGACGGCCGGGAGCGGCTGGCGCGGGCCATCGACGCGATCCTCGGTCTCGCCCGGGACCGGCCCGTGCTCATGCGCCAGCACATGGCCGGACTCCTCCAGGCCGAGGGGTTCGTGCAGTGCCCCGAGCAGCGGCGCCTGTCCGAGCTGCTGAGCGACACCGTCGCCCGGTACGGCTCGCAGGACGTCTCCGCCGACTACCTGATGCTGCGCTCCCTGCTCATGGGCGCGGCGTACTCGGCCCTCGTTCCGGGGGTGCCCATGCAGGTTCCGGTGCTGCGGGCCGAGCTGTTCCAGCGCTACCGGCTGGACTGGGACATGGGCGTGCCGCCGGAATCCGAGCCGGTCGGCGGGGCGTGCGAGCAGGACCTGTCGCGGTTCTTCGCCACGGACGAGCAGCGGGATCCGCAGGAGTAGGGCGCCGAGAGGAATAGGGCGCCGAGAAGGGCCGTGAGACAGGCGTCCTGCCGTCGGCCGCTCGTCGCGCACGGAACGTAACCCCATCATCACATTTACGACGACACGGACACGCCTCCGCGATACTCCGCCGGACCCTGTCAGCGGGGCCGTCGCGGTGCGATGCTGGAGCTACCAGCGCTCCCCCGCAGGGTTAGGAGCACCGCCGTGCTGCGTGTCGCTGTCGTCGGCTCCGGGCCGAGCGGGTGCTACACCGCCCAGAACCTGGTCCAGCAGGACCCCGACGTACGGGTCGATGTCCTGGACCGGCTGCCGTGCCCGTACGGTCTGGTGCGCTACGGCGTGGCGCCGGACCACGAGAAGATCAAGTCGCTCCAGGGGAATCTGCGGTCGGTGCTGGAGCACGACCGGGTGCGGTTCCTCGGCGGCGTCGAGGTGGGCGGCGGCAGTCCGCTGAGCGTGGAGGCGCTGCGGGACATGTACCACGCGGTCGTGTACTGCGTGGGGGCGGCGACCGACCGGCATCTCGGCATCCCGGGCGAGGATCTGCCGGGCAGCTGGTCGGCGACCGAGTTCGTGTCCTGGTACAGCGCGCACCCCGATGCCATCGACGAGGACTTCCTGAGCGGCGTCCGGTCCGCGGTGGTGATCGGCATGGGCAACGTCGCGGTGGACGTGACGCGCATGCTGGTGCGCGCGGTCCGACGGAGCTGAGCCCGACCGACATGCCGCAGGCGCCGCTGGACGCGCTGGCCGCGAGCGGCGTCGCCGAGGTCCACATGGTCGGCCGGCGCGGCCCCTCCCAGGCCCGCTTCACCACGAAGGAACTGCGCGAGCTGGGCAGCCTGCCCGACACCGAAGTCACCGTGGATCCGGCCGAGTTGGCGCTGGATCCAGCGTACGAGGACCCCTCCGCGCTGCCCGCGCCCCAGCGGCGGAACGTGGAGGTGCTGCGCGAGTGGGCGTCGCGCACGCCCGGGCAGGCGCCTCGGCAGATCCGGCTGGACTTCTACCTCCGGCCGGTCGAGATCCTCGCGGACGACGACAGGCGGGTGGGGGCGGTGCGGTTCGAGCGGACGGTGCCGGACGGGCGCGGCGGGGTGACGGGCACGGGTGAACACGTGGACATCGAGGCGCAGTTGGTGCTGCGGTCGGTGGGCTATCGCGGAGTGCCGCTGGACGGGCTGCCCTTCGACGCGGTGAACGGCACGGTGCCGAACTCCGCGGGCCGGGTCCTGCGGGACGGCTCGGCGTCGCCGGGCGAGTACGTGGCCGGGTGGATCAAACGCGGCCCGACGGGCGTCATCGGGAGCAACCGTCCCTGCGCCAAGGAGACGGTGACGTCCCTGCTCGAAGACGCTCCCGCGCTCGCGGGGAAGGACGTACCCGAGGATCCCGTCGCGGCGCTTCGGGCGGCGGGTGCCGAGCCGGTCGAGTGGGGTGGCTGGGTGGCGATCGAGCAGGCAGAGGCGGACCTCGGGGCCCGGCTCGGGCGCGGTGTGGTCAAACTCGCCGACTGGGACTCGCTGCTGGGCGCGGCGCGGTCGGCGGACGCGTAGCCGGGTCGGTCGGACGCGGACGGAACGACCGCGACACACAGCCGCAACATCGCGGAAATCAACGGACAGTTCAGGGCCCTTACGGTCTCGTGGCGTTCACCCTTACGGTCTCGTGCTGTTCGCATGACGCCCTGCTCGCTCTGGAGTTCCCATGGCCTCGTCCGCCCCGGACCGGATAGCCGGTCCCGCCGGTCCCCCCGGCTCCACCGATCCCGTCCATCCCGTCGACCAGGTGCCGCCCGTACGGCAGTTGGCCGCCTTCGGGCTCCAGCATGTGCTCGCGATGTACGCGGGCGCGGTCGCGGTTCCGCTGATCGTGGGCAGCGCGATGAAGCTGCCGCCGGCGGATCTGGCGTATCTCATCACCGCCGATCTGCTGGTGTGCGGCATCGCGACGCTCATCCAGTGCGTGGGCTTCTGGCGGTTCGGCGTACGGCTGCCGATCATGCAGGGCTGTACGTTCGCCGCGGTGTCGCCGATGGTGCTCATCGGCACGACGGGCGGCGGACTGCCCGCGATCTACGGCTCGGTGATCGTCGCGGGGCTGGCGATCGTGCTGCTCGCGCCGGTCTTCGGGCGGCTGCTGCGCTTCTTCCCGCCCCTCGTCACCGGCACCGTGATCCTGATCATCGGCATCTCGCTGCTCCCCGTCGCGGCCAACTGGGCCGCGGGCGGCGTCGGTTCGCCGGACTTCGGGGAGCCGAGGAACCTGGCGCTCGCGGCGTTCGTGCTCGCGGTGGTCGTCGGGGTGCAGCGGTTCGCACCCGCGTTCCTGAGCCGCGTCGCGGTGCTCGCCGGCATCGCCGTCGGGCTCGCGGTGGCCGTTCCTTTCGGGTTCACGGACTTCGGCCCGGTCGGCGAAGCGGACTGGGTCGGGATCAGCACGCCGTTCCACTTCGGCGCGCCTGAATTCCGCGCCTCGGCGATCGCGTCGATGCTGGTCGTGGCGCTGGTGACGATGACCGAGACGACCGGTGACCTGATCGCGGTCGGTGAGCTGACCGGGCGGAAGGTCGAGCCGCGCCCCCTGGCAGACGGGCTGCGCGCCGACGGGCTGTCGACCGTCCTCGGCGGGGTGTTCAACACCTTCCCATACACGGCGTACGCGCAGAACGTGGGCCTGGTCGGGATGACGCGGGTACGCAGCCGCTGGGTGGTCGCCGCCGCCGGCGGCATCCTCGTGCTGCTCGGTCTGCTGCCCAAGCTGGGCGCGGTGGTGGCGGCGGTTCCCGCCCCCGTCCTGGGCGGTGCGGGTCTGGTGATGTTCGGGACGGTCGCGGCGAGCGGGCTGCGGACGCTGGCCCAGGTCGACTTCAAGGGCAACAACAACCTGACGGTGGTGGCCGTTTCGGTGGCCGTCGGCATGCTGCCGGTCGGGGTGCCGACGGTGTACGAGAAGTTCCCGGACTGGTTCCAGACGGTGATGAACAGCGGCATCAGCGCGGGCTGTCTGACGGCGGTCGTACTGAACCTGCTGTTCAACCCGCCGGAATCGAAGGCCCGTTCAGCCGCCGTCACCGAGGCCGACGGCCTGCCGCTCGGCGGCGGCGAGGACGCTGTCGAGCAGCCCGGGAAAGAGGTCCTCTAGGTCGTCCCTGCGCAGGCCGTTCAGCTTGGCCGTGCCCCGGTAGACCTGCCGGATCACTCCGCTCTCGCGCAGCACCCGGAAGTGGTGCGTGGTGGTCGACTTGGTGACCGGGAGATCGAAGGCGGAGCAGGAGAGCTCGTCACCGTCGGTGGCGAGCTCTCGCACGATCTGCAGTCGCAGCGGGTCGGACAGCGCGTGCAGCACGCCTTCGAGGCGGATCTCGTCGCGCTCGGGGTGCGGGAGCTCGCGGCTGGTCGCGGCGGTACTGGTCACGGCGGCTCACCTTCGTCGTCGGCACCCCATTGTACGAGATCCTTCGTAGTTCGGCATGTCTCGTAGTTTGACATCTCCCATAGTTCGACAGCCCTCGTAGTTTGACATCTCCCGTACTACGATGCCTATCGTACGAGGGACCACCGACCCCGCGTGCCGCCGGTCGGCGAATGGCGAACGACGAATGGAGTCAGCCGTGAGCGCGCTCTTCGAGCCGTACACCCTGCGTGACGTGACCATCCCCAACCGGGTCTGGATGCCACCGATGTGCCAGTACTCGGCGGCCCCCGAGGGTCCGCTGGCCGGCGCTCCGAACGACTGGCACTTCGCCCACTACGCGGCGCGCGCCACCGGCGGCACCGGCCTGATCATCGTCGAGGCCACCGCTGTCTCGCCCGAGGGCCGGATCTCGCCGTACGACCTGGGCATCTGGAACGACACCCAGGTGGAGGCGTTCCGGCGGATCACGCGCTTCCTGTCCGAGCAGGGCACGGTGCCCGGCATCCAGATCGCGCACAGCGGCCGCAAGGCCTCGACGGACCAGCCCTGGAAGGGCGGCGAGCCGGTGGGCCCCGAGGCGCACGGCTGGCAGCCGCTGGGCCCGAGCCCGGTGGCATTCGCCGACGGCCACCCCGTCCCGGACGAACTGACCGTGGAGCAGATCAAGGAGATCGTCGGCCAGTTCGTGGCCGCGGCCCGCCGCGCGCTCGACGCCGGTTTCGAGGTCGCCGAGCTGCACGGCGCCCACGGCTACCTGATCCACTCGTTCCTCTCTCCGCACTCCAACCACCGCACCGACGCCTACGGCGGCTCGTACGAGAACCGCACGCGCTTTGCGCTCGAGGTCGTCGACGCCGTACGGGAAGTGTGGCCAAAGGACAAGCCGCTGTTCTTCCGTATCTCCGCGACCGACTGGCTGGAGGAGAACGGCTGGACCCCGGACGACACCGTGCGCTTCGCGAGCGAGCTGCACGCGCATGGCGTCGACCTCCTGGACGTCTCCACCGGCGGAAACGCCTCCGGCGTCCGCATCCCGACCGGCCCGGGCTATCAGGTCCCGTTCGCCGCGCGGGTGAAGGCCGGGACGCCGATGCCGGTCGCCGCGGTCGGCCTGATCACGGAGGTCGAGCAGGCGGAGAAGATCGTGGCCAACGGCGAGGCCGACGCGGTACTGCTGGGCCGTGAGCTGCTGCGCAGCCCGTCCTGGGCGCGGCAGGCGGCGCGGGAGCTCGGGGCCGATGTGCGGGTGCCGGAGCAGTATCACCGGTCCGTGTGAGTCCGGTTCGACGGAAGCTGACACGTACGGCCGTCAGCCGTGGGCCGTCAGCCGTGGGCCGTCAATGGTGCCACTCCCCGCCGGGCCACCGATCCGGTGAGCTCTCGCTGGTAGTCCGCGTAGGCGGTGCGCAGGGCGGTGCCCGGCCAGTCGGCGGGCAGGAGTTCGGCGGGAAGCACGGGGTCCGTGAGCAGGTGCCGTACGACCGCCGCGAATCCGGTGAGGCGGTCGGCCGGGAGGTCGGCCGCCGTCACATGGGTGTGCAGGGCGCGGGCGGTGGTGGCCCAGCCGTCCAGCAGCCACAGGCCGGCCGCCAGCTCCCGCGGGGAACCCTCCGGGCGGGCGGTGTACGACTGCGCCACCCGCCCCAGATCGTCCGGCAGGGGCCGGCTCAGATTGGCGGGACGCAGCCAGACGCCCTCGCGGAGTTCGGCCAGCCGCAGGGCGGCCAACCTCGCGCGCAGCTCGGCGCGTTCGGCGGGGACGCGGCCGGTCGCCGTGATCACGACCATCTCCCAGTCGCCGTCCCACGCGCGCGTGCGCGGGTGCAGAGCGTCGTCCTGGCGGCGCTGGCGGGCGAGCAGCCGCTCGCTGAGGCCGTAGACGGCGTCGGTGCGCCGCAGGTCGCCGGAGGCCACCATGCGGCTGAGCGCGGCCCGGAGTGTCGAGCCGCCGACGCCGAACGGCTCGACCAGCCGGACGAGTTCCTTCACCGGCAGCTCCGGCGGGTGGCTGCCCAGCAGCAGGCTCAGGACGACCGACCGCGCGGACAGCGGTCGCAGGTCGAGCTCACCGGATTCCCCGGGCTGCACTGTCACGTTCATCCGCATGGGCCCGTACTGTACGTGCGCTTTCCACCTCGTTTCATATTGCAGCATTGCTACGGCCGCACAGCAGGTGCAACATAGCCTTATGGTCTCGACACCCGCGCCCGCTCAGCCTCAGACGCCGGCCCAGCCGCAGTCTCCGTACGCCACGCACGACGTCACCAACCAGGCTCCTCCTCTGCCGCCGTACGACGCCTCGCAGGACGCGGCCCTGTTGGAGGGCCTGCGCCGGGAGGGCGCGGGCTGGGCCGAGGCGGGCATCCGGGAGCTGGGCCTGCGGGCCGGCAGCGCCGAGGCTCAGGAGTGGGGCGAGCAGGCCAACCGGCACGAGCCGGAGCTGCGCACCCACGACCGGTACGGCATCCGGATCGACGAGGTCGACTTCCACCCCAGCTGGCACCGGCTGATGCGGGTCGCGGTCGCCGAGGGACTGGCGGGCGCGCCGTGGGCGGAGGACCGGTCCGGCGCCCATGTCGCCCGTACCGCGGGCGGGTTGGTGTGGGGGCACACGGAGGCCGGCCACGGCTGTCCGACGTCGATGACGTACGCCGCCGTCCCCGCGCTGCGTGCCCAGCCGGAGCTCGCGAAGGTCTACGAACCGCTGCTGACCAGCCGGGAGTACGACCCCGGGCTGCGTGTGCCCACCCAGAAGCGCGGTCTGCTGGCCGGGATGGGCATGACCGAGAAGCAGGGCGGCTCCGACGTCCGCACGAACACCACGACGGCCACGCCCACCGCCGAGCCCGGGGTGTACACGCTGCGCGGGCACAAGTGGTTCACGTCGGCGCCGATGTGCGACGTGTTCCTCGTCCTGGCCCAGGCCCCGGACGGGCTGTCGTGCTTCCTGGTGCCGCGGGTCCTGCCCGACGGCACCCGCAACACCTTCCGCGTCCAGCGCCTGAAGGACAAGCTGGGCAACCGGTCCAACGCGTCCTCCGAGCCGGAGTTCGACGGGACGGTGGCGTGGCTGGTCGGGCCCGAGGGGCGCGGCGTGAAGACCATCATCGAGATGGTCAACTGCACGCGGCTGGACTGCGTGATGTCGTCCGCGACTCTCATGCGCAAGACGCTCGTCGAAGCCGGTCACCATGTGCGGTACCGCAGCGCGTTCGGGGCGCGGCTCATCGAACAGCCGTTGATGCGCAACGTCTTGGCGGATCTGGCGCTGGAGTCGGAGGCGGCCACGACGCTCACGCTGCGGCTGGCGGGGGCGGCGGACCGGGCGGTGCGCGGGGACGCCGGGGAGCAGGTCTTCCGGCGCATCGCCACCGCCGTCGGCAAGTACTGGGTCACCAAGCGCGGTCCGGCCTTCACCGCGGAGGCTCTGGAGTGCCTCGGCGGCAACGGGTACGTGGAGGACTCCGGCATGCCCCGGCACTACCGGGAGGCCCCCCTGCTGTCGATCTGGGAGGGCTCGGGGAACGTCAACGCCCTCGACGTGCTGCGGGCGCTCGGCCGTGAACCCGCCACCGCGGAGGCCCTGTTCGCCGAACTCGCCCTGGCGCGGGGGGCGGACACCCGGCTGGACGCCGCCGTGAACCGGCTGAAGGACCGGCTGGGCGACGCCGACCAGATGGGCGCCCGCAGGCTGGTGGAACTGATGGCCCTGACCCTGCAGGCCTCCCTGCTGGTCCGGTACGCGCCGTCCGCCGTCGCCGACGCCTTCTGCGCGAGCCGACTGGGCGGGGACTGGGGGTACGCGTTCGGAACTCTGCCCGGTGGAACGGACCTTGACGCGATTCTCGGCCGCGCACTGCCGGATCGGGACTGAACTCACGCGTTCCAGGGCGTGGTTCGGTCACCGCGTCTCACCCCGTCGTCCGGCCGCCCCGCGGTCCCAGCCGCGCCCACTCGGCGTCCCACTCCGGTGCCGGCCCGGCTGCCAGGGGCGACGCGGCCTGACCGGTGTGCGGGCTGCCGTCGGCGACGCTCCAGCGCACCGGCGCCCACACCGGTTCGCCCGTGGTGGCGCCGTGGGCACCGGGTTTCGCGCCGAGGGTCCCGGCGCCACGGTGGTGAGCCGGGCGGTGACCGAGCGCCGGTCCGTACGTTCCTGGGGCAGGGCGTGCTCGACCGCCGCGTCCTCCTCACGCACGGGCGGACGGACGGGCCCGGGCCGCCGTCCTCCCCCACCTGAGTTGTTTTCGCGTTGCTCAGCTTCCGGTCGGCGGCCTTGCTCACACTCGGGCCCCGGAGCCACACGACAGGCCGACAAGACGGCTCTGACCTGCACAGACGCCGCCGCTCTGGGGCACTGTCAGTGGTGGGGTGCAGACTGGCCGGTGTCGTGAGAACTACGTGAGACCTATCTGTGACGACGACGTCCCGGAGGCGATCGGCATGACCGAGGTACTGCTCGCGGTGGGCACCCGCAAAGGCCTGTTCATCGGGCGACGACGAGGTGGCACCTGGGAGTTCGACGAACGCCCCTGCTTCAACGCCGAGGCGATCTACTCGGTCGCCATCGACACCCGCGGCGACAGCACACGGCTGCTGGCCGGCGGGGACAGCGCCCACTGGGGCCCGTCGGTGTTCCACTCCGACGACCTGGGCCACACCTGGACCGAACCGGCCCGGCCCGCCGTCAAGTTCCCGCAGGACACCGGCGCCTCGCTGGAACGGGTCTGGCAGCTGCACCCGGCGGCGGCCGAGCCGGATGTGGTGTACGCGGGTACCGAGCCGGCCGCCCTGTACCGCTCGACGGACCGCGGAGAGAGCTTCGAGCTGGTCCGGCCGCTGTGGGAGCACCCGACGCGCTCCAAGTGGGTGCCGGGCGGCGGCGGTGAGGGGCTGCACACGATCGTCAGCGACCAGCGCGATCCGCGGGCGGTGACCGTCGCCGTCTCGACGGCGGGCGTGTTCCGCACCACCGACGGCGGGGCGAGCTGGGCTCCGTCCAACTCCGGTGTGCAGGCGGTGTTCCTGCCGGACCCGAACCCGGAGTTCGGCCAGTGCGTGCACAAGGTGGCCCAGGACGCGGTCGATCCGGACCGGCTGTACCTCCAGAACCACTGGGGTGTGTACCGCAGCGACGACGCGGGCGCGCACTGGACGGACATCGGCGACAGCCTGCCGTCCACGTTCGGCTTCGCGATGGCCGCGCATCCGCGCCGCGGTGACACGGCGTACGTCTTCCCGATCAACGCGGACAGCGACCGGGTACCGGCCGGCCACCGCTGCCGGGTCTACCGCACGTACGACGCGGGCAAGTCCTGGGAGCCGCTGACGTCCGGGCTGCCGACCGGCGACCACTACGGCACGGTGCTGCGCGACGCCCTGTGCACGGACGACGCGGATCCGGCGGGCGTGTACTTCGGCAACCGCAACGGCGAGGTGTTCGCCTCGGCCGACGACGGCGACACGTGGCGGCAGTTGGCCGCGCATCTGCCGGACGTACTGTGCGTGCGCGCGGCCGTCATCGGCTGAGCGTGCCCGCCGGTGCCTGCCGCTCCCGCTCTGGACGAGGACGCCCTCCGCCCCGCCGCGCAGGGCTTCCAGCGGGGGCTGCCCCTCGAACGGGTCCGTGCGCGCCGTCGAACTGGGCATTCGCGGTGTGCCCCACTTCGTGATCAACGGGCACACGGCGATCTCGGGTGCCCGGGACGTCGAGGAGTTCGTACGGGTCCTCATCGAACAACCGGACGGCCGCAGGCCGTGGCCGCGGTTCTCGCGTACGTCTCTGAGGATGTCTCTCGGGTCCGAGCTATGCGGCGTTGCCGGGGCCGGGGCACCCGACGGTTGTCCGGCTCACCCAGAACCTCACACATGGGTCCCGTCGGCAGCGCACCGACCGACTCCAGTCTGCGACGATCGCCTCCAGCTCGGCGGTGACCGTCTTCGGCGGGCCCGGCTCGGCAGGCGCGATGCCCGTGTCTGGCGGAGTCCGGAGGGGCCCGCGTATTGCCTCCGTGTGACCTGCGAGCACCGAACATGATCACCGATATGACCGGCGCCACCCCGTCGGAGACCGGGCAGACCGCCTGTTCCGAGTGCCCGTGGACCGGGACCGCGACCATGTCCGCGGCCCGCGTGACGCCTCGGTCACCGTGGTCGAGTACGGCGACTTCGAGTGCCCGTACTGCGGCCAGGCCGAGCCCGCCCTGCGCGACCTGCTCGCGGGCGTCGACGACGTCAGCTACGTCTGGCGCCATCTGCCGCTCCACGACGTGCACCCCCACGCCCAGCTGGCCGCCGAGGCCACGGAGGCGGCGGCCCGACATTTAGCCGCATAGCGGTGGCGGGCTGGTCAGGTGTGTGGGAGTCTCATGATCACCTGTGTCTCATTCGAAAGACCAGCTGACATGACACCATCGCGCGTTCCCCTGTCGATCCTCGACCTCGTACCGGTCGCCTCCGGCACCGATACACCCACCGCGCTCAACCAGTCCGTGGAGCTGGCGCAGCTAGCCGATTCGCTCGGCTATCACCGGTACTGGTACGCCGAGCACCACAACGTCGTCACGTTCGCCTCCTCGGCGACGTCGCTGCTCATCTGCAGGGCGGCCGAGAACACCAGGCGTATCCGGCTGGGGTCGGGCGGCGTCATGCTGCCCAACCACAGCCCGCTGATGGTGGCGGAGTACTACGGCACGCTCGCCGAGATGTTCGGTGACCGCATCGACCTCGGGCTGGGCCGTGCCCCGGGAACGGACCCGGTGACGGCCGCCGCGCTGCGCCGTGGCACCGCGGCGCAGGACACGTTCGTCGAAGACGTCGTCGAGCTGCACAGCTACCTCAGTTCCCGCGACGCGGGACCGGCATCGGTGAAGGCGCTGCCGGGGCAGGGGACCGAAGTCCCGCTGTGGATGCTCGGATCGAGCCTCGACGGCGCCGCGGTCGCCGCCTACCTGGGGCTGCCGTACGCGTTCGCCTCGCACTTCGCCCCTCAGCTGCGGCACGAGGCGCTCGCCCTGTACCGCTCACGCTTCTCGACAGAGTTCATCACCGCCGAGATCAAGCGGCCCTACGCCATGGCAGGCGTCAACGTCCTCGTGGCACCGACCGACGACGAGGCGCACTATCTGTTCACCACGGCCCAGCAGATGGCCGCAGGCATCCGCACCGGCCGGCGCGGCCCGCTGCCACCGCCGGTCAAGGACCTGGCGGCCGCGCTCAGCCCTGAGGTCGCACGGTTCGTGGACGACTTCCAGCAAGTGCGCGCGGTCGGGTCCCCGGAAACGGTCGTCGACGAGCTCAAGGCGATCGTCGCCGACCTGGAGGTCGACGAACTCATCATCACGACCTACACCCATGACCCAGCGCACCGGTTGCGTTCGTTCGCGCTGCTCGCCGAGGCATGGGGCCTCCCCGGCCACGTCGATTGAGGCGTACCGCCGACGGGACGTATGCGTGATGTCCTGGATGAGCCGGACATCCGTGGGATGCCCCGGTCCGGCAATGCCGCAGCAGCGATGGCAAGGATCTTGATGGTGCTGTCGGGCGTCGACTACTGGACGCTCGCCAACGGCACCAAGCACCCGAGCGGGTAATCGTCGAAAAGCTCGGTCTGGACGTCGAGGGCCTACACCGGGCTTTCAGCACCCACGAGTTCGCGCAGCGCATTCAGGACGACATCGACGGAGGCATCCGTAGCGGTGTCAACGGCACTCCGTCGTTCTTCATCAACGGTCAGATGTATCAGGTGAAGGGCAGCTTCCACGAACTCGCCGACCCGATCGGCCGGCTCATCGCCCAGTCGCGTGCTTCTTCGTGAATGAGAAAACGGAGGCACGCGAGGCGGGTCGGTTCAGTGGTGTTGGGCCCGCACGACCTCCGGTGGGGTCTGGCTCATGTACCAGCCGTCGACGCGGGGACCGACGAGGTCGGACGGCCAGCCCGCCAGGTCGACGGCGGCGGCGTACACGGCGTCACCGAACGCCACGATGGCCTGTAGCGGGTCGGCCGTCTCTCCCAGTTTGTCCCATGGCAGCAACACCAGACCGGCATCGGGGTGCCAGGCGGCGCCGTCGACGCCCCAGGAGCGGTTTTCGAGTCCGTCCGGCTGGGGCCAGATGTAGGCGTACATCCCGGCGCTCGGGGCGCTGGCGTCTCCGAAGGCGAATCCCACCGCCACATACGCGTCGAGCTCGCCGTTCTGCTGGAACGGCGGACGGTGGGGCGACGGCTCGGCGGGCTTCGCACTGTGCCGCGTCGCCGACAGGTCGAAGCCACCCCACATCACACCGACCCGAGGATGGTTCCCGAGAAAGGGCGCCTGCCACGCCTCGAGCCCCCTGGACGCGAGGCTCCACGCCTCCCACATCAGCCGAGCCGCCTGAGGATCCCAGGTGTGTTCGACGTGATCGTCCTGGAAGGTCGGCGCGGACCCCGGAATCTCGCAGATCAGCGTGGTGCGCGGCCGGTGTATGCCCAGCTCGGCCGCCGCATCGCAGAACGCCTCGTAGAACGAGGCGACGGACCCCTTGGCCAGTGAAACGGTCCGCGAGCCCGTATCGGCCTCGATGACCACGTCGCCGTCGAGCAGACGGTAGTGCACCGAGAAGGTCGCCCCCGGCTGCCAGAACGTCGGCGTCCGAAGCCCGCGGGGGGTGACGTCGAGCACGATGTTCCCCCAGCCGACTTCGAAGGGCGCGTCGAGGGTGTATTTGCCCGCGACCTGTACGACTCGGTTGACGTATCCGATCGTGGGCGCCAGATCGTCGTAGATCAACGCGGGCCATACATGGTGACGTTCGCTCATGCTGAGCCCTCCCAGGTGCCGCGCTGCGGATGGAACGCCCTCGGATACGCCATTTTCGCCCGCAGCGCGGCGCGTGGCGAACGGAGCCGTGGCGAACGGAGCCGTTCCGGGGGCCGTGGCGGAGCACGACGCACGAAGCGACGGTCTGCCCACCAGCCCGCACCGGCCGCAAACCCCTTCGTACGCGCAAGCGCCGGTCGGTCTGCGGCCTTGACGTAGCGTGTGGCGTCGGCTCGACGGCGCCGCCGGTTACTCGGTGATGAACGGCTCGAGGTCGCGGACGAGCGCGGCCTTCGGCTTCGCGCCGACGATGGTCTTGGCGACCTTGCCGCCCTGGTAGACGTTCAGGGTCGGGATCGACATGACGCCGTACTTGGCGGCCGTAGTCGGGTTCTGGTCGATGTTGAGCTTGACGACCTCGATCTTGTCGCCGTACTCGGCCGCGATCGCTTCGAGCGACGGGGCGATCTGGCGGCACGGACCGCACCACTCGGCCCAGAAGTCCACCAGGACGGGCTTGTCGCTCTTGAGGACGTCCTCGTCGAAGGAGGCGTCGGTCACGTTCTTCACGGTGCCGGCCACGGCGGGCTCCGTGACTTGATCTTGCGGGCGGAGTAGGTCAGGCAGGGATCTTCTCGGGCTCGGGCCTCTCCACGTCCGCGCGTGCGGCGAGGAAACGCTCGGCGTCGAGAGCGGCGGCGGCGCCGGTGCCGGCGGCGGTGATCGCCTGGCGGTAGGTGTGGTCCACGACGTCACCGGCGCCGAAGACACCGGGAACGTTGGTCCGGGTGGAGGGAGCGTCGACTTCGAGGTAGCCCTCGGGGTCGAGGTCGAGCTGGCCCTTGAACAGTTCGGTGCGCGGGTCGTGGCCGATCGCGATGAACAGTCCCGTCACCGCCAGGTCCGAGGTCTCGCCGGTCTTGAGGTTGCGCAGCTTGAGGCCGGTGAGCTTCGGATCGCCCAGGATCTCGACCACTTCGCTGTCCCAGATGAACTTGATCTTCGGGTCGGCGAAGGCGCGCTCCTGCATCGCCTTGGAGGCGCGCAGGGTGTTCCGGCGGTGGATGACCGTCACAGACCTGGCGAATCGGGAGAGGAAGGTGGCCTCCTCCAAGGCAGTGTCACCGCCACCGACCACGGCGATGTCCTGGTCCCTGAAGAAGAACCCGTCACAGGTGGCGCAATAGGAGACGCCGCGGCCCGAAAGCGCGTCCTCATTCGGAAGCCCCAGCTTGCGGTACTGCGAGCCGGTGGCCACGATGACGGACTTCGCCTTGTACACGTTGCCCGCGGAGTCGGTGACGGTCTTGATGTCACCCGTCAGGTCGACCGAGACGACGTCGTCCGGGTTGAGCTCAGCACCGAAACGCTCGGCCTGCGCGCGCATCTTGTCCATGAGCTCGGGGCCCATGATGCCGTCGGGGAAGCCCGGGTAGTTCTCCACCTCGGTGGTGTTCATCAGCGCACCGCCCGCGGTGACGGCACCCTCGAACACGAGGGGCTTCAGCGACGCGCGCGCGGTGTAGAGCGCCGCCGCGTAACCGGCGGGCCCGGAGCCGATGATGATCACGTTACGGACGTCGCTCACGGCTTGATTCCTCGTCTCTGGACTGCGTCGATCCGACCGGCGGGAGTCCCTCAGAGCATGCCGTGCGGAGCCCATGCGTCGGTGTCCTCGACCGGTGCCGCCGCGCCACCTCAGCAAGTTCTCCAGCAGCCAGGGGGCAGCGTCCGCGGTGCCGTTGAGCCGCTCTTCCTCGTTGCTGAACGCGGCCATGAGATCGGGGTCGTTGGTGCCGTCGGCGTCCAACCGGTAGTCGACGCCCGGCGGCAACCATCAGGAACCTTGCCATCGCTCTGCTCGCTTCCTTCCCCGGGGGTTGGCCGCCGTCACGGATGGGTGGGTTCGGCCTTGCCCGAGTACTGCAGTGACAGCCGATTCATCCAGAACACTACCGATATGATCGGCTGGGCGGCATGCTGGCGCCGACCACTGGCCAGCGGCCCAGCAGACGCGCCATAGGAGGAGGTTGGGCCCGCCTCCCTCGGGTGCTACTCATCGCCGTCGACCCCACCGTGATCACAGGCAGTTGATCGGCAGGATCGGCAGGATCAGGCCAGCGGGTGCCCGTTGCTCTTCCTGGGACCGGTGGGCAGCGCGAGGTGGGCGACATCGTCCGGCGGAGGCGTGGTCGCCGGCCAGAGCGGGGCGGCTCCGCCGTCGGCCACGGCGGCGGGCGCGTCGGTGAGGTTCATGCGCTCGCGCAGCCGCGTGTAGAAGTTCATGGGGCCGAGCCGTACCACCCGCAGCCTGCGGGACGCGGCGTACACCCCGATCCAGTCGCCGGGATTGAGCAGACCGCGTACCTGGCCGTCGATGCTGACGGCGGCCGGGCCCGAGCGCTTGAGGACCCGCAGCGCGATCGGCTCGTCGGGGGCTGCCAGCACTGAGCGGTTGAACGCCATGTGCGGCGCGACCGGCGTGAACAACAGCCCTTCCGCGCGCGGGGAGACGACCGGGCCCCCGGCGGCGAAGCTGTACGCCGTCGAGCCCGTGGGCGTGGCCACCATCAGCGCGTCGGCGGAGTAACAGGCGAGCAACTGCCCGGCGATGTAGACGCCCACCGACACCTGACGCTCCCGCGTCAGCCGCTCCACGACCACGTCGTTCAGCGCGGTGACGTTCATCGCGATGCCCCAGTCGTCACTGGCCTCGCAGTCCATGCGCACTCTCGGCGGCGGCAGCAGCGGACCGCGCCCGTAGCGCACCAGCGGCTCCATGTGCTTGGGCACCTCCAGACGGCACGAGGTCCGCAGGGTCAGCAGCATCCGGCTCTCCACGTCGAACCGGCCTTCGAGCACGGTGTCCAGGGCCGTACCCACTGCCGGTGCGGGCACCTCGGTCAGGAACCCGACGCGCCCGAGATTGACTCCGAGGATCAGGGCGTCGCTCTCGGCCGCCAGCCGTGCACCGCGCAGGAAGGTGCCGTCGCCGCCGAGAGTGACGATCAGGTCCGGATCGTGCGCAGCGTCGACCTCCGTACGGGCGTGGTGCCGCTCGCCTTCGCGCCATACGTCGATGTCAGTGCATGCCACCGCGTGCTCGGCGCACCATTGGCGTACGGCCTCGGCCGCGGCCACGGCCGCCGGCCGTCCGGTGTGGACGACCAAGCCGATACGGTTCACCGTCATACCCGCTGCCTCCCGGCCCGCTCGCACAGAAGGTCATCGTCGCGGGGAGCCGGACGGGCAGGCGGCCCGCCACGCCGCCCGCCCGGCGATCCGGCCGTACGGGTGCCCGATGGCGATCGCGCCGCCGTTGACGTTGTACTTCGCGGGGTCGAGGCCCAACTTGTCCCGGCAGTACACCGCCTGCGACGCGAAGGCCTCGTTCAACTCCCACAGGTCGATGTCGTCGATCCCCAGGCCGTGGCGCTCCAGCAGTCGTGGGATCACGTACACCGGGCTTATCCCCATCTCATCGGGTTCGCATCCCGAAACCGCGATCCCACGGTAGGTGCCGAGCGGCTCGAGCCCGCGTCGCGACGCCTCGGCCGCCTCCATGAGCACGACGGCCGCGGCGCCGTCCGACAACTGCGACGCGTTCCCCGCGGAGACCGTCGCGCGGTGTCCGGCCCGGTCGGGCAGGACGGAACGAAGCCCGCCTAGCCCCTCGGCGGGGGTCGACGGACGGTTCCCCTCGTCCAGGGCGACGGTGAACGGTTCGGCGACCGGATCCGCGTCTTCCGCCGCGACCAGCCTCGTCCCCTCGTACGGCACGATCTCGTCCGCGAAGAGGCCCGCTTCCTGGGCTGCGGCGGTGCGGCGCTGGGACTCCAGGACGTACTCGTCCTGCGTCTCACTGCTGACGCCGTACCGCTCGGCGACAGGCGGCCTCTCTCAAGGCCCCCCCTGGCCCCCTTTGCGACCGACGCCGCTACAGTGCGATCAGCAGCACCTTGCCGATGTGGCTGCTGTCCATCAGGCGGTGTGCCTCGGCGGCGTCGGTCATGGGCAGTTCGCGGTCGATGACGGGGCGGATCTTCCCTGAGGCGATCAGCGGCCAGACGTGCTCGCGCACGCCGGCGACGATGGCGGCCTTCTCCTTCAGTGGCCGGGCCCGCAGCGAGGTCGCGGTGATGGCCCCCTCCTTCATCAGCAGGGCGGCGATGTTCAACTCGCCCTTGGTGCCGCCCTGGAGGCCGATGATCGCGAGACGGCCGTTGACGGCGAGGGCTGCGACGTTGCGGTCGAGGTACTCGCCGCCGCCCATGTTGTCGAGGATGACGTCGGCGCCCTTGCCGTCGGTGGCCTGCTTGAGCGCGGTGACGAAGTCCTGCTCGTGGTAGTTGATCAGGATGTCTGCGCCCAGCTCGGCGCAGAACTCCAGCTTCGCCTTCGAGCCGGCGGTCACCGCGACGCGGGCGCCGATGGCCTTGGCCAGTTGGATCGCCATGGTGCCGATGCCGCCGGCGCCGCCCTGTACCAGGAGGAGCTCGCCGGGGCGCAGGTGGGCGACCATGAAGACGTTGGACCAGACGGTGCAGGCGACCTCGGGCAGCCCGGCCGCCTGGTCGAGGGTGACGTCCTTGGGTACGGGCAGCAGCAGGACGGCCGGGACGGCGACCTTCTCGGCGTAGCCGCCGCCCGAAAGCAGTGCGCACACCTCGTCGCCGACGGACCAGCCGCAGACGCCGGGGCCGAGCGCGGCGATCGTGCCGGAGCACTCCAGTCCGAGGTAGGGAGAGGCGCCGGGCGGCGGGGCGTAGTTGCCCTCTCGCTGCATGATGTCGGCGCGGTTGACGGCGGCAGCCGCCACGTCGACCAGCACCTCGCCCTCGCCGGGCACCGGATCGGGCACCTCGCTCCAGGTCAGCTTCTCGGGCCCACCAGGTTCGGGAACTGTGATCGCGTGCATGCCTGCGACGCTACCCCCGCGAAAGCCGCCTCCCCGGGCAGGCTCGACCGCGACGCGGATCGTTGCGGCGCCCCGTCCACCCCTCAGCACCCCGGACTGAAGACTGCACCAACATCAGCCGCGAGCAACCCCATGCTCATGCTGGCCTACCGAGGAGGCGGTCAGCCGGTTCGCGACGATAATGACCGGTATGTTCCGCAAGTCTTCGGTCGACCTCACCCCTCCTGATTGGCTCGTGCGGAACCTGCGCCCCCACCCCGCGCCGCCCGTCAACTGGGCGGTGGCTGCTCGGGCCGCTGTCGCCGTGGCGCTGCCCCTGGCGATCGGGCTCGTCACCGGGCACCTGGCCTATGGCGCCCTCGCCTCCATGGGCGCCATGAACGGCGTCATCGGGGACACCGTCGACGCCTACCGCATGCGGATCATCCACATCGCCGTCCCCCAGCTCGTCGGAGCCGTCGGCATCGTCCTGGGCCTGCAGGCCTACGGCCAGGGTTGGTACGCCGTCGGCATCGTCATCGGGGTCGCCCTGCTGTCCGGGATGATCTCCACGATCGGCGCGGTCGCCTCAGTCTCCGGCCTGCTGTTCCTGCTCTACTGCATCATCGGTGCGGGCCTGCCGCTGCCCCGACCGTGGTGGCTGGCGCCTGTTCTGATGACCGGCGGCGGTCTGCTGGTCCTGCTCCTGACCTTGCTCGGCTGGCCGCTGCGGGCCGGAGTGCCCGAGCGAGTGTCGGTCGCGCGCGCCTACCGCGTGGCGGCGAACCTGCTCGCTGCCTGCGGCGACCCGGACCGGTACATCAGTCTCCGCTTCGACGTCACCCGCGCCCTGTACCAGGCGTACGACCTGCTCACGTCCCACCGCGTCCGCCACCACGGCCACACCCGCGAACTGACCCGACTGCTGGCCCAGTTGAACGCACTCACCCCGGTCATCGACGCGGCCTCGGCCGTCCACCACGCCGGCCATCCGCTGGCGCCCGAGGTCCCCGAGGCGGTCCGCCGCATGGCCGACGCCGTGGAAACCGGCGAAACAGGCACCCTCGAACTCCCCGCCCTGCCCCCACCCGCCACCGAGGCGGCCCGCGCGGTCGACCACGCCCTGCGGCACGCAGCCGAGGTCGTCACCTCCCCCGACGTCGACCCCCGCAGCATCGACGACCGCCTCGGCAGCCAGGCCGCGCTCGGCACCCGTACCGCCCGCGCCGTCCGCAACGTCGTCCTGTGCGCCTGTTCCTGGCGCTACGGCCTGCGCCTGGCCCTCAGCATCGCCCTCGCCCAGATCCTGGTCTCCGTCATCCAGATCCCCCGCTCCTACTGGGTCCCCCTCACCGTCGCCTTCGTCCTCAAGCCCGACTTCGGCTCCGTCTTCTCCCGAGCCCTGACGCGCGCGCTCGGCACGGTCGCGGGACTGGTGCTGGCGGCAGCGGTGCTGGCGGAAGTGCCGATCGGCTGGTGGGACGTACTGGTGCTGGCCCTCCTGGCACCGCTCATCCCGATCCTCACCCCGCGCGGCTACGGCTACCAGACCGCGGTGATCACCCCACTGATCCTCCTCCTCATCGACATCCTCACCCACCAGGGCACGGGACTGCTGCTCCCGCGCCTCATCGACTCCCTCATGGGCTGCGCGATCGCCCTGGTCGCCGGCTATCTCCTCTGGCCGGAGAGCTGGCGCACCCGCCTCGGCCGCCGCCTCGCGGACGCGGTGGCGCACACGGCGACGTACGTCGAGACGGCGTTCGCCCCCGACGCCGACGCCGACCCCGTCGCGCGCGCCCGCATGCGCCACCGCCTCTACCGCGATCTGTCCACCCTCCGCACCGAGTTCCAGCGAGCCCTGACCGAACCCCCGCCCACCGGTCGCCGCGCCGCCGCATGGTGGCCCGTGGTCGTGGCCGTCGAACGCGTCATCGACGCCACGACCGCGGCCCGCGTCCGCGTCAGCCACGGCGCACCACCCCCGCCGCAGGCCGAGGTCCACCACCTGGCCGGGCAACTGCGCGAACTCGCCGAGGGCATCCGCGAGGCCGGCACCCTCACGGCCGGCCCCACCACCCACCCGACAAGACCGCCGCGCAGTGTCCTGGAACCGCTCCGCCAAGAGGTGGCAGCGGCCAGAGCGGTCATGGCACCCCACTGACCGAGAACTCCTCAGGAAAAGACCTTGGACATGTGGGGGGCTCCAGGCGGCCGCCTGGGACCTCGCCTCGGTGTGAAGTCGCCGATCGCGTGCCGTAGAACCAAGCATCGGCAGTGCTCAGCTGCGCTTGCCCGTCTGCCAGTCGCTCCAGCGGATCCGTGGCTTGCCCAGCACCTCGCCGAGCGTCCCCCACTCGTTTCGGCCCAGCCGCGCCAGCGGCCTCAGCCGCCCGATGTCCGGCAGCCCGTCCTCGGCGAGCACCTCCTCGCTCACCACGGCGTGCACCACCCGACCGAACACCACCGTGGAGTCGCCCAGCGTGAGCATGCTGTGCAGCACGCACTCCAGCGCCGCCGGCGAGGCGGCGACCCGCGGCGGTTTCACCCGCAGCGAGGGCTCACGCTCCAGTCCGACCGCCTCGAACTCGCTCGTCCGGCGTCGCGGCGGAGCCGTGCCGCGTCGACTCCCCGCGCACGGGCAAGTTGTCCTTGACGGCCACGGGCACGCCAGCGAGGGGGAGTTCGGCGGGATCGGCACGGTCCGCCACCGCGTCGAGCTGCTGGTGGTTCGCCGAAGCGATCAGGGCGCTGCGACAGCCGTGGCGTTACGGCAGGCGCCAGTCCACCGGCTGTCCGCCCTGCTGGATCAGCAGGTCGTTGGCCCGGCTGAAGGGACGCGAGCCGAAGAAGCCGCGGTCGGCCGACATCGGCGACGGGTGGGCCGACTCGATCGCCGGGAGCTCTCCGAGCAACGGCCGCAGATTACGGGCATCGCGGCCCCAGAGGATCGACACCAGCGGCTTGCCACGCGCCACCAGCGCCCGGATCGCCTGCTCGGTGACCTCCTCCCACCCCTTGCCGCGGTGTGCCGCCGGCTTGCGGGGCGCCGTCGTCAGCGCCCTGTTGAGCAGCAGCACACCCTGCTCCGTCCACGGTGTCAGGTCCCCATTGGACGGCCTGGGCAACGCCAAGTCGGTGTGCATCTCCCGGAAGATGTTCTCCAGGCTCCCCGGCAACGAACGCACCTCAGGCGCCACCGCGAAACTCAACCCGATCGCCATGCCCGGCGTGGGGTAGGGGTCCTGGCCGACGATCAGGACGCGAACGTCGTCGAAGGGCTGCTGGAAGGCCCGCAGGACATTCGCCCCGGACGGAAGGTATGTCCGGCCGGCCGCTACCTCGGCCCGGAGGAAGTCCCCCATCGCGGCGATACGTTCGGCCGCAGGTTCAAGAGCCTTCGCCCAGCCTGCTTCAACAAGTTCATGCAAGGGTCGTCGTGCCACAACGCGTCACCCTACTGGCACACACCAAAGTTCCGCACAGATGCAGAAGCCCCACGCACGAACGCCCGCCTTCGACGCTACTCTTCCTTCTCATCAAGGTCATCGAGCCGGTCCAGCAACTCACGCAGTCGGTCACCGGGAAGGAGGGGAGCCTGTTGCAACCAATGATCAAGCCACTCCGCCCTGGTCATCCCGCCGTGCTGCTGCTCGACAGGGCGCTGACGACGCCTCCGCGCAGTCCGGCCGCGCACCGCGGCAAGGGCTGGGAGCAGCTCACCGAGCAGGCCGTACGCGCGCTCGCCGCACGCGGCAGGCCGCTGGTGTCCATCCTCCGGGGCCGCGACGCCCGCGATCTGCGGCCGCTGCCGGGCAGTCTGCCGGCCGTGCGGTCGGCCCGCCCGTCGCCGATGCCGGCCGACCGCGGCTTCTTCGGCTCGCGTCCCTTCAGCCGGGCCAACGACCTGCTGATCCAGCAGGGCGGACAGCCGGTGGACTGGCGCCTGCCGTGACCGGCTTAACTCCGCGGGGTTTCCTCGCCGTCGACTCGGGTGGCTCCGGCCTCCGGGTCGCCGTCGGCGTGCCCGGGAGCGAACGGCCGCCGGTCCAGCGGGAGTCGAGGGTGCCGGTGCGTACGGGTGCCCGGGGGATCGACCCCGGGCATCTGCTGGAGCAACTCCTGCCGCTCGCCCGTGACTTGGTCACCGAGGCCGGGGTGAGCGGGCTGGACACGGTCGTCGTCGGGGCCGCCGGGTTCGCCAGCCTGGGCGAGGGCCTGCGGGCCGAACTGCCGGGCGCCCTGCGCCGGGAGCTCGGCGTACGGACGGTCGGGCTCGCCGCGGACGCGGTCACCGCGTACGCGGGCGCGCTCGGTCCGCATCCCGGCGCCGTGGTCGCCGCCGGTACGGGGATGATCGCGATCGGCACCGATCTCACCGGCTGGCGGCGGGCGGACGGCTGGGGGCACCTGCTGGGCGACTGCGGCGGCGGGGCGTGGATCGGGCGGGCCGGGCTGGAGGCGGCTCTGCGTGCCCACGACGGGCGCGACGGCGGCTCGGCCGCGCTGCTGGCCTGCGCCGAGGAGCGGTTCGGCCCGGTCACGGGGCTGCCGGGACACCTCTACCCGCGCTCCGACCGCGCCGCCGTCCTCGCCTCCTTCGCACCCGAGGTCGCGGCGTGCGCGACGCGGGACGCCGTCGCGGCCGACGTCCTGCGGACGGCCGCCCGCCACATCGCCGAGTCCGCCGCCGCGGTGTGCCCGGCCGGCGGGGACCCCCGGATCGCCGTCACCGGTGGGCTGTTCAAGATGGGCGCCCCTCTTCTCGTACCGCTGGCAGAGGAGTTGGCGCGCCGGCTGCCGCACGCACGGCAGGAACCGGCCGAGGGCGACCCGCTGCACGGGGCGGTGCGGATCGCGACCGACCTGGCGGCGGGGCGGCTCGCGCTGCCGGGGAGCGAGACGATGTTGTACGTGGGGGCCATAGCCACACAAGGGACTTGACCCATGAAATTCCGGACGTGTCCGGCAAGTGCCGTGCGGCGAGCCGGACAAGCGCACCGGTCAGCCCTTATCCGCACGTAACTCATCAGACAAAACCGGACGGATACCGCTCACCTGCACCCTCCCCGAACAGGGGAGCACCGGAAACCAGTAACATGCGGCGCCATGAGCTCCCCCACTGGGCCCGCCGGCCTGCCAGTACGAATGCCGCGCCCCCGCCAGCCTGGACGGCACCGCCGCCCCGAACCGCTGGTGGCTCCCGAGGGCGCGCCCGCGCTCGTCCTCGCGGTGCCGGGCACGCCCAGCGCCGCCACGCGCAGCCTCGCCGAGGAGGTCGTGAGCATCGCCCGCTCCGAGCTGCCCGGCCTGGACGCCAGGATCGGCTACCTGGACGGGGACGACGCGGAGTTCGCCAGCCTGAAGTCCGTGCTCGCGCACGCCGCCGAAGAGCGCACCGCCCGTTATGAGCAGGCCGTCGCCGCCGGTTCCGACGCCAAGAAGCCCGACGGCCCGGTCGCCGTCGTCGTGCCGCTGCTCGCCGGTCCGGACAGCGCGCTGCTGCGCCAGTTCCGCCAGGCCGTCATGGACAGCCGGGTCGCCGCCGAGCTGACCGACGTCCTCGGCCCGCACCCGCTGCTCGCCGAGGGGCTGCACGTGCGCCTGTCCGAGGCGGGCCTGGCCCGCGCGGACCGCGCGCGTCTGTTCACCGTGGCGACCGCCGCCGACGGCATCATCCTCGCCTCCGTGGGCGGCGACGAGGCCGTGCAGGCGGCCGGCATCACCGGCATGCTGCTGGCCGCGCGCCTGGCCGTCCCGGTGATGGCGGCGGCGCTGGACGAGGACGGTGCGATCGCCTCCGTCGCCGAGCAGCTGCGTGACTCTGGTTCGCAGCAGCTGGCGCTGGCGCCGTACCTGATCGGCCCCGAGATCGACCCGGCGCTGCTGGAGGCGGCCGCGGCGGAGGTGGACTGCACCACCGCCGAGGCCCTCGGCGCGTACCCGGCGGTCGGCAAGCTGGCGCTCGCCAAGTACACGACGGCGCTCGGTATCGCCCCGCAGCAGCCGCAGGGCGCGTCCGCCGCCCACTGATCCACCACGGCACCCGTACGCCCCAGGGCCCGCTCCGGCAACCGGAGCGGGCCCTTCGGCTTGGCCTGCCCCGCGGTACGAGGGCTCAGTCGTCGAAGACGATGCAGGAGGCGGCGGGGACCGCGACGGAGCCCTCGTAGCGGGGCAGGCCCGTCGTCGGGTCGATCGCGAACCAGGCCACGTCACCGGAGCGCTCGTTGGCCACGTAGAGGAAGCCGCCGGACTCGGCCAGCGCGCGCGGCCAGTGTCCGCCGCAGGGCACCGTGCCGACGAGCCGCAGCTGGTCCCCCTCGACGGCGAACGTGGACAGGACGTCCTCGCCCCGGGTGGCGATCCACACGAAGCGGCCGTCGGGCGAGACGACGATGCCGGAGGGGTAGGCGTCTCCGGCGGGGGCGCCCGGCAGGATCGGCGTCTCGGTCAGCGGCTTGAGGGTGCCGGTGGCGGGGTCCCAGCGGCAGACGGTGACGGTCGGGGTGAGCTCGTTGACGACGTAGGCGTACGTGCCGTCCGGGCCCTCCGGGCCGAAGGCGAGGTGGCGGGGGCCGGAGCCGGGGCGCAGGGCGATCTCACGGCGCAGGACGGGCTCGCCGTCCTCCAGCTCGCACACGCGCACGGAGTCCGTGCCGAGGTCGACGCTCACGATCCAGCGGCCGTTCGGGTCAGGCTGCACCTGGTGGGCGTGGGGGCCGCGCTGGCGCCTCTCGTGCGGGCCGGCGCCGGAGTGCTGGAGGACGCCGGAGGGGGCGGCCTCGAGGGTGCCGTCCACGGACAGGGGCACGGCGGTGACGCTGCCGGAGCCGTAGTTGGCGGTCAGGACGTGTCCGGCGTGCAGGCTGAGGTGGGTGGGTCCGCTGCCGTCGACGGGCACGGGCGCCCCGGCGGGCTCCAGCTTGTCGCCGCGCACGTGGTACGCGGCGACCGCGCCGTCGGCCGTCTCGCTGACCGCGTACAGCATGTCGCCGTCGGGCGACAGCACCAGGTACGACGGGTCGGCGAGGCCCTGGACCCGGCCGAGCAGGGTCAGCGCCCCGGTGTGCGGGTGCACGGCGGCCGTCAGCAGACCGGGGCCGCCGGCCGCGGTGAACGACCCGATGAACGCCTTGCGCCGTCTGCCGCCGTCCGCCACTGCCGTCCCCTCTCGCTCCGAGCCGTTCCGAGCCGCTCGGGGCCGACGGTAGCAGTCGATCAGCGGCGGTCTAGACCAAGACGCAGCTCGGCCGGACGGTCCTCAGGCTCCGACCCGGGGTGCCGCCGCCGGGGTCCGCAGGGGCTCGGCGAGGTCGGCGAGGGCGCGTTCGAGGCCGTGGAGGTGGGCCAGGACCGGTTCGGCGGGCGGCTCGGCCGGGGCGGTGATGTGCTCGGAGCCGCCCTCGGTGAGCGCCTCGACCGCGGCTTCCACACGCCAGCAGGCGGCGGCCAGTCGGGCGTCGTGGGAGGCCTCCGGGTCGGTGGCGACGGCCACCAGGCCGCGGATCTCGCGGGCGCAGTCGTCGAGGAGGGCGAGGACCCGGCGGGCGCGGCGCTTGCGGCCGAGCAGCGGGTTCAGCGGATGGACCAGCGGGGCGACCGAGAGCCGTACGCGGCCGAGGAGCTGTTCGAGTTCGGCCGCGCGGACGGCGGGGTTGGCCGTCGTCGAGCCGGCCAGCCGGGCGGCGGCCTCCTCGGTGCAGGCGTGGACGCAGCGCAGGGCGCGCTGGATCCAGGCGTCGGTGGTGGCGTGGGTGGTGACGGGCAGGACCAGCAGCACGGCCAGGAGGGCGCCTACGGCACCGATGCCGGTCTCGACGAGACGCAGGGCGAGCAGGCCGGGAGTGAGGTGGCCGAGGAGGCCGTAGAGCAGCTCGATCAGCAGGGTCACGCAGAGCATCATCCAGGTGTAGGACACGGCGGCCGTGTAGAAGATGCCGAAGACGGACGCGGCGACCAGGAGCGCGGTGACGACGGGCTGCCCGCCGACCGGGATGGCGATCAGGAAGCCGAGGCCGATACCGACGAGGGTGCCGAGCATCCGGCGGGCGCCGCGGACCAGGGTCTCGCCGCGCGACGCGACGTTGACGAAGATCCACCAGGCGGAGCCGACGGCCCAGTACCAGCGCTGTCCCGACACCAGCTGGCCGACGACGAGGGCGATTCCCGCGGCGGCGGCCGCCTGGACCGCCAGCCGGGTGGTCACGCGGGCCAGGCCGGTGCCGCCGGGCGGGGCCGGGGGCGCGGCGGGAACCGGCAGGCGGCGCTCGTAGCACCACACGCCGAAGCGCACCGCCGCCGCGGTGAGCACGGCCAGCCCGACGGCGGCGTCCAGCTCGGGCAGCTGCGCCGGGGCGGCGTGCAGGAACTGGGCGACGAAGAAGGTCATGAAGGCGAACACGCCGAGGCTGTGGCCGCGCGGCCCCCATCGGCGCGCGTACACGCCCGCTCCGACGACGGCGACGAACGCCAGGTCGCGGGCCACGGAATGGTCGTGCAGCTCGGCGGCCGCGGCGAGCACGGGCAGGCCGACGACGGGCAGCAGCGCGGTGGTGACCGCCTGCCCGCGAATCGTGGCGTCGGTGACGGTGAACAGGGCGAGCAGCGCGGTGATTCCGCCGATGATCGCGCCCACGAGGGAGTAGCCGGCGAGGCCGCACATGACGACCGCCGCCGCGATGCCGAGCACGGCCCGTGCGGCGAACCGCAGTCGCATCAGCCCCGGGTCCGGAGCCGTGAACACCCTCTTGAGCACCAAATTCCCGCCCCCTCCGGACGACAAAGGACAAAAGCCCTCTTACCGACACACAAAAGGCGCCGCGGGATCCGCAGCGCCATCGACATGCCCATCACAGCATCTGAACGGCCTCTGGCTCAAGTGAGCCCCGCGTCACTGGACCAATGGCACAGAACGCAGACCCCCCAGACGCCGCCCGTCGGGCCAACGGACCAGGTCAGACGGCACGACCGCGTCGCGTACCGCTGAGCCATTGGTACAGTCGGCGATGATCGGCGGACCGACGCGAGGGGAGGCCGCAGCACGATGGCCGTGGACGAGCTCGACACCCGCATTCTGCGGCTGCTGCTGGAGCAGCCGCGCACCAGCGTCCGCGAGTACGCCCGCATCCTCGGCGTCGCCCGAGGCACCCTCCAGGCCCGCCTCGACCGCCTCGAACGCGACGGCGTCATCACCGGCACGGGCCCCTCGCTCTCCCCCGCCGCCCTCGGCCACCCGGTGCTCGCCTTCGTCCACATCGAGGTCACCCAGGGCCACCTCGACGACGTCGGGGACGCGCTGGCGGGCGTACCGGAGATCGTGGAGGCCTTCTCCATCACGGGCGGCGGGGATCTGCTGACCCGGGTCGTGGCGCGGGACAACGCCCACCTGGAGGACGTGATCCAGAAGCTGATCAGCCTGCCGGGCGTCGTGCGCACCCGCACGGAGGTGGCCCTGCGCGAGCGGGTGCCGCACCGGCTGCTGCCGCTGGTGGAGTCGGTCGGCCGGTCGGCGCGCGGCTAGCGCCTCTCGTTCGGATCATGCCGGGCTCGCGGGCCCCGGCGCCGTTCCCGCGTCGCCACCCGGAAGCACCAACGCCGGCCGCCGGGGCAGGATCCGGGCCCCGCACCGGCCAGGCGACCGTTTGGCCGCTCCCCCGTCCCTGTCGCGCCGCGCGCGGGGCGGCGGCCGTTCCTACGGTGAGCGCAGGACGCACGAGAAGGCGAGTCGCATGCCCACCTCCCGCATGATCGAGATCGTGAACCTCGAGGCACCATGACGACGGTCCAGGTACGGCAGTCGGACCCCGTCGCGGACGAGCGGCGGCGCTGGAAGGCGCTCGCGGTCTGTCTGACGGCGGGCTTCATGACCCTGCTCGACACGTCGATCGTGATCGTGGCGCTGCCCTCGATGGAGCGCGGCCTGCACGCCGCCACGGCCGACCTGTCCTGGGTGGTGTCCGGTTACGCCCTCACGTACGGCCTGGTCCTCGTCCCGGCGGGACGGCTGGGTGACCTGCGGGGCCGCAGGGAGACCTTCATCACCGGGGTCGCGCTGTTCACGCTGGCCTCGGCGGCCTGCGGACTGGCACCGACCGGCACGTGGCTCGTGGTGTTCCGGCTGCTCCAGGGCATGGCCGGGGGCCTGATCGCGCCTCAGGGGTCGGGCCTGATCCAGCAGATGTTCAAGGGCGCCGAGCGTGCGCGCGCCTTCGCCGCGTTCGGCAGCGTCGTCGCCGTCTCCACCGCGGTCGGCCCGCTGGCGGGCGGTCTGCTGATCGAGGCCTCCGGCAGCTGGCGCTGGGTGTTCTACGTCAATCTGCCGATCGGCGCGGCGGTGATCATCGCAGCCCTGCGCCTGCTCCCCCGGCATGCCCCGCGCAGGGATCCACGGGAGGGGTTCGACGTGCCGGGGGTGCTGCTTCTCGGTGCCGGTGCGCTCGCGCTCATGCTGCCCCTGGTGCAGGAGCAGGCCTGGTCCGGGCGGGGCAAATGGGCGTTGGTCCCCCTGGCCGTCCTGCTGCTGGCGACGTTCTGGGCGTGGGAGGGGCGGCAGTTGAGGCGCCGCCGGGGGCCACTGCTAGACCTGCGGCTTTTCCGCGTGCGGGCGTTCAGACTGGGCGCACTGCTGAGTTTGGCGTACTTCGCGGGCTTCACCTCGGTCCTCTTCGTGTACACGCTGTTCCTGCAGATCACCATGGGCTACAGCGCGCTCGCCGCGGGGACGGCCGCCATGCCGTTCGCGGTGGGATCGGCGCTCGCCGCCCTGGCCGGGGGACGCCTGGTCGGCCGCTACGGCCGGGGGCTGGTGGTCCGAGGGTTGAGCTGTGTGGCGCTGGGACTCGTGGGCGTCATCGTGTCCGTACAACTCGTGCCGGGCCGGTACGTGGGGTGGGCCGCGGCGCTGCCCCTGCTCGTCGCCGGGATCGGCTCGGGCCTGACCGTGGCGCCCAACACGACGCTCACGCTGGCCCGGGTGCCGGTACGGCGTGCGGGAGCGGCGGGCGGGGTGCTCCAGACCGGCCAGCGGATCGGGTCGGCGGCGGGGATCGCCGCGGTGGGCGCGGTGTACTTCGCCCGTCTGGCCAACCACGGCCGCGCCTCCGGCGCCCTCCAACTGGGCTTCCTGACCTCGCTGCTGTTCATCCTGGCCGCGCTGACGCTGGCCGTCGCGGACATGCGGGACGGTTCTGGGACGGGCTGAGCGGCCACCGGCCCGGGTCCGGGTTCCCCTACTCCCTACGTTCCCTACGACCGCCGGCGCGGGTTGCCCCGCTTGGCCCCCTTCGGAGCACCCGCGCGGCCTCGCTGCGGCCGGCTCCCGGACTTGGCGCCGCCCGCCGCGGGGTTCTTCCGGGCGGGTGCCTTCTCCGTGCTCTTGCGCTTCGCCGGCTCGGTGGACGGCGGCGCTTCCGCACGGCCGCGGCTGCTGTTGACGGTGCGGCCGCGGACGATGCCGATGAAGTCCTCGACCAGCTCGGTCGTGGCCTCCTCGGGCCAGGACAGGGCCACGCTCGACTGCGGAGCGTCCGTGACCGGGCGGTAGGTCAGGTCCTTGCGGTGGTAGAGGCGGGCCAGGGACTGAGGGACGACCAGGAGGCCGACGCTCGCCGCCACCAGCTCGATGGCGTCCTCCGTCGTCGCCGGGCGCTCGAACGCGGGCTCGCCGGGCGGGCTGTCCCAGTCGAGGACGTCGTCGAGGGGGTGGAAGAGGACCTCGTCGGCCAGGTCGTCGAGGGTCACCTCGTCGGCGGCCGTGATCACGTGGTCCTTCGGCACCACGACCACGGTGGTCTCGGTGTAGAGGGGGATCGCGCTGAAGACCGTACGGTCGACGGGCAGCCGTACGAACGCCGCGTCGGCCTCGCCGCCGCGCAGCAGACCGTCCGTCTCGGCCGCGGGGACCTGGGCGAGGGTGAGCGGGATGTCCGGCAGACGCTCGTTCCAGATCCGCGCCCACTTGGCGGGCGTCACTCCGGGAACGTATGCGAGCCGGAACGACGGTGATTCCTCCGAGCCTGTCACCAGGCCAGGTTACCGGCCGTGGCGGGATGCCCCGTAGTCGGCCGTGACCGGACGCCCGTGGCCGACCGCAGCCGGACGCCCGTAGTCGGACCGTGACCGGCCGCCCGTGATCGGCCGTGACCGGCCGCCCGTGATCGACCGCGGCCGGACGCCCGTGGTCGGCCGTGGTCGGAAGGCCCGGCGGGCGGCCGATACCCTTGACCGCATGAAGTCCCACCAGAGCGCCCAGACGATGAAGCCCGCCACCGCGGCGAAGAAGCTGGGTGTGTACCTCCCCGCCACCCCCGCCGAGTTCCAGGAGGGTGTCGTCACGCGCGCCGAGCTGGGCGAGCTCCAGGCCGATCCGCCCCAGTGGCTGCGGGAGCTGCGTGCCAACGGCCCGCACCCGCGTCCGGTGGTCGCGGAGAAGCTGGGCGTGTCCATCTCGGGTCTGGCGCGCGGCGGGGTCACCGACGCGCTCACCACCGAGCAGATCGAGGCGCTGAAGCAGGAGCAGCCGGAGTGGCTCCAGCAGGAGCGCGCCACCCAGGCCGACGTCCGCAAGGAAGGCGCCCGGCTCAAGAAGGCCCAGCGCGAGAAGGACGCCGAGCAGGGCTGACGGCCCCGCCCGGCGCGCTCCCGCTCAGTCGACGGCCGGCACCTTGAGCCTGTCCCAGCTGGTCTTCCCCGGGATGCCGTCGGCGTCCTGACCTCGGAAGCCCAGGTGGTGCTGCCAGGCGGCGTACGATGTGCGATCGGCCTCGGTCCACTCAGGGCCGGGGCCGCGCTCGTAGCGGCCGCAGCCCTCGGCGACGAGGCGGCGGCCCATGGCGGTGATGAGCGGCGACCGCTGTCCGGTGTGGAAGAAGCCGCTTCCGGGGAACGGGGCGTGTGCCGGCCTGGGCGCGGGCTTGTGGTCGCCCGAGTCCGTCCCGCCGCCCTTTCCGGCCAGCCGCTTCGCGATCCGCGCGCGCATGCCGTCCATGGTGAAGCCGCGCGGATCCTGCTTGCCCGGCTGCCACTCCTTGTGCCCGATGACGGAGCGCTCGGACCAGCCGTAGTGGCGGCAGATGGCGGCGGCGACCTTCTCGATGGCCTCCTTCTGTGCCTCGGGCCAGGGGTCCTTGCCGTCGCCGAGGTTGATGCACTCGAAGCCGTAGAAGTGGCGGTTGCCGTCGGTGTCGGCCTCGTTGTCGTGCGGGAGTCCCGACTCGTCGACCACGGCCCGCAGGACGTCGCTGTCGCCGAGGCCCGCGTGGTTGGCGCGGCCGTTGCCGACGAGGTGGACGTGGCCCTTCTTGTCGATGACGCCGTGGCAGAGCGGGCCGGGCAGCCCGGAGTAGTCGTCGTAGCAGATGTCGACGGAGGCGGCGGTGCCGGAGGTGACGGTGTGGTGGATCATCACGCCGTTGATGGGGCCCCACGGGCCCTTGGTGTTGCGGTTGTGGTGGCGCCAGTCCCGCACCTCGTGGACGGTCACGCCCTCCGCGCGCAGGATCTCCACCAGCTTGGACGCGCTCATCGGCTGGGCCATCACTCGTCTCCTTCCACGGCCGCCTCCACGGCCGCTGTGGTCTGCGAACGGCCGTGGGAGGGGTCGTTCTCCGTCCGCTTCTCCTCGGCGGCGGCCCGGGCCTCGGCCTCCAGAGCGGCCTCGTCCGCCGCCGGGATGCTCGCGGCCAGCGGGCCGAAGGCGAGACGCAGGTCGACGTTGCCGCCCTCGCCCTTGATCAGGGCCAGCGGCGCGAAGTGCCGGGCGATCCCGGCCGGCGCCTGGAGCAGCGGGCGGCGGGCCGGGTCGGTGGGCCACTCGACGCTGCCGGTGGCGGTGCGGGCCGGGATCAGCCAGTGGTCGCCGGTGCGGTAGTCGCCGCCCTTGGCGAAGTAGACCTCGACGCCGTCCTCCAGGGGCAGCCACTCCCCCTCCGTGACGGGCACGGCGCCGCCCTTGAGCGCGGCGGTACGGCCCTTGCGCCTCGGCCCCTCGTGGTGGTCCCAGCGGCGCAGGAACGGGTGCAGATGCGGCAACCGCCCGATGCTCGGGTCGGGTTCGGCGGACAGCCGGACGCGGCGGCCGGGCAGGTCCAGCTCCTCGACGCGCAGCAGGGGCAGCGGTTCGAGACGGGAGGCGTAGGCGGTGTCGGTGACCTCGACGAGGTCGCCGACGTCCAGGTCCAGCTTGTCGTCGAGGCCGAGGGTCGCCAACTGCACCCAGGTGCCGTCGAGTTCGTCGACGGGGAAGACGACGGAGCCGTTCTCGCGGGACCACTTGAAGGTGGCGTCCTTCGCCGCGCCCCCCGCGGGGACCTCCACCCGGTACAGCTGGTTCTCCGGGCCGCGGTAGCGCGCGTCGGGCCGGACCAGGCACGGGTCCTCGTCGGCGTGCTCGGGCCGCTCGCTGCGGGCGGCGAGGTGGGCGGAGGGCGCGGACCGGCGCTGCGCCCAGCGGGTGAAGGCGGCGCGGACGACCTCCTTGGACGGGTCGGCGTCCTCGATCTCCAGCGCGCTCAGGGACAGGGCGAGCACCTGCCATACGATCTTGGCGCGGACCGCGGTGTCGGGCAGCGCCGCGCCCAGGGCGACCTCGCGCAGCGCCGGGTCCTCGGCCGCGGAGACGGCCCGCTCCCACACCTTGAGGTAGACCAGGAACGGCGACTGGGCGGGCGAGGGCAGCCGGTCGGCGGCCTTCTCCGGGTCGCGGAAGCCGTCGGGCTGGTCCCAGTAGTCCCAGTACGCCGCCGCGGCCGGCGTCTCGTGCTCGTCGTCGTGGCTCTCCCCGTCCTCGTCCGGTACGGGTGTGCCGGCCACCGGGCGGTCGGCGTCGCACAGGATGCCGTCGACGTAGTAGCGGCCGCCGTGGATGTACAGGGTGTCGATGTCGTGCTTGCCGCCGACGTACTCGATGCGGAAGCCGGTGGCGTCGCGCGGGCCGCCGTGCTGTCCGATCAAGTCGGCGGTGAGGGTGCGGGCCTGGTGGAGCTGGATGGCGGCCTGCTCGTTGAGGTCGGCGTCGAGCTGCACGCGGCCCTGCTGGGCGACGACGGCGGAGTAGTGCCGCTCCGGCCGGAAGGTGGAGCGGGAGAGATCAGCGTGCATGGATGGGGTCCCCCTGGTTCGGGAAGTTCAGGTCGGGCGTAGGGGCGTGGGCGTACGCGGGGCGGCTCATGTCACGAAGAAGATCCCGGCGTCCGTGCCGGCCGGGGTGTACTCGGCGAGCCGGGCGCGCAGGCCGTCCTCGCGCTGCGGCCGGTACAGGTCGTGGAAGGCGCCGAGTTCGCCGCCGTCGTCCGCGCCGCGCCGGATTTCCTCGGCGCAGGGGTCGGCCAACTGCCCGTACCAGGGCGTCCCGTAGCGCTCGGAGGCGAACAACGGCCTTACGCGCGCCGCCTGTTCGGAGCCTGCCAGGTCCGGCTGGCAGCGGTGGCGGCGCGGGGTGCGCGAGCCGGGCGGGACGTAGGAGTACCGCAGGCAGCCGATACCGCGCCGGGCCACGTGCCGCGCACAGCATCCGCCCCCCTGTACCCGGTTCCGCGCCGACGAGCTGCTCGGCCGCACGTTCGGAGATCGAAGACGTTCTCGGCGTGGTGGCCTGAAGTCCCCTTCACCGGAGTGACGATGGATGGCTTACTCCGGCCGTGGGAGGTTCGGCGAGGCGCAAAATGCCTCCGCCGTACCGGCACGCATGCTGGACAACCATGACCGCCGAGAGAAGTAACCCTGAGCGATCGCCCGCAGGTCCCGGCCCCGGCCCCGTCCCGCAGGCGGCCGCCCTCGCGCTGCTGCGCCGGCCCAAGCTGTGGCTGATGCCCACGATCCTCACCGGGCTGCTGGCCCTGCTGCTGTCCCTGCTCTACATGGGCGGCATCGTCAGCCCGACCCGCTATCTGCACCACATGCCGATCGGCCTGGTGAACGAGGACAAGGGCTCTCCCCTGCCAGGCCAGCGGCAGAACCTCGGCACCCAGCTCACCGAGGCCGTCGTCACGAACAAGTCGGACGACTCGGCCCAGTGGCGCCGGCTGCCCCGCGCCCAGGCGCGGAATCAGCTCGCCTCCGACCAGATCTACGGCGCCCTGGTCGTCCCGGCGAACTTCACCGACTCCGTCGCGGCGCTCACCACGACCCGCGCCGACACGGCGCCGACCCTCACGGTGCTCACCAACCCCGGCAAGGGCAGCCTCGGTTCGTCGTTCGCCAGCCAGATCATGACGACCGTCTCCCACCAGGCCTCGCTGAAGGTCGGGCAGCAGCTCACGGCCTCCGCCGGCCGCGCCGGCGCCGACTCCACGACCCGCGTGCTCCTCTCCGACCCGGTGCGGACGGTCACCAAGGTGGGCCATCCCATCGGCAACAACAGCGGGCTCGGGCTGTCCGCCTTCTACTACACGCTGCTGCTCGTCCTGGCCGGCTTCCTCGGCGGCAACCTGCTCCACAGCAGCGTCGACGGCGCGCTCGGCTACGCGGACATCGAGTTGGGTCCCTGGCACAGCCGCCGGCCCACGATCCGCGTCAGCCGCACGCAGACCCTGCTGCTGAAGCTGCTGATGACCGCGGGCATCAGCGTCATCAGCGCGTCACTGATCATGCTGGGCTGTGTGGGGATCTGGCACATGGACGCGAGTCATCTGCCGCTGCTGTGGATCTTCTCGTACTGCGCCGTCCTCGCCGTGGGTATCGCCGTGCAGGCCATCAACGCCGCGTTCGGCGGCATCGGGCAGCTCGTCTCGATGTTCGCGTTCATCGCCCTGGGGCTGCCGTCCTCGGGCGCCACGGTCCCGCTCCAGGCACTCCCCGGCTTCTACCGCTTCCTCTCGGTCTTCGAGCCGATGCGCCAGCTCGGGGACGGCGTCCGCGCGATCCTGTACTTCGACGCCCGTGGCGACGCCGGCCTCGACCGCGCCTGGCTCATGATGGTGATCGGCGTGGCGGTCTCCCTGCTCTTCGGCTTCGCCATGACGACGTACTACGACCGCAAGGGGCTCAAGCGCAGCATTCCGCGGCCCGGTTGAGGCACCTTTGCGGATCGCTCTCGCCCTCGGCGACCGTGGGATCCGCGTGCAACCAGCACCGCCGCCAGCTTCGGCACGGCGTGGCCTCGACCGCGACACGGTGAGCCCGTACGGCCAACAACCCCGATGAGGCACCCTCCCGCCGTCAGGCAGCCGCGTGGTGCGCCAGCGCGAGATGCGGATCGCCCTCACCCTCGGCAACCGTGGGATCCGCGTGCACCAGCGCCGCGGCCAGCTTCGGCACGGCGTGCAGCAGGGCATGCTCGGCCCCGACCGCGACACGGTGAGCCTCCCGTACGGTCAACTCCGCGTCCACGACGACCGCGACCTCGGCGCGCAGCCGGTGCCCGATCCAGCGCAGTCGCAACTCACCGACGCCCTGGACGCCTTCGACGTCCGCCAGGGCCCGCTCGGCGGCGTCCACCAGGGCGGGGTCGACGGCGTCCATCAGCCGCCGCAGGACCTCGCGGGCGGCGTCCCGCAGCACCAGCAGGATCGCGCCGGTGATCGCCAACCCGACGAGTGGATCGGCGAGTTGCCATCCGAGGGCGGCACCGCCCGCGCCGAGCAGCACGGCGAGGGAGGTGAACCCGTCCGTACGGGCGTGCAGTCCGTCGGCGACCAGTGCGGCGGAGCCGATGTCGCGGCCGACGCGGATGCGGTAGCGGGCCACCCACTCGTTGCCGAGGAAGCCGAGCACGGCCGCGGCGGCGACGGCCGGGACGTGGTGCAGGTCCCGGGGATCGAGCAGCCGGTCGACGGCCGACCACGCGGTGAACGCGGCGGAGGCGGCGATCGTCAGCAGGACGACGACGCCGGCCAGGTCCTCGGCGCGCCCGTAGCCGTAGGTGAACCGGCGCGTGGCCGCCCGGCGGCCGAGGACGAAGGCGATGCCGAGAGGGACGGCGGTCAGCGCGTCGGCGGAGTTGTGCACGGTGTCGCCGAGCAGGGCGACCGATCCGGAGACCAGCACGATCCCCGCCTGTGCGAGAGCCGTCCCGCCCAGGGCGGCCAGCGAGACCCACAGCGCCCGCATGCCGCGCGCGGAGGACTCCAGGGCCGTGTCGACGCGGTCGGCCGCCTCGTGCGTGTGGGGCTTGATGAGATGACGGAGCTGGTGACGCACAGGGGACTCCTTCCGGCCGCGGGAACGCCCGCGTCACATGGGGACCAACGCGCGGGACGCCGAAGACACCGTCGTCCATTATCTGCGGATAAGCCCCTGATTTCACCTCTCACCTGCACTCGATGCGCAGCCGCGCACAGGCGGCGAACGGCGCCCCGCGAGGCCCACGGCGCCGCGGTGCGACCGATGCCCCGCTGTGCCACCTCTCGCAACTCCCGCAACGATGGCGGATTCTGTGCGCTCCCACCCTCTGGCGGACGCGCGTAGAACGCGCCATCATGGCTCCGTTCGTCTCTCTCGCACCACCGCTCCATGCACGGCTCGGCGCACCACCGCTCCATGCACGGCTCGGCGCACCACCGCACCGTCAAGTGCGGCGCACGGCAAGCGGTTCCACGGCCCGGGATTCCGGGCCCCGGCGAGCACTCGTACACGCGTCCCTGGACCAGCTCTGGCGACTCGGCATCTCCGCGCGGCATGGCACCGCGCACGGCCACGCGCTGTTTTGTCATGCACGCATCACACATGTACCGCGCTCGCCCCACCGTTTTTGATGACGAAGGGAGCGTCACCATGGCATGCGGATCGACCTATCTCTGGAGAGGGGAGACCTCGTGGTTCTGCTGCGGCAGCGCCTGGGGTCCCTGTAGCAGCGCGGGCGGCGGCGCCTGCGGCGGCTGTCAGTCCAGCAGCAACCACGGCGCGTGGCCCAACGCCTCCGCGAACTGCTGGGACATCACCCGGCCCGACCTGTGCGGCGAGAACATCCCGCGGCGCGGCTGCGGCGCCGTGATGAACGTGAAGCACCAGTGCACCGGCGCCACCGTGTGCATCACCATCAAGGACTGCGGTCCGCGCACCAAGGACTGGTGCGGCGAGCTGACCTGCTGCAACGGCACGTGCCGGTCGAACCGCGTGCTGGACCTGACCCCCGCGGCGTTCTCGAAGATCGGCAGCCTCAGCTCCGGCAAGCTGCCGGTCTGGATCTACGAGTGAGAGGGAGGGAAGAAGCCATGAGCCGTCACGGCAGACCCCAGCCGGAGGACGCCCCGGGCCTCGGCCGCCGGCGCTTCCTCACCACCGCCGCGCTCGGCGGCGCCACCATCGTGGGCGCGTCCGCGCTCGGCGGGCTCGACGCCGACGCCGCCTTCGCCGCCCCGATGAAGCCGCTGGACCCCGCGATCGCGGACTCGTCCTTCGCCGAGGGCCGGATCACCGCCATCACCGGCGGCCTGCTCCATGTCGCGGGCTCGTACGGCGACGACTACAAGGTCCAGCTCACCAACGCCACCAGCATCTGGAAGCTGCGCCCCACCACCGCGGACGTGATCGAGGCCGGGGACGGGATGTACGCGCGCGGCGTTCCGATGCCCGACGGCACCATCGCGGCGGACGCGGTCTGGGTGAACATCGTCAACCTCGACTGCGTCATCCGCGGCCTCGGCAAGGACCGTATCGACCTCGCCCACAACAATCACGCGGTGCACGGACGCATCGTCAGGGACACCACCGCGGCCTCGTACCAGGGCAGCGCGCTCACCTCGGACCTGTCCCGGCTGCGCATCGGCCAGGCGGTCCAGGTGCTGGGCGCCTGGCGGCCGCACGACGGTTCGGTGGACATCGCCCGCGTGACGGCCGGGCACTGAGGCGGGAGGCCGGATGATCTCACTCGCCTGGAACCTCGCACCGGTGGCGGTCGGGGGCCTGCTCGCCTGGACCGGCGCGGCCAAGCTGCGCAGCCGGTCACTTCAGCGGCAGGCCGCCGACACGGCCCTGGCCCGCGTCCTGAACGACGTCCAACGCGCCGTGCTGGTGCTGCGGGCCGTCGGCACGCTCGAACTGCTCCTCGCCGCAGGGCTGTTGCTGCTTCCGGCAGCGGCGTTTCCCGGGTGGGCGACAGCGGCGCTCGGGACGGGCTTCCTCGGCTATCTCGCCCACGCCAAGGCGACGATGCCGGAGTCCTCGTGCGGTTGCAGCGCCAAGGACGACGACCGCATCACCTGGCGCTCGTTCGCACGGGCGGGCCTGGTGGTCCTCGGCGGCCTCGCCGCGCTCGCCTCGTCCACCCCGTGGTGGTCGCAGGCCGGCCGGCAGCCTCTGGCCTCGGTGGCCTTCCTCGCCGCCTGGGCGGCCGTGGTGACGGCGCTCAGCAGCGAGGTGGAACGCCGGCTGCTGATGCCGGTGCGCAGGCTCCGGGTACGGATCTTCGGCCACCCGCTCGTCGCGTACGGGGACCAGGTACCGGTCGCCGCGTCCGTCGAGCTGCTGGAGAACTCCCTGGCCTGGGAGGCCGCTTCGCCCGTCGTCCGGTCGGCGCTGGTCGACCACTGGGACGACGGCGGCTGGCGCATCCTGCGGTTCACGGGCGTGCACGGATCGGGGGCCAAGGCCCGCCCCGTCTCCGTCCTGTTCGCCCTGGACGCGAGCTCCTCGATGGACACCACCGACAACCCGGCGGTACGGGTCACCGTCGTCGACGACGACACCGACGAGGTGGTGGCGGCGGACCTCCTCACCGGCCGCCCGTCCCGCCCGGCACTCCCCCTGGTGACCTGAGCCAAGGCACGGCCCTCGCAGGGACGGACACGGGTCCGCCCCTGCGAGGCCGGAACGTCACGCCATGCCGTCGGCCCCGCCTGGGCTCTCTGCGACACCGAGGATGTGCGTGGAAGCGGGCGACGGAATCCGTGTCACCGGAAAAGCGAACTTCTCGACCTCCCGGATCCTCAACCCGGCCCGGACAATGGCGGCTTGGGTGTCATTACCGGTATGGCACCCCCCACGGAGCACCGGCCACAGCGTGGCATCGACCAACCGCTGCACCCGCCGCATGCCCGGACTGTCCGCCCGCCCACCGATCACCTCGACCGGCGCGGCCACCTCCCGAGCGGCCTCCTCGGCAAACCCCCGCAACCGCGCCTCCGGCTCCACGGCCACCACCTGCGTCACTTCAGCCGGCTAACGCGCGAAGTTCAATCCGTTCCCCGCCCCGACCTCCACCACCCGCCCCGCCAACCCGGCCAACAGCCGCTTCCGGTACGCCACTATCCCGGCCTTCTCGAGCGCGGGGCCGGCGACCTTGGCGTAGAAGGACGCGAAGACGGGATGACGTACGGGCTTTTGTGCCATGCGGGCCACCGGCTTTCCTCGCGGCGGATGTCCTGCGAATGTCCTGGGGTCCTGCTCCGATTATGGAGTCCCGCACAGACATCGACGGGACCACGCCCGACACGACGTATAGCCCCTCCCCATCACCACACCACCCGAAGCCCCGATAAACGCGTCGACACCGCCCCACCCCGCCCGGCAGAGTGGCCGTCCATGACGAGCAGCGAGCTGTGGGGCCGTGCGACTGCCGAGCGCTATGACGACGAGGTGACCGAGCGGTCCTCGGCCGCTTTTCTCGAACCGACTCTCGCCTTCCTCTCCGAACTGGCCGGGGACGGCAAGGCGCTGGAGTTCGCCATCGGGACCGGCCGTGTCGGCGTGCCGCTGCGGGAACGCGGGGTGCCCGTCGTGGGCATCGAACTGTCCGAACACATGGCGGCCGTGCTGCGCCGCAAGGCCGACGCCGACACGCTCCCGGTCACCCTCGGAGACATGGCCACGACGATCATCCCGGGCGAGTTCACGCTGGTCTACCTGGTCTACAACACGATCTCGAACCTGCTCACTCAGGACGAGCAGGTCGAGTGCTTCCGCAACGCGGCCCGCCATCTGGCACCTGGCGGCCGCTTCGTCATCGAGCTGGAGGTCCCGCCGCTACGTTCCCTGCCGCCCGGTCAGAGCGCGGTCCCGTTCGATGTGTCAGACCATCATCTCGGCTTCGACACCTTCGACCTGGTCGAGCAGATCCTCGTCTCGAACCACTTCACCCGCGACGGCACCGACGGCCGTTACCGCCGCGGCAACTCCCGTCACCGGTACGCCTGGCCGGCAGAGCTCGACCTGATGGCCCGCATCGCCGGACTCGAACTGGAACGACGGGTCGCGGACTGGGACGGCACACCGTTCACGCAGGACTCCACGCAACACATCTCCGTGTGGCGCAAGCCGGTCTGAGAAGCGGCCGGACAGGATGCGGGCGGGGCGTCCCTGGCGATAATGACGAGGTCTGGCGTCCCCGGTCGGCACAATGCCCGCCAGGACCGCCGCGGCAGGACACCCATGGCTTACGGCTCCTCGGGCGCCGCCACCTCCGCGGGCTCCTCCCGCGCCATGGCCACCCTCAGCACCGCGCACGTGACGATTTCGGCCACGAGGCCGCAGGTAAGGGCTGCCGGGACGCCGTTGCCGAGGTTCATGGACGCGTACAGGAGACCTCCGCTTCGAGCCACTGGGTCCACCGCGATCCGCACCAACTGGCACACCAGCAGGCCGACGACGGTCGCGCAGACCGTGCCGATCCCCCATCGCCGGGACGGTGGCCCGCGTGTTCCCCGACTCGAGTGAAACCCCGCTGCCGTCCGGACCGGTGCGCCGGGGCGGGGCGGCCGGGTGGGCATAGTGACGGGTCTGTGCACTGGACCCGTGGGAGGACATCGCATGCTCGGCACCGAGTTCCGTACCGGATCACCCAACTGGATCGACCTCGGCAGCCCCGACACGGACGCGGCCGCCGCCTTCTACGGCTCCGTGTTCGGGTGGCAGTTCGTGCCCGCGGGGCCGGAGGCGGGCGGGTACGGCTTCTTCCAGAAGGACGGGAAGACCGTCGCCGCCCTCGGGCCGCTCACCGAGGAGGGTGCCAAGTCGGCCTGGACGACGTACTTCCAGAGCGACGACATCCAGGCCACCGCCCGTGAGGTGGAGACCGGCGGCGGCACGGTGCGCGTGCCTCCGACGGACGTCGGCGACGGGTGGATCGCGCAGTTCACCGATCCGAACGGCGCCCAGTTCGCCGCGCTCCAGCCGGGCAGCGGCCTGGAGAAGACGTCCGAGGACAACACGCTGGTCTGGGTGGAGCTGCACGCCGGTGAGCCGGAGGAGGCCATCGGTTTCTACAACGGCCTGTTCGGCTGGCGGTCCGCGGAGATGCCGGCGCCCGGCATGACGTACAGGGTGCTGAGCATCAAGGACGGCGATCAGCAGGACGGATCCTTCGGCGGCGTGGCTCCGCTGCAGAGCGGGCAGCAAAGCCCCGGCTGGGTACCGTACTTCGCCGTGGCCGACGCCGATGCCACGGTCGAGGCGGCGCAGAGGAGCGGCGGTACGGTGCTGATGCCCGCCGCGGACGTGCCGGACGTCGGGCGCATCGCCTGGCTGGCGGACCCGGGCGGAGCGGCGTTCGCCGTGCTCCAGCCGAACCCTCGACAGGCCTGACGAGTCATCAACTCACGGGCCAAGAGCCCGTATCGGGCTACTTTCGAGGCCAAGTGGTTTTCAAGCGCGGTCGAAGATTGTCAGACTGCTCGCACACAGCAGCGAGCAGAGGAGCGCTCCATGACCGAGTACGTTGCCCGTCCGCTCGACACCAGTCGCCCGCACCCCGCCCGGGTTTACGACTGGCTTCTGGGAGGCAAGGACAACTACCCGGTAGACGAGGAACTCGGGAACCAGCTCACGGCGCTCGAACCGCGGGCGAAGCAACTGGCCACCCAGAACCGGTGGTTCATGCACCGCGCCGTCCGCAAGCTGGTGGGCGGCGAGGGGATCCGTCAGTTCCTCGACATCGGCACCGGCATTCCCACCGAGCCCAACCTCCACCAGATCGCCCAGAAGACGGCGCCCGAGTCGCGCGTGGTCTACGTCGACAACGACCCGATCGTGCTGGCCCACGCCGAGGCGCTGCTGCACGGTACGCCGGAGGGCGTGACGGAGTACGTGCAGGCGGATGTGCGCGAGCCGCACACGATCCTCGAACAGGCCCGAAAGGTCCTCGACTTCGACCGCCCGATCGGCCTCTCTCTCATCGCGCTCCTGCACTTCGTGCCCGACTCCGAAGGCGCGCACGACATCGTCGGGGAGCTCGTGGCGGCGCTTCCGGCGGGCAGCTTCCTGGCCCTGTCGAACGGCACCGCCGACTTCGACCCCGACACGATCGGCCGGGCGGCCGAGGCGTACAAGGCGCGCGGGGTCACCGTCGTGCCGCGCTCGCACGCCGAAGTCAGCCGTTTCTTCACGGGACTTGAGCTGCTGGAGCCCGGTGTCGTCTCCCCGCCCGAGTGGCATCCTGAGCTGGCCACCGGCGAGCCGCTCCTGGAGAGCGGTCAGGTGCCGATCTACTGCGGAGTGGCCCGCAAGCCGTAGCCCCACGAAGCGGGCAGAGCGCTCCGCCTGTTGCCCTACAGCCCCCCCTGCCGCTTCGGTCCGGCAGGGGGCGCGGCGCGCACGGCAGCGGGCACGCCCACCCTCCGAACCGCGCGCCGCGCACCATCACTTGAGGGTGACCACCAACGTCGTACGCCGTTCACCGCTCGGCGCGGAGGCGACGACCTCCTGGCCGCGCGCCGTCGCGACCGTCCTGTACGCCACCGGGTGACCGTCGAGCGTGACCGAACCGATCTCGGCGCCCGTCGGTACGACGTGACCGATGACGAGGTCCGCCTTCAGACGGTCCCGGGTGACCTCGGTTGAGTACTTCCTGCCCTCGTGCCGGGCGCGTACGTCGACGGAGCCCGCCGCCAGCCGGATGTCACGGCCGGCGATCCGCTCCTGGCCCGTCGGCACCTGCGGGACCACCGAGAGCCGGCTGCGGCCCAGGTCGGGCGAGACACCGAGCTGCTGGTGGACGACCGGCCACAGGACGCCGTACGCGCCCCAGGCCTGGAGCGCCATCGACCGCTCGGTCAGCGGGCGTTCGATGTTCGCGGGCGCGTCCGGGCTCGGCGCGGTCTCGGGCATCGCACCCGGCATCTCCCAGGCGGACGGGTCGAGTTGGATGCGGGCGTTCGCCGTGGTGTAGCGCTGCTGCTCGTCGCTGCCCAGGCGGCCGTAGTTCCCTTCGGCGACCGCCATGATCGCGCTGTTGAGGGAGTAGATGACGCGCTCGCTCTGCACGGCGGACACGGCGCTGTCGCAGGCGGCTCCCTTGTTGCCGCCCTCGGCGGAGGTGGGGCCGGTTCCGGTGTGGTAGAGCCCGAACTCGCCCGAGTAGCAGTTCTGTTGCCGCCTCTGCAGCGCGGCTCGGCCGTGTTCTGGGGAGGCCAGGGGGAGGGTGGGGCGGCCGGGGCGGACCAGTTCCGCGTCCATCGGGGTCACGCCGATCCAATGGCGTTGCAGGATGGGGCGGTTGTCGGGGTCGTGCAGCGAGTCACCGTACTGGTCGGTGTCGCCGCCGGCCCACCAGGTGCTCTCGAAGCGCTGCTCCAGCGCCTCGGCGCGCCGCGTCGCCCAGGACTCCGTCGCGGTGTCGTGCCTGCTGCGCGCCATGTCCGCGAGGTCGCGCAGGCCGCGGACGGTGTAGACCGCGTTGTCGAGCTTCTCCTCGCCCATGCCGGTGCGCTCGACGTTGCCCGTGCCCTCGGGCCATCCGTCGCCGTCCTGGTCGAGCGTGCGGTAGACGGACTTCATGTTGCGCACGGTGAAGTCGTACATCTCGTCGCGGAAGGCGTCGTCCCCCGTCCAGCGCCACACCAGGGCGACGGCGCTCGGGAACTTCGCGGTCTCGTCGGTGTTGCCCGGGTCGCCGTTGGCGCCGTAGTAGACCGAGCCGTCCGGCGTCACCTCGTGGACGACCTTGCCGCTGCGCTCGTTGACGACCTCGCTGACGTCGCGCAGCGACCGCAGATGGGTCTTCACGTCCTCGAACCGGCCCGCGGCCAGCGCAGCGAACGCGGTGTACTCGCCGTCGGTCCCGAAGAGCCACGGGTAGTCCGGCCAGCCGGCGCCCAGCCACCGTGCGGACCTCAGCTCGCCGGCCGGCGCGGGATACGCCTTGCCCTCGTCGACGAGCCGCAGGCGCAGGTCATGGGACTCCTGGGCGGAGTCGGCGAGGTTCTGCTTGGACCACTCGACACTGCGCTCCAGCAGCCGGTCGCCCGGCAGTTCGACCGACGTCCGGGCGGCCACGGCGCGACGCTCGGCGATCCTCTTCCGGAGCAGCGCCTCCGGGTCGGCGAGCACCCGCTCGTACTGGGTGCGCGCCTGCCGCGGCCCCTGGTCCGAGCCGGCGACGGCGAACCACAGTGTCATCGGTGTACCGGCCTTGAGCTCGACGCCGTAGTTCAGCCGTCCGCCGGTGCCCTTGCCGAACGCGGTGTCGTCGCACCGCTTCGGCGCGTCACCGGTGGCCGGGCAGATCACGGGATCGCTCTGCGGACCGCGATGGTCCGGACCCAACTCATGGGTGTTCGGAGCGAGTTTGCTGCCGACGACGGCCGCGTAGTCATGGGGGTCGGTGTGAGGGACGTCGGGGGTGCCCTGCTCGCGGAAGACGAGCGCGTCGCCGGAGTAGGAGCCCTTGTCCGGGAGGTTGAACGCGAGTTGGTCCGGCTGCGTCCAGCCCCAGGGGTAGGAGTCCATCAGCTCGGAGTGGGCGTCGAGGGCGAGCTTCACCTTCGTGTCCCGCTGCGCGGTGAGAGTGAGGCCCACCAGCCCGGCACGCAGCCCGTCGGGGGCGAAGTCGGTCCGGCTCGCTCCGACGCCGCCGGTGGCCGCGTAGTCGACACGGGTGTAGCCCCAACCGCTGGTGAACTTCCGCGCCTTGGCCGTCCCGTCCCCCAGCCAGTGGCCGTCCAGGCCGAACCACATGCCGTCGAGCAGCTTGATCGGCTGGGTCCACATGCCGCCCATCTCGCCGCGGATGTGCCAGCCGGCGGCGGGATAGAGGCCGTCCTCGGTGCTCATGGAGTAGAACCGGTCACCGATGCTCACCGCGCGCCGGTCGGCCAGCCGGTTCGTCTCCGACAGCTCGGACAGGCGCGGAAGTTGGGACAGCCGCGACAGTTGAGTGGGGGCCTCGCGATCAGGCTGGGCCTGGGTGGCGGGTGCGCAGAGCATGCCGGACGCGAGGGCCGCGGTGGCCGCCAGGAAAAGTGCTGTTCGTGGCCGCATCATCACCCCGAAGGTCTTCCACTCACCGCCGGCCGCTGTCCTGTGCACCCTGCGGAGGGGTGAGAGGGGAATGGCTGGAACGTCGCGTGAACGCCGGAAGTCAACCAGCGCTGACGTGCACGGGTCAATCACCCTGACCGGATCACTCCCAAGGGCACGAGTGCGGGACGTCTGTCCTGGCGAGGCCTGCTGCTCGCCCCTCCGATGCGCCGAGGCGCCCCCGCTCTAGGATCGACGCCAGTCGCCGCCGGGGGCCGGGTGGTTCCCCGCTACGAGGGAGGGCAACGTGAGGTACGCCGACGGGCCGAGTGTGAGCTGTGACGTGTACGTCGAGGCGGATCCGGAGCGGGTGTGGGAGTTGGTCACCGACATCGGTCTGCCGGCCCGGCTGAGCCCTGAACTCCAGCGCGCGGAATGGCTCGAAGGCGCGGCGGGGCCCGCGGTGGGGGCGCGCTTCGCGGGCTACAACCGCCACCGGATGATCGGCGAGTGGCGGACCGTCTCGCATGTCGTCGAGCTGGTCGAGGGGCGGGTGTTCGGCTGGGCCGTGGTGGATCCGGACGGCCGGTACGGGGACCCGGTGAGCGATCCCGAGAAGCGCATGGCCACGTGGCGCTTCGAGTTGGCGCCCGAGGGGTCGGGCACCACGCTGCGGCAGGTCGCCGAGATCGGGCCGGGGCGCTCCGGGCTCAGCGCGGCGATCGACCGGGCGCCGGAGCGCGAGGAGGAGATCATGGCCTTCCGACTCGGGGAGCTCCGTACGAACATGGAGGCGACGTTGGGCGGCATCAAGTCGCTTGCGGAGGAAGCCGAGTAGCGACGGCGTCGCCGGCACACCCCACGCCGTTGCACCATCAAGGGTGTCGGCGCCGATGGGATGATGATCGAAAGCAAGGCGACGGCGGTCCGAGGAAGCCGGTGTGAATCCGGCGCGGTCCCGCCACTGTGATCGGCTCGTCGCGGCTCGGGCGGCAACTGCCCGAGCCGCGACGAGCCGAGAGCCAGGAGACTCACGCCGTCGCCTCCTCGAAGCGATACCGGGGCGGATCTCCCCGGGAGAGGAGTTGATGGGCATGCCCGAAACGCCGGCGGAAGCAGCGGACGTACCGGATGCGGCGGACGTAGCGAACGTAGCCCTCGCACAAGAGGCCGGGCCGGTGCCGTGCCGGGTCGTCGTGTGCCGGGACTGCTGCTGCGGCAGCCCGAAGGTGCCCGGCGTCGATCACGCCGCGCAGACCGCGCGCCTGCGCGCCGAGGTGCCGGTCCGCATCTCCGAGTGCCTCGACGCGTGCGACCAGGCCAATGTGATCGTCGTCCAGCCGTCGGCTGAGGGCCGGGCCGTGGGTGGCCGACCGGTGTGGCTGGGCCTGGTGAACGATTCCGCGGCGACCGAGGACGTCATGGAGTGGGTACGTGCGGGCGGCCCCGGCATCGCGCCGCTTCCGGAGATCCTGGGGCTGTACGCGTTCACGCCGACGCGGCGGCTCGACCGGCCGGCCGGCTGAGAGTGATGAACGAGAGTGATGTGACGTCGTGTTCTCCTCACCGAGGAGGACGTCGCGGCGTTCGCAGACCTCGTGGGCGACAAGGACCGTCACCACCTGCTGCGGCACGTCTGTGCCGGTTCACATGCCATGCCCCTGCCCCTCCCCCTGCCCCGTCCCGTGTCGCGGGTACCCCACGCGGGCAACATAGCCGTCATGGTGACCTACGACCGTATCGGCGCGACCTACAGCGCCACGAGACGGCCGGATCCGCGGGTCGCCGACCGGATCGAGCGGGCCCTGGGTGATGCCGCGACAGTGGTCAACGTGGGTGGGAGCCGGGTTGGGCCGGACTCGGGGCGTCCGCAGGTCAGTCGCGTCCGCGCCACCGGATGAATTCGAGGGCGGCCGCGACGTCGAGGGTGTGAGCGGCGAGCGGGAGCGGCAGCAGTTGGTCGGCGCGGGCGAGGCGCCGGAGCAGGGTGTTGCGGTGGGTGAAGAGACGGGCGGCGGCGCGGGAGGCGTTGCACTGTTCGGCGACGAAGACACGTACCGTCTCGGTGAGTTCGGCCGGCGCCGACGCCAGGTCGCCGAGAGTGCGGGTGACGAAGCGGTCGGCGCGTTCGGGGTCCTGGGTGAGGAGCGTGACGAGTTCGACCTCGTCGTAGGAGGCCAGGCGCTGCGTGGACGAGAGCCGGGCCAGCATCTGCTGGGTGGTGAGCGCGTCGAGGTGACTGCGGCGGAAGCCGTCGATGCCGGGGGCCGTCGAGCCGAGCGCGACGCGTACGGCTGGCAACCGGTCCAGGCCGACCCGCACTTGGTCCGCGTCGGGGCTACCGTGGACCCACACCCAGCGGGTCGCGGCGCTGGCGATGACGCTCAACGGCCGTGACTGGTCAGCCGCGTTGGCGAGGGAGTCGGCGGCACGGTCGAGTTGATGGAGATCGGTGTCGGGATCGTCGGTCCACACGACGGCCGCGGTGTGCGTCGGGTCCAGCGCGTAGCCCAGCCGGTTCTCGGCATGCTGCCGGGTGATCGGTGCGCCGTCCAGGAGGAGGGTGACGATCTCGCGGCGTTCGGCGTGGGTGCCGCGGGTGAGCTCGCCGCGCTCGATGTGCATCCGCGCGGCGAGGGCGGCCACGGTGTCGTCGACGAAGGCGGAGATGGAGCGCAGCGACACGTCGAGCAGTTCGCGCAGCTCCTCGGTGTCGTCGGTGAGCGAGCAGGCGATCTGGGTCCACAGGCGCACGGCGACGCCCTGGCCGACCCGATAGGTGTCGAGGGCGGATTCGTCGAGGCCACGCCGCACGAGGTCCCGGGCGATGGCCAAGGGCGCGTCTCCCACGTTCGCCGGCACCGGTTCACCCGGGGCGCGGACGTTGGACGCGGCCCAGAACAGCAGGTTGGACCGGTTGGTCCGACGCGTCCCGGCGGCGAGCACGGGGTCGGCGGCGATCGTTTGCTGCGCGTCGCCGGCGAGTGTGGCCGCGTCGAGTTCGTCGATCCACTCCTGCCGGGGGTTGAGCGCGATCTCCGCGCCTCGGCGGATCAGTTCCCGTACCCGGGGTGACGGCGGGTTCCACAGCGGCATACGAGGACTGTAGCGGTGCACAGTGCACCATGCACACGCGCATCTGGTGCACACTGCGCCTGGCCGCCCTCTTCGCCACACCTCACCATGGTCGAGCCGCACGTCGCCCTCTGGAGTCGCCGCCCATGTCTGCTGCCTCAGCCTCACCCGCCCCTGCTTCGTCCGCCCCGGCCTCGTCCGCCGTCGAACATCTCGACGTCCTGATCATCGGCGCCGGCATCTCCGGTATCGGGGCCGGTCGCTATCTGAAGACCGAACTGCCGTCGAAGAGCTTCGCGATCCTGGAGGCACGGGAGGCCTCCGGCGGGACCTGGGACCTGTTCCGCTACCCGGGCATCCGGTCCGACTCGGACCTGCACACCTTCGGTTACGAGTTCAAGCCGTGGCGGGACGAGGAGTCCATCGCCTCCGCGCCGCGCATCCTGACGTACCTGCGCGAGACCGCGACCGAGAACGGCCTGGACAGCCACATCCGCTACCACCACAAGGTGGTCTCCGTGTCCTGGTCGACCGACCGGGCGCGGTGGACGGTGCTCGTCGAGCGCGCCGACACCGGCGAGCGGACGACGCTCACGTGCGCCTGGCTCTTCTGCGCCGGCGGCTACTACCGCTACGAGGAGGGATTCACCCCGCACTTCGAGGGCCGCGAACGCTTCCGCGGCACGATCGTGCACCCGCAGCAGTGGCCCGAGGACCTGGACTACGCGGGCAAGCGGGTCCTGGTGATCGGCAGCGGCGCCACAGCCGTCACGCTGCTCCCCGCGATGGCCGAGACCGCCGCGCACGTGACGATGCTCCAGCGGACGCCGTCGTACATCCTGCCGGTCCCGAGGAAGGACGTCGTCGCCAACGCGTTGAAGAAGTTCCTCGGGCAGGAGCGGGGCTACGCGCTCACCCGGCGCAAGAACATCGCCCAGCAGCGCCTCATCTGGGCCCTCTGCCAGCGGTACCCCAAGGCCGCGCGCCGGTTGATCCGGTGGGTCAACGCCCGTCTGCTGCCCGCCGGTTATCCGGTCGACGAGCACTTCAACCCTCCGTACGACCCCTGGGACCAGCGCCTGTGCGCGGTGCCCGACGGTGACCTCTTCAAGACCATCCGCGCCGGAAAGGCCTCGGTCGTCACCGACCGGATCACCACGTTCACCGAGAACGGCGTACGACTCGCATCCGGGCGCAAACTCGACGCCGACATCGTCGTCACCGCGACCGGCCTGAGCGTGCAGGCGTTCGGCGGCATCCAGGTCACCGTCGACGGCGAGGAGATCCGCCTGGCCGACACCGTCGCCTACAAGGGCATGATGCTCTCCGGGATCCCCAACCTGGCCTTCTCGATCGGCTACACCAACAGCTCCTGGACGCTGAAGGTCGGCCTGCTGTGCGAGCACTTCTGCCGGCTGCTCGCCCACATGGACACTCATGGTCACGACATCTGCCGCCCCGAGGTGGCCGATCCGGCGATGCCGACCCGGCCGTTCCTCGACTTCGCCGCCGGGTACATCCAGCGCGCGGTCGACCAGCTGCCCCGCCAGGGCGACCGGATGCCCTGGCTGACGTCGATGGACTACCACTCCGACGTCAAGCTGCTGCGCGCCGACAGCGTCGTCGACCCGGAGCTGCATTTCACCCGGGTCGAGGCCGCTCCGGCTACGGCTACGGAAACGGCGGTCGCGCGGTGAGCGCCGAGAGCGAGCTGACCGGCACGACGCCTCCGGATGCGTCCGAGGACCGGTTCGTCGACCTCCCGGGCGACGTCCGGATCCGCTACCGCGTGAAGGGTCCGGCCGACGGGCCCCCGCTTCTCCTCGTCGCCGGCCTGGGTCTCGACCTCACCTCCTGGCCGCAGCGGATGGTCCGCGGCTTCATCGAGCGCGGTTTCCGGGTGATCCGGTACGACAACCGGGACGCCGGACGCTCCAGCCGGATCGGCACACCGCCTCCGGGACGGCTGCGGCAGCTGCTGGCCCGACCCCGGCCGGACTCCTACGACCTGGGCGACATGGCCACCGACGCCCACGGCCTCCTCGACCACCTCGGCGTCGACCGCGCCCATCTGGTCGGCATGTCCATGGGCGGCATGATCGCGCAGACGGTGGCGGCCCGGCACCCTGACCGCACCGCCACCCTGACCTCGATCTTCTCCACCACCGGCAACCGGCGGGTGGGGCAGCCGGCGCCGTCGACCCTGCTCCGGATGGCTCGGCCGCCCGCCCGCACTGTCGAGGAGTCCGTCGAGCGGCATCTGGCGATGCTCGCGCACGTCGGATCGACGACGTACGCGCCCGACGAGGACCTGGAACGCGCCTGGGCGACCGCCGTATGGCACCGCGGCGGCGTCTCGAAGGGGGCGGCGGTGGCCCGCCAGATCGCTGCCATCCAGGCGTCCGGCGACCGCCCCGCGCGTCCGTGCTCGCGCTACGCGCCCCGGCGTACCCGGGCGGCCTTGCGGGCCTCCGCGATCTGGCGGGCCTCGGCAGAGCGGCGGGACTCGCCGCCGCCGCGACCGGGCTGCCCCCGGCGGGTGCCCATGCCGCGGAAGGGCGCACCGCCGCGCTGGGGGCGCTCCGCGACGGCGCCACTGCCGGCGACGGGGACGTTGGAGGGAGCCTGGGCGCCGGTGATGCGGCTCAACTCGGCCTCGCCGGAGCGGACCTGCGTCACCTGCGGCCTGATGCCCGCGTCGGACAGGAGGCGGGCCATGTCCCTGCGCTGGTCGGGCAGGACCAACGTGACGACACTGCCGGACGCGCCGGCGCGGGCGGTACGGCCGCCGCGGTGCAGGTAGTCCTTGGGATCGCTGGGCGGGTCGACGTTGACGACGAGGTCGAGGTCCTCGACGTGGATACCCCGGGCCGCGACGTTGGTGGCCACCAGCGTCGTGATGTCACCGGTCTTGAACCGGGCCAGGGTGTGGGTGCGCTGGGGCTGCGACTTGCCCCCGTGCAGTGCCGCTGCCTTCACACCGCTGCTCAGCAGGTGCTTGGTGAACCGGTCGACGGCGTGCTTGGTGTCCAGGAACATGAGCACGCGCCCGTCGCGGGCGGCGATCTCGGTTGCGGTGGCGTACTTGTCGGCGCCGTGCACGTGCAGCACGTGATGCTCCATCGTCGCCACCGAGCCTGCCGACGGGTCGACCGAGTGGACCACCGGATCACGGAGGTAACGGCGGACCAGCAGGTCGACGTCGTCGTCCAGCGTGGCCGAGAACAGCATGCGCTGACCGTCGGGGCGTACCTGGTCCAGCAGTTCGGTGACCTGGGGCATGAAGCCCATGTCGGCCATCTGGTCGGCCTCGTCCAGGACGGTGATGTTCACACGGTCCAGGCGGCAGTGCCTGCTCTCGACGAGATCGATGAGGCGACCAGGCGTCGCGACGACCACCTCGGCTCCGTCGCGCAGCACACCGGCCTGCTTGTTGATGGGCATGCCCCCGACCGCGGTGGCCAGCCGCAGCTTCAGCAACCGGGCGTACGGGGTGAGGACATCGGTGACCTGCTGGGCCAGCTCGCGCGTGGGGACGAGGACCAGGGCCAGCGGCTTGCGCGACTCGGCACGCTGCCCGGCCGTGCGTACGAGGAGCGCCAGACCGAAGGCGAGCGTCTTGCCCGATCCGGTGCGCCCGCGTCCCAGGACGTCGCGCCCGGCGAGGGCGTTCGGCAGCGTGGCCGCCTGGATCGGGAACGGCTCGTGCACACCGAGCGTGGGGAGCATCTTCAACAACTCGGCGGGCATGGCCAGTTCGTCGAAGGTCGAGACCGCGGGGAGGACCGGCGTGGCGGTGGACGGCAGCGCGACCTCACCCTGTGGGCGCGAACGGTCGTTCGCGGGAGTTGACTGGTCCATGGAGAACCTTCCTCGAAAGGGCGCGCCTCGAGGAATTCCCGACAGGAACAAGCCGGATAGTCGCAAGAACGAGCCGAACGTAATGTGAAACAAAAATTATCGGAAAGCATAAACAACCGGCTGGGGCCTCACATGGAAAGTGAGACCCCAGCCGACTCATCGACGCGACGTCAGCGCGACATCAGGCGGGAGTGATGTTCTCCGCCTGCGGACCCTTGGGTCCCTGCGTGACGTCGAAATTCACCTTCTGACCTTCCTGGAGCTCACGATAGCCCTGGCTGGCGATGTTGGAGTAGTGGGCGAAGACGTCCGGGCCTCCGCCGTCCTGCTCGATGAAGCCGAAGCCCTTTTCCGCGTTGAACCACTTGACGGTGCCAGTAGCCATTCCATATCCCCTTCGGGGCCGTACCCGGGATCGCATTCTTGCGATCCCCTACGTTGCCACAATGAACCCCGTCCGGATGAGCACCGGAGACACGAAAGCGCCCGACGGTATACGACCGCCAGAGCACTTGAAGTTTCGGGAACCACAACTGCAACTTAGGTCAATTTTAACACGGATCCGCATCTGCGCGACTTTTCCCCCGCGACGGCATCGATCATCTGTTCGCATAAACGCGCCCTTTCATCGCCTTATAAAACCAGTCTCATATTCCGGCCCGAATTCCCGGGGCGCAGCCTCAGCGGTAGGTGAGCAGCCCTGGGGGCAGCAGGGCGCCGCCCGAAGTCACGGCGACGGCACCGTTGCCCCGGCCGAGTGCGGTGGACAGCCCGGTCAGCGCGGCTGCGATCGGTGACAGCGGGCCGCTCCACGACCCGCGCGGGCCCCTCCCCCGCCTTCCGCGACCACCGTCCTCCACCCCTATGCTCTGCTGCCACCCGAAGGCGAAGCCGCCTCCGAGCGTGAAGGAGCCGCACATGCCCACCGTCGACGTCAACGGTGCGTCCATCTTCTACACCGACACCGGCGCTCCTCCCGGAAATCCCGACGCACCCGCCGTCGTCTTCGGCCACGGACTGCTCTTCAGCGGCTGGATGTTCCACCCTCAGGTCGAGGCGCTCCGCCGGGAGTACCGGTGTGTGACCCTGGACTGGCGCGGCCAGGGCGACACACCCGCCACGCGCTCCGGGTACGACATGGACACCCTCACCGCCGACGCCGTCGCACTGATCGGACGTCTCGGCCTCGGGCCGGTCCACTACGTCGGCCTCTCGATGGGCGGTTTCGTGGGCCAACGCATCGCGGCCCGCCACGGCGAACTGCTCCGATCCCTCACCCTGCTCGACACGAGCGCGGACGAGGAGGACCCCGGCAAGGCCGGCGAGTACCGCCTGCTGGCCAACGTCTACCGGATCGCGGGGGTCCGGCCGACCCTGGGGAAGGTGAAGGCCGCCATGTTCGGTCCCGCCTTCCTCGGCTCCGAGGCAAGCGGGACCGTCATCGACGAGTGGATACGACGCCTGCGACGCTGCGAACGGTCAGGCATACGCAAGGCCGTGCTCGGGGTCGTCCACCGCCCGCCCGTCCACGACGAGCTCGCCCGCGTGTCCGTACCCACGCTGGTCGCCGTCGGAGCCGACGACGTGGCCACACCGCACGCCAACGCTGAACGCATCGCAAACGCCATCACCGGGGCCCGCCTGGAGGTCATAGCGGACTCAGGACACAGCAGCACCCTCGAACAGCCGGAAGCCCTGAGCACGTTGATCCGCGGTTTCGTGACATCGGCCGACCACGGCTGAGCGCAGCCGGGGTCGACCGGCCGCCGTCGCCGCGCGCCAGCGAGCCATCGACCTCGCGGGGCGCGAGGGAATGACGCACTGAGTTTCTACTTAGCGTTCGTTAGAATACAGTCCACAACCTGGCGACAGCGGCGGAGGAGCAGGCAAGTGGCGGCGAAAGCGACTGGCGAGGCCAAGCAGCGCGCGACTTCCGACGCCGAGGTGCGGATCGACGACTGGCGCGCGTTCGCACCGCTCGAGCTGCACCCGATCCTGGCGGCCGCCCTGGAGGAGTTCCGTGAGCACGGGTACCACGGGACATCCGTGCGGGACGTCGCACGCCGGGCCGGGGTCAGCCTGCCGATGATCTACTACCGGTTCGACAACAAGCAAGGGCTGCTCGTGGCGCTGCTCGAGGGCGCGATGAGCGAGGTGCTGCGGCGGGCACGACTGGCCGACGCGGAGGCCGAGGGCCGGGTGCTGGAGCGGTTCGCCCATGTCGTCGAGTGCGTCGTGCTGCACATGACCCACCGGGCGGCCACGGCCGGGCTCGACGCCGAACTGCGCTACCTGGAGCCCGGCAACCGGAAGAAGTACGCGGCCCTGCGGAAGAACTGGAGGAACTGCTCCTGGAGATCGTCGAAGAGGGCGTGACCGAGGGACTGTTCGAGGTGGACAGTGCCCCCGACACCACGCGGGCGCTGCTCGGCATGTGTCAGGCGGTGAGCGGCTGGTACCGCACCGACGGATCGCTGCCGCCCGAGGAGATCGCCGATCGCTATGTGGCGATCTCGCTGCGCACCGTCGGGGCGCGGGTCAGGCCCGCTCCGCGCGGCCGGGCGAAGTAAGCCTTCGAGGCATCTCCAGGACACCACTTCGGCGCGGTCAACTCCCCTGCGCCGTGGCCCTGTTCATTCCGGCCAGGATCGTGTCCTCCAGTTCGTTCGAGATAAGTGTCCGCACGGGCGCGGGCCTTCTCCGCATGGAGACCGGCGCCGCGTCGACGACATCGACGGCGGCCCGATCCAACGCGGCCGTCGCACCCAGGCGGAGTGTCAGTTCACGCCCCGTCCGGGCGCGTACCGGGCGCGTTCAGCTCGCCGAGCCGCGCGCGGTACGCGATGCGTCGCAGTACGCGATGCGTCCCGCCCGGCAGTGCTCGCACGCGCCGCAGTGCCGGTAGCTGAGCACCACCCGGCCGCCCCGGTCGGATCCCGGTGACGCCCGGGCCGGTCTCCTCGACGATGCCCGCACCTTCGTGGCCGAGGACATACGGACCGCGCCCGTACGACAGCACGGACCGGTAGTGCGGGTCGGTGTGGCAGACGCCGCTCGCCACCATCCGGACGAGCACTTCGCGCCCGGGCGTGGGGCGGCGAGCGTGACGCGCTCCAGGGCGAACCGCCCGTCGAGAGAGGGCAGCGACGACGTCCCTCATGCCTCCGATTCCTCGGCGGAGACGGCCGCGGCGTTGCCCGCGTGCGGCACCGGGCAGGAACCCGGCGCGAACGTGCCGAGTTCAGCGACGCGGTAACCGTCCTTGTAGCCCCGCACGTTGGGCGACCGACGGGCGGGGAAGGGCTTGCGGCGCGGGGGCAGCAGGCGCACCGCGCGTCCACGCAGGCGCAGTGCGCCGCGCGCCGCCGACCGCAGCAGCCGATGCGGGGGCCGGTAGCCGAAGGCCTTCAGCAGCGCATCGTCCATCAGACAGACCGACACGGCGCGCATGACCTTCCTGAGCGGGCCCGGATACCAGGAGGCGATCAGGACCAGCGTGGCATCGGAGACGGCCACCGCGCCCTCGTCGTAGGTGAAGTGTTCGCGCTCGTAAGCGTCGAGGAAGTACTCGAACTCCTCGTACGTCTCCGGGATGTCCTGGATGTTCATGTGCTTGCCCAGCGCCCGGTAGTAGTTGGTGAGCCCGCTGATCTCCTTCGGGCCGTGGGGGCGCCAGCCGTAGCTGTCCATCCAGCGCTTGGGGACGACGACGAAGGTGGCGAGCACGTAGCGGAAGTCGTCGTTGGAGATGTCGTAGCGGCGGTGCATCTGGTTCATGCGGCGCACCGCCTCACGGCCCTGCTGCGAGGCGAAGCCGTGTTCGACGATGGCGTCGAGGATCAGGACCGTGTCGTCGTACCGCTTCTGCGAGCGCTTCGTCAGTTCCGCGGTCTCGGCGAGGAGCCGGCCGATGCTCGGCACGGCGTAGGTACGGTAGAGGGCGAAGCCGAGGGCCTGGATGGTGTCCCAGGGGAACTCGTGGTAGACGGAGATGCGGTGGATCTCCTCGAAGTCCCTCTCGGGATCGAGGCGTTCGATGTGCCTCAGCCAGTGGTCGCGTTTCATCGGCCTGCCTTTCCGCTGCTCGCCAGGGACCGGCCGATGATCTCCTTCGTGATCTCGGTGGTCCCACCGTAGATGGTCTGGATGCGAGCGTCGAGGTAGGCTCGCCCGATCGGGTATTCCGCCATGTAGCCGTAGCCGCCGTGCAGTTGAAGCAGGCATCGACGGTCTTGGTCTGGAGTTCAATGGCCCACCACTTCGCCTTGGCCGCGTCGACGGCGGTGCGGTCGCCCATCGCCGCACCGCCGCCGCCCGAGACTCCGAGCGTGTGCAGCGCGATCGAACGGTGGCTGTAGGCGACGCCCTTGGGGTCGCCGGTGGTGCCGGTGGTGTAGCACAGGGCGGCGGCGGAACGTTCGTCGACCGTCGACCACGCGAAGCCGGGCCGCTCGTCGGCGACCAGGTCGTCCCAGCGGTGTACGGCGATGTGGTCGGGCAGATCCGGCAGTTCACCGTCACCGCTGACATCGCCGCTGGCGTCGCCGATGACCACGACGTGCCGGACGGTGCCGAGCCGCTCCCGGACCTGGCCGAGCAGGCCCAGCAGGGTGGAGTCCACCAGCAGGACGCGGTCCTCGGCGTGCTCGATGACGTAGCCGAGCTGGTCGGGGTGGAGGCGCAGGTTCAGGGTGTGCAGTACGGCGCCCATGGAGGCTGCACCTTCGCATCACCGATGCGTTCGTATCCAACCTCGAGGCCACCGACAGCGTGCGGAGCACCATCAGGGCCCTGCTGGACGCCCTGGAAGGCGACGCCGGTCTGCTCCGCGTTGTCTACGAGCAGCTGCCTCGCAGCGCCAATCCGCAGCGAGCCGAGTTCGTCCGGCGCATCGACGACCTCGTCACCACCGCGCTCCTGTTCCAGCACCAGCACCGTCCCGCCGCGAGGCCGGTGCATTCGGCCGCCTGGATCCTCGTGCGCACCATCGAGTCCGTGACGGTCGGCTACGTCCTCGATCCCCCACCGCTCGACCGTGAGTCGATCATCGACGAACTCACCCGACTCATCGAGGTGTACCTCACCCCCCTTCCACTCCCTGAGGCTACCTAGCGTTCGTTAGAATGCGGTCAGATGCCCGTCGACAGCGGTGGCGAGGAGTAATGGACTGATGGCGACGAAGGCGCCTCGCGCGGCCAAGCAGAACGCGACTCCCGGTTCCGGGGCACGGATCGACGACTGGCGCGTGTTCGCGCCACTCGACCTGCACCCGATCCTGGCGGCCGCCCTCGAGGAGTTCCGCGAGCACGGCTACCACGGGACGTCGGTGCGGGACGTCGCACGTCGGGCCGGGGTCAGTCTGCCGATGATCTACTACCGCTTCGACAACAAGCAGGGACTGCTCGTGGCGCTGCTCGAGGGCGCGATGGGCGAGGTGCTGCGGCGGGCGCGGGTGGCGGACGCGGAGGCCGAGGGCCGGGTGCTGGAGCGGTTCGCCCGCGTGGTCGAGTGCATCGTGCTGCACATGACTCACCGGGCGGCGACAGCCGTACTCGACGCCGAACTGCGCTATCTGGAACCGGACAACCGGAAACAGTACGCGGCGCTGCGGAAGGAACTGGAGGAGCTGCTCCTGGAGATCGTCGAAGAAGGCGTGACCCAGGGGCTGTTCGAGGTGGACAGCGCTCCCGACACCACACGGGCGCTGCTCGGCATGTGCCAGGCAGTGAGCGGCTGGTACCGCGCCGACGGGTCGCTGTCGCCCGAGGAGATCGCCGACCGCTATGTCGCGATCTCGCTGCGCACCGTGGGGGCTCGGGTGTGGCCCACTCCGCACGGCCGCGTGAAGTGAGCACTCAAGCCCCTCGACCTCCCTGCGCTGTCGCCCTGTTCATGCCGGCCAGGATCGTGTCGACGAGTTCGTCGAGGTAGTCGTCCGCGCGGGCACGGGCCTTGTCGCGCATCGAGACCGGTGTGACCGTGGCATGCATCATCGTGGCTCCGAAGAGGAGGTCCATGAGCACTGTCGGACTGCTTCCGGGTGGCAGGTCGCCCCGGTCCACGGCGTTGTGCACCAGGCGCCGGGCGGCGAGCACCGTCGGGCTGCCCTCGCGATGGCGGAAGCCGAAGACCTCGGGGTGGACGGTGGCGTCCACGACGCGGCGCATGAACGCGAGCCCAATGTCGCTCCAGAACATCTCCAGCATCTGCTGCGCGAGGCGGCGCAGATCGGCCCGTAGGTCCCCGGTGTCGATGTGAGTGTCGAGCACGATGCGCGCGTCGAGCGCCTCCCTCAGCAGGGTCTCCCGGTCGGGCCAGCGCAGGTACAGGGAGGCCTTGCCCACCCGGGCGCGGCGTGCGACGGCTCCGATCGAGAAGCCGTCCAGCCCGGCGTAGCCGTAGACCTGCACCGCCGCGTCGTAGACCCGGTCCTCGAAGTCCGGGTCCCGGGGCCGTCCGCGCTGCGCCCCCTCACCGGTCGTGGCGGCCATGTCCCGCTTCCTCCTGCCGGATAGATGCCTCTTGCACACAGTGGTTGTCCACGCCATCATGGCATCGCGATTTTGAGACCGATGCGGTCTGTATTTCGGGAGGGCTGCTGCCGGCCCTCCTGTCCCCACCTTCGGGAGTACGTCCATGAGCTCATCCGGTGCCGCCTCCACGCCGCCGCCCACGTCACCTCCGCCGCCCGCCGCTCTCACCGAGCGCCACGGGCACACGCTGCTGGTGACGCTGAACCGGCCTCACGTCATGAACGCCGTCGACGCCGCCCTCAGCGCCGCCGTCGGCGGCGCGCTGGAGGAGGCCGAGCACGATCCAGACGTGTGGGCCGTCGTCCTCACCGGCGCCGGGGACCGTGCCTTCTGCGCGGGCGCCGACCTGAAGGCACTGGCCCGCGGCGAGTCTCTGCACGCCCCCGGCCACCCGGAGTGGGGCTTCGCCGGCTATGTACGGCACGCCATCGGCAAGCCCACCATCGCCGCCGTCAACGGCCTCGCCCTCGGCGGAGGAACCGAGCTGACTCTGGCCAGCGATCTGGCCGTCGCCGCCGATACCGCCGCCTTCGGGCTGCCCGAGGTCTCGCGGGGCATCTTCGCCGCGGCGGGTGGCGTCTTCCGCCTCGCCCAGCAGCTGCCGCGCAAGGCCGCCATGGAGATGATCCTCACCGGCGAGCCCGTCACCGCCGCCCGCGCCCTCGAACTCGACCTGGTCAACCGGGTCGTGCCCGCCGCCGAGGTGGTGGACGCGGCCCTCGCCCTCGCCGAGCGGATCTGCGCCAACGCCCCGCTCGCCGTGCAGGCGAGCAAGCGCGTGGCCCTCGGCATCCTCGATGGCCGGATTCCCGACGAGGAGAGCGCGTGGGCGCACAGCGACCGTGAGATCCGCGCGCTCCTCGCCACCCACGACGCCCAAGAGGGCCCGCGCGCCTTCGCCGAGAAGAGGAGCCCGCAGTGGCAGGCCCGCTGACCGCACGTCCCGCACGCCGGCCCGCCATCGCGGGGCTCGGCATCACCGAGATGGGCCGCGTCTACGGCCGTAGCGCCGAGGACTTCGCCGCCGAGGCCGTCCGCCTCGCCGTCGCCGACGCGGGCCTGAGCCTCGCCGACGTCGACGGAATGCTGACCAACACCGGCCTGACCGGTGGCATGGGCCTCGGCCTCCAGCGCCGCCTCCAACTGCGCGACCTGCGGCTGTCGTCCGAGATCCAGGCATACGGCGCCTCGGCGGGCGCCATGGTGAGCTACGCGTCCATGGCAGTCCAGGCGGGCATGGCGGAGACGGTCGTCTGCGTCTTCGCCGACGCGCCCCTGACCGAGGGCAGGCGCAGCTCGGCCGCGTACGCGGGGCGGCGCGCCCCCGTCGGCTTCGACGCTCTGCTCCCGGCCGCCGGGCTCACCAGCGTCAACGCGCTCTACGCCCTCGCCGCCCGCCGCCACATGGAGACGTACGGCACGACCTCCGAGCAGCTCGGCGCCATCGCCGTGGCCCAGCGGCAGTGGGCGGCCAAGAACCCGCGCGCCCAGCTGCGCGACCCGATCACCCTGGACGACCACCAGAACTCCCGGTGGATCGCCGAGCCCCTGCGGCTGCTCGACTGCTGCCTGGTCAGCAACGGGGGCGTGGCCGTCGTCGTCACCACCGCCGAGCGCGCCGCCCACCTACCCAAACCGCCGGTGCACGTGCGCGGTTGGGCGCAGAGCCACCCCGGCTACCCCGAGCACCGCGACAGCGAACTGGGGCTGAGGAGCGGCGCCGCCCAGTCGGGTCCCGCCGCGCTGAAGATGGCGGGGCTGAGCATCGCGGACGTGACCGTGGCAGAACTGTACGACTGCTACACCTTCACCGCGCTGCTCTCGCTGGAGGACTACGGCTTCTGCGAGAAGGGCGAGGGCGGCCCGTTCGCGGCCTCCGGGGCGCTGGCTCCGGGCGGGGGAAGGCTGGCCGTGAACACCGGGGGCGGCCAGCTCTCCTCGTACTACATGTGGGGCATGACCCCGCTCTCCGAGGCCGTCATCCAGGCCCGGGGCAAGGGCGGTGAGCGGCAGGCGCCGGCCAACGACGTGGTTCTGGTCAGCGGCAACGGCGGCATCCTCGACCACCACTCGACGCTCGTCCTCAGCCCCCATGCCGACAACGACTGACCGCCGGGAGGTTCCTGTGCCCACCCACACCGTCACCCGTGACGACGCCTCGGCGCCGTTCTACGACGCCACCGCACGCGGCGAGTTGCTCCTGCGCCGCTGCGCGGACTGCCCCGCCTGGGCCGCGCCGCGCACGCTCACCTGTCCCTCCTGCGGCGGCGACCGGCTGAACTGGCAGGTCGCCTCCGGCTCCGCCGCGCTGGTCAGCTGGACCGTGGTGCACGGCCGTCCGGCCGCCGACGGAGGCGAAGTCCCACAGGCGATCGCCGCGTTGGTGGAGTCGGCGGAGGGGCCGTGGCTGCACGGCCGCCTCGTAGGCGCCGAGCCGGCCTCGCTCGCCGCCGGGCTGCCGCTGTCCCTCGCCTTCGAACGGCCCGGGGACGGTGAAGCCGTCCCTGTCTTCCGTCCCGTCGACTGATCGCCCTGTCGCCTGACCGTCTGCCCACAGGAGAGCCGCATGACCGACCACCCCCGCCCGCTGGACGGCTACCGCGTCCTCGACTTCACCCAGAACGTGGCCGGCCCGCTGGCCGGAACCGTCCTCGCCGACCTCGGCGCCGAGGTCGTCAAGATCGAGGCACCCGGCGGTGAGGCCGCCCGCCGCATCACCTCAACCACGCCCGGCCTGGAGCACATCGCGCCGTACTTCCTGCCGAACAACAGGGGCAAGAAGTCGGTGATGGTGGATTTGCGCACGGACGAGGGCCGGGAGCAGGTCCTCACCCTGGCCGACACCACTGACGTGATCCTCGACGCCTTCCGCCCCGGGGTTCTGGACCGCCTGGGCCTCGGGGCGAAGGCCGTCCAGGCGCGCAATCCGCGATGTGTCTACGCCTCACTCTCGGCGTACGGAGGTGACGGCGAGCAGGGGCGTCGCCCCGGCATCGACATCCTCGTCCAGGCCGAATCGGGCCTGATGACCGGGCTGACCACGGAGGACGGCCGCCCGCTGCCGGTCCGCTCCACCATCGTCGACGCGGCCAGCGGACATGTACTCGCGCAGGCGGTGCTCGCCGCGCTGCTGGGACGGGAGCGACACGGCACGGCGGACGTCGTCCGCGTCGCGATGTACGACGTGGCGTGCAGCCTCCAGTCGAACAGCCTGACCATGGCACTGAACTCCGCCGGCGTGTCCCGGCCGCCGTCCGACGGCCGCACCCCGTACGCCACCGCGCCCTCCGGCGTGTTCCCGGCCGCCGAGGGCACCTACCTGATGGTCGCCGCCTACGTCCCCAAGCACTGGTCGCTGCTCACCGAGCTCCTGGAGCGCCCCGACCTGGCCGCCGACCCGCGCTTCGCCGACCAGGCACAGCGCTCCCTGCACAACGCGGACCTCACCCGGGAACTGAGCGCGACCTTCGCCACCCGCACCGCCGCGGCCTGGGAGAAGCTGCTGCGCGACGCCGGGTTGATGGCGGCCAAGGTCAACAACTGGAGAGAGGCGGTCGCGTCCGAGGTCTTCGCCGAAAGCTCTCTCGCCGTCACGGTCACGGACGGCGCCCGGTCCGAGACAGTGGTGCGCACCCCGGCCCGGTACGCGGGCTTCGGTCCGGCGGGTGTCACACCCACGCCGCTGCCGGGTGAGCACAACGAGGAGCTGCTGAACCTCGGTTGAGCGCACGGCACATGCCGGAGCGGGCCCTGTCCTTGGGGGGACAAGGCCCGCTCTGCGCGCGTGACGCACGTGGCTGTCAGAAGACCAGGACCGGCTTGACCGTGACGCCCGAGTGAGAGTCGGCGACCGCGCGGTCGATGTCCGCGAAGGGGTAGGTCGTGATGATCTCTTCGAGTGGCAGCAGCCCCTTGGCGCGCATCCGGAGCAGGTACGGGATGAACTCCTGGGGGCGGGCATCACCCTCGATGCAGCCGCGCAGCGTCTTGCCGCACCGCATGATGTCATCGACGTCCACGGTGAGTTGGGGCTTGCCGAGGCCCACCAGGACGAGGACGCCGGCCCGGCCGAGAGCGAGGGCCGCATCGGCGATCACCGAGGGTACGCCGGAGGTGTCAAAGGCGTGCGAGGCGCCGCCGCCGGTCAACTCCCGTACCGCTGCGACGATATCGTCGGAGGCCGGGTCGAGTACGGCGGTCGCGCCCAGGCGAAGCGCCAGTTCACGCCGGCCCGGCACCGGGTCCACGGCGACGACGGTGCCCACCTCCTCGGCACGCGCGGCCATCAGCGCCGCGCACCCCACCGCGCCCGCCCCGTACACCACGAGGCTGGAACTCGGCTCCGGGCGCAGCACGTTGAGTACCGCGCCCACCCCCGTCTGCACCCCGCAGCCGAGCGGCGCGGCGGTCAGCAGGTCGGTGTCCGCGTCGACGACCACCGTGTTGTCGGCGGACGCGAGCACGTGCGTGGCGAAGCTGGACTGCCCGAAGAAGCCGCCCGTGACCCGCTTGCCGTCCTGGCGCAGGGTGTACGTGCCGTCCGGGCGCGGGCCCGGCGCGTTCAGCTCGCCGAGACGCGCGCAGTAGGCGGGACGCCCGGCCCGGCACTGGGCGCACGCGCCGCAGTGCCGGTAGCTCAGGACCACCCGGTCGCCTGGCCGGATGCCCGTGACACCGGAGCCGGTCTCCTCCACGATGCCCGTGCCCTCGTGACCGAGGACGTACGGTCCGCCCTCCGGCGGCAGCAGCGACCTGTAGTGCAGGTCGGTATGGCAGATGCCGCTCGCCACCATGCGGACGAGTACCTCGCCCTCGCCCGGGGTGTCGAGCGTGACACGCTCCAGTGCGAACGGCTTGTCCGGGTGATGGGAGAGGGCGGCGGTGATGTCCTTCATGCCTCTGGTCTGCCTTCCTGGGGTTCCTGGAGTTCCCTGGGGGCCCGCTCAGGGTCAGGGCGACGATGAGCTCTGCGGTGTCCTCGCTGGTGATCGTCCCGGTCGGCGGGACACGACCGTGGTTCCACGCGCTCATGTCGGAGTCCACATAACCGGGCAGGATCGCAGTCGCCGACACGCCGCCGGCCGACGCCGTGGTATTGACGGCCTCGCACAGCGCCGGATGCTCGTCACCATCCGCGCCCAAGAGCGGAGAGGCCGGCCCACACCAGCTCCGGCACGGAGTCGCCCGCGCCGGCGAAGCGCTCCCCCACCGTGACGCCTTGCAGATAGCGGGCGTGGACGCCCTCCGCGATCACTGCGATCTTGAAGTAGGCGTTCGACGACGGCGTCGAGGATGAGGACCGTGTCGTCGTACCGCTTCTGCGAACGCCCCGTCAGTTCCGCCGTCCTGGCGAGGAGCCGGCCGATACTGGGCACGGCGTAGGTGCGGTAGAGGGCGAAGCCGAGGGCCTGGACCGTGTCCCAGGGGAACTCGTGGTACACGGAGATGCGGTGTATCTCCTCGAAGTCCCGCGCCGGGTCGAGTCGTTCTATGTGCCTCAGCCAGTGGTCGCGGTTCATCAGCTCGCCTTTCCGCTGGTCCCCAGGGACCGTCCGATGATCTCCTTCATGATCTCGGTGGTCCCGCCGTAGATGGTCTGGATGCGGGCATCGAGGTAGGCGCGCGCGATGGGGTACTCGGTCATGTAGCCGTATCCGCCGTGGAGTTGCAGGCAGCGGTCGACGGTCTTCGTCTGGAGTTCGGTGGTCCACCACTTGGCCTTGGCCGCGTCGACGGCGGTCAGTGTGCCGTCATTGAGTGCTTCGATGGCGCGGTCGATGTAGACGCGGGTGACGTCGGACTGGGTGGTCAGCTCGGCAAGCAGGAACCGGCTGTGCTGGAAGTCGGCGACCGGCTTACCGAAGGCGGTGCGCTCGGTGCAGTACTCCAGGGTCTGTTCCAGTGCCGTCTCGGTGACGCACTGGGCCCACACCGCGATCGCCATGCGCTCGCGCGGCAGCCGCTCCATGAGGTGCATGAAGCCGCGCCCCTCGGTGCCCAGCAGGTTGGTGGCCGGCACGCGCACGGAGTCGAAGAACAGCTCCGCGGTGTCCTGGGCATGCAGGCCGATCTTGTCGAGCTTGCGGCCCCGGGTGAAGCCGGGCATCCCGCGTTCGACGACGAACAGGCTCATGCCGCGCGCCCCGGCGGCCGGGTCGGTGCGGGCGAGGACGATGACCAGGTCGGACTGGATGCCGTTGGTGATGAAGGTCTTGGCACCGTCGAGCACCCAGTGGTCGCCGTCGCGGACGGCCGTGGTGCGGATGCCCTGGAGGTCGCTTCCCGCGCCGGGCTCCGTCATCGCGATGGCGGAGACGGTCTCCCCCGTGCACATGCCGGGCACCCAGCACCGCTTCTGCTCCTCGGTGCCCAGGTCGAGCAGATACGGCAGCACGATGTCGTCGTGGACGCTGATCGCCGACTCCAGCGACGCGGCACCGATCCTGGCGAACTCCTCCATCATCACGGTGCGGTAGCGGAAGTCCGCCTGGCCGCCCCCGCCGTACCCCTCCGGGGCCGCGAGCCCCAGCAGACCCTGCTTGCCGGCGGCGGTCCACACCTCCCGGCCGATGAGGCGATCCGTCTCCCAGCGCTCCTGGTGCGGGACAACCTCGCGGGCGACGAACTCCCGTACGACGTCCCGGAAGTCCTCGTGGTCCTGGTCGTAGAGCGTGCGCTGCACGATGACTCTCCTCGAATGCTCAGATGTTCGCGCGGTCGAGCGCTTCGGCGACGGTGGCGAGCGTGGCCGCCTTCTCCTCGTAGGTGTCGCCGTACGGGATGACGGACAGGGTGGTGACCCCGCTCGCGGCGAAGGCGGCGAGGCGGTCGGCGATCCGGTCCACCGGTCCGAGCAGGCTGGTCTCGTCGATGAACCCGAACGGCATCTCGGTGGCCGCCGCCTTGGGGTCACCGGAGAGGTAGAGGTCCTGGACGGTCCGGACCTCCTTCTCGTAACCGAGCGCGCACGCCTGGGCGTTGTAGAAGTTCGTCTCCCGGCTTCCCATGCCGCCGACGTACAGCGCCGCGTAGTCGCGCACCCGGTCGGCGCAGGCGTCGAGGTCGTCCCCGACCGACACCGGCACGTTCGCGACGACGTCGAAGCCGTCGAGCCCGCGCTCGCCGCGTCCCTCGCGCAGCTGCGCGAGGTTGCCGTCCGCGTGGGACGGCGCGTGGAAGAGGGCCAACCAGCCGTCCGCGATCTCGCCGGCGAGCCGGATGTTGCGCGGCCCGACAGCCGCCAGATAGACGGGGATCTCCGCCCGGACGGGGTGGATGATCAGCTGGAGCGGCTTGCCTGGGCTGCCGTCGGGGCCTGACAGGGGCAGGGGGTAGTGCTCGCCCTCATGACGGAGTCGTTCGCGGTGTACGACGGCTCGTACGACGTCGATGTACTCGCGGGTGCGGGCCAGCGGCTTGGAGAACGCGACGCCGTGCCAGCCGGCCGAGACCTGCGGGCCCGAGACGCCGAGGCCGAGGTGGAAACGGCCCTCCGAGAGGGCGTCCAGGGTCGCGGCCGTCATACCGGTCATCGCCGGGGTGCGGGCCGGGATCTGCATCACCGCCGAGCCGAGGCCGATGCGCGTCGTCCGGGCGGCGAGCCAGGACAGCACGGTGACGGCGTCCGAGCCGTACGCCTCCGCCGCCCACACGACGTCGTAGCCGAGGCGTTCCGCCTCCAGGGCCAGCCGCAGCGGTTCGGCGCCGCCGTCGCGGCCCCAGTGGCCCATGCTCAGGCCCAGTCTCATCGCTTCTCTCCTGTGTTCTCACCGGTGTTCTCGCCTGTGTGCGGGTGCTGGACGACCGCTGCTGCGGCGAGCAGGTAGTCGGCTTCGTTCACGTCGACTCCCCAATCCGCGAGAGCGGTACGGCTGTCCTGCCCCGGCACCGGCGGCGGCCCCTGGATCTCCCCCGGCGTGCGCTCGAAGCGGGGCGCCGGCGCGGGCTGGCGCATCCCTCCCGACTCGGTGAAGACCGAACGGGCCGCGTTGTGCGGGTGGTTGTGGGCTTCCCAGGGACTCAGTACGGGGGCCACGCAGGCGTCGGTGTGCTCGAAGACGGCCGTCCACTCGTCGCGCGTGCGCTCCTTGAACACGGCGGCCAGCCACTGCCGTAGCTCGGGCCAGCGCACGCGGTCGTACTGCGCGGGCAGGTCCGGGTCGTCCGCCAGGCCGAGGCCGTCCAGGAGCTGGGCGTAGAACTTCTCCTCCAGCGGGCCGACCGCCACGTACCCGCCGTCGGCGGTCTCGTACGTCGTGTAGAAGGGCGCCCCGCCGTCGAGGAGGTTCTCGCCCCGGCCGCCCGGCCACTGGCCCGCCGCGCGCAGCCCGTGCAGCGCGGTGGTGAGCAGCGCGGCTCCGTCGGCCATGGCGGCGTCGACGACCTGGCCCCGGCCCGAACGCTCCCGTTCGTACAGCGCGGCGAGGACGCCCACCGCCAGCAGCATCCCTCCCCCGCCGAAGTCCCCGACGAGGTTCACCGGGGGCACCGGCGGCCGGTCGTGCGGGCCGATCAGGCCGAGGGCGCCGGAGACGGCGGCGTAGGTGATGTCGTGCCCGGCGCGCGGGGCGAGCGGTCCGGTCTGCCCCCAGCCGGTCATCCGCCCGTACACCAGACGCCGGTTGACGGCGCGGCAGTCCTCGGGCCCGATGCCCAGGCGCTCGGCGACGCCGGGGCGGAAGCCCTCCACCAGTACGTCCGCGGTGCTGGCGAGCCGTCTGACCAGGGCGGCGCCGTCGGGGTGCTTGAGGTCGACGGCGATCGAGCGCCGCCCGCGCGCCAGGGGGTCGGTGGAGCGGTACGTCTCCGGGTCGACGTCCGAGGCCCGGTCGACGCGCAGTACTTCCGCGCCGAGATCGGCGAGCAGGGTGCAGGCGAAGGGGGCCGGGGCCATGCTGGCGATCTCCAGCACGCGCAGACCGGCCAGCGGGCCGCACGCAGGCTGCCTTCGGGGGGTGCTCACGCGTCCGCCGTCCCATCGCTCTCGATGGGCAGCTCGCCGTCGTGGTACATCCGCCGCACGGCGCGCTTGTCATACTTGCCGACACTGGTCTTGGGGACCGCCTCCAGGAACGTCCAGCGCTCCGGGATCCACCATCGAGCCACCCGTCCCTCCAGGAACTCCCGCAGATCGGCGGGGGTGACGACGGCACCGTCGGCGAGGGCGACGACAGCCAGCGGGCGCTCGTCCCACGTGGGGTCGGGTACACCGACGACGGTGGCCTCGACCACGTCCGGGTGCTCGGCGATGGCGTTCTCCAGCTCGACCGTGGAGATCCACTCGCCGCCGCTCTTGATGCCGTCCTTGAGCCGGTCGCGTACGACGATCCAGCCGCCCGGCTCGATGATGCCGAGGTCTCCGGTGCGCAGCCAGCCGTCGTCGAACCTGTCGGGGGTGTTCTCGGTGTGCAGATAGGAACCGGTCACCCACGGCCCGCGCAGCTGGAGTTCGCCGACCGACTCCCCGTCCCAGGGCTGCTCGGCGCCGTCCATGCCCATGAGGCGGACGTCGACCAGTGGCATGACCCGGCCGCTCTTGACCAGCCAGTCGACGTCGTCGTCCCCGTTCTCGGCCGCCTGGCGCGGCGGGGCCGACCAGCTGGCGAGCGGGCTGGTCTCGGTCATGCCCCAGCCCTGGATGAGCTGGACGCCGTAGCGCTCCTTGAACGCGGCGATCAGGGCGCGTGAGGGGCTGGAGCCGCCGCAGCCGGCCAGCCGGACGGAGGAGAGGTCGAGAGGGTGCTCCTCACCGTGACGGAGGAGGCCGTTCCAGAGGGTGGGGACGGCAGCGACGGCGGTGGGATGTTCCTCGTTGATGATGCGGGCCAAGTCGGGGATGTGCAGGTGACGGCCGTTCATGATGAGGTCGGCACCGGCCAACCAGGCGGCGTACGGCCAGCCCCAGGCGTTGGCGTGGAACATCGGCACGATCGGCAGCACCCGGTCGCGGTCGCCCATCGCGGCGCCACCGCCGCCCGAGATGCCGAGCGTGTGCAGCACGATCGAACGGTGGCTGTACGCAACGCCCTTGGGGTCGCCGGTGGTGCCGGTGGTGTAGCACAGGGCGGCGGCGGAACGTTCGTCGACCGTCGGCCACGCGAAACCGGGCCGCTCGTCGGCGAGCAGGTCGTCCCAGCGGTGTACGGCGATGTGGCCGGGCAGATCCGGCAGTTCACCGTCACCGCTGACATCGCCGCTGACGTCGCCGCTGACATCGCCGCTGACATCGCCGCTGACATCGCCGCTGAAGTCGCCGATGACCACGACGTGCCGGACGGTGCCGAGCCGCTCCCGGACCTGGCCGAGCAGGCCCAGCAGGGTGGAGTCCACCAGCAGGACGCGGTCCTCGGCGTGCTCGATGACGTAGCCGAGCTGGTCGGGGTGGAGGCGCAGGTTCAGGGTGTGCAGGACGGCGCCCATGGAGGGGATCGCGAAGTAGGCGGCCAGGTGCTCGGGGGTGTTCCAGGCCAGGGTGGCGACGCGGTCGCCGCGACCGACGCCGAGCCGGGAGAGGGCGGCGGCCAGCAGCTCGGCCGTCTCGGCGGTCTCGGCGAAGGTTCCGTGCTCCGAGCCGTCCTGCGAGCAGCGCACCACGCGGCTGCTCGCGTGCACCCGCTGCCCGTGCCGCAGCAGGTCGCTGACCTGGAGTTCGCGGTCCATCATCGTGCTCTTCATCGGCCGGCTCCTTCGAATGTGCGCAGCGCCCGGCGGGCGATCGACCAGCGGTGGGTCTCGGACGGACCGTCGTAGATGCGGAAGGGGCGCACCTCGCGCAGGTACGCCGCCAGGGGAAGGTCTCCGGAGATGCCGAGCGCGCCGCACACCTGGACCGCGCGGTCGACGATCCGGCCGACGGCCTCGGCGGTGAAGGTCTTGGCCACGGACGACTCGTGCTTGCCGGAGCGACCCTGGCCTCCCAGGTCGAGGGTCCAGGCGGCCTCGCGGATCAGGGCGCGGGAGGCGGCGAGGTCGATCTCGTTGTCCGCCAACTGCTGCTGGACCATGCCCAGTTCGCCGAGCCGGCTGCCGAAGGCGGTGCGCTCGGCCGCATAGCCGAGGGCGAGGTCGTGCGCCCGGCGGGCGAGGCCGAGCCAGCGCATGCAGTGCGTGAGCCGGGCCGGGGCCAGCCGCACCTGCGCGTAGGCGAAACCCTTGTCGACCTCGCCGAGGACGGCGTCGTCACCGACCTCGCAGCCCTCCAGCTCGATTTCGCAGTGCCCGCCGGTGAATCCCTGGTCGAGACTCGGGACGTGCCGGACGATGCGGAACCCGGGGGTGTCCGCCGGTACGAGAAACATGGTCGCCGTCGGCTCCGTACCCGTGCTGGTCCGCGCCATGACGATGGCGAAGGCGGCTCCGTCGGCGCCGGTGATGAACCACTTGCGGCCGTCCAGCACCCAGCCGACGTCCGTCCGGCGGGCGACGGTGGTCAACTGTGAGGGGTCCGAACCGGCGCCCGGGGCTGGTTCGGTCATCGCGAAGCAGGACCGTACGTCCCCGGCTGCGAGCGGCTTCAGGAAGCGGTCGCGCTGTGTCGCGTCGGCGACCTTCTCCAGCAGCAGCATGTTGCCCTCGTCCGGCGCCGCGCAGTGCAGGGCGAGCGGGCCGAGCAGGCTGTACCCGGCCTCCTGCAGGATCACGGACTGCCCGCGCAGATCGAGGCCGAGGCCCCCGAGCTCCTTCGGGACGGTCGGGGCGAAGACCCCGGCATCACGGGCGCCCCGCTGGAGCGTGCGGCGCAGGGTGTCGTCGGGCGCGCCCGGCCCCCGCAGCATCTCCACCTCGGCGGGGAACACGGTTGCCCGGATGAACTCGGCGGTTCTCTCGCGGAGTTCATCGAGTTCGGGCTCAAGGGTGAAATCGATCGCCATGCGGTCCTCGCGGCTCTGGGAGAGGCGACTACTTAACGCTCGTTAGAAGCTAGGAGTGAGGCTGCATGAGGTCAATACGCCGGGTCTCGATTTTTGGTGTTCGGGTCCGCCCGGCACGCCCGGCGCCCGAAGCGCGACGAAGCGGTTATCCCGCATCACTCAACCGCTTGACGCGCCACCGCCATCGCCCTAACTTTCCTAACGTTCGTTAGATACGGCTGTGAGCAGTGCACAGCAAGCCAGGGAGGCGAGCCCATGCCGGACGGAGCACCGCCGGCCACGCTGGAACGGCGTGGCACCACCGCTCTGATCACCCTCAACCGACCTGATGCCCTGAACGCGGTGAACTCCGAGGTCTCCGCCGCCGTCGGCGCGGCCCTGGAGGAGTTCGCCGCCGACCCGGACCTGCGGGTCGCGGTGGTCACCGGTGCCGGGCGCGCCTTCTGCGCCGGCATGGACCTCAAGGAGGCGGCGGCCGGCCGGGACGTCCTGGATCCACGGCACCCCGAGTGGGGCTTCGCGGGCCTGGTCCGCCATCCGCTCGACAAGCCGCTGATCGCCGCCGTCAACGGCCCGGCGCTCGGCGGCGGCGCCGAGATCGTCCTCGCCTGCGACCTCGTCGTCGCCGACGAGAATGCCACGATCGGCCAGCCCGAGGTGCGCCACGGTCTCTTCCCGGCCGCCGGTGGTGTGCTGCGGCTCCAGCAGCGCGTTCCGCGCAACATCGCCCTGGAGATCGCCCTCACCGGCGCTCCCCTCGACGCCGCCACGGCCGCCCGCTGGGGCCTGGTCAACCGGGTCGCACCGGCCGGCAAGTCGGTCGACGTCGCCCTGGAGCTGGCCGAACAGGTGGCGGCCGGGGCGCCCCTGGCCCTGCGCGCCGTCAAGCACCTCATGACCTACGGCGAGAACGCCGACGAGGCGCGGGCCTGGGCGGAGAACGACCGCGTCTGGCAGGAGATCAGCGCGAGCCACGACGCGCTGGAAGGCCCGCGCGCGTTCACGGAGAAGCGTGCACCGCGCTGGACCGGCCGCTGATTCCGGCCTCACGAGCCCGGTCCCACAGGCCTCTGCCTCGCCAATCCCCTGGTGGCCAGTCGACTTGAGCAGTGAAGGAACCCGCATGCCCAGCATGAACGACGCCGTCATCGTCGACGTGGTGCGCACCGCGTCCGGCAAGGGCAAGCCCGGTGGCGCCCTGTCCGGCCACCACCCCGTCGACCTCCTGGCCACGGTGCTCGCCGCACTCGTCGAGCGCAACGGCCTCGACCCGGCCCTGGTCGACGACGTGATCGGCGGCTGTGTCTCGCAGTCCGGCGAACAGGCCCTCAACATCACCCGTACCGCGCTGCTGGCGGCCGGCTTCCCCGAGTCGGTGCCGGCGACGACCGTCGACCGGCAGTGCGGCTCCAGCCAGCAGGCGGGCCACTTCGCGGCGCAAGGCGTGCTGGCGGGGGCGTACGACATCGTGATCGCCTGCGGAGTGGAGTCGATGAGCCGGGTGCCGCTGGGCGCGAGCGCGGCCGGCGCCGACACCTCCGGTGAGGGGCTGCGCCGCCGTTACCCGGACGGCTTGATCCCGCAGGGGCTGTCCGCCGAACTCCTGGCAGTGCGTTGGAAGTTGGAGCGCGATGAGCTGGACGCCTTCGCCGCCCGCTCCCACCAGCGCGCCTCGGCGACCGCAGAAACGGGCGGCTTCGCGAACGAGATCATCCCGGTCGGCGGCCACACAGCGGACGAGACCGTCCGGGCGACGACCACCGCCGAGGGCCTGGCCGCGCTCAAGCCCGCGTTCACCGGGGTGCCCGGCGCCGAGCGTTTCCCGGAGATCGACTGGCGTATCACGCCCGGCAACTCCTCCCCGCTCACCGACGGCGCCTCCGCCGCCCTCATCATGAGCGCGGCCGCCGCCGAGCGTCTCGGTCTGCGCCCGCGGGCCCGCTTCCACTCCTTCGCGGTCACCGGCTCCGACCCGCTACTGATGCTCGACGGAGTCGTCCCGGCCACCCGCAAGGTCCTCGAACGCTCCGGGCTGTCCCTCGACGCCATAGACGCGTACGAGGTCAACGAGGCCTTCGCCCCCGTACCGCTGGTGTGGCAGCGGGAGTTCGGGGCCGACCCCGAGCGCCTGAACCCGCGCGGCGGCGCCATCGCCCTCGGTCACCCGCTCGGCGCTTCCGGTACGCGACTGCTCGCCACACTCGTGAACCACCTGGAGGCGACGGGCGGACGCTACGGTCTTCAGACCATGTGCGAGGGCGCCGGCATGGCCAACGCCACGATCACCGAACGACTCTGACGCCACGTCACTGATCTGTTTCAGGAGAACGTCAACCATGGACATCGCAGGTAGCGTCGCACTCATCACCGGTGGCGCCTCGGGCCTCGGCCTCGCCACGGCCCGACGGCTGCTCGACGCCGGAGCGTCGGTGGTACTCGCCGACCTTCCCTCCTCCGACGGCAAGGCGGTCGCCGCCGAACTGGGCGACCGGGCCGTCTTCGCACCCACCGACGTCACCTCGGAAGCCGACGTCGCCGCCGCCCTCGACGCGGCGTCGGCACTTGGCGAGCTGCGGATCGCCGTCAACTGCGCCGGCATCGGCACCGCCGCCCGCACCCTCGGCAAGAAGGGCCCCTTCCCCCTGGCCGACTTCACCCGCACCATCCAGATCAACCTCGTCGGCACCTTCAACGTCATCCGGCTGGCGGCTGAGCGCATGGCCGCGCAGGAGCCGGTCGCGGGCGGCGAGGAGCGCGGCATCATCGTCAACACCGCCTCCGTGGCGGCGTACGACGGACAGATCGGGCAGGCCGCGTACTCCGCTTCCAAGGGCGGCGTGGTCGGCCTCACGCTGCCCGTTGCCCGGGACCTGGCGAGCAGCCGCATCCGCGTCATGACCATCGCCCCGGGACTGTTCGAGACGCCGATGCTCGTCGGTCTGCCCGAGGAGGCGAAGGCCTCGCTCGGCGCGCAGGTCCCGCACCCCAGCCGCCTGGGCCGCCCCGCCGAGTACGCCGCCCTCGTCCAGCACATCGCCGAGAACCCGATGCTCAATGGCGAGGTAATCCGGCTCGACGGCGCCATCCGCATGGCTCCCCGCTGACACCCTCCCGCCTCACCGAGCCGACCAACCCCAGGGACACCGACATGGACACGTACACAGAGCACACCTCCCTCTACATCGACGGCGACCAACAACAGCCGCTCAGCACGGACACGTACACCGTCGTCTCGCCCTCCACCGAGGAGGAGATCGGCCGCGTACCCGTGGCGGGCGCGAAGGACGTCGACCTGGCGGTGGCCGCGGCCCGCCGCGCCCTCGACACCCCGGGCGCCGCCTGGGCCGCTTCGACCCCGGCCGAACGCGCTGACGTCATGGAGCGGTTCGCGGCCGCCATCGAGGCCCGCGCCGACGAACTGGGCCGCCTGGTCAGCCGTCAGAACGGCATGCCCATCGCGATGTCCCCGCTGGTCAACGCCTACAGCCCGGCCGCCATCCTGCGCTACTACGCGGGACTCGCCCGGACCCTGGAGTGGGAGGAGCGGCGCCCCTCCTTCACCGGCACCACCACCCTTGTACGCCGTGAACGGGTCGGTGTGGTGGCGGCGATCGTGCCGTGGAACTACCCTCAGGCCCTCGCGATGATGAAGATCGCCCCCGCACTGGCTGCGGGCTGCGCTGTCGTCCTCAAGCCCGCGCTGGAAACTTCCCTGGATGCTTACATCCTCGCCGAGGCCGCCGCCGAGGCGGGCCTTCCGCCCGGTGTGCTGAACATCGTGCCCGGCGGCCTCGAAGCGGGCGAGGCCCTGGTCGCGCACCCCGGTGTCGACAAGGTGGCCTTCACCGGCTCCACCCCGGCCGGCCGCGCCATCGCCGAGGTCTGCGGGCGGCTGCTGCGCCCCGTCACGCTGGAGCTGGGCGGCAAGTCCGCGGCCATCGTCCTGGACGACGCGGATCTCACGGCCGTCGCAGCGGGCCTGGCGGGCGCCTCCTTCGCCAACAACGGCCAGACCTGCTACCTCAGCACCCGCATCCTGGCCCCGGTCAGCCGCTACGACGAGGTCCTCGACGCGGTCTCCACTCTCGCCTCCAACCTCCCGGTCGGCGATCCGCTGGACCCGGCCACCGCCGTCGGCCCACTCGTCTCCGCCCGCCAGCGCGAGCGCGTCGAGGGCTACATCGCCTCCGCCCGTTCAGACGGGGCCCGTCTCACCGCGGGCGGCGGCCGCCCCGCGCACACCGAGCGCGGCTGGTACGTCGAACCGACGGTCTTCGGCGACGTACGCCCGGAGATGACCATCGCCCGCGAGGAAATCTTCGGCCCCGTCCTCACCGTCACTCCGTACGCCTCCGACGACGAGGCGGTGGCCCTCGCCAACGACTCCGAGTTCGGCCTCGGCGGCACCGTCTGGTCCGCCGACGAAGAGCGGGGCACGGCCATCGCCCGCCGGGTCCGCACCGGCACCATCGGCGTCAACGGCTACGGCCTGGACCTCCACTCCCCCTTCGGCGGCCGGGGCGCCAGCGGCCTGGGCCGCGAACTCGGCCCCGAGGGCCTCAGCGCCTACCTGGAGTGGAAGTCGGTCTACCTGCCGTCCTGAGCGGTGACGGCGGTGACGGCGGTGACGGCGGTGACGGCGGTGACGGCTCAACCGATGACGGTCAGCCGAGGAAGCCCAGCCGCACCTGACGGTTCGTATTGTCGACATTCGTGTCCACCAGACACACCGACTGCCACGTCCCCAGCTCCAGTTGCCCGCCCAGGACCGGCAGCGTCGCGTACGGGGGGACGATCGCCGGGAGGACGTGGTCGCGACCGTGGCCGGGGCTGCCGTGGCGGTGTTGCCAGCGGTCGTCGGCCGGGAGCAGGGTGTGCAGGGCGGTCAGGAGGTCGTCGTCGCTGCCGGCGCCGGTTTCGATCACGGCGATTCCGGCCGTCGCGTGCGGGACGAAGATGTTGAGGAGGCCGTCACGGCCGGACGCCGCCTCGCGCAGGAAGGCCTCGCAGTCGGCGGTGATGTCGACGACGCGCTCGCGGGAGCCGGTGGCGACGTTCAGCACTCGGGTGGTGAAGGAATCTGGCATGAGCCCATCCTGAACCATCCGCCCTGCTGAGCGGATCACCCTCCGCCTTCCGCTCCGCTGCCGTCACGCTCCTCGGCGGAGGCGGGAAGAGTGACGGCCACCCCTCTGTTAGTGGAGGCGTGAACAACATGCGCGAGGTCGAGGTGGTCGTCGTCGGCGCCGGGCAGGCAGGGCTGTCCAGCGCCTTTCATCTGCGGCGCGTCGGCTTCCGGCCCGATCGGGACTTCGTCGTGTTCGACCACTCCCCCGGCCCGGGCGGCGCCTGGCAGTTCCGGTGGCCGACGCTGACGTACGGCAAGGTCCACGGGATGCACGCGCTCCCGGGGATGGAGTTGGCCGGCGCCGATCCGGACCGGCCCTCCGCCGAGGTCATCGGCACGTACTTCGACACGTACGAGCGGACCTTCGAGCTGCGGGTACGGCGGCCCGTCGACGTGCGCGCGGTGCGTGAGGGGGAGGGTGGGCGGCTACTCGTGGAGACTTCGGACGGTACGTGGTCGACACGGGCGCTGATCAACGCCACCGGCACCTGGGACCGACCGTTCTGGCCGCGCTATCCGGGCCAGGAGACCTTCCTCGGGCGGCAGTCGCACACGGCCCAGTACGCCGGACCCGGGGAGTTCGCCGGGCAGCGGGTCATCGTGGTGGGCGGGGGCGCGTCCGGCACTCAGCATCTGCTGGAGATCGCCTCGTATGCGGCGCGGACCACCTGGGTCACGAGGCGGCCGCCCGTCTTCCGCGAGGGGCCGTTCGACGAGGGCGCGGGCCGGGCCGCGGTCGCGCTGGTCGAGGAACGGGTGCGGCAGGGACTGCCGCCCAGGAGCGTGGTCTCGGTCACCGGGCTACCCCTCACCGACGCCGTCCGGCAAGGGCTGGAGGACGGCGTGCTCCAGCGGCTGCCGATGTTCGATCGGATCACCCCGTATGGAGTGGAGTGGCGCGGGGTCGAGTCCGGCGGGCGTTCGGTCGAGGCGGGGCGACAGGTGGATGCCGACGTCATCCTCTGGGCAACCGGGTTCCGGGCGGCCCTCGATCACCTGACGCCGATGCGGCTGCGCGAACCGGGCGGGGGCATCCGGGTCGAAAGGACGCGCGTGGTCGCCGATCCGCGAATCCACCTGGTCGGTTACGGCCCCTCGGCGAGCACGGTCGGCGCCAACCGGGCCGGGCGCGCGGCCGTGACGGACATCAGGCGGTTGCTGGACAGGGGCACCGAGGCCGCCGCTGCGTGAGGCCGATGCCCGGTCGGACCGCTTCCGTGCCGCGCCGCACGCCTCACTTCGCCGGCTGAGGCGAACGCGGCGACGTCGACGTCGGGGACTGCGGCGCGGCCCCGCTCGGGCTCTGCTGCTGCGCACTGTTCTTCTGCTGGGCGGCGTTGAACTCCGCCACGTTGCGCTGGTGTTGCGCGTAGTCGGCGGTGAAGCGGGTGTCGCCCGGCTTGACGGTGACGAAGTACAGCCAGTCGCCGGGCGTCGGGTTGAGCGCGGCGTGCATGGCGTCCTCGCCCGGGTTGTCGATCGGGGTGGGCGGCAGCCCCATGCGCTGGTACGAGTTGTAGGGGCTGTCGATCTGTGTGTCGCTCAGGGTCGTTCTGAGGGCGTTGCGGTTGAGGGCGTAGTTGAGGGTGGAGTCCATCTGGAGCGGCATGCCGCGCTCCAGGCGGTTGAGGATGACCCGGGCCACCTTCCCCATCTCGGCCTTCGTGGTGGCCTCGGCCTGGACGACGCTCGCGATGGTGACGGCCTGGTAGGCGTTCATCGCGTCGCGCTGCGCTCCTGCCGCGACGGGAGCTGCGTCGAACTTCTTGTTGGCGGTGTCGACCATGAACTGGAGCACCGACTGCGGAGTCGCCTTCGCGTCGATCGGATACGTCGCCGGGAAGAGGTAACCCTCCGGGTTGCCCTCGGCCTCGTTCGGCAACTTCAGGGGGGACTTGCCGATGGACTTCCTGGTGGTGCCGGCGGGCAGCGCGAGCGCCTTGTCGATGGCGTCGTAGACCTGGCCGGACCGCCAGCCCTCGGGGATCACCAGAGACCTGGTCTCAGCGCCCCGTTCACCGCCCTGGCTCAGCAGTGGCACCGCCACGGCAGTGGCGGCAACGACGGCGCCGGTCACGACGAGGGCGAGCTTGCCCCGACGCGTCAGTCGAATCGTGCTCCGTGGCGGAGTGTTCATCTGCATGCGGGCACGTTAACCCTTTGATCACCTCAATCTCGGCATATCGTCAGCTTGTCTGCTCCAGTCGTGCGTCGCGGCGTACGAGGGCCGCGTACCGTCCGTCCAGCTCCAACAGCTCCTCGTGCGTGCCCCGTTCGGCCACCCGCCCGGAGTCGAGGACCACGATCTGGTCGGCTTCCCGGACCGTGGACAGGCGATGCGCGATGGTGAGCGTCGTCCGGTTGGCCGACAGCGCGTCGATGGCCTTCTGGACGGCCTGTTCCGTCCGGGTGTCGAGGGCGCTGGTCGCCTCGTCGAGGATGAGGACCGGCGGGTCGCGCAGGATCGTACGGGCTATCGCGAGGCGCTGCTTCTCCCCACCGGAGAAGCGGTGGCCGCGTTCGCCGACGACGGTGTCGTAGCCGTCGGGCAGTGCGGCGATGTGGTCGTGGATCTGGGCCGCCTGCGCCGCGGCGTACAGCTCTTCGTCGGTGGCGTCGGGCTTGGCGAAGCGGAGGTTGTCGGCGACCGAGGCGTGGAAGAGGTACGTCTCCTGCGAGACGACGCCGACCGCCCGGGCGAGGGTGTCGAAGTCGAGGTCGCGTACGTCGACGCCGTCGAGGGTGACGCGGCCGCCGGTGACGTCGTACAGCCGGGGCACCAGGCAGCCGAGCGTGGACTTGCCCGCGCCGGTCGTCCCGACGACGGCCAGGCCGGCTCCCGCGGGCACGGTGATGTCGATGCCGTCGAGGACCGGGTCACCCTTGCGGTCGTAGCGGAACTCGACGTCCTCGAAACGGACCTCACCCTTGACACGGTCCAGCCGGACGGGGCGTTCGCGCTCGGTGATGTCGACAGGCAGGTCGAGGTACTCGAAGATGCGCTGGAAGAGGGCGAGCGAGGTCTGGATCTGCACGCCGGTCGCCAGCAGGCTGACGGCGGGCCGGAACAGGCCCTGCTGGAGGGAGACGAAGGCGACCACCGTGCCGAGCGAGACCTCCGGTCCGCCGACCTGGAGGGCCAGTCCCGCGGTCCAGTAGATGACGGCGGGCATGGCGGCCATCACGATGGTGATCACGGCCATGCGCCAGCGGCCGGCCATGCTCGATCTCACTTCCAGGTCGACCAGTCGCTCGGACTCGTCGGCGAAGGATGCGGTGAGCGAGTCGGAGCGGCCCATCGTGCGGCCGAGCAGGATGCCGCTGACGGAGAGCGACTCGGTGACGGTGGCGGCCATCGCGGCCAGCTGTTTCTGGCGCTGGGTGGTGATCTTCTTGCGCTCGTTGCCGACGCGGCGGCTGATCCACACGAACGCCGGCAGCAGGAGCAGTGAGACGACGGTCAGCCGCCAGTCGAGGGCGATCATCGCGACGACGGTGGCGACCACGCTGGTGAGGTTGGAGACCAGGGAGGTGGCGGTGGACGTGACCGTGGCCTGCATGCCGCCGATGTCGTTGGCGATGCGGGACTGTACTTCGCCGGTGCGGGTGCGGGTGAAGAAGGCGAGCGACATGCGCTGGAGGCGCCCGTAGACGGCGGTGCGCAGGTCGTGCATGACGCGCTGGCCGACGGTCGTCGAGATCAGGGTCTGCAACACGCCGAAGACGCTGGTCAGGACGGCGCTCAGGATCATGCCGAGCGCGAGCAGGCTCAGCAGTCCGGTGCGGCCGTCGGGGATCGCGACGTCGAGGATCTCCTTGAGGAGGAACGGCGTGGCGACCGAGGCCAGCGACGAGGCGCCGACCAGCAGGCCGACGAGCGCGAGCCGACCGCGATAGGGGCGGAACAGGCTCAGGATGCGGCGCACCTGCCGGGGCCGCTCCTTGGCGTCGGGAGGCGGGGTCCAGGTGGGCTGGGGATCGGGGTGCATGGGCTCCTACGGATATGGGTGAGGTACGGATGCGAGTCGGCTGTCCGTGGGATACGCGGGCAGGGGCGTCATGAGCGGCAGACCGTGCGAGTGGGCGATACCTGGCGCGTACGCCCCCCGCGCGGCGGCGTGGACATCGAGCCGACGTGCTTCACGGAGCATAGCTCATTGTTACCTATGCTCACAATGAACTGCATCCTGATATTGTTCCGTCATGACCACGCCGGATCCGGACAGTGTGCTCGCCGAGCAGCTGCTGCGCCTCACCCGCCGGGTGCACCGCATTCAGAAGCGTCACCTTCAGCAGCGCGAACTGGGCATAACCCCGGCCCAGTCCCGTCTGCTGCGCACGCTGGTGTGCTACAGCTCGCCGCCGCGCATGGCGGACCTAGCCGAGCGCCTGGAGGTCGTACCGCGCGCCGTGACGACGCTGGTCGACGGGCTGGAGGCGAGCGGGAAGGTGCGTCGGGTGCCCGACCCGACGAACCGCCGGGTGACCCGGATCGAGCTCACCGCCGAGGGGCGCACGACCCTCGGCGAGCTGCGTGACGCGCGCCGGTCGGCCGCCCACGAGATCCTCGCGCCGCTGACCTCCGACCAGCGGGAGGCGTTGGGCGGACTGCTGGACACACTGATCGACGGAACGACGGCCACGCACTGCTGACGCTTCGCCTGCACGGGCGTGCGGCTCTGCGACGGCAGCGCGTGACCGTCGAGGTGGGTCGGAGCCCTGAAGCGCTGACCTCAGCAGCCGTCGGTGTCGTCGGTGAGCGCCCCCTGGACCGTGGTCAGCGTGCGGTCGTAGCAGCCGGTCTCCGAGCCGTGGAGCCGGTAGCGCTCGCTCGTCGTACCGACCGCGTGCCGCTGGTCCCTGGGCACGTTCAGGGTGTAGGCCGCGTCGCCGGTGTACGTGTCGTCGAGCCTCGACCAGGAGGTGCGCCGGCCGTCGCGCAGCTCCGTGACCAGTGCCCGGTCGCCGAGCGTCAGTACGGTGCGCAGCCGGTCGTCCTGGCCGATCGTCGTCGCGCCGTCCATGGTGTACGTCCGGTGCGTCCGCACCGTCCTGGCCGGCCCGTGGCCTTCGGTCGTCACGGACGCGTCGTCCGTCCAGGTGGCGTCGAGTCCGTCCGTCGTCTCACCCTCGGTCCAACGATGCGCCGAGGCGTGCGCGAGCGTCCGCCGGACCGTGGTCGTCACCCGGCCGTGGGAGGTGTCGAGGTATCCGGCGATGGTCAGCCGGTGACCGGCCTTGGTGTCGAGCCGGTCCTCCGGCGAACCGGGCGTGTAGGACGGGGAATTGGTGAGGTCGGTCGCCTGGTGACGGGTGAGGCCGCCGGTCACGTGCGCGCGGTGTGGGTCCTGCCAGACCAGCACGTTCACGGAGGTGCTCCAGCCCGACTGCCCCTCGGGGAGTCCGGCGACCTCGATGTCGACGCGATGCGGACGGCCGTCGTTGAGCAGCCCCGCGTAGGGCGTCAGGTCGTACTCGATCGGCTTGACGTCGAAGGCGCGCGGCGCCGGAAGGACGTACCAGAGGAAGGGGTTGGACCAGCCGCCGGTCCACACGTTGGGGAACGGCGCGGCGATTCCGGCCAGTTGGCCATCGATCTTGACCTGCACCTCGCGGTAGGGGCCTCGGTCGGCCTTGCAGGAGTACGGTGCCGGATCGGGCACGGTCAGGTACCAGAACTCCTCGCAACCGCCACCCGATCCGGTGGCGTACACCTCGGCGACGATGCGCTCGCTGTTGCGTGGGGTGGTCACTGTTGCGCCGGAGGCGGCGGTGGTGACGGGCAGGACGCGGTCGGGCGGTGCGGCCGTCGCCTCGGCGCGGGGATGGGCGGCGTAGAAGGTCAGGGTGGCGCGGACGTCGATCACGCCCGTGTACGTGCCGTCGACGACGTTTCCGATGAACATCTCGACGTCCTGCGGGTCGCGGAGGGTGTCGCTGTAGCGCGTGACGTCCTTCTCGACGGACCACTCGATGCCGTCCGGGGAAGGCTCCGGCGTCGATGTTCGGAGGACTTCGACGCCGCCGACCCGCAGATAGCCGAGCCGGTCGAACTGCCGCCCCTTGACCTTGCCGTCGAGTCGCAGCACGACCTTGCTCCAGCGCTCGCCGCAGCCGTCGGGGGGCGTGTAGGTGCCTTTGTACGGCGTGTAGTCCCGGAACTGGGCAGCGGCGAGGGTGACTTGGCAGGACTTGGTGGCCGGCCCCGGCTTGGCGACGGGCGGCGCGGCGGTCACCGGGTCGTGCCAGTCGGTACCGAACTCGGCGGGAGCGTCGGCGGAAACACCGCTGGCAGCGGCTTCGGCTCGAGCGGGGGCTGGTTGGCCTCCGAGGAGAGCGCTCGCCAGAAGGGTCGCTCCGGCAAGCATGGACATGACTATCCGGCTTCTCATGGCCGCTGTTCTACGTGGAGTTTCCTCTCCCGACAATGGCGCCTCGCTTCGGCCTGACCGCTACGCCGGCCGCTAGGGTCTGTCGTTTGGATCAGGCCGGCTGTGAGGTGCGGTACTTCTCGACCGACCCGAGCGGGGTCTGGTGCGTGCAGCTGCAAGGCGGAGGAGGGCGTCAACGCGATGGGGGTCCCCCCGCGCGAGCGGAGCCGAGCGTGGGGGAGTTGGCAACCGACGACAACGCGGCAGATGTGCGTGCCAGACCCCGCGACACCGGGATGATCCAAACGACAGGCCCTAGGCCTCCAGATCCGCGCGGTCGCCCATGACCACCACGGGGTGCTGGTGCGGGTCGAGCACCCGGAGCAGGTACTCCATGTCCTGCTTGGACATGGACACGCAGGCCGAGGTGCCGCTGCCGTGGTCCATGTGCAGCCAGATGCTGCCGCCCTTCGCGTCGCCCTCGGGGCGCGCCGGGTTGTTGGGCGGGGTGCCCTTGACGCGGTTGTAGTCGATGGCGATGACGTAGTCGAAGTCGTGCCAGTGCGACTTGGCCCACCAGTGGGGTGCGGCGAAGGCGGGGTCCCGCGTGTACGGCAGCTTGGCCCCCGGATCCGGGAGGACGCCGCCCGCGTCCGAGAGCGTGAACACGCCGACGGGGCTGCGCCGGTCGCCGTTGTGGTGGTGGGTGGTCCACCCCTTCTTGCCATTGTGCGCGGCCCAACTGCGCTGCCGCTCCCAAACCTTGCCGCGCTTGGTGTAGAGCACGACCTCGGCATCCGCCGAGTTCCTGTCCGCGCCATAGACCGCGACGACCTGGCCGGACTCGGCTGGAATGCGCCGCTGGAGCCGGTCTCCGACGTCCGGGATGCGGGTCGGGTCTGCGGCAGGCTTGGTGTGTCCTGGCCGCGCGTCGCCGCGCGCCTTGTGGTCGCCGCCGGCGCCGCCCGGGCCACCGCATGAGGACAGGGCCGCCAGGATGGATCCCACGGCCGCCACCGCGACTGTCACACGCCGTACACCTTCTAGCCGAACCCGCCGTACACCTTCTATTCGCACCGGACCATCCTGACACCATCCGACCGATGCCTGAGCACCGGGCGGATCGTTCGAGCCGCGGTTGAACGGCTCGAGTTGCTGCTCAGTGCCGTCGTGCTGGGCGAGTTGACTCCCGGCCGAGCGATGACGGGCGTGAAGTCAGAGATCACTTGCGGTTCTGCGGCAGCCCGGCCACCGGACGCCGAATCGGGGGCCTCCCAGCCAATCTGCCCACCGCGCCGGAAAACCGGTTGAATTCCCCCTCGCTCCGACGTCACCCTTTCACGGCTTGCTGCCGCCGCTCTCCCGTCGACACTGACACGAGCCACTGGGACGTCATGCAGATTCAAGACCTTCCGTATCCCGACCCTGGTGTGCCTGACGCACGTTCGGGTCCTCGCTTCCTGTGGTGGCTGGGGCGGAATCAGCTGGGCGGGCAGATGAAGGCGCTGGCCTGGGGACTGCTGCACTTCGTGTCCGTCTCAGCGCTCCCGTTCTGCGTGGGTCTCGCCGTCCAGGCCGTCTTCGAGCGCTCCGGCACGCGGCTCGCGCTGACCGGGCTGCTGATGGTGGTGTGCGGGATCGGTATCGCGGTGGGTGACACCTACCTGCACCGGGCCGCCGTCACCAACTGGATCACCGCGGCCGCTCGCGTCCAGCAGCTGCTGGCTCGCAAGGCCGCGCACCTGGGGTCGGGGCTGACCCGGCGGGTCGCCGCAGGCGAGGTGGTGGCCGTGTCGACGGGCGACGTCGAGAAGATCGGCTGGATGGTCGAGAGCGTGTCACGCTTCACCTCGGCCGCGGCGGCGGTCGTCGTGGTCTGCGTCAGCCTGCTCGTCTACCAACCGGCCCTCGGTGTGGTCGTGGCGGTCGGCATGCCCCTGCTGGCACTCGCGGTACTGCCGCTGCTGCCCCGGGCGACCCGGCGCGCCGACCACCAGCGCGAGAAGGCCGGCCGCGCCACCGAGCTGGCCTCGGACACCGTCGCCGGTCTGCGCGTGCTGCGCGGCATCGGCGGCGAGGAACTGTTCCTCGACCGCTACCGCCGCGCCTCGCAGGAGGTACGACACGCGGCCGTACGCAGCGCCCGGATGTGGTCCCTGATCTCGGCGATCCAGGTGCTGCTGCCAGGGCTGTTGATGATCGCGGTCGTCTGGCAGGGCGTCCACCTCGCCCGCCAGGGCCGGATCACCGTCGGCGAACTGGTCACCGTCTACAGCGCGGTCATGGTGCTCGCCTATCCGCTGCGGCACTTCGAGGAGATCGCCATGGCGTACTCCTTCTCGCGCCCGTCGGCGAAGCGGGCCGCCCACGTGCTTTCCCTGGAGCGGTCCACGGACGCCGGCGGCTCGCGCGCGACCGACGCGCCGCCGAGCGGTGATCTGTACGACCCGGCGACCGGTCTGCTCGCCCCCGCAGGTTGTCTCACCGCTGTGGTCTGCGGCGACCCGGACGCGGCCGGTCGGCTCGCCGAACGGCTGGGCGGCCACCCCGCCGAGCCCGGTCCGTCCGTGTTGCTCGGTGGCGTGCCGCTGGACGAGTTGCCCCTCGACCACGCCCGCAGCGCCGTCCTCGTCCAGGACAAGGACCCGGTCCTGCTGTCGGGTTCCCTGCGCGAACTCCTCGACGTCCCCGCCTCCGGTGACGTCCACGCGCAGGCGGCGCTCGCGGCCGCGCAGTGCGACGACGTCCTGGAGGCTCTCGTCCAGGGGTCGTTGAGCGCACCGGACCCGATGGAGGCACGGATCACCGAGCGGGGGCGCTCCCTCTCGGGCGGCCAGCGCCAGCGACTGGCCCTGGCCCGATCCCTGATCACCGACCCCGAGGTGCTCGTCCTCGACGGACCGACCTCGGCCGTCGACTCGCACACCGAGGCTCGGATCGCCGAGGGGGTACGGCGGCTGCGGACGGGACGGACGACGGTCGTGTTCACGTCGTCCCCACTGCTTCTGGACCGCGCGGACCGGGTCGTCCTCGTGCACGACAGCGAGGTCGTGGCCGTCGGTGCGCACCGCGAGCTGGTGCACACCGAGCCCCGGTACCGGGCCGTCGTGACCCGGGAGACCGAGGAAGAGACGGCGGCGCGCACCGCGTCGGGCGGCAACGAGGCGGCCGCCTCGCGGGGCACGGGGGACGGCCTCGCCACCACAGCGGACGCCGCGGATGGCATCAATGCCATGACGGACATCGGCGCCCTGGAAGAGATCGACGCCTTGGAAGAGATCGAGGAGAGCGCATGATCGGCGTTGCGCCACCGGCGTACGACCCGGCTGCCCCGACGACGGCGACCACCCTGCCCGTGGGCGCCACCGCGACCGTGCGCGCCTACGTGGCCGAACTGTTCCGCCGGCATCACCGCGCCTTCCTGCTCCTCATCGGCGTCAACACCATGGCCGTCGTCGCCTCCATGGCAGGGCCGTACCTCCTGGGCGGCCTCGTCGACCGCGTGGCCGACGAGGCACGGGATCCGCAACTGGGCCTGACGATCGGCCTGTTCATCGCCGCTCTCCTCGTACAGGCCGTGTTCGTGCGCGAGGTGCGGCTGCGTGGGGCGATGCTCGGCGAACGGATGCTGGCCGATCTGCGCGAGGACTTCCTCGTACGGTCGGTAGGACTGCCCCCGGGCATCCTGGAACGCGCGGGCACGGGCGACCTGCTGTCCCGCATCACCACCGACATCGACCGGCTCTCCAACGCCATGCGCGAGGCGGTGCCGCAGCTGTCGATCGGTGTCGTCTGGGTCGCCCTGCTGCTCGGCGGCCTCGTGATCACCGCTCCCCCGCTGGCGGCTGCCGTGCTGCTTGGCGTACCGCTGCTGGTGGCGGGCTGCCGTTGGTACTTCAAGCGGGCGCCGTCCGGCTACCGCTCCGAGGCCGCGGGGTACGCCGCCGTCGCCGCCGCGCTCGCCGAGACCGTGGACGCCGGACGCACCGTCGAGGCTCACCGTCTCGGCGACCGCCGCGTCGCCCTCTCGGAGCGCCGGATCGAGGAATGGACACGCTGGGAGCGCTACACGCTCTGGCTGCGGTCGGTTCTCTTCCCGGTCATCAACATCACCCATGTCACGGTCCTCGGATCGGTCCTGATGGTCGGCGGTGTCTTCGTCCTGCACGGCTGGATCGACGTCGGGCAACTGACGACGGGCGCGCTCATCGCACAGATGCTCGTCGATCCGGTGAACCTGATCCTGCGCTGGTACGACGAGGCCCAGGTCGCCCAGGTCTCGCTGGCCCGCCTGGTCGGCGTACGCGACATCGAGCCGGACGCCGGGGACGACACACTCGCGCCCGACGGTCACGACGTCCACGCCGACCAGGTGCACTTCGGCTACCGCGAGGGCGTCGACGTGCTGCGCAAGGTGTCGCTCGAGGTCGCACCCGGCACCCGGCTGGCCCTGGTCGGCCCGTCCGGCGCGGGCAAGTCCACGCTGGGCAGGCTGCTCGCCGGTATCTACGCACCCCGGGAAGGTCGGGTCACCCTGGGCGGTGCCGAACTGTCCCGGATGCCCGCGGAGCGCGTCCGCTCCCACGTCGCCCTCGTCAACCAGGAGCACCACGTCTTCGTGGGTTCCCTGCGCGACAACCTCCTGCTCGCCCGCACCGGGGCGCAGGACGCCGAGCTGTGGGCAGCGCTCGCCGCGGTCGACGCGGACGGCTGGGCCCGGGCGCTGGACGACGGCCTGGACACCGAGGTCGGCTCCGGCGCCCTGACGCTCACCCCCGCCCAGGCCCAGCAGATCGCGCTGGCCCGTCTGGTCCTGGCCGATCCGCACACCCTGGTCCTGGACGAGGCGACCTCGCTCCTCGACCCGCGCGCGGCCCGCCACCTCGAGCGCTCCCTGGCCCGCGTCCTCGACGGCCGTACCGTCGTCGCCATCGCCCACCGCCTCCACACCGCCCACGACGCCGACGTCATCGCCGTCGTCGAGAACGGCCGCATCAGCGAGCTGGGCAACCACGATCACCTCGTGGCGGCGAACGGGGCCTATGCGGCGCTCTGGCGGTCCTGGCACGGGTGAGGGGCGGGACGTGCTGCTTGTGCGGGCACCGCCCCGCGTGGCGGCCCGGCTCCGCGCACCCGCAGGCCAGAGGCCGTGGCGTTGCGCGGTCCCGAACCGGGGTGGAAGGCTGGAAAGCGGCACCGGTTCGGGGACTGCCCGCGAGCCGCCTGGCTCGCGCCGGGTGGGAGCTGTGTCCCGCGTGCCGGCGGTCCGCCGCCCGCCGCGGTGAGAGCGGGCCGTGCCCATGACCTGGAGGTACCCGTGAACAGCGCCGACGGATGGGGAGACGACGTCTACCAGCCCGATGGATCCGAGGTTCAGGACGATGCCGGGCTGCTCGACTCCGAGGACACGCTGGTCGACGACGGCGTGAGCGACCCTCTCGACCGGGGCTGGTCGCCTCCGGAGCGGCCATGGGCGGTGGAGCACGAGGGGGTGACGGCGGAAGAGCGCCACCGCGGCGAGACCCTCGACCAGCGGCTCGCCGAGGAGCTGCCCGAGCCGTCCGTCCCCGACGGCGACGGCATCGGCGACTGTCAGGGCACCGATGGTGAGGCACTCGACGACGAGGTCGGCGACCGCCGGTCCGGCCGGCTCGTCGCGCCGGACGAGGGGGCTCACGAGGACCAGGAGAGCGCGCTGGTCGCCACGGACGTGGGCATCGACGGCGCGGGCGCCTCCGCCGAGGAGGCCGCCGTGCACATCGTGGACGAGGACGCCCTGTCCGGCTGACGGCCCGACCGTCCCGGCGCCCCGTGCCCAGCCCCGGCCAGTGCCTCGCACGCACGAGGAGCAGCCATGCAGCAGAACAAGCACCCCGAGTACCGGACTGTGGTTTTCCGCGACCGCGCCGCCGGTTACGCCTTCCTGACCCGGTCCACCGCCACCAGTGACCGGACCATCGACTGGGACGACGGCGGGACGTACCCGGTGATCGATGTCGAGATCTCCTCGGAGAGCCACCCCTTCTACACCGGCAAGGCCCGCACGGTGGACTCGGAGGGCCGCATCGCGCACTTCGAGCGGCGCTACGGTGCGGCCGCGCCGCGATCCGGCAAGGCGACGGGGACCTGACCCGCCGCCCGACCGCGGGCCATCTCGGCCGGTCGTCCCCCGCCGCCCTCCCGGGCCGCCCGCTCGGGTTGCCGCTAGATCATGTTCAGAGCCGCCGCGCAGCCCACTCCCCCGAGGATCATGAAGACGGGCATCAGCACCTTGACCTCGATCCAGCTGCCCGCCCGGAACCGCATGCTCTTCGGCGGCCCCAGCGGGTACCAGCGCTTGCGGCCCACCGGGATGGGCCACAGGATGGGGCAGCCGGAGACGGTCAACGCGTCCCCGATGCAGTGCACGAGCGCGCCCAGCACGATCGGGAGACCCAGCCACAGGTACCCCTGGCCGGGCTCGGTGAACAGCCAGTGAGAGCCGTTGCCGGGCTTGTCCAGTACACCCGCGATGATCCACGAGCTGGTCGCGGCCAGCAGCCAGACCAGGACGTCGCTGCTGGAACCGCGAGCCGCCCGCCACAGCAGTCCTTCGATCGCCAGCACCATGTGCGCGAAAAGGATCGCCAGCACCGCCCAGCGGCCACCGGCGACGGCCAGGGCGGATGCGCCCGCGCCGATCACCACCGCCCACACCCAGGTGTGCGTCAGCGTGCGGTGTCCGCCGGAGCGACGCGGGTCGCCCGGCTTCCTGGTCCCCTTGTAGACGGCGTAGGACAAGGAGTCCACGAACTCGCACAGCCATCGCGACAGCGGGCCGAAGGCGCGCGAGATGGTGGCCGCCTTGTGGTCCAGGTCCGGGGCGAGGGCGGCGCCGGCGCAGATCAGTGCGCCGGTCAGGACGACCGGCCAGGGCATCGGGCTGCCGGCTGCGGCGGCGGCCGCTCCGACCCCGAGCCAGGCAGCGGCCCCCGACAGTGAGTGTGCTGGTCCCATCATGGCCGTAGCCCGCCCCATTCCTCGTATACCGCAGTCCAGTTGACCAGGTGCGTTGACGTTCTGTCGGCGACACAGCGTAGCGGTCGTGATCTTCGGATCCACAGCCGATTCCCGGATCGACCAGGAGGCCAGGCAAGATGGGTGCGTGACCCTCATCGATCAGCTGCCGCCGACCGCCGACCCCGACGCCCTCTACGAAGCCTTCGAGTCGTGGGCCGAGGATCGCGGTCTCACGCTCTACTCCCACCAGGAGGAGGCGCTGATCGAGGTGGTCTCCGGTGCGAACGTGATCGTGTCGACGCCCACCGGCTCCGGCAAGAGCATGATCGCGGCGGGCGCCCACTTCGCCGCGCTGGCCCGCGACGAGGTCACCTTCTACACCGCCCCGATCAAGGCACTGGTCTCCGAGAAGTTCTTCGAACTGTGCAAGATCTTCGGCACCGAGAACGTCGGCATGCTGACCGGCGACGCCTCCGTCAACGCCGATGCCCCGGTGATCTGCTGCACCGCCGAGGTGCTCGCGTCCATCGCGCTGCGCGACGGCAAGGACGCGGACATCGGCCAGGTGGTCATGGACGAGTTCCACTTCTACGCGGAGGGCGACCGCGGCTGGGCCTGGCAGATCCCGTTGCTCGAACTGCCCCAGGCGCAGTTCATCCTGATGTCGGCCACGCTCGGCGACGTCACCTTCTTCGAGGAGGACCTCACCCGGCGCACCCAGCGCCCCACGGCAGTGGTCCGCTCCGCTACCCGCCCGGTGCCCCTCTCCTACGAGTACAAGTTCACTCCGCTCACGGAGACCCTGACCGACCTCCTCGAGACCAAGCAGGCGCCGGTCTACATCGTGCACTTCACGCAGGCGCAGGCCGTGGAGCGGGCACAGGCGCTGATGAGCATCAACATGTGCACGCGCGAGGAGAAGGAGCAGATCGCCGAGCTGATCGGCAACTTCCGCTTCACCACCAAGTTCGGCCGCAACCTCTCCCGTTACGTCCGCCACGGCATCGGCGTGCACCACGCCGGCATGCTGCCCAAGTACCGGCGCCTGGTGGAGAAGCTCGCGCAGGCGGGCCTGCTGAAGGTGATCTGCGGTACGGACACGCTCGGCGTGGGCGTCAACGTCCCCATTCGTACGGTGCTGTTCACGGCACTGACCAAGTACGACGGCAACCGCGTCCGTACGCTGCGCGCCCGCGAGTTCCACCAGATCGCCGGCCGTGCGGGCCGGGCCGGCTTCGACACGGCTGGACTGGTCGTCGCGCAGGCACCCGAGCATGTCATCGAGAACGAGAAGGCGCTGGCCAAGGCGGGAGACGACCCGAAGAAGCGCCGCAAGGTGGTGCGCAAGAAGGCTCCCGAGGGCTTCGTCGGCTGGACCGAGAACACCTTCGAGAAGCTGATCACCTCCGAGCCGGAGCCGCTGTCCTCCCGTTTCCGGGTGACGCACACGATGCTGCTGTCGGTCATCGCCCGGCCCGGCAACGCCTTCGAGGCGATGCGCCACCTGCTGGAGGACAACCACGAGCCGCGCAAGCAGCAGCTCAGGCACATCCGGCGGGCCATCGCCATCTACCGCTCGCTGCTGGACGGCGGCATCGTCGAGAAACTCGACAAGCCGGACGCGAGAGGGTCGCATCGTCCGCCTCACCGTGGACCTTCAGCAGGACTTCGCACTCAACCAGCCGCTGTCCACGTTCGCTCTGGCCGCGTTCGAGCTGCTGGACCCGGAGTCGCCGTCGTACGCGCTGGACATGGTGTCGGTCGTGGAGTCCACGCTGGACGACCCGAGGCAGATCCTGGCCGCCCAGCAGAACAAGGCGCGCGGTGAGGCCGTGGCAGCGATGAAGGCGGACGGCGTCGAGTACGAGGAGCGCATGGAGCGGCTCCAGGACATCTCGTACCCGAAGCCCCTGGAGGAGCTGCTCTTCCACGCGTACAACACCTACCGCAAGAGCCACCCGTGGGTCGGCGACCATCCGCTGTCGCCGAAGTCGGTCATCCGTGACATGTACGAACGCGCGATGTCCTTCACCGAGTTGGTGTCCCACTACGAGCTGGCCCGCACCGAGGGCATCGTGCTGCGCTACCTCGCCAGCGCCTACAAGGCCCTCGAGCACACGATCCCGGACGACCTCAAGTCGGAGGACCTTCAGGACCTGATCGCCTGGCTCGGCGAGATGGTGCGCCAGGTCGACTCCAGCCTGCTGGACGAGTGGGAGCAGCTGGCCAACCCGGAGGAGATGACCGCCGAGCAGGCCCAGGAGCGGGCCGACGAGGTGAAGCCGGTCACCACCAACGCGCGCGCCTTCCGGGTGCTGGTCCGCAACGCGATGTTCCGTCGCGTGGAACTCGCCGCCCTCGACCAAGTCGAGGAGCTGGGCGAGATGGACGCCGACGTCGGCTGGGACGCGCAGACCTGGGGCGAGGCGATGGACAAGTACTGGGACGAGTACGAGGACCTCGGCACCGGACCGGACGCCCGTGGCCCCAAGCTGCTCGTCATCCAGGAGGAGCCGCAGAACGGGCTGTGGCGCGTCCGCCAGATCTTCGACGACCCGAACGGCGACCACGACTGGGGCATCAGCGCGGAGGTCGACCTCGCGGCCTCTGACGCGGAGGGCCGTGCGGTCGTCCGTGTCACCGATGTCGGCCAGCTGTGAGCACAGGAGAAACACACCCATGACTAACCCGGCCGAAAGGCTCGTCGACCTGCTCGACCTGGAGCAGATCGAGGTCAACATCTTCCGCGGCCTGAGCCCGCACGAGTCCCTCCAGCGGGTCTTCGGCGGCCAGGTGGCTGGCCAGGCGCTCGTCGCCGCCGGACGCACCACGGAGGGCGACCGCCCGGTGCACTCGCTGCACGCGTACTTCCTGCGCCCCGGGCGACCGGGCGTGCCGATCGTGTACCAGGTGGAACGAGTCCGCGACGGGCGGTCGTTCACCACGCGCCGGGTCACCGCCGTGCAGCAGGGCCGCACGATCTTCAATCTGACCGCCTCCTTTCACAAGCCTGAGGAAGGACCGTTCGAGCACCAGCTGCCGCCGGGCCGAGAGCTGCCGGACCCCGAGTCGCTGCCGCCGGTCGCGGAGGAGATCCGCAAGCACCTGGGCGCCCTGCCGGAGCAGTTGGAGCGGATGGCCCGTCGCCAGCCCTTCGACATCCGTTATGTGGACCGGCTGCGGTGGACCCCCGAGGAGATCGACGGCGCCGAGCCGCGCAGCGCGGTGTGGATGCGCGCGGTCGGTCCGCTGGGAGACGACCCGCTGGTGCACACCTGCGCGCTCACGTACGCCAGCGACATGACCCTTCTCGACGCGGTCCGTATCCCGGTCGAGCCCCTGTGGGGCACGCGCCACTTCGATCTGGCCTCCCTGGACCACGCGATGTGGTTCCACCGGCCGTTCCGCGCGGACGAGTGGTTCCTCTACGACCAGGAGTCCCCGATCGCGATCGGCGGCCGTGGTCTGGCCCGGGGCCGCATCTACAACCGCGAAGGTCAACTGCTCGTGTCCGTGGTGCAGGAGGGCCTGTTCCGCGAACTGGGCTGACCCGCCCGGAGTTCGGGGTCCCCCCGCCCGGCCTTCACCGAGCTACGGGCCGGGGGCTTCTGCGACGCAGCCAGCCCCGGAGTCGATGGGGTGGCCGTCCTGGTTTTCCAGGCGTTGATGCTCGGTGTCGGGTAGCCGTGGTGTCGCATGGCACCACGGTGACGTCACGCACGGGCTCGGGCGGCTGCGGCACTAGCGCGTCCGGGACTTGCCGCGGCGTCGGTCGCGGGGCGGAACGGTCCCCGCGTGCCTCGTCCAGCGCTAGCGCGAGGTCGTGGCGCAGCCACTCGATCTCGTCGGCGTCGTCCGCCCTCATGATTCTCTCGGCGAGCAGTACGGAGGGCGATCCGGGCGCGCCGTGCGAAGGGGGTCCCGGCCGGAACCGGTTCAAGTGGGCGCGCTCGTAAGGATCCTTGACGACGTCTGCGACATGAACGGGGTCCAGAAAGGCAGCCACGGCGCCGGCGCGCTCCCAGGGATCCGTGGCCTGCCGGAGCAGGAACCCGAGCCGGCGTCCGCGCCAATTGCGGGCGCGCAGGTCGAGGCCCGTCCGCAGCTGGTCGCGCAGCGTCTCAGGTGTACGGCCGGTCAGCAGGCGGGAGTTCTTCTCGTCGCTCGAGAACTGCCGTAGTTCCTCGGCGAGATAGAGCCAGACCACCGCTCGATACCGGTTGAGGTAGAAGGTCACCGGCGTCACCAGCCCCAGCCGCGCGAGGCGGGTGAACCTGCCGACCGGTACGCCCATGAGCTTGGCGCCTTCAGTGGCGCCGACAGCCCTGACGCTCTCCTTGAGTGCTTGGCAAGGGCCACCCTCTCCCTCTTCCGCGCGCAGCCGGTCGATCTCCGCGTGCTCGACCCGGCGACCGCCACCTCCCTCGTCGAACACCGTCCGAATGCGTCCGAGGTGCACGGCGAGGTCGAACTCGCGCCGCTTGAGACCCAGTTCGCGTGCGGCGCGGCTCAGCGTGCAGGTGAGGCGGGGCGTTTGCGTGATGGTGTCGCCGGACATGGTCGTACTCCCCCGTGCAGTCGATGCTCACGCTCTGTGCGTTCGCTGTGACACACACCGTAGCCGCTGGAAAGAATTGCGGTTCGGGGCTGTGGATAACTCCACGGGGCGGGTCGAAGACGCAGGTCAGAGCTCCGCGGCCGGGGTGCGCTCAGGCTGTCTCGCGTCCACGTCGAGGTGCTCGCCGACCCGGTTGACGAGCAGCGTCATCTCGTAGGCGATCTGACCGATGTCGGCCTCCGCGCCGCTGAAGACGCACAGGCAACTGCCGCCGCCCGCCGCGGTGACGAAGAGCACGGCATCGTCGTACTCGATCATCGTCTGGCGCACTCCGCCCGTGCCGAAGTGGCGTCCGGAGCCCTTGGCCAGACTGTGCAGTCCGGAGGCTACGGCGGCGAGATGCTCCGCGTCCTCACGGCGAAGGCCCGTGCTCGATCCCCTCACCAGCCCGTCGTTCGACAGGACCAGCGCGTGCCGTACGTGCGGCACACGCTCGGTCAGGTCGTCGAGCAGCCAGCCCAGTCCCTGGTTCTGCGCCATGTTCCGTCTCCCCGTGCGGTGTCTCCCCCTGACCGGAGGACTCTCCGCCAGCCTTCCCCACGGCCGCCGTCCCGGCAAGGAGGATGGAGACATGGCAGAGAAGATGACCGACGAGGAATGGCGGGCGTTCGTCTCGCAGGGCACCCGCACCGGAAAACTGGCGACCGTTCGGGCCGATGGCAGTCCCCACGTGGCACCTGTCTGGTTCCTGCTGGTCGGGGACGAGGTGGTCTTCAACACGGGCAAGGACACCGTCAAGGGACGGAATCTGGCCCGTGACGGGCGGGTTGCCCTGTGCGTGGACGACGACCGGCCGCCGTTCCATTTCGTGGTGATGAACGGCCGCGCCCGGCTGTCGGAGGACCTCGACGAGGTCCGCCACTGGGCCACCCGGATCGCGGCCCGGTACATGGGCGAGGACCGGGCCGAGGAGTTCGGTGCGCGCAACGGCGTTCCGGGTGAACTGCTGGTCCGTGTTCCCATCGACAAGGTGGTGGCACTGAAAGACCTGGCGGACTGAGACCGCCTCCGCCGGTCAGCTCACGGAGTCGAGCAGCCGGGCGGTGTGCATCCGCCCGGCGTACTCGACCAGCTGGATCAGGACCTCCTTCCCCGAGTTCCGCTCGCGGGCGTCGCAGAGGACCACGGGCGTTCCCTGGTCGAGGTCGAGCGCGCGGGACACGTCCTGGGCGTCGTAGGAGCGGGCGCCGGCGAAGCAGTTGACGGCCACGACGAACGGGATGCGGCGGTGCTCGAAGTAGTCGACCGCGGGGAAGCAGTCCTGCAGTCGCCGGGTGTCGGCGAGGACCACGGCGCCGAGGGCCCCTTGCGACAGTTCGTCCCACAGGAACCAGAAGCGGTCCTGGCCCGGGGTGCCGAAGAGGTACAGCGAGAGGCCGGAGCGGATGGTGATGCGGCCGAAGTCCATGGCGACGGTCGTGGTGACCTTCTGGTCGACGCCGTCGGTGTCGTCCACCAACTGACCCACCTCGCTCAGGAGTTCCTCCGTCCTGAGCGGCTTGATCTCGCTGACGGCCCCCACCAGGGTGGTCTTGCCCACGCCGAAGCCGCCGGCGACCAGAATCTTCAACGCCAGGGCGGACGTGTCGCCGGTGGCTTCGGAATGCTCAGAGACCATGATCACTTCTCTCGGAAGGGCATCGTCGTGCCCGATCGGTTCTGATTCCTCATCTACAGTGCCCGCAGCCCCTCGATGACTTCGCGCAGAATCCGTTCGTCGGGCAGATGTGCTGGCGGCACCGGGCGGCTGACCGTCACCCAGCCCAGTTCCAGGAGGTCGCCGAGCAGCACCCGCACCACTCCCACGGGGAGGTCGGTGCCGGCGGCGAGTTCGGCCACGGACTGTGTCTCCGTGCGGCACCGGTCGATGATCGACCTGTGCTCGGGGCCCAGCGCGGTGTCGTCGTCGACGGCGGAGATGCCGGGGTCGAGCGTGACGAGTGCGATCAGGTCGAAACGCACCCCGGTGGAGCCTGGTTCGGTACGGCCGCCGGTCATGGCGTAGGGGCGGACCAGGGGCCCGGCCTCACCGTCGTACCACTGGCTGCCCTGTTCCCAGGGCGCGCCCGTCGTGTCCTTGGTCATCGGTGCCGATCGCCCTCCCGGCTCAACCGGCGGCGGGCGGCTGCGCACTCACGCGCGGGGCCGTCCGGAGGTGCTCGCCGACGCGCTTGACGAGACGGGCCATTTCATACGCGACGAGCCCGATGTCGGCGGTGACGGCCGTGAGGACCGCGAGGCACGAACCGTCCCCGGCCGCGGCCACGAAGAGGAAGGCGTCGTCCATCTCCACCATGGTCTGGCGGACGCCACCCGCTCCGAAGTGCCGGCCCGCGCCCTTGGCCAGGCTGTTGAAGCCGGAGGCCACGGCGGCTAGATGCTCCGCGTCCTCCCGTTCGAGACCGGTCGAGGCGCCTACGGCGAGGCCGTCGTTGGAGAGCACCACGACGTGCCGTACTTCGCCCACGTGCATCACCAGGTCGTCCAGCAGCCAGTCGAGTTCGCCGGACCGCTGCGCGCCTCTCGTGCTCGAGTCGTGGATCATGCGGGGTCTCCTTCGCTGCTGTGTCGTCCCGCTTCGCGGCCGGGGGCGGCTCCGCGACCGGGTTGCCTGCCGCCGCCGCGCACCCAGCCGGCGCGGTAGGCGGCCATGCGGTCCCGTACGAGTTCGGGGGTGCGCTGGCCGTCTTCCTGGGAGTCGTGTTGCCGGGCGGGCTCCTCGGGCCGCTGCTCGCGCAGTTGCGGGGCGATGTGCGACTGCCGTACCCGGCGTGGGAGATCGTCGTTGCCCTCGGAGCCGTGCGGTGGACGGTTCGGCCGCAGGGCGGTGACTCCCGGAGGCGGGGTTTCGGTGCGGGGCTCCGGTGGTGTCTCGGCCGTGGCCACCAGGGCGGGACGGTCGGCCGACACGGAAACCACCTCCTGGGGTGGAACGCCGGGCACGCGCGCGTAGGCGCGTTCGTCCGCTGGCCCCGCCTCCGCCGCAGGGCGGGCGCGGAGCTCCGCCGTGCCTCTGTGCAGCAGGGCACTGGGCACCAGGACGACGGCGGTGGTGCCTCCGTAGGGCGAGGTCCGCAGGTGCACCTTGATGCTGTGGCGCGCCGCGAGCCTGCTGACCACGAAGAGGCCGAGGCGGTCGCTGTCGAACAGGTCGAGTGCCTCGGACTGCTCGATTCGCCGGTTGGCCTCCGCGAGGGTCTCCGCGCCCATGCCGAGCCCCCTGTCCTCTACTTCGAGGACGTATCCGTTGCCGACGGGCTCGCCCGTGACGCGCACGCGCGTGTGGGGCGGCGAGAACTGGGCGGCGTTCTCCACGATCTCGGCGAGCAGATGGGTGAGGTCGGCGACGGCGGCGCCGACAATGGACGCCTCGGGAAGCTGACGTACCTCCACGCGCGCGTAGTCCTCGACTTCGGAGACGGCCGCGCGGACGACGTTCGTCAGGGACACCGGCATGCGCCAGGCCCGGCCGGGCGCCGCTCCCGAGAGGATGATGAGACTCTCGGCGTGGCGTCGCATGCGGGTGGTGAGGTGGTCGAGCCGGAAGAGGTCGCTCAGTTCACCCGGATCGTCGGAGCGGCGCTCCATGCTGTCCAGCAGGCTCAGTTGGCGGTGGACCAGGACCTGGCTGCGCCGCGCGAGGTTGACGAACACGCCCGAGATGCCGCTGGCGAGTTCGGCGCGCTCCACGGCGGCGCGCAGGGCGGCGCGGTGCACGGTGCTGAGGGCCTCGGCGACCTGTCCGGTCTCGTCCTCCGCGGGCGGTCCCGAAGGCGCCTCCACCCGGATGTCGATCTCCTGCCCCGCTCGCAGCCGGCTCATGGCCTCGGGAAGTTTGCGCCGCGCGATCTCCAGGGCGCCGTTGCGGAGGCTGACCAGTTCCACGACGAGGGTGCGTCCGATGCGCACGGAGATGACGAGCGAGGCGGTGACGGCGGCCAGTCCGAGGAGGACCGCAGCGCCGGCCGGGGTGAGCAGACCACGTGTGAACGGGTCGGACCGGCCCGCCACGGCGTTGCCCGTCTGCGTCTCGACGTCCCGCATTGCGTCCTGCACGCGCGCGTGGGTCGTGGTCCAGCCCGCCTCGGGAACCGCATTGAGCGCGCCGCCGGCACCCGGGGTACCCGCGAGGGCCCTGCCCTCAAGCGTGCCGAGCGTGTTGTAAGTGGGGCCGTCCGCGAAGTCTCGCCAGGTCGCGCGCGGGGTTGCGGGCAGATCCTGAGCGGCTGCGTCGGTGAGCGTGCGACGCGTGCCGACGGCTCCGGCGAACAGCTTCAGACGCCGTCCTTCGAGTCCTCCGGACAGACGGGCGCTCGCCAGAAGGGCGCCCTCCTGTGCCAGTGCCTCCCGCGCGCGGGAGAACTCGAGCAGCACGCGCGCGTCGGCGCCGAGATCGTCGGCCTGAATGCCGGTGAGGGCGCCGTCGACGCCGAAGGCCGCCGCGATGATCTTGGTGTACTGCCCGTACGTCGCGTTCCAGTCGGCCCTGTTGTCGAGCACGGCCTTCCGCAGCGTGCGCAGGTGCTCGGCTCCGTTGACGAAGGTCTGCATGCGCTCGGCGACACCGCGCGGGAGTTCTTCGCTGTCCGCCACGGTGTTGTCGCCGCCGAGCCGCAGTCTGGCCACGGCACGGTCCGTGTGTGCGGCGAGCTCCCTGAGGTCGCCGCTCCGTGCGACGGCGGGGTGGGTCGCGTAGGCCACGGCGGCCGTGCGCTCGGCCTGGAGCGCATCGGCGGCGGCGACGAGGGGCTCCCGCAGTTGGGCGTCGACGCGCTGCGCCTGACGGAGGCGGGAGACGTCCTGGGCGGTGCTGACGGTGGCGTACGCCCAGAGGACGAGCAGGGAGACGACAGGCACCATCAGCAGGCAGACGACCTTGGCCCGTACGGTCCGGGGGCGTATCCGCCACCGTCCCGCGCGCGCGGGCATGTTGTCCGCCACCGCGCCGAGCGATTCGTCGGGCGCTTCGTCAGCCGGCGGTCCGGCGTGTGCGCGACGGCCGCGCACGGGCGGCGGGGTGGAGGCGGAGGTCGTCTCCACCCCGCCGTTGGGGGTCCTACGGGGTGTGCGCATGGCTCCTCGCTCGGTGTGGTTCGGTGCGCGCTCTGCCGGACCCACTAGCGGGTGGCGGCTCTCTCGACCGGCAGCTGGGCCGAGGCGGACGCTTGGCGTTCGCCCGCCGTGGGCGAGAGCGCGACGAAGGCCGAGGTGAGGAACAGATAGGACCCGAGACCGACGGCGAGGGGGAAGATGAACTGCATCGCCGTGGCCCCGGGTAGGACGGAGCCGGAAGGGGAGACCCGTACGCTGACGGCGAACATCCCCGTGTAGTGCATGCTGCTGACGGCTGCCCCCATGACGAGGGAGGCGAGCGTGACCGCGAGCGGCGACTTGATGTTCAGCGCCGCCCACAGAGCGGCGGTCGCCGCGGCCACTGCGATCACGACGGAGAGCCCGACGAGCAGCGGGTCGTAGCTCACGTCCCCGTGCAGCCGTACCGCCGCCATGCCCAGGTAGTGCATGCTCGCGACGCCCAGTCCCGTGGTGAGACCGCCGAGGAGGAGGGCCCGGGTGCGGTCACGGCCGTAGCCGACGGCGAACACGCCGGTGCAGACGACGACCATGGCGACGAGGAGGCTGAGGATGGTCAGCGGTACGTCGTAGCGGATGTCGGTACCGGTGACGCTGAAGCCGAGCATGGCCACGAAGTGCATGGTCCAGATGCCGGTGCCGATCGCGGAGGCCGCGGTGACGAGCCAGTTCCGGCGCGATCGGCCGGTGGTGCCGAGCGCGCGGACGGTGCAGCGCAGTCCCAGCGCGGCGCCGATGCAGGCCATGGCGTACGACAGCACGGGGGTGAGCCAGCCGAAGGTGGCGTGGTGCAGGTGTCCCATGGCCAGGGGACGCTAGCGGGGGCACGGTCGCACAAGAGGGGCGTATTTCGAAAGGTGTTGGGATATGACGCAGCCGTGCGCCGGAACGATCGCGTCCCGCTCGAACATGTGCGCCGCAGCGTCCTTCTTTCCAGTGAGGGATCATGTGGAACATGAGCGACAACCACACACATGTCCAGGAGTTCTTCGGCGCGCGGGCGGCCGACTGGGACAGCAGGTTCCCCGACGACGGCCCCGCCTACGCGGCGGCCATCGCCGACATGGGGCTGCGCCCGGGTGATCGTGTGCTGGACGCGGGCTGCGGCACGGGGCGCGCGCTGCCGCCCCTGCGGGCGGCGGTGGGCCCATCGGGCACGGTCGTGGGCGTCGACCTGACCCCGGAGATGCTCCAGGCCGCCGTGAACGCCGGACGGGACCGCGACGGGCAGCTCCTGCTCGGCGACGTGGCCACTTTGCCGGTGCGGTCGGAGTCCCTCGACGCCGTCTTCGGAGCGGGGCTCGTCTCGCATCTGCACGACCCCGCCGAGAATCTGCGGGAGTTGGCGCGGGTGGTGCGGGCGGGCGGCACGCTGGCGCTGTTCCACCCGATCGGTCGCGCGGCCCTGGCCGCCAGGCACGGGAGGCAGCTCACCCCGGACGACCTGCGCGCGGAGGCGAACCTCCGTCCGCTGCTCGCCGGTTCCGGGTGGCGCATGACGTCGTATGTCGACGAGGACGACCGCTTCCTCGTCCTGGCGGTCCGGGAGGGCTGAGAGCGGCCTCGCCCCGCGAACCGGCCTCCTCTCAGAGCCGGCCCGCGACCGCCGCCGCGAAGGCGTCGGGATTGTCGAACATGATGTTGTGGCCGGCGCGGGGCACGGTCACGACATGTACGCCGGCGGCTTCCAGTCGATCTCTGCCGCACAGTTCACCGCTGAGCTCGCCCTGGAGATACACGCGGTCGATCGTCAGCGCTTCCAGGATCGTGCGCATGACGGGGTCCGAGCCCCGCACCAGCCCGACCGCGGTCCGGTGCAGCGCACGCGGATCTGCAAGCCGCATCGTGGCCGCCCACAGGGGGCCGACCTTGTCCAGCACGCGCGCGTACCCGCCTGCGAGGAACTCGTCCTCCTCATAGGCGGTGATTCCGCTGCTTCCGGCGGTCGGCGGCGGGAAGGCGTCGAGGTTGGCCTCCGTGAGGACCAGCCGGGAGACGAGATCGGGCCGCCGGTGGGCGAGCACGATGGCGACCGCGCCACCCATGCTGTGCGCGATCAGCTCGGCGCCGGTGAGCCCCGCCGTGTCCAGAGCGGCCGCAAGGGCGTCGGCGTTGTCCTCAAGCGTGTAGCCGAAGTCCTCCGGCCGGTCGCTGATGCCGTGCCCTGGCAGATCGACGAACAGGCTGCGCCGGCCCGTGAGTCCAGGCCGAGCTGCGATGTGCGCGTGGTACACGGACGACACCGACCCCAGTCCGTGTACGTACACGCGCGCGGGTTCTTCCCCCGGCAGCTCCGTCCAGCGGATGCAGTTCCCCTTGCCGTCGAACTCGGCCTGCTTCATGACGCCCTCCCCAGTGACGTGGGTGCTTCGGTCAGCACACCGAGACAATACATCGGCGCCGAGGTACCAGTAAGTCGAAGTATCAATGTCTCGATGTACAACGACCATGAGAGAAGATGAGGGCATGCTGGAGCTCGCCATCCTCGGATTCCTGTACGACGCCCCGTTGCACGGCTACGTCCTGCGCAAGCACATCGCCGCGCTGACCGGGCACGTCCGACCCGTCGCCGAGAGCACGCTCTACCCCGCGATCAAACGCCTGGAGAAGGCCGGCCTGCTGGCGCGGACCACCGAGCCGGGCGCGGTGGCCGCGCCGCGCCACGTGCTCACCCTCACCGAGAAGGGAAAGCACGAACTCCGCCGACGACTCGCCGAACCGTCGCAGCGCGACATCACCGACGAGAACCGCTGGTTCACGCTGCTCGCCTTCCTCAGGCACCTCGAGGATCCCGCGGCCGAGGCGACGGTGCTGCGACGCCGACTCGCCTTTCTGGAAGAGCCGGCGAGCTTCTTCTACGACGGCGACCGGCCGCTGAGCGCCGAGGAGCTGGACGACCCGTTCCGCCGCGGGATCCTGACCATCGCGCGCGCCACGAGCCGAGCCGAACTGACTTGGCTGCGCGAGACGATCGCCTCGCTCGACGACACCGACCGCTGACGCTTCACCGCGGCGCCCCTCTTCTGTCGCCGAGGCTCCAACTCTACGTTGAGTAGCGACAGATGAACGATCGAGGACGACGCCATGCAGGGGAAGGCGGTTCACATGTTCACCAGAATCCGCACCTACGTCGCCAGATTCCGTGACCCCTCACGCGCGGAGGCGGCTCCTGACCGGCAGAAGCGCGCACACAACTTGTTCGAGGCCGCGGCCGCCTACGTCGCGGCCTGCGCGGAGGACGACCAGGACCGGATCGACGAGGCCGCGGCCTGGGTCCCCCCGGAGGCACTGTCGTTCGGGGTGAACGAGCTGGCCTGCCGGGCCGTCATCGCTCTGGCGCGGGAACGCGACGAATCGCCGCGCGTGGTGGCCCGTGACCTCCTCGGGCTTCCGGTTGCCTGAGCCGTCGGCGGTCCGATCCGGCCGTTTCGCCCCTGCCAGGGTGGATAACTGCAGGTCCGGGTGTGGCGGCGTGTGGTGACAAGCGCGTTCCGTTCGCACTAGGGTGCGCGCCGTTGAACGAACGACTGGGGAGGCTGAGATGGGCGAGACGGATGAGGAGGCCGTCGCCACGGCGGACGATGCGCTCTACGTGCTCACGGCGGTACTGCTGACGCCGGCGCAGTTCCCGAGCGTGCTGGGCGACGACTATCCAGAAGCCTGTTCCGCGCTCGGCCTCGTGCCGCTCGCCGACGGATACGGCCTGGTACTCGGGCAGGACGGCAGCGGTGCGCGCTGGACCGTCGTCATCGACGACGTCTCGCTCGTCGCCGTCGCGATCGCGTCCTGGGACTGCGGCATGGAGTACGAGCTGTCGCCGCCCGAGCGCAGCGTGGTGGCCGCGCTGCCGGGCTGGCCGCTCGCGGTCGCCGTCGCCGCTCCGGGCGTGCCCGCGCCGCACGATCCAGAGCCCGAGGTCGCCGACGGCCCGCTGCTGTGCCCGCCGGACACCAGCACGTGGGGCCCGCCCCAGCGACGCCTGGGCGCCGACGAGATCGCCCTCCAGTGGGCGGTCTGGCGGGAGCAGATCGACGACGCCGACTTCCCGGTGCAGGACGGCGACAAGGAGCCTGACGCGGACGTGGCGCCGGATGGCGAGCAGGAACCCCCCAAGGGGCACCCCGGGATCCGCCGCGTCCTGGCCGAGGCGCGCGCGTACGTCGACGCACCCCCGCCCCTGGGACGGGTGCGCTCGTCGTTCGCCCCGGGTGACGCCCGCACCCTGCGTGCCGACGGTCCCGGCTGGTCGATGGTGGCCCGCACCGACGACATCGCGTTCGTACTGCTCGATGAGGAGCCGGGCGAGGTCCTGCCGGTAGGCCGCGGCCCGGAACTGCCCGCTCTCCTTGAGGCGCTCGACAAGATGGCGGTTCGGCCTAGCTGAGCTGCGGTGGTCTGGGCGGCCTGCCCTGGGTTCGCCACCGGAGGCTGCAGATCGCCCTGTGCGGCGGCCTCGGCGCGGCTCATGAGCAGGCCTTGAGCTCCGGCTCTCGCTCCGCCGTGCGGCGGGCTGGACCCGTGCGCGCAACGCACAGTTCTCGTCGCCACCCCCGGGGCCGCCGTCAGGCCCGAGAACGCTGACGCAGCGGCCCCTGCACCCTGAGCGGACGAGTACAGGCGGACGCCCCAGGGCGCAGCACCTCAGCGACCGAGCTCCTTGCGCGTCACACGGCGCAGCCTGCGCCGCTGCGAGGGGTCCAGGGCCAGGTATGCGGCCGCGGGTACGCCCAGCACGATCAGAACCGCCACCCACCAGGGCAGCCATATGAGCAGGATGAGCCCCACGGCCACACCCCCTGCGGCGATCTTCGCGTTCTTCGACATGAGCGTCGCCTCCTTCGCGGCCACTGCCAGTCTCTGCTCTGAGAACGGGCCCGCGCTCCCGACGGTTCCGCACTACGACCCTGAGACGTCCCTGATGCTCGCCCCTGACTCGACCCTGCGTGACGCCTGCCTGGACGCCCCTCTGCGGGCAGATACCTGGTCCAGCAGACACCTGGTCCAGCCGAGAGTCGACACCTGGGCCAGCAATTCGAACACCTGGTGAAGTAGCTCGGTCACAGACTAAGCCGATTCCGGCCCGCGAGCGGGCGCCGGCTCCTCCAGACGGGCGCCGCCCCTCCCTCTCCCCCCACCGCCCGACAAATGATCGACGTCATGCGTTCACCCGAGGGCCACATCACCTTCCCCCAGGAGCCCAAGTCTGGCCGCTGTCACCGCGCTTGTCCCGTACCTGCCTCAAGGAGGCTCGATGATCTCCCCGCACGCCGCCGGTCGGCGCCACGTTCACCGTCTCGTCGCGACGGGTCTGCCCGTGGCCCTCATGGCCGCCCTCGCGACGGCCGGCCCGGCAACCGCGTCGTCGTCGGCAGACGCGCGCGTCGTGCACACGGCGACGTTGGGAGACCTCCCGCTCGGCACGTTCAGCAACGGCCTGCTGCCGGGCAGCGTCGACAACGACCGCGGCGTGGACCTGGGCGGCATCGGCAGCGACATCTACCCGGCGGCCCGCAAGGGCGAGTACTGGACAGTGACCGACCGCGGACCCAACGGTCAGATCAAGGTGGACGGCCAGAAGCGCCGCACGTTCCCGGTGCCCGGCTTCGACCCGGCGATCGTGAAGATCCAGGTGTCCGGGGACGCCGTCAAGGTGATCGACGCGATTCCGCTCACCACCTCGTCGGGCCAGGCCGTCACCGGGCTGCCCGACCAGAAGGGCCGCGACGAGGCGCCGTACACCTACGACGCCGGGACCTCGCTGCCGTACGACCCGAACGGTGTGGACACCGAGGGCATCGTGCGGGCCGCGGACGGGACGTTCTGGCTCGTGGACGAGTACGGGCCGTCGCTGATTCACGTCTCCGCGCGCGGGGAGGTCCTCACCCGCTACGTGCCCAAGGGGCTGCACCTGACCGGTGCCGAGTACCCGGTGGTGGAGGCGCTGCCCTCCGTCCTGCTGCACCGCAAGATCAACCGCGGGTTCGAGGGGCTGGCCCAACTGCCCGACGGCAACCTGGTGATGGCCCTGCAGAGCCCACTCTCCCTGCCGGACGCGGACGCCGGGGACACCTCGCGCACGACCCGTCTGCTGCGGTTCTCGCCGCGGAAGAAGGCGGTCACCGCGGAGTACGCCTACCGGTTCGACCCGGTGAACGTGGTCGATCCGAGCGAGGACGACACGGCCGAGCTCAAGGTCTCGTCCGTGGTGGCCGTCGGCCGCGACCGGCTGCTGGTCGAGGAACGCACCGACAAGACGGCGCGAATCCAGCTGGTGAAGCTTGAGCGCCGAGCAGACATCCTCGGCGGGCCCTGGGACGACGACACCACGTCGCCGTCCCCGGAGCAGTTGGACGACCCGGCGGCCGCGGGCGTCCCGGTCCTGGCGAAGCGACTCGTCGTCGACCTGGGCAAGGTGAGCGGCGTACCGGGGAAGATCGAGGGCATCGCGCGCGTGGACCGCGACACGCTCGCGCTGATCAACGACAACGACTTCGGGATGACGGACGGTGCCGGCGCCTTCGACGCGCAGGGCCGCCTCGTCGACAGCGGCATCGAGACGACCGTGACGTACGTACGACTGCCGAAGGCGATCTGACAGCGGTCGGCGTCCGGCGCCCTCGCCGCACGGCCTCCGCTCGACGCGATCCCACGCGCGCGTGAAGCCCAGCCGATCCCGGGCCGACGCCACGCGCGCGTGGGTGCGCAGTGAGGCCCCTGCCTCACGGGCACGCACTCAGCCGTGCGCCGCGAGCAGATGGTCCATGGCGAGCTGGTCGAGCCGTTCGAAGGCCATCCCGCGCGCGGCGGCCGCCTCCACGTCGAAGTCCTCGAAGGCCGTACGGTCGGCGAGCAGCGCCTCGAGGCCGTCCGCCGCTGTCGGCCGGGCCAGGTCGTCGAGGCGTGAGGCCCGCAGCGCCTCCCGGACCTCCGGGTCCGCGCGGAAGGCGGCCGAACGCTCCTTGAGGATGAGGTAGTTGCGCATGCAGCCGGCGGCCGACGCCCACACACCGTCGAGGTCCTCGGTCCGCGGCGGCTTGAAGTCGAAGTGGCGGGGGCCGTCGTAGCCGGCGCGCTCCAGGAGGTCGACGAGCCAGAAGGCGGCGCGCAGATCACCGGCACCGAAGCGCAGGTCCTGGTCGTACTTGATACCGGACTGACCGTTGAGATCGATGTGGAAGAGCTTGCCCGCCCACAAGGCCTGCGCGATGCCGTGCGGGAAGTTCAGACCTGCCATCTGCTCATGGCCGACCTCGGGGTTGACGCCGTACAACTCGGGCCGCTCCAGGCGCTCGATGAACGCCAATGCATGACCGACTGTCGGCAGCAGGATGTCGCCACGGGGCTCGTTCGGCTTGGGCTCGATGGCGAAGCGCAGGTCATGGCCCTGAGAGGAAACGTACTCGCCGAGGAGGTCGAAGGCCTCCTTCATCCGGTCGAGGGCCGCGCGCACGTCCTTGGCAGCGCCGGACTCGGCACCCTCCCGGCCGCCCCACGCGACATACGTCTTCGCCCCGAGTTCGACGGCCAGGTCGATGTTGCGGATGGTCTTGCGCAGCGCGTAGCGGCGCACATCGCGGTCGTTGGCGGTGAACGCGCCGTCCTTGAAGACGGGGTGGGTGAAGAGGTTGGTGGTGGCCATCGGCACGGTCATGCCGGTGGCGTCCAGCGCCTGGCGGAAGCGCTTGATGTGCGATTCGCGCTCGGTCTCCGAGGCACCGAAGGGGATCAGGTCGTCGTCGTGGAACGTCACTCCGTGGGCGCCGAGTTCCGACAGCCGCCGTACCGTCTCAACAGGGTCGAGGGCGCGGCGGGTGGCGTCGCCGAACGGGTCCCTGCCCTGCCAGCCGACGGTCCACAGGCCGAAGGTGAACTTGTCCTCGGGGGTGGGCTGGTAGCTCATGCCGCGGCTCCTCGCTCGCTCGGGACTTCCACTACGACTACGACTGCGGCCATTTCGTCATGGCGATTTACAAATTAGTCTGCCGTCGCACCTCTGGGAAGGGACAAGATGTCCTCGACAGGGGTCGTCCGGGTTCCTTCGCCCGGGCACACCGAAGACACCAGGTCAGATCCCGCGAGCCGCGGAAGAGGGAGTGCCCGATGTCAGCAGCCGAGGGTCCGCTCGTCGTCGGCGTGGACACATCCACCCAGTCCACCAAGGTTCTTGTCGTCGACGCGGCCACCGGGCAGGTGGTGGCCAGCGGCCGGGCGCCGCACACCGTCTCTTCAGGAGCGGGCCGGGAGAGCGATCCGCGCCAGTGGTGGGACGCCCTGTGCGAGGCGCTGCACCAGTGCGGCGAGGCGGCCCACGAGGCTGCCGCCGTGTCGATCGGCGGCCAGCAGCACGGCCTGGTCACCCTGGACGCCGATGGCGAACCGGTACGCCCGGCACTGCTGTGGAACGACGTTCGCTCGGCGCCGCAGGCCCGCCGTCTCGTCCAGGAGCTGGGCGGCCCCAAGGCCTGGGCGGAGCGCACCGGCAGCGTCCCCGGCGCATCCTTCACCGTCGCCAAGTGGGCGTGGCTGGCCGAACACGAGCCGCACGCGGCCCGCGCCACGAAGGCGGTACGCCTCCCCCACGACTACCTCACCGAGCGTCTCACCGGTCAGGGAACGACCGACCGCGGCGACGTCTCCGGCACCGGCTGGTGGGCCTCCGGAACCGAGACGTACGACGAGGAGACTCTCGCCCATGTGGGCCTCGACCCGGCGCTGCTGCCTCACGTGGTGCGGCCGGGCGAAGTGGCCGGCACCGTCCGCGACAGCCACGACCTGCCGTTCTCCAAGGGCACCCTGGTAGCACCCGGCACCGGTGACAACGCCGCGGCCGCGCTCGGCCTCGGGCTGCGTCCAGGCACCCCGGTGCTGAGCCTTGGAACCTCGGGCACGGTGTACGCCGTGTCCCGGAACCGCCCCACCGATCCGACCGGTACGGTCGCGGGCTTCGCCGACGCGCACGGCGACTGGCTGCCGCTGGCATGTACCCTGAACTGCACCCTGGCTGTCGATCGCGTCGCCGCCCTGCTGAGCCTGGACCGCGAGGCCGTCGACACCGACACTGCCGTCACCCTCCTCCCCTACCTGGACGGCGAACGCACCCCGAACCTGCCGAACGCCTCCGGCATGCTGCACGGCCTGCGCCACGACACGACTCCCGGGCAGATTCTGCAGGCCGCGTACGACGGTGCTGTCCACTCGCTGCTCGGCGCCCTCGACCTGGTGCTCGACGAGGACGCGGACCGCAGCACGCCACTGCTGCTGATCGGCGGCGGGGCGCGCGGGACGGCCTGGCAGCAGACCGTACGCCGGCTTTCGGGTCGGGCGGTCCAGGTACCGAAGGCGAAGGAACTGGTGGCGCTCGGCGCTGCGGCCCAGGCGGCCGGGCTGCTCACCGGCGAGTCCCCGGCGGCGGTAGCCCGCCGTTGGGACACGGCCGCGGGCCCGGTCCTCGACGCGGTGGAACGGGACGAGGCGACGCTGGCGCGGATCACCGGGGTACTCTCCGACGCGGCCACACTGCTGGAACGCGGATCGGAAGCACACTGACCGAAGGAACCGCCGGTCGCCGCGCGAGAGGCGCGCCACAATCTCCGGTGAGCGGTCCGGCCCACGTTCACCGGCGAGGCGTAGAGAGTCCGAGGGCCGACCACAGACCGAGGATTCACGCAGGCATGAGCGCACCACTGCCCGAGGACCACCGGTCCGGATCCGGTCACCCTACGCTGGAGGACGCCAGACGCCGCGGCCAACTGCATCAGGAGCGTCCATCCGGGTCAGGCCAAGCCCCGCCCGACACCCAGCAGGGCATACGCCGCCGCAACCTTGCCCGGGTCATGCATGCCGTCAGCGCCGAGGGCCTGCTCTCACGTGCTGCGATCGCCTCGCGTATCGGCTTGACGCGGGCGGCGGTCTCGACGCTCGTGGACGACCTCATCCGCTGGAAACTTCTGGAGGAACTCGGGCCCGAACGGCCAGGCCGGGTGGGCCGCCCCGGGTCGGCGCTGGCTGTCAGCGGGCGCGGGCCGGCCGGGATCGGGGCGGAGGTCGGCGTCGATCATCTCGCGGTGTGCGCGGTCGATCTGCGCGGTGAGGTACGCGCACGGGCGGTGCGGCGCGTCGCCAACCGGGGCCGCTCCCCCGAGGCGGTGGTCAAGGAGCTCGCCGCGTTGGTACGCCGGGTTGCCGGCGAGGCCGAGCCTGAGGGACTGTGGTCGGCCGGGCTGGCGATCGCCGTCCCCGGTCTGGTGGCTCGCGACGCCCGTACGGTCGTCCGCGCTCCGAACCTCGACTGGCGCGACGCGGACCTCGGCGCCCTGCTGCACGTCGCCGTACCGGTGACCGTGGACAACGAAGCCAACTTCGGCGCCCTCGCCGAGCTCTGGCTCGGGGGTGCGGACGGTCCACGGGACTTCCTGCACGTGTCGGCCGAGATCGGCATCGGCGCCGCCCTCATCGTCGACGGGCAACTGCTGTGCGGAAGCCGCGGGTTCGCGGGCGAGCTCGGGCATGTGCCCGTGCGGCCTGACGGACCCCGGTGCCCTTGCGGTGGGCGCGGTTGTCTGGAGCAGTACGCGGGCGAGGAGGCGGTGTTGCGTGCGGCCGGCCTGGAGCCGGGCGAGGACCGGGTCGGGCTGCTGGCCCACTGCACCGAGACAGGCGACGAGCGTGTACGGCGTGCGCTGTACGACGCCGGCACCGCCCTCGGCATCGCACTGACCGGGGCGGTCAACCTGCTGGATCCTGCGGCCGTTGTCCTGGGCGGCTCGTTGGCGAGGCTCTCTCCTTGGCTTCTGCCCTCGCTCACCCGCGAATTGGGCGACCGAACCGCCGGTCCGGCGTGTCCGGTCTCGGTGTCGCGGCTCGGTCCCGAGGGCCCGTTGCTCGGTGCCGCGCACTCGGTGGTACGGGCTGTGCTCGACGATCCTGCGACGATGGCCGAGCGCGCCTGAACCGACGGAACACATCTCGTCTCGGTGGGTTCCGCTCGAACGGGTGACGCAGTTATCCACAGTTCTGGCCTCGTCCACGGAACCACGCCGCGCTCTTCTGCCCAACCCTCAGGCGCCGTACCGTGATTCGCGTGAGGCACAGCGGCCGGGCCGTCCCGGCGACCGGTTATGCCGGAGTGGACGAGGGGGGTTCACGCATGTCGGAGGATACGAGTGGGAGTCTTCGGCGCGACGCCATCGGGTTGCGCGAGGTCCTGTTCCAGAGCATCACGGCCATGGCACCCGCCGCCGCGGTCGCCGCGTCCATTCCATCGGGTGCCGCCTTCGCGGGCGGCAGTCTGCCGCTCGCCGTGCTGATCGCGCTCGTGGCCTGCCTGTTCACGGCGTCCTGCGTGGCTGAGCTGGCCAGAGAACTCCCGGCGGCCGGCTCGGTCGCCACGTACGCGGCACAGGGGCTGCACCCCGCAGTGGGCTTCCTCGTCGGCTGGGGTTACGTCTTCGTGGAGGCGCTGGTCCCACCGCTGCTCCTCCTTCAACTGGGGTTCACGACGGCGGGCACGCTGCATCAGGAATGGCCGTCGTATCCGGCGGATCTGTGGTGGCCGTGGTCGCTCGCGGGCGCCGCGGTGATAGCCGCCGCCGGCTACCTGGGAGTACGCGCCTCGGCCCGCTTCGGCACGATCCTCGGTGTCTTCGAGGTCCTGGTCTTCCTGGTGTTCGCGGTGTGGCTCATCGGCAAAGCCGGAGGGGACAACACCCTCTCCGTGTTCACCACTTCGCACACGGCCGAAGGACACACGGGCGTCAGCGGGGTCTTCGCGGGATCCGTCTACACGGTGCTGGCGTTCGCCGGGTTCGAAGCGGCTGCTCCGCTCGCCGAGGAGACACGCGATCCGCGCCGGACGATGCACCGAGCGGTGCTGGGCGCGGCCCTCGGCATCGGGGTGTTCTACGTGGTGACGACGTACGCGATGACCGTCTACTTCGGCCCGGACCGATTCGGGACGTTCGGTGCCTCAGGTGACGCGTCCTGGGAGGGAGTCGCACGCGCCTCGTACGGGCTGTTCTGGGTGTTGATCTTCCTGGCAGTGGTCAACTCGACGATCGCCAACGCCAACGCATGCGCCAACGTGTCCACACGAACTGCCTTCGCACTCGCCCGCATCCGCGTCCTCCCCCGCTTCCTCGCGGTGCTCCACCCTCGTCATCGCTCCCCTGTCGTCGGCATAGCGGTGCAGACCGTGGTCGCGGTCGGCGCGGTGCTGGGACTCGGTTTCGGCTACGACCCGGTGACCGCGTTCCTGCTTCTGGCAACGGTGATCGTCACGGTCGTCATCGGCGTCTACATCGTCGTGAACCTCGCCTGCGCGGGTTACTTCCTGCGCCGTGGGCGTGCGGCACTCAAGCCGGTACGGCATGTGATGTTCCCGCTGCTGGGCATCGCGGCGTTCGTCCCCGCCCTGCTGACCGCGGCCGGGCTGCCGGTGTTCGACTTCGTGAGCCGCCTGACCGCGCCTGTGTCGTACGCCGGCCCTGTCGTGGGCGTCTGGATGGCCGTCGGCGTCGTGGCCCTGCTCGTGCTGCTACGGCGTCACCCCGACCGAATAGCCGACACCGCCCGTGTCCACCTTGACGAGCCCTCTTCCCCGGGCCTTCTGGAGAACGGAGCCGTGCAGCGATGAGCGACCCGCGAATCGTCACCATGCGCCCTCGACCGGGTGACTACGCCTGGACGTTCGGGGGAGCACCGCCGGTGGCGCGGATCGCACCCGGGACGGTCCTCGACCTGTACACGGAGGACTGCTTCGCCGGCCGGGTGCGGTCCGAGAAGGACCTGGTGTCCGAGGTGTGCGAGTTCCCGTACCTGAATCCGCAGACCGGGCCCTTCCACATCGAGGGCGCCGAGCCGGGCGACACGGTCGCGGTGCACTTCGTGTCGATCGAACCCGCACGGGACTGGGCGGCCTCGACCACTGTCCCCCTGTTCGGCGCGCTCACCTCGACGCACACCACCGCCACGCTCCAGCCTCCCCTCCCGGAGACGGTGTGGATCTGGCAGCTGGACCGGGCCCGGCGCACCGCGCTGTTCCGGGCGCACTACGGCGACTTCGAGGCCGAGCTGCCTATGGACCCGATGCACGGCACCGTGGGTGTCGCGCCGGCCAACCTGGAAGTGCGCTCAGCTCTGGTGCCCGACGCGCACGGCGGGAACATGGACACCCCCGAGATGCGGGCCGGGGTCACCTGCTACCTCGGGGTGAATGTCGACGGGGCGTTGCTCAGCCTCGGTGACGGACACGCTCGGCAGGGCGAAGGCGAGACGTGCGGGGTGGCCGTCGAGTGCGCGATGAACACCGTGGTGATCGTCGAACTCCTCAAGGGTGTCGCCACTACGTGGCCCCGGCTGGAGTCCGACACCCACATCATCTCGACGGGTTCGGCACGCCCGTTGGAGGACGCCTTCCGGATATCCCAGCTCGACCTGGTGCAGTGGCTGGTGCACGACTACGGGTTCGGTGAGCTGGACGCGTATCAGTTCGCGACTCAGACGGTCGAGTCCCCGCTGGCCAACGTGTGCGACACCAACTACACGTGTGTGGCCAAACTCCGTAAGAAATGGCTGCCACCGAGCGAGCCGTACCGCGCAGCGCACGCGCGACTGCGCGAGACGGCGGCGGCACTACGCCGTGACAGCACTGAATCGACCGCGCTGAATCCCTTGTCCCAACTCCCCCACTCCTGAAGGGCATCCCCATCATGGACCAGGAAAGACCGCTCCCCAGCAGGCGGCTACTCCTGAAGGGCACAGCCCTCGCCGCCGTCCCCTACGCGTTACTCCCCGCAACGCAGGCCGGCGCGCAGGCGCAGACCAGCGACTACCCGCCCGCGGAATGGCAACCGGCGAGCACCTCCAACTACACGGCCTCGACCCGGCCGTCGGCCTATCGCATCGACCGCGTGATCATCCACGTCACGCAGGAGACCTACAACACCACCCTGTCCATCTTCCAGAACCCGGCCAAGCAGGTATCGGCCCACTACGTGGTGCGCTCCGCCGACGGGCACGTCGCGCAGTGCGTACGCGAGGCGGACATCGCCTGGCACGCAGGGGACTGGAGCTACAACACTCGCAGCATCGGCATCGAACACGAGGGCTGGGTGGACCAGCCCGCCTACTTCACCAATGCCCTGTACGAGCAGTCGGCGCGGCTGACGGCGGCGATCTGCAACAAGTACGGCATTCCCAAGGACCGGGAGCACATCCTCGGGCACTACCAAGTGCCGGGTACCGATCACACCGACCCGGGACCGAACTGGGACTGGGTCCGCTACATAAGAATGGTCAACTTCGCGTGATGGCGGCCTGAAGAGCAGTGCGGGGGCCGGACGTTACCCAACGGTGGCTCTGGCGCCAGCCGTTCCACCTCAGCACGGGGGTGTCGGTCGCTCCGATTCCAGCGAGGCCGGTCACAACGGTTGTCCGCGCGGCCACTCCGAGTGACGATGTTCGAGTCCGCATCGCCGTCCGGGGAGGCCGAGTTGTCCGATCCATGGGTGGCCCTGGAGCCGGGAGCCGACCCTGCCGAACGTGTACGGGTGCTGCGCCGGGCGCACGAGACGTTCACCACCGGCGGCACGGTGCCGCGGCCGGTGCGGTCGGTGGTGGCGGAATCGTGGCGGCGTTCCGCGCGGGCCGGCGTGGGGCCGGAGAGCACCGCGAGCGTGGGGCTCATGGGCGGGGACCTCGGTGCGTATCGCGCGGAGCATCCGCTGGCGCGGGTGATGCCGCTGTTCCGTGAGTTGCTGGGCACGTTCGCGGCGGACGGCGAGCATCTGCTCGCCGTGTGCGACGCGAGCGGCACGATGCTGTGGGTCGAGGGTCACCCGGCGACGCGGCGCAAGGCGGACCGGATGAACTTCGTCCCCGGTGCGCGCTGGGCGGAGTCCGCGGTGGGAACGAACGCGCCGGGCACGGCGGTAGCCGTCGACCGACCGGTGCAGGTCTTCGCGGCGGAGCACTTCGTCCGGCAGGTGCAGCCGTGGACGTGCGCGGCCGCGCCGGTGCACGATCCGCACACGGGGCGGGTGCTCGGCGCCGTGGACATCACCGGCGGCGACCGGCTGGCCCATCCGCACAGCCTGGGCTTCGTGCAGGCGGTGGCCCGTGCGGCCGAGTCCCACCTCGCGCTGCTCGCACCGCCCCCTCCCGCCGACGCGACGCCCAGCCTGACCGTACTGGGGCACGACGAGGCCCAACTCCGGCTGGACGGGAGGCGGATCAGACTGAGTCGTCGGCACAGTGAACTCCTGGTGCTGCTCGCCCGGCATCCGGAGGGACTGACCGGCGACGAGCTGCTGTGCGCGCTGTACGAGGACGAGAGGGTGACACCGGTGACCTTGCGCGCCGAGTTGGTCCGGTTGCGCAGGCTGCTCGGACCGGCGCTGCTCGCGTCACGGCCGTACCGGCTGACGGTACCGGTCGAGTCCGATGCCGCCGCGGTCGAGCGGCGTCTGGCGGCGGGAGCGGTCACCGCGGCGGCGGCGGCGTACACGGGCCCGCTACTGCCCGGCTCGCAGGCGCCGGAGGTGGCACGGCTCCGGCGGCGGCTGGCCGACAGCCTGCGAGCGGCGCTGATCACCCGCCGCGATCCCGACCTGCTGGCGGACTGGGCGCACGCGCCCTGGGGAGGGGACGACCTGCCGGTGTGGCGGGCACTGGCGGCGGTCCGGCCGACGGCACCGGTGCGGGCGCGGCTGGCGGAGCTGGAGTGCGAACTGGCGGCGCACCAGGAACGGAGGCCGCGCTGACCGGCGGCGCAACGTAGTCGCAACATTCGCGTTCCTACCCTCCAGGCGAGAGCTGCCCAACGGCGGGCAGCGCATCACCGGGAGGCAGACCAGCATGACCCGTTACGCGGCGCCCGGCACCGAGGGCGCGATCGTCTCCTACCAGCCGCGCTACGACCACTTCATCGGCGGCGAGTACGTGCCGCCGGCGCGCGGGCAGTACTTCGAGAACCCGTCGCCGGTGAACGGGCAGCCGTTCACCGAGATCGCGCGCGGCACCGAGGAGGACGTGGAGCGGGCGCTCGACGCGGCGCACGCGGCCGCTCCCGCCTGGGGCCGTACGTCGGTGGCGGAGCGCTCCGACATCCTGCTCAAGATCGCCGACCGTATGGAGGCCAACCTCGAGCAGCTGGCGGTCGCCGAGAGCTGGGAGAACGGCAAGCCGGTGCGCGAGACACTGGCGGCCGACATCCCGCTCGCCATCGACCACTTCCGCTACTTCGCGGGTGCGATCCGTGCGCAGGAGGGTTCGCTGAGCGAGGTCGACGACGACACGATCGCGTACCACTTCCACGAGCCGCTCGGTGTCGTCGCGCAGATCATCCCGTGGAACTTCCCGATCCTGATGGCCACGTGGAAGCTGGCGCCCGCTCTCGCCGCGGGCAACGCGGTCGTCATCAAGCCGGCCGAGCAGACGCCGGCCTCCATCCACTACTGGATGAGCCTGATCGCGGACCTGCTGCCACCGGGCGTCGTGAACATCGTCAACGGCTTCGGCGTGGAGGCGGGCAAGCCGCTGGCGTCCAGCCCGCGGGTGGCGAAGGTCGCGTTCACCGGCGAGACGACGACGGGGCGGCTGATCATGCAGTACGCCTCCGAGAACATCAAGCCGGTCACACTCGAGCTCGGCGGCAAGTCGCCCAACATCTTCTTCGACGACGTCTGGGCCCACGACGACGACTTCCGGGACAAGGCCCTCGAAGGCTTCACGATGTTCGCGCTCAACCAGGGTGAGGTCTGCACCTGCCCGTCCCGGGCGCTCGTCCAGCGCGGCCACTACGCCGAGTTCATGGAGGCGGTCGTCGCCCGCACCCGCCAGATCAAGCCGGGCCACCCCCTCGACACCGACACGATGATCGGCGCCCAGGCCTCCAACGACCAGCTGGAGAAGATCCTCTCCTACCTGGACATCGGCCGCCAGGAGGGCGCGAAGGTCCTCACGGGCGGCGAACGCATCGAGCACGACGGCGAGTTGAAGGGCGGCTACTACGTCCAGCCGACCATCTTCGAGGGCCACAACCGCATGCGGATCTTCCAGGAGGAGATCTTCGGCCCGGTGGTCTCGGTGACGTCCTTCGACGACTTCGACGACGCCATCAAGATCGCCAACGACACCCTCTACGGCCTCGGTGCCGGCGTCTGGACCCGCGACATCAACACCGCCTACCGCGCGGGCCGTTCCATCCAGGCGGGCCGCGTCTGGACCAACTGCTACCACGCCTACCCGGCCCACGCGGCCTTCGGCGGCTACAAGCAGTCCGGAATCGGTCGCGAGACGCACAAGATGATGCTGGACCACTACCAGCAGACGAAGAACATTCTTTGTTCATACAGCCCTAAGAAACTTGGGTTCTTCTAGAGCCTCAAGTTGAGTGCCTGGAAGGGGCTTTACTCTTCCAGGCACTCACAGGGCGAGCCACTATCCGTGACCGCTCAGCAACTTTCCGGACCCGTTCACCATGAATCTGCGCCCGTCCCGGACCAGCCACGGACCAGCTGGGGCGCTACGCTGCCAGCCGCTTCAACCGGGCCCGCGCCCCCTCGACCCGGGAGGCGGACGCGCTGTCCCACCCCAGCACTAGCGCCGCCCGCCGAGCACCCAGCCCGTCGTCTCCGGCCTCCACCGCGGCGGCCATCAACGTCTGGTAGTCCACCGACAATCCCTCGACACCGGCCGCGTTCTGACGGTGACGCACCGCTCGACGCGGTCCCACCGGCCTCGCCGGCGACACCCCGTCGGCAAGCCCGGAGGGCGCATCCTCCTGGGCCAGCGCCTCCAGATACTGCTCCAGGCCGATCACACGACGCCTGAGCACGTCCTCTGCATCCGCCAGAGCCAGCCGCACCCGCTCCAGCTCGGCCCCGAGTTCCTCCACCAGCACCGCCGCGGCCTTCTGCCGCCCTTCCAGGACCGCCCGCATCGACGGCATCCGCCACCCCCACGACAGCTCGGCCAACAACGACCCGAGACTTCCGCGACAGCCGCGATCAACGCCAAACCGTTCCAACCGCGCGACCTCTCCCGTCTCAAGGGCCACCCATAGGGCGCCGTCGGCACCCATGGTGATGCCGTGCGGCTCGGACGACGGTGACGGCAGGCTGAACTCGGCGATCTTGCCACTACCCGCGCCGGCTCCACCGGTTACCGACGCGGCTGTGGTGGCAGAACCACACAGCCGCGTCGGACGCGACCTGCCGATGTGACGGGGTCTCAGAACGAGCGTCATGCGAGCGTCAGAATCCCGAGGAACGCACGGACACGGCTGCGATCTCCAAGATCCGGACCAACTACCGTCACCCCGTCCAATGCCCGTGGCAAGGGGCTGGGCCCGTCACCGCATAAGAAGCGACAGGCCCAGCCAGGACTGTACAGTCCCACACTTTCAGCAGAGACGCACGATCGATCGGCGAAAAGCGAGCACCGAGTTCAGTGGACTACCGGCATATGCCACGCGTGCGGGACGATATAGGTCACCAGACCTCTGGCTCTTGCCATTGGACACACACTGGACGCTGCCCCCCGGTGGACAAGAACTCCTTTACAGCCTGACGCACAAGAGCGATGGGAATTTCGGAGCTAATCGGAAACTCGGTCACATTTCCCATAATGGAATAGGAGATATCCCCCTCCCCCTTCGATGGACCAAGCGACACAAAATTTGCATCGTCCATGAAGCCGAGGACTCCCACCTGACGGTCTCCATCTGCCCCAATCAGCAACTCGTGATCGGGAACCCCTGCAGGCACGAGTGAACGATCCAAGCTGTGCAGCGCGGCCAGGTTCTCCGATGACCGACTTGCAAGAAGCGCGTCGATCAAAGCATCAACGTCACTTGGGTTTTGAAGCAGAACCGGGTTATCTCCGTGCTCGCGCCGATAGTACGCTTGCACCCGACCGTGCGTCACTTCGCGCCTCCATAGGTCCACTGGTCGTAGCCACCTTTTCCGTCGGGCCAGTGTACCGTGAGCCTCCTTTTACCAAGAATGGCGTCGAGTGTCTTATGGCACCCCAATGGCTGTGAGGACGGTCCGTTCGGATTATTGATGACGATCTCCGCTCTCTCTATGTCATCCCGAATCATGATGCCAGCCATCTTTTGCTCGGCGAACGACGACGCCTCCACCGTTACCCACTCCAAGGGCGCCGACAACGGTGACGACGACGGCGAGTACTGGACTGTCACCACCGGCAATGGCACCAAGTACGTCTTCGATCTGAACAAGCTCGACGGCGCCGGCACCGACGACCGCACCGAATCCGTACGGACCGTGCCGGTCTTCGGCGACGACGATACGGAACCCGGCTACGACGCCGGCACCTCCTTCTCCGGCCGGGACTTGAAGCAGGCATGGCGGTGGAATCTCGACTACGTCGAGGACACCCACGGCAACGCCATGTCGTACTGGTACACGGCCGAGCACAACAGCTACGACAAACTCGGCGACGACACCACCGGCACCGACTACGTCCGCGGCGGCTACCTGAAGGAGATCCGCTACGGCCAGCGCGCCGGAGCCCTGTTCTCCGGATCGCCGCCAGTTCCGACAAGGTGGTCTTCGACTACGCCGAGCGCTGCCTGGCCTCCGGAACCGGCTGCGACTCCCTGACCGAAGACACGCGGGACAACTGGCCGGACGTACCGTTCGACGCGATCTGCAAGGGCGGTGACAAGTGCACCGGCGACGTCGGCCCGACGTTCTTCACACGCAAGCGACTGACCACGGTCACCACCTACGCGTGGAACGCGACAGCCACCCCCACACCTTCCCACCCCAGGCACAGTGTTCACATAGGTTCCGCAAAGTAAATGCCTCGTAACGGCACGGGGTCAATCGACCGTGATTCAGGTCACATCGGTATGTCCGAGTAGCACCTCACCTGCACGGATAGCCATATGTGAGGCGGAAGACCCAGGACCTGTAGATCACTCCAGAGACGCTCACCTTCCCATGCGATTGACCGATAGGTCTCCCAGCAAAGCCAGTGAACACGACACCCAGTTCGCCAGGAGCGGGTTTCCGTCGGCTTCGTCCTCCCCGCAGGCGTCGGGGTGTTCCGCCCTCTGTCGATCCGTCTACGGGACCACTAATCCATCCGACTACGCCGTGGTCGTAAGCCCTGAGCACGTCCTGGCGTGGGAAATGGCGCTCGTTGCCACCGCTCGACTGATCGACCGCGCTCTCTGCTCTATCTGACCGAGACGATTCGGCGCGCCCATGCCACGGTGACGGGTTGGGCGAACGACCACGAACCTACGGAACTGGCGAACCTGTTCCGTGCCGCAGCTCAGAACATTCGCGACGACAAGAAGTAGCCCCACCCGAAACGGTGCCCCGCCTGAAGGAAGCAGGCGGGGCACCATCGCGCAGGCTACTTGAACGAGGCGACGAGAAGGGACCTCTGCGCCTCGCAGGCGCACATATGCTCAGCCACCACATCCAAATCAGGGGGACGCCATGGCCAACCAGGACGGCCGGAACAACCACCCCAGAGATGCTGACAGCGAAGATGCATCGCCCGCGTTTCAGCCGCTCAGCGACGACGAGATACCCGCTGCCGAGCGTCGCCTGACCATCGGCGAACTCGCTGCGGTTGCAGGGGTCGGCACAGCAGGATCCACCCCCCTGGCCACCGCGCTCGGGCCCACCACAGCACGCCTACTTCAGCAGGTTCTCCCGGCCGTGGTGAATCCGGGGCCACCAGCCTGGCTAGCAGAAGCCGTCCGGACCACGATGCCGCACTCGTATCTGACGGGGCTCATTCCGCAGTCCGTAACGAGCCAGCTCGCGGAAGTGGTATTCGCGGGCTCGGGGTTGTCTGGCCGACATCTCGGTGATCTGTACGCAAGTCTCGGGGCGTTCCCAGGGCTACCGGAAAGACTCAGGGACCTGGATGCAATCCCTGACGACACGGTGGACGCGCCCGACGAGGCTCTGGTCGCCTTCGAAGAGTCCGCCCGCAGGTTCGCCGCGTCCGAACGGGGGCGGAGTTGGGAGGACCAGCAGCGCATCTTCGCTGGCGCCATCGCAGCGCTCGTGCTGTTGCTGCTCCTTCAGGCGATGGTGACCAGCGAGGCTTTCAAGGAGTTGACCGAGGACACGGCAACCGTTTCGGGTGCCATCGTCGGTACGTACTTGTGCTCCAAGCGGGCGTGGGCTGCCTGGAATCCGAAGCCTGACGACACCGATGAGGACGGGCACCCCGAGTAGCTGCGGGCTGGTGGGAGGCTACCGAGCGAGGTCCAGGACAGCCCACATCTGGCGGCCCTCCGGCGTGGCTTCGTGTGGCCACGCCCAGACTGCCCAGTTCCGTCAGCACCCGGGCTTCGAGCTCAGGGGCCTGCAGTCGGTGGCTGAGGTCGACAATGAGGGCCTGCTGGTCCTGCTCGGCAAGGTGGAGACTGACGTGCCGGCCGCTGTCGCTGAGTCCTCCCCGCAGGCGCGGGGGTGTTCCATCCGCCGGGCCTCAGTCTTGCTGTTTCAGCATGTCCTCCCCGCAGGCGCGGGGGTGTTCCGCGGCGTCCATGGTCCGCGAGAGGGATCGCAACCGCACCCGAATCTGCATTGTGTACGTCTGGCCCGAAAATGACAGTCGCCCTCCGGGGCGGCCGAGGATCGCAACAGGTCCAGGACGTTGTACAGGTTGGTCCTGGAAGCAGTGGCGGTCACCCTTCGAGGCGGCAGAGGATCGCAACCTGGGAGCTACCACCCTCACCCCCCTCCTCCTCAACTGGATGGCGGTCACCCTTGGATGCGGCCGAGGAGGGCAACCAAGTAGATGGCTACCTGTTCGGTGCCCTGATCCGGTTCGGCGGTCATCCTCCAGAGTGATCAAGGATCGCAACTCCGTGCGGGCCACGCATGAGGACGGGTGTGTGCGGTGGCGGTCGTCCTTCGGCGCGGCAGAGGACCGCAACGGTAAGGCCCGGGTTATCGACCTGTGCACGGGAATGTGGCGATCGCCTTTCGAGGTGGCCGAGGGCCGCAACGGCGCGTGCGGATAGCGTGCCGCGAAAATCCGCGAGGTGGCGGTCACCCTTCGGGGTGGCCGGCACCGCGTCATTCCGAAGGAATGCGGAACTCGAATTCGGGACGGTCCCACGGCACGGCGGGCGGGTTCGCGAGCGCGGTCCCGGTCCGTATTGCACCGGCACGGTGGTAGAAGCCCTCGGCGGGAGCATGCGACACGACCTTGACACGGTCGAGCCCGGCGGCGCGTGCCTCGGACCGCATGTGCGCGACGAGCCGTCGTCCAATACCCCGTCGTTGCGCTTCGTCGGCGACGAACAACAGGTCGAGCTCCGGTGGCGCGAGGACGAGCGAGTAGAATCCGAGCACCCGGCTCCCATGCTCGTCGGCGCCCACGGCGACGAAGGTGCGGTGAGCCTCGATGTAATCAGGACCAACCCGGTAGCCCGCGACTGCGGCCGCGTACTTACCCTCGTAGGCGCCTGAGCCACGCACCAGCCGCGTGAGCCGTTTGGCATCCCGCGCGACGGCCCTCCGTATCGTGATCGGCTGGCTGATCGGCGAAGTGCGTGAACTCATCGGAAGAGTATCTCGCAGCGGAGAGTGACTTTCTGCGGCGGGTCGGCTGCTCCGGCAGGCGTTCCTGCACCACTCCCAGGAACCACTCGTGCGAGCGCAACCGACCTCACACCGAAGCCGCACCGGAGCGCTCCGGTGCGGCTTCGGCATCTCCCAACTCCGCGCGGGCGGCCCCCGCCGGAACGGCTTCTGACCGGCCTCGCCATGTCACACAGGAATCACAGACCCCATAGACGCTTCCCTTGTACAAGGCCCTTACCTGAACATACGCGCCCCCACTGAACCAGCCGGACGCCCCTGGACGGCTTCTACGACATGTGCCATGCGGTACCTCACACGCTGGCGTCTCCCATGAAGGCGTCGCCCTTCCAGACTGCCCTCAGTCCTCCCGCGCTCACAAAGCCACGGGGCAGGAAAGATCCGGACCATACGCGGACCAACCGATTCACAAAGGCCCTCTCTTACGCCATCACCGCAGTTCAGGGGCTCGTAAGCGCTGTACCACCAGCAGACGAAGAACCTCCTCGTCTCGTACTCCCCGAAGAAGCTCGGCTTCTTCTAGGGGCACTAGAGAAGGCGCCTGACCTGGGGTTTTGCACGTCAGGCGCCTTCCGCTCGGCCCGCTCAACACAGGGGCTCGTTTACGGCATAGCTCCCAGTTTCTCCCACTCCTATCCCGCTCCTGACCAGCTCTTCCGGACCAGTCACGGACCAAAATCCCGACTCACCCCGCAGGCGCCCCTCCCTGACTGACGCGGTCCCACTCCTGCATGGACTGCTCGATGAGGCGATTGGCCTGATCCCGGACACCATCCAGGAACTTGGCGTAGTGACGAAAGAGGACCTCGATGCTCTGGCCCGCGCGGCGAGCACATTCGGCTGGGTCCACACCGGAGTACAGCCAGAACGAGATCCCTGCGTGGCGGAGATCATAGGGCCGCTTGGCCAGCCCAGAGGTGAGTTCCGTGCGGGTCAGGACGTGCTTCCGTGCCCGCGCCCACGTCGCGCCATAGGCCGCTGCGTCCACATAGTTGCCTGCCTGATTCCGGAACAGCCGGCCGTCCGGCATCACACCGAACCGCTCGATGTGCGCACGCAGGATGCGCACAAACTGCGGCGGGATGGGCACAGGCCGTGTCGCGGTAGCCGCGCGGCGCTTGAGTGAGTGCACCTCGTGCACCGCGCCGTCGTCCGTCCACCCCTTACCTGCGGTCACGACGCCGCCCGACAGTTTGAGCAGCCCCCAGCCGGTCTCAGGCAGATGACACTGTTCGAGTCGGAGGTGAATCACCTCCGCCGGCCTCATCGCCGCGTAGTACATGCAGCCGAAGAACGCCTCCAGGTGAGGGCCGCGCCCACGCTGCTGAGCGACGGCCGCGAGCAGCCGGGCGACCTGAGCCGGATTGGGGACGGCAGCCGGGTCCACCTCCTCGTTGACTGCCGGAGCGTTCCATCTGAGCCCGTTCAGCGGGTTCTCCGCGAAGTAACCTTTCTCCACTGCAGAGTTGACTACTTCATTGAGCTTTTTCAGCGTTGCCTCTCCAGGGTGAGGACGGCTTTGGCGATGACGCTCATGCGGTTCGGGCTGCAGCGGCTTCTGCGGAAGATCTGCCAGGACTTCAAACGGGCGACGCCTCGTTCGACGGGAGCGCGAGCGTGGGCGAGCGCGCGGTTCAGCGTCAGCTGGGTCGGTGACAATTCTCCGCTGGGCGGGCGGCGGATCGCGGTGGTGACCCAGGGGCCTGCGCCGATGTAGGCGCGATCGGCCACGATCGGGACGCCCTGGCGTTCGCAGATCCGGATGATGCGATGGGTGCGGGCGGCGGTCAGGTCGTGGGTCCGGCCCGGCAGGGCCGGTGAGATCCACAGCAGCCGGCCTTCGGGATCGGTGACGACCTGTAGGTTCACGCCGTGACGTCGGTGTTTGTGTGAGTAGTCGGCCCGGCCGTCGCCCAGGCGGTCGCACTCGCTGAGGGTGCCGTCCAGCAGCACGTAGTCGGGGTCGTACTCGCGCAGGGACTTGAGCAGGCCCGGTGCTCGGTTGGCCAGAAGCCGCACGACTGCGGTGGTGTAGGCGTGGGCGGTGCCCACGGATATACCGAAGCCCGCGGCGATCTGGGCGAGGGTGTCGTGCTTGCGCAGGTAGGCAAGAGCGACGAGGGCACGCTGGTGCGGCGGGAGTTTGCAGCGGCGGTCACCCTCACGGGTGACGATGAGCATCGTGACCCACTCGACCAGCGCATGAGGCAGGTCGAGTGCGGCAGGATAGGGAACCAACAGGGCTCCTGGACCGGCAGGTTGAGACGTCGAACACCTCGCCCAACGGCACAGGAGCCCTGTGCGTTGCGCGCACCGAGGCCATCACCCGATCGGTGGTCGCGCTGAAAACGCTCATTGAGCCTCTTCGAGTTGGCCACCGATCGGGTGATGGGCCGTGTAGCGCAACGAGCGAGGCCCCCGGGCTGTTGATCGAGATGTCTGACGTCTCAATCACGTTGCTCGGGGGCCTCGTTGGTCATCCATGCTGCCGCACTCGACCTGCCGCATGCACTCGTGGAGTGGGTCACCATGCTGATCATCACCCGTGAGGGCGACCGGCGCTGCAAGCTTCGTCCGTCCCAGCGCGCGATGGTGGCACTGGTGTACCTGCGCGAGCACACCACTCTTGCGAAGATCGCCGCCGGGTTCGGGATCAGCGAGTCCACCGCCCACGCCTACACCAGCGCGGTCATCGACCTGCTCGCCGAACGTGCACCAGGCCTCCTGAAGACGCTGCGCGAGCACGAACCCGAGTTCGTCCTGCTTGACGGCACCCTCGCCGAGTGCGACCGGGTCGGCGACGGCCGGGCCGACTACTCCCACAAACACCGGCGCCACGGCGTGAACGTGCAGGTCGTCACCGACCCCGGCGGCCAGTTGCTGTGGCTCTCGCCCGCCCTGCCGGGCCGCACCCATGACCTGACTGCCGCCCGCACCCACCGGATCATCCGGATCTGCGAACGCCAAGGCGTTCCCATCCTGGCCGATCTCGCCTACCAGGGCGCCGGCCCATGGCTGACCACCGGCATCAAACGCAGGCCCCTGCAGGAACTCACCCCCACCGAAAAGTCCCGCAACCAGGCACTGGCCGCAGCGCGAGCGCCCGTCGAACGCGGCGTCGCGAGGCTGAAGTCCTGGCGGATCTTCCGCAGGTCCCGGTGCAGCCCCAACCGCATGACGTCAATCGCCAAGGCCATCCTCACGCTGGAGCGGCAACGCTGAAGAAGCTCATTGAACGCAGCCCGTTTGCGCCGTGCTGTCTTGGCCGCAGCTGCCTTGCCATCCAGCTTGCGACATAGGGCGTCCAGTACCCGTCGCAGCACGTCCGCTTCCGCGACAGCGCTGACGGGCAACGAGTTCCGCTTCATCCAGTCCAGGGCCTTCTGCCACTCCTCGGTCGGCTCCTGGGCCCATGCGTTTTTGTTGAATGCCCACGAGTACAAGGCGCGCCGAAGCGCCCGCGGCTCCGGATAGGTTACGCCCGGGTTCACCAAGGCAGGCGTGATGGTGGCGAATGCGTCGGCCAGCGTACGGCGGGTGTTGCCTGGCGTGCGGTCCCACCGTTGGTCGAGGTATTCGTGGGCGAGGTCGTACCACGTCGTCCGCTGCTTGATGGCTCGCAATTCGGACGCCGGCAAACCTGTGTGCACATCGAATGCCTCACCGTCGCGCGCCGCCGTCATCAGCTTTGAACGCCTACTGTCGGCAAGCCCGAAGGTCATGAACGACTCTGATTTTTCACGCCCACCGACCGTCCACCGGACCATAAACGGCTTGCGTCGATTGGGGCGCTCGCGTATGTCCCAGAAGCGGACGTTGTAACTCATCGCCAAGTATCAGAATCCCTCTCGCACATGTCCCACCAGGCATCCAGGTCAGCGCGACGGCACCGGAGTTCACCATTGGGCAACTTGATCATGCGGGGTGCCTCCCCGCGAGCGCGCATTCGGTAGAACGCTGACGGACTCATACGGATCTCCGCCAAAACTTCGGCTAGCTTCAGCGCCGACGGACGGGCCATGTAATATCACCTTCGCATCAGGAACGGCTTCACGCCTGAGCTCAGGCGTATAGATGCACAGTTGGCATAGCAGCCGGTGGCAGCAGTCGCTCCGTTACCTCCTCGCGGATGCGTGCGACCTCACCAACTGCGTCCGCCACGGCTCCACCGCCAAGCGCAGCCGAGTGCGAACACCTCAATGGTCGCGACGATCGCCGGTTTGGCTAACCGGCGATCGTCGTCTATGTTGCGCTCGCCGTCCGCAGGTCCACGCGTTCAGTACGTCGCAAACGGAGAGGCGACGAGAGCAGGTGGACAGACAGGTGGCATGCATGTACAGAGAGAGCTCCTGATCGGGGCAGGGGCGGACCGGACCGACCACGCCGTACAGGGGTGTTGCACGTTGACATAGAACTGCGGGGGGCCAGCTTTTCCAGGGTCTTTTTCGTCTGCCGTGGGCGAATGCCCGGCTTTCCCGGCAAGGGGCCACGAAAAACAGTGGTGTAGCAGAAAACAAGCCTGGCCAAGTCTGGCTATCCAGCGGCCTACGCATTCCGTTCGCCAAGGCAGGCGCATCGCCACTAAAACTAAAAGCTGCCCCGTAAATGATCTTCGGGTCGCTCGGACATGCTTGGCCGCCCTGGGGCCCGCCGGTCTATCCGGCAAGGGTGAGGTTGTGCATGCGGGCGATGCCGAGCATGGCGTGGTGGACGCCGTCGCCTTTGAGGCGGCAGTCGCGGAGGATCTTCCAGGTCTTCATACGGGCGAAGACGTGCTCGACGCGGGCGCGGACCTGCTTGTGGGACTTGTTGTGTTCCTCTTTCCAGGCCGGGAGTTTGGCCTGGCCGCGATCGCGGCGGTGCGGGATGACGAGTCCGGTGCCCGGATAGCCGCCGTCGGCGATCGTGAGAGTCCTGCCGACGGCGGCCTTGGCGCCGGACTCCTCCCACGCCTTGCAGTCGTTGCGGTTTCCGGCGAGCGGTCGGCCGACTACGACGACCAGGCGGGTGTCGGCGTCGATGACGACCTGGTGGTTGGTGGAGTACCGGTAGTTCTTCGACCGCTGGGCAATGGTGTGGTCGCGGGTGGGCACCAGGGTGCCGTCCACGATGAGCACGGTGTCCTTGGCGAACCGCTTGCGGGGCTGGAGCGCCAGCATCGGCCCCAGATGGTCGATGATCCGGTCCGCCGCCGACTTGGACACCCCGAACAGCGGGGCGAGCTGCCGCATCGTCAAGTTCGTGCGCCAGTACGCCGCGACCAGCAGCGCCCGATCCTCCAGCGGAAGGCTCCACGGCCGGCCCTTGCGAACGGCATCCGCACCCTCGCGCCGCAGAGCCGCCACCAGCTTCCCGAAAGCACGCGGACTCAGCCCGGAGAACGGGGCTATCCAGGACGGCTCCGACGCCGTGATCACACCAGCCACACGGAGATCATCCCAGGACGGTTTAGGGTGCTTCGTCGAGCCGACGGACTGGAGACGGATGATGGAGCAGGACGAAGCCCTGCAGCTCGCGGTGGCGTTTCTCGCGCGTAGCCAGCGCGATGACGAGCCGCCCCTTGCCATCGACGCAGAGCGGGTCCGCGAGAGCAATGGGCTCCTGATCGTGCCCTACAACTCCGTGCAGTACCTGGCCTCCCGCGATGCGAGACAGCAGCTGTTGGACTGCTGGCCCATCCTCGTCGACCTGGAACGTGGAGATGTGCGATTCGGGACCCTGGACGAGCGACATCTGTGGAGGAACCCGAGCACCTGACGAGGCTGTGGCTGTCCGCGACCACACTTACGGGACAGCTCTTCGGGAATGTTCACGAGATATAGCTCTGCTGCAGCCTCTGTGATGTGCCGCCAGGCTGACCGACCAACAGGCGTCGGCGGCTGCGGCTTGAGCGTGACCTATCATCCCGGCAGGAGGGGATGATGAGCTGGTTGATGACGGTGTTGAAGCGGACCTGGGTTGACTGGGTGGTCTGTGTGTTGATGGCGGCAACCGCTGCCAACTGCAAGAGCTCGATTTTCGTTGTCTTCTTTACGGCCATGGCGTTGACGGCCGCAGGCGTCGGTGGCCGCAAGACCTGGCGGATGGTGATGGCCGCCAAGTCCGCCGCTTGAACTGAGCCTGGGACACAGCTGCTGCAGAAGCTGAGCCAGGATCCGAGAAGTGACGTCAGCGCGGGGGTCGGCCCAGCGCCGGTGAGGGCGCCGGGCCGTCGAGCCAAGACCCGCAGGAGTCAGCTGGCCTTGGCGGGCTCTTCTGCCCGGGCCCGGGTGCTGGCGAGGCGGTAGGAGTCGGTGCCGGTCTCGATGATGGTGCCGTTGAAGGTGAGGCGGTCGACGATGGCCGCGCAGAGCCGTGGGTCGGTAAAGGTCTTGGTCCAGCCGCCGAAGGACTCGTTGGAGGCGTTGGCGACGCTGTTCTTCTCCTCGCGTTCGGTCAGCACCTGGAAGAGGAGTTCGGCGCCGCGGCGGTCGAGTTCCATGTAGCCGAGCTCGTCGATGCAGAGAAGATCGACACGTCCGTAGCGGGCGATGGTCTTGTTCAGCTGCTTCTCGTCGGCGGCCTCGACCAGCTCGTTCACCAGCTTCGTGGCGAGCGTGTAGCGGACGCGGTAGCCCTTCATAGCGGCCTCGGTGCCCAGCGCGATGAGCATGTGGGACTTGCCGGTGCCGGAGTCGCCGATCAGGCAGAGCGGCTGGCTCTTCTTGATCCATTCACAGCTGGCGAGGGTATGGACGGTGGCCGCGTCGATGTTCGGGTTGGCATCGAAGTCGAAGGCGCGAAGCGATTTCTCCCGCGGGAAGCCCGCCGCCTTGATCCGTCGTTCCGACCGGCGGCGGGCCCGGTCGTCGCACTCGGTCATCAGCAGCTCGGCGAGGAAGGTCGTCCCCGCGCCCGCGGGGGTTGCTCGGAGATGATGCGCGGGAGCACGAGGGTGCCGAGCGTCGTCCCCGCGCCCGCGGGGGTTGCTCGGGCGGGATCCGCGGCGTGCGGCCGTAGTGGCCGTCGTCCCCGCGCCCGCGGAGGTTGCTCGATGTGACCGCCCTTGACCGGGTCAAGGGCCATGTCGTCCCCGCGCCCGCGGGGGTTGCTCGATCCCTCGACTTTCCACGGACTCAGGATTGGTGTCGTCCCCGCGCCTCGCGGGGGCCCACGCCCGTGGGGCGACGGAACCCCTGATCGGTATGTGCGATTCGGCGCGTTGCCCTCAAGCCACCCACCATGCCGGGCACCGCCCGGTCTGGGCAGCCAGCGCGGAGAGCAAGAAGGTCTTCATCGCCACCATCGGGCGCGCGCAGCGGACGGAGAAGGTCCGGCTGTGCGCGGAACTCGCCCGCGATGATAACGGGTGTTGTCCGAGATTGACGTCAACTCCGGAACGGGGGCATGACGTAGCCCGCATCAGCGACGAGACCCGACGGGACAACGAGGCGGCCATTCGGCACGTCATGGACCGGCTTCTTGCTGGTGACGTTCCCGGAGGCAGCAAGTGCGACATCAAGACCCTCGCGGCCCAAGCCGGGGTCGCCCGCACCGGCTTCTATCCCAAGAAACACCGCAACGGCTCGCCGCGGCCAGGTCCCTACCAACACCTGGCGGAGGAGTTCGAGCGACGGCTGGCCGAGCTCCGGGCAACCGGTGTGATTCCGGATCCGCGGGCCGCTCAGATCGAGCGCCTCAAAGAACAGGTCTCCGGACTGAAGGAGCGCCTCGCCGCGCGTGACACGCAGATCGATGGACTCACTGACTTCAGGGAGCGGGCTCTCTCGCAGATCGCCGCCCAGCGGATGGAGATCGAGCGGCTTCGCGATGCCTTGGCCGAGCCGTCGAATGTCCGCGCTCTGTCGAACAGTTCGAAAGCGAGTGCACCGTACGGATCGTGCATCTGAGCACAATCGCAGGCCGGGGGCGGCCGCCCGGCTGAAGAATGTCGGCCAGCCGCCCCCTGCCTTGCTCCGGGGATCTACTTGTCTGCCCGAGGACGCACAGCTGGCGCCCATCGCCGTCCGGGTTTCACCAGCCGATGGTCAGGCGGGTCTCAGGCCGGGTGACGTGGACACCGGCGTGTCAACGGCCATCAGGATGCCCAGGTGGGCGGCCGGGGATTCTCCCGGCTCGTGGCCATCAGAATTCCAGGCTGATGGCCAGTGGTGTTCCTGGGGTGGGGTCAGCTCAGGGGGACGACGCCCTGGCCGGCGAGGGCCTGGGAGAGTCGGTGGGAGTCCCCCTTGGTGACCACGAGGTGAGCGTGGTGGAGGAGGCGGTCGACGGTCGCCGTGGCGAGGGTCTTAGGCATGATTGTGTCGAATCCAGACGGATGAATATTGCTGGTCACGGCGATGGAGCGGCGTTCGTACGCGGCATCGACGATGCGGTAGAAGGCTTCGGCTGCGTCCTCGCCGGCGGGGAGCGTGCCTATGTGCTGGAGAAGCGGGGCTGGCTGCTGCGGGAGAAGAACGGACGGTTCATGCCCGCGCCCGGGGCCGTCGGCCGGGGCGCTTCTCCGGCCAGCGCGGAGCGTCTGCGGCCAGGCGCCGGGACGATCTGATCGTGGCTGCCCACCACACCATCTGCTGGTGGTGGTCGGGGCGGCGTTCGTGGTCGCGGTTGAGGCGGCGTGAGCGGGAGAGCCAGCTCAGCGTTCGCTCCACGACCCACCTGAGGGCAAGTACGACAAAGCCGCGTTGTCCGTCGGATCGGCGCACGACCTCGGTCCGGACTCCGTGGCTGGCGAACGCTTTCGCCAGCGCCGGACCTTGGTAGGCGCTGTCGACCCACACCAGTTTCAGCAGCCGGCCCGGCTGGTCCATGAACGTCTCCAGCAGCGCGGGGGCGGCCTTGGAGTCGTGGACGTCGGCCGTGGTCACGGTCACTTCCAGGAGCAGGCCCTCGGTGTCGGTCAGGATGTGGCGCTTGCGTCCGTCACGTGACTTGCGGCCGTCGTATCCGCGACTGTCCTCGCCGACGGTCTCGGAGGCGTCCACCGACTGTCAGACGATGGTGCGCCCCTTTGTGTCGGCTCACTGAAATGAAACTGCAGAGATAGGGTGCGCAGTGCGAAAACCGCTGTAAATGCGTGTCGGCTCTTTGCGGTCGCCTGCGCAGCTTGTTGCCATCGGAGGAAAGTAGCCGTGCAGATCTGTGTAGTGGCGCTCGGAAAGATCGGCCTGCCACTGGCTGTCCAATTCGCTGCAAAAGGCCACCACGTCATCGGCGCCGACGTGGACGAACGCGTCGTGCATCTGGTCAATGAGGGCGTTGAGCCGTTCCCCGGCGAGGCCGGACTCCCTGAGAGGCTGAAGGGCGTCGTCGCGGAGGGGCGGCTGCTGGCCACCACCGACACGACCTCGGCGGTCACGCAGGCCGAGGCGGTAGTCCTGGTCGTTCCGGTATACGTCGACGCCCGGGGCATCCCCGACTTCGGCTGGATGGATACAGCGACGCAGGCTGTGGCACGCGGGCTGCGGCCCGGCACACTCGTGTCGTACGAGACGACGCTGCCCGTCGGTACCACGCGAGGGCGCTGGGCGCCCATGCTCGAGCAGGGCAGCGGACTGACCGCGGGCCGGGACTTCGCTCTCGTCTTCAGCCCCGAACGGGTGCTGACCGGGCGGGTATTCGCCGACCTGCGCCGCTACCCCAAGCTGCTCGGCGGCATCGACGCGGCCTCCGCGCGCCGAGGTGTCGAGTTCTACGAGTCCCTCCTCGACTTCGACGTACGCGACGAGCTGCCTCGCCCCAACGGTGTCTGGGACCTCGGCTCGGCAGAGGCCGCGGAGTTCGCGAAGCTGGCCGAGACGACCTACCGCGACGTGAACATCGGGCTGGCGAACCAGTTCGCACGGTTCGCGGACCGCATCGGCATCGACGTGGACCGGGTGATCGACGCCTGCAACTCGCAGCCCTACAGCCATATCCACCGGCCCGGCATCGCCGTAGGCGGTCATTGCATTCCCGTCTATCCGCGGATGTACCTGTGGAACGACTCGGACGCGACGGTCGTACGAGAGGCCCGGGCGACCAATGCCTCGATGCCCGAGTACGCGGTACGGCGGCTTGCGGAGGTGTACGGCGACCTGACCGGCGCAGGCGTGCTGGTATTGGGCGCGGCCTATCGGGGCGGCGTCAGGGAGACCGCGTTCTCCGGAGTGTTCCCCGTCGTCGAGGCGCTGCGGTCGCGGGGCGCCGAGCCGTACGTGTCCGACCCGCTGTACAGGGCCGATGAGCTGAGCGCACTCGGCCTGCCGCCGTACAGCGGCCAGACAGTCACCGCCGCCGTCATCCAAGCCGACCACGGCGAGTACCGGGAGCTCGGCTCCGATCAGTTCCCGGAGGTGCGCGTCGTGGTCGACGGGCGGCGGATCACTGACCCCGATCGATGGGCCGGGGCCGAGGTGATCGTGCTTGGTGCGCCGTCGCAGACAGCTCAGCGGGCCTGAGATTCGCGCACGTGATCTTCCAGCGCCCGCACCACACGGAGTGGTGCTTTGCCGTCGCCATACGGCATGCCGCGTGCGCTCTTGGGCGCAGGGCGCAGGACAGTGTCGGGCCATGCCTGGGAGCCCAGTTCACGAGGATCCGGCACAAGTGTGTTCCAGCCGCCCCGGAGCGTTTCAGGCCATTCCGTCTCCGTACGGAGTGTCGTGCAGACGCGTTCCAGAAGGAACGCCTCTTTCTGGAGTCCTCCCGAGTCTGTGATCACGCCGCGCGAGCCGAGCACCGTGCGGATCAGCTCGGCGTAGGGAAGGGGGCGGCTGATATGGAGAGAGCCGCGGTCGAGTTTGATGCCGAAGTCCTCGGCACGTGCGAGCAGCCGGGGATGGGCGGCCAAGGCGACGGGAACTGACAGACTGGCCAGGGCGTCTACGAGAGCCGCCAGGCGATCGGGATGATCCGTGTTCTCGGCCCGGTGCAATGTGGCGAAGAGGTAGGGCTCCTGGGCGTCGAGGAAGGCCGGAGGCCCGGCGGTGGCTTTGTCCCTCAGCACCTTGTCCCTGATGCGCAGGCAAACATCCACCATGACGTCCCCTGTCAGGACCGCACGGTCGGCCAGGCCCTCGGCTGCCAGGTGGCGCACCGCCTCCTGGGTGGGTGCGAGCAGCAGATCGGCAGCGTGGTCGGTGAGGACGCGGTTGTGCTCCTCGGGCATCCGCCGGTTGAAGGAGCGCAGGCCCGCTTCCAGGTGGGCGACGGGGATGTGCTGTTTGGCCGCGGAAAGGGCACCGGCAAGAGTTGAGTTGGTGTCTCCGTAAACCAGCACCCATTCGGGGTGTGCGGCGGCGATGACGGGATCGAGGGCCGCCAAAATGGTACCGGTCTGCACGCCGTGGGTGCCTGAGCCCATGCCCAGGTGCACGTGGGGCTCAGGGATGGAGAGGCCGGTGAAGAAGACGTCGGACAGATCGGCGTCGTAGTGCTGGCCGGTGTGGACGATCGTATGATGGTGCTCCGTGTCGCCGAACGCTGCGGCGACTGCGGCAAGCTTGACGAATTGGGGGCGTGCCCCCACTACGCTCATGACCTTCACGGGCTCGACTTTTCTCGGTATTGAGCTGGAAGCTCCGTCAGAATTCCGTCTTTCTCCGCGTAGAGAATCCCATTGATCGGGCACTCCCGGAATCCGGCCCGGTCCGGCAGTGCGCGCAGACGCTCGCCGGCTCGTCCCACCCATCCGATCTGATGGGCAGGGACACCGGCGACGAGGGCGAAATCCGGCACGTCCTTGGTGACGACGGCCCCGGCGGCGACCATCGCCCAGCGGCCGATGCTGACCGGAGCCACACACACTGAGCGCGCGCCGAGTGACGCGCCCTCAGCGACCCGGACGCCGACCGCCTCCCAGTCACCGGCGCGTTTCAGACGTCCGTCCGCCTCGACGGCGCGAGGACTGCGGTCGTTCGTGAGGACGACCGCAGGCCCGACGAAGACGCCGTCAGCCAGCTCGGCAGGCTCATACACCAGCGCATGGTTCTGAATCTTGACCCTGTGACCGATCTTCACCCCAGGTCCCACGTAGACACCCCGGCCCACGACGCAGTCACAGCCGAGTACGGCCTCCTCGCGGATCTGCGCCAGTTCCCACACGGTGGTACCAGGGCCCAGTACGGCTGACTCGTCGACCTGCGCACCCGGTGCGATCCGCACCTGCGGAAACGCCGCCTTCCCGCTTTGGTTCATGTGCTGAGCAACGAGCACAGGCCGCTCCGGGTACGGCTCTCTGATCCCTTGCCAACTCGGCTCGCAGAGTGGCCAGTTGGCCTGACAAGCGAACGAATCCCCTGGTAGATGGGTTCTCGACCAAGCGAACCGTCTCCACCAGAGGCTTCGCGCCTGTCCACTGGACTTCCTGCATCGGGTGACCGGCTCGCCGAACGGGCTGGTTCCTGGCGCTCGGCAGGTGCTCGTCACGACCGCTGGGTGACCATCGACAGGGCCGGCGTGCGCGGGCGTCGCAGGCTCACGGACACCTTCCTCCGTGCCGAGTCGAGGACCGCCTCCGCCACCTCGACCGTCCTCAGCCCCTGATCAAGGGTGATGATGTCCGTTGCCTTGCCCTCCACGGCATCACGGAACCGCTCGTGCTCGACGAGGAGCGGCTCGCGCTTGGGGATGGCGTAGCGGACCATGTCGCCTTCGGCTACGCCGCGGAAGGCGCGCAGGGCCTCCCATTCGGTGGCCACCGCTGCGTTGGCATGGAAGGTCAGGTCTGCCGTGAGAGTGTCGGCGACGAGGCAGCCACGCTCGCCGGTCACCGCCGTGTAGCGCTCCTTGTGGGGACTGAGCCAGTTGACGAGATGGCTGACCAGGGTGCCGTCGCTGAGGTCGCCGACCACGGAGACCATGTCCTCATGGGGGCGGCCGCTCTTGGACACCGTGCGCGCCGAGACCGAGACGTAGTGGTGGCCGGTGACCCAACTGGTGAGGTCGATGTCGTGGGTTGCCAGGTCCTTGACGACCCCGACGTCGGCGATGCGGTGTGGGAAGGGTCCCTGGCGGCGCGTGACGACTTGGAAGACCTCCCCGAGTTCTCCCGCCTCGAGGCGGGAACGCAGGCTCTGCAGTGCCGGGTTGAACCGCTCGATGTGTCCGACACCGGCGACCAGTCCTGCTCTGCCGAAAGCGTCGACCAGTCGTTGCGCGGCCGTCGCTGAGTGGGCGAGCGGCTTCTCGATCAGCGCGGGCACGCCGTTCTCGGCCAAGACCAGACCGACCTCCTCGTGCAACGCCGTGGGACAGGCGACCACCGCGTAGTCGAGTGCAAGCGCGAGCAGCTCAGCCAGGGTGGCGACGACGGGGGTGCTCCGGCCGGCACCCGTGGAATCGCCTGCCGGGTCCATGACGCCCACCAGCTCGACACCGTCAAGCGACGACAGCACCCGGGCGTGGTTGTGCCCCATGGCTCCAAGTCCGATGAGCCCGGCCCGCAGGGTACGCCGACTCACCGTACTCCTCTGGCATCGCTCACGGCCTGTGCGATCCGCTCCAGCTCGGCCTGCCCCAGGGTCGGGTGAACCGGGAGGGACAGAACCTCGGCAGCTGCCCGGTCGGTCTCGGGCAGGGACGGCCTGCCCTGGTCCTGATAGGGCCTGAGTCGGTGGATCGGGGTCGGGTAGTACACCGTGCTGCCGATGCCCTGTCGCGCCAGGTCCTGCTGCACGGAATCCCGAAGACCGCCCGGGACGCGGACCGTGTACTGGTGGTAGACGTGCCGCGCGCCGTCCGCCTCGTGCGGAACAGACAGCCCCTCGATGCGGGAGTCGAGCACCTTGGCGTTGGCCCTCCGCTGCTCCGTCCAGGCCGGTAGCTGCTTCAGCTGCTCACGGCCGACGGCCGCCGCGACGTCGGTCATCCGCATGTTGGCCCCGACGATCTCGTTCTCGTACCGCTGCTCCATGCCCTGGTTCCGCAAAAGCCGAAGTGTGCGGGCGAGGTGCGGATCGCCGGTCGAAACCATGCCGCCCTCGAGAGCGTGCATGTTCTTCGTCGGATAGAAGCTGAAGCATCCTGCCTCACCGAAGCTGCCGACGGGGCGTCCGTGCAGCGTGGCTCCGTGCGCCTGGCAGGCGTCCTCCACTACGGCGAGCCCATGGCGTGCGGCAAGCTCCATCAGCTGATCCATGGGCGCGGGGTGCCCGTACAGATGCACCGGCACGAGGGCGGCGGTGCGCGGACCGATCATCGCTGATGCGGCGAGCGGGTCGAGGCAGTAGGTGCCGGGCGTGATGTCGGCGAAGACGGGATCGGCGCCTACCAGACGTACTGCGTTGGCGGTCGCCGCGAACGAGAACGAGGGCACCACGACCTCGTCTCCCGGTCCGATGCCCAGGGCCATGAGGCTCAGCTGCAGGGCGGAGGTGCCGGCGTTGACCGCTACGCAGGCGCGTCCGGCGACCAACTTGGAGAACTCGTCTTCGAACGCGGCCACTTCTGGGCCCTGGACGACACGGCCACTACGCAGAACGCGTACGGCCGCAGCGATCTCGGCTTCACCGATCACGGGTCTGGCCGCCGGGATCGATGGAAGGGAGCGGGTCATTGGACTTCTCCGTTCGGGGGGCGAAAGAGAGTCGACCTACGTTCAACTTCTGCTCACCCCACCTGGTTTTCCTGCGCGTCACATATCCACCCTTATGGACGATCAGGAGCGATGCGCGTCGCTTAATTCAGGAACGCATCGAGTACGCGCGCCATAATCGGCGCCATCATGGTAAGTGCGCGCCTTGGGCGCGGTGCCGATTTTCACCGCCTTTTCGTGATCGTCAATCAAAGATTCGGCGGCCTCACGCAGTGCTTCCCAATGCGGTTTGAAGGCTTGAGTTGGCGTTCTGTGGTGAGGTCAGACTGCTGCGTGGCGGCGTGCGGGCGGATCGGCGGTAAAGGCCCGTTGGCCGCGGACCAGGGCCCATAGGGCGTCGAGGCGGCGTCGGGCCGGAGCGAGGACGGCTTGCTTGTGCGTCGTCCCCTCGCTGCGCCGGCGGATCGGATCTCCCCCCGCACGTTCCGGCAGGATCGCCGAGACGGTGCGGGCGTTCTGCCCGCGGCCCGCATCGATGCTTGCAGGAGATCGCCGGCACGCAGCTCGGGCGCTGCTCGGCCGGCCATCCGCGCAGCACCGGGTGCCGGCCGTGGACCTCGTCGCCGGTCACCCGGCGAAACGGCGGCTTCGCGGCAACCGCTCGCCCCGGCATCGCGCGGGCCAGCGCGGGGCTTGGTGCGGAAGGTGACGTCGTCGCCGATCCTCGCGTCGCCCGGCGGGCCGGATCCGCGAACCAGGGGGGGGAGGTACAACTCCCGGTCGGTCAACGCCCGCCCCTCATCCCGCCCATGCTCAGTCCACGAGCAGCCCGACCACCCGTCACGCCAATGACAGCTGCAGTACTAATGACGCATCGCCCACAGCCGGAACAGCCCGCTCACCGCCCTGTCGATCTCCAGGGCACACTCGTACAGCTCCTCACGGGGCCTGCTCCAGGGGTCCGGGATGTCGTCCTCGGCCGGCGGAACTGGGGCCGCGGCACCGCGGCGGGTGGCAGCCGCTGCCACCACGGCCTCGAATCCGCCCCCACCACCCCCCGCGGCTCCCCCATCCGCGAGCCGCACGAACTCCTTCAGGGTGAAGCAGTGCCGCATCGCCGCCGGCGCGAGGCGCACGGCCGCCTCGCGGTGCTCGCGCGCGAGCCCGAGGACCAGCGGGGCGCCCGCCATGAGCTGTGCGGTGAGCGGGCGGGAGACGAATCCGGAGCCGTCACCGCCCAGCTCCTCCAGGACCGCCCGGGTGGTGTCCTCCATACGGAAACGGTGCCACGCCTCCGTGCCGGCGCTCTCCGGCCGCAGGGCCGAGCCCGGCGGCAGCTTCGCCGCCAGCAGGCGCTCGGCGAGCACCGAGCGGTGCACGTTGCCCGTGCAGACGAACAGGATCCGAGTCATTTCCCGTCCGTGGGACGCGTCACCGCGGAGGCGGCCGTCCCCTCCGGCGTGGCCGACGTACGCGGAGCTGGCAGCTCGCCGTACTGCCCGTAGGCGCCGTAACGGCCGTAACAGCCGCCCTTGGGAACCGGAGCCATGCTGAACACGGTGCCGAGCACACGAGCGCCCACGCGCTCCAGCGATTCCGCGGCGGTGCGCACCTGGTCCCGGTTGGTCCTCCCGGCCCGTACGACGAGCAGCGCACCCTGGGAGAAAGAGGCGAGCCCCACGGTGTCCGCGACCGGCAGCAGCGGCGCGGTGTCGACGATCACGATGTCGTACATGTCCGCGAGCTCGCGCAGCACCTCTTTCATACGCGCCGAGGCGAGCAGTTCCGCGGGGTTCGGCGGCACAGCACCGCTGGCGAGCACCGAGAGCCCGCCGTCGACCTGCTGCATCACATCCTCAATACGGGCTTGTCCGATGAGCACCGTGGTCAGGCCCCCGTCCTGGATGAGGCCGAAAGCCGGCGCCACGCACGGGCGACGCAGGTCGCCGTCCACAAGGCAGGTGGAGACGCCGGTCTCGGCGAGGGAGCGGGCGAGGTTCATCGCGATGCTCGTCTTGCCCTCACCGGGCACCGAGCTCGTCACCACGATGATCCGCGGCGGATCGTCGACCTGCGAGAACTGCAGGTTGGTGCGCAGCTTGCGGAACGCCTCGGCTCGCTTGGAGTGCCCGTCGGCACTGACCAGCGGCTGCCTTGGGGCGTTCCTGTCGTACGGGATGGTGCCGAGGCCGGGCAGAGCGAGGAACGCGCCCAGTGCCTCGCTCGTCTTGAACGTGGTGTCGAGCGTCTCGCGGAGGGCGACCAGCCCGGCAGCGAACAGCAGGCCGCCGACCACACCCGCGGCCAGGTTCGGCAATGGGCGGGGCGATGTAGGAGAGGTCGGGGCGACGGCTTCCTCGGTGACGCCCAGGGAGACGGGGGAGACCGGTGGTACAGGCGCGGCATCCTCGGTCTTGTCACGCGCCTCAGGCAGTGTCGAGGGGACCGGCCGCTTGGGGGTCTCCAACTGCTCGACGACCAAACTGAACCGCTTTGCGACGGCGTTGGCGATGCGCGCCGCGCGCCTGGGCGCGGTGTCCCGGACGGTGATGTCGATGAGCACGGTCTTGAGCGGAACGTCGGCGGCGATCCGGGACGCCAGCTCCTCCGGGGTGGTGCGCAGCCGCAGCTGTTTCACCACGGGAGCGGTGATCTGGCGGGTCGTCACGATCTCGGCGTACGACTGCACGCGCGCCTGTGAGAACGTCTGCCCCTCGTTCAGATCGATGGTGTTCTCACCGGTGCGGGTGGCAACGAAGAGCTGCGTCCTCGCCTCGTAGACGGGGGTGCTCACGCTTGTCACGGCGAGCGCCGCCCCGACCGCGAGAACCAGACAGACCACGACCGTCGGCCATCGCCTGGCAAGAGCCTTCAGGAATCCTTGGAGATCCAAGCTGCTGCACCCCTCACGGGACTGAGGGAACCACCCGAATTGAGGCTTTCTGTTCCCTATGGACGAAGTCGACCATAGGGACTCGGACTCTTCGGGCGGGGGAGCCACCCCCTGTGCCACCCCCCGGGCGACCCTCGCGACGCACGCCGTGTGAGCCGGGACTAGACCAAACCGATGACTTCTTGCGCCATCAGGCCAATGTACGTCGTTATGTTCTATTTGATCCATGTATCCAGGTTTTGGTGTCTACACCGAATCACGGCCGCCGCACGACCAGGCCCGGACCCAAGTCGAGGAGATCGAAGAAGATGACAACATCGCGCAGATGGCGGGCCGCTCTGGCATCGGCGGCATCGACTGCCATTCTCATCGCAGCACCGCTGATCGGGGCGCAGGCCGCCTCGGCACAGCCGTACCCGCCGTCGACCCCGCCCCTGTCCGTCAGCACCACCACGGTGACAGCCGGGGAGGAGTTGAGCTTCAGCACCACCCCCGGCGTGTTCGAGCCCGGGTCGCTCGTCACGGCGCTGCTGGAATCAAGGCCGGTTGTGCTCGGCCACTTCCGGGCCCGGGCCGACGGCTCGGTTGCGGGGACCGTGACCATCCCGGCGGACACCACTACCGGCTGGCACGTCTTCCGGCTCACCTCGAAGCACCCCCACGTGAGTGTCGGCGTCAGCATCTACGTGCTGGGCCGCATGACGCCCACCCCCACCCCAAAGCCGCCCCACCACCCGGGCAAGCCCGGGCACCACGACGAGCCAGGGCACGGTGGGCACTACGGACATGACGACAGCCGCAACGTTTCCCACGAACTCCCCACAGCCGTCGAGCCGTCGAATTCCCCGCACTCGGACCGGAACGGCAAGGGGCTCGCGGCGACGGGCAGTGATAAGGCGCTGGTGATCGGCGGCACGGCTGCCGCCCTGCTCATGGCGGGCGGGGGCACGATGCTGGCCGTACGCCGTGGTCGCCGTACCTGAAAGATCAGTACGACCACGGCGTCCCGGCCCGGGCCAGGACACCGTCCGCTTGCCTGGAACCAGTCGTTCCGGCAACCGGGCGGCGGGCCGCCGCCGCGCACTGGGACACACCCTGCCGGCCATCGCGGCACTCCTGGTCACCGGCTCCGTCTGGATCGCGGCCACCGGGCTGCTCACCCGGTCGGAGCCGCTCGCGGCCCGGCGGGACGTCGAAGCAGTGTCCGGCGATCCGGCCGGCCGAAGCCGTACACACTGGCGGCAGGTCAGCCCCCACCAGGTCGAACGCCTGCGAGTGAAGGTCCTCGAAACCCTCCCCCACGACCCGGAATCGTTCACTCAGGGCCTGGAGATGGCTGGCGGCACGCTCTACGAGGGCACCGGGCTGTCCGGTCAGTCCTCCGTACGGTCCGGGGCCCCCGGCAAGCCACCCATGGTGCACACCAGCCTTCCCGCTCCTCTCTTCGGTGAGGGGATCACCCTGGGCCGAACCCTGTGGCAGCTGACCTGGCGGGACCGAATCGCCATCGAGCGGGACGCGACGACACTGAGGGAGCTGCGCCGCGTCCCCTACCCCGACGAAGGCTGGGGCATCTGCTTCGACCGCGGCAGGCGGCAGTCGGTGACGAGCGACGGCTCGGCACGACTCACCTTCCGCGATCCGCGCACCCTCGCGAAGACCGGTGAGGTCACCGTGACCGAAGACGGCCGGCCGGTGACGGGAGTGAACGAGCTGGAGCGGGCCGACCACGCCGTCTACGCCAACGTGCTGCCCACCGAACGCATCGTGCGCATCGACCCCGTCACCGGCGCGATGACGGCGAGCATCGGCGCCTCGGGCCTCCTGCACGCCGACGAACTCGTCCCCGGCGCCACCCGGAACGGCATCGCGGCCGTCCCCGCAACGGACCAGTTCCTCCTCACGGGCAAGTTCTGGCCCAAGATGTTCCACGTCGCCCGTGTTCCGGCACAGCCGCCGAGCCGCACCGCCCGCTGAACCGGACAGTGGGCGGTGGTGCCTTCCGGCACGAGGTGCTCGCTCCTCGTTGCCCCTGCGCATAAACGGGTCCTGATCACACCGCCCCCGCGCGGGCCACATCCCTGTACAGCCGTTCGAGTTCTGCGACCTTCAGGGAGCCGCGCTCGGCCTGGCTGATCAGCTTCCGATTGGACAGGCGATCCTTCGCGTTCAGCGGTCCCGCGTGTGAGAGGGCGTCAGCCAACGAGCCGACCAGTGGATCGGGGAGCAGATTCGCCAGCAGGCCCTCCGCCACCAGTTCTCGGTAGGGCGCGATGTCGGCGAGCAGCAGCCGGCACCCGGCAGCTGCGGCTTCGAGTACCGATGAGCTCCGCTGGTCGGCCTGGGGAACCGAAATCGCCGCATCGCTTGCGCGCATCAGGCTGAACATCTCGGCCTGGCCGAGTGGCTGATCGATGACGGCGACCCGGCCGGCCAGATCTCGTGCCCGGGCGCGCAGAAGCGCGAGGTATTCCTGCTGCGCGCGTCTGGCGGCGGCATGAGCCGGCTGGTGACCCGCCACCAACACGAGGAACAGGTCGGGCCGGACTCGCGCGGCACGGGTGAATGCCGCGAGAATCTCGTGGGTCCGGTAGACCTCCGACGTGCTGCGGACCGACAGCGCGACCGTGGCTCCGGCCGGAATGCCGTACTTCGCGCGCGTCAACCGGGGATCGGCGTCGTTTCCGGCATCCAGCAGCGCGTCCGGTACCCCCCAGGAAAGGACCGTGATCCGTGAAGAGAGGACCCGGTATCGGCTCGCGACCAGCTCAGCCACCTCCCGGGAGGTCGGCACCACGCGTGCGGCCCGCCGGAGCGCCAGCCGAGCGACCAGCGCCCGGCCGGAATGCCGACCGGCCGCACGCAGTTCGGATCCCCAGGGTGTGATCACGACCGGCACTGCCGGGTGGGCCGGCAGCAGAAGGGAGAGCGCCCCGTGCACGCCGAGCGAATGGACGTGGATGACATCCGGCCGCGCCCGGTGTAGCTCGCGCCGCAGCCAGTGCATGGCGCGCAGCACGCGCAACGGTCGGCACGCTCCGCCGGGAGCGGACGCGGCTCGCCAGCCATCGAAACCCAGACCCGGCTCATGCCAGCTGCAGACCGTCACCTCATGCCCGAGCGCGGCCAGATCGTCCGCCCAGCGCCGGGTGTGCGCCGACGTGGCCGACGCGAGCAGGACGACGCGCAGCGGCACGATCGGCGCATCGGACATGCCCAGCCTTCGCGGGGCCTGGTCATGACCGGGCACGGCGCTCCTTGAGTACGAACCGCCCCTTGCCCGCCGCAGCCCGCAGCCGGCCGGCCGGACTGCGCGTGTAGCGGTCCCACCCGATGGCCACCGCCGGCCATCGCGGGTCGGCGAGCACTTCTCCGGCCGCGGTCAGCAACGCGACGTGCAGGCAGTGGTACGCGAAACTGGCGGGCGCGGTGTGCCGGAGGTCGTACCTGGTCCAGTACCCCAGGTCGAACGCGGCCAGCGAGTCGCGGATCCGGTCCGCCACACGCTCGTGGGCAGTCCCGCTCTGATGCCGGCTCAGCTCGCAGAGACCGAAGAGGGCGAAGACCGCACCGTTGAGAATGTGACTGACCGGGTCCGACGGGCACTCCTCGGGGAAAGGGCGCCCCAGGTGGTCGTAGTGCGAGCAACCGCCCGCGTCCAGCGGCCGGAGCATCAGTTCCACCGCACCCTCGCTCGCGTCGAGAAAGGACCGCTGGCCGGTCGTGGCGTATCCGCGCAGCATCACCGACATCGCCAGGCCCTGGGCCATGGCCGAGTACCAGCCCGGGCGCACCCCGTACCGGGGCACTGGTACCGGATAGCGCCAGCCGCCGTTGCTGTCCTGGCTGGCACGCAGCCATGCTGCCTGGGTTAGCAGAGCCTGCACGCCCGGCGGCCGTTCGTCCCCAGTGGCCGGGTGCCGGCCGGTGGCGAGCGCGCCGGTGTGCTGTGCGAGCGCATACAGGCTGACCGAGACCGGGTTCCGGTAGGTCTCGCCGGTCGCGGCGCGGGTCACCACCACGCGCTCGTGGTCGAGCATGCTCCTGGCCGTCATCGGCCGCAGGTCGAGCGGGTATCTGCCCGGCTGGTCGGTGGTCATGTCACCCGGCGGCGTCGTCGCGTCGACCGGGAAGCTCGGCCGCCGCAGATCGCGTACCGCTTTCCCCGCCATGCCGGCCAGCGTCGTTCTGGTCCGCGTCCTGTTGTCCTTCACGCCGGACTCTCCCTGCGGAGCATCCTGCGACGTCCCCGCGCGGCCAGTGCCTCGTGGTACAGCTCGTTCACCTGGCCGACCGTCCCGGCGATGTCGAACTGCCGGAGCGCGAGTTCACGGCCCCGGCAGGCCATGCGCAGACGCGCTGCGGGATCGGCGAGCAACGCATTCACGGCCTGTGCCAGTGCCGGGGGATCGGCGGGCGGGATCAACAGGCCGGTGCGGCCGTGCTGGACGGTGTCCGGCAGGCCACCGACGTCGGTCGCCACCACACCCTTTCGCATGAGCAACGCCTCCACCACGGTATAGCAGGCGGACTCGTCCATGGACGGGTTCACCAGGACGTCCAGCCCGGCCATGACCGAGCTGATGTCGGACCGGAAACCGGTGAACCGGATCCGGTCGGCGATGCCGAGCCGGGCGGCGCGGCGTTCCAGCTCGCGCCGGTACTTCCCGTCACCGACCAGCTCATCCCCGACCACGAAGAACCTGGCCTCGGGGTTCTGACGCAGGATCAGCGGGATCGCGTCGAGGAAGACTTCATGCCCCTTGACACCGACCTGGCGGAACTCTCGCAACTTGCTCGCGTACATGTAGGCGACCATGCCGACAGCCGGGGTGTCGTCGGTGAGGCCGAACTCACGGCGGAACGCGTCCGGCGAGGTTGCCGGATCGAAGCGGTGTACGTCGCAGCCGTAGTAGCTGACCGCGACCGACCGCGCTCCCATGGCCTGGTAGCGGCGCGCGATCGCCCGGCACGATCCGAGCACCAGATCGTCCCGGCGCAGCGAAAGCCGCTCCAGGATCCGGAACGGCGCGATCCGAAGATGCACCAGTCCGGGAACCTGCGACACGACCAGCGCCGACGGGCAGGCGGCCGACACCACTCGGGCCACGAGTTTCGCGATGATCAGATGCGAATGGATGACATCCGGCCTGTATGCCCTGACGAATCTCATCAGCCGCCAGTGCCCAGCCATCAGCACTGGTAGTTGTCCGATCCGATGAGGCACTCCGAACGGGATGATTTCCACCCTGACGCCGCGGACCTCGCGCAGCCGGTCGGCGAGCGGGCCCTCTCGGGGCAGCACCGCGCACACCTCGTTGCCCAGCTCGGCGAGGCCCCGCACCTGGTCGTGGAACCAGTTTCCGCCGACGGCGGCCGAGGTGATCTGCAGGATGCGCAGCGGTCGCGGCTTCCCGATCGCGGACGTGCTCATCGCGCCACCGGTACCGGTGCGTTGTCCGGAGCCGGCTTCGCGGCCAGGATGATCAGCATCAGACCGGCCAGCAGGGGTGGGACCAGCAGGACCTCGCCGAACAGCGAGCAGACCCCGGCACCGACCATGGCCAGCAGCGCCGGCTCGCCCGCAGGATCACCGGATCGAGCCGCGCGCCACGCCCGGCGGACGCCGAGCACGACAAGCGTGCCGATCCCGGCCGCGCCCACCAGGCCGGTCTGCGAGAGGACTGTCAGGTAGGTGTTGTGAGCGAAATGCAGGAGCGGGAACTGGAGGAGCATGACCTCGTAATCACCTGTGGCGTGGTAGTAGGCGGGCAAATGGTTGGCGAAGTTCAGATATCCGACACCGAAAGCAGGGTGCGCCTCGAACATCCGTAGTGCGCTGCTCCACAGATCGAGCCGTACCGCAGAGTTGACGTCCGGCGCGCCGCCGACGATCGAGTCGAACCGGGCCGCGATCGCGGCGGGCAGCAGCGGTACCAGGCAGGCCACGCCGACGCTCAGGGCCAGGACGCCGCGCAGCGATCTACGGGCGGCGTAGAGCGCGATCACCGCGATTCCCGCCAGATAGGCTGCGCGGCTCAGCGAGTACGCAACCCCGAGGGCGAGCACGACGACCCCCGCGCCGATTGCCAGCCGCAGCAGGGGCGCCCGGACGGCCGGATAGCGCCTGAGCAGGACTGCGGCCGCCATGACGAACAGGGCACCCACGGTGTTGTGGTTGGCTGCGTCCTCTTGGGTGATGGCCAGAACGGCGGTGTCAGCAGGGGCGAGACCCGCCTTCGCCGCGAAGACGGAGCCGATCTGAACGATGTTGATCAAGGCCACAATCACGCTGCCGCAACAGAACACCACGAGCGCCCGGTCGAGAGCCCGTCCAGGTTCGGCGACCAGCGGCAGCAGCAGCAGCGGCGCGCACATCAGCAGGAGGTACTGCCATTTGTCGGCACCCGGCAGATCGGTGTCGCCGATCAGGACGCTGGTGGCCACCAGGTAACCGACCGTGCCAACGGTGATCAGGACACCGACAGACTTCGGCCGCGCGATCCCCCGGTCGGCGATGACGCGGCCCAGCAGGCAGACGAGCATGAGAGCGATCAGCACACTTGGGGTGATCAGCGAGTCGCCGATGTCGGACTGTGAGAGCGGGATGGCCGCCGCGAGTACACACAGACCCACCTCCGGGATCAGGGCCAGCACAATGACCACGAGCGTGGCGGCGGCGCCGACGGCACTGAGGGCGGGGCTGTACGCCGTCGCGAGACAGCCGGCACCCGCCACGGTCAGGAGTCCCGCCGCGACCATGAGCCCTCTGCTGGCCAGGATGGGCCTCACCTGCCTCGGGTACGCCCCCCGCCGGCGGTGGCCGACCGTCTTGACCGACAGGCACCCGATGGGCGGGCGCGCCGGTACGGCCGCCGTCTCGTCGCCGGCGTGCTCAGCCGGATGGCGTCGGCGGGCACGGACAGCCGAGCGCACGCCGTGGGCGAGCAGCACCGCGAGCACCAGGTATCCGGCCGAGTCGGCGGCGCCGGCACCGACCGCGGCATGGTGGGGGGTCAAGGCCACGAGCAGCCCGATGTTGACCATCGCACCGATCACAGTGGCCGTGATCACCGGCCGGAGCAGGCCGGCGGCCGCCAGGTAGGGCTGGACCGAGCGGGCCGCGCTGAACAGCACGAGGCCGGGGAGCATCGCCCAGATCACCGGCACGGCACCGGAGTACGGCCGCCCGTAGACCACTGGGATCAGGATGGGCGCAGTCGCCGCCGCCACGACGGCAGCCGTGGCGGCGGCAAGGAACACGGTCCGGGCGATCCTGGCCGCTGCCCGCGCATCCACGGCACCGGAGGTCACGGCGGGAAACATCACCAGCGCGACCGTCGTCGACAGCAGGAGCAGCCCCTCTGCCAGGGGCAGCGCCACCGCGTACACGGCCACGGCCGTCGCCCCGGCGAGCGTCTGGATCACCGGCACGTCCAGGCGCAGCAATCCGTAATGGATGAGGTTCGGGAGATAGGAGCTGATGGCGAAGCTGCCGAAGGTACGCACAGCGACGGGTTCACCATCGGTGTGGACGCGGGTGGTGGACCCGATCAACAGCATCGCGGCGCAAACCAGCTGGCCGGCCAGCACCGCCAGGAAGCAGCTGATGGGGGTCAGCGATCCCGCGGCGAGCAGACCGCAGACACCGACGAGGTAGCCGGCCGAAGGGACAGTGCTAAGCAGGTTGTACCTCGCGACCCGGCCGCGACCGAGTTCAGCCATACCGAGCAGCGTGGTCAGCAAGCTCACCGGGCATATGGCGGCCACGAGCAGCGCGAGCCGGTACGGCACGCCGAGCAGCACGGCCGGCCAGAGATGACCGAGCAGCAGCCACAGCCCCGCCAGGGTGGAACTCGAAATCATGGAGAACACCAGGCTCCACCGGACAATCTGCCGGAATGCGGTGTGCGAGGTCCCGGCGAACCGGGCGTTGGCGTTGTCCACACCCAGGACCGTGACGACGCTCAGCACGGAGGGGACCGAGATCATGACCGCGAACGTGGCCCTGCCTCCCACCCCGAGAGCCCTCGCGGTGATGACGCCCGCCGCGAAGCTCATCGCCGTGGCCAGCAATCGCGTGGCCAGTGTTGCCCCGATCGCCGCCGGACTTACCCCCGGCAGCCGGGCTCGGAGACTTTTCGTGATCGACAGCACCAGGGAACGGCCTCCGGAGTCGCGAGTCGGATCGTGCGGCTGGGAGCGGCGGATGTTCTCGCCGCCTCGGCAGCAGGCACAATGTAGCGGCACTGGTAGCGGAAAGTAGTGACAGTTGCACGTTGAGTAGTAGATTTCTGGTCGCCGGGCCGGATATCACCGCCTTGGCCAGCGCCGGGAGAAGGCTTTTCCGGCGCGGACGACCTGGTAGGACAGGAGAACGCGGCTGTGAAGGTGCTCAGCGTGGTCGGCGCACGTCCGCAGATCGTCCAGTCGGCGCCGATCGCGTGGCAACTCGCCCGCCGCGGCGACGAGCACCTGATCGTGCACACCGGCCGGCACTGTCACCACCTGCTGTCGCCATCATTCGGCGACGAGATCGGCGTCCCTCCTCCGGACGTGAACCTGGATACGGGCTCGGCCCGTCAGGCCGAGCAGACGGCGAGGACGCTCGCCGCGCTCGATCCGGTACTCGCGCGGGAGCGCCCGGACTGGGTACTGACCTACGGCGACACCAACTCCCCCCTCGCCGGAACGCTCGCGGCGGCGGCACGAGAACTGCCCATCGCGCACCTGTCGGCGGGCCTGCGCTCTTTCGACCGGACAATGTCCGCGGAACGCAACCGGATCGTGGCCGATCATCTGGCCGGCCTGCTGCTCGCTCCGACCACGGTGGCGATGGCCGCTCTGGCCGCCGAGGGTCTGACCACTCGCTCGCTGCTGGTCGGCGATCTGACGGTGGACACGCTCCGGGTGATCAGGGACCAGTGGGCGGGGTCGGGCGAGGAGCGGCATTCACCGTTCCTGACCGGGCATCCCTTCACCGCTCCTGACCGGGCATCAAGGGCCCTACGGCTCGCCACCGTGGGCCGGCAGGTCACCACCGACGCTCCGGACCGGCCGGCCTCGACGGTTGCCGGGCTCGCCGCCTGCCCCAAGCCCGTCCGGCTGCCGGTACACCACAGCTCGCCGCCAGAGCCCGGCAGTTCGACACCGACCTGTCGGGCGGCCGACCCTCTGCCCTGCCGGAGCATGATCGCCGCGCTGGCCGGAGCCGACGGGCTGATCACCGACTCCGGCGGCCTGCGGAAGGAGGCGTTGGTGCTCGGGGTCCCGTGCAGCACACTGCGCGCCGAGACGGAGGCCGGAGACTCTTCAGGACGGCTGGGACGTCCTGGTTCCCGATCCCCGAAAGTCGCCGGCGGCAGTGGCCGGGCCGCGGCCGACCGGGCAGGCCACCAACATCCTTCGGTGACGGTGAAGCCGCCGTCAGGATCATCGATGTACTGGCGTCACGGGCCCACGACGAGCCCATTGCTCAGCACGCCGCCAGTTACGGCAGGGCGGCTTCGGCGGAGGTGAGGACATGAGGATCTGGATCTTCAACCACTACGCGGCGCCACCGGACTGCGCCGCCGGCACCCGGCACTACGAGCTGGGCCGAGTGCTGGCGGCGAAGGGACACGACGTCACCATCTTCGCCAGCAGCTTCAGCCATTTCAGCGGGCGTGAGGAACGGCTCGCGCCCGGCGAGAAGGTGGCCACCCGGACGATCGACGGCGTCCGCTTCGTCTGGGTCCGCACGCCGCCCTACACCGGCAACGGATACCGCCGCGTGCTCAACATGGCCCACTATGCGGCCCGGGTGCTCTCGGCGCAGCGCGGCCTGAACCGGCCGGATGTGATCGTCGGCTCATCAGTACACCTGGCCGCGGTGCTCGCCGCCTGGCTGGCGGCCCGCGTCCGCCGCGCCCGCTTCGTCTTCGAGGTACGCGATCTGTGGCCGCAGACACTGATCGACATGGGCGCGCTGCGCGCGAACGGGCTGCCTGCCCGGCTGCTCCGGCTGGTCGAGTCCTTCTGCTGCCGGCGTGCGTCCGCCGTGATCTGCCTGCTGCCCGGTGCCGCCGACTACCTGAGGGCCCGCGGTCTCCCGGCCGACAAAATCCATTATGTGCCGAACGGGATCGCCGACTTCCCCCGGCCGATGGAACCGGGTGAGCCGGCCGACCCGAACGTTGCGGACCCCGGGGACCGGGCCGCCGACCTGATCGAGCGGATCAGGCGCTTTCGCAAGGACGGTTGTCTCACCGCCGGCTACATCGGCTCGCACGGACCGGCCAACGGGGTGGCGACCATTGTCGCGGCCGCGGCGGAGTTGCGAGCCCCCGGCCATCCGCGGGTCGCTGTGGTGATGGTCGGCGACGGCCAGGAGAAGGCCGCGTGCCAACGGCTCGCTCACCAGCATGGCCTGGACAACGTGCTGTTCTGGCCGCCGGTGCCCAAGCAGGCCGTACCGGCCGTGCTGGCCGAGCTGGATGTGACGCTGTTCTGCCTGCGCGATGTCGCGGTCTTCAAGTACGGCCTGAGCAGCAACAAGCTGTTCGACTACTTGGCGTCCGGCAAGCCCGTGCTGTTCGCGAGCAACGCGCCCGGCGGCCCGGTGCGCGAGTCCGGCGGCGGCGTGTGCGTGCCCGCCGAGTCACCGGCGGACATGGCGGGCGCGCTGGCCGGGCTGGCTTCGATGAGCGAGACCGAACGGGAGCGGATGGGCGAGCGCGGCCGCCGCTGGGTCTACCGGCATCACGGCATGACCGCGCTGGCAGGCGCATTCCTCGCCGCGGTCTCGGAACCGGCGCGGCGCGGGGGTCCGGCTACGGAGGCACGGCTGTGACGCTGCACATCGTGGGCGCTGGCGGCTTCGGCAGGGAGACGCTGGACGCGGTGCGGGCGACAGCCGCGGCACCCGAGGTTGTTTTCGTGGACGAGCACCCGGCAGCCACCACGGTGAACGGCTGTCCGGTGCTGCTGCCCGGGCAGCTGGCTTCGTCTGGCGGGCAGCGGAACGAGTTCGTGGTCGCGATCGCCGACGCCGACGCGCGCCGCAGGTTGGCCCGGGAGCTCGAAGACCGCGGCCTGCGAGCGGTGACAGTGATCGACCCGCGTGCGGTTGTCTCCCCCGGCGCCAGGATCGGGCGTGGCTGCGTTGTGCTGGGTCAGGCGTTCATCTCCACCGGCACCGTCACCGGCGCACACGTCCAGGTCAACTACCAGGCCAGCATCGGTCACGACACGGTGCTCGAGGATTTCGTGACGATCCTGCCGGGGGCCAACATCGCCGGCAACGTCACCATCGGCGCCGGGTCCACGGTGGGCAGTAATGCCGCCGTGCTGCAGGGCCGGCGGATCGGGCCGTCCGTTATGGTCGGCGCCGCGGCTCTGGTGACCCGCGATGTCGGCGTCGGTCAGGTGGTCGTCGGCGTCCCCGCCAGGGCCCGGGAGCCCTGACCGTCGGTTCGATCACGGGATCCCGGGCACCCGGCGTCGGCGCAGCTCCCCTGCAGAAGGCCACGTCCAGCGCGAGCGACTGGTGCAGGTCCGGCAGCACGGGCAGGCTGGGCACCGCCGTGCCGCCGGTCAGGTCATCGCGGGCCGCGACCAGGCGTACACCGGGCAGCGCGGCCAGGACCTGGGCGCGGTTGCGGCCCATCGCGCCGAAGTCGGGACGCCCGCTCGTGATGCGTGGTCACCGGGCACCAGCCGGCATCGCCTGATCCGTGGCATTCGGCTGCGCGGTTGCCCGGCCGACGGCGGTGGTCACTGCGTCGGCGATCTCGGTCACCTCGGCCTCGGTCACCCGGTGGTGCACCGGCAGCGAGAGCATCGCCCGGGCGACGGCCTCGGTCACCGGCAGTGCCGCGGCGTCCCCGGTGCCGCCGTCCCGCCGGGCGAAGATCGGCTGCCGGTGTACCGGCGGGAAGTAGATCCGTGCCTCGATGCCCTGGTCCAACAGGTCAGCGAGCACCTGGTCGCGGACGCCGGGAAGCAGGCAGGTGTAGAGCATCCAGCTTCCCCGGGCATCGGGTACCTGATGCGGCGTCGTCAGGCCGGGCAGCCCGGCCAGCCGCCGGGTCAGTGATTCCGCGATCAGCTGTTTGCGCCCCAGGATGCCGTCCAGCTTGCGCAGCTGCACCCGGCCGATCGCGGCCTGCATCTCGGTCAGCCGCCAGTTGTACCCGAGGCTCTCATGCTGGTACAGCCCGGTCTGACCATGGTTGCGGAGCAGTCTCAGCCGCTCCGCGACGCCCGGGTCGTTGGTCAGCACCATGCCGCCCTCACCGGTGGTGATGTTCTTGGTAGGGGTGAAGCTGAACATTGCCGACCGGCCGATGGCGCCGACCGGTCTGCCGCGGTACTCGGCGCCGGCCGCCTGCGCGGCGTCCTCCAGCAACAGCACGCCGGCCGCGCCGCATACCCGTGCCAGCCCGTCGAGGTCACCGGGCTGCCCGGCATAGTGGACGGTCATGACGGCCCGCGTGGCCGGGGTGATCCGGGCCGCGACCGATTGCGGGTCGAGGTTGAACGTCCGTGGGTCGATGTCGGCGAACACCGGGGTGGCGCCGACGTGGCACACCGATGTCGCCGTGGAGACGAAGGTCATCGACGGGACGATCACCTCGTCGCCGGGGCCGATGCCCTCGGCGAGCAACATCGCCTGCAGCGCGGCCGTGCCGGTGCAGAACGTCACACCGAACCGCGCCTGGTGCCGCTCGGCGAACTCATGCGCGAAGGCTTCGTTCTCCGCGCCGTTGGTGAGAACGCCGCTGCGCAGGACCCTGCGTACCGCCTCCCCTTCCTCCTCACCGAGATCGGGACTGGCAAGCCGGATCCGGACGTTGCTGTCAGGCACCTGTGAGCATCCTTTGTGGTTTGCGGGCGATCGGATCGTTGTCGTGGCTGGCGGTGGCTCCGCGCCCGGCCAGGACCGTCCAGACGGTGAGGAACAAGATGGCCAGGTCCAGCCGGAAGCTCGAGCGGAGGACGTAACGCAGATCCCACTCGATGCGCTCCGGCCAGCTCAGCCGCTGTCGCCCGTGCACCTGCGCCAGGCCGGTCAGCCCTGGGGTGGCCAGCAGCCGCAACTGCTGACGATCGGTGTACCGGCTTACCTGGTAGGGCAAGGTCGGCCGAGGCCCGACCAGGCTCATCTGTCCGCGCAGCACATTGGCCAGCTGCGGCAACTCGTCAAGGGACATGCGGCGCAGCACCCGGCCGACGGCGGTCACCCGGGCGGTGTCGGCGTCACCCGGACTCTCCGGGCTGGCCGGAACATTCACCATCGTGCGCAGCTTCAGCAGGACGAACAGACAGCCGTCGCGGCCGACCCGCTGCTGCCGGAACAGGACGGGTCTGCCATGCGCGAGCAGGTGCGCCAGCGCGGCGATCGCGCAGAGCAGCGCGGCCGGCACGATGATCAGGCTGACCACGACCAGGTCCAGCAGTCGCTTGCCGCGGTACGACCTGCGGCGGGGCTCCTGGTTGTCGACCCGGGCACCGCCGGGCACTGCGGTGGGCGCCTCCGGGATCACCGGGTCGGCCGGGTGCCGGCCCGACAGAGGTGGGGCGGTCATCTGCTGGCCTCCGCTTTTCCGGGCTGGCCGGGCAGCACGGGCTGGCCGGCCGGTTGCTCGGGGCCGGGCGCGGCGGCGAGGCGCGCCAGGGCGGCGCGTACCTCATCTGGATCGGTGAGGTGACCGATGCCGGTGACCTCGCCGACATCGAGTACGGGCACCGGCACCTGTCTGACCAGCGGATGCCTCGGCCGGTGGCCCGGCTCCTCCTTGCCCAGCAGGTCCTCGGTCAGCTTTTCGCCGGGTCGCAAGCCGGTGAAGACGATCTCGACGTGCCGCGACGTCGCGGCGGCCATACGACGGGCGAGGTCGACGATGCGGACCTGGTCTCCCATGTCGAGGACGAGGACCTCACCGCTCTCCCCGACGGCCACCGCCTGCAGTACCAGTTGGACTGCTTCCGTGGCTGTCATGAAGTAGCGAGCGACCTGCGGGTGTGTCACGGTGACCGGGCCGCCCGCAGCGATCTGCGCGGACATCGAGCCGAGCAGCGAACCCCGGCTGCCCAGGACATTGCCGAACCTGACGGACACCCAGGTTCCGGGGTATTCACCGGCCATGTGCGCGGTGAGCCGCTCGGTGATCCGCTTGGAGGTGCCCAGGACGCTCACCGGGTCGGCCGCCTTGTCGGTGGAGACGTTCACGAACGACCGCACGCCACAGGCCACAGCCGCTTGCAGCACGTTCAGCGTGCCGGTCACGTTTGTCTTCAGCGCCTCGGCCGGATACCGCTCGAGCAGCGGGAGATGTTTCACCGCCGCCGTGTGGAACACGATCTCGGGGCGGGTCTGCGCGAAGATCTCGCGGATGCGGGAGGCATCTCTGATGTCGGCGAGCACAACCTCGTCGGAATCGAGCAGCGCACGGCCGTGCAGCGCGAGCTGGATCGCGTGCAGAGCTGATTCGTCCCGGTCGAGCAACACCAGCGACGCGGGACCCAGCCGGTGCAACTGGCGGCACAGCTCCGAACCGATCGAGCCGCCAGCGCCGGTGACAAGGATGCGGCGTCCGGCGAATTGACCGGCAGCCGACGTCAGGTCCAGCCGGATCGGATCGCGGCCCAGCAACTGAGTGATCCGCGGGTCGCGGACGTCGTCGATCCGCGCCGGTCCGGCGACCAGTTCCTCGACGCGCGGAATCACCTTGGTGATCAGACCGATCGACTCGGCCAGTGTGATCAGCTCGCGGACCACCTGGCCGTCCCGGCACCCGCCGGCGATCGCGATCACCATGACCGTCGCCCCGGTCTCCGCAGCGACCTCCGCGAGCCGATCCCGCCCGCCGCGCACTCGGATACCACAGATCCGCAGGCGGCGCTTGCCTGGGTCGTCATCCAGCAGGGCAACCGGGTGGTACTGCGCGCCAGGCTGACCGATCAGCCGCTGCACCAGTTGCGTTCCGGCGCTGCCCGCACCGAACACGATCACCTTGACGGCGGTCGGCGCGGGCCGTCTCGGCCTGCGCCGGACGGCCGCGACTGCGGCCCTCACGGTGATCATGGCAAGCACGCCAACCAGGGCGGCGAGGCCGGCCACGCCCGTCTTGTCGCCCACCAGGGGAACCCCCGCCTGGCAGATGCCCTCCAGAAGGAGCCCGGTCAGCCCGGCGGAGACCAGCACCGCGCTCAACTCCGCGCCGGTATCCGCCTGATAGCGCCCGGAGTAGAGCCCGCACACGGCTCCGGCCAGTACTACTGCTGTCGATGTGACAGCACAGAGATTCACCAGAGCGCCAGGTCCGACGAGCAGAGCGGAAGCGCTGCTCGTGGTCAGGCCGGCAATCAACAGGCCGCAAGTCCAGGCGATCGCGTCGATGGCGGCTTGCACCGCCGACCGGCGACACCGGGCGGCAATCCCAGACCGACCACTCGGCAAAGCGCGGCTTTCCTGCGCGGTGTGAAACACCGCAGGATGAACCGCTGTCATCTTGTCGTTGCCCGCGCATTCCTCACACAAGGTGAACCCCGATCAGCAGGTCGTCATGTGCCAAAGACCTATTCCGGCACTTTGCTGACGGTATGTCCACGGACGCCGCCGCATCCTTTTGGGTGGATCAGAGAATATTTCTTGCGTTCTCGAACGCTTGATTTTCTGTGGGCACGATTTCGCTGCTCGGGCGGATGAGTCCCGCTGCACCCTTCTTGAGCGGGCGAGGGCCCCTTGAGGTTTACCTGAGCGGCCCGACTACTTCACGCACGGCTGGATACGCACCTTGGTGGTCTGCGGCCATGCCAACGGCTGCAAGGGCACCACGGGGGCGCGGTCCGAAGCCGGTTCCAGCAGACGAATGTCCACTTCTCGCGTCTGACCGGGCAGGAGTTCCACCTGCGTCCCGAGTACCGGGTGACCGCGCTCCTCGGTCGACGACAACAGAAGTCGCCGCCCGTCCAGGGTCCCACCGGTGAACCGCGCACCGGAACTGGCGTACAAGGAAAGCCAGATGCTTGTGGACCCCGGGGGGTGTGAGCGCCGGGGATCGTCGGAACGGAGAGTGACGAGGGCAGGCAGGCCCGTAGCGGGAGCGGCGTTTGTCAGCCTGATTCGCACTACGCTGGAACGGGTACCGCCCTCGCAAGGACCAAGTTCGTAGGTCAGCGACCGGCGCAGATAGTAGTCCATTTTGTTGCCTGCGGAATTGTTGACCACGAGATAGGCGAACGGTCCTGTTCTCTCGGGAACGTCGCCGGCCAGCCCGGCTTCTTCGAGTGCCGACTCGGTGGAGGCGTCTCTGCTCCACACGCGCAGTCGGCCGTCGTCGGCGTTCTGTCGCAGTGCGTGGAGGAGGGCCACCGAATCGTGGTGGTTGCCCAGCAAGGCAGTAGCTACTGACTGTGCGACCTGTACCAGGAAACGCTTTCGTTCGGTGTTGCTGTACGACGCGTAAAGGGTTCTCTCGGTGAACTCTACGGTGTTGTCCGCTGTCACATGCATTCCGTCCGGAAGGCGGACCGGCCCCGTGGCTTTGAGGACACGGGCGAGTCCCACAGGATCGGTCGCGATGGTCCCATCGAGACGCTGCCCCGTGTGTCGCTGCCACAAGCCCACCCAGATCTGCGCCGCATAGGGAAAATGAGCGGACAGATTGGAATTAGCCAGCCCCTGGGTGCTCTCAGCAGCTCCGTACCGGCGGTCGAACTCCGGACCGAAGTTCGCCACGGGGGTGGTGGTACGCGGCAGCGTGTCATCCGACGCGAAGTCGTGCAAAGTGATGCGACCACGGTCGGCGGTCAAGATGCCAAAGGTGCCTACGAGGCCACCGGTCCCCCGGGCCTCGGCATTGTTCTGAAAGGCAAGAAAGTAGGAGCGTGGCTCTGAGGCACCCAGAAGAGGCATCAGCAGCCGCATCGTCGCCTGCGCCTCGGAGACCGAGCCGGAAAGGCGCGCCACTCGGTCGGACAGCCGCTGCCGTTCCGTGTCGAGGCGACCGACCACCGTCGAGCCGGGCAGGCCATTCAAACTCGTCTCGATTCCGGTCAGCTGACGGTGCACATTCCCCAGCAGGTCCGTGGCAGCCGAAAGTCGGCGGAGGTCGACGCGACCCTGGTGCACCATCTGGCCGGACGCGAGCAGTTGATGTAGTCGCACCGCCTTCGGGAGCACCCCGGTGGCCATCTCGTCGGCGGCGACACTCAGTCCTCGGGCGGAACGGAGCGGTGGGCCCATCAGGGGGAGGTACTCGGCTACGCTCCACACCGGCGTGCCGGCCGCGCTCCGGGCGGCCGCTGTGTGTTTCCGGATGTCGCCCAGCACCTCGGCCGAGGGCTGGCGATGACGGGCCATCTCCGTTTGCAGTCGGTCGGTGGTCACCTGAGCCGCAGCGAGATTGCTCTGGACCGCGCGGACCTCCCACACCAGGAAACCGGCCGACGCGGCGGACAACAAACCGACGGCTCCGGCAACCCAAAGGAAGGCCCGATGGCGGCGCCTTAACACCAGAGTCGCGAATGCCCGCGCACCCTCCTCAGCGCCCTTCCAGCTGCACGTCGGGTCTTTGCCTGCCTTCATTGCCTACCCACGAATCGGAGGTCCCACCCGGAACCAAGCATTGGGATTGGATCAGTAATGTCAGTCACGGAGACGCGTTGCGAACTTCACCGCGCCAGGCAGCGGGAATCTCGGTCCGAACGGCCTAGCCTAGGGCTAGAGTGTGGGCTTCGTCACGTACTGGCCAAGAGAAAGCGACACGATGGGGGCTGATGCACGATCGGGTGACATTTGAACTGGCTTGCCCTGTAGGGCGGGTGGGAAGGATGTCGCTGTGCCCAAGCCTTATCCGGAAGAGTTCCGCCAGGACGTCGTGCGGGTCGCGCGGAACCGTGGCCCGGGGGTGACGGTGGAGCAGGTGGCCAACGACTTCGGGGTCCATCCGATGACGTTGTGGAAGTGGATGCGTCGCGCGGGCATCGACGACGGGACCAAGCCCGGTGTGACCAGCCAGGAGAGCGCCGAGCTTCGGGAAGCGCGTCGGCGGATCAAGCTGCTTGAGCAGGAGAACGAGGTTCTCCGGCGGGCCGCGGCCTATCTGTCGCAGGCGCAGCTGCCGGGAAAAGGATCTACCCGCTCGTGAAGGAGCTGGCTGGGGACGGGGTGCCCGTCACGGTTGCGTGCCGGGTGCTGAGGCTCGCCAGACAGCCGGGGCTTGACCCCGGATCTTGGGCACCCGAGACACTTGGATCTTGAGTCCAGGAGAACGGATGTCCCGTGGTCATGAAGCACTATCCGCCGGAGTTCAAGGCGGACGCGGTCGCGTTGTACGAGTCGCGGTCGGAGGCGACGATCAGGTCGGTCGCCGCTGATCTGGGGGTGAACCCGGAGACGTTGCGGAACTGGGTCCGGGCGGCTGGAGCGAGCCGGCCACTGGGACGCCGGGCGGAGGCGCCCGCCGAGCCGCCCACGCCGCTGGAGGCGGAGAACGCGGCCCTGCGCAAGAAGGTCCGCGAACTGGAGGAGGAACGCGAGATCCTGCGGAAGGCGGCCAAGTATTTCGCCGGGGAGACGCGCTGGTGAACCGCTTCCATTTCGTCGCCGACCACCAGCGCCGCTATGGCGTGAAGCGGCTGTGCACCACCCTCGGCATCGCCCGCTCCAGCTTTTATTACTGGCGCCGCACCGCTGCGGACCGGGCCGCCCGGCAGGCGGCCGACGCCGCTCTCGCCGCACGGATACGGGCCGTGCACCTTGAACCGGACGGCACCTACGGGGTCCCCAGGATCACCGCCGAGCTCCGCGACGACGGCGAGCGGGTTAACCACAAGCGGATCGCGCGCGTGATGCGGAGTATCGGCCTGGCAGGCGTGCGGCTGCGGCGCAGGCACCGCACCACTGTTGCGGACCCGGCAGCGGCGAAGGCCCCGGATCTGATCGGCCGCGACTTCACCGCGAATGAGCCGAACACGAAGCACGTCGGCGACATCACCTATCTCCCCGTGGACGGCGGAAAGTTCCTCTACCTGGCCACCGTCATCGACCTTGCCTCACGCCGCCTTGTCGGCTGGGCGATCGCAGATCACATGCGCACTGATCTCGTCATCGACGCCCTGGCCGCCGCCGAACGCACCCGCGGCAGCCTCGCCGGAGCGGTCATGCACACCGACCATGGCGCCCAATACACCAGCCGGGCGTTCGCCGACGCCTGCCGCCAAGCCGGCGTCCGTCAGTCCATGAGCGCGATCGGCAGCTCGGCGGACAACGCACTCGCCGAGTCCTTCAACGCGACGTTCAAACGCGAGACGCTCCAGGATCGCAAGCACTGGTCCAGCGAGCGCGAAGCCCGCCTCGACGCGTTCCGCTGGCTGCACCGCTACAACACCCGACGCCGTCACTCCCGCCTCGGACACCCCAGCCCGATCGCTTACGAGACAGCGTCCGAAACAACATCAACTACGCTGGCACCAGCCGCATAACCCGTGTCCAGGATTCGGGGTCAAGGCCCCTCCGGATCGCTGATCGTCACCTGGATCGAGCGGACCTACCACCGACGCCGCAGACAAGCCGCACTCGGCCGGCTGGCCGCCATCGAATTCGAAACCGTCATGACCACACCGGCCCTCCAGGCCGCGTGACCGGACTTGTCACCCGAACCTGCATCAGACCCCAGGATCAGGCTCTCGTTGTCAGTGTCTGGCCATAGTGTGCGGGCATGACATACGGACTCGTCACCAAGTTCCTCGCCCGTCCCGGTGGGCGTGATGCCCTGGCTGACTGCCTGCTACAAGCGGCGAAGCTGATGGAACGCGACTCGGGTTGCATCCATTACGTCGTCAGCACGTCGGATGAGCCCGAGGCCGTCTGGGTGTCCGAAGTGTGGACGGACCGGGCCGCGCATGATGCCTCTTTGGAACCAGAGGACATCAGGGCTGTTTTCGTCCAGGCAAGGCCGTTGATCGCGAGTGTGTCCGAGCAGACGCCGCTGGCTGTTCTTGGCGGTGTGGGTCTTCCGTCCTGAATGTGCCCCCTGGGGATCGATGACGGTCAGTTGTAGTCGCTGGAGTTGCCTGTCATGGCGGCGCCCTGGGGTCGACCGGATGAGTCCGAAGTGCCCGAGCCCGCTACGGGGGCGGGACGTGGTCGTGGACGCTCGCGACGACCTCGCTTCCACCAGGTGCCCGGCGATCTCGTCACGGAAGTCTTCCGGCAGACCCCGGATGAACTCGCCGAGGGCCGTCACGCAGTCCGGTCGGCAGCCGAACACCGGTCGCCGAATCGATGACCGCGACGATCCGGGAAGCGGTTACGGCCGCTTCGGTCCACGTCGCGGCGATCGCCTGCTGTCCCTCCGCGATCAAAGGCCGCCCGCTTCTCGGGGGTGCGGTCGCCGTTCACTCCGATCACCTCGCCTTCGCCGACTTGCGCGCCTGCTCAATGAGTTGCCACCGACCCCCGTCATCGGGCGCGGCAAGCTTCCGGGCGCGCAGGACGCCAAGAATCCGGCGGGTGCCCGGACCTCCGAGTTGATCGCGACCGAGATCCCGACTGTCAGGCGCCTTACTTTCAGTGCTTCGGAAGAGCCGACCGTCCGGCGCCACACCAAATCGCTCGATGTGAGAACGGGGGATGCTGGCGAATTGCGGCGGGATGGGCACCGGCCGGGTGGCGGTCGCTGCGCGCCGTTTCAGGGAGTGCACCCGGTCAGGGATCGACGCAAGGGCGACCGTCAGGCCAGGACGAGGCCGCCGTCCACCAGCATGTCGGTACCGGTCACGAACGAGGAGTCGTCCGAGGCCAGGAACAGCGCTGCGCGGGCGATCTCCTCCGGCCTGCCGCGAGGCGCAGGGCCCGATCCCCACCCGTACCCGCGACGACGAAACCCTTCCGCCCGGACAGCGTTCGGTGGCGGGCTGGCCCACGCGCCACTACGGCCCCGTCCCGAAGTTCAAGCCGGAGCGGTGGGAGTTCCGCGTCTTCGGCGCCACGGCCTCCGGCGACAAGTACATCTGGAACTTCGAGGAGTTCACCGAGCTGCCGCTGTCGACGGTCGTGGCCGACCTGCACTGCGTCTCCGGCAAGACCGTTCCGGACAACGAATGGTCGGGGGTGGCCACGTCGACCCTGCTGGCGCTCGCCCCTCCCGCGCCGGACGTCACCCACGTCATGGTCTGGGCCGAATACGGCTTCAGCGCCAACCTCCGCCTGCACGAATTCGCCTCCGACCAGTCGCTCCTGGCGCGGTTCCGCAACCGGGAGGCCCTGACACCAGAGCACGGATTCCCGGTCCGCCTGGTGGTACCTCCGCTGTACGGCTGGAAGGGCCCCAAGTGGGTCCGGGCCATCGAGTACATGACGCGCGACCGCCGGGGGTTCTGGGAGGAGCGCGGCTACCACAACATCGGCGAGGTCCGGCGCGAGCAGCGCTACAGCAATCAGGAGGAGCCGGGTGAAGGGCCGGTCCTATAAGGGCGCCTCACCCCACCGTCAGCACCGCGTTCCCCCGCACTCCTCTCCGGTGTGGCCAACGGCACGCCCTGGCCTTGGGTGACCACCTGGAGACCCAGTAGGGGATTACACCAGCACACCGGCGCCCGTGGGCAGGTTCAGTAATTGCCCCTCGTACGAGGTCCCAACGCGCCTCGATCGGTGCCCCTTCCCCTATGTTGGCGACCCCGTCGGGTGGTGCTGGAGTGGTGAAATACGCAGTGTCCGCACCGCAGGTCGACTTGCTGCGCGAGATCGCGGCGGCTTCCGATGCCGTGCATATCCCACCCGCCCATACACTCGTAATCGCGCACGCGCTGGTCGACCGTCTTGCGCAGGTCACAGGCGAGGGCGTTGATGTTGACCATGGCGGCCAAAGAGACCGGCAGCGGGCCCTGTCCGATCTCGACGGCCTGGACAGCCTCTGCGCCGGCCTGCCCACCAGAGCCCGCAGCGTGGCGCCCTGGGGCACGCTGCGGCACCGCTTGCCCGCCATGTGGCAGCCGCCAACTTGGACGTGCACCGCGGGACCGGTGCCGATGCCGGCCTCCAGCAGCCAGCCCGCTGCGAGCAGCCGGGCCTCCCGACCGTGCTGCCGGTCCCGCTCGCGTCTCCCAGGCACCTGCGATCGCTTGCCACACACCGGCACATCTCCAGCCTTCGGTGCGCGGCAGGTCGAGAGGGCAGGTCGGTCACGACTCCAGTTGCAAAACGAATCGAACAGGTGACCCCACACATGGGGTCACGGCAAATTCCCCGGCCGCAGGACGGTTTCGTCTGGCCTTGATGGTGCCACCGCAGGATCTTCGCTAACTGGTGGGAGGAGAAGACCGGAGACAAGGTCCACGAACTCGGCCACGCATCACCCACGAGCAGATCAGCCTGCTGTAACCCGCACCTAAAACGGCCAGGCCCGCTGAGTGGCTATGCGGCCTTCGACCTATGCCGCCAAACGGCATGCTCCAGTCCGCCCTTGTCGCGCCCGAGAAGCGCGGCGGCTTCCTCATACACTGCGCGCAACTGGTCGTATGGGAGATCCGGAACACCAGCATCCACGGCGAAGGCGCGCAGATGTACGTCAACGGCGACGTGCGAACGGCCGACGAGATTGCCGATGTAGTCGATGCTCTTCGGCCCCACCCCCTTCACCGTGCGCAGAGCGGCGCGATTGGCCTGATGATCGAGCCACCTGTGGAGGTCCTCGCGGGTATCGACCCCGTGGGCAGCGAGGAGGTCGGTGATGGCGTAGGCCGTCGCGACCTTCTGTGCGTGGTTGAACTTCATGGCCACGGCAAGGTCTTCCGTGACGAGCCGGCGCTGGAAGCCGCGGACTGTTCTTGCATCAGGCCAGCTCGATTGCAGATGGAGGAGCCGCGGTCGGAGAGTCCCCTCGTACTTGCACCGGGGCTGGAAGCTGACGTCGCAGATGACAGCACCCATGTGGGTCCATCCGCCGGGCTGGGGAAACGGACGGCTGCCAAGTAGGTGTTGAACGTGGTCGGCGAGCCGTTGGGCAGGGCTGGATGCGGGCATGATCAATGATGGCACTGCGATCTGACAATCTGGTTGGAAAGTTCAAAACTCTCGAATGGATGGAGCGGGGGGTGCCGTTCCATCGGGCAGCCCCCTCCATGATGGGAAGGCTGCCCATTTCGGCTACCGGGTCTCCGTCGAGACCGGGGCGAGGAGGAAGACGCACTGGACCGTGTTGAACTCGATCACCTCGGCGACGAAGCGGAACTTGTCGCCAACTGCAACGGTGGCAGGGACCTGCTTGCCGGTCAGGTGCAGGTTGCCGGTGTTGACGTCCTCGTACTTAAAGTTCGGGCCGTCCGTCGTCTGCGGCCCCTTGTCGCCCGGGCCGAGAAGGAAGTCGTAGCGCGTCTTGTCATCCCCGTAGGACGCCATGTACCTGATTGACCCGTCGAAGGCGACCGTCTGCCCCTCGTGCTTGGTTGCGAAGTTCACGTTCGCTTCGTCACACGGGTCCGCCTTCAACAACGCCGCGAACTCGCGATTGTTCTGCGCCGTGATCACCTCAGCGGCAGTCGGCTCGTCTACGGGCGGCGTAGCGGAAGGCTTCTCGCTGCTGGCCGTCGAACTGGCTGACGCGCCCTTCTCCTCGTCTCCGTCGCCGAGCGCAACGCCAGTGCCGATGATGGCGGCCAAGACCACGAGGACGGCAGCCCCCACCCCGATCAGACGCCACGGTAGTGGCCTCTTCGGCCGACGGAAGTTGAGGGTGGTGCGAAGTCTGCCTGGGAGCTGTTCCACGAGCTCCCATCCGTCCTTCTGCATCTTCGAGATCACCAAACCGTCGGTGCCCCGAACCGTCTGCACGGCCTGGTACTCGTACTTGGTCTCATCGGCCATGCGGCTCCCCGCCCCCTGAAGCGAACTCGTCATACCAACTGGGCGCGAGCATAGATGACTCCGCGAGGAGCCCGGCGTCACGAACTGTCGGCCCATCACCTGCATCCGCAGCACGCTGAACGCGTGTAACGGGAGACCGGAGTCGGCATGCACTACCGAGGGCACACCTCGGGCAACGAGTTGATCACCGTTGGTAGCCTCACGAGCGGCGCAAGTGTTCGCCCAGCTCAATGGCCTGCTGATGCAGCTGGAGGGGCAGATGGAGGGCCGTATAGTTCCAGCCCGTCGGCCTGTGTCATCGACATACAGTGCGTGAAGACTTCCACCAGCCTCCCCACCCGGAGCCAGGGAAGCGACGCCGGCAAGACGGTCGTGGGGCCTTCGTCGGCCGCCCCCGCTCTCCCGCCCGAGGTGATCGTTGAGTTCACCCTTAGGGCCCCTCGACCACCAGCTTCGTCAACTGTGCCAGCAGACCGCCCTCAACTGCCGACTCACTCGCACGCCTATTTTGCTTCATGCTGCTCTTCCGCGGGAGGCTCACCAGTTCTAAGACCGTGTCCTATGTGGTGAGGCGGACGAGTCGCTTGTAGCAGCAGAGGGCGGCGGCAAGTCCGAGGAAGGCCAGGTAGTTGCGGGGGTTGCGCTCATAGCGGGGGCTGAGAAGGCGGTAGCCGGAGAGCCAGGACATGGTCCGTTCGATCACCCATCGGCGGCGGCCGAGGCGTTCGCTGGACTCGACTCCTTTGCGGGCGATGCGCACACCGATGTGCTTTCCCCATAGCCATTTCCGCAGGTGGGGAATGTCGTACGCCTTGTCCGCATGTAGGCGCTTGGGCTTGAAGTAGCGGCCGTTGTGAGGGTCGTGTTTCGTTTGGTGACCCTCAACCATGGGCTTCAGCCCTTCGCTGTCGTGGGTGTTGCCGACCGAGACGCCGACGACCAGGGGCAGTCCGTTCGCGTCCGACAAGATGTGCATCTTGGAACCCGGCTTGCCCCGATCCACAGGGCTCGGACCTGTATGGTCGCCCCTTTTTTTCGCCCTGACGTGGGCGGTGTCGAGGACGACGCGGGAGACGTCGATCAGGCTGGCGTCATCGAGCCGATGCAGAACGGCCTCATGCAGACGGCCCCAGACGCCGGCTCTGGACCAGATCAGGAACCGGCGATGGGCGGTCGACTTCGATATCCCGAAGCAGGGCGGAAGTTGGCGCCAGGCGCAGCCGCTGACCAGCACGTAGATGATCGCCGCGAACAGCGTCTCATCAGGCGTGTCCTGGTTCCCGCCGCCCTGTGGCCGCACTCGTGACGGCGGGATCAACGGCTTCGCGATCTCCCACAGCCCGTCCGGAACAATCCAACTTCACGTTCCCCGCCCCATGCCCGGGCCAACGACCGCCTCACCACATAGGACACGGTCTTAGAGGTCGTTTTCTCCCGATGTTTCATCCCGGAATCTGTGGTTGATGCTGCTTTGCGGGGTCGCGCCAGGAGATGGTGGTCTCGCCGGCGAGGCGGCGGGCCATGAGGTCGGTCGTGGCCAGGTGGATCATGGCTTCGGAGCGGGCGGGGAGGGTTTCGTAGTCGCGGGCCAGGCGACGGTGGAGCATGAGCCAGCCGTAGGTCCGCTCGACTGTCCAGCGCTTCGGTATCGGGGTGAATCCCCTGGTCCCGGGCGTGCGTTGCGTGATTTCCATGTCGATGCCGAGGGTGGCGGCATGTTCGACGAGGTGCTTGCGGTAGCCGCCGTCGACCCACACCTTGCGGATGGTGGGGTGAGCAGCGGCGACCTGGTCGAGCAGGCGGGTGCCGGCCACGGAGTCCTGGACACTAGCCGCGGTGACCAGCACTGCGAGCAGGAGGCCGAGCGTGTCGGTCACGATGCTCCGCTTCCGGCCCACGATCTTCTTGCCCGCATCCGTGCCCTGACTTTTGGCGGGGACGCTGGTGGAGGTCTTGACGCTCTGCGCGTCGATCACACAGGCCGACGGGCTCGCGTTCCGGCCCTCCTTCTGCCGCACCAACTCCCTGAGCAGACCGTTGAGCTGGGCGAACACGCCGTCCTTCTGCCACTTCGCGAAGTAGCCGTAGACCGTCTCCCAGGGCGGGAAGTCGTGCGGCAGATAACGCCACTGCACCCCGGTGCGGTCCACGTACAAGATCGCGTCCGCGATCTCGCGGAGGTCGTGCTCGGGTGGCCGCCCGAAGTCCAGGGCCCGGCCGCGGCGTTCGAAGCGCCAAGCCGCCAGGACCGGCTCGATCAATTCCCAGCGGGCATCGGACAGATCACTCGGATACGGGCGTCGCTCACTCATGACCTCGACGTACCGCCCGGACGCGAGTGCGCCCAGGCGTGCGTCTTCAGCCGTGGAAGCGCAACCGCGAAACAGGGCGTCTTGGAATGAGACAGGCGCAAGCCTCATCCTGCCCCAGTCGCCACCCCATCCGACCGCCGAGACTCGACCGCATCAGCCGTCGCATCAACACCGCAACCCTGGACCTCGCAAATCGTCTGATATCAGGGCTTTCAAGAGGAAAACGACCTCTTAGAGGTCGTTTCCTTTGGCCAGGCGGCAGTCCGCTTCCCGTTGCAGCACCCCTACCCCGGCCAGGTGGACGCCGAGGCACGATGACGCGGTGACGTTTCCCACCGAACGCGCCCCCACCCCCAGGCGCGGCCCCGCGATCCTCACTCGGAGTGGGGCGCCTCATTCGTGCGAAGGTAGTCTAGGGCCACCCGGGCCGCAGTGCCGAGGACGTCCTCGCGGGTGGGTGCCCCGGGCGTCAGCGGCCGGGTGAGGACGGCGATCGCATACCGCCGCCCGTCGGGAAAAGCGACCACACCGACGTCGTTGCTGACGCCACCCGGCACGGTGCCCGACTTGGACGCGACCAGCACTTCGGGCCCGAAGCCGGTGGCGATCTTCCGGGTGAGCCGCTGCTGTCCTATCACCCGGCGCAGGTTCGAGCACGCTTCGGCAGGACCGGCCTCGTCCTGCCAGACCGCGCGGACCAGGGCGGCCAGGTCGTCGGCGGTCGCACTGCTGATCCGTCCCGGCCGCATCCCCGGCGATGCCAGCACCCGCTGCCACAGCGCCTCGCCTTCCTCCGGCGACGTGGCGTCCCGGATCGCGTCGGCCATCGCGCCCCAACCGGTGAATCCGGCATGGCGGGCCGCGGTGTCGAACTCATGCTGGATCGTGCCCGGCAGGTGAAAGCTGGTGAAGCCCAGCCGAGTGAGGCGCGCTCTGACCCGTTCGATGCCGATCCGGCGGATCAGCATGTCGGTCGCGGTGTTGTCGCTGATGGTCAGCATCAGCCGGGCAAGATCCCGCAGCGAGATCTCCACCGAGTCCTCGGTGATGCAGAGCCCCTGACCGCCCAGCGACGCTTCGGCCGGCGAGACAACCACTCGCTCGGTGGGGTCCAGCTTCCCCTCCGCCGCCTGGCAGAAGAACTCCAGGCCGATGGTGATTTTGAACGTGGAGGCCGCCACCGCGAGCTCTCCGCCCGCCACCGACAGCCGTCCTGGCCCGTCGATCTCCAGCGCGCTCAGGCTTCCCCGGCAGCCGCCGGCCGCGAATACCTCGTCAATCGTCTCTTCAATCATCCGCTCACGGTGGTACCCGGCGACCGCGCCAGGCAGAGATGTTCACCATGAGCGTGTCCGCTGTCGGCTTCATGGGCCACCGGGCGGACGACCTCCGTTCCCGGGCGGCACGGGTCCGCAGGGCGGTCTGGGAGGAGGTACATGATGCTTAGACGATGCTTCATCCGGTGAGGCGGCGGTAGTTGATCAGGCTGGTGGCGATCGCGGTGAAGGCGAGGAAGTGCTCGGCCCGGCGTTCGTATCGTCGGTGCAGTCGTCGGCAGCCGGACAGCCAGGACATGCTGCGCTCGACTACCCACCGGTGCCGACCGAGGCGTTGGGACGAGTCGGTGCCGCGGCGGGCGATGCGCGGGACGATGTTCCGTCCCCGGAGCCATCGGCGCAGATGGTTGTAGTCATAGCCCTTGTCACCATGGAGCTTGTCGGGTCGGCGGCGGCGCGGTCCGCGCGGGCTGCGGATCGGTGGGATGCCCTGGACCAAGGGCTGGAGTGCGAGGCTGTCGTGGGTGTTGGCGGCCGTGATCGCGACCGAGATCGGCAGGCCGTTGAGGTCCACGATGAGGTGGATTTTCGATCCGCTTTTGCCTCGGTCGGTCGGATTCGGTCCCGTCAGTGGCCCCCTTTGAGGGCCCTGATGCTGACGGAGTCGATCGCGCACCGCGACCAGTCCAGCTCGCCGGCGGCGCCGAGTTCATCGAGGATCACGCGGTGCAGCCGGGCCCAGACGCGGACTTGGGACCACTGGGCGAACCTGCGGTAGACCGTCGGCCAGCCGAACACCGGCGGTCAGGAGGCCTGGTGCACGTTCGGCGAGCAGGTCGACGACCGCGCTGGTGTAGGCGTGGGCGGTGGACTCGCTGATCCCGAACCCGGCGGCGATCTTCGCGAGAGTGGTGTGCTCGCGCAGGTACACCAGTGCCACCATCGCGCGCTGGGACGGACGGAGCTTGCAGCGCCGGTCGCCCTCACGGGTGATGATCAGCATGGTGACCCACTCCACGAGTGCATGCGGCAGGTCGAGTGCGGCAGCATGGATGACCAACGAGGCCCCCGAGCAACGTGATTAAGACGTCAGACATCTCGATCAACAGCCCGGGGGCCTCACTCGTTGCGCTTCACGGCCCATCACCCGATCGGTGGCCAACTCGAAGAGGCTCACTGTGTCATGCGTTCTCGATCCACCGGTCGAGGATCACGAGACGCTCACCCAGCGTGACAACCGTCGCCTGATCAATGGACCGCTCGCCGAAAGCCTGGTTCAGCTCATTGTGGATGTGACTGTGCGGCTTGCGCGTCATCCGACTCAGCTGCCCGACCTTGCGCTTGATGAGGTTCCGAATCTCCTTCTTCCGCTCGGAGAGGGTCTGCTCGACCTTCGGCTCGGGTGCAGCGCCCGGTTTTGCCGAGGTGCCGGTGAGACGGAGCAGCCGCGCGATGGCGGACGGCTCAGTGCCGGGGGGCAGGCCGGCCTGCTGGCCAAGGCGCCTAGCGTGCAAGAGCTCTTCCTCGTCAAAGGCATCCCCACTGTTGATCGTGAAGGCGTGAGCGGCCGTCGAAGAGCCGATGACCTCAGGCGCCCTGGGGAGCACCCGCTCATCTCCACTCCCCTCTGCTGTGGCGCGACGGACCTTGCTCTCTTCGTCGGCAAGGACGGCGTCGACGGTCCGCTCGATGGCGGCTGCGAAGCCGAGGAGTTGGCTGATGGAGGGGATAAAGACACGGGCACACATGTCGTCCTCGTCACCCTGCTTGCGGACGCAACGGCCAACGACCTGGCGGAAGAACAACTCGGTGCGAACCCGCGTGGCGTAGACGATGACGCCGATGCGGGGTATGTCCACGCCTTCGGACACCATCTGCACGGCCACGAGCCACCGTGAGTCGCCCTTCGAGAAGTTGTCTATGACCTTCGAGGCGTCCGGATCGTCTGAGACCGCAACGTCGACGTGTTCGCCGGTCTGCTGGCGCAAGATCTCGGCATAAGCGTGGGCTGCGGCCTGGTCGGTGGCCACCACAAGGCCACCGCAGTCAGGCTTGTCCATGCGCATGAGTTCGAGCTCTTCATGGGCCCGGAGCAGGACGGAAGGGATCCAGTCGCCGGTCGGGTCGAGAGCGGCCTTGAGTGCGGCGGCGATGGTACTCGGATCGGTCTCCGACAGTTTCTGCGCCATCGGGTGTTCCGACGCGAAGCGCCACCGAGCTTCGCCGTCCATCGCCGGGAAGGCGACCGGTCGGACTACCTCCTGATCCTGGAGGGCCATGCCGTAGTCGTAGTTGACGTCCGGGACTACGCGGCGGGCAGCATCGTAGTTGAGGAAGGGGATCGCCTTACCATCGCTACGGAAAGGCGTCCCGGACAGGGAGAGCCGACGGTAGGCGTCGCTGAAGGCTTCGGCGAGCACGGTTCCCCAAGCGAGGTGTTCGGCGTCCCCGGCGTGGTGGACCTCATCCAGGATGACGAGCGTTGGCTTCCGCGGATTACATGCCAGTTTCCTCCACAGGAGCGGGCTCGCGGCGACTGACTGGTACGTCGCAACGACACCGTCATAGTCGCGCGCGATCTGCTCGTTGCGGTTGACGAAGTTGGAGTCGAGCTTGATGCCGGCGCTGCGCTGGGCAGACTTGGCCCACTGGCCGCGGAGGTGCGCGGTGGGCACGATCACGATGACATTGGTGATCTCACCCCTGTCGATCATCGCCTTCGCTGCCTGGATCGCGAAGGTGGTCTTACCTGCTCCGGGTGTCGCCACCGTCAGGAAGTCGCCCGTGGCGCCGAGGAACTTGCGGAGGCCGTCTTCCTGCCACTTACGGAGCCTCATGAACGTGTCGCCCTTCTGCAGGTTACAACGAGGGCAAAGTGCCTGCCCGTTGAGGATTTCGGTTGGGCCACCGACGGAGTACGGCTCGATGTGGTCACCGTGCCAGCCGGGTTCGAGTGGATCTCCGCAGTGCTGGCAGCGGCCATCTGCGGCAAGGTACAACGCGATGCGTTCAGCGCCGTTGAAGCGGCGGCGCCGAGCGGGTGGTTCTGGGGATTCGGTCACCGAGGGTCCCGTCTTCTCGGGCTGTCATTGGCTAGTGGGTAACCAGATATTCACCATGATGACCATATGAAGATCAAGTGAATATCCCGTGCCGATGAACTCACAATTCGTCCATGTGTACGAGCCATTGCCGCCGCGTCTGACACAGCCGACCCCTCAGCGAGCGGCAGCCGGAGCGCCTCGCTGTGCCCGTTCTGCCCCGAGCAGGCGGGGCACCGGATGACGTCCCGCGTGATGGTGTAGGCGATCAATCGTCCGTAGTGTTTGGGGTGTTGGGGAGCGCGCGGGTGGTGTGGTCGGCGTGTTCATCGGCGTAGATGGCGGCCATGCTGGCCTCGGAGAGGTAGCGGCGGGGGAAGGCGATCCACTCGTCGTGCATCTCGCTGAGCACGGCGGTGGCCAGTCGTTCGAGGGCGGCCGAGTTCGGGAAGACCTGCACGACATCGGTCCGGCGTTTGATCTCGCGGTTGATCCGCTCCAAGGGGTTCGACGATTGGATCTTCTTCCAGTGGGAGACGGGAAAGGCGGCGAAGGCGGTCAGATCCTCCTTGGCCTCCAGCAGCATCTGTTTGACCTTGGGGAACTGCTGCCCGAGCATGTCGGCCACCGCGTCGAGCTGGTGATAGACGGCGTCCGCGGTGGGCTGGATGAAGAGGGTGCGGATCGTCGCCGCGACCATCTCGCCGGATCCCTTCGGGATCACCGAGAACACGTTTCGCAGGAAATGGACACGACAACGCTGCCAGGCGGCGCCGAGCATGACCTTGCGGATCGCGGCCACCAGACCGCTGTGACTGTCGGGGATGACCAGACGGACCCCGCCCAGGCCGCGTTCGCGCAAGGAGCGCAGGAACTCGCTCCAGAACGCCTCGCTCTCGCTGTCGCCGACCATCACATCCAGCACCTCACGGCCGCCGTCCTCGCTGATGCCGGTGGCGATGACCACGGCCTGGGAGACGATCCGGTGGTTCACCCGGGCCTTGCAGTAGGTGGCGTCCAGGTAGAGGTAGGGGAAGCGGCTGTGGTCCAGCGGTCGGCTGCGGAAGATGGTGAGCTGTTCGTCCAGGTCGCCGCAGATCCGTGAGACCTCGATCTTGGAGATGCCGCTGTCCGCGCCGAGCGCCTTGACCAGGTCGTCGACCGAGCGGGTGGACACGCCGTGGACATACGCCTCCATGATGACCGCGTAAAGGGCCTGGTCGATCCGGCGCCGCCGCTCCAGCAGGCTGGGGAAAGAAGCTGCCACTGCGCAGTTTCGGAATGGCCAGGTCCAGGTCGCCGGCCTGGGTGGCCAGGGTCTTGTCCCGGTGGCCGTTGCGGAAGGCGGTGCGGGCCTCGGTGTGCTCGTTCCACTCAGCGCCGATCCGGCCGCTGAGCTCGGCCTCGATCAGTTCCTGCAGCATCCGCTCGGCGACGTTGCGGACGAGCTCGATCCCGTCCGCCGTGCGTAGTGACTCCAGCAGGCGTTGTAGGTCAGACTGGGACAAGGCCACCGGCACCTCCTGGGTAGAACTGGCCGTTCACCAGGGAGATTTGCACGGTGGCCTGCCCTATGCGCAGGGAGCGGAAGCCGTTATCGGATGCACGCCCCGGGCACACGCCCGCGCACACCTGAACCGTGATCGCCTACACCATCACGCGGGACGCCATCGGGCACCGGATGCCAGTGGCGTCGAGAGTGACGCGCAGGGTGCGCTCACAGCCGCACTGGACGCCCATCCGGCGGGCCGACTTCTCGCCGCCGGCGGGGCCTCGCACCGCCACACCATGGTGGACGGCCCTCCTGGGAACTCGCCTAAGACTCCGTGCTGTTCGGCCGCCCACGGCAGCAGTACTCGCGTCCGCTTCACGATCCGATCGAGCTGCTGCTGGAGGTCACCTTCCCGTCGAGGGGCCGGTAGCCGAGCAGGTCGCGCCAATCCACCAGCCAGGTCTGCAAGATGGTCACAACGCCTCGGCGGGCTGCAAGTGAGGCGGGGGTGGTCCGGATAGGCGGTCGAATCAAGTACACGAAGTCAACGGCAGCACCGGATGCTTCAAGTCCTACCCTCCGGCGGCAGGCGCTCAACAGACGACCGCACGGAGCGAGAGGGGCCTCGCCTTCTCCGCACGTGACCGCCCAACAGGCAAGAGGCTCCTGAACGCCGCCCATACACCCCAAGATTCGGACCATTCCCGGACCACCAAACCGCTCCTCGCCTTGGCCGAGGCTCATTCAGCAGGTCAGCAGAATGCGAGCTGTGCACCACCAGCAGACGAAGAACATTCTTTTTTCCTACAGCCCAAAGAAACTGGGGTTCTTCTAGTACCTGAAGTCGGTTGCCTGGAGGCATTGTTGCGTTCCAGGCAACCCGACACGGTAGCCACACTCCGCGATCAACCCGACAGCTTGCGCCACCTTACGGACTCCAATCGGCTCGGTCACCCCCGCGTCGCGGATCGTCCGGGGCCTGGGGCGCCGCTACGGCGTGCGTAACTGATCGTTTCAGAATGAAGTCCGCAGGCGGCGGAGGCCTATGAGCCTGCAGGCCAGTTCGAACAGTCCCTGATGGAGATCGGCACGCCGCTCGTAGCGTTTGCGGAGTCGTTTGAATGGGTGGAGCCAGGCGGTGCCTGGTCCGTGATTACGAGCGGCGCACCGACACAGCGAGGCCGTCATCCTGTGGTCGATGACCATACTCAGGAGCCGCCGCCTGGCCGCCCAGCGTCGGCAGCGTCGTGCTCCGGCGCGGGCAGCGAAACGGTCGCACTACGGCTGGAGGCACTCGCGCATCCGGTACGGCTGCGGCTGCTGCGCACCCTGGCCCGCGGCCCGCACACCACCGGTGAGCTGGCCCACGCCTGGGAACTTTCACCCCCGGAGGTCTCCCGCCACCTCGCTGTCCTGCGCCGCGCGGGCCTGCTCACGGCCCGGCGGCACGGTCGTTACGTCCGTTACACCCTCAATCTGCCCGATCTGACGGCGCTGGGGGCCGACCTGCCGGCGGCCGTACTGCGCTGAGCAGCTTCGGTCTGCCAGAACACGGGCGACCGCCGCCCTCGCAACATCGTCCGGCTCGGCAGGCGCCGTGCAGTAACGGCGCGACCGCCGTGGCACGGACACGCTGACGGCCCCGCGGCCACAGTGTGTCCCTCACCCCCCGCCGTCCGGCCGGAACGGTCAGGCCACCGGCACCGAGCCTCGTCGAGCATTGCGCCGGCTTCCGTTGACCAGGTCGTTGAAACGGTCGACGGCCCAGATCGTGCGCAGTCCCAGCGGACCCGTCATCATCGGGCGAGGCAACCTCGGCTCCTTCGTCCACAGTCCCTCCAAGTCCTCGTGTCGCTCGCCGTCGACGATCAGATCGGCGATAAGGGACCCGACGTAGGGCGCCTGAGCCAGACCGTGGCCGTTGCAGGCGATCGAGTAGAAGACGTCGTCGTCGATCTGCCCGGCGAGCGGAAGCCAGGACGAGGTGATCGCGATCCACCCTCCCCACGCGCGATCGATCGCGACGTCGGACAGAGCCGGAAACCGCGTCGCGAAGGCCTCTGCGAGTTCTTCGACGAGCGCCGGGTGCGGCTTCTTTTGCGGAAGTGGATACGCCGTGCCGCGCTCGAGCCGCCGGACGCCGAACACGATGGTGTTGCGCGGCGTCAGACGGTAGTTCTCCATGATGTTGTGCTGGGTGACCAGCCCCGACCGACTGGTCCACCCCAGTGCCGTCAGACGGGCAGGATCGATGGGCTCGGTCTCCACCTCGATGCCCAAATGGGCACGGAGAGCCGTGGAGGAGTGATGTCCCACTCTCCCGCGTACGCGTTCGTCGCCAGAACCACTTTGTCCGCCCGCACCTCGCCCTGAGGAGTGGTGAGGACCACCTGACCGCCATCGCGCGTGACGTCGGTGACCTTCGTCTTCTCGAAGACTCGCGCGGACGAGCGGATCAGTGCGCGGCGCACACCCGTGGTGAACCTGCCGGGGTTCATGATTCCCCCGACTTCCTCGCGCATCCCGCCGAGGAATCCGCGGGGGATTCCGAGCTCTTCGCTCGTGCCCAGTGCCACGTGGCAGCCGGCGCGCTCAAGGATCTTGGTCACCCGGCGCACTTGGCCCATCTGTCCACGGGACACCGCCGCGCAGACGTTGCCCGTCTGCTCGTAGTCGCAGTCGATGTCGTGCGTCTTGATGAGGTCTTCCACGTGGTGCGCGGCGCGCTCGGCGAGTCGGATCATGCCGGGCATCTTCGTGCGGAAGAACAGATTGAGGAGCTGAGGGTCCATGTGTCCGGCTGGTCCGTGAGACGGCTTCCGCCGGAGTGATGAGGCTGCGATGAGTGAACTGGCGAAGCCCGAGGTCAACGTTCCGGAGGGTGACGCTCCTACCGAGCTGACCATCCGGGACCTGCTTGTCGGGGACGGGGCTGAGGTGAAGCCGGGCATGGTGGTCAGGGTCCACTATGTCGGCGTGTCCTTCGAGTCCGGGAAGGAGTTCGATGCCTCCTGGGACCGGGGCCAGCCGTACAAGTTCGCCCTGGGCAGTGGCAAGGCCATCAAGGGCTTGGACCGGGGGGTGAGGGGGATGAAGGTCGGCGGTCGGCGCCAGATCATCGTTCCCCCGCGTCTCGGCTACGGCAATCAGTCGCCCTCGCCCCTGATCCCGGCGGGCTCGACCCTGGTCTTCGTCGTGGACCTGCTGGACTCGTATTCCAGCACAACCGGGTGGAGCAACGCCTAGTGACCCTGGCCGCTCCTCCTCTATGACGTGCTGCATCGCCCCCCGAAGGTTGGCGCAGTCGTGCTCCTCGCTGCCGCTCCTGCTTCCGCCTCCGCAGCGTCCGAACGGTTCTGCTGCGACTCATTGACCGCCTTAAAGGCCACAAGGCGGCCGACTTCCTCACCGGCCTGCCCGGCGCCGCCGCCCGGGCGTCTGTGCCTGCGGGGCGTCCTGTACGTGCTCTACAACCACATCAGCCGGCACTGCTGGTGCTTGGGTACGGGTCCGGACGGACCTGCTGACGCCGGCTGGGCCGGTGGCAGCAGGCCGGCGTCTTCGAGAAACTGCACCGCCGAACTGCTTGCCGAGCTGCACGCCGCCGACGCGCTGGACTGGACCCAGGCCTGCGTGGATGCCTCCCACATCCGCGCGAAAAGGGGGCGACGCCACTGGCCCGTCACCGGTCGACCGCCGGAAAGCCCGGCGGACCGCGCAGGCACCCCGACGCGCTTCTGGGCGACAAGGGCTATGACAGCGACGCCAATCGGCGCGAGTTGCGCAGGTCGGCGCGAGTTGCGCAGGTCGGCGCGAGTTGCGCAGGCGCTCGGAGCACCGTCCGGTCGGGCCGTGCGGATCGATCGCAGGGCGGCCCAGGTGTGGTCGATGCCCTTGCGACTAGGGCCTGTTCGACGGGTCATGTTGGGAACCCAGCCCCTTGTCTTCTGGCTGCAGGGCCAGCCCTAGGCTGTAGCCATGCTGTTGATCTACGACGGAGAACCCGCCGCTGACGCGCCCGTGCTGCGTACCGGTGGTGTCCCACTGGTACCGGATGAGTTCGTCTGGCCGGGGTGCCGTGAATGCGGTGGGAGCATGCAGTTCCTCGCCCATCTGCCGCTCGGCACCGGCGTGTTCTCGGTGTTCGTCTGCCAGAACGACCCCGGCCTGTGTGACGACTGGGATGCCACGGCCGGTGCCAACCGCGCCTTCCTGTTCAACCGCGACCTCTCCCCAGCCGAGGTCCCCGCCGAGGGCACGACACTGCTCGGCGCGGTCACCGCTCTACGAGGCCATCCCGCTGACACGCCGACTGAACAGCCGGTGCTGGGCCGGCTGGGCGGTGAACCCGACTGGATCCAGGACGACGAGACCCCCGACTGTCCGACCTGCGCCAACCGCATGGCGTTCACGGCCGAGCTCGAAGAGGGCCACGACTTCGCCACCAAGGCGAACTTCGGCGGCGGGGGCCGCGGCTACCTCTTCAGCTGCCAACCCTGTGGTGAGGCCGCGTTCCTCTGGCAGAACTGAACACTGCCCTCAAGGGTCATGATCGAAGCCACAGCCGGATCGCTGCGACCGTGACGGTGCCGTGAAAGACGTACGCCCGCTTGTCGAACCGCATCGCCACAGCGCGGAATGCCTTGAGCGTGTTGATCGTTCGTTCCACTTCATTGCGGCGGGCATACTGCCCACGGTCAAAGCCGGTGGGTCTCCCGCCGCTGCTTCCGCGGCGTCGGCGGTTGGCCTTCTGGTTGGCTGGCTCCGGGATGGTGTGCTTGATCTGGCGTCGGCGCAGGTAGCGGCGGTTGCAGCGGGAACTGTAGGCCCGGTCAGCGCAGAGGTGTTCGGGCCGGGTGCGCGGGTGCCCGCCACCTGGCCGGGACACGCGGATGCGGGCCAGGACCTCGATCATCTGTGGGGCGTCGCCCCACTGGCCCGGGGTGATGACGAAGGCGAGCGGACGGCGACCGCCCTCACTGGCCAGATGGATCTTCGAAGTGAAGCCGCCGCGCGACCTCCCCAGGGCCTCATCCGGCCGGTGCTGGGCCGGACGGCGTCGTCTGCCCGGCACGAACGGCGCCCTCCTACGGGCCCCGGCGGCGTGTTGGTGGGCGCGGCAGACGGTGGAGTCCACGCTCACCACGGACCAGTCGATCCGCCCCTCGGCATCAGCCTCCGCCTGGACGGCACGAAACACCATCTCCCATGTTCCGTCCGCTGACCAGCGGCGATGCCGGTCGTAGATCGTCTGCCACTTCCCGAACCGCGACGGCAGGTCCCGCCATGGAACCCCGGTCCGCAGCCGGAACAGGATCCCGTTGATCACCATCCGGTGGCACTTCCAGCGCCCGCCGCGTCCGACGTTCATCGGCAGGTGCGGCTCCAGCCGCACCCACTCCCCATCACTAAGATCACCCCGCCCACACCAACCCTGAACGAGCGACCTTCTGGTCCGTCACCGACCCATCAGACACGCCCTAGTGACCACACGCCACAGTGAGCCTTTTCCAACCTCAGTTTGAGCAGGTCAGGTGGAGGGTGAGGACGGCCCGGACGAGGCTGGTGATGGGGATGGTGGAGCATCGCAGCTTGCCCAGGAGGCGCCTGCACTTGAGGGTGGCCATGGCTTGGCCAAGGCTTGCTCGACGAACGCGCGGGGCTTCGCACGGGAGCGGTTGACGTCGTGCTGACCTGGGGAGAGCTTGTCCGGACAACGCCCACCTCAACCACCCGCCAGACCAGCCAGGTTGGAGCTCACCCTCACTGTTCGGACCGAGAATGCCTATTCCCGGACCTGCCTCGGGTCGATCGGAATCTCCCGTGCCGTATTCTCGGCGCGCTCCTCGGCGCTCAACTGCCGCGCTACGGTGCCGCAGCAGCGGTCGTACTGGTTCTGCCAGTCCGCCATGAACGTGTCGTAGCTGGACCGGCCGATCAGCTTCAGGTCCGTCTCGTCGTTGTGCCAGACGCCGTTGCTCGTCCAGTTCGAGGAACCGACGAACACGAGCCTGGAGTCGGCCGCACCCGCGTAACTGCCGCTGACCATCATGTACTTGTCGTGCGTGTAGTGCAGGGCGTTGCCGTTCGCGTCGGTGCCGCGGGTGGTGTCGTGCACGTCGATATTCGGCCGGTCCTTCAGGTAGCTCTGCACGCTGTCATCGACCTGGCCGGCGGTGATAAGAATGTGGATCTTGACGCCGGTTCGTGCCAGGCTCACCAGCTTCTTCGGCAGCTCCAGATAGTTCCGGTCGCCCGGCTGCCCGTGAGAGGTCCACTGGAACATGGCGATGTTGATCGTGGCCGGCGCCTTGATGTTGTTCAGGAAGTCGACCCAGGTGTCGCTCCCGGAGCGCGCCTTGGGCCACTGATAGGAGGGCGGGGACAGTCTCCTGGCGGCCTTGGCACTGGTGGAGTTGTAGTAGTCGGGTGCCAGCGGACCGGGGCCATTGAGCGCCCCCTTGGCCATGGCGGTGAAGTAGCGGACGTAGGAGTTGTACAGGTCGACGTTGCCCTTGACGGTGGCGCTGCTGTTCCAAGCGGTGCTGGCCTGGGCACCGGTGGGGTTGGCGCTGCTGACGGTCACAGTCCTGTTCGCATCGCGCCCGCCGCTGAGCATGTAGTACTTCGCATGCAGGGCGGAGCCGCCGAAGTGGGACAGGCAACCGCCCGGGCACAGCGCGGCGAAGCTGGAGGCTCGCGGGTCGTTGCCCAACTCGGTGACCATCGACTGCCAGATCGCATTGTCGCTGTGAGCGTCCATCAGCGCCTTGACGATGACGCCACGCTGGTGCGCGGCGATCAGGGCGTTGGCGAAGTCCGGGCCGGGCTGTGCGCTGCTGATCGAGTACATGGCGACGCGGATGGTCTGCCCGCAGCTGGCGCTGTTGATCGATTCGATGATCGGGCCCATGATCTTCATCTGGGCGGCGGGGTCCTCCGGGTCGTTGAAGCGCGGGCCCGGGCTGGAGGTGAACGTCCGATACTCGCAACTGAGGGGGGACTTGGCCCTCTTGACCGCGGCGTGCGCCGGTGTCAGCGACAGCACGGTGACGACCAGCGCGGTGATCAACGTGATCGTTCGCTTCATGGGCGGCCTTTCGCTGGGCTGTTGATGATGAAGAGTCGGGTTGCCACGAGAGGCCCGCAGGAGCGATGCCGCCGCGAGCGGAATCTACTACTGTTCCACTGATTGTTCCGCTGTTCCACTGATTGTTCCGAAATCATCTTGCAGCCCCGCATTGCGCATCGCAAGATTCCTCAAGTGAGTGAGCGACCTTGGGGTGTTGCTCTGCTAGCCTCGCGCTTTCATGAAGCGGGCTGTCTGATGAATGGTCAGGCAAGCGAAAAGTGAGCCTTTTTCCATCCTCATCCGGGTGGTCGCGCATCGCAGTTTGCGAAGGAGCCACCAGGACTTGAAGGTGGCGATGGCCTGCCCGACGAGTGCTCTCTGGACCGCCACGACTTCTTCAGTCGTGCGACGCCGCGCTCGACCGGCGCGCCCGTGCTATGCGGTTCACAGGGCCTCGCCGCTCCTCGATGACAAGGGCGCCCAGGTGTACCAGACGCGCACGCCGTGGTCGTGGAGCCAGGCGGTCTCGCGGTGCCGGAGTTCATGCGCGGACTCCGGGGCGATGGCGCTGGGCCAGCGGACGAGTACAGCGGTGACGTGGCCTGTCTGAACCAGCTGGCGCACACGCCGCCAGCCTCTGCGCTGGGCCGGGTCGGGCTCACCGTACGTGTCGGTGACGACCTCGGCGATCGTCAGTCCGCGCTCCCGGGCGAACGCGTGGCCTTCTGTCCGCGCGCACTGCGTGGCCGCCCCGGGCGCGCCCGGGGCTCGGTCGGCGCATACGTACAACACAACAGGAGAAGCGGTTTCGCCGTGGGGGGTCATGGGCGCCTTCTGTAAGTGGATCGAGGAGAAGGGATTCCTCGCAGCGCGAAGGGGACGTAGCGGGGCCGTGCGGTGTCGACTGCGTTTCTGCCGTTGGACGGGGCAACAGGTCTGGTCCGGTGCACAGTCGGCCGGGCGTGGCCACGTTGCGTCCGGGCTGTCGCTGCCGGGCGAGCGCCATATTCAGCGCCGACGGGTGCCCATGGCATCAGGGATAGGCCGTCAACTCTGCCCAGACAACCTTTCCTTCGGCCCGCGTCGAGCATGCGGAGCCCCAGCGGTCGGCAAGTTGCTGGACGAGGAACAGGCCCCGCCCGCTCTCCTGGCCGGGGCCGGCGTGATACTCGGGCGGGCTGACCGGGGTGCGGCCGTCATCGTGGAGTTCGATACGCAGGCGCCGCTCGTCGCCGGTCAGCGTGAGGCCACACAGGACATGACCGCTGTCGGTGTGGAGTACAGCGTTCGTGGTCAGCTCGGAGACCAGCAGCACCGCGTCGCAGCAGGTGTCGCCGGGCACCTTCCAGGCACGGAGCCGGTCGCGCACGGTGTCGCGGGCGGATCTCACGCTGGTGCGCAGGGCGGGCAGGCCGAACCAGTACTCCCGACGAGGCACGGTCGTGGCTAAGGCGGGAGCCGGGGCCGGGGCTGAGGCCGGGGCTGAGGCCGGGGCTGAGGGCGTGGGCAGAGTCACGGATGTCGCCTTCCAGTGCCTTCTCGGGGGGTGGGCGCAATGTGGGGATGCGGGCTCCAGCTCGAGCGGTGAGAGGCGTATGACGAGGCGGGCGTCCTGCGGTTGGGGTGCCGACGACGGCATCGGCATCACGTGTCCCGCCCGGGCCGGATGCCGCGTCAGAGCTGTGACTTGACCGCTCACATGTCAACTATGCGCGTGATCGCGCTCACGCTGCAACCGACTCCCTGATAATTTCAGCAGCGCGGGTATCACTCTGGCGTCAACATCAAGTCACTGTCAGGATGGCGTTGTTGACTGCCCCTCAGGAGGTTGGGCGTGAGCGAAGCCCGTTCCAGCACCAGCGCACCGACCGTCCTGCGCATGATCCTCGGCCGTCGGCTGCAGGACATGCGGCGGGACGCCGGCGCCTCGCTGGAGGACGCGGCAAAAGCCCTGCGCGTGAAGACCCTGACGATCCGCCGGCTGGAAAAGGCCGAGGTCGCGCTGAAGCCTCTCTACGTGGAGAAGCTCCTGGAGACCTACGGGGCGGACCGCCAGGTGATCGACGAGTTCGTCGACCTGGCCGAACAGGCCAACGAGCCCGGCTGGTGGCACTCCTACCGCGACGCCGTCCCCAGCTGGTTCACCGCCTACGTCAGCCTGGAGACCAGCGCCAAGACCCTGCGCACCTATGAACCCCAGTACGTCACCGGCCTTCTGCAGACCCCCGACTACGCCCGCGCCGTACTGCGCGGCGGGTTGCCGAACGGCAGCGAGGAGGAGCTCGCGCGCCGTGTGGAGCTGCGGCTGCGCCGCCAGAGCCTGCTGGAGCGGGAGGACGCCCCCACGTTGTGGGTGGTCATGGAGGAAGCCGTCCTGCACAGGGAGGTGGGCAGCCCGGACGTGATGCGGGAGCAGATCGAGCGGCTCCTGGACGTGTCCGAGCTCGCGCACGTCAGCCTCGACGTCGTGCCCTTCGCCGCGGGTGCGCATTTCGGGGCGTGTGCCCCGTTCACTTATTTCCGGTTTGAGGAACCCGAACTCCCCGACATCGTCTACAGCGAACTTCTGTCCGCCTCGGTCTACCTGGACCAGCGCCCGGACGTCGTCGCCCATCTCGAGGCGCATTCCCGTATGGCGCTGCTGACGTCGTCGGAGGACAGCAGGGTGCTCTTGAACCGCATGCGCAAGGAGTACTCGTGACATTCACAGACGAGGGCGTCTACAACGGCATGCCGGCCCGCGACCTCGGGGAACAGGGCTGGGAGCGCCCCTGGAGCGGACCGAACGGCGGTCAGTGCGTCGAGACGAAACTACTCGCCGACGGCCGCGTGGCCGTACGGCAGTCGACCGACCCGGCCGGGCCGGCGCTGATCTACGCGCCGGAGGAGATCGCCGCGTTCGTCCGCGGGGTCAAAGAGGGCCTGGCCGATCACTTGGTCGCCGGGTGACCGACGGCAAACAGGTGGGACGACGACACCGGTCCCGCTCCTGGCCTGCGGGCCGACAGACACACGCGTGAAGGGGAGAACATGACCACCAGGCAGGCCGGCCGGGATCTCGACACGAGCAAGGCGCACTCGGCCCGGATGTACGACTACTTCCTCGGCGGCAAGGACCACTTCGAGATCGACAAGGAGGCGGCCCTGGTCGCCGCCGAAGCCCACCCCGGTATCTATGTGACCGCCCGCGAGAACCGGGCGTTCATGCACCGGGCCACCCGGGTCCTGGCGCAGGAGCACGGCATCCGCCAGTGGCTCGACATCGGCACGGGTATCCCGACCGAGCCCAACCTGCACCAGGTCGCTCAGTCCGTCGCGCTCGATGCCCGCGTCGTGTACGCCGACAACGACCCCCTCGTCCTGAAGTACGCCGAACGCCTCATGCGCAGCACGGCGCAGGGACGCACGGCCTACGTCGAAGCCGACGCCACAGACCCCGATGCGCTGATGAGCGCGGTGGAGGCCTCGGAGGTCCTGGACTTCGACCAGCCCTTCGCCCTCTCCCTCAACGCGCTCATGCACTTCATCACCGACCCGCACGACCCGTACGCCATCGTGCGCCGGCTGCTCGACCCGCTCCCGGTGGGCAGCGCCCTCGCCATGAACCACTGCACGCCCGACTTCGACCCCGTCACCTGGAACAAGGTCGCGGAGGTCTACACCAAGTCCGGTTCTCCGGTGCAGTTCCGTTCGCACAGCGACGTCCGCCGTTTCTTCGACGGACTCGACCTGATCGACCCCGGCATCGTGTGCTGCCACCGCTGGCGTCCCGCCGGACCGACCGACGGGACGGAGCCCACGGACGCCCAGATCAGCCTGTTGGCGGGCGTGGGCATCAAACGCTAGCCGGGGGCCGTCCGCGGCCGAATTCGACAAGATCAAGACGGTTCGCGTGCACGCCATGCCGCAGGAGGGGGCGGCAGTGTCCCGCCACGATGTGAAGCCGCCGTCCACCGTTCGTCCCGGCCTTGCTTCACCTATCGAAATTCGATAGATTCCCATCGCAATTCGATGGAAGGATGGGGCATGGGAAAGCTGACAGTGGGTGCGCTGCGCGCTGTGCTCGTGGTGGTGCTCACCGGCACCGTGTTCGTACAGGCATTGATGGTGTGGGCGTTGGTCACCGGGAGCGATCCGGAGGACGGGTCGCTCCCGCTGACCCCGCTGCGCGTGGTCACGATCCTGGGCATGGTGGCGGTCCAGGTCGCCCTGGTCTGCGTATGGCGGCTGGTGACGATGGTGCGACGCGGAACCGTGTTCTCCCACGCCGCCTTCCGGTACGTGGACGGCGTGATCGGCGCGATCGTGGCGGCTGCCCTCGTGTGGTTCGCGGTCACGGTCCTCAATGCGCCCGGCCAGCGGGCCGACCCGGGCGTCACCCTCATCATGGGCGGGGTCGGCGTGGCCATCCTGGGAGTCGCGCTCATCGTGCTCGTGCTGCGGATGCTGCTCGCCCAGGCCGTGGCGCGCGACGTCGAAGCGGCGCGGATGCAGGCCGAGTTGGACGAGGTGATCTGATGCCGATCGCCGTCGACATCGACGTGATGCTGGCCAGGCGGAAGATGTCCGTGGGCGAACTCGCGGACCGCGTAGGGATCACGCCCGCCAACCTCGCGGTACTCAAGAACGGCCGCGCCAAGGCGGTGCGCTTCGCCACGCTCGCCGCGCTCTGCGAGGTGCTCCAGTGCCAGCCGGGCGACCTGCTGCGCTGGGAGGCAGAGGACACCGAGGACGAGTGAACCGAGCCCGCCGACGCGTCATCGCCGATCCCGCCCGCCTTTGACCAACTCCGCGAGCATCCGGGAGCCGTGCCCGAGGGGATCCCGGGACTGCCGAGGTGCCCCACCCTCACCATCCGCGCGGCGTACAGAACGCCCTGGTCGTCGTGCTCGCGCTGACCGCCTGCGCGGTTCTGGCCGCAGCGACCTCCCTGCCGGCGATGGACGAGTGGATCACCGACCCGCCGCCGTCCGTCCAGAAACGCTCCCGCTCTGCGGGCAACGAAACGGCAGTCGCCGAACCCTCCACGAACCGCAGCCCGTCCGGGCCGCCCTCCGGCAGACCCGGCGCCCCTGTCCCGGCGTCGCACAGGGCTTCGCGGAGGCCCTGTGCGGTGGCGCCCTGCCCGCGAGCCTCCGGCGCCGCCCTGCGGCAGCGTCCGCGCCGCCGGGGTGCGCGGGCTAGTAGTGCTTCGTTAGGTTCTGCTTCTGTCTCTGCGGCTGTTTCTTGGCAGGGTTCGGCCGCAGGTGGTGCAGGTGCCGGTCCAGCACTTCAGCAGGTCCTGGAGTGTGTCGAGGACCTGGTAGAGGGTCAGGCCGGCGTCTGGGCTTTTGGGTCGAGCCGCCTGAGGGTGAGGAAGGCCTGGGCTGCGGTGACGAGGGTGACGTGGTGGTGCCAGCCGCGCCAGGTGCGGCCCTCGAAGTGGTCCAGGCCCAGGCCATGCTTGAGTTCGCGGTAGTCGTGCTCGATCCGCCAGCGCATCTTCGCCCACCGCACCAGGTCGGCGATCGGGGTGCTGGCGGGCAGGTTGCTCATCCAGTAGCCGGTCGGCTCCGACGCGTCTTCGGGCTGCTCGACAAGCAGGGTCCGCAGCGGCAGCACTCCGTCCCAGCGGCTGCGTCCGCCAGCCTGTTCCTGCGCGGTGCGGATGGCTTCCTTTCCCGACGGCCGCACTTTCAGCATGGCGAAACGCGAGGTCATCGCGCCTTTGCTGCCCTGCCGCCATGTGACCTCCTCGAAGCGGGTACCGGCGTCGATGAGGTCGGGCAGGGGCCGGGCAGGCCCGCGGTAACGGGGCAGGGTGGGCGGCCCCAGCCCGCCATAGGCAGGCTGAGACGGCTCAGCCGTCGCAGGCCGAGCGATCTCCTTGGGATCCACCGCCATCACGTAGGACCAGCCGCGTTCCTCCAGCGCGAGCCGGAAGGAGACGCTGCGGCCATAGCCTGCGTCCGCCACGATCACCGGCACCACCAGCCCCTGGCCGGCGAGCCGGTCCAGCAGGCCGAGTGCCAGACGTGTCTTGGACGCGTGCTCGACCTCGTCGGGCACCCCGGCCCGTCGGCGCCGCAGCTGGTCCCCCGCCCATTCCTCGGGCAGGAACAACTCCCACTCCAGCGGGCACGAGGCGGTGTCGGTGGCCGCGTGGACACTGACCGCGACCTGGCAGTTGGCCCGCTTGCCCAACGCTCCGCAGTACTGCCGGGCCACCCCGACCGACGCGGTGCCGCACTTGGGAAACGACACGTCGTCGACCACCCACACATCGGGAGCGATCACCTTGCACAGCCGCTCGGCGATCCGCCGCCGCACCGGCGACCACTCCCACGGCGATTGGTTCACGAACTGCTGCAGGGCCTGCATGTTCCCGTCCGGCAGCCGTTCCGCCATCGGCTGGACCGACTTCCGGCGGCCGTCCAGCATCAGACCCCGCAGATAACACTCGCCCCAGCGGCGTTGATCCCGCCGCGGCACCGACCCGAACACATCGGCGACGAACTCCGCTAACTCACCCCGGAGCCGTTCCACTTCCCTCAACCTCATACCGGAAAGGCTGCCCACCACCAGACGAGATCACCCGACGTAACGAAGCACTACTAGGGCCTGTCGTTTGGATCATCCCGGCGTCGCGGGGCCTGGCACGCACATCTGCCGCGTTGTCGTCGGTTGCCAACTCCCCCACCCTCGGCTCCGCTCGCGCGGGGGCACCCCCATCGCGTTGACGCCCTCCTCCGCCTTGCAGCTGCACGCACCAGACCCCACTCGGGTCGGTCGAGAAGTACCGCACCTCACAGCCAGCCTGATCCAAACGACAAACCCTAGAGAAGTCCCAGCAGCCGCAGGTCCGAGGCGTACTTGCCGATGAACTCCGGTGAGAGCGACGGCACCCGGCCCTCCCCCACGCCGAGTCGGTCCACCGCCGCGGTGAACCGTGCCGCCGGCACCGCCGAGGCCGGGCGGGGCTCGGCGGGGCGGGCGTAGGCGCTCATCAACGGCAGGAGAGACAGGCGGCGTTGGTGGTCCGGCAGGCCGCGCAGGGCCGCCTCGGTGCGGATGTGCCACTGCCGGTGGTCGTCGAACCGGGCGAGGGGATGCCCCGCGTCGGCGAGCCAGTCCACGAGGGTGTCCAGCGAGATGCCGTCGTCGTTCGCGTTGACGGTGTGGTACGTGACGTACCCGTCGCTGTCCGCGGCGTCAGCGCCGAGTGCGGTGATCGCCGCGGCGGTGAAGTCGACCGGCAGGCCCCGGTAGTGGGCCCGCCTGCGGTTGCCGTGCCCGTCGAGCCGGTAGAAGGAGCGCGGCGCCATGCCGGTCGCCAGGACGCTGAGGATCAGCCGGGTGAACCGGTCGGCCCGGTTCAGCCGCCCGGGCAGGCTGCTGTGGGCCAGGATCATGTCGGGCCGGAACACGGTGACCGGCAGGCCCGCCCGCTCGTGCGCCTCCCGCAGCAGGACCTCGCCGGCCCACTTGCTGGTGGCGTAGCCGTTCGCGTCGGAGTCGTTCAGCTGCCGGGTCGCCGCGGCGGAACGGATGTCGGCCGTTTCGTCGAGGAACGATCCGTCGGGCCGCATCGCGGCGGCCACCGTCGACACGTAGACGAACCGCTTCCTGCGGTGGGAGAGCGCCAGCGCGATCAGCTCGGCGGTCGCGGCCACGTTGGGGGCGAACAACTGGCGGTACGGAAGGACGTGGTTGACCAGGGCCGCCACGTGCACGATCTGGTCGGTGTCGGCGCCCAGCCGCTCCCAGACCGCCTCGTCAAGGCCGAGCCGGGGCGCCGAGACGTCCGCGGCCAGCACCTCGAGATGCCTTTCCGCGGTCGCGGCGAACCAGGCCCTGTCCGCCGACGCCTCACCCAGGCACGCGAGGACACGCTGCCGGGCGGCCGCGTCGTCGGCGGCGCGGGCGAGACAGGTGAGCGTGCCGCCGGTCTCGGCGACCCGGCGGAGCCATTCGACGGCCAGGAACCGGCCGAGGTACCCGGTGGCCCCGGTGAGCAGGACGTTGTGGACCATGTCGGGTGCCTTCGTCCCCTCGGTCAGAAGCCGTTCGTCGACGAAACGGTCCAGGGCCAGGTCGCTCGCCCGCACCTCCGTCGCGTCACGGCCGTGCACCGTGGCGAACGTGGGGCGTTCGGTCCGGGTCGCGTGCGCCGAGGCGAGGTGGTCCGCGATCCGGGCCAGCGTCGAGGCCGGCTGGAGGACGACCTGGATGGGCACCTCCACGTCGGTGATCTGCTCGAGAACGGCCACGAAGGTGTGCGCCGACAGGGAGTCACCGCCCAGATCCGTGAAGGCGGCCTGAGCCCGGACCAGCGAGGCGGGGCAGCCCAGGGTGATCTGGGCCGCGGTGAGGACTGCCGCCAGCGGTTCTACGTCCCCTGCGGCCCGCAGCGCCGCGATCTGGCCGTCTCTGCCGGTGGCGATGTCCGCGTACAGCCGCTCCAGCGGGGCGCCGTAGCGTTCCTTCAGGGCGGGGCGCAGCAGCTTGCCGACGCCCGAGAGCAGTCCGTTGTCGATGGTGAACGGCTGCCGTTCGACGAGGACGTCGTGCGGGATCTCGTACGCGTTGAGGCCCGCGTCGTGGGCGAGTTCGCGCATCGAGTCCAGGGTCCTCACGCGTATCGCGGCGTCGTCGGCCCCGGCCAGGTGCTCCGGGTCGGGGACGACCACCGCGAGCAGGAAGGCCTGCTCGCTGCTGCCGTGCACGTAGATCTGGGCGATGTACGGGCTGGTCGCGTACAGCGCCTCGAGGCCGGACACGGCGACGAACTCCCCCTGGGAGAGCTTGACGACGTTGTTGATCCGGTCGACGTAGACCAGGTGGTCGGGCGCGGTCTGGGCGAAGACGTCGCCCGTGCGGTAGAAACCGTCCTCGTCGAAGGCGCGGGCGGTGACCTCGGGCTGCCGGTAGTAGCCGGGGAACAGTCCGGTCGACTTCACCCGCAACTCGCCGCGGGGGAAGGGCTTGTCGGTGGCGAAGTAGCCGAGTTCGGGGACGTCGGCCAGCCGGTAGTCGGTGACCGGCGGGCGGCGCACCACCTGGTCGACGACGATGGCGCGGGTGGTCTCCGTCGAGCCGTAGCAGTCGACGATCCTCGTGCCGAGAACCTCGGCCATGAAGGTGTGCATCGCCTCCGACAGGGGCGCGCTGCCGCACAGCGCGACCACGATCCGGCCGCCGAGCATGTCGTCGCGGACCTGGAGCGACGCGGCCGCCTCGGCGTCCGGGCGGGCGGTGCCGGTGCGGCACAGGCGGTCGGCTTCGAGCAGGTACCGCTGGTACACCATGTCGCAGATCCTCGGCACCAGGCTGAGGATCGTCGGCCGCGACAGGCGGATGTCGTCGAACAGTGTCGACATGTCGCTCCGGGCGGAGAAGAAGCCGATGCCGCCGGCGGCGAGTCCGTTGATCAGATAGGCGCGGCCGTTGACGTGGCTCATCGGCATGTAGTGCAGGACCAGCACCGGAGTGCCGCTGCCCGCCGCGGTGTTGAGGCCACCGCGGCAGTTCTGCCACATACGGGTGATCATGGACGCGGTGTAGATGGCGCCCTTGGGCGTGCCGGTGCTGCCGGAGGTGTAGATCAGGCTGACCAGACGGTCCGGGTCGCCGTCGTCGTACGGCTGCACGGCGGGCAGCCGGGCCCCGCGGTCCAGCTGGTCCTGCAGCGGCACCACCTCGGCCCTCTCGCCCAGTTTGTCCGCGGCCGCCCTCAGGGCGTCTTTGTGGTCGTCCACCCGGGGGTCGTAGTCGAAGACGACGAGACGTTCGACGCAGTCGGAGGCGAGGACGGCGTCCACGGCGGTGCCGAGCGAGCCGATGTCGGCGGCGAGGAGCCGCGGGCGGGTCTCGGCGATGACCGGCGCCAGCCGGGGCGCGGAATGGCCGAGCGGCAGCGGGACCGCCACCGTGCCCAGGTACATGCAGGCCAGGTCGATGGTGGCGTAGTCGACGCCGGTGAAGCCCAGGGTCGCGACGAAGTCACCGGCGCGCAGGCCGCCTTGGCTCTCGTCGGACCAGGCGGTGGCGAGGCCGATCACTCGCTGCCACACCTCTGCGTAGGTCAACGTCTCGAAGTGGGGCAGGAGTTCACGGGTGGCCCGGCCGGTGGCGGGATCGCGGACGATGCGGTCGGCCCGGCGGGCGAGCGCCGGCCGGTCCGCATATCCGCCCATGGCGGCGGCGATGGTGCCGACGAGGCTCCCGTCGGCGCGGACGAGGGCGTCGGCGACGTCCGGCGACGGAACCGCCCGGGCGAATTCGGGGTCGTTCGCGTGCAGTGCCGCGATCCTGGACGCGACGTCGTGACCCGCCTGATGATCGGACATGAGAGCTCCGCGTGAGACGTGAGAGTGAGACGTGTGGCGTGTGGCGTGTGGCGTGTGGCGTGAGACGTGAGACGTGAGACGTGAGAAGAGTGCGAGGAACCGTGACGTCCCGGGGCCGATGTCGCCGCCCCCGGGACGTCACTTGGCGGCGTCGGCGGGCAGCCCCCGGCCACCGGTGAAGGCGGCCAGCGCCATCAGCACGTAGACGACGAGGACGACGAACGCCGGGGCGGCGATGCCGTTTCCGGACTGCAGCCCGGCGAGCAGGGCGACGCCGATCAGAGACCCCGTCGACCGGCCCGCCGACATCAGCCCGCCGGCGATGGCCGAGCGGTGCGCCGGGGCCGCCGCCATGACCAGGGTGATCTGCGGCACCGTCGCCAGACCGAAGCCGATGCCGACGAACACCAGGCCGAGGCACGTACCGAGCGGGGCCCGACTGCCCACCGCGACCAGCAGCAGCCCGCCGGCCAGGGACAGCGCGATGCCGGCGCCCAGCACCTTCCGGGCACCGAACTTGGCGTCGAAGCGCCCGGCGACCAGGGGCATGAAGGTGATCGGCAGCGCGGAGGACAGGAAGCACAGCCCGGTGGTGACCGGGTCGTAGCCGCGCACCTGCTGGAGGAACACGCTGAGCGTGAACATCAGCCCGTTGTACGCGACGAAGAGCAGCAGGCCCACGGTGACGAAGCCCCGGAACCCGGGGGCCCGGAACAGGTCGCCCGGTATGAGGGGGTAGGCGTACGTCCGCTGCCGGATCACGAAGGCGGCGAACGCGATCACGGCCACCGCCGCGGCCGCCACCGGCAGCGGACGGGTCCATCCCAGGTCCTGGCCCTCGGCGAGAGCCAGTGCCAGGGAGCCGAGGAAGACGATGGACAGCAGCTGGCCCGGCACGTCCTGGGGCTCCTTGGCCGCGGCCTGTTCGCCCCGGGGCATGTGCCGCGCCGACAGCCACAGGACGAGCAGCACGACGGGTACGTTGATCCAGAAGATGCTCCGCCAGCCCACCGTCTCGACCAGGGCGCCGCCGAGCGTGGGGCCGAAGGCGACCGGACTGCCCGCGCACATCGACCAGATGGACATGGCCTTGGCCCGCTTGGCCTGGTCCTGGTAGGTGTCGGTGAGCATCACCAGCACGGCGGGCATGAGCAGCACCGCTCCCAGCCCCTGCGAGGCGCGCATGGCGACGAGCACGGCTCCGTCGGGAGCCAGGCCGCACAGCACGGACGTCACGCCGAACAGGACGACGCCGAGGCGGAACATCCGCACCGCGCCGTACCGTCCGACCGCCGCGGCACCGGCAAGCAGCAGGCTGGCGATGACGACCACGTACGAGGTGACGACGAACTGCATCGTCGGCAGGCTCGCGTCCAGGTCGGCGCGTATGGACGGGATCGCCACGTGGACGATGCTGGTGTCGACGACGATCATCCCGTGTGCCAGGCAGGCCACCGCGAGGACGCGGCCGGGCCTGAGGGCCGATTCGCCCACGTCCGGCGCGCGGTTGTCGAGACGGGTCGATTCGGTCATGGGCCTGCCATTTCGCGGTGCGTCGTCGGTTCGTGCGTATGCCCTGAGACGTCAGTTCACTCCGGTGTCGGCCAAAGCCACGAGATCCTAGTCGCGCCGAAACCCACGGCGTCAATACGGAAGTTGGCCGAACCAGCGCGGGCGTCTGAATCGGGCCGCTTCCAGGGGTCGGCATATCGGCACAGAGGTCGGTCTTCTACTTCCCCGCAGGGTCGGAAGCCCGTAGCCTCGAAGCGCTGAGAACAGCGTGAGGGTGATCGTTGGGCCGTCCGGAACTCTCCCAGGAGTAAGAAACAGTGGAACCCACCTCGACGGCTGCACGGTCGGTCACCGCTACCGACCCCCGCCTGCTGCTCAACGCCTTCGACCACCAGTTCCGGGGCTTTCGCACCTTCTGGTTCGACCGGATCGCCCCCGCCGGGCCCGTCGTGCTCCCGGCGGCGCTCGGAGCCGAACTGGAGGAAGCGGTCGCCTACTTGGCCGATCTGCTGCGCAGGGCGGTACGGAGCCTGGGCGCCGACAGCCTGGCCCGGCACCGGGCCCTCGGCCTCGACGAGCGACTGACCGGCTTCTACGCCGACGAGGACTTCGAGACCACGTACGCGACGCTGATGGGGCGGCCGGACGTGATGCTCACGGAGTCCGGATGGAAGTTCATCGAGTTCAACTTCTGCTCCTCCACCGGCGGCCAGGTGTACGGCCACCTGCTCAACGAGCTGTGGCGACAGCTGCTCCCCGAGGACGTGGCGGCCCGTCTCACCCTCGCGGACCCCCTGCGGACGCGGACCGAGGTGCTGCGCACCGTGCTCGGCGACCTCGGCCTGGACCCGCACATCGCGCTCGTCGGCTATCTCCCCGACGTCTTCCTCACCGACGTCGGCAACAGCCGCCGGTACTACGAGATCGAGGTCGACTCGCTGCGCAAGGGAGGAATCCGGGCGGAGTACTTCGAAACAGGCGAGTTCGTCGCCGAACTCGGCTCCCGCCGGGGCGAGTTCCCGCTGGTGCTGGAGCGGACGGTGCCGCAGGAATGGCTCGACGCGGGGCGGGACATCGGTCCGCTGCTGCGGATCAGGAAGTGCGGCTCCAGCGTGCTGACGCCGCAGAGCTCCTACCAGGCGGCGAACAAGCAGCTGTTCGCGCTGCTGTCCCAGGGACAGGAGTGGATGACCGACCAGGACCGGGAGTTCGTGGACCGATACCTCCCCTGGTCACGCGTGATCGGCGACGAACTCGTCACCTACCAGGGCGAGTCGTGGAAGCTGGACGAACTGCTGAGGAGCAGGCGGGAGGACTTCGTCGTCAAGCGCTCCGACGGCGACCAGAACTTCGACGTGCACATCGGATCCCGGACCGAGCCGTCCGCCTGGGAGGGCGTCATCGCCAAGGCCAGGTCCGCCGGGACCTGGATAGCGCAGGAGACCGTCCGCAGCACCGGACTCGCCGCGCACGTGCTCGACGTGGAACAGGGCGAGTACCGGGACATCGTGACGCGTGCCGTGTTCGGACCGCTGTTCATGGGCGGACGCATGACCGGCTGCGTGGCGCGCTACGACGTGCCCGCCCCGCGCAACGCCCCTGCCGGGACGGCGGGTTCCAGCATCCTGGGCACCGTCGGCTGGCAGGCCGACTGAGCTCGCCGGGCCCGCCGGCGCCCGACGAGTGCCACCAGCCGGACCCGGGAACGTACCTGGCGCTTGCGGTGGATCCGGGTGAGCGCCGCCGGTGGCGCACCGTCACCGCGAGGCGGCCGTCCACGCCTCGACCTCGTCCGCACTGCGTGGCAGGCCCGAGGACAGGCAGTGCGCGCCGTCGGCCGTGATGACGAAGTCGTCCTCGATCCGTACGCCGATGCCGCGCAGCTCCTCGGGGATCGTCAGGTCGTCGGGCTGGAAGTACAGCCCCGGCTCGACGGTGAGGACGTGACCGGGTTCGAGGACGCCCTCCAGGTAGGCCTCGCTGCGGGCACTGGCGCAGTCGTGGCAGTCCAGGCCGAGCATGTGGCCGGTTCCGCAGACGGTGTACCGGCGGTACAGGGCCCGGTCGTGGGCCGCGTCGCCGCCGGGCCTCAGGCCCCAGTCGTCGAGACCCTCGGCGATCACCCGCATCGCCGCGTTGTGGAAGTCCCCGAACCGGGCGCCGGGCCGCAGCGCGGCGATGCCCGCCGACTGAGCGGCGAAGACCAGGTCGTAGACACGGCGTTGGGCCTCGGTGAAGCGTCCACTGACCGGCAGGGTCCGGGTGACGTCCCCGGTGTAGCAGGAGTCGGCCTCGACACCGGCGTCGAGCAGGAGCAGGTCGCCGTCGCGTACCGGGCCATCGTTGCGGACCCAGTGCAGGACGCAGGCGTGCGAGCCGGCCGCCGCGATGGTCTCGAAGCCCAGGCCGTAACCCTCAAGCCGAGCCCGCCGGTTGAAGGTGCCCTCGATCCAGCGCTCGCCCCGCTCGAGGTTCGTGGCGTGCCGCAGCTCTCCGGCGACGTCGTGGAAACCGGCGACCGTGTGGTCCACGGCAGCCCGCAGCTGCTCGAGTTCCCACTCGTCCTTGACCAGCCGCAACTCCGAGAGGAGCGTGCACAGTTCGGCATCGCGACCCGGGTCCGGCGGCACCAGCGCGTCGATGAACGCGTCCTCGCCGCGCACCACCCGGGTCGGGACGTTGCCGTGCAGAGCACGCTCCAGGTCGTCGCGCGCGGCGGCCTCGATGCCGAGGGCGTCGGCGGTCTCGGCCAGCGTGCGTCGCCGGCCGACCCAGAACTCGCCGTGCCTCCGGTCGCTGTAGAGCTCCGCGCCGTGCGGCCCACCGCCGCGCGGGGACCGGGGCCGGGTGAACAGAGTGACCGCGTGCCCGGTCCCGGTGGGTTCGAAGACCAGGACGCTGTCGGGGACCGCCTGGGTCCCCTGCTCGGCGGTGAGGTGGAGGAACGCGGAGTGCGGCCGGAAGTGGTAGTCGAAGTCGTTGCTGCGGACCTTGAGCCCGCCCGCGGGGACGACGACGCGTTCCCCGGGGAACCGCGCGGACACCGCCGCGCGCCGCTTGGCCGCGTACGCCGCCCCGGACACGGGCGGCAGCCTCAGGTTCGTGTCCGCCCAGCCCTGCCGAAACGACTCGGCCACCGCGGCCGGTACCGCCCGGTCGTGACTCTGCGCCCCGCGCAAGCCGTCCTGCCGTTCCATCGCACGCCTCCCCATCGTGTGGTGCTCCGCTGTCGCGGATGAGTCAACTGCTGTACGCCGCAGCCCGGTTGATGGGTCGCGGCGGACGGGGTCAGCCCCGCAGCCGGGCCATCCAGGCCTCGACATCGTCCGGGGTCCGGGGCAGGCCGGCCGAGAGATTCTCGTTGCCCTCCGGGGTGACGAGGATGTCGTCCTCGATCCGGATGCCGATGCCGCGCAGCTCCTCGGGGGCCGTGAGGTCGTCGGACTGGAAGTAGAGACCCGGCTCGACGGTGAGCACCATGCCGGCTTCCAGCGTGCCGCCCATGTACATCTCGGTCCGGGCCTTGGCGCAGTCGTGCACGTCCAGGCCGATCATGTGGCCGACGCCGGACAGCGTCCAGCGGCGGAACAGCCCGAGTTCGTAGGCCTCGTCCACCGTACGGCCGCCGAACAGCCCCCAGGCGTGCAGGTGTTCGGTCAGCACCCGCTGGGCGGCTTCGGGAAAGTCCCGGAACGACGCACCGGGCTTGACCGCGGCGATGCCGGCCTCCTGCGCCGCGAGCACCGCCTCGTACACCTTGCGCTGGACGGGCGTGAAGCGGCCGCTCACCGGCAGGGTGCGGGTGAGGTCGGCGGTGTAGAGGTTGCGGGTCTCCACACCGGCGTCGAGCAGCAGCAGGTCGCCGGGGCGGGCCTCGCCGTCGTTCCGGACCCAGTGCAGGGTCGTCGAGTGCGGGCCCGCGGCGCAGACCGAGGTGTAGCCGACGTCGTTGCCCTCGATCCGGGCGCGCGTCCAGAACGTGCCCTCGATGGCGCGCTCCGGCGTCGGCGAGTCGGTGCCGAGGACACGGACCACGTCCTCGAAGCCGCGGATAGTGGCGTCGCAGGCGTGACGCAGGTCGGCGATCTCGAACTCGTCCTTGATCAGACGCATTTCGGAGAGGAAGACGCGGAACTCGTGGTCACGCTCGGCGGTCACCTTGTCCGTCAGGACGGCGTCCACGGCCGCGTCGTAGCCGCGCAGCAGGCGGATGGGGCCGGTGGCCGCGGCCAGTCGCTCGGTCAGGGTGCGCACGTCGCGGCAGGGCAGGCCGAGCAACTGCTCGTTCTCGGCCAGGCTGTTGCGGCGCCCGTCCCAGAGTTCACCGTGGTAGTCGAGCCAGAACTCGCCGTTCTCGCGGTTGGAGCGCGGGAGCAGGTAGGCGACCGCCTGGTGCGAACCGTCCGGTTCCGGTTCCAGGACCAGGACGGCGTCCTGGGACTGGTCGCCGGTCAGGTAGACGAAGTCGGAGGAGGCCCGGAAGGGGTAGTCCGTGTCGTTGGAGCGGACCTTGGGGTTGCCGGACGGGATCACCAGCAGCTCGCCGGGGAAGCGGGCGGAGAGCTCGGCCCGGCGGCGCGCGGTGTGGGCGGCCTGCGGGATGGGGTCGAGGTCGCGCCGCTCGGTGTCCGCCCAGCCCTGCAACATGTTCTCGGCGAGTTCGTCGCTCACCCCCCGGGACCGGCCGCTCGCCCGCTTCCTGGCCTCGCCGCGTTCCTCACCCACAACCGCCTCCTGCTGCGAATCGGTCACGCACTGCCTCCTCGATGAAAGGGGATCGGCAGGCTATCCAACCAGCGGGGGAACGGACAGGGCGTGCCGAGTCAGCTGACCGTGAGCGCCCAAGTCGTACGTCCCCGTCCGTGCCGTCTCTGTCCGCGCACGGCACATGACGCATACGCCCGCCCGATCGGGGAACCCCACGCAGGTATGGGACTGAACCACGGTGAAACGCCCGTTCTGGACGCCCTGGCCCGGTATCACGAGGCTGGTGAGCTCGCGTTCACCCCGCCAGGGCACAAGCAGGCACGCGGGGCGGACCCGCGGGCGCGGGCGGTCCTCGGAGACGCCGTGTACCTCGGCGACGTGCTGGCCGACGGCGGACTCGACGACCGCCTGACACAGGGCCGCGTCCTGGAACGGGCCGAGGAGCTGATGGCCGACGCCGTACACGCGGAGCACACGTTCTTCTCCACCTGCGGCAGCTCGCTGTCGGTCAAGGCCGCCATGCTGACGGTGACCTGTCCCGGTCACAGCCTGCTCGTCGGGAGGGACGCCCACAAATCCGTCATCGCCGGGCTCATCCTCTCCGGCGTACGCCCTGTGTGGGTCGAGCCGGAGTGGGACGACGAGCGTCACCTCGCGCACCCGCCGGCGGCAGCGGCGTACGACAGGATGTTCACCGACCATCCCGAAGCCGACGGCGCGCTGGTCACGAGTCCGACGCCCTACGGGGCAGCGGCTGACCTGCGCGGCATCAGCGAGGTCTGTCACCGGCGGGGCAAGCCCCTGATCGTCGACGAGGCGTGGGGAGCGCATCTGCCGTTCCACGACGACCTGCCCTCCTGGGCCATGGACGCGGGCGCCGACATCTGTGTGACCAGCATCCACAAGATGGGCAGCGGCCTGGAACAGGGGTCGGTCTTCCACCTCCAGGGCGACCTCATCAACCCCGCCGAACTCGCCTCCCGCGCCGACCTGCTAGGGACCACCAGCCCCAACGTCCTGCTGTACGCCGGAATCGACGCATGGCGGCGGCAGATGATGGAGCACGGTCACGAACTCATCGACGCGGCCCTGAGCCTCGCTCACCGCACCCGTACGGCCATCGAGGACATCGACGGCATCCACGTGAACGACGCGCGGGACTTCTGCGGTCCCGGACTCGCCGACGACTTCGATCCGCTGCCGGTCGTCATGGACATCAGCGGCCTGGGCATCACCGGCTACCGCGCGGCTGACTGGCTGCGCGAGCGCCATCACGTCGACATGCACCTCGTCGACCACCGCCGTACAGGCGCCCAGCTCACCCATGCGGACGACACCGACACGGTCGGTGTTCTCCTCGCCGCCCTGAGCGACCTGGCCGACCACGCCGACGAGCTGCGGGACGCTCCCCGGGTCGACGTGCCCTCCTCGCGCGACCTGCGCATGGAGCAGGCCCGGCTTCCCCGCGACGCCTATTTCGCGGACCATGTGGACGTGCCTCCGGGCGAAGCCGCAGGGCGCGTCGCCGGTGAGATGGTCACGCCGTATCCGCCGGGCATTCCTGCTGTTCTTCCCGGTGAGCGCCTTACTGAGCCCGTTCTGCGCTACCTGACGACCGGTGTCGCCGCTGGCATGAACCTGCCCGACGCCGCCGACAGTCAACTGGCCACGATCCGGGTCGTGCGGGAAGCCTGAACCAGGGCGGCCCGCGCGGCCTATGGGGCCCCGTGCGGCCCGTGCGGTCACAGGCTGGTGAGCAGCTGCGGGGAGAGGGTCTTCAGCATGGTGTCGGTCCAGCTCATCTGGCGCACGGTCTGCGGACGGCACTCGGCGGCGAGGTCGACGAGACCGCTCTCCCCGGCGGCTTGCGCGGCCTGGCTCAGCATCTGCCAGTCGAGGGCGTTCTTCGCGGCCGCGAGATGCAGCTCGCGCAGGTCCAGCAGCAGGAGGACGCCCGGGTCGGCGGCCGCGTCATCGGGTGCCGGTGCCTGCCGCCGGGGCGTCAGTGGTGCGGTTTCCGGCAGGTGCAGTCCGTGCGACTCCGCAGCGCGGGCGACGCGTTCGGCGTGGTCGTGGGACCAGCGGGCGATGTCGGTGGCGACGTGGTGGACCTCGTGGTCGGCGCCGTGCCGGTCGGCGACGGTGAGCAGGCTCTGCTCCAGTCCTCGTTCCCCGTCGTACAGCGCGCGCAGGACGAGCGCGATGCCCTTCACGGCGTACCCCCTTCCTGAGCCGGCGTATCCCCTCCGTCGGCCGTCGTCGTCTGGTGAGCGACCGCCGAAGGGCCGCCCTCGGTGGAGGGGACGAAGCGTGGGTCCGCCGGGGCCGAGGCGGTGGTGGTGGGCGCGGGGGACACGGCGCCGTCGGCGCGCTCGACGAGGGTCAGCCGGGCGGCGGCGGTCTTGAACAGCGGCTGTTTGGAGACCGGGTCCCAGTCGGTGGCCGTCGCCTCGTTCGCGGCCCTGCCTCCGCCCGTTCCGGGGCGGTCGCCCGCCGGGGTGTCCCAGTAGCCGTAGTGGAACGGCAGGAACACCATGCCGTCACGGATGCCGGTGACGCGCAGCCGTCCGCGTACCGATCCTCGCGGGCTGGTGACTTCGACCAGGTCGCCCTCCGCGACGCCGTGCCGCAGCGCCTCGCCCGGGGAGAGTTCGACCCACATCTGCGGTGCGGCGGCGTTCAGTTGGGGGGCGCGGCCCGTCTTGGTGCGGGTGTGGAAGTGGTACAGGGTGCGGCCGGTGGTCAGCTGGAGCGGGTACTGCGGATCGGGCGTCTCGTGGGGCGGTACGTATGCGGCCGCCTTCAGCACCGCCCTGCCCTCGGGGTTCAGCGCTCGGTACTCGGTCTCGGACACGGACGCGCCGGTCTCCAGGTCCCTGCCGTACGTCTCGCAGTCGTCCGGCGCGGCCCAGGTGATGCCGTCGGTGTAGAGCCGCTCGGTGCCCTGCGGCGACTTCTCGGTGCACGGCCACTGGATGCCGCTCTCGCCCGCCAGCCGCTCGTAGCTCAGGCCCGAGTAGTCGCAGGGCCGGCCGCGGCTGCACTCCTTCCACGCCTCGAAGGCCGATTCGGGGTCGTGCCAGGTGACGAGCGGTCGGTCGTCCCGGTCGCGGAAGTCCATCCTGCGGGCGTAGTCGAGCAGGATGTCCAGGTCGGGCCGGGCGTCGCCGGGCGGGTCGACCGCCTTGCCGGAGAAGTGGACGGTGCGGTCGGCGTTGGTGAACGTGCCCGTCTTCTCCGCCCAGGTCGCCGCGGGCAGCACGACGTCCGCCAACTGGGCGGTCTCGGTGACGTACAGGTCCTGGACGACGGTGAACAGGCTGTCTTGGCCGAGGAGTTCGCGGATGCGGTGGAGCTCGGGCAGGGAGACGGCCGGGTTGGTGGCGGAGATCCACAGCATCCGGATCGAGCCCTGCTCGGCGTAGCGGAAGATCTGCATCGCGGGGGTGGGCGGGGCGTAGTGCGGGATGCGGGAGGGCTCGACGTTCCAGATGTCCGCGAGGTCGGCGACATGCGCCTCGTTCTGCCAGTTGCGGAAGCCCGGCAGGTCGCCGTTCGCGCCGCACTCGCGGGTGTTCTCGGCGGAGGGCTGGCCGTTCATCTGGAGGACGCCGCAGCCCGGCCGGCCGAGCATGCCGCGGATGAGCTGGAGGTTGTTGACCTGGCAGGCGGCCGCGGTGGCCTGGTGGGACTGGTAGACGCCCTGGAGCACGGTGGACAGCAGCCGTTCCGCGCCGCCGATGATCTCGGCCGCCTCGCCGATCCGCCGGGCCGGGACGTCGCAGATCCGGGCGGCCCAGGCGGGCGTGCAGCCGGCGACGTTCCGGGCGAGTTCCTCGAAGCCCACGGTGTGCGTGTCGATGTACGCGTGGTCGATCCGGTCCGTTCGGATGATCTCGTGGAGGAGCGCGTTGAGCAGGGCCACGTTCGTGCCGGTGCGCGGTGCCAGCGTGACGGTGGCCCGGCGGGCGACCGGCGTGGGGCGCGGGTCGACACAGACGAGACGTGGCGCATCGCTTCCCTCCAGCCGGTCCAGAACGCGCATCCAGAGCACCGGCTGGGTCTCGGCCATGTTGTGACCGAAGAGCGCGAGCACGTCGGCGTGGTCGATGTCGGTGTAGGACGCGGGCTGGCCGTCGCAGCCGAACGTCTCCTTCAGCGCCTCGGCGGCGGTCGCGGTGCACAGGCGGGTGTTGCCGTCCAGGTGGTTGGTGCCGATCCCGGCGCGGGCGATGACGGCCAGGGTGTAGTACTCCTCCAGGAACAGCTGGCCACTGGTGTAGAACCCGACGGAGCCGGGCCCGTCCTCGCTCAGCAACTGCCTGGTGCGCGTGACGATCCGGTCCATGGCGGTGTCCCAGTCGCAGGCGACCAGTCGCCCGTCCTTCCGGATCAGGGGCGTCGTCAGCCGGTCCGAGGATCCGCCGGCCTGCCAGCCGAAGAGGTCCTTGGGGCCGAGACGGCCGTGGTTGACCCGGTCGCCGGGCCTCCCGCGCACTCCGACGATGCGGCCGTCGGCGACTGCGACGTCCATCGCGTCCCCGTTGGAGTGCAGCAGGGACGCCGTCGGCACCCACCGCTCCACGCGGTCGGCCGTCACTCCGGGTTCCAGGAAGGAGTCGACCCGCACCGGCCACGGGTCTCCGGGACCGTACGGGGTGCGCTCCCCCCAGGGCCGCGCGATGCGGTCCACCTCCGGCTGCATCGTCCACCTCCACGATCGCCCTCAGGGACGCGTGGCGAATACCCCCTCGGTCGGGGGTTACGCGCCGGGCCGGCCGCGCTCCTGTTTCGGCGGCTTGCGTCGGGTACTCGAAGACGACAGGGCCCCAGGCGGTACCGATCGTGAGCGGAGGAGAGCACCGTGCAAGGCAGGCGGCGCGGCTGGGCGCGCCGGTGACGGACCGCAGTCCCGAGTCGCGCCGACGATGAAGGAGGGAGTCTCCCGTGACCGAGGATCCGACCCGCAAACACCCCCGGCCCGAGTTTCCGCGGCAGGACCAGCGGCATCCGGGCTGGACCGGCCCCATGGACCCGCCGCCCGACCACGGTGAGGCCTCCTACGAGGGCTGCGGGCTCCTCCAGGACCGCAAAGCGGTGATCACCGGCGGCGACTCCGGCATCGGCCGGGCCGTCGCGCTCGCCTTCGCACGCGAGGGGGCCGACGTGCTGTTCACGCATCTGCCGGAAGAGGCCGAGGACGCCGCGGAGACCGCACGCCTCGTCGAGGAGGCGGGCCGCAAGGCCGTGGCCGTGTCCTGCGACATCCGGGACGAAGAGCAGTGCCGCCGCCTGGTGGAACGCGCCGTCGCGGAGTTCGGGCACATCGACGTGCTGGTCAACAACGCGGCCTACCAGATGTCCCAGCCGGAGGGCATCCAGGCGATCTCCACCGAGCAGTTCGACCGGGTCATGCGTACCAACCTGTACGGGATGTTCTGGCTGTGCAAGATGGCGCTGCCGCACATTCCCGCCGGCGGCTCCATCATCAACTCCACGTCCGTGCAGGCGTACAAACCCAGTCCGCACCTCCTGGACTACGCGACGACCAAGGGGGCGATCGTGGCCTTCACGCAGGGACTCGCGCAGATGGTGGCCGACGACGGCATCCGCGTCAACGCCGTCGCCCCGGGCCCGGTCTGGACGCCGCTGATACCGGCGACGATGCCCGACACCGTGGAGTTCGGCAAGCAGTCGCCGCTCGGCCGGCCCGCCCAGCCCGCCGAACTGGCACCGGCGTACGTCTTCCTCGCCTCACCGCGGGCGAGCTTCGTCACCGCGGAGATCATGAACGTCACCGGCGGCACACCACTGCCCTGAGGGCGCGTGGGCCGTCTCGGCTCCCTCACCGGGTACGGCGTGTGCTTCTGTCCCGTCCGCCGAGCGATCGTCGCCGCGCAACAGCGCGAGGATGCAGTCGACTTGGCGGGCGTTCGTCGACTTGGCGGGCGTAGTCCGGGGGGGGGCGGCACGGCCGGCCGTAGTCCTGGGGGGCGCCTGGCTGGTGCAGCAGCTGTCGCTGGAGTTGGAAGCGTGGCGACCGACGCCGAAACCGGGCCACCTGCTCTGCCCCCGCGCCATGTTCGCGAGAGACGTATTTCCTATCGATTCACTAGGAAAGCGTTGACGGGCAACCGGCGGAGTACGCAGGATGGTGTGCCGGTAGTCAGCCGCCTTACTTGATAAGGAACTTGGCCCGAGCGCTCCCGTCCGGCCAACCGAAGGCCGCCGACACCAACCCTCGCCGTCGACCCTGAGGAGACCACCGCCATGGGCGTTGCCGCCGCGCCGTCCGGCCCCGCTCCGGAGTCCGAACGGACCGGGCCCGGCCGTGCGCACTGGCTGTGCGTGGCCCGTGAGACGGCGGACGACCTCGCCACGGACGCGGTGGGCCGCGAGCAGGCGGGCAAGGCGCCGTTCGACGAGGTGTCCCGCCTGCGCGAGGCGGGGCTGCTGTCACTCCTCGCGCCGGCCGAGTCCGGGGGCGGCGGCGCGGACTGGCGCACGGCCTACGCCGTCGTCCGCGAGATCGCCGCGGCAGACGGCGCGATCGGTCAACTGCTGGGCTGTCACTACTTCCTGTCGTGGAGCGCGCCGTTCTTCACCCTGCCTCAGCTCGCCGCCCGGATCGAGGCACGGTCCGTGGCGGAGCAGTGGTGCTGGGGTGGCGGGCTCGCCCACCAGGAACCCCCGCTGACCCTGACCGTGGCGGCCGGCGGGCAGGTGCTGAACGGCCGGCAGAGCTACGCCACGGGGGTCCTGGTCGCCGACCGCCTCGTCGTGCGTGCCGTGCGGGCGGACACCGGAGATCCGCTCGCCGTCGTCGTCGATTCCACCCAGCACGGCGTGGAGATCGACGGGGGCGCCGACACCTTCGGTCAGCGGCTCGCGGCGGGCGGAAGCGTCGAGTTCGATGCGGTACCGGTCGCCGCCGACGACGTACTCGGGTCGCTGTCCGCGGACGAGGACGTGCTGTCGCCCGCGGCCGCTCTGGTGTCGCCGGTGGGGCGTCTCCTCTCCGTCCAGCTCCGTCTCGGCATGACCGAGGGAGTGCTCGCCGAGGCCCGCGAGTACCGGCGTGCGGGCCACTCGTCCTGGCACCCCGCCTGGCCGGCCGGCTACCCCCAGGACCCGCAGGTGCTGGCCGTCTACGGGGAACTCACCGTCCTCACCCGCTCCGCGTCCGCGCTCGCCGATCAAGCGCTGGATGCCGTGCACGGCGGGCTGGCGCGCGGCGAGGACCTCACCTACGACGAGTACGCCGACATCGCCGTCCTCGTCGCCATGGCCGACGCCGCCGCCTGCCGCGCCGCACAGGAGTCCACCGCCCGCGCCCTCGACATCATCGGCGCCCACTCCACGTCCGCGCGGCTGGGCTTCGACCGCTTCTGGCGCAACGCCCGGACCCATACCTTGTACGAGCCCGTCACCCACCGGCTCCGCGATGTCGGGGACTACTTCCTCAACGGCGCGCACCCGCCGTTCGTCCTGCCCGTCTGACCATGACGGGCACCGCCGGCCCGAACGCCAAATGGGCGACTCGACTCGGCGACTCGGCGGCACGCCGGCACAGCGATTCAGCGACGCAGCGAATTCGCCATGCCTGCCGTCCAGCCATTCATGAACGCCGTGCTTCACGCACGTGTCGGCGGGTTGAGAACATGAGACGCGGGCACAAGTGCCATTGACCGAGCGGGATTTCACTGCAACGCTTTTACCTGTGAGCAAGTCCGAGTACCTCGCCGCGCGCCTGCACGTCGACCTGCGACGTCAGGCCAGCGCCCTCTGTGCCGCCGGTCGCCGTACCCGCTGACAGACGCGGCCTTCTCGCGCTCCATTCGGGCATTCCACCGCTATTTCGGGTGACGTGTGTTCCCCATTGCCCCGCGTTTGTCGCACCCCTTTTTTGACTGACCCTTTTTGACTGAACCGCAATACGCCCCCCAGTCGCCCCATCGATCTCGAACAGGATCCTTTATGGCCACGACGGCATCGTCCCGGCGCCAGTTCCTCTCTCTGCTCGGTCTATCGGCGGCGGCCGTGAGCTGCGGTACGACCGCGACCGGAGCCACGTCGGGGCAGGGCCAGACCAAGACGCTCCGGTACCAGGGCTGGGCGGGGAAGGTCATCCTGCCCGAACTGGCCGAGGACCTCGGCTACTTCGGCGAGGTGAAGCTGAAGTGGACCGGCAACACGATCAGCGGGCCGCAGGACATCCAATCGGCGGCCACGGGTCAGGTCGACTTCGGGGGCGCGTTCAACGGCGCGGTCGTCAAACTGGCGGCGAACGGGGCTCCCATCAAGTCCGTCATCAGCTACTACGGCTCCGACAAGTACGCCTACAACGGCTTCTACGTCCCCAAGGACAGCCCGATCCACTCGGCCAGGGACCTCATCGGCAAGAAGGTCGGCATGAACACCCTCGGCGCGCATGCGGAGGCCATGCTGGACATCTATCTGCAGCGAGGCGGCCTCTCTCGGGCGGAGGCCGGCAAGGTCGAACCCCTGGTGGTGCCTCCGGTGAACACCGAACAGGCCTTGCGTCAGAAGCAGATAGACGTAGCCGTCCTCGGCGACATCCTGCGGGACAAGGCCCTGGCGGTCGGCGGCATCCGCCCGCTGTTCACCGACTACCAGCTGCTCGGCGCGTTCAGCGCCGGCACCTACGTGATGACCGACCGCTTCCTGAAGCAGAACCCCGACACGGCCAGGGTCTTCGTCACCGGCGTGGGAAGAGCCGTCGAGTGGGCCCGTTCCACTCCGCGTGAGCAAGTCATCGCCCGGATGACGGACATCGTCGGCAAGCGCGGCCGCAACGAGGACACCGCACCGCTGAAGTACTGGCAGTCCTTCGGCGTCGCGGAGACCGCGGGCCGGATCACCGACAAGGAACTCCAGCTGTGGGACGACTGGTTGACCGAGCGCGGCGACATCAAGAAGGGCCAGGTGACGGTGGCCGACCTCTACACCAACGAATTCAACGCGGCTTCTTCCCCTTCGACGAGCGGGAGCTGACCGCCGTGCCCGAGCCCACCACCCCACCCAAGATCGCGCTGAAGCAGGTGCGGAAGGAGTTCACCGTCAAGGACCGAGCGGCACAACAGGCCCGCCAGACGACTCGGTTCACCGCCCTCGACGGAATCGACCTGGACATAGCCGCCGGCGAGTTCGTCGTCCTGGTCGGCCCCAGTGGCTGCGGAAAGTCGACCCTGCTCGACCTCCTCGGCGGCCTCGCCCGGCCCAGCAGCGGACAGATCCTGCTGGACGGCGAACCTGTCACCGGCCCGGGACTGGACCGCGGGATCGTGTTCCAGCAGTACGCGCTGCTGCCGTGGCGTACGGCGCAGGGCAACGTCGAGTTCGGCCTGGAGGCCACCGGCGTCCCACGGCGTCAACGTGGTGCACAAGCAAGGCAGTTCCTGGAGCTGGTCGGCCTGTCCGGGTTCGAGGACCGCCACCCCCACGAGCTGTCGGGCGGGATGCGGCAGCGGGTGGCGATCGCCCGCAGTCTCGCCTACGACCCCGATGTGCTCCTGATGGACGAGCCGTTCGCCGCGCTGGACGCCCAGACCCGCGAGTCGTTGCAGGACGAGCTGCTGCGCATCTGGCAACGCACGGGCAAGACCGTCGTCTTCATCACGCACGGCATCGACGAGGCCGTCTACCTGGGGCAGCGCGTGGCCGTCATGACCTCGAGGCCGGGCCGCATCAAGCAGATCGTGCCCGTCGCCTTCGACTCCCGTACCTCGACGGACGACCTCCGCTCCAGTCCCGAGTTCGCGCGCCACCGGCACGAGATCTGGTCGCTGCTGCACGACGAGGTGGCCAGGGCCCAGCAGTTGGAGAAGGAGGAGGCTTCCGTATGAGCCCCACCACCGGCACGACCGAGACGCGGGTCCCCGGGAGCGCCGCCGAGCCCGCTCCGGCCTCCTCCCCTCCTGCACGGGCTGGGACAGCCGCGTCGTACGGGCGTCGACCCCCCTCCCCGACGGCACCCGTCCGCCGGTCGGTCCACCAACTGCCGTACCTGCTGCTGAAGCTAGCCACGAAGTCCGCGGCGATCGTGGCCCTGTTGCTGCTGTGGGAGACCGCACCGCGACTCGGCCTGGTCGACCGGACCTTCCTGCCGCCGTTCAGCGAGGTCGCCCGCGCGTGGTGGGGACTGGCGGCCGACGGTCAACTCGTCGACAACGCTCGCGCCAGCCTCGTGCGCTCCTTCAGCGGATTCGGTCTCGCCGTGGTCGTCGCCGTGCCGCTCGGCCTGTTGATCGGCTGGTACCGGCCGGTCGCCGACCTGCTCGGACCGCTGCTGGAGGTCTTCCGCAACACCGCGGCGCTGGCCCTGCTGCCGGTGTTCGTGCTGCTGCTCGGCATCGGCGAGACCTCGAAGATCTCCATCGTCGTGTACGCGTGCACCTGGCCGATCCTGCTCAACACCGTCAGCGCGGTCCGCAACGTCGACCCCACCCTGCTGAAGCTGGCGAAGTCCATGGATCTGTCCGCACCCCGGCTGTTCCAGCAGGTCATCCTGCCGTCCTCGGTGCCGGTGATCTTCACCGGCATCCGGCTGGCCGGAGCGGCGTCCATTCTGGTGCTGGTCGCCGCCGAGATGATCGGCGCCAAGGCGGGCCTCGGCTACCTGATCAACGCCTCGCAGTACAACTTCGCGATCCCGCAGATGTATGCGGGCATCCTCACGATCTCCGCCATCGGCGTGGTCTTCAACCAGTTCCTGGTGACCGTGGAGCGCCGGCTCAGCTCCTGGCGCGTACCGGCGGGCGGTTGAGAGGGCCAGTGAACGCCGGCCACCACGAAGCGGCCTGACGACTCCCTCCGTACGCCCGTCCCGAGATCCGAACTCGAGCCCGCACACCCGGCCTTGTGCACCGTAGGCCCTCCCCCGGATCGCCGGGGTCCGGGACCACCTCCGCTGCCCCTCACCTCCCTGCCCCTCACCTCGCTGATCACTTCTCGAGAGGACACCAGCACATGACCACCAGCACCGGCTTCGACATCCGCAGGATCGGCGGCCGTATCGGCGTCGAGATCATCGGGGTGGATCTCTCCACCGATCTCGACCCCGCCGTCGTCTCGGAGATCAACTCCGCGCTCCTGGACCACAAGGCGCTCGTCTTCCGAGGCCAGGACCTCGACGACGCGGGCCAGCTCCGCTTCGCCTCCCTCTTCGGCGAGCTCACCACCGCGCACCCCACCGTGCCCTCCGTCGAGGACCAGCCGCAGATCCTGCCCGTCGACGGCGACGAGGGAATCCGCGCCAACCACTGGCACACGGACGTCACCTTCGTCCGCACGCCCCCGAAGGCGAGCACGCTGCGCGGCATCGTGATCCCGCCCTACGGCGGCAACACCCTCATCGCCAACTCGGCGGCCGCCTACCGCGATCTGCCCGAGCCGCTGCGCGAGCTGGCCGACAAGCTGTGGGCGGTGCACACCAACGACTACGACTACGCCGCCCCGAAGAGCGAGAAGGCCGCCGAGCACCGCCGGCGGTTCGTCTCCCGCAAGTACCGCACCGCGCACCCGGTCGTCCGCGTCCACCCCGAGACCGGGGAACGCGGGCTGTTCATCGGCGGCTTCGCCCAGAGCATCGTCGGCCTCGGCCCCGCCGACTCCCGCGACCTGCTGCGCCTCTTCCAGTCGTACGTCACCCGCCCGGAGAACATCGTGCGGGTGGCCTGGACGCCCGGTGACCTCGTCCTGTTCGACAACCGCATCACCCAGCACTACGCCCCCGACGACTACGGCGACCTTCCGCGCCTGCTGCACCGGGTGACCGTCGCGGGCGACGTCCCCACTGGTGTCGACGGCACCCGCAGCCATGTCATCGAGGGCGACGCCTCCCATTACACACCGGCCGCGGCCTGAACCACCCCCAACCGCCGGGCGAGGACAGGGGGCACCTGACATACCCCTGCCTCTGCCCGGCGGCCTTACGCGCCGAAGGGGTACGGGATAATGCCGGCATGCGGATCTCAGCCAGGGCGGACTACGCGGTACGTGCCGCGCTGCAGCTCGCCGCGTCGGGGGAGGACGGCGGGCCGATGAAGGCCGAGGCCATCGCTGCTGCCCAGGACATTCCGCACAAGTTCCTCGAGAGCATCCTGAACGACATGCGCCGGGGCGGTCTCGTTCTCAGCCAGCGCGGCGGCAACGGCGGATACCGGCTGGCCCGGGCCGCCGACTCCATCAGCATCGCCGACGTCATCCGCGTCGTGGACGGCCCGCTGGTCTCGGTGCGTGGAGTGCGCCCGCCGGAGCTGTCCTACACCGGCCCCGCCGAGTCACTGCTTCCGCTGTGGATAGCGCTCCGGTCCAACGTGCGCGAGATCCTGGACGGCGTGTCACTCGCCGACGTCGCCACCGCCCGACTGCCCGCGGAGGTGTCCGCGTTGACGGATACCCCGGGTGCGTGGGCGAACCCCTGACGACAACGAGGATGCCGCTCCATGTCGCTCCTCCCGCCGAGCCCCCCAGGACCGGTACGGCCTTCATCCTCAACTACGTGTCGCGCGAGCGCCTCCGTGGTGCCGCCGCCCGCCAGCCGAGCGGGAGCAGTTCCTGGACATGCTGTGGAGGATCAGCGGGGTGCGGTGATCCGGCGGAAGGCGCTGGGGCACCGCCGGGAGTGACGGTCTTTCCGCTAGTCGCTGCTGCCGTCCGAGTACAGACAGAAGGGATGACCGGCGAGGTCGAGCATCACTCTGACGTTGCCCTGCGGCTGACAGTCGGCCTGGCGCGCGCCCAGTTCGAGCGCGTGCGCCACGGCCGACTCCAGATCGACGACTTCGAAGTCGAGGTGCATCGTGATCCGCTGGGCTCCGTGCTGCGCCGGCCAGACCGGGGGAACGTAACCCTCCGAGAGTTGGAAGGCGATGTAGGCCACGCCCTCCGGCGGCGCGATGGCCGCCCCGTCCGCGTCCTCCTTGGTGATCTCCCAGCCCAGCAACTCCGAGTAGAAGCGTGCCAGCGCCTGCGGATCGGGCGCCTCGAGCACGACACCCCACCAGTCGTGCCTCGACATGCGAGGAGTACGGGGATCACTGCTGGGACGTCCGCGCATCTCGACGAGTACTCCCGATCGCTTCGCCACCACGGCCGTCCCGGGGGCCTGGTCCCAGGAGGCTACTGACCACATCCCGCCCGGAACATGCCGATCGGCATTCACGCACGTGGGCGAGGCCATCACCCTCCAGCGGCTGTCCGTCGGAGCGGGTGTACGCCCTGAAGCGCGCTGCGTTCGGCGCGAGTTGCGGTTGGCGGACTGCACAAGTGTGCTGGCGGATTCGGCTGGCGCGGTCCGGCCGGACCGGAGTCGCGGCCGCGGGTGACACGTGCACCCACTGCGGCACACACCAGCACCACCGTCGGTCTGGCCGAGGGCTTCATCGAGGACGCCGGTGAGCACTCACGCGGATACGCCCGCTGGATCGAGGGCGCGTTGCAGCGCGGACCCTTCGGGGGTGCCGAGCGGATGGGTCGGCCTCGGCGGCAGATCGAGGCGTTCCGCTGCCCCAAGTGCGGACACCTTGAGCTGTTCGCCACGGGCGCGGTGTAGTCGGCGGTCGGTGTCGCACCCCAGGTCGACGCCCGTCCTCCGGCTCCCCTCAGTCGGACAGGGCAGACCGGCGCCCCGGCTCATCCCCCAGGCGCGATCGAGAAGCTGCGCCACAGGCCCATGCCTCTGACCACCTCGTCCGCCCCGCCCATGTCGAGATAGATGCTCTGGCCACCGGGCGGCACGGTGCAGTTCGGGGTCGTGTACAGGAGCAGGTTGCTCTGCGTGTGGTTGTTGACGTGGGTCACGCCCTCGGGGAAGCGGTGGCATCCGTGGTTCGGCGGGTTGGAGACCGTTTCGACAACCTTGTCACCGTTGCGCGCCACGACCTGGCCGGCGGCGTTGTCCTCGCATGCCGTGAGCGCGACGCCGAGCGTCATGAGGCCGATGAGCGCGGCCAGCGACCGTGAAGGGGGCATCAGAGCCTCCTGAAGGACGGAAGGGCTGCCAGGGACATCGTCCTTCCCTCACTATCCGCCAGAACCGGCGAGCCCGCCTGCTGAGGGTGATCGCCGGACCGACGGAGCCGTGGCCCTGGCCCGGACGCCGGACGTACACGGAAGAGCGCGTACCTTCGGAGGCGGCCCGGACGCCGGACACGCACGGAAGAACGCGTACCGTCGAAGGCGGGGAACGCGTCGTACGAGGAACCGGAGCGCGCAGCGCGGTGCGGCGAGGAGGCGGCATGAGTGACGACGGCAACAGCGCGTACGGGCACAAGGCGTTCAAGCGGTCCAGGAGTCACTTCACGGACCGGATCACCGCCGACGGGCGGGACGGCTGGCCGGTGGAGGCCGGGCGCTACCGGCTGGTGGTCTCCCGGGCCTGTCCGTGGGCGAGCCGGGCGGTGGTCTCGCGCCGGCTGCTCGGGCTGGAGGAGGCGCTCCCCATGGCGATCGCCGACCCGATCCAGGACGACAGGAGCTGGCGGTTCACCCTGGACCCCGACGGCCGCGACCCGGTGCTCGGCATCCGGTACCTCGCCGAGGCCTACGACAAGCGGGAACCGGACGCGCCGGGCGGGGTGAGCGTGCCGGCCATCGTCGACGTACCCAGCGGGGAACTGGTCACGAACGACTACCAGCAGCTGACCCTGGACCTGGCGACCGAGTGGACCGCCCTGCACCGCGAGGGCGCGCCGGACCTCTACCCGGACCGGCTGCGCGACGAGATCGACGACGTGATGGCGGACGTCTACGAGGATCTCAACAACGGGGTGTACCGGGCCGGGTTCGCCCACACGCAGGAGGACTACGAGAAGGCGTGCGCCGGGGTCTTCCGGCGGCTGGAGTCGCTCGCCGAGCGGCTGGCCGGCCAGCGCTATCTGGTCGGCGACACGATCACCGAGGCGGACATCCGGCTGTTCACCACCCTGGTCCGGTTCGACCCCGTCTACCACGGCCACTTCAAGTGCAACCGCTGGAAGCTGGCGGAGAACCCGGTGCTGTGGGCGTACGCGCGCGACCTGTTCCAGACGCCTGGCTTCGGCGACACGGTCGACTTCGACCACATCAAGCGGCACTACTACCAGGTCCACTCCGGCATCAACCCGACCGGCATCGTGCCGCTCGGCCCGGACCTCGACGGCTGGCTCACCCCGCACCACCGCGAGGAGCTGGGCGGCCGGCCGTTCGGCGACGGGACGCCGCCCGGACCGGTGCCCGCGGGCGAGCAGGTGGGGCCGCGAGGGTTTCCCGTGTGAGGGCGCGGTCCCACCTGGATCCGGTCCCATTCGCTTCCGGTGTGAGGGTGGCGGTCCCATCCGCTTCCGGTGTGAGGACGCGGTCCCCATTCGCTTCCGGCTTACGCCGTCCTCTACGGCCGCCCTTCCCCTACGCCCACGTCCGTCACGGCACCTCCCGGAACGGCGGGAGCCCCGCCTCCGCGATGTCGCCCTTCGTCACCCTCACCACGGTCGCCGGAGGGCCGGTCACGCCCTTCGGCAGGTCCAGGGTGAGGAGGTAGACGCCGGGTTCCACATGGGCGAAGCCGAACCAGCCGGAGCCGTCGCTGAGCCGGGTGATCTTCTCACCCCGGGTGGCGAGCGGGTCGAGCGTCACCGGGACCTGGTCGAGCGGGGCGCCGCTCCGGAGGGCGAGAGTGCCGGTCACGTGGCCGTCCTGGGGCGCCGTCTTCCACGGCATGGCGGGCACCGCCGCCTTGTCCCTGAACGGCGCGTCCTCGCCCCGCGTCAGCGCCTGCACCAGCTTGGCCCGCTCCCCCGCCACGCCGCCCGTCGCCACGTTCATGCTGGGAGTGGCGTACGCGTAGCCGCTCCAGCCGGCGGCGGTGTGGCCCGCCGGGGTGGGGCGCAGCGCTTCCCTGGCCTGGCTGAGCGAGTCCGCGACGCTGTTCAGGTACAGCGCGGGTCCGTTGACCGCCTGGCGCTCGCCCTGGTGGTCGGCGAGGAACTCGGACCACTCGGAAAACATGAGCGCCTGGTCCGGATTCCAGTTGCGCTTGTAGTTCATGGTCATCGCGGTGTCCATGATCCCCTCGTCCAGCCACCCGGCCCAGTCCTGGAGGACCTCGGCGTAGGTGCGGGTGGCCTGCCAGCCGCCGACCGCCTGCGGCCCGTGCCCGTAGGTGATGGCGTCCATGGACAGGCGGACGTGCGGGTCGACGTCCCAGATCCCGAGGTAGATCCTGCGCACCAGGTTGGTGACCTGGTCGCGCCGCCAGTCGCTCCAGGCCTCGTCGGACGGGAGGGGGACGTCCGTACGGCCCGTCGCCTGCTGGAAGCGGGCGACCGAGACGTCGTTGTAGCCCCAGTCGCTGTGGGTGGGGGTGGAACTGCCGTCCGGGTAGCGGACGTAGTCGAGGTTGATGCCGTCCACGTCGTAGTTGCGGACGATGCTCTGTATGGCGCGCACGATGTAGTCGGCGGCGGCCGGATTGCCGGGGTCCACATAGGAGTTGGCGCCCACCAGCTCCTGGCCGTCGGCCTTCTTGTTGAGCCAGCGGTCGGCACCGGTGGCACTCGGGCCGTGCTGGTTGAAGACGTGGTCCGGGGAGCGGGGCGGAGTGGCACTGTTCCACATGGTGTTGACGTTGACCCAGGCGTGCACTTGGAGCCCGGCGGCGTGCCCCTGCCGGATGATCTCCGCCAGCGGGTCGTAGGGCGCCGGGGCGATCGCGGCGTCGGTGCGCGGGTACAGGGCGTTGTTGCAGAAGCAGTCGTAACGCCGCGCGGTCTGGACGATCAGGGCGTTGGCGTTGACGTCCAGCGCGTCCTTGACGAGGTTCGTGACCTGCGCGGGTGTGTAGATGCCCGGGTTGAAGGCGTCCACCCAGTAGCTGCGCCACTGGGCGGGTGCCGCCGTGCCGTCGTGGGCGTGGGCGTGGGCGGGCAGCGCCATGGCCGCACCGAGAAGCAGGCCGAGGACCGCCGCCAGGGTGGTGAGTACGCGAGGTAAACGCATGTGAGGTGTCCCCTGTGAGGTTCGTCGGTCACGGGCGTACGCCGCGCTCGAAGGCGGCGGACCCCGGCTGGTTGGGCCCTAGGCGAACGTGGCGCCCCAGGTGGCCGGCCCGACGATGCCGTCCACGCTCAGGCCGTTCTTGGACTGGAAGATGCGGCAGGCGGAGTCGGAACCCGGTCCGTACTGGCCGTCCACGGAGAGGGCGTAGCCGTGTGCGTTGTTCATCTGGTACTGCCACGTCGCCACGCTGGCGTGCACGAAGGTCGGCGGCTGGCGGAAGCTGACCCCGGGATAGGGCAGCGGGCCGCCGCCGGGGTTGACCTCGCCGCTGAGCACCCGGGAGTAGAGGTTGCCCGGGCAGTCGGTGGAGTGGTGGTCGCGGTGGCCGGTGATGGCCTGCGCGGCGCCACCCGACACTCGCAGACGGCTGATGCCGTAGCGGATGGCGTCGATCAGCGCGGCGGTGATCGTGTCGTAGTTGGTGCTGGTGCCGCCGGTCAGCGCGCAGACCGCGTACCAGTCGTCATTGCCCTGCGTGGTGCCCTGTGCGGCGGTACGGACGTGCTCGCCGCGGCCCTCGAAGAGGTAGCCGTGGACGCAGGCGAGGTGGCTGTAGGCGATGTCCGACCAGCCGTTGGAGTCCATGTGGAAGTTCTGGATGCCCCGCACCTGGCCCGCGCAGTCGGCGTGGTTGGTCTTCGCCACCTTCACGGCGTCGACGTGATGGACGACCACACCGCCCTCGGCCGGTGTGATGTTGTTGCTGACGCTCAGCGGTGCACGGGCGCCCCACTGGGCGCGGGTGACGAACGTGGCCATCAGCCTCGCCCTCCCCGGCCCAGGGCGCAGCCGACGGCGGCGTTCAGGGGCTCGGCGTGGGCGTGACGCGCCGCGTCGGGGGCGTAGACGGCGCCGGCGTCGCGGGGGTGCGTGACGATGGGGAGTTCGCGAGTGCCGAGCGGTGGGGCGGGGGTGGCGGCGTGCGCGGATCCGGAGCAGATGACGGGCAGCGCGAGCGCTCCGCCGGCTGCCGCCAGCAGCGTGGCGCGGCGCGAGGGGCCGTGGGTCACGGGGCCTCCAGGTGGGGTGTGAAGTGGGTGCGATTGTCCGGATGTTGACAGGGGCGCGTCAAGATGGCGGAAGCGTGGAGTACGGGGACAATCGGCTTGGGGTCGTGGCGAGTTGGGAGGGCGTTGGACGGAAGCGAGCCTCGGCCGGGGCACTTCCCGGGCCGAGTCGAGGAGTTGGCGCTGCGGGATGCTACCGGCCGCGACCCGTTGCCGACTGACCTCGCTGGCCGAAGTCGTTCAACTACCGGTCACCGGTCACCGGTTACCGGTTGTCAGGCATCAGTCGTCGTCGGCTCCGGGCTCCGCTCGTCGGCGTGGCGGCGGGTGCCGGTCGCGTGGTCGTCGGCGTGCGGGCGGTCCTCGCCGGGCGTGGCGGCCTGCGCGAGGCGTCCGGTGTTCGCGTCCACGGCCACCCGGTGCAGCGTTCCGCGGGTGTCGATGACGTCCACGTACCAGGCGACGGAGCCGTGGTGGTCGTCGAGTTCGGCGGCGGTCAGCGTTCCCGGTATCGAGCCGAGCGCGGTGGTCAGTGCCCCGGTGCTCCCGGTCCGAGTCCGAACTCCGGTCCAGGACGACCTCCGTCACGTCGCCCGCACGGACCGGACCGCCGCGGCGGCCGCCTGCCGAAGGCCAACCACCCTCGGAGCGGCGGATGTTGCCGCGCGTGGCCGGGAGCAGTCCGTGCCCGAGTCACGGTGACGGCCGTGGCCGTCGGCGCCCCGGTCGTCCGCCCCGTGCCAGCCTGGTCGGACCGCTGCTCGACGGCGCCGAGATCTGGCTGTTCAAACTCGTGGTCGACGACGTGCTCGTCCCACGCGACCTCGGCCCGCACACTGGTGATCCGCCGACTCGTGGTCGGCGGACGAGGTGGCGGCCACGGCCGTGACCGCGCCTCCGCCGATCACAGCGGCTGCCGCGAACACGGCGGCGACGGTGCGATGGCGGCCGGCGAGCTGGTACCTGGCGATGCTCATGACGTACAGGGCTGCAGCCACGTATGGCCGTTGACCCCTCCGGAATCCGCTCATCGGATCGCACCGGTTGCCGGCGCCGGGCGGTCCGGAGTCTTCCCGGAAGCGGCGCCCCGGTTTCGGTGTCGGCGACTGTGCCACCGGCACGATGGCGTCGGCGGCCACGGTCACGGCGGGCGACCCGGCCATCAAGGTGAACCACCCCGGGGGCCTGTGCTGGGGCGCGGGCGGCGGCCCTCAGGTGACGCCGACGCCACGACCCTCGATCTCGGCGTCCCCGGCGGCACGTTGGACGGCTACCCGGCGGAGCCGTACAAGGAAGGCAAGCGGACGCCGTACCGCGGCCTCCTGCGGCATGCAGCAGGAGGCCGACGGCACCTTTGCGGCGACGTGCGCGAGGCCCTGCTGGCCTGGTCGGCGGAGTCGACGGAGCAACTGCTGGGCGCGCTACGAGAGTCCGGCCCTGAGCGCGGTTGCTGGACGTGGTGGGGTGCGTCGGAGTCGCCGCAGACCTGCGGTGCCGTCGCCCAGCAACAGCTCCAGGAGGTCGCATTGCACACTTACGACGCCCAGATCACCGTGGGCTCCCCGCAGCCGCTGCCGGGCGAGGCGGCGCTCGACGGTGTCGACGAGTTCCTGTCCACCTGCTGCGCAGGGGCGTACCGCTGGCCGCACGAGCCCGCCGCCGTCGACTACCACGCCGCCGAGGGCCGCTCCTGGCGTCTCTCGCTCTCCGCCGACGGCGCACGGATCACCCGTCTTCCCATGCCCGGCACCGGCGAGGCCACGGACGGGGCCGACGCCTCCGCCCGGGGTACGGCCGGTGAGCTGGTCCTCGCCCTGTACGGCCGCATTCCGGTGGACTCCCTGAAACTCGACGGCGATCGGCGTCTCTTCGAACTGCTCCAGGCCTGGGACCCGGACGAGTAGGGCGTGGCTCCGGGCTCAGTCGCAGTCGTACGACGACGTGAACCCGGGACCCCGAGTCGGTATTCACCCCTCCGTGCTGGTGGGGTTGTCCTCGGGCGGTTGGTCCGGTGGCGGGGGGAAGAGGAGGCGTTCGAACGCGTCCAGTGCGAATGTGAGGAGAAGGAGCATCACCGGTACGAGCAGAGCCAAAGCGATCACGATGCCTCCTGGCCAAGCAGTGAGGAACGTTGCCGCGGTGTAGGGCCTGAGCCTTCAGCATGAGCCGAATGGGGGAATGCCGCATCCGCGCCCCGAAGGGGCGTCCGCCGATCGGGTGATATTCCCCGCGCCGCCCTCCACCTGACCCCCACCTGGACGGACTGGACCCCCCGGGCCCCCGAGCCCCCGGACTGCGATGACTCAGGTCAGAGTGTTGACCCGGTCAGCGCGGCGCAGCAGCGGTTCGGGCAGCGTGGCGTCGACGAAGGCGTCCCGCGGGTGCGCCATCTCGGGCAGGCCGACCGTCTCGCGCCGGAGGGGGACGGCGAGGGTCCAGTCGAGGAAGACCCGGATCTTGCGGTTCATGGTGGGGACGCGGCTGCCGTGGTACAGGCGGTGGAACCACCAGGCCGGGCGGCCCTTGAGCCGGTACTTGCCGAAGAGGATGGCCACGCCCTTGTGCACGCCGACGCTGGCCACGGCGCCGAGGTTCTTGTGCCGGTACTCCTTGAGCTTGCCGCCGCGCAGGGCGGCGACGATGTTGTCGGCGAGCACGACGGCCTGGCGGCAGGCGTGCTGGGCGTTCGGCGGGCACCAGGCGCCGTCGCCGACGGCGAGGTCGGGGACCTGCGCGTTGTCGCCCGCGGCCCAGACGTAGTCGAAGCCCTGGACCTGAAGGGTGGGGGCGGTGTCGACGTGACCTCGGGGGCCGAGGGGGATGCCGAAGTCGGCGAGCAGCGCCCTGGGCCGGACGCCCGCGGTCCAGACGATGGTGGAGGCCGGGGTCTCGACGCCGTTCTTCAGCACGACGTACCGGCCGATGCAGGAGTCCATCGAGGTGTTGAGGTAGACCTCGATGCCGCGCTCCTGGAGCTTCTCCATCGTCCAGACGCCCAGGTCGGGGCCCATTTCGGGGAGGATGCGATGGGCGGCCTCGACGAGGAGGAAGCGCATGTCGTCGCGGCTGACGTTGCCGTAGTTCTTCGCCGCGTCGCGGGCCATGTCCTCGACCTCGCCGATGGCCTCCACTCCGGCGAAGCCGCCACCGACGAAGACGAAGGTGAGGGCCCGGCGGCGCACCTCCGGGTCGGTGGTGGAGTCGGCCTTGTCGAGTTGCCACAGCACGTGGTTGCGCAGGCTGATGGCCTCCTCGATGGTCTTCAGGCCGATGGCCTCCTCGGCGAGGCCGGGTATGGAGAACGTGCGCGAGATGGAGCCGGTGGCGACGACGAGGTGGTCGAAGTCCAGTTCGTACTCGTCGCCGGCCGCGGGCACGATGGTCGCGGACTTGCGGGTGTGGTCCACCGAGACCACATGCCCGGTGACGACCTCCGCGTCCGGCAGCGCCGGGCGCAGCGGGGCGACGAGGTTGCGGGCGGCGACGTTGCCGCCGGCGGCCTCGGGGAGGAAGGGGAGGTACGTCATGTACGAGCGCGGGTCGACCACGGTGACCGTGGCCTCGTTCCTGCGCAGCTTCTTGAGCACGCGCATCGCGGTGTACAGGCCCGCGTAACCACCGCCGACGACAAGGATGCGCGGCGGCTTGGGGGTGCCGGAGTGGGACATGACGAGTCATTGGTCCTTTCTGGGAGGGACGGTCGGTCCGTCGGTCCGTCGGTCAGTCCGTCTTGGCGGGCCGGGCGGCGATGCCGTAGGCGACGCCGACGAGCAGGCCGCCGCCGACGAGGTTGCCGAGGCCGACGAAGAGCAGGTCGCGGGCGAAGGCGGCGACGGTCACGCCGGGGATGTGCGCGAACAGGCCGAGCGAGAAGTACGTCATGTTGGCGACGACGTGCTCGAAGCCGGAGCCGACGAAGGCCAGCAGGCACCAGAAGATCAGCGCGATCTTCGCACCCTCGGAGCGGGTCCGGCCGACCATCCACACGGCCAGACAGACCAGGAAGTTGCACAGGACGCCGCGGAAGAACAGGGCTTCGGTGCTCTCGTGCACCTTCGCCGTCAGCATGCCCGTCAGCAGCGTCGAGCCCGGCGCGGGCTTTCCGGGGACTCCCACCATGTCGAGTACGCCGGCGCAGTGGACGAGCCAGGCGAAGACGATCGAGCCGATCAGGTTACCGAGGAAGGAGAGGACGACGACGCCAGCCGCGCCGAGGACGGGCACGCGCCGCAGGCTCAGTCCCTGGACGACGGGCAGTACGTTGCCGGTGCAGAGTTCGGATCCGGCGAAGACCACGAGGATCAGGGCCACGCCGAAGACGACGCCCTGGACGAGTCTGGTCCACGCCGAGTGCTCGGCGCCGAGCGGCCCGCTCACCGTGAGCAGGAGCACCCCTGCCACACCGATGAAGGCTCCGGCGAGCGAGGAGAGCAGCAAGTAGCGTCCGGGGTTGCGGAGTTGGGACACCTTGGCCCGCGCTGCGGCGGCCTGCTCGGCCAAGGCTTCCTGAAGGGGAATGGGCACGTTGACTCTCTCGATACGGGCGCCCCGGCCGCTCCGACGGGCTCTCCCGCAGAACGCGCGGCCAGATAGGCAACACTTATGACTCCGTCCCGCCAGACGCCCGGGACGTAGTGTCTGATCAATCAATTCCTCGACCTCGGCCCCTGCCGAGAACGCTCGCACTCATTTCGGTGCGAGACCCGCGAGACACTCGCGGACAGAAATGCCGAGAGGTCGCTTTCTCCGGTGTTTCACCCTGGAGAAAACGACCTCTGATTCGGGCGGAATACCGTTCCGGTCTCAGCGGAATTCAGTCAGCTGACACCGGCCGTCGAAGCACTCCGGATGAGCTGGAGCTCGGCCCGCTCAGGCCTTCTTGTCGCCCGCGGTGTAGGAGGCGGCGCCGGTGCCAGCGAGCTTGCCGCCGTCGACGATCAGGTACTCGTCGCGGATCGGACGGCCGTCCAGGAAGCACTCCAGGATCTCCCGGGTGCCGGCCGCGTAGCGGGCCTGGGCGGTGAGGGAGGTGCCGGAGATGTGTGGCGTCATGCCGTTGAACGGCATGGTGCGCCACGGGTGGTCGGCCGGGGCCGGCTGCGGGTACCACACGTCACCGGCGTAACCGCCGAGCTGACCCGACTCCAGGGCGCGCACGACCGCGTCGCGGTCGACGATCTGGGCGCGGGCGGTGTTCACGATGTACGAGCCCTTGCGCATGCTGTTCAGGAGCTTCTCGTCGAACAGGTTCTGCGTCTCGGGGTGCAGCGGAGCGTGGATGGAGACCACGTCCACGTTCTTGGCCAGGTCCTGGGCGGTGGCGTGGAAGGTGAGGTTCAGCTCCTCCTCGATCTCGCGCGGCAGCCGGCGCTTGTCGGTGTAGTGGAGCTTGACGTCGAAGGGATTCAGGCGGCGCAGGACCGCGACACCGATACGGCCGGCGGCGATGACACCGACGTCCATGCCCTCGAGGTCGTAGGAGTGCGAGACGCAGTCGGCGATGTTCCAGCCTCCCTCGGCGGCGATCTTGTGCGAGGGCAGGTAGTTGCGGACCAGCGACAGGACCATCATCACCGCGTGCTCGGCGACGCTGATGCTGTTGCTGTAGGTGACCTCGGCGACCGTGATGCCGCGGGCGATCGCGGAGTCGAGGTCGACGTGGTCGGAGCCGATGCCGGCGGTGAGCGCGAGCTTCAGCCTGGGGGCCTTGGCGATGCGCTCGGGAGTGAGGTACGCGGGCCAGAACGGCTGGGAGATGACCACGTCCGCGTCGTGCAGGTGGCGCTCCAGCTCCGAGTTCGGGCCCTCCTTGTCGGAGGTCACGACCAGGGTGTGGCCACGGGACTCGAGGAACTCGCGCAGACCCAGTTCACCGGAGACGCTGCCCAGCAGCTCGCCGGGCGTGAAGTCCAGGCCCTGGGGCGTCGGCAGGGTCTGACCACCCGGGTAACCCTCGATCTTCGGAAGGCTCGTCCGGGCGTAGTTCGGCGGGAAACCCTCGACCGGGTCCGGGTAGAGAACACAGACTATCTTTGCCACGATTTCCTCCTGTGAAGAACACGGAATTTCGCCGGAATTTCTTTCCGGTTTCCGTTCTGAAAGCAACATTCCACCCGGGCGGCCAGGAGGGTCAAAGAGGACGGCGCGACCGCTTGATAGGCGCGAGCGATCGATTGCGGCTTTCAACTTGTTCACCCCGGCCCCGACGCACCGCTCCGAAGCGGTCGACGGCGACGGCCTCGTGCTCAACTCGCTTGCAACGCAAGGCACTTCAGTGAATCCTCGGGACAGTCTCCCGATCGCGACGACAGTGCGACATCGACTCAGACGCAACGCCGCTAACACCCCCGCGAGATCCACGACGTGATCGACACCACACGCCAAGGTGGCGCAGATGCAAGGCAAGGCGCCAACACAAGCCGCATCTGCGAGTAAACAAGCGCTCTTTGGCACGCAGATGCGGCCATCAAGACCGGATGGACACCCCTGATCGTCAGCGCACAACCAGCCGGTGCGGCCCCGCGGCCACCAGTTCCCCGACGATCGGAGCCCCCGGCACCTCCCCGGCAACGAGGAGGCCGCCCGAGGTCTGGGCGTCGGCGAGGAGGAGACGGGTCAGTTCATCGGTGTCGCCGAAGTCCGTGTACGGAGCGACCCAGTCGAGGTTGCGACGGGTTCCGCCACTGATGTACCCGGCGCGGGCGGCGTCCCAGGCGCCGTCGAGGAACGGGACCGCGGCGGAGTCGACGACCGCGGTCACCTCCGAGGCGCGCGCCAGCTTGTACAGGTGCCCCAGCAGGCCGAATCCGGTGACGTCGGTGGCGCACACGGCCCCCGCCGCCAACGCGGCCTGCGAGGCGTCACGGTTGAGCGCGGTCATCGTCTCGATCGCCTGCGGGAAGACCTCACCGGTCGTCTTGTGCCGGTTGTTGAGCACGCCGAGGCCCAGCGGCTTGGTCAGCGACAGCGGCACGCCCGGCCGCCCCGCGTCGTTGCGCAGCAGGCGTTCCGGGTCGACGGTGCCGGTCACCGCCATGCCGTACTTGGGCTCCGGGTCGTCCACGCTGTGGCCGCCCGCCACCAGACAGCCGGCCGCCGCGGCGACGTCCAGTCCGCCGCGCAGCACTTCCCTGGCAAGGTCGAAGGGCAGCACGTCCCGGGGCCAGCACAGGAGGTTGACCGCCACGAGCGGGGTGCCGCCCATGGCGTAGACGTCGGAGAGCGCGTTGGCGGCGGCGATGCGCCCCCAGTCGTACGGGTCGTCGACCACCGGCGTGAAGAAGTCCGCGGTGGCGACGGCGGCGGGCGCGCCGGGGCCGCCCGGCAGCCGGACGACCGCCGCGTCGTCGCCGTGGTCGAGCCCCACGAGCAGCTCACCGATCATGTTGCCGGCGGCCCCCGGCGGCAGCAGTCCGGCGACCATCTCCTCCAGTTCACCCGGCGGGATCTTGCAGGCGCAGCCGCCGCCGTGCGCGTACTGCGTGAGCCGCCGAGCACCCTGCCCGTTCGCCTGCCCAGTCGCCTGCCCGGCGTCGGTCCGCATGTCCGTCATGACGGGATCAATCCTTAGCTGTGGAGGAATGTGCCGTGTCGTGCGTTGACTTGTACGGGGAGGCGGCGGTTCGATGGCCGTATGTCCGGGGCCTCGCCCCCGTGACCGTCCGCGGGGAGACGTAAGGGAGCCTGGTGGCCCTCCCGGTCTTCAAAACCGAGGTGTCCGAGCAACTCGGGCAGGCGGGTTCGATTCCCGTCCGTCTCCGCCGACCCGCGCATGACTGGCTCCCCCTCACCCGGCCGTACGGCAGCGGCGCAGCGCGCCGTCCACGCGCACGGTGTGGCCGTGCTCGTCCAGGTACTCCAGCAACGGGATCGCGACGCGACGGGTGGTGTCCAGCGCCCGGCGCGCCTGGCTCGCGGTGAACGGCTGCTCCAGACGTGCGAGGACGGCCGTGGCCTCCGTGTCCGCGCCCGGCAGCAACACGATGCCCTGAGCGATCCGCAGCAGTGCCCCCGCGGTCTCGGCGGCGGCCAACAGCTTTGGGGTGAGCCCGAGTTCGTGCAGCCGCTCGGCCTCCGGGGCGCGGAACGGGGCGCCGGCGAGGTCCGCGCGGACGGCCTCGACGGCGGCCCGGACCTGGGGTGGCAGCGTGGGGCGGGCGTGGCGGCCGTGGATCCGGCCCTCGCTGGGCCGCAGGCCGGGCGACTGGGCCAGCAGCGCGTCGACGAGGGCGCGTTCCGGAACTCCGAGTGCCTGGCGGGCGGCCTCCAGGGGCATGCCGGGCTCCAGGGGGTTGCGGGCGGCGTGCTCCTCGACGGCTTCGGCGAGCCGCTCGCGCAGAGCCGCCCAGTGGTCCGGGTCCGCGAGCCATTCCCCGGCGACCGGTTCCGCCGGCGGGTGGACGCCCATGGCGAGCAGCTCCGAGCGGCGGATCAGGCCGCGCCGGCGCAGTTCCTCCGTCCCGTCGGCGCCGCCCGGCGCGGCCGCCCGCAGCTCCCGGTCCCGGGCCACCGCCGCGCCGCGCCGGGTCAGCCCCGGCGGGCGGACGTCGAGCACGGTGACCCCCGCCGGAACGCGGTGCTGTCCGGGGTCGCGCAGCAGCGCGCCGTCGCCGACGCGCAACGGGAGCGCTGCGGCCAGCCGCAGGCGTGCGGTGTCGTCGCCGAGCGGACGTACCGTCACCGGCACGGCCGCGGAGCCCGCGTGGAGGGTAAGTTCGCGCGGCAGGTCGCGGGCCGCGTCCCCGCGCAGCCGTACGTCCACGGTGTCGCTGGTCAGCCACCGGTCCGGAGTGAGCAGCGCGTCCCCGCGGCGCAGGGCCCCGGCACCCGGACCGCTCACGTTGACGGCGACGCGGGCGACCGCGCCGGCCTCCTGCCGTGACTCCTTGAGGCACTCCAGCCCGCGCACCCGAACTGCCCTGCTGCCGCGGGCGAGTTGGAGCCGGTCGCCGACGCGCAGGGTGCCCGCGCCGAGGGTGCCGGTGACGACCGTGCCGTGGCCGCGCACCGTGAACGCGCGGTCCACCCACAGGCGTACGTCCGCGTCGCGGTCGGGGTCGGGCAGCTCGCCGGTCAGCCGGGCGAGGGCCGTGCGCAGCTCGTCGAGGCCGGTTCCGGTGACCGCGCTGACGGCGACGCTCGGCAGTTTGCCCAGGGAGGACTCGGCGATCCGGGCGAGCGCCTGTTCTCGGGCGGCGCCTGGGTCGGCGAGGTCGCTGCGGGTGACGGCGAGCACGCCGTGGCGTACGCCGAGCGCGTCGAGGACGGACAGGTGCTCCTCGGACTGCGGTTGCCAGCCCTGGTCGGCTGCGACGACGAAGAGGACGGCGGGGACCGGGCCGACCCCGGCCAGCATGTTGCCGACGAGGCGTTCGTGCCCGGGTACGTCCACGAAGGCGAGGTCGCCCGCGCCGGGCAGCCGGGTCCATACGAAGCCGAGGTCGAGGGTCATGCCCCGGCGGCGTTCCTCCGCCCAGCGGTCGGGCTCCATGCCCGTCAGGGCGCGCAGCAGCGCGGACTTGCCGTGGTCGACGTGTCCGGCGGTGGCGATGACATGCACGGTCAGTTCTCCGTTCCGGGCCCGGGCGCCGCGCACCGGGGTGCGGCCTGACGTACCGCCTGTGCCAGGTGCGGGTCAGTGTCCTCGGGTACGGCCCGCAGGTCGAGCAGGCAGCGGCCGTCGTCGACGCGGGCCATGACGGCGGGGTCGCCGCCGCGCAGCAGGGGCGCGAACTCGGCGGGCAGGGAGACGGCGGCGCTCGGCAGGGTCACGCCCGGCGCTCCCCCGCCGCCGACGACCGCCTCGGTGTCGACGGCACGGCTGTCGAGGCCGTCGGCCCGCAGTTTCCCGGCGAGCCGCTCGGCGCGCTCCCGCAGTTCCGCGGGGTCAGCACGCAGCGCGGTCAGGGTCGGGGTGACGGGGCCGCGTACCGTCGCCTCCAGGGCGGCGAGGGTGATTTTGTCGACGCGCAGGGCGCGGGCCAGCGGGTGCCGGGCCAGCCGCCGTACCAATTCGGCGTCGCCCAGCAGCAGTCCGCACTGCGGTCCGCCGAGCAGCTTGTCGCCGCTGGCGGTGACGAGGGAGGCCCCGGCGCGCAGCCGGCTCGTGGCGTCGGGCTCGCCGGGAAGCGCCGGTTCCGGGGTGAGCAGTCCCGAGCCGATGTCGGCCACCACGGGCACGCCGAGCGGGGCCAGTTCGGCCACGGACGCTTCTCGTGTGAAGCCGGTGACGCGGAAGTTGGAGGGGTGGACCTTGAGGATGAAGCCGGTGTCCGGGCCGACGGCAGCCGCGTAGTCGGCGGGGGTGGTGCGGTTGGTGGTGCCGACCTCGCGCAGCCGGGCACCGGTGGACACCAGCAGGTCGGGCAGCCGGAAGCCGTCGCCGATCTCCACCATCTCGCCGCGGCTGACGATGATCTCGCGTCCCTGGGCGAGCGCGGTGGCGGCCAGGACGAGCGCCGCCGCCCCGTTGTTGACGACGTGGGCGGCCTCGGCGGCCGGGACGGCGCGCAGCAGGGCGTCGAGGACGGACCGGCCGCGCCGGGCGCGGACGCCGGTGGCGAGGTCGAGCTCCACGTCCGTGGTGCCGGAGGCGGCCAGGACGGCGTCGCGGGCCGCTTCGGAGAGCGCGGCGCGGCCGAGGTTGGTGTGGAGCAGGACTCCGGTGGCGTTGACGACCGGGCGCAGGGCGGCCGCGGTGGCCGGGAGGGCGGCGACGGCACGGTCGGCGATCTCGCTGACAGGCACCTCGCCGGCGCGTGCCCGCGCCTGTACTTCGGCGATCACGTCCTTGACCAGGTCCCGGCCCAGCCGGTGCGTCGCCGCGTCGAGCCGGGGATCGGCCAGGAGCACGTCGGTACGGGGCAGCCGCCTCCCCTCGTCGCCGCTCGGGGCGGCGGCCGCGGGGGCGGCGTGGTCGCGGTCCATCTCGGGCACCCTCGTTCTGGCGTTACCGGCTGAAACCCCTGACAGGCTACGGCCGTCGGCCGCCCCGGCAACCCCGCCACACCGGTCAGCGGGATGGCCGCCGGAACGAGGTCACTGACCGGCCGGTCCCTGGTCCGATCCCTGCTGCTGTTCCTGTTGCTCCCTCAGCGCACGCTCCTCCTGCTCCCGACGCCGGGCGTCGAGGCGTTCACGCTGGGGCTTCACCACGTAGATCGGGTCCTTCGTGGACTCCACGCCCGCCTCGAAGGTGCCGAAGCGCTGGTAGCCGCTGCCCGCGAGGAGGGCCAGGCCGCCGAGCACGGAGACGAAGCGGCTGCGCCGGGCGAAGGTGAGCGCGGCGAGCGCGCCGCCGATGGTGAGGTACTCCGAGATCTTCCGCAGCTTGTGCGGCTCGCCGTGGGTGAACGTGGAGGTCTCGAACGTCGGCAGGTGGTCGATTCTGTGGGCCGCCGCGATCTCGATGGCGGCGCCGAGGACGGCCAGCCGGCGGGCGGGGCCGGCCTGTGCCACCGGTGTGCAGACCATCGCGAAGCCCGCGCCGCTGGCGGCGGCGGAGCCGGTGAAGACGAACGGCATCTCCTTGTACGCACCGTGCCAGGCGGGCACCGCGGTGTCGGCGAGGAGGACGGCCGTGTAGGAGGCGAGCGCGGGGGCGACGGCGGCCGCGGAGATGCCGCTCACCCGGGCCACCCACTTCAGGGCGGTGCCGAGGGAGCCCTGGGTGCGCCAGGCTTTGGGCAGGAGTTCGACGATGCCGGCCAGCGAGCTGCCCGGGCCGTAGGACATCAGGATCCAGGTGCCCATCGACATCGGGGAGGTCGGCTTCGCCACCCGCATCATGTGGTGGAAGCGCAGGGGCCGGCCGAGGTCGCCGATGAGGAGGTAACTGCTCGCGAGCAGCGCCCCGAAGCTGCCGATGCGGGTGGAGCGGGCCAGGGCGGGCCGGCCGGTCAGGTCGGCGCCCACCGACAGCAGGGCGCAGCCCGCCGAGAGTCCGCCGGTGAGGAGGTAGGCGGGGACCATCCATTCCCACACCGGGGGCTTGAGCACCGGACGCCCGTAGTAGGACTTGAACTCGGCGTGCGGGACCATCGGCTCCTCGGCCCCGCCATGGCCCTTCTTCCCGCGCTTCCTGCCACCGTCGCCGGCCGCGGAGAACGTGGTGGCCATGGGGTCGCCGGCTCCCCCGGTCGTGTGCGGCGCGTGGTGCTTTCCGTCGCCCTCGGTCATCGACGGCCTCCCTTGATGAAGACGGCGGCGGATGCTGCCACCATGATCCCGGCGGCCGCGGCCGCGTGCTTCCACATGGACCCCACGTCCCGGGTGGTGACGATCGGGTCCGGCGGCAGTCCGTAGACCTCCGGCTCGTCGAGGAGCAGGAAGAAGGCGCCGTCGCCTCCGACTCCGTCCTCGGGATCACGGCCGTACAGCTGGGCGGACTCCACGCCCGCCTCGTGGAGTTGCTGGAGGCGCAGGTCGGCGCGCTCCCGCAGTTCGTCGAGCACGCCGAACTGGATGGAGTCGGTCGGGCAGGCCTTGGCGCAGGCCGGTTCGAGGCCGCCCTTGAGCCGGTCGTAGCACAGGGTGCACTTCCAGGCGCGGCCGTCTTCGGAGCTGCGGTCGATGACGCCGTAGGGGCAGGCCGAGACGCAGTAGCCGCAGCCGTTGCAGATGTCGGGCTGGACCACGACGGTGCCGAACTCGGTGCGGAAGAGGGCGCCGGTGGGGCAGACGTCGAGGCAGCCGGCGTGGGTGCAGTGCTTGCACACGTCGGAGGACATCAGCCAGCGGAAGTCGGTACGCGTCTCCACGCCGCTGGTGGCGCCGGGCAGTTCGAAGCTGGGGAAGCCCAGGTCCACCGGATCGGTGCCCAGTTCGCCGCCTGCCCGGTGGCCCTGGCTGATCGCTCCGGCGACGACGTCGGCCGCCGGCCCGGTGCCGGACGGTCCGGTGGGCAGGCCCACCAGACCGGCGTCCTGGTTACCGAGCCTGAGGTCCTGCTCGATGAAGGCGACGTGCCGCCAGCTGTTGGCGCCGAGGGAGCCGGTGTTGTCGTAGGACATGCCCAGCAGTTGGAAGCCGTCCGCCGGTACGCCGTTCCACTCCTTGCAGGCCACCTCGCAGGCCTTGCAGCCGATGCAGATGGAGGTGTCGGTGAAGAACCCCATCCTGGGCGGGTGGTCCTCCGGGTAGCCGGCGTCCCCGGACGGGTCCTCCAGCGGGCCGAAGAGACTGTTCTCGTTCCTTCTTCTCTCTTGCTTCTGTTGCGTCTCTTGCGTCTCTTGCTTCTTCTCGGTCATGAGGAGTCCTCCGACCCGTCCGTTCCGCCCGGTGACCCGTCGGGGACATCGACCGTCAGCTCGTGGGTGCCGGTGTCGAGGGTGATCCCGGCGCGGCGCCGGTAGTCCTCGACGTACGCCAGGAGTTCACGCCCGCGGGGGCGCCGGCCGGGCTGGATGTCGCAGGTGATGACCTTGCTCTCCTGGATCAGCACGTTGGAGTCGAGCACCACGGGGATCAGGTCGTTGACCACGTCGCCGACGGTGATGCCGAGGTTGCCCCAGTGGATGGGCATCCAGAGCTGGTGCACCGTACGGCCTTCGAGGTTCAGCGGCGCCAGCCGGTCGGTGACGACCACCTTGGCCTCCACCGCGGTACGGCTGGTGATCACATGGGCCCAGCCCATGTGGTGCAGGCCCCGCTCGGCGGCGAGTTCCGGCGACACCTCGACGGTCAGGCCGGGTTGCAGCTCCGTGAGGTAGGGCAGCGTGCGGCTCATCGCGCCGGCCGTGTGGTGCTCGGTGTACCGCGAGGCGGTGAACACGTACGGGAACACCTCGTGGTGGGGCTGGGGCGGCGAGGGGTTGTAGGGGTTGAAGGTCTTCTTGTAGATCGTCCGGGTCGGGTTGGACTGCTGCCCGTACAGGTGGTTGCGGGCGGGCGACTCCTCCGGCTCGTAGTGGGTGGGCAGGGGCCCGTCCACCAGGCCGGTCGGCGTGAACAGCGCCGCCTTGCCGTCGCCCATCATGATGAACGCGTCGTCGCCGGACAGTGCCTCGGGACCGTGCGCGTCCGGCTCGGCCTGGAAGTACGGCGGCTTGTGCCGCTGGAAGTCGGGCTTGTCGCCGCCGATCCACGTCCGGCTCTCCTCGTCCCACCAGACGAGCGCCTTGCGGGCGCTCCACGGACGCCCCTCGGGGTCGGCGGAGGCCCGGTTGTACAGGATCCGCCGGTTGAGCGGCCAGACGAAGGCCCACTCGCCGTCCGAGATCGGGTGCTCGAAGCGGGAGTTACGGCGCCGGGCGAAGTTGTACTCGTCCGCGTAGACGCCGGTGTAGATCCAGCAGCCGCACGCCGTGGAGCCGTCGTTCTTGAGGTACTCGTAACTGTCCAGCGTACGGCCGGTCTTCAGGTCGATGCCGTTGATGTGGCGCAGCACGTCCGCGGCCGAGGGTTCGTCGCCCTCCTCCATCTCGTAGTCCCAGGCCATGTCGAGGACGGGACGGTCGCGCTCGTCCTCCGAGTCCTGGAGCTTGGCCCGGATGATCCGGCCGAGGTGGTAGAAGAACCACAGGTCGGAGCGGCGGTCGTCGATGGGTTCGACGGCCAGGTCGCGCCACTGGATCATGCGCTGGGTCTGGGTGAACGTGCCGCACTTCTCCACGTGCGAGGCGGCCGGGAAGAAGAAGACCTCGGTGGGGCAGGTCTCGGTGGAGATCTCACCCCGCTCGATCTCCGGCGCGTCCTTCCAGACGGTCGCGCTCTCGATCATCGCGAGGTCGCGGACCACCAGCCACTCCAGATTGGCCAGGGCGAGCCGCTGGAGCTGTCCGTTCGCGGAGCCGACCGCGGGATTCTGCCCCATGAGGAAGTAGCCGTAGACCTTGCCGGCGATCATGTCCATGGTGGTCGCGTAGGTGCCATGGTCGCCGTCGATGCGCGGCAGGTAGTCGTAGCAGTAGTCGTTCTCCGCGGTGGCCGCGTCGCCCCAGTACTCCTTCAGCAGGGAGATCATGTAGGCGTCGGCGTTCCACCAGTAGCCCTTGCGGTAGACGTGCCGCACGTCCTCCACGAACTTTTCCAGCGTGTGGTGGGTGACGTTGGGCATCGGCATGTAGCCGGGCAGCAGGTTGTACAGGGTCGGGATGTCCGTGGAGCCCTGGATGCTGGCGTGTCCGCGCAGGGCGAGGATGCCGCTGCCGGGCCGCCCGAGGTTGCCGAGCAGCATCTGGACGATGGAGCCGGCCCGGATGTACTGGGCGCCGACGGTGTGCTGGGTCCAGCCCACGCTGTAGATGAGCGCGGTGGTGCGCTCGCGGCCGGAGTTCTCGGTCCAGGCACGGCAGACGTCGAGGAACTGCTGCTGGGTGATGCCGCAGATCCGCTCGACCATCTCCGGCGTGTACCGGGAGTAGTGCCGCTTGAGGATCTGGAGCACGCAGCGCGGGTGTTCCATGGTCGGGTCGGTCGCGATCGGGCCGGGTGGGCCGGTCGGGCCGGCAGGCTTCTCATGGCCGCCCTTCGCCTGTGCGGGGGTGGCGGAGATGAGCGTGCTGCCCTGCCGTCCGTCGCCTCCGCCGACCATCTCGTACGCCCAGCTGGAGCTGTCGTACGTGCCGGTCTCCGGGTCGTAGCCGCTGAACAGGCCGTCCAGGTCCTCGGTGTCCTGGAAGTTCTCGTTCACCAGGAACGTGGCGTTGGTGTACGCCTTCACGTACTCCTTGAAGTGCAGGTCGTTGGAGAGGATGTAGTTGACCACTCCGCCGAGGAAGGCGATGTCGGTGCCCACCCTGATCCGCACGTGCTGGTTGGAGTGCGCGCTGGTGCGGGTGAAGCGGGGATCGATGTGGATGATCCTCGTCCCGCGCACCTTGGCCTCGGTGACCCACTGGAAGGCCACCGGATGGGCTTCGGCCATGTTGGAGCCCATCAGGATGATGCAGTCGGAATTTGTCAGGTCCTCCGGGTAGTTGGTAGCGCCGCCACGTCCGACCGAGGTTCCCAGACCGGGAACGGTGGCGGAGTGTCAAATACGGGCCTGGTTCTCGATCTGCAGGGCGCCGAGGGCGGTGAACAACTTCTTGATCAGGTAGTTCTCTTCGTTGTCCAGCGCCGCGCCGCCGAGACCGGCGAAGCCCAGGGTCCGGCGCAGCGTCCGGCCCTGTTCGTCGGTGTCCTGCCAGCCCTTGCGCCGGGCGTCCAGGACCCGGTCGGCCACCATGTCCATGGCCGTGTCGAGCTCCATCTCCTGCCACTCGGTGCCGTACGGCGGCCGGTAGAGGACCTTGTTCTCACGCTGCGGCCCGTTGACGAGCTGCTCGCTGCAGGATCCCTTGGGGCACAGGCGGCCGCGGTTGACCGGACTGTTCGGGTTGCCCTCGATCTGGATGACCTTCTCGTCCTTCACGAAGACGTTCTGCGAGCAGCCGACGGCGCAGTAGGGGCACACCGAGTGCACCACCCGGTCGGCCTCGTCGACGCGTGGGATCAGATTGACCGATCGCTTGGACTGCACGGCCTTGCCGCGGCCCAGCCAGTCGGCACCGGTGATCTGCCGGTACACGGGCCACATGTCCAGCCACTTCTTGACGCCCATCCGCCCACTCCTTCGCGCACGCAGGGCCTGCCTAAGATCGACGCTACCGCCTTGCAGACACGCCGCAACTCCGGTGGAATGCCTGGCAATTCAGAGGGCATCACACCAGGAACGGCCGGGCGGCGCCGGGCTCAGCGCGTGTACGGCGCCGATCAGCATCCCGGCCGCCCGGTCGACGTCCGCCGCGGTCGTCCGGCGGCCGAGTGACAGCCGTACGGCGGCCGTCGCCCGGCCCTTGTCCAGGCCCATCGCGCTCAGTACGGGCGAGGGCGCCCCGGTTCCGTCGTGGCACGCGGAGCCGGTGGAGGCCGCGAGGTCCGGCACCGCGGCCAGCAGTTCGTGGCCCGTGGTGCCGTCGATACTGATGTTAAGTGTGCCGGGCAGACGGCGCTCGGCTCCATTCACGTACACCCGTCCGGGGAGGGCCTGGACGAGGTGCCGGTGCAGGCGGTCGCGCAGCTCCTGGACGTACGCGCCGCGGCCGGCCGCGAGGTCCTCGGCGGCGAGTTCGGCGGCGGCGCCGAGCGCCACGGCGAGGGCGACACTCTCGGTGCCGGCCCGCAGTCCGCCCTCCTGGCCGCCGCCGTACACCAGGGGTTCCAGCCGGACGCCCGTGCGGACGTAGAGGGCGGCGATGCCCTTCGGGGCGTGCATCTTGTGGCCCACCACGGTGAGCAGGTCGGCGCCGGTCTCCCGCACGTCCACCGGGATCTTTCCGGCCGCCTGAGCCGCGTCGCAGTGGAAGAGGGCGCCGTGCTCGTGGGCGAGGCGGGCCAGCTCGGCGACCGGCTGGAGGGTGCCGGTCTCGTTGTTGGCGGCCATCACCGAGACCAGGGCCGTACGGTCGTCCAGCGCCGCGGCCAGGTCGGCGGGATCGACCAGGCCGCTCTCGTCGACCGGCAGGTACGTCACCTCCGTCCCGTGCAGCCGGTGCAGCGCCCCGCACGTCTCCAGCACGGCCGGGTGCTCGGTGACCTGGGTGATCAAGCGCCGCCTGCCGTCCCCCGCGGCGAGGACGGCGCCGCGCAGCGCGAGGTTGTCCGCCTCGGAGCCGGAGCCCGTGAAGACGATCTCCTCGGCGTCGGCGCCGATGAGCGCGGCGACCTGGCGGCGGGCCCGGGCCAGCGCCTCGCGCGGTGCCGTGCCGTGGGTGTGTCCGCTGGAGGGGTTGCCGAAGTCGCCGGTCAGGAAGGGCAGCATCGCCTCCACCACCCGGGGGTCGACCGGGGTGGTGGCGTTGTGGTCCAGGTACACCGGACCGGGTTCGGGGACGGCGGCTCGGGGTCCGTTCACGGTGGTGCCTCACATGAAGTTACGGGTGTGCAGCGCGGACAGGGCGGCCGCCTCGTCGTCGGGGAACCCCAGGCGGGACAGGCGGTGGCGGCGCCCCTCGTCCATCTCGGCCTGGAGCCGTCGCACCGCCTGCCAGCCGTTCGCGATGGCCTGCGGTTCACCTTGGTGGGGAGTAGTTGCCAAATGTCCTATGCCGTCCCGTAGTCAAGCACTCCCTCCGGCGCAACCGGAAGCGCACGCGCCGCTGTTGGCCACGGGGTCGATCGCCGCACATGCGGGGAAATTTGACGGGGTGGCCGATTACCGACGGTGACCCGTCCACGAGTTGGTGATGCCCGTACGGCCGTTCTAAAGTCGATCTTGGTTGGCCCAGGCAACCTTTACCGGGCCCCACCCCCCACAGAAGTACGGCAACAAGACGCCGGCCCGCGACGACGTGCGCCGGCGCAGAAGGACCACAGATGCCCGACCTCGCCCCGCGCTTCCGCAGCCATGTCGAGGACATCCTCGACGCCCTGCGGGCGAACCCCGACCGCGAGGCACTTGTGCACGGCAACCGCCGTGTCACCGCCGGGGAGTTCCACGACCTGGTGCACCGGATGGCGTGGGCCCTGCACGCCCGGGGAGTCGAGCACGGCCAGACGGTCACACTGCTCAGCGGCAACCTGCCGGAGGCGATCGCCGCACGGTACGCCGCCCATCTGATCGGCGCTCAGGTCACGCACCTGTACAGCAAGCTCGCCGCCGACGTGCAGAGCACCATCATCCAGGACGTGGACACCCGGATCCTGCTCGTCGACCCCCGCATGGCCCGCCGGGCCGCCGAGATCGCCGGGGGCATCGACGTCAAGTCCGTGCTGATGCTCGGTCCCTCCGACATCGCCGAGGACCTGCCGGCGCTCGCCGCCGCCCAGTCCGGCGAGCCGTTCCCGAGCCAGGCGGGACCGGACGACATCTGCGCCATCCGCCACACCGGCGGCACCACCGGCCACCCCAAGGGCATCTGCACCACCTTCCGGCAGGTGCAGGAACAGCGCACCGCCCGCCCCGGCGGCACCGACACCGCGCCGCCCCGTCAGCTCCTCGTCACCACCATCGCCCACGCGGGCGGCATGCTCGCCGACGTCGTGCTGGAGACCGGCGGCACGGTCGTCCTGCACGACGACTTCGAGCCCGGCGAGGTGCTGCGCACCATCGAGCGCGAGCGCATCTCGCACCTGTGGCTGCTCCCGCCGCTCCTCTACCAGCTGGTCGACCAGCCGGACATGGAGCACACCGACACCTCGACGCTCCGTCAGGTCCTCTACGGCGGCTGCCAGTCCTCCCCGACCCGCATCGCCGACGCCGTACGGCGCCTTGGCCCGGTGCTGATGCAGGGGTACGGCCAGAACGAGGGCGGCATCATCAGCGTCCTCACCCCGGACGACCACGACCCGGACGACCTTCCGCGGCTGCGCACCGCCGGACGGATCGCGCCCGGCGTCGAGGTGGAGATCCGCGACCAGGACGGCAACGTCCTGCCCAACGGCGAGCACGGCGAGATCTGTGTCCGCTCCGGCATGGTCATGCAGGGCTACTGGAAGCAGCCGGAGCTGACCGCCGAGGTGCTCCGGGACGGCTGGCTGCACACCGGCGACATCGGCTTCCGCGACGACCACGGCTACCTGACCGTGGTGGACCGTCTCAAGGACATGATCGTCGTGGTCGGTGGCCACGTGTACACCACCGAGTTGGAGGACCTCCTCAACAGCCACCCGGACGTCCGGCAGAGCGCCGTCTTCGGCGTCCGCGACGCGGACCGCATGGAGCGGGTCCACGCCGCCGTGCTGCTCGCCCCCGGCGCCACCACCACGGCCGACGAGCTGCGCGCGATGGTGTGCGCCGAGCGTGGCGCGATGTACGAGCCCGCCGCCATCACCTTCCCGGCCGAGCTGCCCCTGACGGACGTGGGCAAGCCCGACAAGAAGGAGCTGCGCCGCCTCGCCACGAGCTGACCCTCACCGGGAAGCGAGTAAAGGGGGCTTGTCCGAGGCCGACACCACCTCGGCAAGCGCCCTTCGCGCAGGGGGGCCTTGGGGCGCTCGACCGAGGTCAGCGCTCCATGCCCGCGCGCCCGTCGGAGGCGCGGATGAAGCGGGTCATGCCGTAGCGGCTCGTGCGCGGCGGCCCCGGCGGTGCGGCTGGCGGGGGTTCGGTGGCGGCGACGTCGGAGGGAAGGACGTACGGGCGCCGGAAGACCTCGTCGAGGATGAAGACGGTCTCGGTGGCCCGCACCGCGGGGACGTTGGCGAGCCGCTCGGTGACCAGGCGGTGCACGGCCGCGACGCTGGGGACCCGGACCTGGATCATGGCGTCGTGCTGGCCGGTGGTGACCGCGCAGTACTCGACCTCGGGCATGGCCTCAAGGGTGGCGCGGAACTGCTTCCACATGTCCTGCCGGACCGTCACGAAGACCAGCGCGCAGACGTCCAGGCCGACTTGAGCCGAGTCGATGCGGGCACTGAAACCCCCGATCACGCCCTCCTCGCACAGCGCCTCGAAGCGGGTGTAGGCCCCGGCCCGGGAGATCCCGACCTGCTGCGCGAGAGCCGCGACGGAGATCCGGCCCCGGACGCGCAGGACTTCGAGGATCTTCAGGTGGACGCTGTCAAGGGCGAACCCCCTGCCTATTCGTCCAGACCCGTCACCGGACGAGGAGCCACCGCTGGATACATCTCCCATGAGAACCCCATTCCCGAGACATCCATCCAATGTCTTGCCAATTCCCTGGAACGTCTGTGTAGCTTCACCCCACCCTAGCGAGGAATTGTCCAGCGCCGCCGTCCAGTTGGGGCGGTGACGCAGCCCGGCGCCCGTCCCCCGCTCTGCCTCGAAGCTCGGAGACACACATGTCGAGACCAACCAGCAAGGCGTCCCCGGCAACTGCCCTTTCCCTGCTCACCATCGCGGCGCTGGCCCTGAGCGCCTGTTCCGGCGGTTCCCCTTCGGGGGCCGCGGGAGCAGCCGGCGGAAGGACCCTGGTGATCGACACCTCGTTCAACCTCAAGACCGCGGACCCGGGCCGGGAGTTCGAGCCGACCGGACAGATCGTCGACAAGGCCCTCTACCAGACGCTGCTGACGTTCAAGGGCGGTGACGTCACCAAGCCGGTGCCGGAGCTCGCGACGTACGAGCAGTCCGCGGACGGCAAGAAGCTCACGCTGCACCTGAAGGCGGGCGCCAGGTTCTCCGACGGCGGCGCGGTCACCGCCGACGACGTGGTGTTCTCGCTGAACCGGGTGATCGGGCTCAAGGGCAACCCGTCCTTCCTCCTGGACGGCGTGACCGTGACGAAGACCGCCCCCTCGACCGTCACCCTGACGTCGAAGAAGGCCAACCCGGCGCTGCCGTACATCCTGCCCAACCCGGCGCTGGGCATCCTGAACAGCAAGACGGTCAAGGCCAAGGCCGGCAGCGACACCCCCGGCGACAAGGCGGAGACCTACCTCAACGCCCACTCCGCGGGCTCCGGCCCCTACACGCTGACCTCGTTCAACACCAACACCCAGGTCGTGCTGGAGAAGAACCCGAAGTACACGGGTGCCGCGAGGCCCGCGTACGACAAGGTCGTCATCCGCAACGTCCAGGGCCCGACGCAGAAGCTGAACGTGCAGCGCGGCGACAGTCAGATCGCCCTCGACCTCACCTCCGACCAGGTGCAGGGGCTGACCGGCGGGCTGAAGGTGCTCGGCGGCACCTCCTCCGACGTGATCTTCCTGCTGCTCAACCAGGACAAGAAGATCAGCTCGGTCACCTCGAACGCGAAGTTCGCCGAGGCCGTGCGCAAGGGCGTCGACTACGCGAGCCTGCTCTCCCTCTCCGGCAAGGGCTCGGTCCAGGCCGCCGGCATCATTCCCTCGACGTTCGTCGGCTCCCTTCCCGCCGCGCGGAAGGCGGGCCGGGACGTCGCCGGGGCCAAGGCCGCCCTCGCCGCCAGCGGCGTCAAGAAGCCGTCGGTGACGCTCGGTTACCCCAGTGACCTGACCGTGGACGGCCTGTCCCTCCAGACGATCGCCGAGCGCGTCCAGGCCCAGCTGAAGGAGGTCGGCATCACCGTCGACCTCGCCCCCGCGCCGACGACCACGGAGCTGGACAAGTACCGCAACGGCAAGGAGGAGATGGGGCTCTGGTACTGGGGACCGGACTATCCGGACCCCAGCGACTACCTGGCCTTCCTGCCCGGCAACCTGGTCGGCCTGCGCGCCGGCTGGAAGACGGGCGCCGACGCGAAGCTGACGGACCTCGGCGAGAAGGCGGCCACCACGACGGACGACTCCGCCCGCGCGAAGCTGTACGAGGAGATCCAGACGCGGATGAACGCGTCCGGCCCGTTCGTCCCGCTGCTCCAGCCCAGCCGGAACACCGTCACCGCCGCCACCGTGACCGGTGTCGCGTACAACCCCGTGTGGACGATCGATGTCGCGGCCGTCGGCAGTAAGTGAGGGTGGGGCCAGGGGGCTGCGGCAGCGCGCCGCGGCCGCCCGGCACCGCCACCCGTTCGCGTACTTCCTGGCCCGGCGCACCGGCACGGCCGCCCTGCTCATGCTGGGCGTGACGCTGGTGACGTTCGTGCTCACCAACCTGGTCCCGGGCGATCCGGCCGCCGCCGCGCTCGGGCAGCGGGCGGTCGGCGACCCGGCGATCGTCGCCCAGTTCCGCCACCACTACGGACTCGACCAGCCGCTGCCGGTCCAGTACGTGACCTACCTCGGCAACCTGCTCCACGGTGACCTCGGCGAGTCGCAGCAGAGCCACCAGGCCGTCCTGGAGGACCTGCGGGCCGCGGTGCCGGCCACCGTCGAGCTGGCCGGTACGGCGATCGTGCTGTCCCTGGTCATCGGGGTCGCGTTCGGGGTGGTCGCGGCGCTGCGCCGGGACCGGTTCACCGACCAGGCGCTGCGCGTGCTGAGCCTGCTCGGGGTGTCCCTGCCCACGTTCTGGCTGGCCCTGCTCGCCTTCTACGTCTTCTTCTACCGCCTGGGCATCGCCCCGGGCAGCGGCCGGCTCGACCCCGGTACGGCCGCCCCGCCGCATGTGACGGGGCTGTTCACGCTCGACGCCGCGCTGGCCGGGCAGTGGCCGGTCTTCTGGAGCGCGCTCGGCCATCTCGCCCTGCCCGCCCTGGTGTTGACCGCCTACACGGTCGGCCTGCTCACCCGGTTCACCCGCTCCGCGGTGCTGGAGGTGCTGGGGCAGGACTACGTCCGCGCGGCCCGCGCCAAGGGCCTGCCCGGCCGGACGGTTCTGCTCCAGTACGTACTGAGGGCGGCCCTTGTCCCGGTCATCACGGTGGCCGGACTGGCCTTCGGCGCCCTGCTGTCCGGGACGGTCCTGGTGGAGGCCATCTTCGCGTGGCCGGGCCTGGGCGCGTACGCCTACCGCAGCGCGACCACGCTGGACCTGCCCGCCGTGATGGGGGTGGGTCTGGTGGTCGGCGTGATCTATCTGCTCGTCAACCTCGCCGTGGACGTGCTGTACGGCGTGATCGACCCGAGGGTGAGGGTGAGTTGATACTCAGCGGACACAGCGGACACAGCCGACACAGCGAACAGAGCAGACACACCAGACTCGGCATCCTGAAACGGCTGCCCCACGCCTGGCGCAGGCCGCTCGCGGTCACCGGCGCCGTGATCACCGCCTTCTGGCTGGTCGTCGTCCTGGCGGCGCCGCTGCTCGCCCCGCACGATCCGCTCGCGCAGGAGCTGCCCCGGCTGGCCTCCCCCGGCGCCGGGCACTGGCTCGGCACCGACGAGCTGGGCCGGGACGTGCTCAGCCGGGTGCTCTACGGGGCGCGCGTCTCGGTGCCGCTCGCGCTGCTGCTGGTGGTGCTGTCCCTGCTGATCGGCGGTGCGCTCGGCGCCTGCGCCGGGTTCTTCGGGCGGTGGGTGGACGAGACGGTGATGCGCGTCGCGGACCTCGTCTTCGCCTTCCCGACCGTGATCCTGGCGATGGTCGTCGCGGCGGCTCTCGGCGCCAGCCTGCAGAACGCCGTCCTGGCGGTGCTGGTGGTCGCCTGGCCGTCGTACGCCCGGGTCACGCGCGGTCTGGTCCTCGGCATCCGCTCGCGCGAGTTCGTGCTCAGCGGACGGCTGCTGGGCTTCTCGGCGTGGCGGTCGCTGCGGGTCGACGTGCTGCCGAACGTCCTCGGGCCGCTGCTGGTGCTGGCCACCCTGGACATCGGGACCGCGACGCTGCTGCTGTCGGGCCTGTCCTTCCTGGGGCTCGGCGCCAAGCCGCCCGCCCCGGAGTGGGGTTCGATGGTCGCCACCGGCACCCAGCAGTTCGACAAGTGGTGGATCGGGGTGTTCCCGGGGCTGGCCATCCTCACCGTGGTCCTGGCCTTCAACTTCCTCGGCGACACGCTGCGGGACGCCCTCGACCCCAACGCCGCCCGCACGATCGGCGCGGAGAAGGAGCGGGTGGCATGAGCGCCCTGGAGATCAGCGGGCTGACCGTCGACCTGCCGTCCGGCGGGCGGATCCTGCACGGCGTGGACCTCGCCCTGGAGACCGGCCGCATTCACGGGCTCGCCGGGGAGAGCGGCTCGGGCAAGACGATGACCGGGCTCGCCGTGCTCGGGCTGCTGCCGCAAGGGGCCCGCACCGGGGGGCGGATCGTCCTGGACGGTGGGCCCGCGGGCGGCAGCACCGACCTGCTCACGCTGGAGCCGAAGCGGCTCAACGCCCTGCGCGGCTCCGCGATCAGCATGGTCTTCCAGGACCCGGCCACGAGCCTGCACCCCATGCTCAGCGTCGGCCATCAGCTCACCGATCATCTGCGCCACCACCGCGGGCTGGACCGCAAGGCCGCCCGCGCCCGGGCCGCCGAGCTGCTCGGCCAGGTCCGCATCCCCAACCCCGCCCAGGCGCTGGGGCGTTACCCGCACCAGTTCTCCGGCGGCATGCGGCAGCGCATCGCCATCGCCGCAGCCCTGGCCTGCGATCCCACCATCCTCATCGCCGACGAACCGACCACCGCCCTCGACGTCACGGTGCAGGCCGGTGTCCTGCGGCTGCTGCGCCGGCTGTGCGACGAACTCGGCCTGGCCGTCCTGCTGGTCACCCACGATCTGGGGGTGATGTCGGCGGTCGCGGACACGGTGAGCGTCATGCGCGAGGGCCGGATCGTCGAGACCGGGCCCCGCGCCCGGATCCTCACCACGCCTGAACACGCCTACACCCGCACCCTGTTGGACGCCCTTCCGGGCCGCACCCCATCCGGGACCGACGCCCGCTTCCCGGCCGACGCCGAGTCCTCCAGGAGTACGTCATGAGCTCGCCCCTGCTGTCGGTCTCCGACCTCGTCGTCCAGTACCGCGGGTCCGGCGCGCCGCCGACCCGGGCGGTGGCGGGCGTCAGTCTTGACGTCCGTGCCGGGGAGGTCGTCGGGCTGGTCGGCGAGTCCGGCTGCGGCAAGTCGACGCTGGCCCGCGCGGTCTGCGGGCTCACCGCCCCGGCGGAGGGCCGGATCGATTTCGACGGAACTCCCGTGCGCCCGCTCGGTGTACGCCGCCGCGACCTCGCGCTCACCCGCATCCAGATGGTCTTCCAGGACCCGTACGGATCGCTCAACCCGCGCCGCCGGGTGGGCGCGCAGATCGCCGACGGCATCCGTACGGCCGTCGAGCGCGGTGAGAGCGGCGGGGGCGGCGAGTCGCCGCGGGAGTACCTGACCCGTGTCGGGCTGCCTGAGTCGGCCGCCGAGCGGTATCCGCACGAGTTCTCCGGCGGCCAGCGCCAACGCATCGCCGTCGCCCGCGCGTTGGCGGCCCGGCCGCGCCTGTTGGTCGGCGACGAGCCGATCTCCGCCCTGGACGCCTCGGCCCAGTCCAAGGTCGCCACGCTGATGCGGTCCCTGGCCGTGGAGTCCGGCGCGGGGCTGCTGTTCATCAGCCACGACCTGTCCGTCGTACGGCTGATCGCCGACCGGATCGCCGTGATGTACCTCGGCCGGATCGTGGAGACCGGGCCCACCGACGAGGTCTGGAACGACCCCCGTCACCCCTACACCCGGGCGCTGCTCGCCGCCGTGCCCCGGCCCGACGGCGCCGGGCTGCTGCCGGCCGAACTCCCGGGCGACGTACCCGATCCCGCCGCACCACCGAGCGGCTGCCGCTTCCATCCGCGCTGCCCGTCCGCGTTCGACGGCTGCGACCGTGAGGACCCGCAGCTGGTCGCGGGCGGCGTGGCGTGCCGCCTCTACGCGGCCTGAACCGGTGGCCGAGCGGCCACGCCTTGGCCTGGACCCCACGCCTTGTCATCCCCGAGCAACGGAGAAACCCCACCGTGACCACCACCGCTGTCCATCCTGCCGAGAGACTGGAACGCGCCCGGCAGGCCACCGCGGCCGCGGGGCTCGATGCGCTGCTGATCAGCCCCGGCGCCGACCTGCGCTACCTCACGGGCTACGACGCGCTGCCCCTGGAGCGCCTCACCTGTCTCGTACTGCCCGCCGAGGGCGAAGCCTTCCTCGTCGTACCGGAGTTGGAGCGTCCGGCCGCGCTGGCCTCACCGGCCGGGGGCCTCGGCATCGGCATCACGGGCTGGACCGAGACCGAGGACCCGTACGCCCTCGTCGCCGCCCGGCTGCCCGCGCGGCCGGCCTGTGTCGGCGTGGACAACCACATGTGGGCGGAGAAGACCATGGCCTTCCGCGCCGCGCTGCCCGGCACCCGCCAGGCGCTCGCCGGGACGGTGCTGAGCGCGCTGCGCAGGCGCAAGAGCGCGGCCGAGGTGGGGGCGTTGCGCCGGGCCGGGGCCGCCATCGACCGGGTGCACGCGCGGATGGGCGAGTGGCTGCGGCCGGGGCGCACCGAGCGCGAGGCGGGCCGGGACATCGCCGACGCGATCGTCGCCGAGGGCCATGTGCGGACCGACTTCGTCGTGGTCGGCTCCGGCCCCAACAGCGCCAGTCCGCACCACGACCTGTCCGACCGGGTGATGCGGCCCGGCGACACCGTGGTGGTCGACATCGGCGGCACCACCGAGGACGGCTACTGCTCCGACTCCACGCGCAACTACGTGCTCGGCGAGGCGCCGGCGGACTATCTGCGCCTGCACGAGGTACTGCTGGCCGCCCAGCGCCGGCAGACCGACGCCGTGCGCCCGGGGATCACCTCGGGCGAACTCGACGCGATCGGGCGGGACTTCATCGACGAGGCGGGCTTCGGCCCGTACTTCATCCACCGCACCGGCCACGGCATCGGCGTGGAGAGCCACGAGGAGCCGTACATCGTGACCGGCTCCGAGCTGGTGCTGGAACCCGGGATGGCGTTCTCGATCGAACCGGGCATCTACCTCCCCGGCCGGTTCGGGGCCCGGATCGAGGACATCGTGATCTGTACCGAGGACGGCGGTGAGCGGCTCAACCTCACCCCGCGCGACCTGACCGTGCTGCCATGACGAAACCCCGTGACGAACGGACCGCGCACCCGCCCGGCGGCGCCCGTCCCGGCGGGACGTCCGCCGACCTCGACGCCGTGTGGGGCGTGATCACCGGCATGTACCGGGCGTTCATGGCGGGCGACCGCCCCGGCATCGACTCCTCCCTGGACCCCGACGCGACCGTCTTCGACTCCGCGACTGCGGACCTCGTCTGCGGAAAGGCCGCGCTGGACGACGTACGCGAGCGGCGCCCGACCGACGCGGGCGCCCGGGAGACCGGTCTCGAAGCGCACGGCGAGATCATCGACGTGTTCGGCGACCTGGCCCTGGCGCGCTACTGGCTGCGGGTCGACTATCCCGCTCCCCCGTCCCTGATGATCCGCAACACCGCGGTCCTCCGCCGATCCCACGGCCGGTGGCACATCGTCCACCTGCACGAGGATCTCCAGCAGGAACTGGTGAGCCGCCGCCCATGAACGAGAGCAGCATCTGGTTCGAGGCCGACCCCGAGCTGGACCTCACGGAGGAGGGCGAGCGGTTCCTCGCCGTCCTCCGTGAGCGCGCGCAGGACGGGAGGTGGACCTGCGACGCCGAGGACACCTACGCGTCCTTCGCCGTCTTCGAGAACCGCACCGAGTTGATGGTCACCCTGGACATGTGGGACCCCAGCACGGAGCCCGAGAGGCACATCCTGACCGTCGGCGCGTTCTTCACGGGCTCGCAGCTCGTCGGCGGCGAGTTCCACGACCAGTTGTACACGCTGGAACGCACCCCGCAGACCGCTATCCAGCTCTCGGGCTCACCGGAGTTCCTCGCGGAGCGGGCCGCGCGGTGGTTCACCGCCATGCTCGCTCTGCCCCGCACGAGGAAGGACCGCGCCGGCGGGACACCCGGCGACTGAAGGCCGCGGGACCGTCGTCAGCTCGTCGTCTGCTCGTCGTCAGCTCTCGAAGGCCATCCGGATCCCGAGCGCGAGGAGCACGCCGCCGGAGATCTGCTCCAGGCGCTTGCGCACCGCGGCCCGGGAGATGACCTTCTTCAGCCGGCCGACGAACCAGACGTACAGGCCGTAGTAGCCGATCTCGTAGACGGCCCAGATCGCCGCCAGGCCGATCATGGTGGGCAGATGGGGCGCCCTCGCGGGCACGAACTGCGGGAGGAAGGACATCGCGAAGACGGCGGCCTTGGGGTTGGCCAGGTTCAGCAGCAGGCCCGAGCGGTACGAAGCCCAGCCCGAGCGCGGAGTCGCCGACTCCTCCGGGCTCTCCTCGCCCGGCCCCCGGCGGGCGTCCAGCAGCGCCTTGACGCCGAAGGCGATCAGGGTCAAGGCACCGGCGATCCGCATGATGTCGTACGCCAGCCGGGACGCCACGAGCAGTGCGGTCAGCCCGAGTGCGGCGACGACGCCCCAGATGAAGATGCCGGTCTCGTTGCCCAGCACCGTCAGGAACCCGGCGCGCCTGCTGCGCAGGGACTGCTTGATGATCAGCATCGTGCTCGGTCCGGGCGAGGCGGCTATCAGCGTGCAGGCGCCGAGGAAGACGAGGAGGGTGCTCAGCATGCGTCCCATCGTGGGGCTGGGGCGCCGGCGGTGTCCACAGGACCTTGCTGTATTGAGGCCCTGGGCGCGCCGACGATGATCGCGCGCGGACGCGCCGGGGGCGGCGGCCTGTCAGGTGGCCTGCCCCGGCGCGCCCATGGAGCGGGAGCAGGACGGCGTCAGCAGAACCAGCCGTCCTGGACCCAGCCGTGACGGTTGATGTTGCCGTAGGCGAAGCCGTACACCCAGCCGGACTGCTTGCTCTCCACCAGGAAGGTCTGGCCCTGGTAGAGGGTGCCCATCCAGGCGCCTCCCGGGTCGGTCCGGACGAAGAGGTCCTGGGCGCAGACGGTCTCACGTTCGCCGATGGTGCCGTTGGCGGCCTGGGCCGGGCCGGAGCCGAGCAGCACGGCGGCGCAGACCGAGGCCGCCACTGCCGCGAGACGGATGGTGCGGAGTACGGACATGACGTTGCCTCCCCGAGTCCGGCTCACCAGGAGCCGTAGCCGCCAATGCATTCGTAGCGCACGTAACCCCAGTCGTTGGGGCCGAAGTCGAAGGTGGCGGCCCACCCGTTGTAGACCGGGTGGACGCCGCGGGTGTGGCCGACCTTGTCCCCGTAGTACAGGGTGCGGACGAAGCCGGTGGGGCCGGAGGAGCTGTCGTAGTTGGCGTAGAAGCTGGCGCTCTGGCAGACGATGATCGCGTGCTCCGGGACGACGGTGGCGCGGGCCGGAGCCTGGAGCAGCGCGACGGTGGCGACCGCGGCCGCGCAGGTGGCGAGGGCACTTCTGAGATAGGGCATGGCGCATCGACTCCTCGTGGGTGATGGCTCAACGCGCGTATACCATAGCGGGATTGACATGAGCGCAACAGGGTGACCGTAAGGCCGGCCGCCCTGCCATCACGCGAAAGCGGCGTCCGGCCAGTAGCCCGCTCACCTCTATGCGCGTAGCCTGTCGAATTGTCATGCGCAACTCAGCCACTGGGAACTCGGAACTCGACCGCAGGGAAGAGGGCATTCCATGGACAGAACACCGCACCCGGACGCGCAGTCGGATCGTGGCGTGAACCGGCGCGCCGTATTGCGCACCGCGGCCGGCCTCACGGCGGCCCTCGGCGTCTCGGCCGTCACGATCGGGACGGCGGGCAGCGCGTAGGCGTACGGCTGGAGCCGCACCCTTCAGCAGGGGATGACCGGCGCCGACGTGAAGGAACTCCAGATCCGCGTCGGCGGCTGGGCCGCGTCCTCCGCGCAGCAGACCTACGTCGCGTGGGACGGCGACTTCGGCCCGGCGACGGCGGCCGCGGTCAAGCGGTTCCAGTCGGCGTACGGCCTGTCCGCGGACGGAGTCGTCGGCCCGCAGACCCAGAGCACGCTCAACAGCCTGGAGAGCGGCGACGGTTCGACCGCTCACTTCGAGTGGAGCGAGTTCACCTCGCACGACGGCTCCGGGTTCAGCGGCGGCAAGGTGGGGTCGGCTGAGGTCAAGGAGAACGTGCGCCGCCTCATGTACAAGCTGGAGGCGCTGCGCAAGAAGGCGGGCAACAGCGCGGTCACCATCAACTCCGGCTTCCGCAGCACCGCTTACAACTCCTCGGTGGGCGGCGCGTCGAACAGCATGCACTGCTACGGCGTCGCCGCGGACGTCGTGGTGTCCGGGTACACCACGCTCCAGGTCTACCGGATCGCCGAGACCTGCGGCTTCTCGGGCCTCGAGGCGTACACACACTCATGGCAACACGTCGACAGCCGGGTCCAGTACCCGTCGTACGGCTCCGGGTCCTGGTGGTGGGAGAGCGGCACCGTCTGAGACGCTCGCGGCCTTCCTCTGCGGTACCGCGGGTTCCGCCTGCGCGGGATCCGCGTGCCGCCGGTCCGCGCACGGGCGGGCGCGAGCCACAGTGGGCGACCCTCACCTCGCGGCGTCACGGCGAGCGAACCCCCCGGCCGCCGAAGGGGCCTTCACCTGTTGGCCCTCGAGATCGGGTAAGTGAGCGTAACCATGTATGGGTGAGTGTCGTTGTCAGAGTGTGAATCTGACGGAATGGGCGAAGACGCAGGGCGTGCATCCGCAGACCGCGTATCGCTGGTTTCGTGAGGGGACGTTGCCGGTGCCGGCTCAGCGAGTCGGGCCGCGCACGATCCTGGTGAACATCGAGACCAGCACCGCTCCGGGAGCGGTGGGCGGCCTGGGTCTGTATGCCCGCGTCTCCTCGCATGACCAGAAGGGCGATCCGGAGCGGCAGTTGGCCCGGTTGTCCACGTGGGCGGCCAGGGCGGGCGGCGTGGTCGTCCGGGTCGAGTCCGAGATCGCGTCGGGCATGAACGGGGCCCGCTCGAAGGCGCGTCGGCTGTTGGCCGACCCGAAGGTGACGGCCGTGGTGGTCGAGCACAAGGACAGGCTTGGGCGGATGAACGTCGAACTCGTCGAAGCCGCGTTGTCCGCCTCGGGCCGCCGCCTCGTCGTGCTCGACGGCGGTGAAGTCGAGGACGACTTGGTGCGGGACATGGTGGAGGTGCTGACGTCGTTCTGCGCGCTCGCCTGTACGGTCGCCAGTCGGCGAAGAACCGGGCCCGCAAGGCGTTGGAGGCTGCCGAGCATGGCTGACCGCCTACGTCCGGTCGAGGCGCCGCTTGTCGCTCTTGGGCCGTCCGGTGTGGCAGTACATACCCGTCTCAAGAACCTCACGCCCGGGGACGAGAAGGTGTTGCGGACGGTGGGCGCGCACCTTGGGTCGCTCGCGTCGAAGGACCTCAAGGCCCGCTGCGCTGACGCTCTGGAGCACTCCACCGAGTCGTGGGCGGCCCGTAAGCGGGAACTCACTGCCGGCTCGTCGTCGCGGTGGGCGGGCAGTATCACCAAGGCCACGCACGACCAATGGGCACTGGCCCGGCGCGGGCAGACAGCGCACCTTCTCTCTCTCGAAGCCGGCGTGAAGACGATCCGGCACCGCCTGTCGCTCCCGGTCGGCGAGAAAGGCAGCAAGCGCGCTCCGGGCGGCTACCGCTGCGCCCGCGAATGGTTCCACAAGACGCGCCGCCTGCATGTCCTCGAAGACCGGCTCGAACAGGTCCGCGCCGACCGTGGACACGGAATCGTCCACGTGGCACGGGGCGGTAAGCGTCTGCTGAACACCCGCCACAACCTCGAACACGCACAACTCACCGAGCCGCAGTGGCGACAGCGGTGGCAGGCATCGCGCTGGTTCCTCCAGGTAGACGGCGAGTCCGGTAAGCGGTACGGCAACGAGACGATCCGCGTCACGCCCGAGGGTGAGGTGTCGGTCAAGCTGCCCGCGCCGCTGGCCGGGTTGGCGAACGCCAAGCACGGCCGGTACGTCCTCGCCGTGACGGTGCGCTTCCCGCACCGAGGCACCCAGTGGGTCGACCGCGTGGAAGCGAACCGGTCCGTTGCCTACCGCATCCACTACGACGCGGAGCGCGGGCGCTGGTACCTGACCGCAGCGTGGACGATCCCGCCCACCAGGACCATCCCCGTCGAGGCCGCGCTCGCCGACGGTGTGATCGGCGTCGACATGAATGCCGACCACTTGGCCGCCTGGCGGCTCGATGTCCACGGCAACCCCGTCGGCAACCCACGCCGCTTCTCCTACGACCTCAGCGGATCGAGCGATCATCGTGACGCACAAGTGCGGCATGCGCTGGCGCGGCTGCTGAACTGGGCCAAGACCTGCGGCGTTGCCGCTGTCGCGGTCGAGGATCTGGACTTCGCGGCGGAGAAGACACGAGAGAAGCACGGGCGCAAGCGCCGCTTCCGCCAGTTGATCTCCGGCATGCCCACGGGCAGGCTTCGTGCCCGGCTGACCTCGATGGCCGACCAGACCGGCATCGCAATCATCGCCGTCGACCCGGCCTACACCTCCCGCTGGGGTGCCCAGCACTGACAGAAGCCCCTCACCAGCAAGACTCGCAAGACCACCCGTCACGATGCGGCGAGCATCGCGATCGGGCGACGCGCCCAAGGGCACCCGATCCGGCGACGGACGGCACCGCCCCGCGACGACCAGAGCGATCGTCGCGGGCATCGGACCGTCCAGGCCCGACCGGACATTCTTGGGCGCGAGGGAACCCGCCCCCGCGTCCCCGGACCACGGACACGATCCGTGCCACCGAACGCGGCGAGTACGCGGGCGACCAGGACACCCAAAACCGTTCGGGATGTCCGCAGTGACCAGGTATGGGCACAAGACTCACTCCTGCTCACTGATTAGGAACGGTGCGGCACCAGTCGATGACGCCACCCTCAAGACCGAGGCCTGAGTGAGCGCGCTGTGGTGTGATCGAATAAGGGATGACATCGTTCTGGACCGGCAAGCGCGTACGCCTGCGCGGCATCGAGCCCGACGACTGGGCCGCGTTCATGCAGTTCGCCGTGGACGAGGAGCGGTTGGGAGACCTGTTGCACCCTCCTCGTTCCGCCGAGGGCTTCCGGTCCTGGACGAGGGAACAGGCCGCCGCCAAGCCCGACGACGACTGCTTCGTGCTGGCGATCGAGGAGATGGACACGGGCGCCGTGGTCGGTGCCGTCGGCTCGCATCACGCGGATCCGCACGCGGGCTGGTTCGAGTACGGCGTCACGCTGGGCGCCGCGCATCGCCGCAAGGGCTACGCGGCCGAGGCGGTGGTCATGCTTTTGCGGTTCATGTTCGCGGAGCGGCGCTATCACCGGTGCGAGGCGCGGATATTCGCCTCCAACGACGGATCACTGGCCCTTCACCGGCGGCTGGGCTTCGCTGAGGAGGGGCGGTTGCGCGATCGCGTGTTCTTCGCCGGCGAGCACCACGATCTCGTCGTCATGGGCCTGCTTGCGGACGAGTTCGCGCAACTGCACTCGTAGGTGGGGACTTTGGGCTGGGAGAGGGGTGCGGCAGGAGCGGGACCCAGGCGGTTGGCGAAGGCGGCCTGGCGCGAGGGGGAGGAGTCGTCCGCGAACGGGGCGAAGCCGCAGTCGTCGCACGTTCCCAGCTGATCGACCGGGATGTAGCGGGGGACGGGGACGGCCTGCTCCTAGGCCTTGGCAAGTACCGCGTCACTCAACTGACCGGCGCGGGGCTGTGAGTTCACCGCATCGGTGTCCGGAGCGGGCGCGGCGTTGACCACGATTTCCGGAGCGGTCGTGCATGCCCAGGGCCTCGACTGAAGCGCCCCGGATAGGATCGCGACGGGACCACCCAAGGCGCGAATTCACTTCACGCGTATCGACCAGAGCAACACCAATAGAAACGATTTCCTGCTAGAATGATCCTTTCGCCGGGCAGCGGGCAGCGGGCAGCGGGCAGCGGGCAGCGGGCAGCGGGCAGCGGGCAGCGGGCAGCGGGTCGTGCTCGTGGCCGTTCGATCGGCCGGAGCACTGCATCGGCTTCTTGATGTGTTGCCCGTCTTCGAGGGCGACGAGCGTGTCAGTATCCGCTTCACCCTCGTCCCCGGATCAGACTTCGACGTGGACGCACTGGCGGCCCTGGAACGCTCCGGCGCCCGAACCGTCCCCTGGGACACGGCCTGTGACAGCAAGCACGACCTCATCCTGACCGCAAGCCCCAAGGGTTCCTTTCAGGCCCTCTCAGGCCCCCGCGCCCTGCTGCCCCACGGCGCCGGCTTCAACAAGGCGATCCACGGAGAAGGTACGCCACACCTTCCATCCGGCTTGGACCCCCATTACCTGCTCAAGGACGGCGCCCCCTGGGCCGATCTGTACGCCCTGGCCCACGATGACCAACTCGCCATCCTCGACCGGACCTGCACCCCGGCCGCCGCGCGGGCAACCGTGATCGGCGACCCCACCTTGGACCGACTGCTCGCCTCAGCCCGCCACCGTGAGCTGTATCGGGACGCCTTGGGGACAGGCGGCCGCCGACTGGTGGTCCTCACCTCCACCTGGGGGCCCGAGTCCCTCCTCGCCCGACGCCCGGGGCTGGCAGCCGAACTCGTGGCGCAACTGCCCTGCGACGCATACCAGTTCGCCCTGATCCTGCATCCGAACGAGTACAGCCGGATCGGCTCCTTCGATCTCTCCCGGCAGCTCTCCCCCGCCCTGGCCGCCGGTCTCCTGCTTCCCGACCCGCACGAGGAGTGGGCCGCCGTGCTGGTCGCGGCGGACGCCGTCGTCACCGACCACGGGTCGAGTGCCCTGTACGCCGCTGCCCTGGGCCGTCCTGTCATCGGCGCCTACGCCGGAGGAGAGGAGCTGATACCCGGCAGTACCATGGCCCAGCTCCTGCAGCACGTCCCTCAACTCGCCACTCCCAGCGACCTGGAGGACACCCTCGCCACCGCCACGTCGGTGGACACGGCCGACCTCGCACGGTCCGCCTTCGCGTGTCAGGGAGAGGCTCTCGGCCAACTGCGGCGGGAGTTGTACCGACTGCTCGAACTGCCGCCACGCGCCGCCGCCCCGGTAGCCCCGGCCACCTTGCGCACACCCACCACCCCGGCCCACCGTCCCTTCGCCTGGGCCGTACGGGCGGAGGTGTCGGAAAACCGGATCAGCACAGTACGCCTAGCCCCCCACACCTCCGAGGCCGTACATCACCTGGCGGCCGAGTACCCGGGCGCCGGACAGCGCCACGTGGAGAGCGCCGCCGTGCTGTGGCGTCAGGCGTCGGCCGCCCCCGCGGTTCCCAACAGCCGCACGTGGACCGCGGGTGGCTGGCTGAGCCGCGTTCTCGAAGACGCCCCTGGCTGCCGTACCGCCGCCGCGATCCTCAGCCGGACGCACTGCGTGATCCGGCATCGCACCACCGGCCGCGCCTACCGAGTCCACATCGAGCCGTGTCGCACCGGCGGACAGATCCTGCGTCCGGACCCGGCCGCCGTGGTCTCGGCAGTCCATGCCTGGCTCGGCAGCACCGCGCGACAGACGACGCCCACATCGCTGGTGTGCGACGTCGGGACGCTGACGGTCCGCGTCCACCTCGACGAGGCAGACGCGACCGACCTCGACTACGAGCTCTGACCGTCGTCCGCCAGGCCGACTTGTCGCGCCAACTCCCTTGCCGCTGAGCGGCACTGCTCCGCCTCCTCGATGCCGCCCCGCTCGGCGACGAGGAACGCCAGTTCCTCCAGGATCCGCGCCTCGTCGATGCCGGCGCCTCGCTCACGAGCACTGAGCAAAGCGGCGCGCACAAGCTCCTCCGCTTCAGCCTTGCGGCCGACGTGCCGCAGCGCACGGCCCAGCTCGAACCCCGACCGCGCCGTCATCCGTTCCCGACGCTGCTCCACGGCCATGTCATATGCCTCGCCCAGCAGTTGGAGGGCGCGCTCGGCGTTTCCCTGCTTCAGGGCGGTACGGCCCAGCAGGTAGGTCTGCAGCAGCACACCGTAGGCGTTGCCGATCTCGGCGTGGACCGCTCGCGAGGCCTCGAAGTCGATGGCGGCACCCGCCCAGTCGCCCCGCGCCGACTTCACCAGCCCCCTGAACTCCACCGTGGACGCTCGCAACTTGCGCTCGACGGTGGAGGTTCCGAGGGACTCGGACGCATGGAGCGCGTGGCGCATCTGCTCCTCGGCCTCGTCGTAGCGCTCCTGCTCCCACAGCGGCCTCGCCAGTTGGCAGCGCATGCGGATCATGGCCGGGAGGTACTCGGTCCGGTCGGCCGCCGCCACGCCCATACGGAAGGTGTCCGTGATGTCCGCGTAGTGCCGGTGGTCGAGGAAGTGCGTCCACAGCGGTTCGCACAGCGCCCAGGCATCGTCGTAGAGCCCGTCCTCAAAGGCGAGCCGGACACAGCCGTACAGTGCGAGGCGCTCCGACTGGAGCCACTTCAGAGCGTCGCCCTTGCCGGCGAACGTGATGTCGTCGGCTTCCTGACCGGTCGGTGCGGGTGGTTCGGCGAAGGTCATCCGGGGGCCGGCCGCCAGTAGGTCGGCGCGCGCGGCCTGGCGTCGGTACCAGCCGATCAGCGCGCAGCGGGCAGCCGCGCGCTCCGTCCCGTCCCGGTCGTCCTGCCCGGCACGGCGCTCGGCGTGGCCGCGGAGCAGGCCGTGCATCCGGTAGCCCTCGGGGCGGCTCTCCAGGAGACCCGCCGATTCCAGTTCCTCCAGTGCGTCGGCAGCTTCCTCCGGCCCGTCTCCCAGCAGCGCGGCCGTCACCGGAGCCGTGACGACGGGAGCGGGATGCTGGGGCAGCAGGCGATACAGGCGCGCGGCCTGCGGGCCGAGTCCCGCGTACGCGGCGTCCCAGACCGCCTCGACCATGGGAATGCCCTTCTGGTGGAGTTCCGCCGTCAGCTCGGAGACGAGCCGCGACAGGCTCCGCCGGCGGTACCTGCGGACCCAGTGCCCGGCCACCTGAAGCGCGGCGGGAAGTCCACCGCAGCCACGTGTGAGTTCAGCCACGGCCTCCGGCTCGGCCACGAAGCGCGGATCGTCCACGATGTTCGTCAGCAGCCGTAGGGCGTCTTCCGCCGACAACGGGTTCACGGCCACCTCGACGGCGGCCGTACCCTCAAGGTCGTACAGACGCCCCTGACTTGTGACGATGGCCAGACTGCCGGCGGAGGCGGGGAGCAGCGGGAGCGCCTCACTGCCGTACCGGGCGTTGTCGACGACTACGATGAGTCGCTTGTTCCGGGTCCTGGTCCAGTACTGCTTCGAGCGAGCTGCCGAGGATCGCTCCAGCCACTCCGGGGCGACGCCGAGGCCGGTCAGCAACTCGCCCATCGCATCGGTGACTTCCACTCCGCCGTCCCGGCGCAGGTCGTCGAGGTCCACGTACAGCACCCCGTCCGGATAGCGGTCGCTGAGCCGGCGGGCCATGTGAAAACCGAGCGCCGTCTTGCCGATTCCGCCGACTCCGCTCAACGCGACGACCAGCGGCCCTTCGTGATCCGCGTGACTCTCGACCGCCCTGGTGATGCGCTCCTGCTCCGCATGGCGGTTCTCGAACCGTGTCAGGGCCGGAGGCAGTTGGAAGGGGACGGGTTGAACGGTGGTGGGGGTAGTGCCGTTCCAGTGCTGGTGCAGTTCTCCGATGCGTCCGGCTTGGACCACCGCTTCCGCCCGCCCGTCCAGGCTGTTGCGCGTCTCCTCGACCATGACGTCAACACTATGACGTGACAGCGGATATGACAGCGCGCCAGGTAGTTCCGTGGCTTTGGTGGGGTATGGCTGTCACACGTCAACCCTAGGAGCGTTTCATGGAACCCATCACTGCCGCGGCCCTCACCGCACTGGCCGGAAGCCTCGGCGGCGAAGCCGGGCGCAGCGCGTGGCAGGCGCTCGCGACGCTCGTACGACGCCCCTTCCGGCGCGGCGAGCGGGGACAGTCAGCCGAGCTCGCCGGCGTGAGTTCGGGCGAGGCCGAGATCGCCCTGCTGGCGACCGACCCCGGCAGCGCCGCTCACGCGCAGGCCCTGGCGACCGCCCTGGGTGTACGAGCCGCTCTCGACACCGAGTTCAGAGGGCTTCTGGAGCAGTGGTGGCAGGGACGCACGCGACGCCATGGACGGGGACGGTGCCGTGCACAACGAGATCAGCGGCGGGACGCAGTACGGGCCGGTTCTCCAGGCAAAGAGCTTCTCCAGCATCACGTTCACCATGGGGCAGGCCACGCCGCCGCCCGGGAACATCCCGAACAACTAGATGATCAATTCCAAGGGATGCCTGCAGGGGGTGTGGGGTGGGCGGCGGCCGAAGCCACCGCAAGACAGTCAGGCGGCGGGCTGCCGACCCTGGTTGTCGAGGTGGCAGCGGGCGGTCAGGCGTCAGGGTCGACTTCGGGGTGCGTGAACCGCACGGGCTTGCCCAGCGACCGGGCGTAGGCGATTTCGGCTCGGGTGCTGTCTCCGATGTAGTCGCCGACTACGAGCACCTCATCAGCGAGCCGGATCTTCGCCCGGTGCAGATCGTCGAGTCGAACCTTCAGCGCCTCGGCCTCGACAGGATCGGACCAAAGTTCGTGCGGCGACTTCATGTCACAGCCCGGTTTGACGACAATCTTTCCGGCTTTGGTCTCCCGCAGATCGGCCTCGTTCATCTCGGTCATGAAGCGGGTGGAGCCGCAGATCACGACGATACGCGGGAGGCTCAGCTGCTTCTTCGCGTCGGCGAGCTTCTCCTCGGGGGTGAGCAGTTGCGGGTATGACACTGGTTCCTCCTGGTGGTGTGGTCCAAGGGGTGCCTGCGGAGACGAGAACGAGGCTGCGACGGGCGTGCCCATGGCAGATGTCAGGCGTTCGCTCCCCTGGCCGCCACCGCCCACCGGTCCACGATCTCCCCCTGCCGCGTGATCACCAGTTCGTCCACGAGGTTGACCGCTGAGCAGACGTGATTGGGGGCGACGGCGATTCGGGAGCCGAGGGGTGGGGTCTTGGTGCCCTCCGGGAGGACGACCGTGGCGTGGTGTTCCGAGAGGGCGGTGATCGAGGCGTCGGGGAAGTCCGGGAGATAGCCGTGGCCGGTGACCCACGGGGTGACGTCGGTGCCGAGGACCTTGCTGCCCGTGTCCAGTACGAAGCGGTCGGGGGCCGGGGTGCTGACGACCGTGGCCGCCGCGACGAGGGCGAGGTCGTCCGGGGTGCAGGAGCCGAGGGCGATCTGGGTGGCGTCGTTGAAGACGTAGACGCCAGGCCGGAGTTCGTTCACCGCGCCCTGGTCCGCGAGGGCGGCCGTGGGGGTCGAGCCGCCGCTGATCACGTCCGCCGCGAGGCCCGCGGCGCGCAGGGCCTCGGCGGCCTCGGTGAGGGCCCGTTCCTCGTCGCGGGCGGCCTGCGCGCGGGCCTGGGGACCGTACCCGTAGCCGTGGCCGGGGAAGGTGAAGACACCGCGGACGTCCAGTCCGGCGTCGGCCGCCGCCTTGCCGACCGCGGCCGCGTCGACCGGGGCGACGCCCGTGCGGTGGTGGCCGCTGTCGATCTCCACCAGCAACTCGACCGGCCGGTCGGCGCCGCGTACGGCCGCCCCCAACTGCCGTGCGCCGTCCGCCGAGTCCGCGGTCAGGCGCAGCGACACCGTCTCCGCGAGCCGTCGCAGCCGCCGGGCCTTGTCGCCGTCCGCCCACAGGGGGTAGGCGATGAAGAGGTCCGTGAAGCCCTGGCCCGCGAACACCTCCGCCTCACCGATCGTCGCGACCGTGAGGCCGACCGCGCCCGCCGCGCGCTGGCGTTCGGCTATCGGCGGGCACTTGTGGGTCTTGGCGTGCGGGCGCAGGGCGAATCCCCCACCGCGGCCCGCCTCCGCCATGCGCGCGATGTTGCCCTCCAGCACATCGACGTCGACCACCAGCGCGGGTGTGGTCAGGCCTTCGGGAAGACGTGAGATCACAGCGGACGTACCTCTCCGATCGTTGAGATGCCAGAGGCATCATCGCTGATCGGAGGAGGGGCGGGGCGGCGCGGGGTCTTCCGGCACAGACGTAGGCGCCAGGATCCACGGGCGCGGATCCTGGCGCCGTATCGCCTCCCCGTACGGGGCATGCCCGTTCGCCGGTGTCGTCCGCGACACCCGGCGCTCACCTGGTCGACGTCTCCTCAGGTCGTCCCAAGCACAGGGCCCAGATGATGAGCACGGAGACCGCGATCACCACGAACGACCACACCGGCGAGTACGGCAGCGCCATGAAGTGGGTGATGATGATCAGCACGGCGACGACCACGCCGAGGACGCGAGCCCAGGCGGCCCCCTGGAACAGCCCGACGCTGATGATCACGGCGATCGCGCCGAGGATCAGATGGATCCAGCCCCATCCGGTGAGGTCGAAGTGGAAGACGTAGTCGCGGGTGACGTAGAAGACGTCGTCGTTCGCGATCCCCATGATGCCCCGGAAGATGGACAGGAGTCCGGCGACCAGGAGCATGACCGCCCCGAAGGTGACCAGGCCCTCGGCCCACGCGTACTTCGCCGTGCTGTCCCGCTGGGGGGTAGGTGTCGCGGTCATCCTGCTGCCTCGTTTCGTCTCGCCCGGCCTCCTTCGAGAGCCGGAGGTGGATGAGAGGGAGGAGTTACGGTCGGGCCGGCCCGCTCATCGGCCCGAAGGGCCGGACGCGCCGGTGGAATCGGATCCGCCGGAGAAACCGGTGGAACCGGTGGAACCGGAGGACAGCACCAGTTCCTTCGCCCGCCGGAACTCGTCGTCCGTGATGTCGCCCCGGGAGCGCATCTCGGAGAGCTTGGTGAGTTCGTCGGCGCTGCTGGGCCGGCCGCCGGCGCCCGCGGTCTCGCGGACGTACGCGTCCACGGCCGACTGCTGGGCCCGCGCCTGCTTGATCTCGCGTTCACCCATGCTCGTACCGCGGACGATCAGATAGACGAAGACGCCCAGGAACGGCAGGAGGAGCACGAACAGCAGCCAGCCCGCCTTGCCCCAGCCGCCGAGGGAGTCGTCCCGGAAGATGTCGAAGACGATCCGGACGAGCAGGATGAACCACATCACCCACAGGAAGAACCACAGCATCGTCCAGAAGGCGCTCAGCAGCGGATAGTCGTACGCGAGGTACGTAGGCGGGCTCATCTCTCTCCTCCGTCCCAGGCGTGCGCCCGGCAGGTGATGTGCCGTCTTCAGCGTGCCGAGGGCGAGGGCGGGGCCGCCTCACCCGGGGCGGGTGATCGTGTCCGCGAGCGACGCGCTTCGTGGAAGGTGGAAGGGGAGGTCGCGGGACGTACGACTCGCGCTAGCCCCACCACAGCCCCACCACACTCCCGCCGTACGACGCCCCGCCGGATCACCCACGGCGGGTGATCCGGCGGGCTGCGGGAACCACGAGCCGCTCCTCACTCCGGCAGCGGACGCATCTCCACCACCCTCAGCCCCAGCGACTGGCAGCGGGCGAGCAGGCCGTACAGCTGGGCCTCGTCGACGACGGGGCCGTACAGGAGCGTCTGATCGGACATCACCACGTGGTCCAGCTCGGGGAAGGCATGGGTCAGCGTCTCCGACAGCTGCCCTTCGACGCGGATCTCATAGCGCATGAGCCGCTCCCTCATGCGGCCTGGGGCGGGCGGACGAGGCCCTTCTGCCTTCGATGGTCGGTCGCGGCGCAGCACGCGGCCTCACCCGACACAGGTGATCCGGCGCCGCGCTGGGCCATGGCCCAGGCGAACTGGGCGTCGTCGATGGCCGGTTTGATCGTGGCCAGCAGCCAGACGATGGCCGCCGTCAGGGTCGCGAGACCCAGCCGGATCATCCGTCGCGGACCCGCGATCCGAGCCAGCGGGGCACCGCACAGGGAGGTCGCGAGCATGGTGACGGTCCGTCCCCAGGACGAGCAGCGCGCGCCAGCGTTTCATCGGCGTCTTCACAGCAACCCCGACTCCCGCGCCCGGCGCACCGCTTCGCCGCGTCGGTTCACCGCCAGCTTGCGGTACACGCTCTTGAGGTGGGTCTTGACCGTGTTGACGGAGACGTGGAGGTCGGCGGCGATCTCCTCCGTCGACATCACGCGGGCGAGCCGTTCCAGGACGTCGCGCTCGCGCCGGCTCAGCTCCTCGACCAGGGCCGGCGGTGGGGCGGCGTCCTCGGGACCGGTCGGGCGTACCACCGGGACGGGGGCCGTACGGCGGCTCGCGGCCGGTTGCCACGGGGGAGCGCTGTCCAGCAGTCGCCGGGTCCATGGGCCGGCCTCGTGGAAGGGGCGGCGCAGGCTGTCGCGCCGTGCGCGGGACAGGGCTCGCGCGAGAAGTCCGCGGGCGGTGACGAGGTCGCCGGCCTGGGCCGCGGCCTCGGCCCGTACCAGCGTGGCGCGGACGGTGAGCGCCGGGCCGGTACGGCCCTGCGAGTGCGGGCCGCGCAGGGTGTCCAGCAGGTCGAGCGCGGCGCCGGGGTCGCGCTGGGCGAGCCGCACCCGCGCCTCCTGGAGCACGCACGCGGGCTGACGCTGACGGTCGGGCGCCTGTCCCAGCACCTCGGCCGCGGCCTCCGGCCGGCCCTCGGCCAGGTGTACGGCGGCGGCGATCGAGGCGGCCTGCCCCTGGGCCCAGGGCGACAACGGGTCGGCGGAGGCGGCGGGTTGGGCTGCCTGCGCGGCGGCGCGCAGGTGGCCGCGGGCCAGCAGCAGCCGGGCCGTGACCAGGGCCCGGGTCGCCGCCGTCAGCGGGTCCTGGTCCTCGCGCGCGTCCGCGTCCTCGCGCGCGTCCCGCTCGTCGTCGAGCAGCGCCTCGGCCCGGTCCAGCTCGTCGCGCTCCACGGCCACGGCGGCCAGGACCAGCCGCCCGATGCCGGAGCCCGGCCACCCGGGCAGTCCGAACCGTTCCGCACCGTTCGCGGCTTCCAGGGCACGGCGTTCCGCCCGGCCGATCCAGCCCTCCGCGTAGTCGATCAGCGCGAGATGACACAGGGCGGCCGCCGCGGGGAGGGCCGTCGCCGCGCCGTCGGGACGCTCGGCCACGGTGGACAGAGCGGCGCGCGCGTGGTCGAGGCGGCCGGCCCACAGCCGGGTCCCGCCCAGGTGGGTCAGCAGCAGCGCGTCGACTTCGGGGTGCTTGCCGACGAGGTCGGCGCGGACGTCGCGCCGCCATTCCTCGGCCGTCGCCGCCGCCCGCTCCGCCAGGTCGGGGGCGCCGGTCAGCCGGGCGGCGAACGACTCCAGCAGCGCCCGGCCGACCTGGGCCGCCGCCAGGCCGTACGCCGCGTCGCCGTCCGGGTCCGTACTCCCGGCATCGGGCCCAAGGCCGGCGTCACTTCGCCCACGATGGTCCAGGGCGTCAGCGGCACGGCGCAGCCAGCCGGTTCCCCGGTCGAGGTCGCCGCGGGCCAGGTCGCGGGCCGCCCGTACGAGGTCCGTCGCGGGGCTGACGGGTTCCGGCCCCATGCCCGCGAACAGCTCGGCGAGGTCGTGGGAGTGCAGGCCGGTGAGGAACCGGCCGAGCGCCAGGTCGTCGACCAGGGCGCGGGCGGTGAACTCCCAGTCGCCGGCGGCGGCGCCGTGGGCGAGCGTCTCCGGCAGGTGTCCCGAGGCCCGCAGCCACCGTGCGGCCCTGGCGTGCAGTTCCGGTTCGAGACCCGGGGCGCGCACCCGCAGATGGGCGCGGAGGATCTCGCCGAACAGGGGGTGCACGCGGTACCACGAGTGTCCGAGGTCCTCGACGAACGCGTTCTCGCGGTGCAGTTCGGCCAGGAGGGGCTCGGCGTCGGTCCGGCCGGTCAGGCGGTCGGCCAGGTCCGGGCGGAAACGTTCGAGGACGCTGACCCGCAGCAGGAGGTCCTGGGTCTCCACGGGCCGGCGCTTGAGCACCTCGGCCAGCAGGTAGTCGGCGACCGCGCTGCGCCCGGCCTCGAACTCCTTGAGATACGTCTCCGGGTCGGGCTGTCCCAGCGCCGCGAGGGCGCACAGGCGCAGCCCCGCGGCCCAGCCCCCGGTGCGCTCGACCAGGGCGCTGACGGCGGGCGCGGGAAGGCGCAGTCCGTGCGCCTCGAAGAGCTGTGCCGCCTCGTCCGGGGTGAAGGCCAGCTCGGCGCCGCGGATCTCGGTGAGGTCGCCCGCGGCGCGGTAGCGGTGCAGCGGCAGGAGCGGTTCGGTGCGGGTGACGATGATCAGGCGCAGGCCCTGGCCGGCGTGGTGCAGGACGAACTCCAGCTGCTCCGCGATCTCCGGGTCCGTGACGTGGTCGTACGCGTCGAGGACGACGAGCGCGGGCCGCTCGCGTCCGCTCAGCTCGGCGGCGAGCCGCGCCAGCAGCCCGTGGTCGACCCGTTCGGGGTCGGCGGGGAAGCCGATCTCGCCGGAGACCGGGGCGTCGCAGACGCGCAGGGCCTGGAGCACGTACGCCCAGAAGACCCCGCGGCGCTGGCCGGCGGCGTCGGTGGTGAGCCAGGCGACCGGCCGGCCGACGCTCGCGGCCCAGTCGGCGACCAGCAGGGTCTTGCCCGCGCCCGCGGCTCCGTTGACCAGGGTCAGGGGTGTGCGCAGGGCCTCGTCGAGGTGTGCGGCGAGGCGCTCGCGGCGCAGGAACGTGGCGGGCCGGAGCGGGAGGGCGAACCGGGTGCGCAGGAAGGGGTCGCCGGTCGGGTCGGCGCGCGGGACGGGTGGTTCCGGCCCCTCCTCGTCGATCGTGGCCAAGGCGCTCACCACCACTGTCCGTCATGTCATGCGCAGCGCTACCCCGCCTTTCACCATCGCAGTTTTCACGCGGACGCGCGCGCCGCGGGGGTCCGCGCGGGGCCTCGACCCCATGTCGCGCGGCCTGTTCAGGCCTCCGGCAACTTCCGCAGCTGGGCGTCGAGGCGGTCGAGGATCCAGGTCCAGGTCTCCTGCGAGCCGGGGGCGCTGTGGCTGAAGCCGCCGGCCAGTTCCAGGCTGACGTAACCGTGGAAGACGCTGACCAGCAGCCGGACGGCGTGCGTCTGGTCCGGCTCGGTGAGGTCGTAGCCGCGCAGGATCGCCCGCATCATCTGCGCGTGCCGGACCCCGGCGCTGGCGGCCGCCGTCTCGGGGTCGAGGCGGAGCTGGGCCGCGGCGTAGCGGCCGGGGTGTTCGCGGGCGTAGTCGCGGTAGACGTTCGCGAAGGCCACGAGGGCGTCGCGGCCGGCCCGCCCGGCGAGGGCGTCGGCGGCCCGGTCGGCGAGTTCCTCCAGGGCCAGCAGGGCGATCCCGGTCTTGAGGTCGTGCGAGTTCTTGACGTGCGAGTACAGGCTCGCGACCTTCACGTCGAACCGTCTGGCCAGGGCCGAGACGGTCACCTGGTCGAAGCCGACCTCGTCGGCCAACTCCGCTCCCGCCCGCACCAGTCGCTCGGTGCTCAGTCCCGCGCGCGCCATGCGCACCCCTTCCTTCGCCTGAAGAAATTATGCATTTGCCTAAAGGCATTAGGCAAATTAGCTTGGCGCTATGAATCCGCTGACCGAGCAAGAGATCCGTACCGCCTTCGTGAACTGCACCAAGGGCGAGGCGAAGCGCCTGAACGTCCCGCGTGATCTGGCCGACCGCCCCTGGGGCGACCTGGACTACCTCGGCTGGCGCGATCCACAGGCCCCCGACCGCGCCTACCTGGTCGTCGAACTGGACGGACAGCGCAAGGCGATCGCGCTGCGCTGCCCCAGTCCCGGGGCCGCGCAGACGCGGCGCAGCATGTGCACGATGTGCCTGACCACCCACACCGGCGGCGTCAGCCTGATGGTCGCCCCGAAAGCGGGCAAGGCCGGGCAGCAGGGCAACTCGGTGGGCGCCTACATCTGCAGTGACCTCGCCTGCTCGCTGTACGTGCGGGGCAAGCGGGACGCGGGCGTCGGCGCCCGGCTCCACGAGTCGCTCACCCTGGACGAGAAGATCCGGCGGACCGTGGACAACGTCGCCGCGTTCATCGCCAAGGTGACCGCTTAGGCATCAGACTGGTCCTATCCGACGCCCCACCCAGGACGGTGACCATGGATCAGGAAGTCTCCCGCGTCGAACTCACCGAGCAGGCCGCCGACTTGGTGCGGCGGCTGCACGCCTCCCACGGCCCGCTGATGTTCCACCAGTCCGGCGGCTGCTGCGACGGCAGTGCGCCCATGTGCTACCCGGACGGCGAGTTCCGCACCGGCGGCTCCGACGTGCTGCTGGCCGAACTCGAGGTCGAGGGCGTGGACAGGCCCGTCGCGTTCTGGATGTCCCGCAGCCAGTACGAGGTCTGGAGCCATACACGATTGATCGTGGACGTCGTGGCCGGACGGGGCAGCGGCTTCTCACTGGAGGCGCCCGAGGGGGTGCGTTTTCTCATCCGTTCCCGTGTCGTCGACGGCTAGCCTCCGCGGCGGAGAGCGTCGTCTGGTGCACTTCCCCTGAGTCCTGGGACAGTTGAGGTGACATCAGGGGGGGTACGGTGACGCGTCGTCATGGACGGTTCCCGGCAGGCAGACCGGTACGGACGGTACTGACGGTTCTCACAGCGGTCGGTGTGCTGGCCGGTGCGGCCCTGGCGGGGGCGGCACCCGCCGCCGCCGTCGCGGCGGGTACCGAGATCGCGCCGGGTGTCGTGTACGAGGAGTTCGACATCCAAGCGGTCAAGGGCCCGACACACGCCCATGTGCTCCGCGTCGACCTGCGCGATCCGCGTGTGCGCCTGGACCTGCTGCACCCCGGGGCGGTCGCCGCCCGCGCGCCCGTCTCCGCGCTGGCCGACTCGGCGGGCGCGGTCGCGGGGGTCAACGGCGACTTCTTCAACATCACCGAGACCCAGCACCCGGGCGTCGAGGCGACGGGCGCGACCGTCGGACCGGCCATCGCGCAGGGGCATGTGCTCAAGGCGGCGGTCCCGGCGGGTCAGCGGTTCGGGCCCGCGCTGCCGCCCGGCACGACGACGGAGGACGTGTTCGGCGTGGGCGTCGACCGCCGGGGCCGCCTGGACCGGCTCGCGCTCGACGGCTCCGTCCGCACACCGGAGGGCGCGCTGCCGCTCGGCGGCCTCAACCAGTACGCGCTGCCCGAGAACTCCGTCGGCGCGTTCACCGCGCAGTGGGGCAGCGTCTCACGGGTGCGCGCGACATGCGGGTCGGACAGCGAGCGGGCGGACCCCTGCAGTTCGGACACCTACGAGGTGACGGTGCGCCGGGGACGGGTCGTCTCGGCCTCGGACCTGCCCGGCAGCGGGCCCATCGCCGCCGACACCACCGTGCTCGTCGGGCGGGAGGCGGGGGCGCGGTGGCTGCGGAAGCTGTCCGCTGGTGAGCAGGTGGTGGTACGGCACCGGCTGGTGGCGTCCGCCTCCCGGATTCCTTACCGCTTCGCCCTCGCGGGCTATCCGGTGCTGCGTGGCGGGCAGCCGCTGCCCGGCCTCGACGGCGCCACCGGCGCCGTGCGCACCGCCGTCGGCATCGCGGACGGCGGCCGGCGCCTGCTGCTGTTCGCCGTGGACGGCGACCCTGCCTACCGCAGCGGACTGACTATCGCCGAAGTCGCCGACGAGATGCGGGCGTTGGGTTCGGTGGACGCCTTCAGTCTGGACGGGGGCGGGTCGACGACGCTGGTCGCCCGCGAGCCGGGAGCGACCACCGTCACCGTACGCAACCATCCTCAGGGCGGCGCCGAGCGCCCCGTGCCCAACGGCATCGGGGTCTTCTCGGCGCCCTGACTCCCCGGCGCCCCGGGCTCAGGGCCGCAGGCCGCTCACGAGGTCCGCGGTCGCGGTGAGCCCGTCGTGGATGGTGGGCGCCATGCTCGTGCTGGCCAGGTAGAAGCCCAGCAGCATGCAGACCAGGGCGTGGGAGAACTTCAGCGCGCCGTTGCGCATGAAGACCACGGCCAGGATCAGGAGCAGCAGCACCACAGAGATGGAAATGGCCATCGCGTACCTCCTCCGCCACGCCGTACGGCGGCGTTCGGCCGTAAGTGTGGCGTAGCGGAGGGTCCGTCCGAGCGACTGACGTGTCCCCTGATCGAGTGATGTCGCCCTCGGGTCCGCCCGGCGTCTACGCCGACGGACGGGCGTCCAGGAAGGCCTCCAGGCCCGCGAGGTCGTCCGTGTTGACGTAGTCGACGCCGGCGGCGAGCAGCTCGGCCCACAGGGCGTCCCGGGCCGGCCCCGCGGTGTCCGGGGTGGCCCACAGGCGGACCTGCTGCCCGCGGTCGTGCGCCTGCTGGACGATGCCGCGCAGCTTCTGCCGTTCGGCGTCCGGGAACGGCCCGTCGCCGAGCCAGGTGAAGTTGTTCGTCCAGTTGTCGCTGATGAGCGGGACGAAGGAGGCCGGCGCAGGACTGCCGAGGTCGGTGAGCCTGCCGTCGTAGAAGGCGCGCCGCACCGTCTGGGCCTCCATGGGCGCGCGGGCGGCCCGGTCCCCGGAGATCACGGCGGTGACCGGTCCCGGGAGGACGCGCCCGTCCGCGTACGTTGTGAACAGGCGGGCGTAGCGCCGCAGATGGCGGTCGAGTTCGAGGTACGTCGACGCGCCTTCCGTCTTGATGTCGACGAGGAGCTGGAGCGGTCGGCGCCAACCCCGGTACACCGCGCCCTGGTTGGCCCGGACGCGGGCGACGAGGGGTTCGAGGTAGAGGGACTCCAGGGTGCGGGACGGGTCCAGCTCGGTGGTGTCGTGGCCGACGAGGAGCTGGTCGCCGACGAGGAAGATGTCGGCCTCGACACTGCCGAAGCGGTGGTCGAGGGCGTCGAACAGGGGGCGCTGGTGGGCGTAGTCGTTGTGGGCGTGGGCGCGCCACAGCGGGGACGGGCCTCGGCCGCCGCCGTCCGCCCACGCCTGGGCGGCGGGCAGCGCGACCGCTCCGGCCAGTGCGGCACCGAAGGTGGTGAGGGCACTGCGGCGGGTGATGTGAACCATGGACTGCCTCCCTTGAGGAACGTGCGGGACCGGAGGGATTATGCGGGGGAACCCGCCCCAACCGTCCCTTTCGCGCACCGAGTTGGCCGGACCGCCCCCTCTGTTCACTTCACCGGTCCGGCCCGCACGGCGAAGCCCGCCCCAGGTGGGACGGGCTTCGTCTCTGCTTCACCAGGTGTACGTCAGGGGGCCTGGAGGTCGACCAGTTCGGCCAGCGCCTCGCGGTGGGCGCCCGCCGTGCCGTAGGCGATCGAGTCGGCCTTGGCCCGCTTGAGGTACAGGTGGACCGGGTGCTCCCAGGTCATGCCGAAACCGCCATGCAGTTGCAGCGCCTCCTCGGCGGCCCGGACGGCGACCGGAGCCGCGTATGCCTGGGCGACGGCGACCGCCACGTCGGCGTCCTCGCCGGTGGACAGGGCGTCGGCGGCGCCCCGCGCGGCCGCCCGGAGGCTGACGACCTCCAGCCACAGCTGGGCGAGCCGGTGCTTGAGCGCCTGGAAGCCGCCGACGGGCCGGTTGAACTGCTTGCGCTCCTTCAGGTATCGGACGGTTTCGGTCAACGTCCATTCAGCGACGCCGAGTTGCTCGGAGGCGAGCAGTCCGGCCCCGGCGCGCAGGGCCCGTCGTACGGCGGGTGCGGCGGCGCCGAGGCGCCGTCCCTGGGCGCCGCCGAGGGTGACGGTGGCGAGCGGCCGGGTCAGGTCCAGGGAGACCTGCGGGGTGACGGTCACGGCGTCGGCGGCCACGGCGTACAGGTCGCCGTCGTCGGCCGGGACGAGCAGGACGTCGGCGGCGGCCGCGTCCGCGATGCCGGTCAACTCGCCGCGCAGGGTGCCGTTCTCCTGCCGTACGGTCTTGAACTCACCGGCCGGGGCGACCTGCAGCCCGACGGCCAGGGCGGCGATGGTGCGCCCGGAGGCGAGCTGAGCGAGCAGTTCCTCGTCGGCGCAGGCCAGCAGGGCCTCGGTGGCCACGACCGCGCTCGTCAGATACGGCACCGGCGCGACCGCACGCCCCAACTCCTCCACGACGACCGCGACTTCCCGGTGCGTGGCGCCGTCCCCGCCCTGAGCCTCGGGGACGAGGAGGCCGGCGAGGCCCATGCCGTCCGCGAGCAGCTTCCACAGGGCGAGGTCGTGCGGGGCGTCCGACTCGGTGCGGGCGATCACGCCCGGCGCGTCGCAGTGGTCCGTGAGCAGGTCACGGACGGCGGCGCGCAGCGCCTCTTCCTCCGGCGAGTAGAGCAGATCCGGCTGTGCGCTCATCGGGCCAGGTCCTTCCAGGCGACGTCCTTGTCGGTGCGCGGCTCGGCGGGCAGGCCCAGGACGCGCTCGGCGACGATGTTCAGCAGGACCTCGCTGGTCCCGCCCTCGATGCTGTTGCCCTTGGCACGGAGGTAGCGGTAACCGGCGTCCCGGCCGGTGAAGTCGACCAGTTCGGGTCGGCGGAGCGTCCAGTCGTCGTACAGGAGCCCTTCCTCGCCCCGGAGTTCGACCTCCAGGCCGCTGATCTCCTGAGCGAGGCGGGCGAAGGCGAGCTTCATGCCGGAGCCCTCGGGGCCGGGTTCGCCGGCGACGAGCTGCTGGCGCAGGCGTTCGCCGGTGAGCCGGACGACCTCGGCCTCCACCCACAGCTTGAGCAGCCGCTGGTGCAGGTCGTGGGTGCGCAAGCCGGGGCGCTCGCGCCAGGTCCGGGAGACGGGGCCGATCATGCCGCCCTCGCGGGGCAGCCGCATGCCGCCGATGGAGACGCGCTCGTTCATCAGCGTCGTCTGGGCGACCCGCCAGCCGTCGCCGACCTCACCGAGGCGGCGCGAGTCGGGGATGCGGACGTCCGTGAGGAAGACCTCGTTGAACTCGGCCTCGCCGGTGATCTGGCGCAGCGGCCGGACCTCGACGCCGGGGTCGGTCATGTCGCAGATGAAGTAGGTGATTCCGGCGTGCTTGGGCGCGTCCGGGTCGGTGCGGGCGATGAGGATGGCCCAGCGGGCGACGTGGGCGCTGGAGGTCCACACCTTCTGCCCGTTGACGACCCAGTCCTCACCCTCCTTGACCGCCCGGGTGCCGAGCGCCGCGAGGTCGGAGCCGGCGCCCGGCTCGCTGAAGAGCTGGCACCAGACCTCCTCCCCCGTCCACAGCGGGCGCAGGAAGCGCCGCTTCTGCTCCTCGGTGCCGTAGTGCAGGATCGTCGGCGCCGCCATGCCGAGGCCGATGCCGATGCGCCGGGGGTCGTTGTCGGGGGCGCCCGCGGCGGCCAGCTCGGCGTCCACGACGGCCTGGAGGGAGCGCGGGACGCCGAGCCCGCCGAGGCCCTCGGGGAAGTGCACCCAGGCGAGCCCGGCGTCGAAGCGGGCCTTCAGGAAGTCGAGCCGGTCGGTGTCGGCCGGCGGGTGAGCGGCCAGCAACTCGGTGGTACAGCGCCTGAGTTCGGCGGCGTCGATGGTCATGCGGCGGCTCCGTTCTCCAGAGACTCCAGCGACGGTACGACGGCGATCCGGCCGGTGGAGGCGCCGTCGGCGACCCGCTGCACCGCGGCCGCGGCTCCGGCGAGCGGCACGCGCTCGCTGATCAGCGGCTTGACGGCGCCCCGGGCGGCGAGCTCGGTGAGCTGCTCGTGGCAGTGCTGGATCAGCTCCGGGTTCTTGGTGCCGTACAGACCCCAGTGCAGGCCGAGGATCGAGTAGTTCTTGACCAGGGCGTGGTTGAGCGCGGGGCTGGGGACGGTCCCGCTCGCGAAGCCCACGACGACGATCCGGCCCTCGAAGGCGACGGTCTTGGCGGACTGCGTGTAGGCGTCGCCGCCGACCGGGTCGTAGATCACGTCGGCGCCCCGGCCGCCGGTGGCCTCCTTGACCGCGGCGATGACGTCCTCGTCGCGCCGGTCGATCACCACGTCGCAGCCCAGCTCCCGGGCGACGGCGGCCTTGTCGGGGCCGCCCACGACGCCGATGACCCGGGCGCCGGCCGCCTTGCCGAGCTGCACGGCCGCGCTGCCGACGCCGCCGGCCGCCGCGTGCACGAGCAGGGTCTCGCCGGCCTCCAGCCGGGCCCGGCGGTGCAGGCCGAACCAGCCGGTCTGGTAGCCGATGTGCAGCGCGGCGGCCTCGGCGTCGTCCAGGGCCTCGGGCGCGGGCAGCAGGGCCGCGGCGTCGGCGACGGCGTACTCGGCGAAACCGCCGTACGGCAGCACCGGGTTGGCGATCACCCGGCGGCCGTCCTCGGTCTCGCCGCAGATCTCGACGCCCGGGGTGAAGGGCAGCGGCGGCCGCACCTGGTACTGGCCGCGGCACATCAGCGCGTCCGGGAAGTTGACGTTGGCGGCGCGTACCCGCAGCAGGACCTGGCCCTCGCCGGGCGTGGGCTGCGCTGTCTCCGCCGGCCGCATCACCTCGATCGGTTCGCCGTTCTCGTGCACTTGCCATGCCTGCATGGGGGCCTCCACGGGACTGCGTTCGTCTGGCTCGTCCGGCTCGCCTGACCGGGGTCGATCGCATACTAAGCGGTCGCTTGTCATCAGGGAACAGCTCTCCACCGGAGAACGACAGACCCGCGCACGACCGCCCGACCACTCGCCGTCGGCGGGCCCCCGTTGCACCATGGCTGCATGCTGCTGGCCCGGCTCGCGCAGGTCTCCCGGGAGGTCGCCGACACGTCGGCCCGCTCCCGCAAGACCGCTCTGCTCGCCGATCTGTTCCGCGAGACGGAGCCGGACGACGTGCCGGTCGTCATCCCGTATCTCGCGGGCCGACTGCCCCAGGGGCGGCTCGGCGTCGGCTGGAAGGTGCTCGGCAATCGCGTGCCCCCGGCCGCCGGGCCCACGCTCACCGTCCGCGAGGTGGACGTCCTGCTGACCGGCCTCGGCAAGGTGTCCGGGCCGGGCTCGCAGGCGGAACGGGCCCGGATCGTCGGTGAGTTGATGGGCGCGGCGACCGAGGAGGAGCAGCGCTTCCTGCTCGGGCTGATCACCGGCGAGGTGCGCCAGGGCGCCCTGGACGCGGTCGCCGTGGAGGGGCTCGCGCAGGCCACCGGCGCGGTCGCGGCGGACGTACGGCGGGCCGTGATGCTCGCCGGTTCGCTCCAGACGGTCGCCGAGGCGCTGCTCGCGGACGGCCCCGGGGCGCTGGAGCGCTTCCGGCTGACCGTCGGCCGTCCGGTCCAGCCGATGCTGGCGCAGTCCGCCGTCTCCGTCGCCGAGGCGGTCGGCAGGCTGGGCGGCTGCGCGGTCGAGGAGAAGCTGGACGGCATCCGCGTCCAGGTCCACCGCGACGGCGACACGGTACGGATCCACACCCGCACCCTCGACGACATCACCGACCGGCTGCCCGAAGTGGTCGCGGCAGCGCGGGAGTTGCCCGAGGAACGGTTCATCCTGGACGGCGAGGTGATCTCCCTCGACGCGGACGGGCGGCCCCGCTCCTTCCAGGAGACGGCGGGACGTGTCGGCTCGCGCACGGACGTGGCGAAGGCCGCCCGGGAGGTCCCGGTCTCCCCCGTCTTCTTCGACGTCCTCTCCGTGGGCGGCCGTGACCTGCTCGACCTGCCGCTGACCGAGCGGCACGCGGAGCTGGCCCGGCTGGTGCCCGAGCCGATGCGGGTGCGCCGGACGGTGGTGGAGCCGGGCCCCGAGGGCGTCACCGAGGCGGAGGACTTCCTCGCCGACACCCTGGCGCGCGGGCACGAGGGCGTGATGGTCAAGGGCCTGGACGCCGCCTACAGCGCGGGCCGGCGCGGGGCGTCCTGGCTGAAGGTCAAGCCCGTCCACACCCTGGACCTGGTGATCCTGGCCGCCGAGTGGGGCCACGGCCGGCGCACCGGCAAGCTCTCCAACCTCCACCTCGGCGCCCGCGGCCCGGACGGCGGCTTCGTCATGCTCGGCAAGACCTTCAAGGGGATGACCGACACGATGCTCGCCTGGCAGACCGAGCGGCTGCGCGAGCTGGCCGTCTCCGAGGACGGCCACGTGGTGACCGTACGCCCCGAACTCGTCGTGGAGATCGCCTACGACGGCCTCCAGCGCTCCACCCGCTACCCGGCCGGCGTCACCCTCCGCTTCGCCCGGGTCCTGCGCTACCGCGAGGACAAGCGGCCGGAGGAGGCGGACACCGTGGAGACCCTGCTCGCCGCCCATCCGGAGGTGGGGCCGTGACGGCAGCCCACAGCGCCGGACTCCTGCTGTTCCGGCACACCGCCAACGGCCTGGAGGTGCTGCTCGGGCACATGGGCGGGCCCTACTTCGCCAAGAAGGACGCGGGGGCCTGGACCGTCCCCAAGGGCGAGTACGACCCCGGCGAGCCCGCCTGGGACGCCGCCCGGCGCGAGTTCCAGGAGGAGCTCGGTCTGCCGCCGCCCGACGGGGCGGCCGTACCACTGGGCGAGGTGCGGCAGACCGGTGGCAAGGTCGTCACCGCGTGGGCGATCGAGGCGGATCTCGACCCGGCGGCCGTCGTCCCCGGCACGTTCTCGATGGAGTGGCCGCCGAGGTCGGGGAAGCTCCAGGAGTTCCCCGAGGTGGACCGGGTGGAGTGGCTCGGCCTCGACCGCGCGCGGGACGTGATCGTCACGGCGCAGTCCGCGTTTCTCGACCGGCTGGCGGAGCACTCGGGCTGAACAGGCGCACACGCGTTGCGGAGCCCACCCGCGCGCGGCAAGGTCGTTTCACAGCCCGCCCACAGGGAGGTCAGCCATGCCCATCGCCACGGTGAACCCGGCCACCGGCGAGACGGTCGAGACGTTCGAGGCCATGGACGACGACGAGATCGAGCGCCGGCTCGAACTCGCCGAGGCCACGTTCCGCACGTACCGCACGACGCCGATCGCCGAGCGCGCCCGTCTGATGAACCGGGCCGCCGACCTCCTGGACGCCGAGCGCGAGGACGTCGCGCGGGTCATGACCACCGAGATGGGCAAGCCGCTGAAGCAGGCCCGCGCGGAGGCCGCAAAGTGCGCCAAGGCGATGCGCTGGTACGCCGAGCACGCCGAGGAGCTGCTCGCCGACGAGGTGCCGGCCGCGTCCGACGTGAAGGACTCCGGGGCCTCGCGGGTCCGGGTGCGCTACCGGCCGCTCGGGCCCGTGCTCGCCGTGATGCCGTGGAACTTCCCGCTGTGGCAGGTGATCCGCTTTGCCGCCCCGGCCCTGCTGGCGGGCAACGTCGGTCTGCTCAAGCACGCCTCGAACGTCCCGCAGACGGCCCTGTACCTGGAGGACCTGTTCCACCGGGCCGGCTTCCCCGAGGGCTGCTTCCAGACGCTGCTGATCGGCTCCGGCGCGGTCGACGAGATCCTGCGCGACGAGCGGATCAAGGCGGCCACCCTGACCGGCAGCGAGCCCGCCGGACGGGCGGTCGCGGCCACCTCCGGGGAGATGGTGAAGAAGACGGTCCTGGAGCTGGGCGGCAGCGATCCGTTCATCGTGATGCCGTCCGCCGACCTCGACCGGGCCGCGGAGGTCGCGGTGACCGCGCGGGTGCAGAACAACGGGCAGTCGTGCATCGCCGCCAAGCGGTTCATCGTGCACACGGACGTGTACGACACCTTCGTCGAGAAGTTCGTCGCGGGCATGAAGGCCCTCACGATGGGCGACCCCATGGACGAGGAGACGGACGTCGGCCCGCTCGCCAGCCAGAGCGGACGGACCGACGTGGAGGAGCTCGTCGACGACGCGAAACGCAGCGGCGCCACGGTGCTGGCCGGCGGCGAGCGCCCGGAGGGGCCCGGCTGGTACTACCCGCCGACCGTCCTCGCCGACGTCGACCGGGACATGCGCATCCACCGCGAGGAGGCCTTCGGCCCGGTGGCCACGCTCTACCGCGCGGCGGATTTGGACGAGGCCGTGCTGATCGCCAACGACACCCCGTTCGGGCTGAGTTCGAACGTGTGGACGCGCGACGAGGCCGAGACCGACCGGTTCGTACGGGATCTGGAAGCCGGCGGCGTCTACTTCAACGGCATGACCGCGTCCCACCCGGCGTTCCCGTTCGGCGGGGTCAAGCGCTCCGGGTACGGGCGCGAGCTGGCCGGCCAGGGGATGCACGAGTTCTGCAACATCACCACCGTGTGGCACGGTGCGTGAGGTCTGCGCCGATACGATCCGCGTTGTGAACCGCGAAGTGACCCTGCCTCTGATCGTCGACGACCGCGGTACCTTGCAGGTCGCCGCGGCCGATGTGAGCAAACTGCTCCGCACGGTGGGCGGTCGGTGGCTGCACCTCGTCGAGACGGGCGAGGGACGCCTCGACGAGGACACGGTGGCCGCGCTCACCATCGAGCTCGCGAAGCTGGCCGACCGCATCGACGTGGCGTGCATCGCGCACAGCAGCGGGACCCCCTGATCCATCCGGTAGGGCCTGAGCCCGTACAACCCGTACGGCCCAAGGGATTCCGCCCTTCAGGGCCCGCTTGGCGCCTCGGCGGCCGTCCCCGGTTCGGAGTAATCCGGCGCGAGATCGTCGCCCCGTCGGGTGAACCTGGGTGGACCACCCAACGAACGGCGGGCGCGAGCCTGCCGGACGGCGAGAGCAGGGACGGCTGATGGCTACTTTGTGCAGACCCTCGGTGTCCGTACCGGAGCACGTGATCACGATGGAGGAGACGCTCGAACTCGCGCGTGCCCACCACGCGGACCACCCACAGCTGGCGCTGGCTCTGCGGCTGATCGAGAACACGGGCGTCCGCACCCGGCACATCGTGCAGCCCATCGAGGAGACCCTGAAGCACCCCGGCTTCGAGGACCGCAACAAGATGTACGAGGCCGAGGCCAAGGCCCGCGTCCCCGCGGTGATCCAGCGGGCCCTCGACGACGCCGAGCTCATGACCTCCGACATCGATGTCATCATCTACGTCTCGTGCACGGGCTTCATGATGCCGTCGCTGACGGCGTGGCTGATCAACGAGATGGACTTCCCGAGCAACACCCGCCAACTCCCCATAGCCCAGCTGGGCTGTGCGGCCGGCGGCGCGGCCATCAACCGGGCCCACGACTTCTGCACGGCCTACCCGGAGGCCAACGCGCTCATCGTCGCCTGCGAGTTCTGCTCGCTGTGCTACCAGCCCACCGACCTCGGCGTCGGATCGCTGCTCTCCAACGGTCTGTTCGGGGACGGCATCGCCGCGGCCGTGGTGCGCGGCGAGGGCGGCACCGGCGTACGCCTGGAGCGCAACGGGTCGTACCTGATCCCCAAGACCGAGGACTGGATCGCATACGACGTCCGGGCCACCGGTTTCCACTTCCTGCTGGACAAGCGGGTACCCACCACCATGGAGCCGCTCGCCCCGGCGCTCCAGGACCTCGCCGGCATGCACGGCTGGGACGCGACCGACCTGGACTTCTACATCATCCACGCCGGTGGTCCCCGAATACTCGACGACCTCAGCAAGTTCCTGAAGGTCGAGCCGCACGCGTTCCGGTTCAGCCGGGCCACGCTCACCGAGTACGGCAACATCGCCAGCGCCGTCGTCCTGGACGCACTGCGCCGGCTGTTCGACGAGGGCGGGGCCGACGCCGAGGCGCGCGGTCTGCTCGCCGGGTTCGGCCCCGGCATCACCGCCGAGATGACCGTGGGCCGTTGGCAGCGGTCGGACCAGGGGATCTCATGATCGACGAGACACTCCCCGAGCCACTGGCCGGCGCCGACACGGAGGCCGGGACCCTGCCGCCCGTGCGGCAGTGGCCGGCGGCGGATCTGACCGGCACCGACTTCGACCCGGTGCTGACCGAGCTGATGCGCGAGGGCCCGGTCACCCGCATCCAACTGCCCAACGGCGAGGGCTGGGCCTGGCTGGTCACCCGGTACGACGATGTCCGGGCGGTGGCCAACGACCCGCGGTTCAGCCGGGAGGCGGTCATGGAGCAGCCGGTCACCCGGCTCGCCCCGCACTTCATCCCGGCCAAGGGCGCGGTCGGTTTCCTCGACCCGCCCGACCACACCCGGCTGCGCCGCTCGGTCGCCCCGGCGTTCACCGCGAAGGGCGTGGAGCGCGTCCGCGACAAGGCGCGCGGCATGCTCGACGCCCTGGTGGACGACCTGCTGCGGGCCGGCCCGCCGGCCGATCTGACCGCGGCCGTCCTCAGCCCGTTCCCGATCGCGGTGATCTGCGAGCTGATGGGCGTCCCGGCCGCCGACCGGCACAGCATGCACAACTGGACGCAGCTCATCCTGTCCTCCGCGCACGGCAGGGAGACCAGCGAGAAGGCCAAGGACGAGATGGGCGCCTACTTCACCGAGCTCATCGGGGCGCGGGAGGGCAGCGAGGCCGAGGACGTCACCTCGCTGCTCGGCGCCGCCGTGGGCCGCCGCGAGGTGACGCTCCAGGAGGCGGTGGGGCTGGCCGTCCTCCTCCAGATCGGCGGTGAGGCGGTCACCAACAACAGCGGGCAGATGATCCATGTGCTGCTGACCCGGCCCGATCTCGTCCAACGGCTGCGCGCCGAGCCGGAGATCAGGCCGAGGGCCATCGACGAGCTGCTGCGCTGGATCCCGCACCGCAACGCGGTCGGCCTGTCCCGGATCGCCCTGGAGGACGTGGAGATCCGGGGCGTACGGATCCGGGCGGGCGACCCGGTCTATGTGTCCTACCTGTCGGCCAACCGCGACCCGGAGGTCTTCCCCGACCCGGAGACGATCGACCTCGACCGCAGCCCCAACGCGCACGTGGCGTTCGGGTTCGGCCCGCACTACTGCCCCGGCGGCATGCTGGCCAGGCTTGAGTCGGAGCTCCTGGTGGAAGCCCTGCTGGACCGGGTGCCGGGCCTGCGACTGGCGGTGCCGGCCAACGAAGTCCCCTTCAGAAAGGGCGCGTTGATCCGTGGGCCCGAGGCCCTGCCCGTGACGTGGTGAGGAGCGGTGAGCGACGATGACGACGACCGAGGGGCTGCTCGTACCGCCCGGCCACGGCCGGGTGGTGCAGACGCCCGCCCAGCGTGTGACGTTCAAGGTGACGGGCACGCACTCACGGACGGCATCCACCTTCGAGGTGGAGGTCCCGCCCGGCTTCGACGTCGGCGCCCATGTGCACACGCGCAGCGAGGAGTTGTTCTACGTGCTCGAAGGCGAGCTGGACGTGCTCGCCTTCGAGCCCCGGATCCGTACCCCCGACAACTGGCAGCGGTGGGAGTCGAGTTCGGGGTCGCGCGTGGTGCGCGCGACCCCGGGCACGGTCATCGTCGTACCCCCCGGCTGCCCGCACGCCTTCGCCAACCCGACGGACGAGGCGGCCAGGATGTTCTTCCAGGCCTCTCCCCCGCCCGACCACGAGCGCTACTTCGAGGAACTCCTGGAGATCCTGGGCAACGGGGGCCCGCCGGACCACGAGGCGATCGAGGCGCTGCGCAAGCGGTACGACATCGAGCAGTTGACGCCGCTGCGGCACCGGTGAGTGCCTAGCGGATCGGCATGCCCGCCAGCGTACGGGCGATGACCAGCCGCTGGATCTCGCTCGTGCCCTCGAAGATGGTGTAGATCGCGCTGTCGCGATGCATCCGCTCCACGGGGTACTCGCGCGTGTAGCCGTTCCCGCCCAGGATCTGGATCGCCTGGGCGGTCACCTTCTTCGCGGTCTCGCTGGCGAAGAGCTTGGACATCGAGCCCTCGGCCGCGGTGAACGGCTTGCCGTTGACGGCCATCCACGAGGCGCGCCACACCAGCAGTCGGGCCGCGTCGATGGAGGTGCGCATGTCGGCGAGCTGGAAGGCGACGCCCTGGTTGTCGATGATCGGGCGGCCGAACTGCTCGCGGCCCCTGGCGTAGTCGAGGGCGACCTCGTAGGCGGCGCGGGCGGTGCCGACGGCCATGGCGCCCACGGCCGGCCGCGAGGCCTCGAACGTGGCCATCGCCGCGTTCTTCACTCGCTCACCGCCGCCCGCCTTCGCCCGCTCCCGGGCCCGGGCGAGGCGCTCGTCGAGCTTCTCCTTGCCGCCGAGCAGGCAGGAGCCGGGCACGCGCACGTCGTCGAGGACGACCTCGGCGGTGTGCGAGGCGCGGATGCCGTGCTTCTTGAACTTCTGGCCCTGGCTGAGGCCCGGGGTGTTCGGCGGGACGATGAAGGAGGCGTGGCCCTTGGAGCCCAGCTCCGGGTCGACCGCGGCGACGACGACATGGACGCCCGCGATACCGCCGTTGGTCGCCCAGGTCTTGGTGCCGTTGAGCACCCACTCGTCCTTGGCCTCGTCGTACACGGCCCGGGTGCGCATGGAGGCCACGTCGGAGCCGGCGTCGGGCTCGGAGGAGCAGAACGCGGCGACCTTGACGTCGGTGGCGTCGCCGTACATCTGCGGGATCCAGGTGCCGATCTGCTCCTCGGTGCCGTTGGCGAGGACGCCCACGGCGGCGAGGCCGGTGCCGACGATGGACAGGGCGATGCCCGCGTCACCCCAGAACAGTTCCTCCATGGCCATCGGTATGCCGAGGCCGGTGGGGTCGAAGTACTGCTGGGCGTAGAAGTCGAGGGAGTAGATGCCGACCTTGGCGGCCTCCTGGATGACCGGCCAGGGAGTCTCCTCGCGCTCGTCCCATTCGGCGGCCGCGGGGCGGATGACGTCGGCGGCGAAGCCGTGCAGCCAGTCCCGGACCTCCTTCTGCTCGTCGTTGAGCTCCATGGTGAACTCGGCCATGTCCCCTCCAGCGTGACGCATGCATGTTACTAGCGGTAACGAGAGTCTGTTACTCGCCAGTAGGAAAAGTCAATTCCCGATTCCCGTCGGCATCCCGTTCGATGTCACGGCCCCACTCAGTGTTAGTTTGCGCAGGCGTCACCGAAACAGCACGGGTGGGGAGAACTCATGGACACCACGCAGCGGACCGATCAGCAGCGGTCCGCCGACCGCCGCCGCCGCGAGCTGCTGGAGGCCGCCGACCGGGTCGTGCTGCGCGACGGCCCCCAGGCGTCGATGAACGCCATCGCCGCGGAGGCGGGCATCACCAAGCCGATCCTCTACCGCCACTTCGGCGACAAGGGCGGCCTGTACGCGGCCCTGGCCAAGCGGCACACCGACGCCCTGCTCGACTCGCTGCGCGCGGCGCTGGACGCCCCGGCGGACCGCCGCGAGCGCGTCGAGTCGACCCTGGACACCTACCTCGCGGCGATAGAGGCACGGCCGCAGGTGTACCGGTTCCTGATGCATCCGGCGGAGGGCTCCCCGGGCGACCAGGGCTTCGACGTCGGGCGGCACAGCGCACCGCTGCTGCGCAGAATGGGCGAGGAGCTGGCCCAGGTCATCGAGGAGCGCGTGGACCTCGGCCCGGGCAGCCAGCAACTGGCCCGGGTGTGGGGCCACGGCATCGTCGGCATGATGCACGCGGCCGGCGACTGGTGGCTGGGCGAACGCCCCTGCAGCCGCGCGGAGTTGGTACGCGGCCTGGCCGACCTCCTGTGGGGCCGCCTCGCGGCCGCCGGCGACAGAATGGGCGGCCCGGCCTTCTGACCCACCGGGCACCCCCAAACCAGCCGAACCCCGCCGTCGCACCGACGGCGGACAGCGGCGGCAGCCCGGACGAGGCCGCAGGCGCCGCGCGCCCGACCGCACGCAGCCACAGGTCCGACGCCACCGCGTCCGGCCGGACAGGAACAAGCAACACCCGGGGCCAGGCCGCACAGGCTCACGCGGCGGACCCGCCCGCGCGGGGACCCGAGCCGGGCGAACCCGGCCGTCCTTCGGCGGCAGTCGCGGCGGCACGGGCCACGCCGCACAAGCGGCACCCGCCCGACAGCACGCACCCGCGGCTCCGGCACCACCGCGCGCGGCCCGGCCGGGAACGAGCACGCACCCCTGGCCGATCCACTGGGCGGCGGACCCGAGCCAGGCGAACCCGGGCGTCGTACCGGCGGCGGGCAGTAGCGGCGGCCCGGGCCAGGCCGCACAGGCTCACGCGGCGGACCCGCCCGCGCGGGGACCCGAGCCGGGCGAACCCGGCCGTCCTGCGGTGGCAGTGGCGGCAGCGTGCCACGCCGCACAAGCGGCACCCGCCCGATAGCACGCACCCGTAGGCCCGACACCGCCACATGCGGCCCGCACAGGAACGAGCACACACCCCGGGCCAATCCGCCGGGCGACGGGCCCGAGCCGGCGCGCCCCGCCGTCGTACCGGCGGCCGGCCGTGGCGACGCGACCCCGGGCGAGGCCGCTCAACCCGCACCCGCCCGAACCGCACGCACCCGTAGGCCCGACACCGCCGCATGCGGCCCGCACAGGAACGAGCACACACCGCGGGCCGATCCACCGGGGGCGGCAGACCCGTGACATCGCCCCCGACCGCAGTCGGGCGTCCCGGGCGGCGCGAATCTGTTGCCGGCGCGCTGCTCAGCGTCCCCAGGGTGCCCGTGTGGCCTGCCGCAGTAGTCGGCGGCGGCGCCATCCCGTGAGGCGGTCCGGGTAGACCTGGCCCGACAGGTGGTCGCACTCGTGCTGGAGGCAGCGGGCGAAGAACCCGGTGCCGTGCACGGTCACCGGCTCGCCGGTCATCGTGACGCCCTCGACGACCGCGTGGTCGTAACGCTCCGTGCCCGCCTCCAGGCCAGGCAGGGAGAGGCAGCCCTCGGGGCCGCGGAGTACGACGCCGTCGGTCTCCACCAGCCGCGGGTTCACCACATGGCCGAGGTGGCGGACGTCCTCGTCGTCCGGGCAGTCGTAAACGAACACCCGCAGGGGCACGCCGATCTGGTTCGCGGCCAGGCCGACCCCTTGTGCGGCGTACATCGTCGCGTACAAGTCCTCCACGAGTTCCGCCAGTTGCGGGCCGAACTCGGTGACCTCGGCGCAGGGTGCGTGCAGCACCGGGTCGCCGAGCAGGGTAAGGGGCCGGACGCGCCCGCGGGCGCCCGGGATCGAGCCTTGTCGCATGGCGGCAAGGGTACGGTCCTTGCACCCGCGCGAAGTGCGCGCGGGTACCGGGAAGGTGCCGGGAAGGTGCCGCGGATTCGGGCACGTGAGTGGATCTCGATAGGCTGAGGCCCACGCCACGTTGCCGGGCGGCTCAGGCGCGGCGCGTACGCAAGGAGGATCGAGGACTGATGGCAGGCAACTCGGACCCGCTCTCGCCGCGGGCCAAGCTGGCCGTGACGGCGGGCAAAGCGGTCGCGGCGGCATCACGCGCCGCGGGACGCGGCAGCGGATCGGTGATCGGTGGCCGGGTCGCGCTGAAACTCGACCCCGACCTGCTCGCACGACTGGCGACGCACCTGGACGTGATCCTGGTCTCGGCCACCAACGGCAAGACCACGACCACGCGGCTCATCGCCGAGGCGCTGCGCGCCGCCGGCCCCGTCGTGTCGAACGCGCTCGGTGCCAACATGCCGGCCGGCATCACCTCCGCGCTCGCGGGCGGCTCGGATGCCCGGTACGCCGTGATCGAGGTCGACGAGAAGTACCTCGCGGGCGTGGCCAGGGACACCGACCCGAAGTGCATCGCGCTGCTCAACCTCTCCCGGGACCAGCTCGATCGCGCCGCCGAGACCCGGATGCTCGCCGAGAACTGGCGCGAGGGCCTGTCCGGCTCCAAGTCCGTGATCATCGCCAACTGCGACGACCCGCTGGTGGTCTGGGCCGCGTCCTCCTCCCCCAACGTGATCTGGGTCGCAGCCGGCCAGATGTGGAAGGAAGACGCCTGGTCCTGCCCGTCCTGCGGCGGTGTGATGCAGCGCCCCGGTGACGACTGGTTCTGCGCCGAGTGCGGCTTCCGCCGTCCGACCCCGACCTGGGCCCTGTCCGGGGACCACGTCATCGACCCGCACGGCTCCGCGTGGCCGATCCAGCTCCAGCTGCCGGGCCGCGCCAACAAGGCCAACGCCGCCAGCTCCGCCGCGGTCGCCGCCGTCTTCGGCGTGCCCCCGCAGGTCGCCCTGGAGCGCATGTACCAGGTGCAGGCCGTCGCCGGACGCTACGACGTCGTCCAGTTCCAGGGCCGCGACCTCAGGCTGCTGCTGGCGAAGAACCCGGCCGGCTGGCTCGAGACGTTCTCCCTGATCGACCCGCCGCCGACCCCGGTGGTCCTGTCCGTGAACGCGCGCGGCGCCGACGGCACCGACACCTCCTGGCTGTGGGACGTCGACTACACGCGCCTGACCGGCCACCCGATCTTCGTCATCGGCGACCGGAAGCTGGACCTCGCCGTGCGTCTGGAGGTCGCGAACCAGCACTTCCAGGTCTGCGACACCCTCGACCAGGCCGTACAGCAGGCCCCGCCCGGACGCATCGAGGTCATCGCGAACTACACCGCGTTCCAGGACCTGCGCCGCCGCGTCGGCAACTGACCGCATCTGACAACGGAGCGACGATCCCTTCATGAGCGACAACCAACTGCGGCTGGTGTGGATCTACCCGGACCTGCTGAGCACCTACGGCGACCAGGGCAACGCCCTCGTCGTCGAGCGCCGGGCCCGGCAGCGCGGCCTGGACGTGGCGCGTCTTGACGTGCGCAGCGACCAGCCGATCCCGACGTCCGGTGACATCTACCTGATCGGCGGCGGCGAGGACCGGCCGCAGCGGCTCGCGGCCGAGCGGCTGCGCCGCGACAGCGGTCTGTACAAGGCCGTGGAGAACGGCGCGATCGTCTTCTCGGTGTGCGCCGGCTACCAGATCCTCGGCCACGAGTTCATCAACGACCTCGGCCAGCGCGAGCCGGGCCTCGGCCTGCTCGACGTGGTCTCGGTGCGCAACGAGGGCGCGCGCTGCGTCGGCGACGTCCTCGGGGACATCAACCCGCAGCTGGGCCTGCCCCCGCTGACCGGCTTCGAGAACCACCAGGGCATCACTCAGGTCGGCCCGGGCGCCAAGCCCTTCGCCCAGGTCCGCATGGGCCGCGGCAACGGCACCGGGGACGGCACGGAGGGCGCGTACAACGAGACCGTCTTCGGTACGTACATGCACGGCCCGGTGCTCGCGCGGAACCCGCAGATCGCCGACCTGCTGCTGAAGCTGGCGCTCGACGTGAACGCGCTGCCGCCGACCGACGACCGCTGGTACGAGGCGCTGCGCGCCGAGCGCATCGCGGCCGCCGAGCAGCCCGCCTGACCGGACGGCACCCTCCCTTACGGCAGGTCCGCCTGACGGACTGCCCGCTCACCTGTGCGGGCGCGTCCAGCAGGCGGACGCCTGCTGCTGGGGCACCCCCGGTCGCCGGTAGGGTGGGGCGGGATCGAGCCGGACAGCGCGGTCCGGTCCCCGGCCCACGTCGAGAAGGTAATTCGGGCTATGCGCATTGGTGTCCTCACGTCCGGCGGTGACTGCCCCGGCCTGAACGCCGTCATCCGGTCCGTCGTCCACCGTGCCGTCGCGGACCACGGCGACGAGGTCATCGGGTTCCGGGACGGCTGGAAGGGCCTCCTGGAGGGTGACCACCTCAAGCTCGACCTCGACGCGGTGGGCGGCATCCTCGCCCGCGGCGGCACCATCCTCGGCTCCTCCCGGGTCCGCCCGGAACATCTGCGGGACGGCGTGGAGCGGGCGCGGGGCCATCTCCAGGACCTCGGCCTGGACGCGGTCATCCCGATCGGCGGCGAGGGCACGCTGAAGGCGGCCCGGCTGCTGTCGGACAACGGACTTCCCATCGTGGGCGTGCCGAAGACCATCGACAACGACATCGCCGTCACGGACGTGACGTTCGGCTTCGACACGGCGGTGGGTGTCGCCACCGAGGCGCTGGACCGGCTGAAGACCACCGCCGAGTCCCACCAGCGCGTGCTGATCGTGGAGGTCATGGGCCGCCACACCGGCTGGATCGCGCTGCACTCCGGCATGGCGGCCGGCGCCCACGCCGTCGTCGTACCGGAACGCCCCTTCGACATCGAGGAGTTGACCCGCAAGGTCGGCCAGCGCTTCGAGGCGGGCAAGCGGTTCGCGATCGTCGTGGCCGCCGAGGGGGCCAAGCCGCGCCCCGGGTCCATGGACTTCGACGAGGGCGGCACGGACGTCTACGGCCACGAGCGCTTCGCCGGGATCGCCCGGCAGCTGTCCGTGGAGCTGGAGCGGCGCCTGGGCAAGGAGGCCCGACCGGTCATCCTCGGGCACGTGCAGCGCGGCGGGACGCCGACGGCGTACGACAGGGTGCTGGCGACGCGGTTCGGCTGGCACGCGGTGGAGGCCGTGCACCGCGGGGAGTTCGGCAGCATGACCGCGCTGCGCGGCACCGACATCGTGATGGTGTCGCTGGCCGAGGCGGTCGAGACGCTGAAGACGGTTCCCCTGGAGCGCTACGACGAGGCGGAGTGCGTGCTGTAGGGCGCCTCGGCGCGCTGCATCGGGCAAGTCCGCCCCCGGTCACGGTCGTGACCGGGGGCGGTTCTACTCTGGTGCGGACACAAGCGCACATTCCCACAGACGCGCATACCCCCACGAATCAGGAGCCGGCGGATGGATCACAGCGGGCACGGCATGACGATGGATCTGCCGCCGTTCACGCTGGGCCGCGGTCTCGAGTGGTCGGCGGACCCGTTCTTCCTCGTCGCCTGCCTGGCCGGGCTCGGACTGTACGCCTGGGGGGTCGTCCGGCTTCGGCGGCGCGGTGACGCGTGGCCGGTCTCGCGGACGGTGTCGTACGTCCTCGGTGTGCTGACCATCGGCCTGATGATGTGCAGCAGGCTGAACGACTACGGCATGGTCATGTTCAGCGTGCACATGGTGCAGCACATGGTGATCAGCATGCTGTCGCCGATCCTGATCCTGCTCGGCGCCCCGGTCACCCTGGCGCTGCGCGCCCTGCCGGTGGCGGGCCGTGGCCGCAAGGGCCCCCGCGAGCTGCTGCTGGCCCTGCTGCACAGCCGCTACATGCGGGTCATCACCCACCCGGTGTTCACGATCCCGCTGTTCATCGCGAGTCTGTACGTGCTCTACTTCTCCCCGATCTTCGACTTCCTCATGGGGTCGAAGGTCGGGCACGTCGCGATGATGGTGCACTTCCTGGCCGTGGGTGTGGTGTTCTTCTGGCCGATCATCGGCGTCGACCCCGGTCCGCGCCGGCCGGGCCATCTGATGCGGATGCTGGAGCTGTTCGCGGGCATGCCGTTCCACGCGTTCTTCGGCATCGCGCTGATGATGGCCTCGACCCCGCTGGTCGAGACGTTCCGCAACCCGCCCGCCTCGCTCGGCATCGACGCGCTCACCGACCAGAACGCGGCGGGTGGCATCGCCTGGGCGTTCAGCGAGATCCCGTCCGTGCTGGTGCTGGTCGCCCTGCTGTTCCAGTGGTACGGCTCCGAGCAGCGGCAGGCCCGGCGCCAGGACCGCGCGGCCGACCGGGACGGCGACAAGGAGCTCGAGGCCTACAACGCCTACCTGGCGTCGCTGAACGCACGCCGGAGCTGAGGACGGTTTTCCGTCCTCCGGCGGCGGAACCGGGGCACCATGGAAGGGGTCGAGCCCTGAGGAGGGTGCCGCGATGCCCGGTTCCACGAACGGTTCGATGAACGGTTCCACGAAGGCGATGGGGGCGCTCACAGTCGGCGCGCTCGTCGTGGTGACGGCCTACACGGTGGCGCTCGGCGGCAACGGCTGGCTGTGGTTCGGCTGGGTCGTCCTGGGGCTGATCACGCTCACCATGGTCGTCACGCGCGACACCTGAGCGCTCACCCGGGCGGTGCGAGACGGCCCGCCGAGTGCACTCCCGGCTGGTACTTCGGCAGCCGGGCGGTGATCTTCATGCCCGCGCCCACCGCGGTCTCGATGACGAGGCCGTGGTCGTCGCCGTACACCTGGCGGAGCCGGTCGTCGACGTTGGACAGGCCGATGCCGCCCGAGGGGCTGATCTCGCCGGCGAGGATGCGGCGCAGCTCCTCGGGGTCCATCCCGGCGCCGTCGTCCTCGATGACGACCAGGGCCTCGGCGCCGGCGTCCCGCGCGGTGATCTGGATGTGGCAGGTGCCGGCCTTGCCCTCCAGGCCGTGCTTGACGGCGTTCTCGACGAGGGGCTGCAGGCACAGGAACGGCAGCGCGACGGGCAGCACCTCGGGGGCGATCTGGAGGGTGACGGCGAGCCGGTCGCCGAAGCGGGCGCGGACGAGGGCCAGGTAGTGGTCGATGGCGTGGAGTTCGTCGGCGAGGGTGGTGAAGTCGCCGTGGCGGCGGAACGAGTAGCGGGTGAAGTCGGCGAACTCCAGCAGCAGTTCGCGGGCGCGCTCGGGGTCGGTGCGCACGAACGAGGCGATGACCGCGAGCGAGTTGAAGATGAAGTGCGGGGATATCTGGGCGCGCAGGGCCTTGATCTCGGCCTCGATGAGCCGGGTGCGGGACTGGTCGAAGTCGGCGAGTTCGAGCTGGACGCTGACCCAGCGGGCCACCTCCCCGGCGGCGCGGGCGAGGACGGCGGACTCACGGGGAGCGCAGGCGACGAGCGCGCCGTGCACCCGGTCGTCGACGGTGAGCGGGGCGACGACGGCCCAGCGGACGGGGCAGTCGGGACTCTCGCAGCTCAGCTTGAACGCCTCTCCGCGGCCCGTCTCCAGCGGTCCGGTCAGCCGCCGCATGATCTCGGTGCGGTGGTGGCCGCCGACGCCGTCCCAGACGAGCACCCGCTGATGGTCGGCGAGGCAGAGCGCGTCGGTGCCGAGCAGTGTGCGCAGTCTGCGGGCCGACTTGCGCGCGGTCTCCTCGGTGAGGCCCGCGCGCAGCGGGGGTGTGGCGAGGGAGGCGGTGTGCAGGGTCTGGAAGGTGGCGTGCTCGACCGGCGTGCCGAGTCCGCCGAGGCTCTCCGGGCGTGCCGTGCGCCGCCCGAGCCAGAACCCGGCGGCGAGCAGCGGGAGCATGCCGACGCAGAGCCCCGCGAGGAACCCGCTCACGCCTTCGCCTCCGCCCGCAGCTCCTCGGGGAGGTGGAAACGGGCCAGGATCGCGGCCGTCCCGGGCGGCACCCGGTTCGCGGTGGCCAGGGAGACCAGCACCATCGTGAGGAAGCCCAGGGGCACCGACCACAGCGCGGGCCAGGCGAGCAGGGCGTGCAGCGGGCCGGTGCCGGGGAAGTCCGCCATGGTCGCGGAGACGGCGGCGAACGCGGAGCCGCCGCCGGCCAGCATGCCGGCGGCCGCGCCGGGCGGGGTCAGCCGCCGCCACCAGATGCCGAGGACGAGCAGCGGGCAGAACGAGGACGCCGAGACGGCGAAGGCGAGCCCCACCGCGTCGGCGACCGGCAGGCCGCCGACGAGCACGCTCGCCGCCAGCGGTACGGCCATGGCGAGCACGGTCCCGAGTCTGAAGTGCCGTACGCCGCGCGCCGGGAGGACGTCCTGGGTGAGGACGCCCGCCACGGCCATGGTGAGTCCCGAGGCCGTGGAGAGGAACGCGGCGAAGGCCCCGCCCGCGATGAGCGCGCCGAGCAGGTCGCCGCCGAGGCCGCCGATCATGCGGCCGGGCAGCAGCAGGACGGCGGCGTCGGTGCCGCCGGTGAGGGCGAGTTCGGGGGCGTAGAGGCGGCCGAGGGCGCCGTACACGGGTGGCAGCAGGTAGAAGGCGCCGATCAGGGCGAGGACGGCGACGGTGGTGCGGCGGGCGGCGACGCCGTGCGGGCTGGTGTAGAAGCGGACGACGACGTGCGGCAGGCCCATGGTGCCGAGGAAGGTGGCGAGGATCAGGCCGTACGTGGCGTACAGCGGGCGTTCCTCGCGGCCCGCGGCGAGCGAGGTGGACATGCCGTCGGTGACGGCCCGGTCGGCGGTGGGGACGGGGGTGCCGGGAGCGAAGGTGAGCCGGGTGCCGTGCTCGATGTGGTGGGGTCCTGCGGGCAGGGTGACGCGGTCGGCGTGGTGGGTGCGGCCGTCGACCGTGCCGGTCACGGTGACGGTCAGCGGCCTCTCGAGCCTCAGGTCGAGGGTGTCCTCGACGCGGATGCTGGGGTGAGAGCGGAAGGCGGCCGGTTCCTCGAAGGCGTGGCGGGGGGCGCCGTCGCCCTGCCAGGCGAGGGTGAGGAAGAGGGCGGGGACGAGGAGGGCGGTGAGCTTGAGCCAGTACTGGAACGCCTGGACGAAGGTGATGCTGCGCATGCCGCCCGCGGCGACGGTGGCGACCACCACGGCGGCGACGATGACCCCGCCGAGCGGCTCGGGCGCTCCGGTGAGCACGGTCAAGGTGAGCCCGGCGCCTTGGAGTTGGGGCAGCAGGTAGAGCCAGCCGATGCCGACGACGAAGGCCCCGGCGAGCCGTCGCACCGGCTGGGAGGCGAGCCGGGCCTCGGCGAAGTCGGGGAGGGTGTAGGCGCCGGAGCGGCGCAGCGGGGCGGCGACGAACAGGAGCAGGACCAGGTATCCGGCGGTGTAGCCGACCGGGTACCAGAGCATGTCGGGGCCCTGGACGAGGACGAGTCCCGCGATGCCGAGGAAGGAGGCGGCGGAGAGGTACTCGCCGCTGATGGCGGCCGCGTTCAGGCGGGGGCCGACGGTGCGGGAGGCGACGTAGAAGTCGGAGGTGGTGCGGGACACGCGCAGGCCGAAGGCGCCTACGAGGACGGTGGCGACGACGACGAGGGCGACGGCGGGCACCGAATAGCTCACTGCGTAACCGGAGTTCATCGGTCCTCGACGAGGTGGACGAAGTCGCGTTCGTTGCGCTCGGCGCGGCGCACGTACCAGCGGGCGAGCAGGGTGAGCGGGGCGTACAGGCAGAAGCCGAGCACGAGCCATTCGAGGCGGCGGGCGGCGGGCGCGGAGGCGAAGACCAGCGGGAGGGGGCCCACGAGGAGGACGAGGACTGCGAACCCGCCGAGGGCAGAGCGCAGTTGGCTGCGCATGAGGGAGCGGACGTAGGTGTGGCCGAGGGTGGTCTGTTCGTCGATCTCGGTGCGCGGCCGGTAGTAGCCGGAGGTCCTGCGCGTGCGGCGGGGCGGGCCGGTGACGACGACCCGGCGCTCTGTGGGCTCCACCTGGGGCTACCCCTGTCCCGCGGTGCGGCGCATCAGCAGGTCCCGCAGCTCGCGGGTGTGGCGCCGGCTGACCTGGAGTTCCTCGGCTCCGACCAGGACGCTCACGGTGCCCGCGTCCAGGCGGAGTTCGCCGACGTGGCGCAGGGCGACGAGGTGGCGGCGGTGGATGCGGACGAAGCCGCGGCCGCGCCAGCGGTCCTCCAGGGTGGACAGCGGGATGCGCACGAGGTGGCTGCCGCGGTCGGTGTGCAGCCGGGCGTAGTCGCCGTGCGCCTCGACGTGGGTGATGTCGTCGACGGCCACGAACCGTGTCACGCCGCCGAGTTCGACGGGTATGTGGTCGGGGTCAGGTTCGTGCACAGGTATCCGCGGGGCGGCGCCGCCCAGTTCGGTGACGCGGCGCACGGCCTCGGCGAGGCGTTCCTTGCGGACGGGCTTGAGGACGTAGTCGACGGCGTCGAGGTCGAAGGCGCGGACGGCGAAGTCCTCGTGGGCGGTGACGAACACGACGCGCGGCGGCCGGGCGAACCCCCCGAGCAGCCGGGCCAGTTCGAGGCCGTCGAGGCCGGGCATCTGGACGTCGAGGAAGACGACGTCGATGGCGTCGGGGCCGTCGGGCCCGGACTCCAGCGCGCGGGTGATACGGCGCAGCGCCTCGGTGGCGTCACCGGCGCCCTCGACGCTGCTCACACGGGGGTCGGCGCTCAGCAGGTACAGGAGCTCCTCCAGCGAGGGTCGTTCGTCGTCGACGGCGAGGGCGCGCAGCATGAAGGTGGAGTGTAGGAGGAATCCGTACGGCTGGACATGTGCCGGGCGTGGACGTCCGCGCTGGATACGGTGCCCTACAGTGCCCGCATGAACAGCAGGGCGGCCCAGTTCGACGAGCTCGACCGGAAGATCATCACGGCGTTGATGGCGAACGCCAGGACCAGCTTCGCCGAGATCGGCGCGGCGATCGGTCTGTCGGCCACGGCGGTGAAGCGGCGCGCCGACCGGTTGCGGGAGACGGGTGTGATCACCGGGTTCACGGCCACGGTGCGGCCGTCGGCGCTGGGCTGGCGCACCGAGGCGTACGTCGAGGTGTACTGCGACGGCGCGGCACCGCCCCGGCGGCTGGCGGAGGTGGTGAGCAACCATCCGGAGATCGCGGCGGCGATGACGGTGACGGGCGGCGCGGACGCACTGCTGCACGTGCGGGCGCGGGACGTCGAGCACTTCGAGGAGGTGCTGGAGCGGATCCGTGCGGTGCCGTTCATCCGGAAGACGATCAGTGTGATGGTGCTGTCCCATCTGCTGCCGGAGAGTCCGGAGGCGGGCGCCACCCAGCCGGCGCCGGAGTGACGGCGATTATGCGCAGCGCCATTGCGTTCTGTCCGATGTGAACGCAGCGATGCTGCGCCGACACGCAGCTTTTGTTTCTTGTCGCGCGTCTCGGTCAGTTCCTACCTTGGTGTCAACCCTGAGCCACATCGCAGGAAAGCGGAGGAAAACCTCTGTGCCTGACAGCCCTGTGCCGCGCCTTCGGCGCTACCTCGTCTGCGAACCCAGACACTTCGCCGTGCAGTACGCGATCAATCCCTGGATGCATCCCGACACCCGCGTGGACGTGGATCTGGCCCAGGAGCAGTGGCGGTCTCTGATCGACGCCTACCGCTCCCACGGCCACGCGGTCGACGCCGTAGAGCCGGTCCCCGGTCTCCCGGACATGGTCTTCGCCGCGAACTCGGCGGTGGTCGTCGAGGGCCGGGTGTTCGGCTCCCTCTTCCACGCGCCCGAGCGCCGGCCCGAGTCGACCCACTACGACCTGTGGTTCAAGAAGGCGGGCTACGAGGTCCACCATCCCCGGTCGATCTCGGAGGGCGAGGGCGACTTCGTCCCCGTCGGCCGGCACGTCCTGGCGGGCACCGGGTTCCGCACGACCCGCGAGGCGCATCGCGAGGCACAGGAGTTCTTCGGTGTGCCGGTGATCAGCCTGACGCTGGTGGACCCGTACTTCTACCACCTCGACACGGCGCTGTTCGTCCTGGAGGAGGACGGCGAGGGCGGCGGCAACGTCTGCTACTACCCGGAGGCGTTCTCGCCGGGCAGCCGCGCCGTGCTCGAACGGCTGTACCCGGACGCGGTGCTCGCCACCCGTCAGGACGCGATGTCCTGGGGCCTGAACTCCGTGTCCGACGGACGCCACGTCTTCATCGCCCCGCAGGCCGAGGCCCTCGCCGCGCGCTTCGACGCTCACGGTTATGTCCCCGTCCCCGTCGACCTGTCCGAGTTCCACAAGGCCGGCGGCGGCATCAAGTGCTGCACCCAGGAGATCCGTTCATGACCGCACCCGCCCGTACCCGTACGTCGGCCGAGCTGATCCGCGCGGAGGAACCCGTCCTCGCGCACAACTACCACCCGCTGCCGGTTGTCGTCGCCCGCGCCGAGGGCGCCTGGGTGGAGGACGTCGAGGGCCGCCGGTACGTCGACATGCTGGCCGGCTACTCGGCCCTCAACTTCGGCCACCGCCACCCCGCGCTGATCGAGGCGGCCCACCGCCAGCTCGACCAGCTGACGCTCACCTCCCGCGCCTTCCACAACGACCGGCTCGCCGAGTTCGCCGAGCGGCTGGCCGCGTTGACGGGCATGGACATGGTGCTGCCGATGAACACCGGCGCGGAGGCGGTGGAGAGCGGCATCAAGGTGGCCCGCAAGTGGGCGTACGACGTGAAGGGCGTCCCCGACGGCCAGGCCACGATCGTGGTCGCGGCGGACAACTTCCACGGCCGTACGACGACCATCGTCAGCTTCTCCACGGACGAGACGGCCCGCGCGGGCTTCGGCCCCTTCACCCCCGGCTTCAGGATCGTGCCGTACAACGACCTGGCCGCGCTGGAGGAGGCCGTCGACGAGACGACCGCGGCGGTGCTGATCGAGCCCATCCAGGGCGAGGCGGGCGTGCTCATCCCGGACGACGGCTATCTGGCCGGGGTGCGTGAGCTGACCCGGCGCAAGGGCTGTCTGTTCATGGCGGACGAGATTCAGTCGGGCCTCGGCCGCACCGGCCACACGCTCGCCGTCGAGCACGAGTCCGTCGTCCCGGACGTGCTGCTCCTCGGCAAGGCGCTCGGCGGCGGCATCGTGCCGGTGTCGGCGGTGGCGGCCCGGCGGGAGGTGCTGAGCGTGCTGCACCCGGGCGAGCACGGCTCGACGTTCGGCGGCAACCCGCTGGCCGCGGCGGTCGGTACGGCGGTGGTCGGGCTCCTGGAGACGGGCGAGTTCCAGCGCCGGGCGGCCGAGCTGGGCGTGGTCCTGCGTGACGAGCTGTCGGCGCTGGTCGGCAAGGGCGTCCTCGGCTTCCGCTCGCGCGGTCTGTGGGCCGGCGTCGACGTGGACCCGGCCATCGGCACCGGCCGCGAGATCAGCGAGCGCCTGATGCGCGAGGGCATCCTGGTCAAGGACACCCACGGCTCCACGATCCGCATCGCCCCGCCACTGACGATCACGGCCGAGGAACTCACGTCCGCGGTCGGGACGTTGGAGAAGGTGTTGGCTCAGGGCAGCTGAAGCGGAGGACAGGAAGCGCAGGACAGGTCGTGGACGGCGGCACGCGGCACTCGATCGGGGAAGAGGCCCGGCGCATCTCCCCCGGCGGGGATACCGTGCCGCCGTACGGCCACGCCTTCGCGGCGGCGCTGTGACCGGGCGGACCGATCAGGCGCCGCTCGTTCGACTGACGGTTCCTGCCACCGCCTCCGCTCCGGCGCTGATCCTGCGCCCCTGGCGTCCGGCCGACGCGGCCGCGCTGCCCGAGGTGTACCGGGACGAGACGCTGCGCCGCTGGACGAGCGGCATCGTGACCGACGAAGCGAGTGCGGTGCGCTGGGTGCGGGACCAGCGGCGCGGGTGGGAGACCGGCGACCGCTATACCTTCGCGGTGCTGGAGTCCGGGGAGAGGGGCGACCGGCTCGCGGGCCACGTGGTCCTCAAGCGCGCCGGCGCCGACCCGGCCGTCCGGGAGGTGGGGTACTGGACCGCGGGTCACGCGCGCGGGCGGGGCGTGGCATCCCGGGCGCTGGGGGCGCTGACCGAGTGGGCCTTCACCGGCTTCGCCGACATCGGCGGGCACCGCCCGACCCGGCTCCGGCTGCTGCACCAGCTCGGCAACACGGCGTCCTGCCGTGTCGCGCACAAGTGCGCCTACGAGCTGACCGGGACGCTGCCCCCGGCACCCCCGCACCACCCCGAGGCAGGCCACGTCCACGAACGCGTGCACTGAGGATCGCGGGCGAGCGCGCTGAGGATCGCGGGCGAAGGCGGACCGTCGGGCGAACCGCTCCCGGCAGCTTCCGGGGCGGCGCGCCCGCGCATACACTGTCCCCTTCATCACATGCCGGTTGACCTGCTAGAACGCGGTGCCCGGGCGATCCGACAAGGTGAGGAGCGACCCTCTTGTTCTACTACGTGCTCAAATATGCGTTCTTCGGGCCAATCCTCAAAACGCTCTTCCGGCCCCGGATCGAGGGTCTGGAGAACGTGCCCGACTCCGGCGCCGCCATCATCGCCGGCAACCACCTGTCCTTCTCGGACCACTTCCTGATGCCCGTCATGCTCAAGCGGCGCATCACGTTCCTCGCCAAGGCCGAGTACTTCACGGGCCCGGGCCTCAAGGGCCGGCTGACCGCGTTCTTCTTCCACAGCGTGGGCCAGATCCCGGTCGACCGCTCCGGCAAGGAGGCGGGCCAGGCCGCCATCCGCGAGGGCGTCGGGGTGCTGAGCAAGGGCGAGCTGCTCGGCATCTACCCGGAGGGCACGCGCTCGCACGACGGCCGCCTGTACAAGGGCAAGGTCGGTGTCGCCGTCATGGCGCTCAAGGCGGGCGTCCCGGTCGTCCCGTGCGCGATGATCGGCACCTTCGAGGCGCAGCCCCCGGGCAAGGTCGTCCCCACCCTGCACCCCGTCACCATCCGCTTCGGCAAGCCTCTCGACTTCTCCCGCTACGCCGGCATGGAGAACGAGAAGGCCATCATCCGTGCCGTCACCGACGAGATCATGTACGCGATCCTGTCGCTGTCCGAGCAGGAGTACATCGACCGGTACGCCGCCGACGTCAAGGCGGAGGAAGCGGCGGCGAAGGGCGTCAAGGAGCGCAAGTTCCCCCGTGCTCCGCTGAGTTGATCTCCGCTCTCGGCGGAACCGCTGGGCCGGGCGCCCACGGACTCGTACGGTCGCCGTATGAGACGTGCTGTGGTGATCGGAGCGACGGGCCAGATCGGCCGGCCGACGGTGAACGCGCTGGTGCGCGACGGATGGGAGGTCACCGCCGCCTCGCGCGGCGGCGGCCGGGACGATGACTGGGCGGAGGGCGTGCGCACGGCGCGGCTGGACCGCGCGGACGACGCGGCGCTGGCCGAGGTGGTGGGCGACGGCTGTGACCTCGTGGTCGACATGGTCGCCTACGGGGCCGAGCACGCACGGCAGTTGACCGCCCTCGCCGACCGGATCGGCTCCGCCGTGGTGATCTCCAGCCTCGCGGTGTACGAGGACGCGAAGGGCCGGGGCTTCGACACCCTGGACGAACCGGACGGCTTCCCCGCGTACCCGGTGCCGATCCCGGAGACCCAGCCGACGGTGGCCCCCGGCGAGACGTCGTACAGCAGCCGCAAGGCGGCCCTTGAGCACGAACTCCTCGGGGTCGGCGACCGGTTGCCGACGACACTCCTGCGCGCGGGCGCCATCCACGGCCCGCTCAGCCCGCTGCCCCGCGAGCTGTACTTCGTCAAGCGCAACCTCGACGGGCGTGGGACGCGGGTGCTCGCACATCGCGGGGAGAGCCGGTTCCACCCGGTGAGCGCCCGCAACATCGCGGAGCTGATCCGGCTGGCGGCGGCCAGGCCCGCGTCCCGGGTGCTCAACGCCGGTGACCCGCAAGCGCCGACGGTACGGGAGATCGGTGCGGCGGTCGACGCGGTGATGGGTACGACGACGGAGACGGTCCTGGTGGACGGCCCGCCTCCGGCCCCCTCCGTGGGTGGTACCCCCTGGTCGGTCGAGCTGCCGCTGGTCTGCGACATGACCGCCGCCGAACGGGAGTTGGGCTACCGCCCGGTGGTGTCGTACGCCGAGAGCCTGCCGGAGACCGTGGAATGGCTGTGCGCCGAACTGGCCGGGCGAGACTGGGAGTCGGCCTTCCCGCTGCTCGCGCGGGCGTACCCCGACCTGTTCGACTACGCGGCGGAGGACGCCTGGCTCCGTACGCGCTGAACGCGGACGGGGGCGGCCGGGCCCGAGAAGCCCGACCGCCCCCCATTTACTTACCGGTTGCCGTTACGGCTTGGGCGTCGCGTGCGGCGCGCAGGTCACGTCCTCGGCGTCCAGCTTGCCGGTGAGCAGGTAGGTGTCGACCCGGTCGTTGATGCACGGGTTGACGAGACCGGTCACACCGTGGGAGCCCGCGTCCTTCTCGGTGATCAGACGGGAGCCCTTGAAGCGGCGGTGCAGTTCGACGGCGCCGTCGTACGGGGTGGCGGCGTCATGGGTGGACTGCACGATCATGACCGGCGGCAGACCGTTGCCGGTGCGGACCTCGATGGGGGTCTGCTGCTTGGCGGACCAGGTGGCGCACGGCAGGTTCATCCATGCGTTGGCCCAGGTCATGAACGGGTAGTCCTTGTTCAGCCGGGTGTTGTCGCGGTCCCACCTGTCCCAGCTGGTGGGCCACTTGGCGTCCGCGCACTCGACCGCGGTGTACACGGCGTTGCTGTTCTCCGAGGCCGCGTTGCCCGCCGTGTCGGACATGTCCGGGGAGGCGGCGTCGACCAGCGCCTGCGTGTCGCCGGCGACGTACTTGCTGAACACCGAGGCGACCGGCACCCACGACGAGTCGTAGTACGGGGCGCTCTGGAAGAAGGAGATCAGCTCGGCCGGGCCGACGACCCCGCCGATCGGACTCTTCTTCGCGGTGGCGCGCAGCTCGACCCACTTCGCCTGGACGGCGTCACGGGTGGTGCCGAGGTGGAAGGCCGCGTCGTTCTTGGCGACCCAGTCCTCCCAGTCCTTCCAGCGGCCCTCGAAGGCGACGTCCTGGTCGAGGTTGGCCTCGTACCAGATCTTCTCCCGCGAGGGATTGACGACGCTGTCGACGATCATCCGGCGGATGTGGCCCGGGAACAGCGTGCCGTAGACGGCGCCGAGGTAGGTGCCGTAGGAGACGCCGAGGTAGTTGATCTTCTTCTCGCCGAGCGCGGCCCGCATGACGTCCAGGTCGCGCGCGGTGTTCGGCGTGGTCATGTGCGGCAGCATCGCGCCGCTGCGCTCGGCGCAGCCGTCGGCGTACTCGCCGGCCAGCTTGCGCTGGGCCAGCTTGTCGGCCTCGGTGTCCGGCACCGGATCGGCCTTGGGCGCCTTGACGAACTCCTGCGGGTCGATGCAGGAGATCGGCGCGGAGTGGCCGACGCCGCGCGGGTCGAAGCCCACGAAGTCGTACGCCTTGGACGTGTTCGCCCAGATCGGGTTCTTGGTGGTGACCCGGCGCGGGAAGCGCAGGCCGGAGCCGCCCGGCCCGCCGGGGTTGTAGACGAGCGCGCCCTGGCGCTCGCTCTTGGTCCCGGTGTTGCCGATGCGGTCGACGGCGAGCTTGATCTGCTTGCCGTTCGGCCGGGCGTAGTCGACCGGCACGGTGACCCAGCCGCACTGGATCGGCTTCTCGAGCCCCCAGTCCGCCGGGCAGTCCTTCCAGTCGATCCCGGCCGCGGCGGCCCGGGCCGCCGCGATCGCGGCGCCGTGCGCCTCGCTGTCCCGGCCGAGACGGCTGTCCGCCCCGGCGGCCGGTGCCGCCAGGGCGCCGGTTATCAGGGTCGCCGTGACGAGCGCGCCCGCCGACCCGAGCGCCAGGGCGCGGTTCTTCGGTCTCAAGTCCCTCAAGTGGGGCCCCTCCCCGTACATCGATGCGAATGGTCCAGGGGATCCTCGCGTCTCGAACAGGCCTAGGAACAGGGGCTGTTGACCTTTGTTGCCAATCCGATAAACGGAGCGGGACGTCCTGCTGAACGGATGCCGTCCGAGCGCGCTCAGCCCTGTTCCAGCACCGCCGCCGCCTCATCGAGCACCCGGCGCAGCCGCAACGCGTCGGACGCGACCGCGCTGACCAGCACGGCGGGCCCGGCGAGCGGGGCAAGCACGGCGGAATCCCCCAGCATGCGTGCCGTAGGCGGCTCCGCCCGGAACTCGGGTCGTACGACGACCAGTTGCCCCACAGTGCGATGTCCCGCGAGGACGGCGGGCCCGTCCCAGCCGCCCGGCGCGCCCAGCCCGCAGGACAGTTCCTGGTCGAGGAGGGTCCGCCCGGCGATCCGCACCGTGAGCCGGCTGCCGAGCCTGCCGGGTTCCTCGCCGGCCCTCCCCAGCACCTGCTCCTCGCGCAGCACGAGCCGCGCACCAGCGCCGAGTTCGGCGACGGTGGTGACGCGCAGGTCGCTCCCGGCGGCCGAGATCAACTGCTCGGGCAGCCAGCGCAGTTCACCCCCGTCGGCCACGTCCAGCCGGACGTCGTACCGCGCCTCCCCTTTGAGCTGGCCCGGCAGCGCGAGGGTCGCGGCGGCCGAGCGTACGTCCAGCCGCGCGCCCTCCCCCACCCGTGCCTCCACGGTGAAGCGGTCACCGCCGAGCGGTCCGCTCATCGCCCCGACGAGCGTCACCCGCGCTCCGGCCGGATCGTCGGCGCGGGTGCGCCGGACCGCGAGCGGGCCCTCGCCCTCCAGCACGGGCAGCGCGGTGCCGCCGCGTCCGTCGGCGCGCGCGGCGATCCGCGCGGTGGCCCGCACCTCGCTCACGCTCACGCCCGCCACTCGGCGACGCGCCCCCGCACCCACGCGGCCACGTCCGCCACACCGGCCTCGCCGCGCAAAGACTGGAAGACGACCGGGAGTTCGCCCCGCTGGGCCTTGGCGTCGGCCGCCATGCGCCCCAGGTCGGAGCCGACGTACGGGGCGAGGTCGGTCTTGTTCACCACGAGCAGGTCGGCCGTCGTCACCCCGGGGCCGCCCTTGCGCGGAATGTCGTCCCCTCCGGCCACGTCGATCACGAAGATCTGCGCGTCCACGAGCCCGCGGGAGAAGGTGGCGGTGAGGTTGTCCCCGCCCGACTCGACGAGGACGAGGTCGAGCGGCCCGACCTCGTCCTCCAGGTCCTCGACCGCTTCGAGGTTGGCGGAGATGTCGTCCCGGATGGCGGTGTGCGGGCAGGCTCCGGTCTCCACGGCGGTGATCCGCTCGGGCGGCAACACCGCCTCGCGCAGGAGGAATTCGGCGTCCTCGCGGGTATAGATGTCATTGGTGACCACGGCGAGGGACCACTCGTCCCGCAGCGCCCGGCACAACGCGGCGACGGTCGCGGTCTTCCCGGACCCCACGGGCCCGCCGAGCCCGATCCGCAGCGCCCGCCGCGTCCCGTCGGCCCGGTGGGCATCCGCGCTGAGTGCGGCGGAACCGTGGTGGGTGTGGTCGAGGTGCATGTGCGGCTCCTTCGTCGCCGGCCTTTTCGGCCGGGCGTGTTCGTGTGGGGCTTCGGGTTCGGTCAGGACGCGAACAGCCGTACGGGCCAGGCTGCGTGCGCCTCCGCGCCGATCTCCAGCAGCGGTGCCGAGGCGGCGGGCAGGGCATCCACCCCGTCCTCGACGGCGCGCCGGGCCACCTCCGCCGCCCGGTCCACGACCCGGTCCAGCTCGGGCGCGAGCCGGGCCAGCGCCCCGCTCGCCTCGAACGGGTCCAGGCTCAGCAACCGCACCGTCGCCGTCGCCGGCCCGCTCACACTCTCGTACGCCGCGCAGTACGCCGCCTCGTCGGCGCCCAGGCCGGCCGCGCGCGCCACCAGCCCCTGTACCACCGGCTGATGGGCCCCCTTGGGGAACTCACGTGCCACCGCGTCGAGTTCGGCCGAGGGCCAGGTCGCCCGGCCGGCCCGCAGCAGCTGCCGCCCCAGTCGCCGGGCGGCGGCGCGCAGGGCGGGTGACGGCGTCCGCGCGTCCGCCGCCGCGTCCAACTCCCGTGCCTCCACACCGAGTACGGCCGCCGCGGCGAGCGCTGCGGCCACCAGTCCCGCCGTGTGCAGCCGGCCGCGGCAGAACTCCTCCAGGCTCGCGGACCCGGTGATCCGCCCGGCCTTGACGGCCGCCTCCGCGCCGCCGGAGTGCGCGTGACCTCCGGCCGGGAAGCGGCCGTCGGCCAGGACGAGCAGTGCCGCCCGTGTCATCGCCGCCCCCGCTCAGAAGAGGAAGTAGCGCTGGGCCATGGGCAGTTCGGCGGCCGGTACCGCCTCCACCAGCTCGCCGTCGATGTGCACGGCGAAGCTGTCGGGGTCCACCTCGACCCGCGGGCGCGCGTCGTTCTCGCGCATGTCCGCCTTGGTCACCTGACGCGTGGAGTCGATCGCGACGAAGCGCTTGCCGAGCCCCAGCCGCTCCGGCAGCCCGTCCTCAAGAGCGAGCGGGGCGACGAAGTTGACCGAGTTCGCGGCGGGCGCGCGGCCCATGGCGCCGTACATCGGCCGGGGCAGGATCGGCTGCGGCGTCGGGATCGAGGCGTTGGCGTCGCCCATCTGCGCGTACGCGATCTGCCCGCCCTTGATGACGAGTTGCGGCTTGACCCCGAAGAACGCGGGGTCCCACAGCACCAGGTCGGCGAGCTTGCCGCTCTCCACCGAGCCGACCTCGCGCGCCAGCCCCTGGGCCAGCGCCGGGTTGATCGTGTACTTGGCGACGTAGCGCCGTACGCGCCGGTTGTCCGCGCGTCCGTCGCCCGGCAGGGCGCCGCGCCGCCGCTTCATGACGTGCGCCGTCTGCCAGGTCCGCAGGATCACCTCGCCGACGCGGCCCATGGCCTGGGAGTCGGACGAGATGATCGAGATGGCGCCCAGATCGTGCAGGATGTCCTCGGCCCCGATGGTCGAGGGCCGGATCCGCGACTCGGCGAAGGCCAGGTCCTCAGGGACGGCCGGGTTCAGATGGTGGCAGACCATCAGCATGTCGAGGTGTTCCTCGGCGGTGTTCACGGTGAACGGCCGCGTCGGGTTGGTCGAGCTGGGCAGTACGTGCGGCTCGGACACCACGGTCATGATGTCCGGCGCGTGCCCGCCGCCCGCGCCCTCCGTGTGGTACGCGTGGATGACCCGCCCGCCGATCGCGGCGAGCGTGTCGCCCACGAAACCGGCCTCGTTGAGGGTGTCCGTGTGGATGGCGACCTGGATGCCGGTCCGGTCGGCGACGGTCAGCGCGGCGTCGATGACGGCGGGGGTGGAGCCCCAGTCCTCGTGCAGCTTCAGGCCGAGCGCGCCGCCGCGGATCTGCGACAGCATCGCCTCGTGCGAGACGGTGTTGCCCTTGCCGAGGAGGCCGATGTTGAGCGGGTAGCGCTCCATCGCCTCCAGCATCCGGGCCAGATGCCACGGTCCGGGCGTCACGGTGGTGGCCTTGGAGCCCTCGGCGGGCCCGGTGCCGCCGCCGACCAGGGTGGTGACGCCCGAGGCGAGCGCCTCGTCGGCGATCTGCGGGCAGATGAAGTGGACGTGCGCGTCGATCGCGCCCGCCGTCAGGATCCGCCCGTTGCCCGCGATGACCTCCGTCTCGGGCCCGATGACCAGCTCCGGGTGCACTCCGTCCATCGTGTCGGGGTTGCCCGCCTTGCCGATCCCGGTGATCCGCCCGTCGCGGATGCCGATGTCGGCCTTGACGACGCCCCAGTGGTCGACGATCACCGCTCCGGTGATGACGGTGTCGGGTGTGCCGTCCGCGCGCGTGGCACGGGACTGGCCCATGGACTCGCGGATGACCTTGCCGCCGCCGAAGACCGCCTCGTCGCCGGCGCGGCCGGGCCCGCCGCTGCGGTCCTCCTCGATCTCGATCAGCAGGTCGGTGTCGGCGAGCCGGATCCGGTCGCCGGTGGTGGGGCCGAACAGGTCGGCGTACGCGGCGCGGGAGATCTCAGGCATCGAGGGCACCTCCGGTCTCCCCGCGCAGTCCGGGCACGATCCGGGCACCGGCGAGCGGGACGAGTTCGACGTCGACGGGGATGCCGGGTTCGAAGCGCACGGCGGTGCCGGCGGCGACGTTCAGCCGCTTGCCGCGCGCGGCGGCGCGGTCGAACTCCAGGCCGGGGTTGGCCTCGGCGAAGTGGTAGTGCGAGCCGACCTGGACGGGCCGGTCGGCGGCGTTGAGCACGGTGAGCCGGGTGACCTCGCGGCCCGCGTTGCAGGCGATCGGGTCCTCGGCGAAGAGGATCTCTCCGGGGATCATGGGCGGCCCGTCAGACGATCGGCTCGTGGACGGTGACGAGCTTGGTGCCGTCGGGGAAGGTCGCCTCCACCTGCACGTCGTGGATCATCTCGGGGACGCCGTCCATGACGTCGTCCCGGGTGAGCACCTTGCATCCGGAGGACATGAGTTCGGCGACCGTGCGGCCGTCCCGGGCGCCTTCGAGGAGGTGCGAGGTGATGAGCGCGACGGCCTCGGGGTGGTTCAGCCGCAGCCCGCGGGCCCGGCGCCTCTCGGCCACGTCGGCCGCCACGTGGATCAGCAGCCGCTCTTGCTCGTGCGGGGTCAGTTGCACGTCCCTACCTCACCGTCCTCGCCCGGACCGTGCGGGTCCGGTTGCCGGCGTCACCGGGCACCGTCCCAGGTGGCGTGGGTAGGCAGGCTAGTGCGAACGCGTTTCGGGCACGTTAAGCCCCGCTGTGAGACCGGCCGGCCGCACCCTACGCGCCGCCGGTACCGCGGTGCTCCGCGGCGATGCCGAAGCGGCGGTGGTCGCGGGGCGTGGTGGAGACGTCGTGGACGCCGGAGACCGAGCTGATCACCTGGTCCTCGGTGGACTCCTGGAGCTGTTCGAGCCGCTCGAGGTCGGCGGCGGAGACGAGGGCGACGAGGGGCTTGCCGTGCCGCGTCACGACGACCCGCTCGCCGCCGTACACCACCTTGTTGATCAGGTCGGCGAGCTCAGCCCTGGCTTGCGTCACCGGAATCTCGTAGGCCATGCCCCCAGCTTACGGGGCCCGCCCGGACCCCTCCCCTGCTCGGCCGCGACCGCCGGACGCAGGCGCCTCCCTTTCCCCACGCCTGTACGTCCTGTACGTTTTTTACAGGAGCGCAGAGAACTCTGCCGGAGGCGGCGCCCGCCGCCAGGAGGTATGCCGTGATCCGATCGTCCGCCCGATATGTCCTGCCCGAGTTCACCGAGCGCACGAGCGCCGGCCAACGCACGCTCGATCCGTACGCCAAGCTGCTGGAGGAGCGGATCGTCTTCCTCGGCACGCCGGTCGACGACACCTCGGCGAACGACGTGACAGCGCAGTTCATGCACCTGGAGCACCGGTCGCCGGACCAGGACATCTCGCTGTACATCAACTCCCCCGGCGGCTCGTTCAGCGCGATGACGGCGATCTACGACACGCTGCGGTACGTCACCTGCGACGTGGAGACCATCTGCCTGGGGCAGGCCGGCGCGTCCGCGGCGGTGCTGCTCGCGGCCGGCACCCCGGGCAAACGGTACGTCCTGCCGGGCGCGCGGATCGTGATCGAGCAGCCGTCGCTGCCGGATCCGGTGCACGGCCAGCCGAGCGATCTCGCCATCCAGGCCGCGGAGTTGACCCGGATCCGCGCCCTGCTGGAGGAGCTGCTCGTACGCCATACGGGGCGGTCCCCGGATCAGGTCAGCCATGACCTGGAGCGGGACCTCATCCTCGACGCCCGGGGCGCGCTGGAGTACGGGCTGGTGGACGGCGTCGTCCCCAGCCGCAAGGCGTCGCGCACGGCGCCGGACGCGGAGTGAGGGGCCGATGCTGCCGCCGGAACTGCCGCCCCTGCCCGCGCTGACCCGCGCCGAGGGCGAGTTGATCGACCGTTACCTGGAGGCGGTCGATCTGCTGGGCCGGATCAACCCGGCCGGCAACACGGGGACGTACGGCGGACTGCGGGCCGCGCAGGCCCTGGTCCGCACGGCCGTCGCGCTGCGGGACGCGCTCGCGCTGATGCACCGTCGCGGCGAGACCGAGCTGCACAACGCCACCTTGGCGCGGGCGCTGCGCGTCCTGGACGGCGAGCGCCGAACGGCCCGGGTGAGCGTGCCGCCGCCGCCCGACCGCACGCACTGACACCGCCCCGCTCGGCACGGCCGGAATCGACGCGACACGACTATGACGAAACGGACCAAATGACGTACCCCTGTTCGGAGTAGACGACCATCCTTTTTTGGCACCGTGCGGGTTGCACGGCGTGCGCGCGCGAAGGGGGCGCCGAAGTGCTTCCGCGCTGGTCCGGGGGTGCGTCACCCCCGGACCCGGAGACCCGTACGGGGCAGTGTCCACCCGAACGGGCGCCCAGTGAGCAACTCCACAAATGCCCGGTTCCACTCGGATTTTCGGACTTCCGTGAGTGAAGATCCGTGTCTGACGACAAGCCCCCGCCACCGCGGCGGGGCGGTCCGGGCGGACGCCGAGTCCTGCCGCCGCCCGGACGACCGGTCGACGGAAGTGGATCGGCAGGAGTGGAGGACCCAGGCAAGACGGGTCGCCGCAGCGGACGTCCGTCCGCGGTGAGCGGTCCTTGGGGTGAAGTCGCGGGAACGCGACCGGGCAACTTCGCCAGCCCGAATCCGACAGGTCATCCTTCACAGGCGGCTGACGAAGGGTTGCGTATGACCGCGCTCAATCGTGTCCCGTCGCTTGTGTTCCGGGCGGGTACCGCCTCGGCGCTCACCATCGCCGCGGTGAGCGGCTCCATCGTCGTGCCGGGCCTCACCGCCGAAGCCGCTGCCGCCACGACGGCACACAAGGCACTCCAGATCGCCGCGTCCAAGAGGGGTGCCCCGTACTTGTGGGGTGCCACCGGACCTCGCCGCTTCGACTGCTCCGGGCTGACGCTGTACTCGTTCAAGAAGGCGGGCAAGCGCCTGCCGCGTACGGCCGCCCAGCAGTACAACCGCACACGCCACGTCTCGGCCGGCCACCGCAAGGCCGGGGACCTGGTCTTCTTCCATTCCGGGTCCAGCGTCTACCACGTCGGCATCTACGCCGGTAAGGGCCGGATCTGGCACGCTCCGAAGACCGGGGACGTGGTCAGACTCCAGAAGATCTGGACGAGGAACGTCTGGTACGGCCGGGTCAGCTGACCCGGCCTTTTCTGTCGGCGGCGGCGCCTTCCCGGGGCGCCGTCACCACCCACGGCAGCTCGATGGAGACGGTCTTGCCGCCCTCGCGGGTGGGCCGGATGCGCATCCTGCCGCCGCACTCGGCGGTAAGGCAGCGGATGATGACCATCCCGCGCCCGTTGTCCTGCTGGACGGCGGCGGGAAGTCTCTTCGGCAGGCGCGGGTGGCTGTCCGTCACACCGATGCGCAGCCGTTCGTCACGATCGAGGGCGACGTCCACCGTGAAGGTGGGTGACTGCCCGAGGGTGTGCTGTACGGCGTTGGTGGCCAGTTCGGAGACGATCAGCCGGACGGTGTCGACGACGTCCGTGTCCGACGCCAGCCCCCACTCCGCGAGCGTGCCCACGACATAGGTGCGGGCGGCGGAGACCGAGGCGGGATCGCTCGGCAGCGTGAGGGATGCTTCCAGATGGTCTGCCATGGCGACGCCGTCCCTTTCCCACGGAACCGCGGCCCGCCAAGGAGCGGATGGTTCGAGTACGGTCCCGGACTGGTGCTCGTCGCCAGACTGCCACTGCCACGTCGGTCAGAGGGGCGATCCACCAAGATATGCATATATCTGTCGCCCAATGCGGTGAACTCTGCGACGGCGGAGCGTATTCGGGCGCCTCGGAAGAGGTAGGGAGGAGCCCATGCAGCACGGTCCCGCGGTGCGCCGGCGGAAACTGGGTGCCGAATTGCGTGCCCTGCGTGCCGGCGCCTGTCTCACGAGCGGCGAGGCGGCCCGGCTGGTGGGCTGGCACCAGTCGAAGGTGAGCCGTATCGAGACGGGCGCGAGCGGCGTGAAACCGGCGGACGTGCGGTCACTCCTGGACATCTACGGAGTGACCGACGGCCAACTGCGCGAGTTCTTACTCGCGTTGGCGTATTCCGAGAGCGGCGGCGGCCGCGACCACTGGTGGCACGCGTACCGGGGCGTCCTGCCGCCCGCCTACCGGGACTTCATCAGCCTGGAGTCGCAGGCGAGCGGGATGCGCACACTGGAGACCTCGGTGATCCCCGGGCTGCTCCAGACGTCCGAGTACGCCCGTGCGGTGACCAGGGCCGCAGTGGGCCGGACGGACGACGAACCCGACGACGAGCGGCTGGACGCCCTGGTGGAGGTGCGCCTCGCCCGGCAGGACGTCCTGCGCTCACCGCGGCCCCTTCAGCTGACCGCCGTCCTGGACGAGGCGGTGCTGCGGCGGGAGGTCGGCGGGCCGGAGGTGATGGCGCGGCAGCGGCGGCGGCTGGTCGAGGCGGCCCGGTTGCCCCAAGTCACGCTCCAGGTACTGCCGTTCGCTGCGGGAGCACATATCGGCATCACCGGTCCTTTCGTTATCTTCTCATTTCCGAGCACTTCTGATCTGGATGTGGTCGTTCTCGACCACTTGACGAGTAGCCTCCATCTCGAACGGAAAGAAGACCTCCAGGCCTACTCGGAGGCCTTCGACTCCCTTCGGATACACGCGCTTTCACCCGAGGACTCGTTGGATTACCTCGCCGGGACAGGGTGACCGCGCATAAGGAGGCACCATGTCAGCACTGCCTCGGATCGTCCCCTCCAGTACCGATCTGTACGGCGTGCGATGGCTGCGCAGCAGCTACAGCACGGGAGCCAACAACTGCGTGGAGACGGCCCGGCCGCGCTCCGGTCCCCCGGCCGGACTGCTCGCCGTACGCGACTCCAAGGACCCGGCCGGGCCGGCGCTGCTCTTCTCCCCCGGGAGCTGGGCGGCCTTCCTCGCCGGGCTGCGCTGAGCCTCGTACGCCCCGATCCCGTCCGCCCCCGCCGATCAGCTCCCGCCGATCAGCTCCCCGGACCGCGACGCACGGTCGTGTCACGCCGACTCATGACCGCGCCTCGACGATCAGCCGCACCGCGCGCTCGATCTCGGCCCGGGACAGGTCCGCACGGGCGGTCAGCCTCAGCCGTGAGATGCCGTCGGGCACGGAAGGAGGACGGAAACAGCCCACGGCCAGACCCGCCGTACGGCAGTCCGCGGCCCAGCGGACGGCCCCCTCGGGGGACGGCGCGCGCACCGAGACCACCGCGGCGTCCGGACGTACCGCTTCCAGACCCGCGGCGGTCAGGCGCGCGTGCAGCTCGGCGGCGACCTCGCGCGCGCGTGCCGCCCGCTCGGGCTCGCGACGCAGCAGTCTGACGGCCGCCAGGGCCGCGCCCGCCGCGGCCGGGGCGAGCCCCGTGTCGAAGATGAACGTCCGGGCGGCGTTGACCAGATGGCCGATCACCCGGGCCGGGCCGAGCACCACGCCGCCCTGGCTGCCCAGCGACTTGGACAGCGTGGCCGTGACGACGACGTCGTCGGCGCCCGCGAGAGCGGCGGCCCGTGCGGCTCCGCGGCCGCCGTCGCCCAGCACCCCGAGCCCGTGCGCGTCGTCGACGAGCAGTCCCGCGCCGTGCTCCCGGCAGGCGGCGACGAGAGCGGCGAGCGGCGCGGCGTCGCCGTCGACGGAGAACACCGTGTCGGAGACGACGACCGCGGGCCCGTCGTGCGTGTCCAGCGCCTTGCGTACGGCGTCCGGGTCGGCGTGCGCCACGACCTGGGTGGCGCCCCGGGCCAGCCGGCAGCCGTCGATCAGGGAGGCGTGGTTGCCCGCGTCGGAGACCAGGAGGGAGCCGTGCGGGCCCAGCGCGGTGACCGCGGCGAGGTTGGCGGCATAGCCGGAGGAGAAGACCAGGGCGGCCTCGAAGCCGCAGAAGTCGGCGAGTTCACGCTCGAGTTCGGTGTGCAGCTCGGTGGTGCCGGTGACCAGCCGGGAGCCGGTGGAGCCGCCGCCCCACGTGCGTGCGGCCGCCGTGGCGCCCTCGATGACCTCGGGATGGCGGGCCAGGCCCAGGTAGTCGTTGCTCGCCAGGTCGAGCAGCGGCGAGTCGGCGGGGCGGGGCCGCAGGGTCCGTACGAGACCGGCCCTCCGGCGCGCCTCCGCCTGGCCGTCGATCCAGCCGAACGCCATGGCTCCTCCGGGGGAGTACGAGGTCAGTGAACCGACACTAGCCGGACGACCGGGTGTCCGTGATGTGGCAATACCCACACACTCCGAACGGGCTTCGTTGTGCGAACGATCCTTGGCCGGGGCAGGTTCCTTAGGACAGGATCGGGCCTCATGGACCTCCTGAACACGCTGCTGGACAAGGGGCTTCGGCGCGAGCTGCCGACCCGTGACGAGGCACTCGCCGTGCTGGCCACCTCCGACGACGACCTGCTCGATGTGGTGGCCGCGGCCGGCAAGGTGCGCCGGTACTGGTTCGGCCGGCGCGTGAAACTGAACTACCTGGTCAACCTGAAGTCCGGCCTGTGCCCGGAGGACTGCTCCTACTGCTCGCAGCGCCTCGGCTCGAAGGCCGGGATCCTCAAGTACACCTGGCTCAAGCCGGACGAGGCCTCCCAGGCCGCGGCGGCGGGCCTGGCCGGGGGCGCCAAGCGGGTCTGCCTGGTGGCCAGCGGGCGCGGTCCGACGGACCGGGACGTGGACCGGGTGTCGGACACCATCAAGGCGATCAAGGAGCAGAACGAGGACGTCGAGGTGTGCGCCTGCCTCGGCCTGCTCTCGGACGGCCAGGCCGACCGGCTGCGGGCGGCGGGCGCGGACGCGTACAACCACAACCTCAACACGTCCGAGGGAACGTACGCCGACATCACGACCACGCACACGTACGCCGACCGGGTGGACACGGTGCGGAAGGCGCACGCGGCCGGACTGTCCGCGTGTTCGGGTCTGATCGCGGGCATGGGCGAGAGCGACGAGGACCTGGTCGACGTCGTCTTCTCGCTGCGCGAGCTCGACCCCGACTCGGTGCCGGTCAACTTCCTGATCCCGTTCGAGGGCACGCCGCTCGCCAAGGAGTGGAACCTCACCCCGCAGCGCTGTCTGCGCATCCTCGCGATGGTGCGGTTCGTCTGCCCGGACGTCGAGGTGCGGATCGCCGGCGGCCGCGAGGTGCACCTGCGCGGCATGCAGCCCCTCGCGCTGCACCTGGCCAACTCGATCTTCCTGGGCGACTACCTGACCAGCGAGGGCCAGGCGGGCAGGGCCGACCTGGAGATGATCGCCGACGCCGGTTTCGAGGTGGAGGGCGCCGGGGAGGTGACGCTGCCGGAGCACCGGGCGGCGGCCGGAGGCGGCTGCGGATCGCATGCCGCGGCGGGCTGCGGGTCGGAGGCCGGTGCGGGCTGCGGGTCGCACGAGGGGGGCGCCGGGGCCGGGGTCTGCGGTCCGGTCGCCGACACGGCGGCGGTGAACGAGCCGCGTACCGACCTGGTGGCCGTACGCCGCCGGGGTGCGGGCACGGACCTCGCGCCCAATGCCTGACCGCTCGGAGCTGTCCCAGCTGTCGGATCTGTCGGAGCTCTCTGTGCCGGAGCTGCTGGAGCTCGACCGGCGGCACGTGTGGCATCCGTACGGCCCGATGCCCGGACGCGTGGAACCGCTCGTCGTGGAGTCGGCGAGCGGGGTCCGGCTGCGGCTCGCGGACGACTCGGGCGAGCTCGTCGACGGCATGTCGTCGTGGTGGTCGGCCGTGCACGGCTACAACCACCCGGTCCTCAACGAGGCCGCGCGCGAGCAGCTGGGCCGGATGAGCCACGTGATGTTCGGCGGCCTCACGCACGAGCCGGCGGTACGCCTGTCGAAGCTCCTTGTCGACATGTCGCCCGAGGGGCTTGAGCACGTGTTCCTCGCCGACTCCGGGTCGGTGTCGGTCGAGGTCGCGGTCAAGATGTGCCTGCAGTACTGGCGTTCGCTCGGCCGGCCCGAGAAGCGCCGGCTGATGACCTGGCGCGGCGGCTACCACGGCGACACCTGGCACCCGATGTCCGTGTGCGATCCCGAGGGCGGGATGCACGACCTGTGGACCGGCGTGCTGCCGAGCCAGGTGTTCGCCAAGGCGCCGCCCGCGGAGTACGAGGAGTCGTACGCCGAGCATCTGCGCGCGGTGATCGAGCGGCACGCGGGCGAGCTGGCCGCGGTGATAGTGGAGCCGGTGGTGCAGGGCGCGGGCGGGATGCGCTTCCACTCCCCCGCCTACCTGCGCGTGCTGCGCGAGGCGTGCGACGCGCACGACGTACTGCTGGTGTTCGACGAGATCGCGACCGGCTTCGGGCGTACGGGCGCGCTGTTCGCGGCGGAGCACGCGGCGGTGACGCCGGACGTGATGTGCGTGGGCAAGGCGCTGACCGGCGGCTACCTGACGCTGGCGGCGACGCTGTGCACGGCGCGGGTCGCCGACGGCATCTCGCGGGGTGACGTACCGGTGCTGGCCCACGGCCCGACGTTCATGGGCAACCCGCTGGCGGCCGCCGTGGCCTGCGCGTCGATCGAGCTGCTGCTCGGGCAGGACTGGCGGGCGGAGGTGCGGCGGATCGAGGCGGGCCTGCAGGGCGGCCTCGCCCCGGCCGCCGAGCTGCCCGCGGTGACGGATGTACGGGTCCTGGGCGCCATCGGCGTCGTCCAGCTGGACCACGAGGTGGACATGGCGGCGGCCACCCGGGCGGCCGTGCGCGAGGGCGTGTGGCTGCGCCCGTTCCGCGACCTCGTCTACACGATGCCGCCGTACGTCACCGGGGACGCGGACGTGGCACGGATCGCGCGCGCGGTGTGCGCGGCGGCGCGGGAGGGATGAGATGCCGGTACTGGTGATCACGGGCACGGGCACGGAGGTCGGCAAGACGGTCACGACGGCGGCCGTGGCCGCCGCCGCGCTCGCGGCCGGCCGTTCCGTGGCCGTCCTGAAGGCCGCACAGACGGGCGTCGGCCCGTCCGAGCGCGGCGACGCGGACGAGGTCGTACGTCTGGCGGGCGACGTGACCGCCGCCGAACTCGCCCGTTTCCCCGAGCCGTTGGCCCCCGGAACGGCCGCCCGCCGCGCCGGGCTGCCCCCGGTCCACCCGCACGACGTGGCCGACGCCGCCGCCAAACTGGCCGCCGAGCACGACCTGGTGCTGGTCGAGGGCGCGGGCGGCCTGCTCGTCCGGTTCGACGCGTCGGGCGGCACCGTCGCCGACGCGGCCGCCCTCCTGAACGCCCCGGTCCTCCTGGTCGCCTCGGCGGGCCTCGGCACCCTCAACTCCACGGAACTCTCAGCCCGCGAGCTGGACTACCGAGGCATCGAACTGGCCGGCGTAGTGATCGGCAGCTGGCCCACCACCCCCGACCTGGCCTCCCGCTGCAACGTCACGGACCTGTCAGAAGTCGCAGCCGCCCCACTCCTGGGCGCCCTCCCGGAGGGCGCCGCCACCCTCCCCCCCACCGACTTCCGCTCGACAGCCCCGAGTTGGCTGGCACCGAGGCTGGACGGCACGTGGGATGCGGAGGTGTTCCGGGTACGGGAGGCGCCGTGAGCGCTGTGCGGGCGGTGACGGTGTACGGGAGGCGCCGTGAGCGCCGTGTGGGAGGGGCGCGTTGCGGGTGGCGACGGTGGTAGGGGACGTACCACCGCACCGAGCTGACTCGCACCAGTGACCGAGGCCCCGCCTCCCATGCTGCTCCAGCGCCCCCTGCCCCGCGGGGCCGACGGCGACCGCTGAGCCTGACGGGGTGCAGGGTGGAGTCCCGGCTGGGGGGTACAGGGGCGGGGCCCCCGACGGGGTGCAATCCCCTGAACCCGACGAGTGCAGGGGCGCAGCCCCGGCGGGGTACGGGGGCGGAGCCCCGGCCGGGGAGTGCAGGGGCGCAGCCCCGGCGGGGTACGGGGGCGGAGCCCCGGCCGGGGAGTGCAGGGGCGGAGCCCGGCGGTCCCCGCGGCCCGACCGTGATGCAACCCCTTAGCCCGACGGGCCAGGGCGGAAGCCCCGAAGGGAGCAACACGGGGTGCAACCCCTGAGCCCAGCGGGGTCCAGGGGCGCAGCCCCGGCGGGGTCGAAGGGGCGCAGCCCCAGCGGGGTCCAGGGGCGCAGCCCCTGGAGGGGTCGAAGGGGCGGAGCCCCTTGGGGATGGGTCGGGTAGGGGCGGAGGGTCCGGCCGGTGATCCGGGTGCTGGGCGCCGCCTTCCCGGCGCTGTTCGGCTCCATCGGCCGGATGAGCCAGCGCAACGCCCTGCGCAACCCGCGCCGCACGGGCGCCACGGCGGCGGCGCTGATGGTCGGCCTGGCCCTGGTCGGCGGCATGTCGGTGGCGAGCGCCTCGATGACCAAGTCGTTCGACCGGCAGATCGACAAGACGCTCGGCGCCGACTTCGTCGTCCAGAACACCAACTTCCAGCCGTTCACCGCCGAGATCACCGACAAGGTGCGCCGGACGGAGGGCGTCGGGCTGGTGGTACGCCAGCGGTTCGCGCCCCTGGCCGTGCGCCTGCCCGACGGCAAGCGGGTCCGCACGACCGCCGCCGGATACGACCCGCAGGTCGACGACGTCGCCCATGTCGCCTACAAGCGCGGGAACACCGTGGCGGCCCTGGCGCCGGGGCACCTCGGCATGGACGCGCGTTTCGCCGCGGACCACGGCGTACGGCTGGGCAGCACGCTCCCGGTCGAGTTCCCGGGCGGCAGAACCGCGCGGATGACGGTGGGCGCCCTCACCGACCAGGGCGGCGGCGACGGATTCGGCATGCAGGGCGGGCTGTTCGTCGGCATCGCCACGGTCGAGCAGTACGTTCCCGGCGGCCAGGACTCCAGCCTGTACGTCAACCGGGCCGCCGGCACCGACGCCGACCAGCTGCGCGCGCACCTGGAGCGGACCCTCGACGCGTATCCGCAGGTGCAGGTGCGCGACCAGGCCGACTACAAGAAGCTGGTACACGACCAGATCGCGGTGCTGCTCTACCTCGTGTACGCGCTGCTCGGACTGGCGATCGTGATCGCGGTGCTCGGCGTGGTCAACACCCTCGCGCTGTCGGTCGTGGAGCGCACCCGCGAGATCGGGCTGCTGTGCGCGATCGGGCTCGCCCGGCGGCAGTTGCGCCGGATGATCCGGCTGGAGTCGGTGGTGATCGCGGTGTTCGGCGCGGTCCTCGGCCTGGCGCTCGGCCTGGTGTGGGGCGTGTGCACCCAGCAGGTGCTGGCCCTCCAGGGCATGCCGGAGCTGGCGATCCCGTGGGGCACGATCGTCGCGGTGGTGATCGGCTCGGCGGTCGTGGGGGTGGTGGCGGCGCTGCTGCCGGCGTTGCGTGCCTCGCGTATGAATGTGCTGGCGGCCATCGCGCACGAGTGATGGAATCGCGGCGAGACTCAAGTCATCCGCTGTCGAGGAGAGTTCATGCCGCGCCCGTTCCGCTTCGGGGTCAACCTGCTCGCTCCCGCGCCCGCCGCGGAGTGGCGCGCCAAGTGCCGGCGCGCCGAGGAGCTCGGGTACGACGTGATCCTGGTCCCCGACCACCTCGGCATGCCGGCGCCGTTCCCGGCCCTGGTCGCGGCCGCCGAGGCGACGGAGCGGCCGCGGCTGGGCACGTTCGTGCTCAACGCGGGCTTCTGGAACCCGGCACTGCTGGCCCGCGAGGTGGCCACCACGGACGCGCTGACCGGCGGCCGCCTCGAACTCGGCCTCGGTACGGGCTACGTACAGGCGGAGCATGAGGCGGCCGGGCTGCCCTACGGTTCGCCGCGCGAGCGGGTGGACCATCTCCGGGGTACCGTCGAGGCGTTGGAGAAGCTGCTCGGCTCAGAGGAGCACCAGCCGCGGCCCGCCCGGTCCGGGGTGCCGCTCCTGATCGGCGCCAACGGCGACCGGATGCTGCGCCTGGCGGCCGAGCACGCCGACATCGCCGCCTTCACTGGCGCCCGCTCGGTCCCCGGCGACGCGGCGGGCCGGCTGGTCCCGCTGACGGCGGAGGAACTGGACGAACGCGTCGCCCGTTACGAGGACTTGGCGGCCGCCCGCGCCCACCCCGCCGAACGCAACCTCCTGGTCCAGCTCGTGTCCGTCACGGACGACCCCGAGGCCGCCCTCAAGCCGCTCCTCGACCGCCTGCCGGAGCTCACCCTGGACGACGCCCTGGCCCTGCCGATCGTGCTGGTCGGCACCCTGCGCGAGATCGTCGAGCGGGTGCGGGCGCAGCGCGAGCGGTACGGGTTCTCGTATCTGACGGTGCTGGAGTCGTCGATGGAGGAATTCGCCCCCGTGCTCGCGGAGTTGCGAGGCGAATAGTGCCGGGGCGAGCAGTTCACGGGCGAGGCGTTCCGGGGCGGCGTGGCGGCCGTCCGCATCGCGAAAACGGTTCGCGGGACGGGCGAGGGCTCTGTTTGGCTCGCCCCATGAGCGATCTTCACATCCGCCAAGCCACCCTGTCCGACGTCGACGCCGTGCTGGAGTTCTGGCGCACCGCCGCCGAGGGGACCAGTATCAGTGACGACCACGACGGGGTGGCCCGGCTCATCACGACCGACCCGCGGGCGCTGCTCCTCGCGGAGCGCGACGGGCTGCTCGCGGGCACCGTCATCGCGGGCTTCGACGGGTGGCGGTGCTGCGCCTACCGGCTCGCCGTGCACCCGGAGCTGCGCCGCCAGGGCATCGCCACCGCCCTGATGGAGGCCGCCGAAGAGCGGTTCGCCGCGCTCGGCGGCCGGCGTGTGGACGCCATGGTGCTGGAGGCCAACGAACGGGCCCAGCACGCCTGGTCGGCGGCGGGCTACCGGCGCGAGAACCACTGGCGGCGCTGGGTCAAGCCGCTCTGAACAGGGGGCGGGGAGCCGGACGCCCAGAGGGTCGCCGCGGCGAGGAGGGCGACGACCGCCGATCCGGTAAGTACGGGCACGGTGCCGAACCACGCGGCCAGCGCCCCGCCCGCCAGCGCCCCCACCGGAACCGTCGCGAGCAGGACCGCCTGGACGAGACCGGCGACGCGTCCCCGCATGCCCTCCGGAGTGACCAGTTGCTGTGCGGTGGTCATCGAGATCATCCACACGGTGCCGGTGATCCCGTAGCAGACCTGGTACGCGAGCAGCACGGGAAAGGCGAGGCCCAGTGAGGCGGCCGGGATCAGGAAGACGGCCGCGCCCGCCCCGACCCCGAAGAGCTGCGTGGCCCGCCACAGCCCGGCGGCCTTGCCGAACCGCCCGGCGACCATCGCGCCCACGAGCGTGGCCGCGCTGTAGGCGGCGTAGGTCGCTCCCAACTGCCAGGCGGGCAGGGCGAGATCACGGCTCGCGTAGAGGACGTACAGCGCCGCCGCCGCGCCGCTGCCGAGGTTGAGTCCGGCGCCCGCCAGGACCATGCGGCGCAGCCGGTGCTCGGCGCGCACCACCTCAAGTCCCTTGCCCAGCTCAGCAGTCAGGGACTTCACGCCTGCGGACTTCCCAGCGCCCACCGGGTGGTTCAGTGCGGCGGGCAGGGCGAGCAGGAACAGGGCCTCGACCGCGTAGGCCGCGCTGCCCGCGACGAGCGCGGTGTCGGCTCCGAGGAGACCGACCAGGACGCCACCGGGTGCCGGGCCGCCGATCTGCCCGCTCGTACGGGCCGCTGTCAGGGCGGAGTTGGCGCCCAGCAGCCGCTCCGAGGCGACGACACGGGGCAGGGCCGCCTGGAGGGCGATCGAGAGCGTGAAGGTCAGGGTGCCGGAGACGACGGCCACCGCGTACAGGTGCGGCAGGGTGATGTGTCCGACAGCGCCGGCGAGCGGGACCGAGGCGACGATCAGGGTCTGGAGGGCGGTGACCGTCACGAGCAGGCGGCGCAGCCGGACCCGGTCGACGAGCGCCCCGGCCAGTGGGCTCAGGACGGCGCCAGGCAGATAGGTCAGCGCCAGCAGCGTGGCCGCCCCGAACGGGCCGGTGCCGAGGCCGGTCACGGCGAGCAGCGTCAGCGCGAGCGCCGTGATCTGCCGCCCGACGGAGCTGGCGACCTGCTCGGCGCACAGCAGCACGAACGGGCGGTGCCGGTGCAGGAGGACGCGCGTCTCGGTCGTCGTCGTGCCCACCCGGTCAGATCCCCGTGCAGGGCACGGGCCAGCGGCGCAGCCGCGTCGGCAACGCCACCACCCACCCGTCGGCGACCAGCGCCAGCCGCTCGGCGGCGAGCAGATCGACGGCTTCCCGCTGCACGGCGTCCAGTTCGCTCATCGCCGTCACGTCCTGCACTCGGCCGAAGGTGGCGACCAGGTCCGGGTCGTCGAGCGTGAGCCGCGCCGAGGTGGGCCGTTCCCTGCGGTCCATGACCGTGACGAAGTCCGGCCCGCGGCGGTGGTGGAGCATGCCGGTCGGGAAGGCGGCGTACGCGCTGCGCCACTCGGCCAACCCGCCCTGCTCGCCCGGTCGTTCAGCGGGCGGCGGAAGGTGGTGCAGCATCCGCGTGTCACATGTGTCTCCGTACGCCGCCTCCCAGCGCGTACGGAACCCGTGGCTCTGGCACTCCCGCAGGAAGGTGCAGTGGTGCTTCTCGCCCCACCAGCAGCCGCGCGCGCCCTCGACGACCAGCTTCGGGTAGACGTGGGCGAGGACCGGGGAGGCCTCCAGGGCGGCCTGCCACTGGTCGTAGTCGGGTGCGGGGATGTCGGCGGGCGCGACGGTGCGCCGGGACTCGGTGTTCGCCCGCGAGGCCGTTCCGTCCCACCAGCACAGTCCGGGGACGTCGGCGGGCGGCGTACCGGCGTCCAGGTGGCGCAGGAGTGCCGGGAAGGCGTACTCGCCCTCGCCGCGTACGACGTGGTCGACGAAGGGGTGGTTGTGGTGCAGGGCGTGGCCCATCGGGCCGTCGCAGTTGCTGCCGCCGAAGACGATCGTGAGGCCGGGGCGGCGGCGCTTGAGCTCCTGGGCGAGCGCGAGCGAGGGGACGTTCTGCATGAACGTGGTGGTGAACCCGACGACGTCGGGCTCCTGGGCGAGCACTTCGGTCGCGCACGCGAGGATGAAGTCGGCCGCATGGGCCCGCATGGCGGAGGCGGTGTCGATGCACAGGTCCCGTGCGGCGGCGTACTCCTTCAGGCGGGCGACGCCCCAGTCCGCGTCGTCGTACAGGGCTCCCGAGAAGACCCAGTCGCCGAGGCCGTCGAAGATCGAGTCGCTGCCGATCGCCTCGTAGTCGGCGGGGCGCAGCCGCCCGGCGGAGTGTTCGAGCAGGAACTCCGCCCAGCGCAGCGAGCCGTGGAACTCCCGTACCTCGTCGTCCGGGCGGACCTGTCGCAGCAGCCGGTGCAGCAGGCCCACCTGGAGCGACGGCAGATCGATCGGGTGCCAGGGCATGGTCACCAGCTGAACGCGCATACCGTTCTCCCCGTCCCCGTGATCGTCCGCCGCGCTCCTGCCCTTCCTCCTCCTGGCGGGTCAGCGGCTCGGCGGCCGCTTCTCCATCACGGCGGGGCGGCGGTTGGTGCGCTCTTCCTCGCGGATCACTACCTTTTTGATCTCCACGGACCCTCCCTTGCCGGACCGGCTCGCCGGACTGTCTCGAACGTGCGCATCGCAAGAGGTAGTTCACCCTAGGGATCTGTCATGCACCTCACAAGAGGGCGCCGTCCACCGCCGGACACCCACCGACCACTTTGCCCCCTCTTTACTATTCGGGTGCGGTGCCGCGCGATCCCGCCTACGCTGTCCGATCATGAGACGGAGGTGACCCGATGACCGATGTGCTCCTCCTGCTCGTGGCGATCCTGCTGTCGCTCGCCTGCGGCACGTTCGTCGCCGCCGAGTTCTCGCTGACCACGGTCGAGCGCGGCGAACTGGAGCGGGCCGCCGCGCGCGGCGAGCGCGGTGCCGCGGGCGCCCTCAAGGCCGCACGGAACCTGACCTTCCAGCTCTCCGGTGCGCAGCTCGGCATCACGGTCACCAATCTGGTGGTCGGCATGCTCGCCGAGGGGTCGATCGCCAAGCTGCTCGCGGGCCCGCTCAAGTCGGTCGGGATCTCCTCGTCGACGGCGCACTCCGTCGCCCTGGTCCTGGGCACGGCCCTGTCCACGGTGTTCCTGATGGTCGTCGGCGAGCTGGTGCCCAAGAACTGGGCGATCTCCTCGCCGCTGACCATGGCCAAGCGGGTCGGCAACATCCAGCGCTGGTTCAGTGCGGCCTTCCGGCCGTTCATCACCCACCTCAACAACACGGCCAACCGTGTGGTGCGCCGCCTGGGTGTGGAGCCCGCCGAGGAGCTGGCGTCCGCGCGCGGGCCGCAGGAGCTGGCGGCGCTGGCCCGGCACTCCGCCCGGGAGGGCGCGCTGGAGGCCGACACCGCCGAGATGTTCGTCCGGACGCTGAACCTCGCCGACCTCACCGCGGAGAACGTGATGACCCCGCGCGTGCAGGTCGTCGCCCTGGACGTCCAGGCGACCTGCCAGGACGTGGCCAACGCGACCCGGGCGACCGGCCTGTCCCGGTTCCCCGTCTACAGCGGCGGCCTCGACACGGTCGTCGGGGTCGCCCACGTCAAGGACGTGCTGGCGGTGCCCGCCGCGCAGCGGACCCGATACTCCGTCGCCCAGGTGATGCGCGAGCCACTGCTGGTTCCCGAGTCCCTGACCGTCGACCGGCTCCTGGACCGCCTCTCCGGCCGGCGCACCATGGCCGTCGTCATCGACGAGTACGGCGGCACGGCGGGCGTCGCGACGCTGGAGGACATCGTCGAGGAGGTCGTCGGCGAGGTGCGCGACGAACACGACCCGCACGAGACGCCCGACATCGCTTCCGCCGGGACGGACGCGGACGGCCGGACGATGTACTCGGCGGACGGCGCGGCCCGCATGGACGAGCTCGCGCGCGTGGGCCTGCGGGCGCCCGAGGGGCCATACGAGACCCTGGCCGGCTTGGTCGCGACCGAACTCGGCCGCATACCCGAGGTCGGGGACCGGATGGACGTCGCCGGATGGCGGCTCGACGTGGTGGACGCGTCGGGGCACCGGGCGGCCCGTGTGCTGCTGCACGCGCCGCTCGACGGCCCGGGCGCCGGGCACGACACGGTGCGTGAGGGAGGAAGTGGCCGGTGACCGCCGTCCAACTGCTGATCGGTCTGGCGACACTGTTCGCCAACGCGTTCTTCGTCGGCGGCGAGTTCGCCATGATCTCCGTGCGCCGCAGCCAGATCGAGTCGCTCGCGGAGGAGGGCGACCGACGCGCGACCAGCGTGCTGTGGGGCCTGCGGCACGTGTCCGCGCTGCTGGCGGCCGCCCAGCTCGGCATCACGCTGTGCACGCTGGTCCTGGGCATCGTCGCGGAACCGGCGATCGCGCACCTGCTGGAACCGGCGTTCGACGCGGTGGGCGTGCCCCTGAGCGTGGGCCATGTCGTGTCCTTCGTGATCGCGCTGACCCTGGCGACGTATCTGCACATGCTCTTCGGCGAGATGGTGCCGAAGAACCTCGTGCTCGCCGATCCCGCGCGCAGCGCGCTGATGCTCGGCCCGTCCCTGGTCGCGCTGTCCAAGGCGCTGCGTCCGGTGATCTTCACGATCAACGAGTTCGCGAGCGGCGTGCTCAAGCTGCTGCGGGTGGAACCGAAGAACGAGGTCACGGCGACGTTCTCGGACGCCGAACTGGCGCAGATCGTGCGCGACGCGGGCGACGCCGGCCTGATCGACGACCGCGCGCGGGAGCGCCTGCACGACGCCCTGGAGCTGGGCCGCCGCCCGGTGCGGGACGTGGTGGTACCGCTGAACCGCGTGGTCTACGCCCGCGAGGGCATCACCCCCGAGCAGCTGGAGCGGCTCGCCGCGGAGTCGGGCTTCTCCCGCTTCCCCGTGGTCGACGAGGGCCGGCACATCGTCGGCTACCTGCACATCAAGGACGCGCTGGACGCCTCCCCCCGCAACGTCCCCTTCCGACGCGACGACATCCGCCCCATCCCGCGCGTACGGGAGACCACCCCCCTCGACGACGTCCTCACCGCGATGCGCGGCAACCGTACCCACCTCGCGGCGGTCCTGGGCGCCGACGGCAGACTGGCGGGCCTGGTGACCATGGAGGACGTACTGCGGGAGCTGTTCGGGCAGCATGCGTGAGCGCTGCGCGTGCACAAGCGGGCACACCTGGACGCCGGTGACGCCGACCGACCGGTCCGCAGCAGATAGGAGCCTCGGGATACCATCGCACCGCCATGCATACGAACCCCACACCTCCCGCACACACCAGCCTCGTCGCGATCGGCGACTCGTTCACCGAGGGGATGTCGGACCTGCTGCCGGACGGCTCCTACCGGGGCTGGGCCGATCTCCTCGCCACGCGGATGGCCGCCCGCACGCCCGGGTTCCGGTACGCCAACCTCGCGGTGCGCGGCAAGCTGATCGCGCAGATCGTCGACGAGCAGGTCGAGGCGGCCGCGGCGATGAACGCCGACGTGATCACACTGGTCGGCGGGCTGAACGACACGCTGCGGCCCAAGTGCGACATGGGACGGGTGCGGGGTCTGCTGACGGAGGCGGTGGAGCGGCTCGCCCCGTCCTGCAAGCAGCTGGTGCTGATGCGCAGCCCGGGCCGTCAGGGCCCGGTGCTGGAGCGGTTCCGGCCGCGCATGGAGGAGCTGTTCGCCTGTGTCGACGAGCTCGCCAAGCGGCACGACGCGCTGGTGGTCGACCTGTACGGCGCGCCCTCGCTGGGCGACCCGCGACTGTGGGACGTGGACCGGCTGCACCTGACGCACGAGGGACACCGCCGGGTCGCCGAGGCGGTCTGGCAGTCGCTCGACTACGAGCCCGAGGACACACAGTGGCGTACGCCGATGCCGGCCACCCTGCCCCCGGGCTGGCTGACACGCCGGTCCGCGGACGCGCGGTTCGCCAAGGAGTACCTGCTCCCGTGGATAGGCCGCCGCCTGACCGGCCGCTCCTCCGGCGACGGCCGGACAGGCGCCCAATTCAGCGCCGAGCTGGGCAAAGCCTTCTGGGTCACTCCTGCGGACCACACGAACCCCGGTCCTGTGACGGACTGGCGACGGGTGGGGCTCTAGGTGTATTGATCACAAGCGCTGTTGACACGAACTTCGGCGGCCGGCCGCCGCGCGATCCATGCTCGAAGCCTGTTGCGGAGCCGGTCCGCAGGCACCGGAATCGTGGCCTTGATCCCGCGTCTGCGCAGGTCCTCGTCCCGGCCGGGGGCCCCCTCGACGAGGCCCGAGAAACTGCCGACCCGATCCGGCTGATGCGACGGTTCCGGATCACCTCGCACACCGCGATCCACTACGTCCGCACGGCCTACCCCGAGCGCTTCACCATCGATCCCACCCAGGCCTGGTGCCGTGACCGCATAGGTTCGCCGGGTTGCCGGTTTGGACGGGGCCCGCTGCGCTCTCGCCGCGGTAAGGGCACGATCATCAGCCTGGCCGCGGCTGAAGCCGATCGGCTCCTATGACCGCGGTGTGCTGTCCCAGCGCCACGTGGTGAGACGAGGGTGCCCCGGTAGTTCGGCGCGACCGGTGGCCCACAACAGGGTGAGCCAGGGATCCGCGCCCTGCGGGGCTTCCGGGAACAGCCGGGCGAGCACCCGCGAGCAGAGATCGGAGGGCGGGGTCCAGGCGAGCCCGAGCCCCTCCGCCAGATCGTGCGTGTGCACCAGGGTCTCTACGACCCCCATCGCCGCGAAGCCCTCGGGGTCCGAGACGCCGGAGGCGTGGTAGGCGCGGACGCGCTGCGGCGTCGTTCGCACCATGGCGACCAGAAGGGCACCGCTCGCCTCCAGCACCTGCAGCAGGCCGGCCGGACCCGCGTCGTGTTCCGCGAAAATGAAGTTCGGAGGTCCCTCCGGCCGCTTCTGGCGCAGGGCGAAGGGGACATGGGTGTCCAGCGGCGGGCTCTGCGGCCCCAGCTGGACGGCGTAGAACAAGAAGTCGCCGGCGAGGTGCTCGACGGTCTCCCAGCAGTCCCACTCCAGCGAACCGGCCTTACCGCCCCACCCCGCAGGGGGTGCGTCCCGAAGGATGCCCACGGCAAGCCGCACGGCAAGGTCGACGTCGTCCGCGGTGACGGGAGACAGGACTGATCCGGTTTCGACTGATCGAGACATGACAGCACGGTATCCCGTTAGCTGACGGTCAGGTGCGCAGGTCGAAGCTCTCCGAGGTGCGACGCTTCAGGACCGTCAGCGTCCGATCATCCCGGCGCGGATTCTCCTCGGCTGCCGCGGACTGCGGCAGTTTCCGCGCGAGTTCCGCACTGTCCAGAGCCAGCTCAGCCCTTCAGACCCGCGCGGGACACCCCCTCGATCACCCAGCGCTGCGCCACGGCGTAGAGCAGCAGTACGGGGACGCCGGCGATGACCGCTCCGGCCATCAGCAGGTCGTAGCGCGTGTTGTTGGCGCTCTGGAAGTTGGCCAGGCCCGCGGGGAGCGTGAGGGAGTCCGGGCTGAGCAGGACGTACAGGGGCCAGAGGAAGTCGTTCCAGTTCGACAGGAAGGCCAGCAATCCAAGCGTGGCCAGGGCCGGGCGGGAGAGCGGCAGTACGACGCGGACGAAGATCTGCCACCGGTTGCAGCCGTCGATCTCCGCCGCCTCCTCCAGCTCCCGGGGCAACGTGAGGAAGAACTGCCGCAGGAAGAAGACGCCGAAGGCGCTCGCCGCCGCCGGGACGATGACCGCGGGCAGACTGTCCACCCACGCGAGCTCGTTGACGATCAGGAAGTTGGGAATCAGCAGCGTCATGGGCGGGACGAAGAGCGTGGCCACGATGCACGTGAACACGGCGCTACGGCCGCGGAACTCCATCCGGGCCAGCGCGTACGCCGCCGGAGTGGCCGTCGCCAGCACCAGCGCGGTGTGGGCGCTTGCGGCCAGCACGCTGTTGAACAGCCACCTCATCACCGGACTGTCGGTGTTGCCGAGCACCGTCCGGTACGCCTCGAACGTGGCAGGGCTCGGGATCCACGCCGGATCGGTCGACCCGGCAGCCTCCCGGGTCTTGAACGACGTCACCACCATGTACAGCAATGGGCTCAGATAGAACGCCGCGACGACGGCGAGGATCAGATGCAACAGGGACCGGCGCAGCCGCCGCTTCGCCACGGGCGCGGACACAGGCGTCCAGGCGTGCACCGGCATACGTGGTGTGCCGCGGCGAGTCCCTCGCTCCGGCACCGTGTTCATGGCCGCGCCCCCGCCCGCGTCCGCGTCGGCGGTCCTGCGCGCGTTCATCGGTCCTCCTGCCGCTCGCGGAAGACCCGGAAGACGACCGTGCTCGCGGCCATCAGCGCCAGGGCGAGCACGAAGCTCATCGCCGACGCCGACCCCATCTCGAAGCGCCCCAGGCCGGTTTCGGCGATGAGGTAGATGGCACTCTTCGTCTCGTCCGCCGGTGCCCCGCCCGTGATCAGGTACGACTGGCCGAACATGTTGGCCGAGGCCAGCAGCGTGGCGTTGACGACGAACAGGGCCACGGGCCGCAGACCGGGGAGCGTCACGTGGGCGAAGCGGTGCCAGGCGTTCGCGCCGTCGACCCTGGCGGACTCGTACAGCTCGGCCGGGATGTCCTGGAGGCCGGCGAGGTAGACGACGGCGTTGAAGCCGAGGGTCCACCACAGTGTGACGAGGACGAGGGCCCACCAGGCCGCCGGGGTGTCCGTGGTCCACTGGATGTCGTCGGGCAGTCCGAGCACGCCGAGGTAGTGGTTGACCAGCCCGATGTTGCCGTCCAGCAGGAACCGCCACACCACCCCGATCACGGCGACGCCGAGGACGTACGGGGCGAAGTAGACCGCCCGGTAGAGCCCGCGGCCACGGAACCTGCCGTTCATCAGCAGGGCGACCAGGAGCGGCACGATCAGCAGGAAGGGCAGCGACAGTGCCGTGAAGACGCCGGTGGCCCGCATCGCCTCCCAGAAGCGGGGGCCGTCGACGCTTCCCGGGTCGAACAGTTCCGCGTAGTTGCCGAGCCCCACGAAGGGCTTGGCCGCGACGTTGATGTCCCAGTCGTGCAGGCTGATCCACACGCCGTAGCCGATGGGCACCAGGACGAAGGTGAGGAACAGCGCCAGATACGGACCCAGGAACGCGTACGGCGTCCACCACCGGAAGGACCGGGAGGAACCGGAGGACCGGAGGAGCCGGGAAGACCGGCTCGACCGGGAGATCCGGATCCGGGCGGACCGGGCGGACGGGGAGGCGGTGCGGGCGAGCCGCTGTGGCACGGTCATGGCCTCACTTCGCGTACTTCTTCTTGTTCTCGGCCAGCAGTTGGTTGGCCGTCCGCACGCCCTCGGCCAGGGCCTTCGCGGGCGATTGCTGTTTGAGCACCGCCTTCTGGACGGCGAGTTCGAGGGCCTTGGACTGGACGTCGCCGATACCCGGCACAGGCGGCGGGAAGTGGAAGACGCTGACGTCCTTGGCGAGCGCGGTCTGCGGCAGCTTGGCGACGGCCGGTTCCTTGCGCACGGAGTTACGGGCCGGGATCATGCCGGCCTTGGCCCACTCGGTGGACTGCCTGCTCATGTAGTCGATGAAGAACCGGGCCGCCTGGACCTTGTTCCTGTCCCGTGTCGCCTGGGACGTCATGACGAAGTTGTGCGAGGAGCTCCACACCGCGGGGGTGTCCCCGATCACGGGCACCGGCGCCATCTGCCAGCTGATGCTGCGGGCGTTGCTCTTCAGGTCGTTGAGCTGCCAGATCCCGTCCCAGGTGACGCTGACCTTGTTGTTCTTGAAGGCGTTGTACTGGGCGTCCAGGGCGACCTGCCGGGGGCTGTGGCCGTCGTCGATCTGGCCGACCATCCAGCGCATCGCCTCCACCCCGGCGTCCGAGCCCCACAGGGCGGCGGTCCCCTCCGCGTCGTACAGCTCACCGCCGAACTGCCACAGGAGCGTCATGAACATCAGGTGGGCCGGCCACTCGTTCGGCATCCAGAACGGGTACTTGACGCCGGCGTCCTTCAGCTCGCCGAGGGCTCCCTCGAAGCCCGCCCGGTCGGTCGGGGCCTTGTCCAGCCCGGCCCGGGTCAGATGCCGGGTGTTCCAGTAGGCGGCGAGGCAGTGCACGTCCAGCGGCACGCTGTAGCGCTTGCCCCCGTACACCCCGGCCTGCCAGATGGCCGGGATGAAGTCCGACTCGCTGAGTCCGAGCGCGGCGACGACGTCGTCCAGCGGTACGAGCGTCCGGCGCGCGGCGAGGGTGGCCACCCAGTCGATGTGGATGACCGCCACGTCCGGGCCCTTGCCGGCGGCGATCGAGGTCGGCAGCGCGGGATAGAGGTTCTCCCAGCGCCGGGTGGTGTTGCGGACCTCGATCCTGCCCTTGAACTGCGTGTTGAAGGCGTCGACCATCGACTTCATGTGAGGGCCGTCGCCGCCGGTGAAGCCGTTCCAGTACTCCAGGGTGACCTTGGGCCCCTTGTAATCGCCGCCGCTGAAGCTGGGGACGGGCTTCGAGTCGCCCTGGTCCGTGCCGAGTTTGGTGCCGCTGCCGCAGGCGGTGAGCAGGCCGGCTCCTGCCGCACCCGCCATGCCGAGGAAGGCTCGGCGCTTCGGCTGCGGTCCATGCGGGGATGTGCTGCTCATCCTCTGCTCCTCGGGTGCGAGTACGGGTGTGAGGGCGGTGCGGGTGTGAGGGCGGTGCGGGTGCGGGCGGTTCGTGCGAGTGCGGGCTTTCCGGGCGCCGATTCGTCTGGAGGAGGTCAGTGCGCGCTCGGGTTCCTGTGCTTCAGTTCGCCGTCCCGCCGGCGCTTGCGTGCGTGCTGAGGCGGATCATGGTCCAGGAGACCGCGGGCAGTTCGACGGTGAGCGTGCCGTCGTCCGTCTTGGTGTCGACGACCGCCCGGGGGCGTACGCGGTCGGGCTGTTCGGCGGTATTGGCCGCCGTGGTGTCAGCATCGGAGAGGACCAGGTGCTCGGCGACCCGGGCGGCAGGGAAGGCGCGCAGGTCGACGGTGACGGAAAGCGGGTCCGTACGACCGCGGTTGACGGCGAAGAGGACGATCTCGCCGCTGTCCTCGTCGTGGGTGGCGGTGGCCCAGAGTGCGGGCACGGCACCGTACTTGGCGGTCTCGAGGACGGGGGAGTCGGGCTCCACGCGGAGCACCGTGCCGCGGGCGTGCCGGGCCGTCCGGGCGAACGGGTGGAAGATGGTCTGACGCCAGGCCGGGCCCCCCGGACGGGTCATGATCGGGCCGATGACGTTGGCGAGTTGGGCCTGGCAGGCGACGCCCACGCGGTCCGCGTGCCGCAGGAGGGTGATCAGCAGGCTCCCGACGACGACGGCGTCGGTGACGTCGTACACGTCCTCGATCAGCTCGGGAACGGGCTGCCACTGGAGCGAGGATTCCCCGCCGAAGCGGCTCTGGTACCAGACGTTCCACTCGTCGAAGGAGAGCTTGATCTTCTTCGTGTCGCGCAGCTTCGCGCCCACGTGGTCGGCGGTGGCGACGACGGAGTCGATCATCTCGTCCATCCCGGCAGCGCTGGCCAGGAAGGAGTCGGTGTCGCCGTCGGACGGGTCGTAGTACGCGTGCAGCGAGACGTAGTCGACGAACGGATAGGTGTGCTCGAGAACGGTCGCCTCCCATGAGGCGAAGGTGTCCATGCCGGCGTTGGAGCTGCCGCAGGCGACCAGTTCGAGCCCGGCGTCGAATCGCTTCATCGCCCGGGCCGTCTCCGCGGCGAGCCGCCCGTACTCGTCGGCCGTCTTGTGCCCCATCTGCCAGGGGCCGTCCAGCTCGTTGCCCAGGCACCACATCCGGACGTCGTACGGATCGGCGACGCCGTGCGTCCGGCGCAGGTCCGAACGGGCCGTCCCGGATGGATAGTTGGTGTACTCCAGCAGCTCCAGCGCCTCGGTCGTCCCGCGTGTGCCGAGGTTGACCGCCAGCATCGGCTCCACGCCCGCTTTGGCGGTCCATGCCATGAACTCGTTGAGCCCGAAGGCGTTGCTCTCCACGCTCCTCCAGGCGAGGTCGAGCCGGCTGGGGCGCTGCTCGACGGGGCCGACCCCGTCCTCCCAGCGGTAGCCGGACACGAAGTTGCCGCCCGGATAGCGGATGACGGTGGGGCCCAACTCCCCTACGAGCGCGAGGACATCGGTACGGAATCCCTCCGGGTCGGCCGCAGGGTGGCCCGGTTCGTAGATCCCGGTGTAGACGGAGCGACCCATGTGCTCGACGAACGAGCCGAACAGACGCCGGTCGACGGCACCGACGCGAAATCCGGGATCGAGGGTGAGACGGACCGTGGGCACCTTGGGCATCAACTGAGCTCCCTGGCACGTACTTGAGGTGCGGCGGGCGGGGGCGAGAGACGTGGACGACGACACGCGGTGCACGCGCGACGCGCCCCGGTCGAACGCGACGCGCAGGGGCCGCACGGCCACCGGTGGCGCCTGTCCCATGACGCTGGACGAACGGACGGCGGTAGCGTGGTGATACGTTTACATCGTTGGAACAGCGTTGTAAATAGCTTGCTCCATAAGGTCGTTGACGCAGAACTGTCCCTCGCGGCCGCCCTGCGCCGCTACTTGCGAGACTTGCCGGGTACGGCCCGCGTCGCCCGCCGGCGATGTGCCGGTCCGGTCCAGGCTGCTGAGGAAGGCATCCGCGGGTGCCGGTGGAGGTGATCGATGTGGGCGCTAGCCTCAAGGACGTGGCCGCACTCGCGGGGGTGTCGGTCAAGACGGTGTCCAACGTCGTCAACGGGTACGTCCACGTCTCCGCGCCCACCAGGGAGAAGGTCCAACGCGCCCTGGCGGAGCTGGACTACCGGCCGAACCTGTCCGCACGGAACCTGCGCGGCGGCCGTACCGGCGTGATCGCCCTGGCGCTGCCCGAGCTGGACGCGCCCTACTTCGCGGAGCTCGCCCGGTTCGTGATCGACGCCGCCGCCGAGCGTGGCTGGACCGTCCTCATCGACCAGACCGACGGGCTGCCCGAGCGTGAACTCCAGGTGCTCCAGGGCATCCGCGAACAGCTCATCGACGGGCTCATCTTCAGCCCTCTCACCGTCGGCCGCGAACATCTGGCCACCCGCACCGACAGCACCCCGCTGGTCCTGCTCGGCGAACGCATCCTCGACGGTCCCACCCACCATGTGGCCATCGACAACCAGCGCGCCGCGCGTGCGATGACGGAGCACCTGCTCTCTCTCGGCCACACCCGCATCGCGGCCATCGGCGCCCAGGACAGCCCGAGCGCGAACACCGCCCGTCTGCGGCTGGCGGGTTACCGGCAGGCCCTCAAGGCCGCAGGACTGGCCCACGACGACCGGCTGACCCCGCCGACCACGTCGTACCACCGCGCCGACGGCGCCGAGGCGATGCGTCGGCTGCTGGACCTGGAGCAGCCCCCGCAGGCCGTCTTCTGCTTCAACGACCTACTGGCCCTCGGGGCGCTGCGCACCGCTCTCTCCGCCGGCCTCCGGGTCCCGGACGATCTGGCGATCGCCGGATTCGACGACATCGAGGACGGCCGTTACAGCACGCCCACCCTCACCACCGTCTCGCCGGACAAGGCGCAGATCGCCCTCACGGCCGTGGAGTTGCTGGAAGCGCGCATCAACGGGCGTGTACGAGGCCGCCGAAGCGGAAGCGAGGCACGCGAGGTCGAGGCCGACTACCGGCTGATGCTCCGGGAAAGCACGGCAGGACGCGGCGAGCCGGCGGCCGCCCCGAACCTCGACGCGCGCGTCCCGGCCGCCCGGGATGACGGCCGGCCGGGAGGACGACCCGTTGAACTCTCCTCGACCTCTCCAGAGGGAGGCCCCGGCGCCCCGGGGCGATGAGAGGCCTGAGAACGGGCCGGTCAGCTTCGGTCGGCTCCTTCTGCGTGCGGCGGGCGAGTGGGGCCTAGAGCGCGGCTCCGCGGTGAGCACGGCATCGTCGAAGAACGCGAGCGGGGGGATGGGGCAGGCTCCGGGTGTTGTCGCTCGCCCACGCCGCTTCCGTGCAAGAGCCGGCCCCGGTCCGGGGACGGCCGCCCGGCGAAGCGCCCGGAGCTGCTGCCGTACGAGGGTCCGGCGGTCTGAGGGACGGGATGCGTGGGCGGGGTGAGCGCGTCGGCCGCGCCCAAGGCTGTGTGCGTGGCAGAGGCCGGACTCGACTCCTGGTGATCGCCACCCGCGGAGGGTTGCCGGGGAATAGCGGCCCGGACCGGCCGGTTGGCGAAGCACAAGATCGGCACGGCAGTTCGGGAGGGGTTGGGGTTATGGCAGTGCACGGCACAGTGACCGCCGGTTTCGAGGGGGTGCGGGAGGAGTTCGCCGCCTTCCTCGCAGGCGAGGAGCATGCGCCGGGCGCGCAGCTGGTGGTGCACCGGGGCGGCGAGCGGGTGGTGGACCTGTGGTCGGAGGGGGTGACCGGGGAGTCGTTGCTCGGCGTCTTCTCGTCCACCAAGGGCGCGGCGTACCTGGTGACCGCGCTCCTGGTCCAAGAGGGCGTCCTGGACCTGGACCGCACCGTGGCCTCGTACTGGCCAGACTTCGCCGCCGAGGGCAAGGCCGGGATCACCTTGCGCGAGCTGCTCGCCCACCGGGCCGGGGTGATCGGCCTGGACGCCGGCTTCACCCCGGCGGAAGCGGCCGACGACCGGGCGATCGCGGCCCGCCTGGCCGGACAGCGCCCGTTCTGGCAGCCGGGGCAGTTCTTCGGCTACCACGGGTTGGTGATCGGCGCGCTGGTCGGCGAGGTGGTGGTGCGGGCCACCGGGCGCACCCTGCAGGAGTGGTACGAGGAGCGGGTCCGCGCCCCGTACGGCCTGGACCTGTGGCTGGGCCTCCCGGAGTCCGAGGAGCCGCGGTTCCTCACCACCCTGCCGATGCTGCCGACGCCGGAGCAGCAGGCCGAGATCGAGGCGGCCGCGCGCAGCCCGTACAGCCTGGGCGGCATCGCGTTCAACGCGCACGCCCCCGGCAACGGCGAGCTGTACGACTTCCCGAACTCCCGCACCGTCCGCGCGAGCGGCCAGGCGTCGGCGGGCGGCATCGGCTCCGCGCGCGGACTGGCCGGCATGTACGCGGCGGCTGCCTTCGGCCTCGGCGGGGACGGCCCGCTCCTGAAGCCGGACACGGCCGCCGAGTTCGCCCGGATCCACTCCGAGGGCAAGGACCTGGTGAGCGGCCAGCCGCAGGCGTTCGGCCTGGGCTTCACCACTTTCGGCACCCACTTCCGCTCCACCGGTGCCGGCGCCTTCGGCCACAGCGGCGCCGCGGGCTCCCTCGCCCTCGCCGACCCGCGACAGGGCTACTCCTATGCCTACACCCGCCGCCGGTACGCCTTCCCGGGTGGCGCGGCCCCCGAGAACGAGCGCCTGCTGTGGTCGGTGGTCCGGGCGCTCGCCTGACGAGAGCGGGGCGCGGCCCGGAGATCCCGGACCGCGCCCCCGTACGGAGGCGCAGCTTCCGTTCGGTCGGCTACGTGCTACGTCACCGCGGTCAGCGTCGCGTAGACCACGAGGTTGCTCAGGTAGCCGGTGCGCTTGGTGTAGCCGCCGCCGCAGGTGATCAACCGGAGTTCGGGCCGCCCGGAACTGCCGTAGACCTTCTTGCTGGGGAACTTCTTCCTGTCGTGAAGCTCGACGGCACGGACGGTGAACACCGCTGTCCGCCGGTCCGCCCGGCTGATCTCGATGGTGGCGCCCTCGGTCAGGGCGCTGAGGTCGTAGAAGACACCGGGGCCGCCGGTGGGTGTGTCCAGATGCCCGGTGGCGATGGCGGTTCCTGCCGAGCCGGGAGCCGTGCCGTCGCCGTACCAGCCGGCGAAGCCGGGTTTGCCAGGGGGTGGGGTCCGTGGCGCCCCTGCCGCATCGAGGCCCACTCGCGTCATCGGGGCGTCCACGCCGATCGCGGCGATCCGGAGCCGGACCGGATCCGCGGGGCGCAGCGGACGGACCGTGGGGCGGGTGAGGTCCGCGGAAGCCGAGCCGGCCTGGGCCGCCCGTCGGTGCGGTGGATCCACGTCACGCACCCCGCAGATCAGCAGCACCGCACCTGCCGTCAAGGCGGCGGCGAGCGCGAGCGATGCGGGGACGAACGGATCTCGGGAAGCGCTGGTGCGGCGTCCGGGCGGCATCGCGGTCTTCGGACGTCAGGCTCGGTTGTCGTCCGGGCGGCGGTACATCCGGACCAGGCCCCCGGCGGCGGCTGTGACCAGGAGTCCACCGCCCAGGGCGAGCCCGACGCCGTTGTCCTCGGCAGGTCCGAATCCGGCGTCGACCGAGCCGTTCGGAGAGCGGCCGGTGACCTGGTACGTCTCCGTGACCTTGGTCAGCGGAGGGCACTTCAGGGTGACCGTGTCGCTGCCCGGCCTGGCGTCCTCAGGAATCTGGAACTCGCCGGTGAGCACCCCCTCCTCGTCGCCCTGGAAGAGGTGGAAGTCCCCGCCCAGCTCCGACCGGCCCTTGCCGTAGTCCGCGTCGGGGTCGCAGGCCCTCGTGCTGACCGTGACCGTGGACCCCGGGGCGGCGTTCCACGGGTCGATACTGACATCCGAGTCCTCGGCCGCGGCGGCCGGGATCTGCAGTCCGAGGGCACCGAGAGCCAGGCCGATGCCTGCACCCAGGTGTGTGTAACGCATGCGAATCCTCCATCGGAACGGTGGCCGGCCTGTCTGCGCGGTGCCTCTTGCGTGCTCTGCTCACGAGGCAACCGACACCGCGCCGGTTCCGCAACCTGACGCTTCGCCACATGTGTCGCCCAGTCAGGTGTCGCGGTGTCTCCGCTTGATCCCCTTCGCAGGTCACCGACGCGGAGATCACCGGCACCGACCACCCGCCGCCCCGTCCCCATAACGGTGACAACGGTGACGCGTGAGGACGCCACGACCTCCGGTCGCGCACGCGGACGAAGGGGTCGCCGCGGCCTGGCCGCACGGAACGGCCCGGGGTGGGCGATACGCTTTCGCGGACGGTCCACTTTTCTGCCCGGAAGCCTCTGACCTGTAGGTTCCTACAGACGTAGACGGTTATGAGCCTGTATGGACGGACGGTAAACTCCGTACACGTGACTTCAGCGCCCGCCAAGCCCCGCATCCCGAACGTCCTCGCCGGACGCTACGCCTCCACCGAGCTCGCCACGCTCTGGTCTCCCGAGCAGAAGGTGAGGCTGGAGCGGCAGCTCTGGCTCGCCGTGCTACGGGCGCAGAAGGACCTCGGGATCGAGGTGCCGGACGAGGCGATCGCCGACTACGAGCGCGTCCTCGACACCGTCGACCTGGCCTCGATCGCCGAGCGTGAGAAGGTCACGCGGCACGACGTGAAGGCGCGGATCGAGGAGTTCAACGACCTCGCCGGGCACGAGCACGTGCACAAGGGCATGACCTCCCGCGACCTGACGGAGAACGTCGAGCAGCTCCAGATCCGGCTGTCGCTGGAGCTGATGCGCGACCGCACGGTGGCCGTGCTGGCCCGCCTCGGCAAGCTGTCCGGCGAGTACGCCGAGCTGGTCATGGCCGGCCGCTCCCACAACGTCGCCGCGCAGGCCACGACGCTGGGCAAGCGCTTCGCGACCGCCACCGACGAGCTGCTCGTGGCGTACGGCCGCATCGAGGAGCTGCTGTCCCGCTACCCGCTGCGCGGCATCAAGGGCCCGGTGGGCACGGCGCAGGACATGCTGGACCTGCTCGGCGGCGACGCCTCGAAGCTGGCCGAGCTGGAGGACCGGATCGCGGGTCATCTGGGCTTCGCGCAGGCGTTCACCTCGGTCGGCCAGGTCTACCCGCGCTCGCTGGACTACGAGGTCGTGACCGCGCTGGTGCAGCTCGCGGCGGCGCCGTCCTCGCTGGCCAAGACGGTCCGGCTGATGGCCGGGCACGAGCTGGTGACCGAGGGCTTCAAGCCGGGGCAGGTCGGCTCGTCCGCGATGCCGCACAAGATGAACACTCGCTCCTGCGAGCGCGTCAACGGCCTGATGGTGATCCTGCGCGGCTACGCCTCGATGACCGGCGAGCTGGCGGGCGACCAGTGGAACGAGGGCGACGTGTCCTGCTCGGTGGTGCGCCGGGTCGCGCTGCCGGACGCGTTCTTCGCGCTCGACGGCCTGCTGGAGACGTTCCTGACCGTCCTCGACGAGTTCGGCGCCTTCCCCGCCGTCATCGCCCGCGAGCTGGACCGCTACCTGCCGTTCCTCGCCACCACCAAGGTGCTGATGGGCGCGGTGCGCGCCGGTGTCGGCCGTGAGGTGGCGCACGAGGCGATCAAGGAGAACGCGGTCGCCACCGCGCTCGCGATGCGCGAGCAGGGCGCCGAGCGCAACGATCTGCTGGACAAGCTCGCCGCCGACGAGCGCCTCCCGCTCGACCACGCGCAGCTGGAGGCCCTGATGGCCGACAAGCTGTCCTTCACCGGTGCCGCGGCCGACCAGGTCGGTGTCGTCGTCGCCCGGGTCGAGGAGATCGTCAAGCAGCACCCGGAGGCCGCGGGCTACACCCCGGGAGCGATCCTCTGACTCGATCGCCCCGCTTCACTCAAGCGGAACTGGAGGCCGCCCGCGACCGTCTCGTACCGGACGTCGTCGCGGGCGGCCTCCGCGTTCTGTTCTGCGGTATCAACCCGAGCCTGATGACGGCTGCGACGGGACACCATTTCGCCCGCCCGGGCAACCGCTTCTGGCCGGTGCTGCATCTTTCGGGGTTCACGCCGCGACTCCTGAAGCCGTCCGAGCAGCGGGAGTTGCTGTCGTACGGGCTCGGCATCACGAACGTGGTGGCGCGGGCGACCGCGCGGGCCGACGAGCTGTCCGCCGAGGAGTACGTCGAGGGCGGGCGGCTGCTGGCGGAGAAGGTGACGCGGCTGCGGCCGGCGTGGCTGGCCGTGGTCGGGGTGACGGCGTACCGGGCCGCCTTCGGGGAGCGTAAGGCCCAAGTGGGGCCGCAGGAGCGGATGATCGGGGACTCGCGGGTGTGGGTGCTGCCCAATCCCAGCGGGCTGAACGCGCATTGGACGGCGGCGACGATGGCGGAGGAGTTCGCCCGGCTGCGGGAGGCCGCGCAGGCGTAGCGGGCGGGGCAGCTCAGGGCGGGTCGCGGTCGGTGACGACCGCGAGGAGCTGGAAGGGAAGCTCCTTGTCCCACTGGGACACGCCGAGGGCGACCCACCGGCCCGACCCGGGCGACTGCCACAGGTGCACGTCCGGCACGTGACTGCTCAGGCCGTCCCACGGCTCCTCGATGTCCTCCCCGTCCATCGCCCGAGCGCCCACGCTGTACAGACTGAAGTGCTGCGGCGGCCCCCATCGCTCGACGAGCCGCTCGCCGAGACCGTCCCGATCGGCGTCGTACTGGACCGCGGTCTCCGCGCTCCCGGTGCCGTCGTCCTCCCAGAACTCGCCGCTGGTCTGCAACTCCGCTATGTGGTAGCCGGGGCCGCTCTCGCCGTGCTCCGTCCGGCCGTACTCCGCGGGAAACTCCCGGGCGCACAGCAGGTCGATGAGGGCGAGGTGCTTCGCGACGTCGACGTCCATGCGTTCCAGTAAAACGGCCCCCACTGACAATTGGCTGCCCGTCAGGCGTCCCGCCGCCGCACCCTCCAGGCTCCGGCGAGCAGCGCGGCCGCCGACCACAGCGCGGTGACCGCGAGTCCGGACCACGGGCCCAGGGAGCCGTCCCAGGTGCTGTGCAGGGCGACCTGGCCGGCGCGGTCGGGGAGGAAGTCGGCGACGTTGCCGGACAGATCGCCGATCAGGAAGGACACGACGAGGAGGAACGGGATCAGGGCGCTGAGCGTCGCCGTGCCGCTGAACAGGAGGGGGTTCGTGGCCCCGGGCTAACCTGCCGGACCCGTGCGGAGGCGGGTCTCCAACACGCGCCCCTCCCTGAGCTGTTGTGCGCCGAGTACGATCCGGCCCACACGCGCGGGAGCGGGGAGGGCGGACGGTGGAACGGCTGACCGGTGGCGATCCCTCGCTGCTGCGCAGGATCAACTCCGCGGTGGTGCTGCACGCGCTGCGCGGCGCGGACTGCGCCACGCTCGCGGAGATCACCCGGGTGACGGGGCTGTCCCGGCCGACCGTCGAGGGCGTGCTGGAGGGGCTGGTCGCGGCCGGGCTGGTCACGGAGCAGGCGGCCGAGGAGGGCTCCGCCCGGCGGCAGGGACGGCCCGCGCGGCGGTTCCGGTTCCGGGCCGAGGCCGGTCATCTGCTGGGCGTGGAGGTCGGGGCGCACCGCGTCGTCGCAGTCCTCGCCGGTCTCGACGGCCGGGTGCTGGACGCCCGGACCAGGGACGTCGACGTACACGCCGATGCGGACGTCCGGCTGGACCGGCTGGGCGCCGCTGTCGCCGAACTGCTGCGGCGCACCGGCGTCGCACGCGGCTCACTGCGCGCCGTGGGGGTCGGTACGCCCGGGATCGTCGAGGCGGACGGCACGGTGCGGCTGGGCACGGCGCTGCCGCAGTGGACGGGGCTGCGGCTCGGCGAGCGGCTCCGCCGTTCCGTCCGGTGCCCGGTGCTGGTGGAGAACGACGCCAACGCCGCGGCCGTAGCCGAGCATTGGAAGGGCGCGGCGCGGGCGACGGACGACGTGGTGTTCGTGCTGGCCGGGTTGAGCCCCGGCGCCGGTTCGCTGATCGGCGGGCGGCTGCACCGGGGGTTCGGCGGGGCGGCCGGGGAGATCGGCGCGCTGCACCTGCTGGGCCGTGAGGCCGCCCCGGAGCGGCTGCTGTCCACCACGGACGAGCCGCTGCACCCGCTCGACGAGCAGGCGGTCGCCGAGGTGTTCGCGCTCGCGCGCGAGGGGGACCCGCGGGCCCGTGCCGCCGTCGACCGGTTCCTCCAGCGCCTCGTCCACGACGTGGCCGCGCTCGTGCTGGCCCTCGACCCCGAACTGGTCGTGATCGGCGGCTGGGCCTCCGGCCTGGACGGCGTCCTGGAACCGCTGCGCGCCGAACTCGCCCGCTACTGCCTGCGCCCTCCCCGCGTCGCGCTCTCCCGACTCGGCGACACGGCCGTCGCCACGGGCGCGCTGCGCCTCGCCCTCGACCACGTGGAGGAGGAACTGTTCGCGGTCGAGGGCGCGTTGCCGGTACGGCGGTGACGCCCCGCGGCGCCGGGGAGGCCGCGGTCAGGACGCCCGCGGCGGCCGGAACGGTCACGGTCAGGACCCCCACACCCTCCGGGACAGGCACGGTCACGACGCGCCCACACCCTCCGGGACAGGCACGGTCACGACGCGCCCACACCCTCCGGGACAGGCACGGTCACGACGCGCCCACACCCTCCGGGACAGGCACGGTCAGGACCCCCGCCGCGACCGGGGCGGTCGAGGTCAGGACGCCCGCTGTTCCGGGCCGTGGTGGATCTCGACTTCGCTGCTGCTGTCGCCGAAGGTCAGCCGGCAGGTGTCCGCGCGGTACGTGGCGACCGAGAGTGCCGCGGTGCGTCCGGCCGCGACGTAGCGCGTGGTGACGACGAGGACGGGGGCTCCCGGGAGGCGGTCGAGTTCCTTGGCGTCGTCCGCGCGGGCCGAGCCGAGTTCGACGGCACGCTCCTGGCCCTCCAGCTCCAGGCGCTGGAGTTCGCGCAGCACAGCCCGCGCGCGGGCGGGGCCGGAGGGCGCGTCGATCGCCGACAGGTCGGGCACGGATGCGTCCGGGACGTAGAGCAGTTCGGCGGCGACCGGCTGACCGTGCGAGACCCGGGAGCGGCGCACGATGTGCACGGGCTCCTCGGCGTCGGTGTCCAGGTCGGTGGCGACGGCCGCCGGAGGGGTCGCCCGCGTGCAGTCGACCGGCTGCCAGGCGTCGCCCGCCGCGCCCGGCCACGCGTGTGCCGTCGCGCCCACGGCCACGCCCATGCGCGGCGGGGCGACGGTCGTACCGACACCGCGGCGGCGGTGCAGCCGTCCTTCCAGCTCCAGCTGTTCGAGGGCCTGGCGGAGCGTGGCGCGGGCCACGCCGAAGCGGGCGGCGAGATCACGCTCGTTGGGCAGGATCTCCCCGACCGAGAATTCCGAGTCCAGAGCCTGGCTGAGCAAGGTCTTGAGATGCCAGTACTTCGGTTCCGGCGCCGATTCCAGCTGCAAGGTCCCCACCCTGTCCTTGTTGCGCGCCTTGTTTATGCAAGGTTGTTGCACTTATCAGCGACGATAGGACGGCCCCCACCCTTGGTCAATACCAATCGGCGGGGGCCGGCACGGCTCGGGTCACAGGCTCGCCAGGGACCGGAGCTTGTCGGGGTTGCGGACGATGTACACCGCGCGGACCAGTCCGTCCACGACGTCGAGCTGGATCACGCTGTCGGGTTCGTCCCCCGCCAGGGCCAGCGCCGCGACCCCGCCGTTGATCTCCAGGAACCGCACGCTCAGCCCGGTTCCGCCCTTGCGCGTCGCGCCTATGAGGAAGCGGCCCACCTTGTCCGCGCTCTCCACGATGCGCAGCGGCGCCTTGGCCTTGCCGCCGCTGTCGCCCACGAGGCGGACGTCGGGAGCGAGCAGCGCCATCATCCCCTCCAGGTCGCCACCGGCCGCGGCGACGAGGAACCGCTCGGTCACGTCCCGCCGTTGGCCCGGGTCGACCTGGTAGCGCGGGCGCCGCTCGTCCACGTGCCGGCGCGCCCGTACCGCGAGCTGGCGTACTGCCGCCTCACCGCGGTCGAGCATGGCCGCGATGTCGGTGTACGGGTAGCCGAAGGCCTCGCGCAGGACGAACACCGCGCGTTCGAGCGGCGACAGGGACTCCAGGACGACGAGTACGGCGAAGGAGACGGAGTCGGTGAGCGCCGCGCGCTCGGCGGTGTCGGGGACGGTGTCCGCGTAGTCGGTGACGTACGGCTCGGGGAGCCACGGGCCGACGTACGCCTCGCCGCGCGCCTCGATCTGGCGGAGCCGGTCGATGGCGAGCCGGGTGGTGATGCGCACCAGGTACGCACGGGGTTCGCGCACCGCGCCGTGGTCGGCTCCGGACCAGCGCAGCCAGGCCTCCTGGACCACGTCCTCCGCGTCGGCGACGCGCCCGAGCATGCGGTACGCGACTCCCGTCAGGAGACGGCGGTGCTCTTCGAAGACGTCCGTCACGGCGTGTGTGGTCACGGCACCATCCCATCGGAAGCCGTGCCGTGCTGTCCAGACAGATCCACCGGTGGCGATGTGCCGTGCCGTGCCGTGCCGTCCAGGCCGATCCGACGGTGGCGATGTGCCGTGCCGTCCAGGCGGGTCCGACGGTGGCGGGTGCGGCGCGCCGGCACGGCACGCCGGTGCCGGGGCTACCCACGGGTAGCGATCACTGAGAAGCTGTGTGCCGCGTCCGCAGAACCGTCCCCCGGACGACGTCCGCAGGCCCGCCCCCCAGACAAGGAGCACCCATGACCACCACCGTCTCCTTCAAGGTCCCCAGCCCTCACGGCTCCCACGGCTCCCACGACGTCACCGTGTCCTACGCGCGCGTGGGCCGCGGCGAACCCCTGGTCCTGCTGCACGGCATTGGCCACCACCGGCAGGCCTGGGACCCGGTGGTGGACATCCTGGCGGCCGAGCGCGACGTGATCGCCGTCGACCTGCCCGGCTTCGGCGCGTCCCCGGGGCTGCCCGAGGGCCTCCCCTACGACCTGCCGACGACGAACGCGGTGCTCGCCGCGCTGTTCGAGGCGCTGGAGCTGGACCGGCCGCATGTGGCGGGCAATTCGCTGGGCGGGCTGCTGGCCCTCGAACTCGGCCGCGAGCGGCTCGCACGGTCCGTCACCGCCCTCTCCCCCGCCGGTTTCTGGACGCAGGCCGAGCGGCGCTGGGCGTTCGGCATCCTGATCGCGTTGCGGCGGATCGCCCGGCGGCTCCCGCTTCCCCTGGTCGAGCGGCTGGCCGCGACCGCCGCCGGACGCGCGGCCCTCACCAGCACCATCTACGCCCGGCCCGCCCGCCGTTCGCCGGAGGCCGTGGTCGCCGAGACGCTGGCGATGGCGCGGGCCACCGGCTTCGACGCCGCCCTGCGGACCGGCCTGACCGTCCAGTTCACGGACGACGTCCCGGGGACGCCGGTCACGGTGGCCTGGGGCAGCCGGGACGTGCTGCTCGTCCCCCGCCAGGGCATCCGCGCGAAGAAGATCATCCCCAGGGCCCGGCTGATCCGGCTGCCGGGCTGCGGGCACGTTCCGATGAACGACGACCCGGCCCTCGTCGCCCGCGTCATCCTCGACGGCAGCCGCTGACGGACCAGCCACCTGACCGGTACCCAACCCCTTTGCCGGGCAGCCCGGTTACGGCACCACGGGTCAGCTGTTCACTTCCGGTTTCCGTGCGCGGTGTGGTGCGCCCGTGGTCGGGGCGCTGCACACTGTCAGCACCCGACTCCGGAGGCGTATTCATGTCATCCCGTTCGTTCCCGGGCCGCCGCAGCGTCCTGCGCGGTTCCCTCGTCGCGTCGGCCGCCGCCACCCTGCCGGCCGCGTTCGGCTCCGCGCCGTCGTTCTCGCTCTCCGGGCGCCCTTCGGCGGGCTGGGGCGTGCAGGTGGGCGACGTGACGGCCGACTCCGGCCTGGTGTGGGTGCGTTCGGACCGGCCGGCGCGGATGATCGTGGAGACGTCGGCCACCGAGGCGTTCCGCGATCCGCACCGCTGGGACGGTCCGCTGCTGGGCCCGGACACCGACTTCACCGGCACCACGCTGCTGCGCGGGCTGCCGCCCGGCGAGCAGATCCACTACCGCGTGCTGCTCGCCGACCCGGACGACCCGCGCCGCACCGGCGAGCCGGTGACCGGGACCTTCCGCACCGTGTCCGCGCGGCGGCGCGAGGGCGTGCGGTTCCTGTGGTCGGGCGACCTCGCGGGCCAGGGCTGGGGCATCAACCCCGACCGCGGGGGCTACCGGATCTACGACGCGATGGCGCGGCTCGACCCTGACTTCTTCCTGTGCAGCGGCGACAACATCTACGCGGACGGTCCGATCTCGGCGACCCAGGCGCTGCCCGGCGGTGGCACCTGGCGGAACGTCACGACCGAGGAGAAGGCGAAGGTCGCCGAGACCCTCGCCGAGTTCCGGGGCAACTTCCGCTACAACCTGCTGGACGAGAACCTGCTGCGGTTCAACGCCCAGGTGCCGGCCATCGTCCAGTGGGACGACCACGAGGTGCGCAACAACTGGTACCCCGGCGAGGTGATCGCCTCCTCGGACACGCGGTACACCGAGAAGAGCCTCGACGTGCTGGCGGCGCGCGCCCGACGGGCGTTCAGCGAGTACTTCCCGGTGTCGACGCTGCGGCCCGGTGAGCGGGAGGGCCGGGTGTACCGGGTGCTGCACCAGGGCCCGCTGCTCGACGTGTTCGTGCTGGACATGCGGACGTACCGCGACGCCAACTCCCCCGGCACCCAGACGGTGGACCCGCAGGGCATCCTCGGCCGTGAGCAACTGGACTGGCTCAAGCGCGAGTTGTCGCGGTCTCAGGCGGTATGGAAGGTGATCGCGGCGGACATGCCGATCGGCCTGGTCGTACCGGACACGCTGGAGGGCCGGCCGAACTTCGACGCCGTGGCCCAGGGCGACCCGGGCGCGCCGCTCGGCCGGGAGCTCCAGATCGCCGAACTGCTGCGACACATCAAGCACCGGCGGATCACCGGCACGCTGTGGCTGACGGCCGACGTGCACCACACGTCGGCCCAGCACTACCGGCCCGCCCAGGCCGCGTTCACCGACTTCGAGCCGTTCTGGGAGTTCGTCTCCGGCCCGCTCAACGCGGGCGCCTTCCCGGCCACCGCCCTCGACGCGACGTTCGGTCCTGAGCGGGTCTTCCTGAAGGCGCCGACCGCCTCGAACGTCTCCCCCGCCGGCGGCTACCAGTTCTTCGGCGAGGTCGACATCGACGGCGGCAGCGGCGAACTGACGGTACGTCTGCGTGAACAGGACGGCACGGTGCTCTTCACACAGACCCTTCAACCCGGCCTGGTGGGGCAGTAGATCAGCAGCGCGCGTGCGATCGGGCGCGCGCGGATCCCCAACTCCCGTACTCTCGAAGGTGCTCCGCGCCCCGGCGTCATCCCCCGATGCGCGGAGCCTCCGCACGACCGGGCTCGCGCAGGCCCAGGCACCCGCCGCCCGGAAGCCGTTGAAAACGGACAGAAGCTCGCTTTACTCATCGGTCACAATACGTTCGTGATCACGCAACACCGTTCCTTCAGAGTGGTTGCATGAACCGAGACATGACTGACGCGACGCACGAGCAGCAGCACGGCCACCCCCTGCACCGCTGGCTCCCCACCTGGTGGCTACGGCGCCACGGTCACGCGCCTCCTACAGGCGATACCGGCGCCCGGGAGACGGAAGGTCAGCCCGGGCCTGCCGACGAGACCTCGCCGGTCACCGCGTCCGGCACCCTGTGGCGGATGCGGACGACGGTGAAGGACGAGCCGGGATCGCTGGCCGCGCTGTGCACGGCACTCGCCGAGCACCGCGTGGACATCCTCAACCTCCAGGCGCATCCCCTCGCCGAGGGCACGGTGGACGAGTTCCTGCTGCGGGCGCCGGGCGCGGCCACCGGGGAGGAGATCACCCAGGCGGTGACCCTGGCCGGGGGTGCGCACACCTGGATCGAGCGGGCCGACGCTCACGATCTGGTCGACGCGCCGACCCGGATCCTGGGACTCGCGGCGCGCACCGCGCTGGATCCGGCGGAACTTCCCCTGGCCCTGCGACAGTTGCTCGGCCGCTGCACGATCCGCTCGCTGCCTGTCCCGCCCACCGGCGAAGTGGTGCCGGTGGAAGGGGTGTTCAAGGACACCGTGCTGCGGCTGCGCGCGGCGGAAGGCGGCGTGATCACCGTGGAGCGGCCGTATCTGCCGTTCACCCCGACCGAGTTCGCCCGCGCGCGGGCGCTCGTGGAGATGGACAGCCGGCTCGGCCCGCGGATCCCGCGCAGCCGGGACGTGCTGACGCTCCCCGAGGGCAACGCCATCACCGTACGCCGCGCCGACGCGAGCGACCTCGAAGCGGCGAGGGCGATGCACGCCCGCTGCTCCCCGCACACTCTCGGCCTGCGCTACCACGGGCCGGCCAGGGACGCGGACCGCTATCTCAAGCACCTCCTCGGCCCGCGCTTCGGACGCACGCTCGCCGTGCAGACGGCCTCCGGCCGCATCGTCGGCCTCGGCCATCTGCTGTGGGACGGCGACGAGTCGGAGGTCGCGCTGCTCGTCGAGGACGCCTGGCAGCAGCGCGGCATCGGCCGTGAACTGCTCGCCCGGCTGGTGACGATGGCGGTCGAGGCGGGCTGCGAGAGCGTGTACGCCGTGACGCGTGCGGCGAACACCGGGATGGTCGCCACGATGCGCGGACTGGGGGTCCCGCTCGACTACCAGATCGAGGAGGGCACCCTGGTCGTCACGGCCCGCCTGGACGCCACCCCGGTCAACTCCCTGATGCCGTACGACAGCAGGCAGGGCGAGCTCGGCGGGGCGACCCTCGGCCGCTGAACACCGCCGGAACCACAAGAGCGAACGGCCCGGCTCGAAAAGCCGGGCCGTTCGCACGCCGTCAGCGCCCCCTCAGCCCACCGCCACCCGAGTCTCCCCCGACACCCCCGCAGCCGACGCCCCGAAACCGGCGCCCCCGCCCCCAGCGCCGCGTCAGGTCCCCCAGGTCCTCGACACCTCGACCCCACCGACGACAGCCGCAGGCAACGACCGGCTCACACCGCCGACCACTCACCCGCCCTCGCCAACCGCCCCGCCCTCAGCTCACCCCCACCCGCACGTCCCCCGACACCCCCGGAACCGGCGCCGGCACCCCCGCCCCCAACGCCGCGTCCAGATCCGCCCACAGGTCCTCGACGTCCTCCAGCCCCACCGACATCCGCAGCAGCCGGTCGCTCACCCCGGCATCCCGTCGGTCCTCCGCGTCGACGATGCGGTGACTGATGGAGGCCGGGTGCTGGATCAGGGTGTCGACGCTGCCGAGGCTCACGGCCGGGGTGATGAGCCGGACCCCGGCGATGACCTCGTGCGGGTCGCCGTGCACCTCGAAGGCGATCATCGCGCCACCGAGGCGCGGATAGTGGACGCGGGCCACGCGCGGGTCGGCGGCGAGCCGTACGGCCAGTTCGGCGGCGCTCGCGGAGGCGGCCCGTACCCGGACCGGCAGCGTGGCGAGGCCCCGTAGCAGCAGATAGCCGGCCAGCGGGTGCAGCACGCCGCCCGTGGCGAACCGGACCTTGCGCAGTCCGCGCGCCAACTCCTCGTCGCAGGCGACCACTCCGGCCAGTACGTCGCCGTGCCCGCCGATGTACTTCGTGGCGCTGTGCAGCACGAGCCGTGCGCCCTGCTCGGCCGGGCGCTGGAGGACGGGCGTGGCGAAGGTGTTGTCGGCGAGCAGCGGCACGGAGCCGCAGGCGTGGGCGATGGCGCGCAGATCGAGTTCGGCCAGGGTCGGGTTGGCCGGGGACTCGACCATCACCAGCCCGGTGTCGGGGCGCAGGGCGTCCGCGATGCCGGCCGGGTCGGTCCAGGTGACCTCCGTGCCCAGCAGCCCCGCGGTCAGCAGGTGGTCGCTGCATCCGTACAGGGGTCGTACGGCCACGACGTGGCGCAGGCCCATGGAGGCGCGGACGAGGAGCACGGCGGTCAGGGCCGCCATGCCGCTGGCGAACGCGACCGCCGCCTCGGTGCCTTCGAGCCGGGCGAGCGCGGTCTCGAACCGGGCGACGGTCGGGTTGCCGAGGCGCCCGTACACCGGCACGCCGTCGAGTTCGGCGCCGGTCGCGGCGAAGGCGTCGATGCGGGCGGCCTCGTCGCGGCTGTCGTACGACGGGTAGGTGGTGGACAGGTCGATCGGCGGGGCGTGCAGTCCCTGCCGGGCGAGGTCGTCACGGCCGGCGTGCACGGCCTCCGTGGCGAGGGCTCGGGGTGCGGTGCGTACGGCGTGTTCCCGGGTGTGGGGAGCGTGGGCGCGGATGCTCGCTGAGTCCATGGTCGGAAGGGTGAACACCGAGCGGGTGACCGGCGTGAACTCCCGTGTTACGTTCGGCGGATGGCCGACTCCGTCGTACTGGATCCGGTGGACCTCCATCTGCTGCGGCTGCTGCAGAACGACGCCCGGACCACCTACCGTGACCTCGCCGCCCAGGTGGGCGTGGCGCCGTCCACCTGTCTGGACCGGGTGGCCCGGCTGCGTCGCTCGGGCGTGATCCTCGGTCATCAGCTGCGGCTCGATCCGGCCAAGTTGGGGCGTGGGCTCCAGGCGTTGCTGTCGGTGCAGGTCCGACCGCACCGGCGGGAGCTGGTGGGGCCGTTCGTGGAGCGGATCCGCGCGCTGCCGGAGGCGCGGACGATGTTCCACCTCACCGGTCCCGACGACTACCTCGTCCATGTGGCGGTGGCCGACGCGGCGGATCTCCAGCGGCTCGTCCTCGACGAGTTCACGGCGCGGCGCGAAGTGGCGCGTGTGGAGACCCGGTTGATATTCCAGCAGTGGGACTGCGGACCACTGCTGCCGCCGGGGCCGAGGCCGGAGCCGACGTCAGCCGAATCGCGGACGTGAATCGCGATTAGTCGGATGACGCGGGCGTCGTCGCCGTATGAGGATGGGCGGCATGTCTGAGACCAAGACCACGCTGCCCCGTGAGGTCGCCGACGCCTACGTCGACGAGTTCATCGCCCTCGATCCGGTCACCGGTACCTACCTCGGCGTCGCAGAGAGTTCGCGCAGGCTGCCCGACTTCTCACCCGCCGGCCAGGAGGCTCTGGCGGAGCTGGCGCGGGCCACCCTCGCGAAGCTCGACGAGGCCGAGCGGCGGCCCGGCGCGGACAGTGACGTGGAGCGTCGCTGCGCGCGGCTGCTGCGTGAGCGGCTGACCGCCGAACTCGCCGTGCACGAGGCCGAGGAAGGCCTGCGCAACATCGGCAACATGGTCACGCCAGCGCACATGGTGCGCGACGTGTTCACGGTGACGCCGACGCAGACGGACGAGGACTGGGCGGCCGTCGCGGAGCGGCTGCGCGCGGTCCCGGCCGCGCTGGCGGGCTACCGCGAGTCCCTGGCGCTCGGCCTGGAGCGGAAGCTGTACGCCGGTCCGCGCCCGACGGCCACGTTCATCGAGCAGCTCACCGAGTGGGCGGACACGGACGGCAAGGGCCGCGGCTGGTTCGAGGACTTCGCCTCGGCCGGTCCCGAGGCGCTCCGCGCCGAGCTGGACGAATCGGCCCGCACGGCGACCGCGGCGATCGTGGAGCTGCGGGACTGGATGCGGGACGTGTACGCGCCCGCCGTCGAGGGCGCCCCGAACACGGTCGGCCGCGAGCGGTACGCGCGCTGGTCGCGCTACTTCAACGGCACCGACCTCGACCTGGACGAGGCGTACGCCTACGGCTGGTCCGAGTTCCACCGCCTGCTCGGGGAGATGCGGCTGGAGGCGGAGAAGATCCTGCCCGGTGCCGCGACGCCGTGGGTGGCGCTCGCGCACCTCGACGAGCACGGGGTGCACATCGAGGGTGTGGACGAGGTCCGCGAGTGGCTCCAGGGCCTGATGGACCAGGCGATCGAGGAGCTGGACGGCACGCACTTCGAACTCGCCGAGCGGGTACGGAAGGTGGAGTCGCGGATCGCGCCGCCCGGCGGTGCGGCGGCCCCGTACTACACGCCCCCGTCGGAGGACTTCTCGCGTCCGGGCCGCACCTGGCTGCCGACGATGGGCCAGACCCGGTTCCCGGCGTACGACCTCGTCTCGACCTGGTACCACGAGGGCGTGCCGGGCCACCACCTCCAGCTGGCGCAGTGGGCACACGTGGCGGAGAACCTCTCCCGCTACCAGGCCACGCTCGGCGGGGTGAGCGCCAACGCGGAGGGCTGGGCGCTGTACGCGGAGCGCCTGATGGACGAGCTGGGCTACCTCACGGACCCCGAGCACCGGCTCGGCTACCTCGACGCGCAGATGATGCGCGCGGCCCGGGTGATCGTCGACATCGGTATGCACCTGGAGCTGGAGATCCCCGCGGACTCCCCCTTCCACCCCGGTGAGCGCTGGACGCCGGAGCTGGCCGAGGAGTTCTTCGGCGCGCACAGCAGCCGTCCGGCGGACTTCGTGAAGAGCGAGCTGACCCGCTACCTGTCCATCCCCGGCCAGGCGATCGGCTACAAGCTGGGCGAGCGCGCCTGGCTGCTGGGCCGCGAGAACGCCCGTGAGCGGCACGGCGACGCGTTCGACCTGAAGGCCTGGCACATGGCGGCCCTGTCCCAGGGTTCGCTCGGCCTGGACGACCTGGTGGACGAACTGTCCGCGCTGTGACGGCCGGCGCCCATGGCGCCCACGAGCGCAGTCATGGGCGCCCCGCGGCGCCTCAGGCGGGAAGTCGCCGCAGCTGTACGAGGCCGAGCCAGGTCTCCGGACCCGGCTTGGCGTATCCGGCGCGCACCGCGTACGGCCCCGCCGCCAGCGGCACGCGCAGCCGCTCCGTGCGCTCGGTCTCGGTGCCGGGCCACGCCGAGTCGAACAGGACGACAGGACCGGGTACGTCCCAGCGCACCTCGTCCTCCCAGACGACCGTGCCGAGGGCCTCGGGGACCCGGGCGAGCAGTTCGTCCTCCGAGTCCCCGGCGCACCACCGCACGAACATGCCGTGGTCGGGCAGGAACGAGGTGGAGGCCGGCTCGTCCCCGAGCACGAGGGCCGCGCTGTCCCCGACGGGCAGCAGTCCGACGTACCCGTCGACCTCGCACGCCCGGTCGTAGTCGGTGTCCAGGTCCTCCCCGTCGGCCCCGGCCCAGAAGGGCAGCACCGCCTCGGGAACCGCTATCAGCGGGCCACCGCCCGACTCCACCCACTCCACCGCGCCCGGATCCGCGTATCGCGCCATGGGCGAAACCTACACGGACGGCGACCGCGTCAACTCACCCCCTGCTGTCTCACCGTGGAACCCGAGCGGCCCTTCACGATCTCCAGTTGGGCGTGGACGCGGCGGCGGAGGTCGGCGACGTGGCTGACGATGCCGACCGCGCGGTCGCGTTCGCGCAGGGAGTCGAGGACGTCGAGGACCTCGTCCAGGGTCTGGTCGTCGAGGCTGCCGAAGCCCTCGTCGATGAAGAGGGTGTCGAGGCGGACGCCGCCGGCCTCGTCGGTGACGACGTCGGCCAGGCCGAGGGCGAGGGCGAGGGAGGCGAAGAAGGTCTCGCCGCCGGACAGGGTCGCCGTGTCCCGTTCGCGGCCGGTCCAGGCGTCGACGACGTGCAGTCCGAGTCCGCTGCGGCCGCGTCCGGTGCGGTCGTCGGAGTGGACGAGGGTGTAGCGGCCGGACGACATGCGCTGCAGCCGGACGGTCGCGGCGGCGGCGACCTGTTCGAGGCGGGCCGCGAGCACGTACGACTCCAGGCGCATCTTGCGTTCGTTGTCGGCCGAGGTACCGGCGGTGAGTGCGGCCAGGCGGGCTACGCGGTCGTACTCCTCGCGCAGGGGGCCGAGTCGGCGTACGCCGCCGGCCGCCCGGGCGGAGAGCCGGTCGAGTTCGGCGCAGCAGTGCGCGGCCGCGTCGCGGGCGGAGGCGGCCTCGCGCAGGCGCCGGGCGGCCTGGGCCGCGTCGTGTTCCGCCGCCGCGAGGTCGGCGGGCGGCTGCTGGGCGGCGGCCGCGGTGTCGGGTTCGGCGAGGGCGGCGCGTACGGCGGCCTCCTCGGACTGCCAGGCGTCGAGGCGGCGTTGGAGTTCGCGGTGGGCGGCGGGGGCGAGGAGGGCGGCGGCCGCGGCCTGCGGGGTCTCGAATCCGGCGCGGTAGGCGGCGTCGGCGAGGCGGGCGTCGGCGTCCTTGAGCCGCTGGGCCGCCTCCTCGGCGGCGCGGGCGGTGTCGGCGGCGTCGGTGAGCAGCGCCACGCGCCGCTCCAGCTCCGCGGCCCGCGCGGCGACGCTGGCGGCGGTACCGCGCGCCTGCGCCAACTCCCCTTCCAGGGCCTCCCGTTCCTGGTCGAGGGCCTCGCGCCGGGTGAGCCGGGAGGCCGCTCGTACGGCGGCCTGCTGGCGGTCGGCGAGGCGCCGCTCGCGCTCCTGCTCGGCTCGCCGCAGCTGTTCCTGGGCGGTGTGCAGCGCGGAGGCGTCGCGACGGGCCTGGGCGTGGTCGCGCTCCAACGCGCCGTGGGCGGCGGCGAGTTCAGCCGTCGAGGCGTCGCCCGCCTCGGCGGTGGCGGCTGCCAGGGCCTCGCGTGCGGCGCTCAAGGTCCGCTCGTCCTCGGCGCGTTGCTCGTCGGCGCGCTGGTAGGCCGTGAGTGCCTGCTCCTCGGCCTCGCGGCCGACGTGGCCGGTGATCTTCCGCGCGGGCGCGGGGTGTTCGGTGGCTCCGCAGACGGCGCAGGGCGCGCCGTCGGTGAGGGTCGCGGCGAGTTCGGCCGCGATGCCGTTCAGCCGCTGTTCCTTGAGGTCGAGCCAGTGGGTGCGGGCCTTAAGGGCGTGCTTCGTCGAGTCGAGCGACCGCGCGCGAGCGGTCTCCGTCTCCCCGGCCAGCCGGTCGCGCAGGCGTGCGGCGTCGAGCCGGCGCCGGGCGGGTTCCCGCTGTACGGCGAGCTGTGCGGCCCGGGTGGCGGCCTCCTGCGCGGACTCGATCCGGGTCCGGAGTTCCGCGCGCGTGGCCTCCCAGTCGGCGAGCCAGCTCTCGGCGTCGCGCAGCACGTCCTCGTCGTCCCGCTCCTGACGGTCCACGTCGGCGCGTTCCGCGAGGAGTTGAGCGAGTCGCTGCTCGGCGCGGCGGGCGGACTCCAGCCCGCCCAGCTCCTCCGCCGCGCGGCGGGCGTCGGCGGCGAGCCCGGCGGCGCCGGCGTCGGCGAAGCTCTCCGGCAGCAGCCCGCGCGTGCGTGCCTCGGCGGCGGCCGCCCGGCGCTGCTCGGCCTCGGCCCTCTCGCGCAGCTCCAGTGTCGGCGCCGCCTTCTCGGCCTTGCGGCCGCGCTCCATGCGCGCCTGCGCCTCCTGGTGCGCCCCGGCCCGCTCCTCCAGCAGCGCGGCCCGCTTGCGCGCCTCGGCGAACCGCGCCTGCAACCGGGCCCGTTCGCGTACGTCGGCCAGGGCGCCCTCGGCCGTGGCGTGCGCGGACTCTGCGGCGGCGAGGCGGCTGCGGGCGACGGTGAGGCGTTCGCGGGCGGTGCTGCGGGCGACGGCCGCGGCGGCGAGGACGGCCTCGGCCAGGCCGGGCTCGCCCGGAGCCAGCTCCGGCAGCTCCATGGCGTCGCCGGCCTCCTGCTGCATGCGGTGCGCGTCGGCCAGCAGCGTGGCGTCGCCCTCCCGCACCCGGGCCTCGGTTGCGCGGCGGCGTTCGGCGAGGCGCTTCTCGACGTCGGCGAAGCGCTGGGTGTCGAAGAGGCGGCCCAGCAGCCGGCCGCGCGCCTCGGCGTCGGCGCGCAGGAAGCGCGCGAACTCGCCCTGGGGCAGCAGGACGACCTGGCAGAACTGCTCCCGGCTCATGCCGAGCAGCTGCGTGAACTCCTCGCCGATCTCCTGGTGCGAGCGGCTGAGGTCCTTCCAGGCGCGGGCCACCGCGTCGTACTCGCGCAGCCAGCTCTGCGCCTTGTCCATGGTGGTGCCGGACCCGCGCTTCTTGGGCCGCTGCCAGGGCGGCTGCCGGGTGACCTCCAACCGCCGTCCGCCGACGGTGAGTTCGAGCCGTACCTGGGTGCGGACGGCGGGGTCGGCGTGGTCGCTGCGCAGGGTGAGGCCCTGGCCGGTCTGCCGGGCGCCGGGCACGGTGCCGTAGAGCGCGTAGCACACGGCGTCGAGGACGGAGGTCTTTCCGGCGCCGGTCGGTCCGTGCAGCAGGAAGAGCCCGGCGGTGGACAGCGCGTCGAAGTCGACGCTCTGGGATCCGCCGAAGGGTCCGAAGGCGGTGATGTCGAGCCGGTGCAGCCTCATCGTGCCACCTCGCGTACGACGTCCTCGACGCGGACGGCGTCGAACGCCTCGCGCAGGACCGCCTCCTCGTGCTCGTCGGGTCCGGCGCCGCGGACGTGGGCCACGAAGTCCTCGGCGATCTGCTGGTCGCTGCGGCCCGCGAGGCGCGTGGCGTAGGACACGCCTGCGTCCTGCGGGGCGCGCTCGGGGTCGAAGACGAGGCTGAGGGTGTGGGGGAAGCGCTCGGTGAGCCGGGCCATCGGGTCGGCGGGGCGGACGGCGTCGGTGAGCGTCGCCTCGACCCAGGCCTCCTCGTGCCGGGTGAGCGCCGGGTCGGCGAGCAGGTCCTCCAGCGTGCCCCGGATCCGGGCCAGCGGGCGCGGCACCGGGCAGTCGACACGCTCGGCCGTGACCGCGCCGTCGGCGTCGAGGTCGACGAGCCACATGCTCTTGCGGTGGTCGGCCTCCGAGAAGGAGTACGCCAGCGGGGAGCCCGAGTAGCGCACCCGATCGGTGAGGGTCTGGCAGCCGTGCAGGTGGCCCAGTGCCACGTAGTCGACGCCGTCGAAGACCCCGGCGGGGACCGCGGCCACCCCGCCCACGGTGATGTCCCGCTCGCTGTCGCTGGGCTGTCCGCCGGTGACGAAGGCGTGCGCGAGGACGACGGAGCGGGTGCCGGGCGTACGGGTGGCGAGGTCGGCGCGGACGCGGTCCATGGCGGCGGCGAGCACGGTCTCGTGGCCCGCCTTTCCGACCCCGAACTCGTCCTTCACCAGGGCGGGTTCGAGGTACGGCAGCCCGTAGAAGGCGACGTCGCCGTGGGCGTCCGCCAGTACGACGGGGGTGCCGCACGCCGACGCCGCGGTGCGCAGGTGGATGCCCGCGCGCCCGATGAGCCCCGCGCCGACGCCGAGCCGTCGGGCCGAGTCGTGGTTGCCGGAGATCATCACGGTGGGCACACCCAGCTCCGCGAGCCGGTGCAGAGCGGCGTCGAACAGCTCGACGGCGGCCAGCGGCGGCACGGCCCGGTCGTACACGTCCCCCGCCACGACCACCGTGTCCACCTCGCACTCACGCACGGTGTCCACGAGGTGACCGATGAACGCGGACTGGGCGTCGAGCATGTTCACCCGGTGGAACGCCCGGCCGAGATGCCAGTCGGACGTGTGCAGGAGCCTCATGATCCATGAGGTTAACGGCCGGGTACGACACCACGGGCGGTTACTCCCGTATCAGCCCGACATGACGCGCACCACACTCGGACATTACATCCAGGTATGCCGGAAATGACACCTGTTCACCTCGTCACGCCAACCATCCGAACCGTCAGGCGTCCCCGTACGCCTCTCCGCCCAGCTCGAACCTCGCCGTCCCCGCCGTCGCGTCCGCCAGCCATGCGCGGAAGGCGTCGACGTCCGCGTCCGGGAGGCCGATCTCGAGGGTGACCGCCTCGCCGTAGCGGACGTCCCGCACGTCGCGTCCCGTGGCGTGCAGGTCGTTCTGGATCTTGCCCGCGCGCTGGTGGTCGACGGTGACCGTGGCCAGCCGGAACCGGCGGCGGGTGAGCGTGCCGAGCGCGTCCAGGGCCTCGCCGACGGCTCCGCCGTACGCCCGGATGAGGCCGCCGGCACCGAGCTTCACGCCGCCGTAGTAGCGGGTGACGACGGCGACGACGTACCGCATGTCGCGGCGCAGCAGCATCTGGAGCATCGGGACGCCGGCGGTGCCGCCCGGTTCGCCGTCGTCGCTTGCCTTCTGGACCGACGCGTCGGCGCCGATGACGTAGGCCCAGCAGTTGTGCGTGGCGTCGGCGTGCTCCTTGCGGATCCGTGCGATGAAGTCCTGGGCCTCCTGCTCGGTGGCCGCGGGGGCGAGCGCGCACAGGAAGCGGGAGCGGTTGATCTCGGTCTCGTGCACGCCCGCGTGGGCGACGGTGCGGTACTCGTCCTGCATCAGGTCAGCCTAAGCGGACGTCAGCGGTCGCCCGGCGCCGAGGTACGGGTCACGATGTGGTGGACGTTCGCGCCCACCGCGCCCGAGAAGGGCCGGTGGGGCCGTCGTACGACACGCTGCCGTCGTCCCCGAGGAGGCAGGACCGAATGACGGGCGCCCGGGCGGAGAGCAAGCATGGCCGTCGGTGAGCAGGCGCGCACCGGGCCGCACCGCTCCCGCTGGCGGTCGTGGCTCCTGGAGGGGCTGAGCGAGCAGACGGCCCAGCACCCGGGCCCGCACCGCACCCCGCCGCCCGAACAGAAGGGCCACCGGTGGTGGCGCGTGATGTGCCTGACGGGCGTCGACTACTTCTCGACGCTCGGCTACCAGCCCGGCATCGCGGCCCTCGCGGCCGGGCTGCTGTCCCCGCTGGCCACGCTCGTGCTGATCGGGCTCACGCTGCTGGGCGCGCTGCCGGTGTACCGGCGGGTGGCGAGCGAGAGCCCGCACGGCGAGGGGTCGATCGCGATGCTGGAACGGCTGCTGCCGTGGTGGTCGGCCAAGGTCCTCGTCCTGGTGCTGCTGGGCTTCGCGGCGACCGACTTCATCATCACGATCACCCTGTCCTCCGCGGACGCGGCGGCCCACGTGGTCGAGAACCCCTTCGCGCCGCCCTGGATTCGGGGCGGCAACGAGTGGATCACGCTCGTGCTGCTGGGACTGCTCGGCGCCGTCTTCCTCAAGGGGTTCAAGGAGGCCATCGGCATCGCCGTGGTGCTGGTGACGCTGTATCTGCTCCTGAACGTCGTCGTGCTCGCCGCCTCCGCCTGGGCGGTGTTCCACCACACGGTCCGGATCGACGACTGGGTGCACGCCCTGACGGTCGGCTACTCCTCGCCGCTGGCGATGGTCGGCGTGGCGCTGCTGGTGTTCCCGAAACTGGCCCTCGGCATGTCCGGGTTCGAGACGGGCGTGGCCGTGATGCCGCAGATCAAGGGCGCCCCGACGGACACGTACGAGAAACCGGCGAACCGGATCCGGGACACCCGCAAGCTGCTCACCACGGCCGCGCTGATCATGAGCTGTCTGCTCCTGCTGTCCAGCCTGGCGACGACGCTGCTCATCCCGCAGGACGACTTCAGGAGCGGCGGCCCGGCCAACGGGCGCGCGCTCGCCTATCTGGCGCACCAGCTCCTCGGCGAGGCCTTCGGCACGGTGTACGACGTCTCGACGATCACGATCCTGTGGTTCGCGGGGGCGTCCGCGCTCGCCGGGCTGCTGAACCTCGTCCCCCGCTACCTCCCCGGCTACGGCATGGCCCCGGAGTGGACCCGGGCGGTGCGTCCGCTGGTGCTGGTCTTCCTGGTGGCGGCCGTGCTGATCACGCTGTGGTTCCACGCGAGCGTGGACGAGCAGAGCGGCGCGTACGCGACCGGCGTGCTGGTGCTGATGCTGTCGGCGTCATTCGCCTGCACGGTGGCGGTGCACAAGCGGGGGCACCGCTGGGCCACGGCCGGCTTCGGGGCGATCACCGCGGTGTTCGCGTACACGCTCGTCGCGAACGTCGTCGAGCGGCCGGACGGCATCAAGATCGCGTCGATCTTCATCGTGACGATCCTGCTGACGTCGCTGGGCTCACGCGTGCACCGCGCCTTCGAGCTGCGGGCCTCCGACGTCGTCTTCGACGAGGCGGCGCTGCGGATCATCGACGAGGCCGCGCGGTACGGCCCGCTCCAGCTGATCGCGAACGAGCCGGAGGAGCACAGCAAGCGGGAGTACCAGGACAAGGTGCGCGACCAGCTCCGGCACACCCTCATCCCGGAGGGCGCCCCGTTGATCATCCTGGAGGTCTTCGTGCGGGACTCCTCGGACTTCACCACCGAGATCACCGTGCGCGGCGACCAGAAGCACGAGGTGCGGCGGCTGCGGGCGAGGGGGCCGACGGTGCCGAACACCATCGCGGCCGTCCTGCTGGCCATCCGCGACCGCACCGGCGAGACACCGCACGTCTACTTCAACTGGACGGAGGGCGGCCCCATCAGCCACCTGATCCGCTTCCTGATCTTCGGCGAGGGCGAGGTCGCACCGGTCACCCGCGAGGTGCTGCGCCGGGCCGAGCGCGATCCGGAGCGGCGGCCGTGGGTGCACGTGGGCTGAGTGAGGCACGGGCAGGCGGCGGCCGTGGGTGCACGTGGGCTCAGTAAGGCACGGGCAGGCGGCGGCCGTGGGTGCACGTGGGCTCAGTAAGGCACGGGATAGGGGGCTGACGCCCGGGCGCTACTTCTTCCGTCCCCGTGGCACGGTGAGGGACGTCAGCAGCGCCGTGCCCGGGGCGAGCGCCGGCCAGTCGGGGCCGTGCCAGGCCAGGACGGCGATCGCGGAGGTCGGGAACTTGGTACGGACGGCGCCGAGCGCGTCGTCCAGGCTGTCCCCGGCCAGGGTCAGCACCAGGTCCTCCAGTCCGGGGTTGTGCCCGACGAGCAGCAGCGTCTCGACCTCCGGCGGCACCTCGTGGACGACGCCCAGCAGATCCCCTACGCCGGCCGCGTACAGCCGCTCGTCGAAGCGCACCGGCGGCGGGGTGCCCCACTGGGCGGCGGCCAGCTCCCAGGTCTGGCGGGCGCGGACGGCGGTGGAGCACAGGGCGAGGTCGGGCAGGGAGTCGGCCTCGGCGAGGGCCCGGCCGGCGGCGGGCGCGTCCCGGCGGCCGCGCCCGGCCAGGGGCCGCAGCGGATCGGCCACGCCTTCGGGCCGCGCGGACTTGGCGTGCCGCAGGACCACGAGCCGCCGCAGCGGGCCCGCTCCCGCGCGGGCGCTCACGCGGGGCTCCCGGCACGGGCGGGCTCACCGGTTCGGATGGCGTGGAGTCGCTGCACGGGGCGAGCGTAGGCGGCCGGACGCCCCGGCACACAGACCCGTGCAGTTTTCCGTACGCCGTGGCGGCCCCGGCCGGGGAATGACGGCGCGGCGAAGCCGGTTGTGCGGCGGACGCAGTCACGCACGACAGCTCCCGCGGAGCCCCACAAGGCAGACGGGCGAGCGTAGGCGGACGGACACGCCCCGGGACACGGTCCCCGTGCCGTTTCCGGACCCGTTGCCGGCCCCGGCCGGGGGAATGACGGCGCGGCGAAGCCGGTTGTGCGGACGGCAGTCACGCACGACAGCTCCCGCGGAGCCCCAGGAGGCAGACGGTGTACGGCGACGAAGCGACGATCCGCAGGATCCTGACCGAGCTCGGTGACACCTGGGCGATCGTCGGACTGTCCTCGAACCGCGGGCGCGCGGCGTACGGCGTGGCCGGGGTGCTCCAGCGGTTCGGCAAGCGGATCGTGCCGGTGCACCCGAAGGCGGAGACGGTGCACGGCGAGCGCGGTTACGCCTCCCTCGCTCAGATCCCCTTCGAGGTGAACGTCGTGGACGTCTTCGTCAACAGCGCGCTGGCCGGGCCGGTGGCCGACGAGGCCGTGGCGCGGAACGCGCGCGCCGTCTGGTTCCAGCTCGGGGTCGTCGACGAGCGCGCGTACGAGCGGACCCGGGCGTCGGGGCTGGAGATGGTGATGGACCGGTGCCCGGCGATCGAGATCCCGCGGCTGAGCCGGGTGCGCTGAGCACTTCGTCCGCAGCTCTCCGCAGCTCGGGAGCCACCTATTGACTGGACATCGTCATACTGTGGGAGTGACGCACCCCCTTTCTCCCCACCCCACCGAACACCGTCCCGTCGTCATCGTCGGCGCCGGTCCCGCCGGGCTGGCCGTCGGCAACATCCTGCGGGCCGCGGGAGTCGACTGCGTGGTCCTCGAAGCCGAGAGCAGACGGTTCATCGAGACCCGGCCGAGAGCCGGCATCATCGAGCAGTGGGCCGTGCGCGAGCTCGAGCGGCGCGGCCTGGCGGACAACCTGCTGGAGCGCGCGGAGACGCACACCGAGTGCGAGTTCCGTTTCGACGGCGAGCGCTACCGGCTCTCCTACGGCGAGCTGACGGAGCTTCGGCACTACGTCTATCCGCAGCCGCTGCTGGTGACGGACCTGGTGCGGGAGTACGCCGACGTGCGGGGCGGCGACATCCGCTTCGGCGTGCGGGACGTAGCGCTGCACGACCTCGACACTCAGTGGCCGTCCGTGTCGTACGTGTGCCCCGGGACCGGGGAGCGCCGGGTGATCCGGTGCGATGCGGTCGCCGGCTGCGACGGGGCGCGCGGGGTGAGCCGGGACGCGCTGGAGCCGGGGCGGGCGCGGATCGCGCGGCACGACTACGGCATCGGCTGGCTGGCGCTGCTCGCCGAGGCGCCGCCGTCGTCCGACTGCGTGCTGTTCGGCGTCCATCCGCGCGGCTTCGCCGGGCACATGCCGCGCAGCCCCGAGGTCACCCGCTACTACCTCCAGTGCCCGCCCGGCGACGATCCGGAGAACTGGTCGGACGAGCGCGTGTGGGCCGAGCTGCGCGAGCGCCTCGGGGTCACGGAGGAACAGCCGCTGATCGAGGGTCGGTTGATCGAGAAGCGCGTGCTGGACATGCACAACTACGTGGTCGAGCCGATGGTGTTCGGCCGGCTCTTCCTGGCGGGCGACGCGGCCCATCTCACCGCGCCCATCGCGGCGAAGGGCATGAACCTCGCGCTGCACGATGCCTTCCTGCTCGGCGACGCGCTCGTCGCGTACCTCACGCGGGGCGACGAGAGCGGGCTGGACGGCTACTCGCGGGCGTGTCTGCGGCGGGTGTGGGACTACCAGGAGTTCTCGCAGTGGCTGTCCGACATCTACCACGGGGCCGCGTCAGGTGATCCGTTCCTCGCGGGCACCACGCTCGCCCGGCTGCGCCGGCTGTTCACCTCGCCGGCGGCCGCGTCGGCGTTCGCCGAGCAGTACCTCGGCTCGGCCGCCGGCTTCTGACGGACGCCGTGTCTCAGGCGACGCCGAGGCCCTCCAGGACGACGGCGCCGGGCAGTTCGGTGAAGGCCTTGCCCGGCACGAGCAGCTTGCCGCGCCTGCGTCCGCTGCCGACCAGGACGTAGGGCAGCTCGACGACGGCCGCGTCGACGAACAGGGGCCAGGAGTCCGGCAGTCCGAGCGGGGTGATGCCGCCGTACTCCATGCCGGTCTCGCCCGTCGCCGTCTCCATCGAGGCGAACGAGGCCTTGCGGGCGCCGAGTTGACGGCGGACGGCGCCGTTGACGTCGACGCGGGTGGTGGACAGCGCGAGACACGCGGCCAGCCGGGTCTCCCCGGCCCGCTTGCCCGCCACGACCACGCAGTTGGCGGACCGGTCGAGCAGGTCCTGGCCGTAGTGCTCCACGAAGACGGCGGTGTCGGCCCAGCGCGGATCGGTGTCGACGTACACGATCTGCTCGGCGGGGACGCTGCCGCGCCAGTGGCGGACGGCGTCGGCGACCGGGGCGATCAACTCGTCGACGCAGTCGGGAGCGGGGAGGGCGGTGTCGAAGTGGCCGAGGGGTGCGCGCATGGCCGCACGGTAACAGTGCGCCGGGGGCCGTTCAGCGCACCGGCGGGACGGACACGGTCATCACCATGTCCATCGGCACGTCGCCGCTGTTGCCGTACGTGTGCGGGGTGTTGGCCTCGAAGGAGGCGCTCGCGCCGGTCGGGACCTGGTACGCGACGCCGTCGACGGTGAGCGTCAGCTCCCCGGCCGTGACATGGACGAGCTCGACCGTGCCGGTGGGGTGCGGGTCGGAGGTGCTGCTCTCGCCGGGCATCAGGCGCCAGTCCCACATCTCCACCGGGCCGGGGGCCTCGGTGCCCGCGAGGAGCCGGTTGTAGCTGCCCGCGTCGGTGTGCCACAGCCGGACGGCCTGCTCGGCGGGGACGATACGGACCTGCGGGCCCTGTTCGTAGTCGAGCAGCGTGGTGATGCTGATGCCGAGCGCGTCGCCGATCTTGACCACCGTGCCGATGCTCGGGTTGGTCCGGGCCTGCTCGATCTGGATGAGCATGCCGCGGCTGACGCCCGCGCGGGCGGCCAGCACGTCCAGGGTGAAGCCGCGCTCGTTTCGCCAGCGCTTGACGTTGCGCGCCAGTGACTGGGTCAGCAGGTCGAGGTCCGACACGTTGAGTCCATTATTCTGAATGAGGGAGTCCATTGGGATGTACTACGATGTGGTGCACCCGATCGTTCACCGAACTGTACTGCGAGGCAGCCCGTGACAGCACTCTTCGCCCTGGCCACCAGCCTGCTCTGGGGCCTGGCCGACTTCGGCGGCGGTCTGCTGACCCGGCGCACCCCGGCCCTGACGGTGGTGGTCGTCTCGCAGGCCATAGCCGCGGCCGTGCTCGGCGCGATCATGCTGGCGACGGGCGGGCTGAGCGAGGCGGGACCGCAGCTGTGGTTCGCGTTCGCGGCGGGCCTGGTCGGGCCGATCGCCCTGCTCTCCTTCTACAAGGCGCTGGCCCTGGGCCCGATGGGCGTCGTCTCCCCGCTCGCCACGCTGAGCGTGGCCGTCCCGGTCGGCGTCGGCCTGTTCCTCGGCGAGCGCCCCGGTCTGCTCCAGGTCGCGGGGATCGCGGTCGCCGTCGGCGGAGTGGTCCTCGCGGGCGGACCGCAGCTGAAGGGGGCGCCGGTGCAGCGGCAGGCGATCCTGCTCACGCTGATCGCGGCCATGGGCTTCGGCACGGTGTTCGCTCTGATCGCCGAGGCCTCCAGCACGGTCACCGGACTCTTCCTCGCCCTGTTCGTGCAGCGGGTGACCAATGTGGCCGTGGGCGGCGCGGCGCTCTGCGCGGCGGTGCGGCGCGGCTCTTCCGCGCTCCCCGAGAGCGGCACCTTCCCCTGGGCCTCGCTCCCGGCCCTCGCCTTCGTCGGCCTCGCCGACGTCGCGGCCAACGGCACCTACTCGGTCGCCGCCCAGCACGGCCCGGTCACCGTGGCGGCGGTGCTCGCCTCGCTCTACCCGGTGGTGACCTCCCTCGCCGCCCGCGGCTTCCTGCGCGAGCGGCTCCGCGCCGTGCAGGCAGCAGGCGCCGGTCTCGCGCTGGTGGGAACGGTACTGCTGGCGACGGGCTGAACCTCTCCGTCATTCCCGCGCTGCCCGCACGGCGGGTCAAGGGCGCGCCCCCGGCCCAGCCCCTGATCAGCCACCGACGCGCGGAGAGAAACGGCCGCCGACACCTGTCACGCCCTCCCGGGACCGCCGACGGCGCCTCCCAGAACGGCGCGAACACGGACGCCGGCCTGCACCCTGGCCGGAACAGCACTGACGGCCAGGGGCTGACCGTCGGTCGCCCCGGGGCTGCCCGCGGCCCGGCGAGAACTGGCCACCGCGCCGCGCCCGCCCAGCCCCTGATCCCACCGGAGCCGGGAACGTTGCCTTCGACTGAGAGCGAGCCGGTTCCGGTTCCGGTTCAGCCCTCGGGCTCCAGTTCCGCGAGGCGCCCGGCGTCCTCCAGCTCCGCGAGCGCCCGCAGCTGTCCCGGTGTGACGTCGTCCGGGATCGGGACCGGAGCGGGGGTGCGCAGCGGGGGCTGCCAGCCCTCCTCGGGGGTCCAGCGGCGTACGACCCGGGCGGGGGCGCCCGCGACCACGGCGTGGTCGGGGACCGTGCCCCGGACCACGGCGCCGGCGGCCACGACCACGTTCCGGCCGATCCGCGCCCCCGGCAGGATCACCGCGCCCGTGCCGATCCAGCAGCCCGGACCGATCTCCACCGGCTCCATCCGCGGCCACTGCCTGCCGATGGGCTGGTGGGGGTCGTCGTACGAGTGGTTCGTGGACGTGACGTAGACGTACGGCCCGAAGTAGCAGTCGCGGCCGATGGTCACCGTCGTGTCGGCGATGACGTGGCTGCCGCGGCCGAGGACGACGCCGTCGCCGATGCGCAGGATCGGGTCGGGGCCCAGGTCGAGGTCGGGCATCAGACCTGCGGTCAGGGTGACCTGTTCGGCGATGATGCAGTAGGCGCCGAGGTGGATCCAGGGTTCGCCGAACACCGTGCCGAGCGGGAAGGCCAGCTTGGTGCCCTCGCCGATCGCCCCGAACCGAAAGCGTCCCGGCCGCTCGGCGGAGACGGTCCCCGCGCGCCGCGCCCAGGCCCAGCCGGCGTGCACGGCCCGCTGGGCGAGACGGCGCCGCCACGAGGCGAACGAGAACGTGTTCTTGGGCTTGGGCACCCGCTCACCGTACTCAGCGCCCGCCGTACCGATGCCGCCGGACCGCTGTGATCTTCGCCCCACCCGGTGGCGTACGGTGCGGGGGTACGTCGGACACGAGGAGACGGTGATGACGCGGCAGGCGCTGATCGTGGGCATAGGCGGCAGGGAACCCCGCATCGACGAGGAGGCGTTCGTGGCGCCGACGGCCTCCGTGATCGGCGACGTCACGCTGCTGCCGGGCGCCAGTGTCTGGTACGGCGCGGTCGTGCGCGGCGACGTCGAGCGGATCACCGTCGGGGCGGGCTCCAACGTGCAGGACAACGTCACGCTCCACGCCGACCCCGGCTTCCCGGTCACGATCGGCGAGCGGGTCTCCGTCGGCCACAACGCGGTCGTGCACGGGGCGACGGTCGAGGACGACTGCCTGGTCGGGATGGGCGCGACCGTCCTCAACGGCGCGATGATCGGGGCCGGATCGCTGGTCGCCGCGCAGGCGCTGGTCCCGCAGGGGATGGTCGTACCGCCCGGGTCGCTGGTCGCGGGCGTGCCCGCGAAGGTGCGCCGTGAGCTGTCGGAGGAGGAACGGCAGGGCCTCACCCTGAACGGCACCATGTACGCGGAGCTGGCCAAGGCGCACCACGAGGTGCACCAGTAGAGGGCCGTACGACGGTCCGTCCGGCGCCGGGGATCAGTCCCCGGCGGCCACGGGCTCCGGCTCGCGTCGCTGCGATTCGGCCTTCTTCGCCCGGCGCTTGAGCATCAGCAGGGACCCGGCGCCGATGAGCACGGCCACGGCGAGGCCCAGCCAGGAGAAGCGCTTGAGCCAGCCCTCGGCGACGATGCCGACGTAGTAGATGACCGCCGTGGTGCCCCCGGCCCAGACGATGCCGCCGAGGACGTTGGCGATCAGGAACTTCCAGTACGGCATGTGCAGCACGCCGGCGAGCGGGCCGGCGAAGATGCGCAGCAGGGCGACGAAGCGGCCGAAGAACACCGCCCACATGCCCCACTTCTCGAACGACCGCTCGGCGGTGGCGACATGGCCCTCATGGAAGTGCTTGGGGAACTTCGCGCCGAGCCACGCCAGCAGCGGCCGTCCGCCCTTGCGGCCGATGGCGTATCCGATGGAGTCGCCGACGACGGCACCGGCGGTCGCGCACGTGCCGAGGATCACAGGGTCGACGCCCGTGTTCTGCGAGGACAGCAGCGCCGCGGAGACCAGGACGATCTCCCCGGGCAGCGGGATGCCGAGGCTCTCCAGACCGATGACCAGGGCCACGACGGCGTAGACGGCCACCGCGGGCACGGTGTCGAGCCATTCCTGGACGTGCAACGCCGGTTCCTCCCCTGCTCGTGTCCCAGAGTTCCGAGGCATCGCCCGACGGGCGCGCTCGTAGGGAAGGCTACCTGCTGACCGGCGAAGCGCGCCGCGCCCGCACCCCGGCTGATCAGCCGGTAGGACCGGTCCCGCGGGTGCCCTGGTGCCCCCCGGCCGCCCCGTGGCCCGGTCCCCCAGCCGCCCCGTGGCCCGGTGGTCCGGCGGCCCGGTGCCTCGGCCGCCCCGTGGCCCGGTGGCACCGGTCGCCCTGTGGCCCAGTAGCCCGCTGCCCCGTGCCCGTGTCGCCGCCGGGTCCGCTGTGCCAGGCTGGCGGCCGACGCGTGGAAGGGGGGCGCCGGGATGGGCGGCCTGCTGTCGGAGCTCGGGAAGAAGCTGGCGGAGCGGTGGGTCTCGCTGCTCGTGCTGCCGGGCGCGCTCTATCTGGCCGTGGCGGTCGCGGCGCGTGCGCTCGGCCACGGCCACCCCTTCGATCCGGCCCGGCTCGCCGACCGGGTCGCGGCCTGGGCGGGTGCGCCCTGGGCGCGTGACGTGGGCGGGCAGGTGGTCGTCCTGCTGGCCGTGCTGGGCGGATCCGTGGTCGTGGGGCTCGCCGCCCAGGCCCTCGGTTCGCTGGTCGAACGGCTGTGGCTGGCCGCCGGCTGGCCGACCTGGCCGGTGCCGCTGCGCACTCTCGCCCGGCGCCGGGTCGCGGCCCGGCGCCGCCGCTGGGAGGCGGCCGCCCGGCGCTACCGCGCGCACCGGGAGGAGGCGGGCCGCGCCCGCGCCCTGGGGCGGGCCGTCGATCCGGCGGAGCGATGGGCTGCCCACGCGGGCATGACGCGCGTCTCCCCCGAGCGCCCGGCGCGGCCGACGTGGTGCGGTGACCGCGTCCAGGCCGTCGCCTTCCGGCTGGAACGCCATTACGGCCTCGATCTCGCCGTCGTGTGGCCCTCCTTGTGGCTGATCCTCCCGGACACCCCGCGCGCCGAGATCAACACGGCCCGCGAGACCCTCGCCCGCGCCACCGCCCTGTTCGCGTGGGCGCTGCTCTATCTGCCGCTGGCCGTGTTCTGGTGGCCGGCCGCGCTGATATCCGCCGTCCTCGCGCTCACCAGCAGGGTCCGTGCCCGGGCGGCGACCGAGACGTACGCCCTGCTTCTGGAGTCCGCGGTCCGGCTGCACACCGCCGACCTCGCCGGCCGGCTCGGAGTGGACCACAGCGGTCCGCCGACCCCCGAGCTCGGCACGGAGCTGAAGCGCCTGCTCGTCGCCAACCCCTCGCCCCCGCCTGCCGATTGAGCCCGGAGGGCGCCGTTGTGCTCGCCGGTGCCCGTGCGGCAGACTGCCGCACATGGCACGGGCGGAGAACCCTGGGACAGCGGACGGCCCCTCCGACGACAACCGCATCCTGCTGCTGGGCTACAAGCCCGACGGCCGCGTGATCGTCGCCCGCAACAACCCGGACCGCGCGGACTGCGTCGTCGTCCTGGTCCCCGGCATCGGCGCCCTGCGCGACCTCGACCGGCACCTGCACCGCGCCGAGGTGTTCTACCGCTCCCTCGCGTCCGCGCCGGACGACGACACGGTCTCGGTGATCACGTGGCTCGACTACGAGCCGCCAGGATCCGGGAGCGAGGCCCGTGACCCGGCGTCCGCGCTGCGGGGCGCGGGCGCGCTGGCGAGCTTCGTCGCCGGCGTCCACGTGACGCGGGAGTTCTCCGGGATGGCCTCGCCGCGCGCCCGGCTGACGGTCATCGGGCACGGGTACGGCGGGCTCGTGACCGGCTTCGCGGCGCGGGACCACGGTCTGGAGGCCGACGCGCTGGTCTTCCTCGGGTGCGCCTCGGCGGGGACGGAGACGGCCGGCGAGCTGCGCACGATGGCGCCCGTGTACGCCACGTCCCCCGAGATCAACGGCGACGGCACGCCGTACGGGGTGCACGGACCTCGGCCGGACTCCCCCGGGTTCGGTGCCCGGGTGCTTCACCCCGGCCCGCTGTCGCACGGGGACGACCCGACCGTCCGGTATCTGCCGTCGGTCAGGCGGATCGTGCTCGGGAGCGCCTGAGCCGGGTCACGCGCCGGTGTGGCCGGGTCACGCGCCGGTGTACAGGTGCGCGGCCCACAGGGACGGCGTCCCCGGATACCGGTCCCGCTGGGTGCGGGTGGCCCGGTGCAGGGCGTGCGCGGCGCGGCCGAGGTCGAGTGTCCCGGAGTCCGGATCGCGCAGGGCCGTGTAGAAGTCCTCGGCGATGTCGACGGCGACCTCGTCGTCCAGCGTCCACAGGGTGCCGACGACCTGCGGGAAGCCGGCGAGCTGGAAGGCACCGGCGAGGTGCATCGCCTCGTCGAGGAAGCGGTCGGCCACGTTGAGCGCGGTGTGGCAGGCCGAGAGGTAGGCGAGCTGGGCGTCCTCGAGGTTGACGCCGACGAGGCTGGCCACGGTCAGCGGGCTCTGCGCGTGGTCATGCAGCAGGAGCCTGCTGGTCGCGGGGTCGTCGAGGTCGTACTCGCCGTGGCAGGCGAAGTGCACGACGGGACGTCCGGGCAGCTCGGCCAGCACGAGGTCCCGGGTGGGGAGCGGGCCGGGGCCAGGGGCGGTGCCGGGGTCCGGCTCGGTCAGTGTGAGGGGATCGGGGAGCAGCCCGGCGAGCATCTCCTGCTCGGCGGTGACGTGCTGGAGCCTGCCGTGGTCGGGCAGGCCCGGGGTGGTCGGCATGGCGACGACGAGCGAGCGGTCCGCGCGGGCGGCGCCGGCGCTGCGCCGCCGGCGCGCCTGGCGCAGGGCCCGGACGGTCGGTGTGTACGAGGAGACGACGCGGTCCATGACCGTACGGCGGCCGTCGGTGCCGGGGTCGCCGTGGTGCCCGGCGGCGTGCAGGGGAAGCAGGCTGAGGCGTCCGTTCGGCGCCCACCACAGGCGCGGCCACTCCGCTTGGTCGTCCGGCGTGGTGCGGTGGCCGAGGCGGTCGAGGACCGGTCCGGTGACGGTGTCCCAGAGCCAGGCGAGGACGTCGCCGAGCGCGTTCTGGGCCGCGACGCGGTCCGCGTCCGGGTCCGTGGCGTCGCGCAGGGCGACATGGAAGGCGTTGACCTTGTCGATCACCACACGCGGCGTCAGACCGGGCAGCGGCAGGACGGTCACCTCGCCGGGTGTGAGCAGCAGGGCGTGGCTGCCGTACTCGTGGACGGTGAAGGTGACGATCGGGCCCGCCCCGGCCTCGGCGGCCAGTTCGTCGAGGGTGGGCGGCAGGGCGAACCCGGCGAAGCCGTCGAGCGTGCGGATGTGGCCGAGGAGGGCCGTCATCTCGGCGGCCGTGTCGGCCCGTTCGCGCAGCGACCGCTGTCCGGCGGAGGCCGCCTGAGGGGGCTCGACGTCCCGGTCGAGGCGCTCGCGGAGGGCCGTGAAGCGGGCCGCGAGGTCGGGGTGGACGCCGCGCAGTTCGGTCAGGTCGCCGCGCGCGTCCAGGGCCTGGCTCAGAAGGACCGCCCGTCCCGTCTCCAGCAGCGTCAGCGCCCGTTGAGCGCGCTCGGCGAGCGGGCGGGTCGGGTCGGCCAGGGCGGCCGCGGCGGCGCTGTCGGCGAGATCGGCGGCAGAGCCGAGGGCGAACTGCTGGTCGCCGCGGCGCAGTCGGTGCGAGGCGAGTTCCGGCAGCAGAAGGACCACGGTCTCCAGCAGTTCGGCCGCGAGGGCGGGATCGTCGGCGAACGCCATGTCCGAGCCGAGCCGCGCGCCGAAGTTACGCAGTGCGGCCGGGGCGGTGACGCAGCGGACCAGTTCGGTGAGGTGGCGCAGGCCCTCGTCCTTGTCGGCGAGGTCCTCGCCGCGCTGGAAGCGGGAGCGTACGGCGGTCGCCAGCACCATCAGAGCCTTGGGCCGGGTGACGTCGGGCGCGGGGGCCACGTCGAGGGCCCGGCGGCCGACGTCCACCGCCTCGTCGAGGTCCCGCGGGTCCCTGCTGACGTCGAAACGGTGCTGGAGCAGGTTGCACAGGTTCGTGAGGCCATGCGCGCGCAGGGCCTCGTCCTGGGGCTCGATCTCGACGGCCAGGCGGCCGATGCGCACTCCTTCGTCGAGGTCGCCCCGGTCGCCGGCCAGCCGGTACCTGAAGTGCAGCGCGTTGCTCAACGACGCGATGTAGACGGCCCGTTGGGGATCGTCGGCGTGGGCCACCGCGACGGCCTGCCGCGCGGCGTCGATCGACGCGTCGATGTCGGCGCCCGCGCCGCCCCGTTCGAAGCGCGACCGCAGCGCGAAACTGAGGGCCGACAGGCGCTTCGCCCGGTCCTCGTGCTCGGGGGCGGTCGCCTCGACGGCACGGCGGCGCACCTCGACCGCGTCCTCCACGTCGGCCAGTGAACCAGTCCGCGTGAAGCGGCTCATGAGGCACTCGGCGAGCAGGTCCCACGCGTCCGCGTGGTCGGAGGACCGGCTGCTGTCGGCTTCGGCCGGCTTCCCGCTGTGATGACGGCGGGTGTTGAGGGTGAGGACGAACCGTGTCCGGACGTCTCCTTCGCTCCCGTCGGCGGGCGGCAGCGCGGTCTCCTCGACGGCTCGGCGGGCGAAGGCGGTGGCCTCGTCGAGATCCTGGAGCGAGCCCGTGCCCCGCGCGCGTTCCCGCAGCATCTGGGCGAGGTTGGCCAGGGGCAGCCCGCGCCCACCCAGCGGGGCGACGGGTGCCTCGGCGGCCCGGCGCAGCAGGGTGACGGCCTCGTCCAGATCGGCGCGCTCGCGCAGGCGGTCGAAGCGCAGATGGAGCGAACCGGCCAGGTTCACCAGGGCGGTCGAGCGCCCGGAGTCGTCCGCCGCGGCGTCCAGGCTCAGGCGGCCCAGGGCGATCGACTCGTCGAGGTCGGCGAGTCGCTCCTGCCGTGTGTAGCGTGAGACCAGGGCGGTGACGAGGTGCTCGAGGCGCGGGCCGCGCTCGGCGTCGCCGACCTGGGTCGCCTCGATGATCAGACGCCGGGTGGCCAGCACCTCGTCGAGATCCTCGTCCGTGGCGCGCAGTTGGAAGCGGCGCCACAGGGCGGCGTCGAGGACGGTCAGATGCAGCAGGCGGTCGAAGGCGTCCGCCGCGCCGCTCTCGACGGCCCGGCGGCCCGCGGACACGGCGGCGTCCAGATCGGCCGCCTCGCCTGTCCGCTCGTAGCGGGCCAGCAGGGAGCTGCCGAGGTTGGAGAGGGTCAGGGCCCGGGCGGGATGGTCCAGGGCCTCCGCGCGTTCGACGGCCCGGCTGGCCACGGCCGATGCCTCGTCGCCGTCCGCCGGGTCGCCGGCCCGCGCGCAGCGTGTCTCCAGCGCCCGGCTCAAGTTCAGCAGCCGCAAGGGGTGTTCGCGGTCGTCCGCGGGTGTCGCGGCGACGGCCTGGCGCAGGACGTCCACCGTCTCGTCGAGATCCGTGGCGGTGTCGGTCAGGCCGGCGCGGGACTCCAGGGCGTCGCCGAGGTATGCGAGGCGCTGTCCCCGCTCGGTGTGCCGGTCCGGGGTCGCCTCGACGGCCCGCCGCAGGACGTCCACCGTCTCGTCCAGGTCGGCCGCGTCCTGGGTCCGCTGGTGGCGGCTGCGCAGGGTGCGGCCCAGCGTGGACAGGTACAGGCCCCGGTCGGGGTGCTGTGCGCCGGCCGCCACGGACGCGCGTCCGATGCGCACCGCCTCGTCCAACTCGGCCGGATCGCCGGTCTGTTCGTACCGGATGCGGAGGTTGTGGCCGAGGTTGCTGAGGACGGCGCCGCGCTCGGGGTGGTCCGCGGGCATGGCGTCGAGGGCCCGCCGGGTGACGGTCATCGCCTCGTCGAGGTCCGCGCCGGCGTGCGTGAGGTCGAAGCGTGCCTGGAGCACGGCGCCGAGGTTGGTCAGCGCGAACTCCTGCTGCGGGTGCCCCGCGGCGGCGGTGACGGCCCGGCGCAGGACGCGCACGGCCTCGTCCAGGTCGGCGGCGTCATGCGTGTGCTCGTGGACGGCCTTCAGGGCGGCGCCGAGGTTCGACAGATACATCCCCAGGTCGGGGTGGTCCGCGCCGCTCTCCACGGCCCAACGCCCGGCGGTCACCGCGTCGTTCAGGTCGCGTTCGTTCCCGGTCCGCGCGAAGCGGGTCTGCAGTGCGCCGCACAGGACCGTCAGGCGTCGCGGCCGGTCGGGATTGTCCTTGGGGGTGGCGTTCACCAGGTGGATCCAGTGGTCGACCAGGTTGCAGAGCAGGCCCACGTCGGAACCGGCCGCCGCGTGCTGGAGCAGCGCCGCCGAGCGGGGCGCGACCCGGTCCACCAGCGCGGGCAGCAGGGGCGCGGGGAACTCCCGCATCCCGATGGTGATCGCGCCGGGGGTCAGCAGGTCCAGCGCCGCCTTGGCCGCCCGCCGGTCGTGCCCCCGCGAGGCCTCGTACTGGTACCACGTGAGCCAGCCGAGCGCGTGCCGGGCGTCCAGGTCCCACTGCTCCGACTCGTCGATGGTCGCGGTGAGTTCGGCCGCAAGCGACTGGACGGGCGCTTGTGAGGCGAGAGTTGGGTCACCCTTGTCGCTGATCCGGCGCAGGATCTCGCCGAGCAACGTCAGCAACTCGTCGCGGCGCCGCATCCGATCCCCCTTGTCGCAGCGGTCCCCCATCGTACGATGGCAGGGCCCTGCGCCGGGGTTCACCAGTGCGACCAGTATCCGGGGACATCCACATGGGACAAGGCTCAAGGCGTACGCCGGAGCACATCGCCGAGGGGCTCGCGTACGTGTGCGAGAACGTCGACGTGGTCCGCGCGACACTGGACCGCGGACCGGCCGGCGGGCCCGCCCGGCTGGACGAACTGCTCGCCGCGCTGCGGGCCGGGGAGAACCCCACGGCCCTGCTCGACGGCGTACACCGGGCCCTGCGTGCGGCACAGGACGCCAACGGCGTCTTCGGGCGCACGCGTTCCTCGTCGATGGTGACCGCCGCGGGCGTCGCGCCCGGCCCGCCGTACGAGCCGGTGCTGCTCTGCCCGCGCTCCGACCATCCCTGCGCGCGGTACGCCTGGCCCGGACCTGGCGGCGTTCCCGAGTGCCGGGTGAGCGGCGAGGCCCTGCGGCTCACGACGCTCACGCCGTGACCCGAGGGCCTCAACCAACCGTGCGCGAAGCGCCGTTACCGCCTCAGCCGTTCGGCCGCAGGGTCCATACGACGGTCATCTCCGCGGTGACGGCGCCGTCCTCGCGCTGGATGGCGATGGCGACCGGGAACTCGGGCCGCTCGCCCTTGTCCAGCTCCGCGACGACCTCGGCGGCCGGACGACCCAGGGTCGCCGTGGCGGTCACCGGGCCCATGGCCAGCTTCTTGTAGTCGATCTCCGCCCGCACCGCGAGGGGCACCGCGCGCGAGAGCTGCTCGCCGAATGCGGTCAGCACGATGGCGCCGCTGGCGGACTCGGCCAGCGTGAACATGGCGCCGGCGTGGGGGCCGCCGATGTGGTTGTGGTAGTCCGGCTGGTCCGGGAGCCGGAGCACGGCACGCTCCGCGGTCACCTCGGCGAACTCCAGGTTCAGGGTGCGCACCATCGGAACGGCGGCGGCCAGCATCTCGCCCATCGAGGCGCTTTCAACGGTCATGGAGCGAGATGTTACCGGCGAGTAGGCAGGCTGGCCACCCCCGTCAGCTCGAGAAATCCCGTTGGCAAGCAGGACCTCGGGCGGGGATAGTCGCCCGGTGAGCACCGCCGCCGTCTCCTCCTCCCCCAACGCCCCCTGGCGCAGGCCTGCTTGGGCCGGCCGCAACTACACGCTGCTGACCGCCGCGACGATCGTGACGAGCCTGGGCTCCGGCGGCGCGCTGATCGCGGCCGCGTTCGCCGTTCTGGAGGCGGGCGGCGGCGCCGGGGAGGTGGGCTTGGTCGCGGCCTCCCGCGCGCTGCCCCAGGTGCTCTTCCTGCTCATCGGCGGAGCGGTCGCGGACCGTCTCCCCCGGCACCGGGTGATGGTGGGCGCCAATGCCCTCAACTGCCTCTCGCAGGGCGCCTTCGCGCTGCTCGTCCTCGCCGGCGAGCCCCGGCTGTGGCAGATGATGCTGCTCACCGCACTCGGCGGCACCGGACAGGCGTTCTTCGGCCCGGCGGCCGAGGGCATGCTGATGTCGTCCGTCAGCGGGGAGCAGGCCGGCCGGGCGTTCGCGGTGTTCCGGATGGCGACGCAGGGGGCCGCGCTGGGCAGCGCGGCCCTGGGCGGAGCACTCGTCGCCGCGGTCGGGCCCGGCTGGGTGCTCGCCATCGACGCGGGGGCGTTCGCGGTCGCCGGAGCGCTGCGCGCCTTCCTCGACGTGAGTCATATCGAGCCACGGCCGCCGGGTGACGGGTTGCTCGCCGACCTCCGGGATGGCTGGCGGGAGTTCACGGGGCGGCCCTGGTTGTGGAGCATCGTCGTCCAGTTCGCCGTCGCCAACGCCGTGGTGGGTGCGGCCGAGGCCGTCTACGGTCCGCTCGTCGCCCGCGACAGTCTGGGCGGCGCGGGCCCCTGGGGTCGCGCCCTGGGCGCGTTCGGGGCGGGCACGGTGGCCGGCGCGTTCCTGATGACCCGCTGGAGACCGCGCCGTCTGCTCCTGGCGGGCACCCTCTGCGTCTTCCCGCTGGCCCTCCCGGCCGTCGCGCTGGCCGTCCCGGTGCCGGCCGAGGCGCTGTACGTGGTGATGTTCGTGACCGGTACGACCGTGGAGGTGTTCAGCGTCTCCTGGATGACCGCGCTGCACCAGGAGATCCCCGAGGACAAGCTCTCGCGCGTCTCGGCGTACGACTGGTTCGGCTCGATCGCGCTGCTGCCGCCCGCCATGGCGCTGGCGGGACCGGCGGAGGGGGCGTTCGGACGCACGGAGGCGCTGTGGGGATGCGCGGGGCTTGTGGTGCTGGTGACGGCCGCGGTGCTGTGGGTCCCGGACGTCCGGAATCTGACCCGCCGCACCGCTCCGGTGACCGGTGGTCCGACGCCCTCGGCCCCCTCGCAAGGCCCGAACTCCTCGGCCGCCTCACAAAGCCCGGAGAATTCGACGACCAAGAGCACGTCAGCCGATACCGAAGGCCCCCTCGGGGGGCTCGGGTGACGCCACGGCGTCCTCGTCCCGTACCGGCAGGGCGGCGCCGATGAAGTCCCGCAGCGCCGCGCCGCCTTCGACCCGGGCCGGGAAGGCGTCCGAGGCGGTGCGGCGGGCCAGGGCGGCGGTGTCGAGGGGGCGGTGCGAGGCGACGAGCACCGCGTTGCCGAACCGGCGGCCGCGCAGCACCCCCGGTTCGGCGATCAGCGCCAGCTCCTCGAACACGGCGCCGAGGGTGGCGAGTTGGGAGCGCAGGAAGGCGAACGGCGCGGCATCGGCGAGGTTGGCGAGGTAGACGCCGTCGGCGCGCAGGACGCGCTCGGCCTCGCGGGCGTAGGCGAGCGTGGTGAGGTGGGCCGGGACCCGGGAGCCGCCGAAGACGTCGGCGATCAGCACGTCCGCCGAGGAGTCCGGGGCGGCCTGGAGCCAGGTGCGGGCGTCGGCGGCGTGCAGCGCGATGCGGGCGCCGTCGGGGAGCGGCAGGTGCTCGGCGACCAGGGCCAGCAGACCGCGGTCGGCCTCGACCACGTCCTGCGCCGAGCCTGGCCGGGTCCCGGCGACGTACCGGGGCAGGGTGAGCGCGCCGCCACCGAGGTGCAGCACGTCCAGCGGGCGGCCCGGCTCCGCCACGCCGTCCAGGACGTGGCCGAGCCGTCGCGCGTACTCGAACTCCAGGTGCGTGGGCGCGTCCAGGTCGACGTACGACTGCGGTGCCCCGTCGACCGTCAGCAGCCACGCCCGCTCGCGGTCGACGTCGGGCATCAGCTTGGCGGTCCCGTGGTCGACGGTCCTGGTCACGGGTATGGGCTCGGCGTCGTGCTCGTTCACGGATCCATTGTGCCGTCGCCCGCGCAGGTGCCCGCCCCCGTAGCAGCGGAGGCGGACACCTGTGGACGGGGTCAGCCGACCGAGGTCACCGTGCCCGCGCCGACCGTCCGGCCGCCCTCGCGGATGGCGAAGCCGAGACCGGGCTCCAACGGAACCTCGCGGCCCAGCTCGACGGTCATGGTGACCGTGTCGCCGGGGCGCGCGACGGCCGTCTCACCGAGGTCGACGTCGCCGACGACGTCCGCGGTGCGGATGTAGAACTGCGGCCGGTAGCCGGTCGCCACCGGGGTCGTCCGGCCGCCCTCGCGCCCGGACAGGACGTACACGCGCGCGGTGAAGCGCCGGCTCGGCGCGACGCTGCCCGGCGCCGCCACGATGTGCCCGCGCCGGACCGCGTCCCGGGGGACGCCGCGCAGCAGCAGCGCCACGTTGTCCCCGGCCTGCGCCTCCTCCATCGGCCTGCCGAAGGTCTCCAGCCCGGTGACCACGCTCTCCAGGCCGGCGCCGAGCACCTCGACGCGGTCGCCCACCCGGACCGTGCCGCGTTCGACCGCGCCGGTGACGACCGTGCCGCGGCCGGTGATGGTGAGCACGTTCTCCACCGGCAGCAGGAACGGCGCGTCCACGTAGCGCTCCGGCATGGGCACGTACGTGTCCACCGCGTCCAGCAGCGCCTCGATCGACGCCGTCCACCGGGGGTCGCCCTCCAGCGCCTTGAGGCCGGAGACGCGTACGACGGGGACGACGTCGCCCGCGTAGCCCTGCGCGCTGAGCAGCTCCCGGACCTCCAGCTCCACGAGGTCGCTGAGCTCCTCGTCGCCCGCGTCGGCCTTGTTGAGGGCGACGACGATGTGGTCGACGCCCACCTGGCGGGCGAGCAGCACGTGCTCCGCGGTCTGCGGCATGATCCCGTCGAGCGCGGAGACGACGAGGATCGCCCCGTCGAGCTGGGCGGCACCGGTGACCATGTTCTTGACGTAGTCGGCGTGGCCCGGCATGTCCACGTGGGCGTAGTGCCGGGTGTCCGTCTCGTACTCGACGTGCGCGATGTTGATGGTGATGCCGCGCGCCGCCTCCTCCGGGGCCCGGTCGATGCGGTCGAAGGGCACGAACGTGCCGGTGCCGCGCTCGGCCAGCACCTTGGTGATGGCGGCGGTCAGGGTGGTCTTGCCGTGGTCGACGTGGCCCATGGTGCCGATGTTCAGATGCGGTTTGGTGCGCACGTACGCCGTCTTGGGCATGGCTGTACCTCGAAGCCTCGTAAGAGGAGATCTCGAAAGGAGAGACCTCGTAAGAAGAGCGGGGACCCCGGGCGACTCGCCGACCCTCCCCCTGCGGGGTCCGCCGGACGATCCGGAGAGGGTCAGCTTCGGGCGCCGTCGACGGCGACGACGATCGGTACGATCGCGACGGCAGCCTTCGGGGCATCCGCGACCGCGGATGCTGCGAGGTCGAAGGCGTGCCGGAACATGACGCCGATGATTGCGGAGGGCGTGTCGCGCGTCGAATGGTTTTCCGTCGTCCGTGCGGCCGTGCCCGGTACGGCGGTCGAGATACCCGCATCTGTGGGGGTCGCGTGCGGGCGCGTGCGGCGATCGGACATGTGCGTCGGTTAGGGTCGCCGGATGCTCGATGCCACCACCCGCTCTGGGGGCACCGCCACGGCCTCTCCCCGGGCCGCCGCCACGGAGCTCGATGTCGCCGTGCCCACGGTGGCGCCTCTCCCGCGCGCGGGCTTCACGACGCGCTGCACGCGCGCGTTGCTGTCGCCCTGGTCGCGGCTGTCCCTTCTCCTGGGCCTGCTCGCGGCGGCCGCCGTGACGATGCTGATGTTCGAACCACAGCGGCTGCTGACGCACGGCTGGCCGCCGTACCTCGGCGGGGCCGCGGCGGCCGTGGCGTTCGCGCTGGCGTACGGGCTGTGCACCGTGGCGTTCGTGCCGCGACCGCTGCTGACGCTGGCGGCGGGCACGCTGTTCGGCTCCGAACTCGGGCTCGGCTCGGCGCTGGCCGGCACGGTGCTCGGGGCCGGGATCTCGTTCGGCCTCGGCCGTGTCCTCGGCCAGGACGCGCTGCGCCCACTGCTGCGCGGCCGCTGGCTGCGGGCGGCCGACACCCAGCTGAGCCGCTACGGCTTCCGCTCGATGATGGCGGCGCGACTCTTCCCTGGCGTGCCGTTCTGGGCCGCGAACTACTGCGCGGCCGTCTCCCGCATGGGCTGGCTGCCGTTCCTGCTGGCGACGGGCCTCGGCTCGGTCCCCAACACCGTCGCCTACGCCGTCGCGGGCGCCCGCGCCTCGTCCCCGACCTCCCCCGCCTTCCTCCTCGCGATGGTCGCCATCGCCGTACCGGCCCTGGTCACCGCGGTGGTCGCCTGGCGCAAACGGCATCACTTGCGGCGCCGCTGATCCGTGGGAGGGGCTGGGCGGGACCGGGCCTGCGGCTGAGCGGGTGCTGGGCCGGCGGCTGACCGACCGCCGCGCCACCGGTCCGCCCGCTCGCGTCGTGAACTCGCTTTGTCGATATGGGTGGCGCTCGGCCGGCGCTGGTCGCTGTGCTGCCGTCGAGCCGCGCTCCGCTCTGCGCGGCGCCATCGCCCGGGCCACCGGGCCACCGGCACGACCGCGAAGCGCGTCGACACCCGCCCGTGCCCCCTCAGTGGCTCGACCGACGCCCCATCCGCAGCCCCCGCTCGGCCTCAGCGGGGCACCGCTGACCCAACTCCCCACACACACCGGGCGAACCGGGTGCGAGGCTGCGTCTGGCCCGCGCCCCAACCCCTTCCTGCTTCCCCGTCATCTCGGGGCGCTACGCTGCCCCTCGATCCGCGTGATCATCACATTCCCCGATCAGCACTTGGACGCTCTACATCCATGTCTTGGTTTGAATCCCTCGTCCTCGGACTCGTCCAGGGGCTGACCGAGTTCCTCCCCGTCTCCTCCAGCGCGCACCTGCGGCTGACCGCGGCCTTCTCGGGCTGGAAGGACCCGGGGGCGGCCTTCACCGCCATCACCCAGATCGGCACCGAGACCGCGGTGCTGATCTACTTCCGCAGGGACATCGGCCGGATCGTCTCGGCCTGGTTCCGGTCGCTGTTCGACAAGAGGATGCGGCACGACCACGACGCGCAGATGGGCTGGCTGGTCATCGTCGGCTCGATCCCGATCGGCCTCCTCGGCGTGACGCTCAAGGACCAGATCGAGGGCCCGTTCCGTGATCTGCGGATCACCGCGACGATGCTGATCGTCGTCGGCGTCGTCATCGGCATCGCCGACCGGATGGCGGCCCGGGACGAGACAGGCGGCCGGCACCGGTCGCCCAAACAGCGCAAGACGCTGGAGAACCTGGGCGTCAAGGACGGCCTGATCTTCGGCCTCTGCCAGGCCTGCGCCCTCATCCCGGGCGTCTCCCGCTCCGGCGCCACGATCAGCGGCGGCCTGTTCATGGGCTACCAGCGCGAGGCGGCCGCCCGGTACTCGTTCCTGCTCGCCATCCCGGCCGTACTCGCCTCCGGTGTCTTCGAGTTGAAGGACGCGATGGAGAGCGACCACGTCGCGTGGGGGCCGACGCTCTTCGCCACGGTGATCGCCTTCGCGTCCGGATACGCGTGCATCGCCTGGTTCATGAAGTGGATCTCCAACAAGAGCTTCATGCCGTTCGTCTGGTACCGCATCGCCCTGGGCATCGTCATCATCGCGCTGGTCGCAGCGGGTGTCCTGAGCCCGCACGCGGCGGAGTCGGCGGGCTGAGGCCGAACGGACATGCGGTCCGTGTAGCCAAGTGGTAGCGCAGCGTCAGTGCTTGCCCCTAGGCTTGTCCGCATGTTCCCCGATTCCATGCCCTCTGGGTCGTCTGGGCCCTCTGGACTCTCTGGGCTCTCCGGTTCAGCGCGCTCTGCCGCCGAGGTGAACGAGCAGATCCGCGCGCTGTGGCTGCGCGCGGGCGGAACTCTGTCGGCGCAGGAGCGTACGGAGTACGAGCTGTTGGTGGTCGAGTGGGCCGCCGCGATCCGCGGCTCGATCATCGAGGCTGCCTGAGAACCACGACGTCCCACGACATCCCAGCGCCCCCTCCCGAGCCACCCGCACCCCAACGTCAGTCGGAACCGAAAAGTCGTGCGACGGACGCCTTCTGCCTGCCCGTAGAGCAGATGAAGGCCCCACCCGTACCGCCGCGCACCACTTCTTCGTCCGACTCACCCACCCTTGAGGTGCTTGTGGCTCTCCTCTCCGTACTCCGTCTTCGCCGCCCTCCGCGGGCGCGGGGACGTGTCGCCATCGGTTTGCTGACGCTTCTCGCCGGCACCCTGCCGAGCGTGACGGCCGACGCCGCCACCCCACCCTCCGGATCGGTCAGCGATACAGCCCCCACGGTCACGTGGAGCGCCGGTCCCTTCGCCACCCCGAACGTCTCCGGCACGTCCGGGACGGTGACCTGTCAGAGCCCGCAGCTCTGCGACGACTACGCCCTGAAGGTGTCGGTGCCCGCGGGCTACGACGCCGGTCACAGTCTGCGCGTCGACGTCAAGTGGCCGAACTCCGCGGCGGACTTCGACGTGTACGTCCTCGATCCGGCCGGCCGCGAGGTGGCCGCCGCGGCCTCCACGAGCGATCCCGAGGTCGTGCTGCTCCCGGCGGTGACGGCGTCGTACACCGTGCGCGTGGTGCCGTACGCGCCGCTCGGCGACAGCTTCACCGGTACCGCGAGCCTGGTCGCCAACCCGGCCGATCCGCCGCCGAGTACGGCCGTGCCGCCGACGTACGCGAACTCCTGGGCGCCCGACAGCATCGCGGACGCGCACAGCGCCGGTGAGCCCTCGATCGGCGTGAACCGCGCCACGGGCGCCGCGATGTTCCAGGCGTACACCTCGACCCTCAAGGTCACCTACGACGGCGCCGGCAACGCCACCTGGCAGGACAAGAGCGCGAACGCGGCCAAGGGCTGTCCTCAGGGCAGCACCACCAGCCTCGACCCGATCCTGTTCACCGACCCGGACACCCACCGCACCTTCGAGTCGCAGCTCGCCGGCAAGACCGCCCTGACCTGCTACACCGACAACGACGGGGAGACCTGGACGCCGACGGGCGGCTCGGGTGTCAACTCCGGTGTGGATCACCAGACCATCGGGGGCGGCGCGTTCGCGCCGGGCGGCCCGGGGCCGGTCACCTCGTACCCCCATGCCGTCTACTACTGCTCGCAGGACATCGCCGACGCCTCCTGCGCGGCCAGCCGGGACGGCGGTCTGACGTACGGGCCCGCCGTGCCGATGTACTCGCTGCTGGAGTGCGGCGGGCTGCACGGGCATGTGAAGGTCGCCCCGGACGGCACCGTGTACGTGCCCAACAAGGGCTGCGGCGGCCATCAGGCGGTGGCCGTGTCCGAGGACAACGGGCTGTCGTGGACCGTGCGCGAGAACCCCTCCAGCACCCCTGCCGACTCCGACCCCAGTGTGGGGATCGGCGCGGGCGGCACCGTCTACATGGGCTACCAGAACAGCGACGGCACCGCCCACGTGACCGTCAGCCACGACAAGGGCAGGACGTGGCTGTACGACCAGAACGTCGGGTCGGCCCTCGGCATCCGGAACATCGTCTTCCCGGCCGTGACCGCCGGGGACGACAACCGCGCCGCCTTCGCCTTCCTGGGCACGACCACCGGCGGCAACTACCAGGACACGGACCACTTCACGGGCGTCTGGCACCTCTACGTGGCCACGACGTACGACGGCGGCCAGTCCTGGGTCACCGTCGACGCGACGCCCACCGACCCGGTCCAGAAGGGGTCGATCTGCACGGGCGGCACCACCTGCGGCGACGACCGCAACCTCCTGGACTTCAACGACGTCACCGCCGACGCCCAGGGCCGCGTGCTCGCCGCCTACGCCGACGGCTGCACCGGCGCCTGCGCCACCGGCGGCGCCCAGAACTACGACGCGCTGGCGTCCATCGCCCGGCAGTCCTCCGGCGGCACGCTGTACGGCGCGTTCGACGCCGTCGTGGCCGGCAAGCGCAAGACGTCCAAAGGAGGCAAGTAGGTGAAGTCCGCGTCCCCGGCCGCCCTTGTGCTCGGTGCCGTCCTCGGCCTGGCGGCCCTCACCGGATGCTCGGCGCCGGACTCGCGGGCGGAGCCTTCGGGTGCGACGCCGAACGCGTCCGGGCAGCCGACGGACGCCTCGGCCGGGAAACGGTCCGGCACGGCGTCCGGCGGCTGTCCCACCGCTCCCTCGCTGCCGCTCCCCAAGGAGTTCCCGGCGCGGCTGCCGATGCCGGACGGTGCGGTCGTGACGTCGGTGGAGCACCGGTCCGGTGACCGGCTCGTCGTGGCCACCGTCGTACGGGGCGGCTTCGACGCGGCGCTGTCTTTCCTGCAACAGCGGCTGCCCAAGGCCGGGTTCGCCCTGAAGGACGGCGAGGTGGAGGAGGACGACGCCGAGTCGGACTTCTCCTCCGCGACCGTCGTCGGACGCTGGACCCTGCGAAAGCTGCCCGACTGCGAGGGAGGGGTGAACCTGACGTATCTGACCGCCCCCGCCGGCTGAACCTGGCCTGATGGCGCTGTCCCGCCCCGTCTCCACCGAATGTCCCCCGCGTATCCCTTGGCTCCGCCCGCGCCGTGCTCAAAACTGTGCCGATGACGCAGCGCGTGGAGCTTGCGACCGTGCGGGACCGGCTGGCCGTGGACGACCTGGTCACCGAGTACGCGATGACGGTGGACGACGGGGACTGGACGGCGTACCCAGGGCTGTTCACGGCGGACGGCCGGGCGGACTACCGTTCCGTCGGCGGCATCGAGGGCGACGCACCGCAGGTGGCGGGCTGGCTCGCCGACGGCTGGGGGCAGTTCACGATGCGCCAGCATCTGATCGTCAACCGCCGGGTGCGGTTCGGGGTCCTGGAGCAGGACACCGGTGACACCGCCGCCGTACAGGCCGACTACGTCAGCGCGTTGCGGCACGTCGGCAGGGCCCCCGCGGCGCCCGACTTCATGTGCGGGGGCCGGTACGCGTTCGGCCTGCTGCGGACGGCCGACGGCTGGCGGGTGCGGGAGCTGATCGTGCGGGAGAAGTGGCGCCGCGAACCCGACGGACCCACGGCACCGTGATCGGATGAGCCGACGCCCCCTTGTCGAGGAGGGGGCACGGGCGCGCACACTGGAGACAGCCGCAGGGTAGGGAGGCGACGTATGAGGACGCTCGACCGCTGGCTCGCCTCCCCGTGGCGGCGCGGCATCCTCGCCGTCCTCGCGGGGGCCCTGGCGGTGATCTCCTTCCCGGCGCCCGCCGTGTGGTGGCTCGCCTACGTCGCCCTCGTCCCCTGGATCCTGCTCGCCCGCTCCGCTCCGACGGGGCGGCGGGCGGCGTACGACGGCTGGTGCGGCGGCTTCGGCTTCATGCTCGCGATGCACCACTGGCTGCTGCCCAGCCTGCACGTCTTCACCTTCGTGATCGCCGCGCTGCTGGGCGCGCTGTGGGCGCCCTGGGGCTGGCTGGTGCGCCGCTCGCTGGGCGGGATGCCGGCGCCGGGCCGGGTCGCGGGCGCGCTGCTGGTGGTGCCGTCGGCGTGGCTGATGGTGGAGCTGGTCCGGTCCTGGCAGGGGCTCGGCGGGCCGTGGGGCATGCTCGGCGCGAGCCAGTGGCAGGTGGAGCCGGCGCTGCGGCTGGCCTCGGTCGGCGGCGTGTGGCTGCTGAGCTTCCTGGTGGTGGCCGTGAACGTCGCGGTCGCCGGGCTGGTGGCGGTGCCGGAGGCCCGCGTCCCGGCCGTGGCCTCGCTGGCGGCGACGGCGGCCGCCACCTCGGCGGCCTGGGTGTGGTCGCCGCGGCCCGACGTCGACGGCCGGGTCCGGATCGCCGTCGTGCAACCGGGTGTGGTCGGGGGCCTGGGCAGCATCGGCCATCGGCTGGACGTCGAGGAGCGGCTGACCCGCCGGCTCGTCGGCCAGGACGTCGACCTGGTCGTCTGGGGGGAGAGCAGCGTCGGCGCCGACCTCGGCAGACGCCCGGACCTGGCGCGGCGGATCGCGGCGCTGTCCCGGGAGACCGGCGCCGACATCCTGGTCAACGTGGACGCGCGGCGCTCCGACCGGCCCGGGATCTACAAGAGTTCGGTGCTCGTCGGCCCGGACGGACCGACCGGCGCCCGCTACGACAAGATGCGGCTGGTCCCCTTCGGCGAGTACGTCCCGGCCCGCTCCCTGCTCGGCTGGGCGACCTCGGTCGGCAAGGCGGCGGGCGAGGACCGCCGGCGGGGCACCGAGCAGGTGGTGATGCACGTCGGGCACGGGCTGCGCGTCGGCCCGATGGTCTGCTTCGAGACCGCGTTCCCGGACATGAGCCGGCAACTGGCGCAGGACGGCGCGGACGTGCTGCTCGGCCAGTCGTCGACGTCGACGTTCCAGGACAGTTGGGCCCCGGAGCAGCACGCGTCGCTGGCCGCGCTGCGCGCCGCCGAGACCGGCCGGCCGATGGTGCACGCGACACTGACCGGCGTCTCCGCCGTCTACGGCCCGTCCGGGCAGCGCCTCGGCCCCTGGCTCGGCACCGGCGCGAGCACCGCTCAGGTGTACGAGGTGCCGCTGGCGCACGGTGTCACGCCGTACGTCCGCTACGGCGACTGGCCGGTGGACACGGCGCTGCTCGTCCTCGCCGGGCTGGGGATCCTGGAGGGGATGCGCGCCTTCAGGCAGCGGGGGAACGCTCCTGCACCGCACGTACCACCCGCTCGCACAGTTCGTGCGTCGCCAGCGCGTCACGGGCGTTGAGCACCGTCCCCGCGCGCACCGCGTCGAGGAACGTGAGCGCCGCCTGCTCGATGCCGCGCTGCCGGGAGACCGGCACCCAGTCGCCGCGCCGCCGCACCGTCGGCTGCCCCTTGTGGTCGACGACCTCGGCGAGGTTGATCACCTGCCGCTTGCTGTCCTGCCCGGAGACCTCGAGGACCTCCTCCGCTGAACCGCTGAGCCGGTTCATCGTGCCGATCGCGGTGAAACCGTCCCCGCCGAGCTGGAGGACGACGTGGTGCACCAGCCCGTCCTCGACGCGGGCGCGCACGCTCACGTCGTCGATCGGCCCGGGGGCGAGGAAGCGCAGGGTGTCGATGACGTGGATGAAGTCGTCGAGGACCAGCGTGCGCGCGGCCTCCGGCCGTCCGACGCGGTTCTTCTGCATGAGGATCAGCTCGCGCGGGTGCTCGGCGCACTGCGCGTAGGCGGGGGCGAAACGCCGGTTGAACCCCACGGCCAGCGGGAGGTTCCGCTCCTCGGCGAGCTCCACCAGCCGTTCGGCGTCGCGGAGTTCGTACGCGAGCGGCTTGTCGACGTACGTCGGTACGTCCGCCTCCAGCAGCCGGGTGACGATCTCGGGGTGGACGTCGGTGGGCGCGTGGACGAAGGCGGCGTCGAGGTCCTGGGCGAGCAGGGAGTCGAGCGTGGTGTGCCGCTGCCCGGCCGGGAGGTGGAGGCTGTCGGCGACCTGGCTGAGGGTAGCGGGCGTCCTGGTCTGCAGATGCAGCTCCACGCCCGGCTGCACGCCCAGCACCGGCAGATAGGCCTTCTGCGCGATGTCACCGAGTCCGATGCAGCCGACCTTCACGTGTGCTCCTCCTGGCGTTCTGCCTGGTGTTTTCCCGACGGTTCCTGCTCGGAAGGATACGGTGGCCGCCAGTTCACGCTGAAAACTCCTCGCGCGGCGCCGCAGGCCCGAGCGACGATACGAGCATGCCGATCAAGCGCGAAGAACCAGCCAAGACCGCCGACGAACGCACCATGCTGGAAGGCTGGTTGGACTACCACCGGCAGACCCTCGCCTGGAAGTGCGAGGGCCTCACCGAAGAACAGCTGCGCACCGCGTCGGCGCCGCCGTCCGGGCTGTCCCTCATGGGTCTGGTGCGGCACATGGCGGAGACGGAGCGGGGCTGGTTCCGGCGGGTGCTGGCCGACGACGATCGCGGCTGGATCTACAGCAGCGCGGAGGACCTCGACGGGGACTTCCATGTCACGGACGCCGACACCTGGGAGGAGGCGTACGCCACCTGGCAGGCCGAGATAGCGATCGCCCGGCGGCACGCGGCCGGCTTCGCCCTGGACGACCTCGCCAAGGGCAGGAGCAGGTACACCGCGGAGCCGTTCAACCTGCGCTGGATCTACATGCACATGATCGAGGAGTACGCCCGGCACAACGGCCACGCCGACCTGATCCGCGAGCGGATCGACGGCAATACGGGCGACTGACGTCAGCCTGGGCGGCTCCCGGCCCTCCGTACGGGGCAGGAGATCACCCATGTGGGGCATCATCCACCGGTCCGCCGTTCCCACGCGGGGGTCGAGACAGCAGAGTGGCGCGGGTGCATCGATCGACGACCACCGCAGCGCTCCTGGTCACCGTCGCCGTCTCGGCCCTCTCCGGCTGTGTGACGGTGCAGCGCCCCGCCGCGCCCGCGCGGCCACCAGGTACGGCACCGTTCCGCCCGTCGGTGCCCCGGCCCGAGGGCAGCGCGCTGCCGCGGGTCGTCCAGGCGCCGGCGCGTGAGGCGCTGGAGATGGTCGCGCCGTCCGGGCGGCCGGGCCGTGCGAAGCGGTCCGAGCACGCCGCCGGGTCGGCCGCGCCGAGCCGTCCGGCGGCGCCGGTGCAGCATCACGCGCCGTCGGCCCGTACGCCGCACCCCGCGCCGCAGCCGCATCACAAGGCCCTGCGGAACGCGCACGTCGACGTCCCCGAGGCCGCCCGGCGCGTCGCGTCCGGCAACCCGGACGTGTGCGCGCTGGGCCGGAAGTACGGCGGCTGGCGGCAGGGCAGCCAGGAGGCGACGATCTGCCAGAAGGTGTACGGACATTGAGCCGGCCGCCGGAGCGGATGGCTACGTAGGCCGCTGGCGCGGCGGGCCCCAGGGCTCCCCGCCGGACGGCCCCTCCCCCAGCCGCAGCTCCAGGCGACTGATCGCGGCCCGGACTCCGTCGCCGTAGCTGTCGTCGGCCAGTGCGATGGCGGCCCCGCGGGCCCGGCGCAGATGGGAACGGGCCGCCTCCCGGCGGCCCAGCTTGGCGTAGTCGGCGGCGAGGTTGAGATGCAAGGAGGGGTAGAAGCCGCGTACGGCCGCAGGCTCGCCCGCGCTCCCGCCCTCGGGCCGCCCCTCTCTCCCGCCCTCCCCCTCGTCCGCCGATTCCTCCGCCGATTCCTCCGCCGCGGACAACGCCCGTAGGTCCCAGGCCAGTTCGTCGGCCGGGTCGTCCTGGGTGTCGGCGAGGTAGTGCGCCAGGGTGCAGCGGTGCAGCGGGTCACCGTTCTCGCCGAGCTCGGCCCAGAGCGCGAGCAGTCGGCTGCGGGCCTCCTCGCGGTCCCCGCCGTGGTGCAGCATGACGACCTGGCCGATCCGGGTCAGCACGGCGTCCGCCGCTGCCTGCTCCTGTCGCTCCGCCACCGCGTCCTCCGTGCCCTGGGCCTGTCCGGCGTGTCCGTTCCGACGCTAACCGGCGGCCGGGGCGATCCCGGTCAGGCGGCCCCGTACGACACGGGGCCGGCCTGCGGAGCTTTGGTCAGCCCAGGTCCGGGATGGTCCAGTCGATCGGCTCGTGGCCCTGGGCGGCGACGGCCTCGTTGATCTGCGAGAAGGGACGGGAGCCGAAGAACCTCTTGGCGGACAGCGGCGAGGGGTGCGCGCCCTTGACCACCACGTGCCGGGTCTCGTCGATCAGCGGGAGCTTCTTCTGCGCGTAGTTGCCCCACAGGACGAACACCGCGGGGTCGGGCCGCTCGGCCACGGCGCGGATCACCGCGTCGGTGAACTTCTCCCAGCCCTTGCCCTTGTGCGAGTTCGCCTCGCCTGCGCGGACCGTGAGCACCGCGTTCAGCAGCAGGACGCCCTGCTCGGCCCACGGCATCAGATAACCGTTGTCCGGGATCGGCGTGCCCAGCTCGGCCTGCATCTCCTTGTAGATGTTCCGCAGGGAGGGCGGGGTCCGCACCCCGGGGCGGACCGAGAAGCACAGGCCGTGCCCCTGGCCCTCGCCGTGGTACGGGTCCCTGGCCGAGGATGAGGACCTTGACCTTGTCGAACGGCGTCGCGTCCAGCGCCGCGAAGACCTCCTCGCGGGGCGGGTAGACGGGGCCGCCGGCACGCTCCCCCTCGACGAACTCGACCAGCTCCTTGAAGTACGGCTGCTCCAGCTCGTCGCCCAGAACCCCGCGCCAGGACTCGGGCAGCATGGCGATGTCGGTCACGTCAACGTCCTCACGGTGTGCGGTCACTTGCAGGTCTCCGAACCTACAGGCGACCACTGACAACCGGTTCCGCGGGCCGGAGCGGGCCCGGCTCGCGACCCGGTCTCACCAGCTGGTCTTCCGCTTCAGCTCCCACATCATCATGATCGTCGACGGGTCGAGGGCCCGTTCGCCGCCGGAGACGTCCTCGCTGGCCGCGACGTACTGACGCCCCTGCCACAGCGGCAGCAGCCGCGCGTCCTTCGCCAGGATGTCCTGGGCCTGCTTGAACTGCTTCACCACGTCCGCGCGGTCGTTCTGCTGCCGCGACTCGGGCAGCAGCTTGCCGGTGATCTCGGGCACCGGGTACGGCGTGCCGAGCGCGTTCTGGTCGCCCACGAACGGGGCGATGAAGTTGTCGGCGTCGGGGAAGTCGGGGGACCAGCCGCGGCCGAACACCGGGTACTCGCCCTTCTGGTAGCCGACCACGTAGGTCTTCCAGGGACGGCTCTTGAGGGTGACGTCGAAGAGCCCGGAGCTGTCGAGCTGGCGCTTGAGCTCCTGGAACTCCATGCCGGTCTCGGAGCCGTAGCGGTCGGTGGTGTACCAGAGCGTCAGCGGGACCCGCTCCTTGATGCCCGCGCTCTGAAGGATCTTGCGGGCCTTGGGGACGCTGGGGTCGCCGTAGTCGTCGAAGAAGCCGGTGGTGTGGCCGGTCAGGCCCTTCGGGACCATCGAGTACAGGGGGTCGACGGTGTCCTTGTAGACCTTGTGCGCGATCGCGGCACGGTCGACGACCTGCGCGACCGCCCTGCGCACGGCGGGCTTCTCGATCCAGGGGTCCTTGGGGTTGAACACCAGGTAGCTGATGTCCGTGCCGACGCCGTCCACCAGCTGGAGGTAGGTCGAGGCGCTCTTCTGGAGCGAGATGATGTCGTCGGCGGCGAGACCGCGGTAGGTGACGTCGATCTTCCGGTCGCGCAGCGCCTTGACCATGGAGGACGAGTCCTGGAAGTAGCGGATCGTCACCGCGTCGTTCTGGCGGTCGGCGAAGCCGTGGTAGTGGCCGTTGCGCTCCAGGACGGCCGTGCTGCCGTCCTGGTACGACTGGAGGGTGTAGGGGCCGGAGCCGGAGATGTTGTCGCCCTTGTGCAGCGTCTTGGCGGGGTATTCGCCGGGATCGACGACCGACATGGCCGGGGTGGCGAGCACGAACGGGAAGGTCGTGTCGGGCCGGTTGAGGCGGAAGAGCACCTCGCGCTCGCCACGGGTCTCCACGTGGTCGAGGCTGCCGAGCAGTCCCGCCGGGCCGCCGGGGGCGTTGATGGCCCGGATGCGGTCGATGGAGTACTTGACGGCGTGCGCGTCCAGCGTGTGCCCGTCGGCGAACTTCATGTCCGGGCGGAGTTCGCAGCGGTAGGTGCGGTTCGCGTCGTCGACGAAGCCGCACCTCTCGGCGGCGTCGGGCTGCGGAGTGGTCGCGCCGTTGGGGTAGGCGAGGAGCGTCTGGTAGACGTTCCGGAACAGCTCCCACGACCCGTCCCAGGACGCGGCCGGATCCAGTGTGCTGGGGGAACTGGTGGTCCCGACCACGATCGGCGACTCGCTCTCCTCGTCGCCGTCGGTGAAGACACCGCATCCGGCCAGCAGGGATATGGAGGCGACCGCCGCCACCTGCCGAAGGCATCGGTTCCGCTTGAACACGCGCACGCTCCTCGATCTGCCATACCAAGGGTTGGCAGACCATACCGCAGCCGTGCGGAGGCTGAACCTCCCCCCGTGGCAAGCCGATTGAACGCTGTACGAGGGAGACGGCGCAGGCCGGGCGGACGAATCTCGCCTTGCCGCGACCGGTCCCGTTTTATCCGTACGAGGCACGGGACCGTGGGATACGACGGCTCGGGCGCCGCTCCCCCGTGAGGGAACGGCGCCCGAGTCGGCGGTGCGGGAGGCCGCGCGGGCCTTGCCGGAGGATTCCGGTCAGCCCACGCCGGCGTTCAGGAAGATGCCGCCGTCGACGACGAGCGTCTGGCCGGTGATCCAGTCGGACTGCTCCGAGGTGAGGAACGCGGCGGCGCCACCGATGTCGGAGGGCACGCCGAGCCGGGCGAGCGGGTAGGCCGCGGCGGCCTCCGCCTCCCGGCCCTCGTACAGGGCCTCGGCGAACTTGGTCTTGACCACGGCGGGGGCGATCGCGTTGACCCGTACCTTGGGCGCGTACTCGTGCGCCAGCTGCTGGGTCAGGTTGATCATCGCGGCCTTGCTGACGCCGTACGCGCCGATGAACGGCGAGGGCGCGAGGCCGGCGACCGAGGCGATGTTGACGATCGCGCCGCCGTTGTCCTTCTGCCAGGCGTGCCAGGTCTTCTGGGCGAAGCCGAGCGCCGAGATCACGTTGGTCTCGAACACCTTGCGCGCGACGTTCAGGTCGAGGTCGGCGAGCGGGCCGAACACCGGGTTCGTACCGGCGTTGTTGACCAGGAAGTCGACGCGGCCGAAGGCCTCCATCGTGCGCTCGACGGCCTCGGCCTGGTGGTCCAGGTCGTGGGCCTTGCCGGCGACGGCGATGACCCGGTCCGAGCCGAGCTTCTCGACGGCCTCCTTGAGCGCCTCCTCGCCTCGGCCGGTGATGCAGACGCGGTCGCCCCGTGCCACGAGGGCTTCGGCGATGCCGTAGCCGATGCCGCGGCTGCCGCCGGTGACGAGGGCGGTCTTGCCGGAGAGTGCGGGCAGTTCAGTCATGTCCGTGATTCCCGTGTTCCCTAGTCGAGCGGTCCGCCGGCGACGTACAGCACCTGGCCGGAGACGAAGCCGGCGTCCTCACCGGTGAAGAAGGCGATGGCGTTCGCGATGTCCTCGGGCTCGCCGACGCGCTGCACGGGGATGGCCGTGGCGGCGGCGGCCTTGAATTCCTCGAAGCCCATCTTGACGCGCTCGGCGGTGGCCTTGGTCATCTCGGTGGCGATGAAGCCGGGGGCGACGGCGTTGGCCGTGATGCCGAACTTGCCGAGCTCGATGGCGAGGGTCTTGGTGAAGCCCTGCAGACCGGCCTTGGCGGCCGAGTAGTTGGCCTGGCCGCGGTTGCCGAGCGCGGAGGACGAGGAGAGGTTGACGATCCGGCCGAAGCCGGCCTCCACCATGTGCTTCTGGACGGCCTTGGCCATCAGGAACGAGCCGCGCAGGTGCACGTTCATGACGGTGTCCCAGTCGGACGAGGTCATCTTGAACAGCAGGTTGTCGCGCAGCACACCCGCGTTGTTGACCAGGATCACCGGCGCGCCCAGCTCCTCCGCGACCCGCGCGACGGCCGCCTCGACCTGCGCCTCGTCGGAGACGTCGGCGCCGACCGCGATGGCCTTGCCGCCGGCCGCGGTGATCTTCTCCACGGTGTCCTTGCAGGCGGCCTCGTCGAGGTCGACGACCGCGACCGCACGACCCTCGGCCGCCAGTCGTACGGCGGTGGCGGCGCCGATGCCGCGCGCCGCGCCGGTGACGATCGCGACCCGCTGTTCAGTGGTGGACATTGCTGCTTCTCCTCGCCCTTGAGAGAACCCGCGGCGCGGTGAGCGACCGCTTAGTACCTTCAGCACCCGTGACGCTAGAAGCCCTGGCACCCGGTGTCAACGGCACACCGGGTGCGTGTGATCCATTACCTCACCAGCAGGTCCAGCAACCGCTCCGTCTCGGCCGCCGGATCGGCGGTCAGGCCGGTGTGCACGGGTCCTGGCTGGACGATGGTGGAGCGGGGCGCGATCAGCCAGCGGTACCGGCGTCCGGCGTCGTCGCCGGCGGCCTGCCCGGCCTCGTCGCCGCCCGCGCAGTGCCGCTCGATCGCGTCGAGCGCGGCCCGCACTCCGGCCACGTCGGCCTCGGGGTCGAGGGCGAGCAGGCGCGCCTCGTCGAGGTGGGTGCGCGCGCCGACGTAGGCCTGGGCGCGGCAGTAGACGACGACGCCCGCGTTGATGCACTCGCCGCGCTCGACGCGGGGGACGACGCGCAGCAGGGCGTACTCGAAGACGTCCCGGCCGCCGCCCTGGCCCGCCCGGATGATGTGGCGCTCGACCACATGACCGGCCATGTGGATGTGGGTCTCGCTCACTTGCCCTCCTCGATGCCGGTGATCCGCTCGTGGACGACGGCGGCGCGCGCGAGCAGCGGCCGCGCATACGCCCGGCGCAGGTCGTCCGGGGTGTCGAAGCCGGGCTCGTCGGCGAGCCAGGCGTCGGGGATCTCGGCGGTGACCTCGGCGAGGATGTCCTCGGTGACCAGGGGCGCCAACTCGGCGGCGGCCGCGGCGACATCGGGCGCGAAGCGGCTCAGGGCGTGGTCGGAGACGTCGTAGGGGCGGGCCGCGGAGGCCTCGGCGGCGGGCCAGTTGTGGTGCCAGATCATGGTCGCACCGTGGTCGATGAGCCACAGCTCGCCCCGGTGCATCAGCAGGTTGGGGTTGCGCCAGGAGCGGTCGACGTTGTTCACCAGCGCGTCGAACCAGACGATCCGCCCGGCCTCCTCACGGTCCACCGGGAACGCGAGCGGGTCGAAGCCGAGGGCGCCGGAGAGGAAGTCCATGCCGAGGTTGGTGCCGCCGCTGGACCGCAGCAGGTCCTGCACCTGCTGCTCGGGTTCGCCGAGCCCCAGCACGGGGTCCAACTGGACGGTCACCAGGCGGGGCATCCGGAAGCCGAGCCGCCGGGCCAGTTCGCCGCACACGACCTCGGCCACCAGCGTCTTACGGCCCTGTCCGGCGCCGGCGAACTTCATGACGTACGTCCCGAAGTCGTCCCCCTCGACGAGCCCCGGCAGCGAGCCGCCCTCACGCAAGGGAGTGACATAGCGGGTCACGGTGACCTCTTTTAGCATTTTCCCAGGCCACCCATCTCTTCAACCTTGCAATCCATGGCCGCCTTCAGGGGCGGTGGAGCAGTGGGAATCACCCGTCAACGAGCCTGGGGAGAATCTGGGGAGTTTCGGCTGGCATGCCGATCTCCCCGCTCCCCAAGCAATCCATCGATGGCGGTGCGCCCTTTACTTCCCGCCTCCGGCATGAAGTGAGCATAGTAACCGAGGGTGATCGCGGGCGAGGAGTGCCCGAGCCAACGCGCCAGGGTCACAACGGACTCTCCGGCCTCCAGAATGAGCGAGGCGTAGGTGTGCCGCAGCACGTGGAAGCCATCCTTCGGAGCCGCCGCCCACTGCCAGGGTTTCGCTCCCTCAGCGCGCGGCGGGATGATGCCGGCTTCAGCCAAGGCGGGCTTCCAGGTGTAGGTGTTCCATATGTTCACCGCGACGGCGTTGCCGAGTCGTGTGGTGAGGTGCAGGGAGAACTTCTTTCACTGCCCCTCCGGCTTCCCCCCACGGAAGCTCCACCTCCACCGGTGGGAACGCTTCGACGTGGCTCTTCAACTCCTTGGCCACCGAGGAGGGCAAGTCGACGGTACGGGTCTTCTTCCCCTTCGGCAGGGCGAATTACAACCCCCCACGGATCGCCTGGATTTGGCGGCGGACATGCAGCACGCCTCGCGTGTAGTCGATGTCCTCCGGGCTCAGCCCGAACATTTCGCCCTGACGGAGCCCACATCCCAGACCGACCACGACGGCAATCCGGTTTCGTGGGCTGATAACGTCGCGGACTCGCAGCGCCGTCTGCAACGGCCACGCGTCACGTCGCTCACCGCGGTCGGCGGCGGCGCCACCCCGGCCGGCCTGGTCGCCTCGCAGCGCACGCCTGACGGCGCACTCACCTCGTACCGCTATTACGCGAACGGCGACACCGCGCAGGTGACGTCCCCCGCCGGGCTGATCACCAGCTACACATACGACGGTCTTGGCCGAAAGACCTCCGAGACACAGGTGTCAAGCACATTCCCGAACGGCGTGACAACCACCTACAGCTATGACACAGCCTCGCACGTCGTCACCGAGACCGGTGCAGGCGTGAAGGACGAGATCACCAACACGTCCCACACCGCCGAGATCACGCGCTCCTACGACGAGGACGGCAACCAACTGTCCGAGACCACCAAGGACACCACCGGCGGTGACACCGAACGCACCATCACCTACCACTACGACACGCACGGGCTGAACGACAGCGTCACCGACGCTGAGCAGAACACAACCACGTACGACCACGACGCGTTCGGCCGAGTCAATGGCATGACCGACGCAACGAGGAACGCGATCCTCGCGCACGAGCACTTCACACGCCTGTCCGCCGGGCCTGCTCCGGGTCCAGCGCACCAGCTGGTCCGGTGAGCCGAGCCACCTGATCTGCTGGCCGGCTGCCCGGCCACCTGAAATGACCAAGCAACCGCACGACTTGTTCCCCCCAGGAGGTGGAATGCCCCATCCCGACTCAGAGCTCACGGCACAGACGGCGCAAGGTGAAGAGGAAGTACCGACGCCAGACGGTGCTTTCTGGAACACCATCGAGCTTCTCGCCTCCCGCTTCAGTGCGCATGACACCGAGCTCGGCCTGTGTCAGGCAGAGCAGTGGACCCTCCAGGTCCTGAAGATCTCCGAGGAGACGGGCGAGGCGGCCCAGGCCGTCGTCGGCGTACGCGGAACCAACCCGCGCAAGGAAAGAACCGAGTGGGAGCAGGTACACGCTGAAGTCGCCGACGTGACCATCACCAGCATGGTCGCGCTCGCGCGGATGCGCTCTGATGCCGGAAGCTACCTACGGCGGCAACTCGCCTTGAAGGCCGCGAAATTCCTGAACCTTCCCGCATCCGCACATGCCGCCGCCCCGGCGCAGCGCACGCGACATCCTCAGGAACCAGGCGAGCCGAGCGGCGTCGCGGTGATGCTCCTCAACGACGCCGGCGAGTACCTGCTGCACCTGCGTGACACCACTCCCGGCATCGACGATCCGGGCCTGTTCAGCTTCATCCGCGGCGGCCGCCGTGACCAGGAGTCACCCGCCGAAGCCATGGCGCGCGAGCTCGACGAAGAGGTCGACCTGGCCGTCCCCGACCTCCGGCCGTACCGCATCATCCCCAGCCCTGGCCCAGGTGGCACCGTGCGCGGCTGGATCCAGGTCTTCGTCGGCACCTGGAACGGGGACGCCCACACCCTCCCCATCCACGAAGGCATCCTGTGCCGCTGGTTCGCAGGAAGCGACGTCGGCCGACTCCCGATCTGCTCCTGGACGGCCGATGTCATCGCCTCCCACTACGCGCACGCCACCGCCACCGCGGCCAGCGGTGTCAGCCGTCCTCCTTCCACATCCCCTGAGGTGCGCCACTGATGACCTGTGACCAGGGGCGGACCCCGCCCCTTCCTCCCCACGAGTACATCCTCACCCTGCCGCATCTCACGGCGTACGCGTGCTTGTACGTCCGGGACAAGCACAACCATCCCGTGCAGCTGCGGTCCGTCTTCGGTGCCAGGCCCTGGCAGTTGACTGGAGGAACGGTCGAGGCCACAGACGCCTCGCCCGAGGAGACGCTGCGGCGCGAGGCGATCGAAGAGGCTCAGGTGCCGATCGGCGACGACATCGTCCGACTCGGCTGGGTCCATGACGCGACGGGGGAGGTCTACGGCGGCATCGGGCCGTGCGCACGCCTCCGCCTGACGGCCCCCGTCACACAGATCGGGCCGACCGGGGTGGATCCGGCCACCGGCCGCGTCTTCGCCCGGCTGCTCGCCACCCCCGACCAGGCGGCCGCGCTCCTGGGCTGGGCGAGAGCGGCTACCAGCAGGCCCGCCTCGCCGCCCGCTGGGCGCACGAACGATGAGGCCTGCCCTACGCGGCGGAAGTCCCGATCAGCGAACTTCCCGCGGCGGGATCGTAAGTGCCTTGATCGCCTCGTGCCAGGGACCGCCTCGCCCCGTCACAGCGATCGAGCATCGCGCGCGGGCGCAGTCGTGCCCGCGCCCGCCAGAAGCAGACTGCCATCAACCAGGAGAGGACCTGTGAAATCCACCCACGTCACCGCTCATTCCATAGCCGTCCGCCATCTGAGCGGAATCCGCTCGCGCCGCGTACCGACCCTGTCCGGTCACCGCGCCGGGAACGGGAGGACGGCGTGACCTTGTTGCGGATCGTCTCCTACAACACGCTCTTCGGCGGAAGGGAGAACGACGGCCCCGGCACCTGACCCACCCGATCGTGGTCACGGCCGTAGAGGAGCTCCAGCAATCCCGGACGTCGTTGACACCGATCACACTCCGCGTGACTGCCTTGCGAAGGGGGTAGTTCTCCTGCCGGCCATCGACCGGCGAGAGAAACGGACACCATGCTTCCCTACCCCACCGACGCGCAGCCATGATCTACGAAGCCCTCGGCAGGGCCTGGCGGTCCCTGTTCCGCCGCGGCGACGGCATACGGCCGACCGGGCAGCCGCGAGAGACGCGCTGACCTCGCAGGGCCGCTGCCTCAGCCGGTACACCGCAGCGCAGCGGCCCTGCGAGCAGGCGGTCACGATGTGATCATTTTCCGGTCGCATCCTCCTAATCGGTCTTGGGCATGCATCAGGCGATTCACCGGATCGACCAGGAGTGCACCCCACGTGAACACCCCCACGCAGGCCCCCGCCCCCACGCGCACCGCGCCCGGCGCCTTCCCGCTCATTGGCCATGGCCACCTCCTCGCCCGCAAGCCGCTGCCGTTCATCAACTCCCTGCGCGAGCACGGCCGTGTGGTCCGCATACGGATCGGCACCACCCCGGCCTACGTCGTCACCGACCCCGCCCTGACCCGCCGCGTCCTGGTGACCGACGCTGCGCACTACACCAAGGGCGGGAAGATCATCGACGCGCTGCGCGTCTTCTTCGGCGACGGCCTGGCCACCGTCGCCGACGGCGACACCCACCTGCGCAACCGGCGTCTGATGCAGCCGATGTTCAACAAGGCGCACATCGCCCGCCGGGGCGACGCCATGATCGAGCAGGTGCGGTCGACGGTCGCCTCCTGGAAGGCGAACCGTGAGCGCGACGTGTTCGCGGATATGAACGAACTCACCCTCTCCGCCTTCCTCGTGGCCCTGTTCGGTGCGGACCTCCCCGAGCATCTGGAGGGCGAGTTCACCGCTCTCCTGCCCGAGATCATGAAGGGGACGATCCGGCAGACGATCCTCCCGCCCTGGATCACCCGCCTCCCTTTGCCCGCCAACCGCGCCCACGCCGCCCGCGTGGCCCGCCTGCGTGCCCTCATCGACCAGGCCATCGATCACCGCGCCACCCGAACCACGGCCCCCGCTGCGGCCCACGCGGCGAGCGCGTCAGCGGGCGAACCAGCCGGATGCCCGCACGCGACCGCCGCGCGCGAGGAGGAGGGCCTGTTCTCCACCTTGCTGAACGCCAAGGACCCGCTCACCCGCCAGCAGCTTCAGGACGAGGCGATCACCCTGCTCACCGGGGCGATCGAGACCACCGGCACCACGCTGGCCTGGACGCTGTACGAGATCTACCGCAACCCCGAGATCGGACGGCGGCTGCGCAAGGAGCTCGCCGCCGTGTGCGGCGACCGGCCGCTGCGGTACGAGGACCTGGACCAACTTCCGTACGCACGCCGGGTTCTGCAGGAAGCCATCCGCAAGTACGGCCCCGCCTGGATGGTCACCCGCACCGCCGCCCGCGACATGAACCTCGGCGGCCACACCATCCCGAAGGGCGCCGACGTCGTCTGGAGCCCCTACCTGCACCAGCACGACCCCCACTACTTCCCGGCCCCGGAGACCTTCGACCCCGACCGGTGGGAGACGGACCGCACGGCAACCACCCGGGAAGCGTTCTTCGCCTTCGGCGACGGCCGCCGCAAGTGCATCGGCGAGAACTTCGCCTGGTCCGAGCTGCAGATCATCCTGGCCACTATCGTCGAGAACTGGCCGAGAACCCAGCTGACTTCACCGCTCCCCAGCCCCCAGGCTGTCGTCACCGTCAAGCCCGACACCCTCACGATGACCTTCCACCGCTTCTGACGACGCGGCCCTGAAGCAGGGTCCCGGCCCGGTGGGGTGATCCCGCCGGGCCATTGGGGAGTTGGGCGATACGGACCGACTCAGGGGCCGGGGGCGTGGCTGCTCGTCGTGCTCGCGCAGCATCCACACGACGGCTCGGCACGGCGGCGGACCAGCAATCGCCCAGACGGGCACTCTCCAATTGCCGTGCGTTCCGAGGGAGGCCGCACCGGCGAAGGGCTGGGCCGCAGCCCGACGAGGACGACCCGGCCTGGTTCACCTCGGTCGCGGTCCTGGACGAAGGCGGCTACGAGGTTGTCCGCCGCGACACCACTGCGAAGCCCTCGGCCACGAACTGCTGCCGAAGAACGTCGAAGGCACCCGCGCCAAGCTGAAACGCCTCGTCAAACTCGGCATCCTCACCGAGGCCGACACTGGCAACTTCGCCAGGAAGCAATAGCCGAGAACCTCCTCCAGCGGCCGCACTCCCACCTCAGCCGGAAACGAACATCACCTTACAAACCGCCCTCTGAGCATGAAGTGGACGTCACTGGACTACGCCGTAGCCCTGAGGGCTGTCGCTGAATAACCTCAGGGCTTTGGTCTTGGTCAGGCGGGCTGTCTCGCGAGGTCGTCGAGGGGAGCGGCGCTGCGGCGTTCGTGAGTTGTTTTCCGACGGTTACCTGGGCCGTTCAGGGGTCGGCCGGGTGCGGCGCATGCGCTCTCGGCATTCTCTCAGGCCGAGAGCGATGGGTGACGCCGTCTCAGATGGTGGGGGTGTCGTCGACAACCGGCTTGTGAATCTCGACGACCGGCTTCCATCCCTCGGTGAACTCGATGAAATCCGCACGGGTGGGGTAGGTGTCGATCGCGCGACGGTCACGCTTGGGGCTGTCGCTGCCCTTGCGTCCCCGGGGGATCTGCTCCTCGAAGATGTCGACCTTCACGTCGGGGACCTCCTTGAGGCCCTGGCGCCAGATCTGCACGGTGTCGGCGCCGAACGCCTGCCGGGCCGCAGCGTAGAGGGCCGAGAGGGCGCCCTTGTCCCCGCTGGGGACGAAGAGTGCCAGGTCCAGCACGACGCCGGCGGACTGGAGGACCTCGATGGTCACCGAGCCGTTTTCGTCGGCCACGTAGATTCCTGCTTCATTCTCGTCGTCGGGAAGGCAGGAGACCTCTTCCTGGAATATGGTCCTCGCCGTGATCGAGCCGCCCTCGAAATCCTTACCGGACTTGGTCAGAAAAGCAGGAACATAGCAGCCGGGAAGCTTGAGTTCTGCCGTGTCGGCGGAAACGAAGAGCCTGTCCTTCACGTCGAGCTTCGCCACCTCTTCCAGAGAGAGGCGGCGAGCGGCGATCTTCTCCGTGTTCACGATTTCCCTTTCAGGTTGCACTGTCCCTCAGAACCAGGACGCTACCACGAAACCCTTAGGCCAACTGCCCACCAATCGTTGGGTAAATGACCAGCGGTGACCTGCACGGGAGGATGCCGAAGCGAGTCCCACGCGGCCGGGAACACGTATCCGCCGGGTAGTGTCCCTCGTCATGGTGTGGGGGATCAAACGGCGGTTGCCATTTCGGTGCGTTGGGTAGCGCAAAGGAACTAAATAAAGTTTACGGCAGATATCACCCATAGCGCCTTCGGGGAGGCGGCGGCGAGGTTGGGCGTTTCAATCGTTGTGCATCTAGAAGAGTGCAGCGGAAACAGACCGGATGGCCCGACAACGCAACAACGAAGCCCCCCCCCCGTTACCTTTTTGGTGGCTCCGCTATGGGGCCTCCGGCCTTCGGGTCCGGCATGACTTCCCCCTCCTGTTGTTGATGATCCGGGGGGTGGTGTCACCGGGTCCGGAGGCATCGACGGACCGCTGATGAGGGGCTTGAGCACCGGCTTCACCCGAGCCGGAAGAGCTCTCCGTAACGTGGATGTGGCAGCTCGGTGCCGAGGCAGGCCGGACGAAAGCGTGATGGAGGGGCCTGCACGTGATCGACACCGGCGACATCGACGTCTTCCTCGGCCTGGACGTCGGCAAGGGCGAACACCACGCCACCGCCGTCACACCAGCCGGGAAGAAGGCGTTCGACAAGCGACTGCCCAACACCGAACCCAAGCTCCGCGAACTGTTCGCCAAGTTGAAGGCCAAGCACGGAACGGTGCTGGTCGTCGTCGACCAGCCGGCCTCGATCGGCGCCCTGCCGCTGGCAGTCGCACGAGACTTGGGCTGTCTGGTCGCCTATCTGCCCGGGTTGACGATGCGGCGGATCGCCGACCTCTACCCGGGTGAGGCGAAGACGGACGCGAAGGACGCGTTCATCATCGCGGACGCGGCCCGCGCGATGCCTCACACGCTGCGAGCCATCGACGGCGAGGACGAGACGATCGCCGAGCTGGAGATGATCGTGGGCTTCGACGACGATCTGGCCGGAGAGGCCACCAGGGTCGCGAACCGGTTGCACGGCCTGCTGACGCAGATCCATCCGTCACTGGAACGGGTGCTGGGGCCGCGGTTGCAGCACCCTGCGGTGCTGGCCTTGCTGGAGCGGTTCGGTTCACCGGCCCAGATCCGCAAGGCCGGACGGCGGCGGCTGGTCACGCTGTTACGGCCGAAGGCCCCGCGGATGGCCGAGCGACTGGTCGAGGACATCTTCACCGCGTTGGACGAGCAGACCGTCACCGTTCCGGGCACCGAGGCAGCCGCGCTGATCGTCCCGAGCCTGGCCGGATCCCTGACCGCAGTCCTTGACCAGCGCAAACTCCTGGCCGGGCGGATCGAGGAACTCCTGGAGGCCCACCCTCTTTCGAAGGTCCTGACGTCCATGCCGGGAATCGGCGTCAGGACCGGAGCCAGGATCCTGATCGAGGTCGGTGACGGCAGCACCTTCCCGACCGCCGGCCACCTCGCCGCCTACGCAGGTCTCGCCCCGGCAACCCGCAGTTCCGGGTCCTCGATCCGCGGCGAACAGCCCTCCAGGAGAGGAAACAAGCAGCTCAAGAGGGCCTTCTTCCTCTCCGCGTTCGCAGCCCTGGGCGACCCGGCATCACGGGCCTACTACGACAAGAAGATCGCCCAGGGCAAGCACCACACCCAGGCCCTGCTCTGCCTCGCCAGACGACGGGCAGACGTCCTCTTCGCGATGCTCCGCGACGGAACTTTCTACGAACCCCAACCCGCCAGGTCAGGCTGAATCGCCGAGAGCCCGCCGTGCTTCAGTCCACAACCGCTCGAACTCCTCCACGGTGATCTCGGCCGCCTGCGGCTGGTCCTGCCAGCCGTCCATGGGACCTTCGGCGAGAACGCCGTACTGCCGTTCATAGCGGAACATCGCCGCGAGATCGGCATGATCACGCAAGTGCAGCACCTCTTCCAACGAGGCCGCCGTCACCGGACGCGAGTCCTGCCCCCGGACCTCAACCTGCCGCGCGGCCCAGCCCTCGTCATCGGCCTCGAAATACAGCCACAGATCTTCGTCCTCGTAGTAGGTGCGGAACCAGGTCGCCATGCCGCAATCCTGACCCACGACCTTGACCAAAGAGATAGGGGCACCCCCCCCGCCGACATCCGGATGAAGCGCGAACCGGAAGACGCCCATTACCCCACCCTCTTGGTCGGGACTTCGGCGTAGTCGGCTGACGTCTCGTCATGTTGGGCGGCGTTCGGTACACAGTAGGCACGGACGCCGCGGTGCTTCCCGCGCGTGCGGGGATTCCAGGGGCCGGTTCAGCGGGCGGGTGGGTTCAGCTGTCGCGAGAGGCGCTCTCGTGGACATCGTGTGTGCGGCGTCGGGCTGTTGCCAGGGCGCCGCCTCCAGCGGCGATGAGCAGTCCGGCACCGCCGAGGAGCCACGGGGTGGCGTCGGTACCGGTGTGCGCGAGGGAGCCCGTCGGTGCCTTCGGCGTCGTGTCGCTGACCTCAGCCGCCGCTGTGGTGGGCGAGGAGTCGGCATCCGGTGCGCTGGTGGTCCCGCCGGTGCCGCTGCTCGGCTTGTCCGCGAGGGTGGACGGGGTGCCGGTGGGCTTCTGCGTCGGCTTGTCCGAGGGGTCGGGCTTCGGGCTGGCTGCAGTCTTGGCGTTGGTGACGGTCACGGTCACCGGGGTGCCGGGGCCCGCGGTGAACGCCATGGACGGCTTGTAGAGGTCGTAGCCGGCTGGGGCCTTGATCTGCTTGACCCAGAACTCCGTCTTCCGGCTCGACACCGGCAGCTCCCCGGAGGCCGTGCCCTTGGCACCGGTGGTGAGGGTGTGCAGCGTCGTGTCGCCGGTGCCGACGTTCACGGTCGCGCCAGGCAAGAGCTTGCCGGTCTTGTCATCCTTAACCTGCAGGAGGACCTTGGCGGCCTTGAACGGGTCGGTGATCGTCAGCCGCGTGGTCGCACCCGGGGTGACGATGACGTCCTGATCGGCGGCGACTTCGTGGAGCGGGCTGCCTTCCTGGCAAGTCGTTGTGTTCGATCACTTGAAGCTCCTTACTCCTTCGTGCGTCGTTGTTCGCTGAGGTTGCTGTGTCGGGCGCAGGCGAGGCCGAGCAGCCGACGTGAATCCCGGCAGGCGGACGTGCCACCCACTACGTCGCGCTCCGGGAGAAGATCTGGAAGTGAAATTCGTCTCCGGCGAAGGTCCTCTCCGTCGCTTACTCCTGGCGGTGTTGGCGTGCGCCGTCATTCACCCGTTCGGGTGGCCGGAGGCGGTTGTCGCCGTCCCCGCTGCAGGGGTGGTGATCGCCACCGGAGCGATCTCGCTGGGGCACGCCCGCGAGGAGGCGGAGCGGCTCGGACCGGTGATCGGGTTCCTCGCGGCTGTCCTGGTCCTTGCCCAGCTGTACGACGACGAGGGTCTGTTCCACGCGTGCGGGGCGTGGATGGCCCTGAGCGCGGCGGGGCGCCCGCGCCGCCTGCTGGTGCAGGTGTTCGCTCCCGCGTCGGTGATCACGGCGGTGCTCAGTCTGGATGCCACCATCGTGCTGCTCACGCCGGTGGTGTTCGCCACCGCCGCCCGGCTCCGCGCCCGGGCCCGCTCCCGCTGCTGTCACTACACACGACGCGGTCATCCGTTCGCGGGACAGGGAGAGCGAATTCGCCCCGCGCCCAGCCCCCTCCCGCTACAATCCCCATCCTCGAGCCGTTGACCAGGACAAACACCAAAGCCCGGCTGGAGTACTGGCCCCATGAGCTTCGAACGGATTCGGTTCCGCAAGCGTGCGGGCCGCCATGGCGGTGTTAGGAGGCCCCAGGCCCTGGCGGGCGAGCTTCGGTGCGTCTGGCCCGGCCAACCGCGAGGGCGGCCGGGCCATCTATCGGTTGGGGTCGCTCTCGGCGGAGGCGTTGCTGAGCAGGCCGACGGCGCTGTACCAGAGGGGGCCGGGGTTGAGCCGGTCGCCGTGGAGCTTGATCATCTCGTCGAAGAACTCCTGGGGGGGCGGCTTGCCGGCCAGGAGGCGGATGGCGTCGCGCAGGTACTGGCGGGTCTCTTCGAGGATCTTCGGGTCGTCGGGCAGGGCCTTGTTCTTGTGGCCGGCGACGACGTGGCGGGGGTTGAGTGCGGCGATGTGGTCGATGTTGTCGAGCCATGCCTGACAGTCGGCGGCGAACTCGAAGGTCCGGGTGGCGTATTCGTGGTTGTGGGCGTCGAAGGACGGTCCTGGCGCAATGGGACCGTCGCCTCCGCCGCTCTCCGGGTCCGGGTATCGGCAGCGGGGCGACCGTCATCGTTGCCGCCGGGTGAGTTCACGAACGGGTGACGATCCCGGCGCGAGGTGAACGAGCGGGAGGCGCGGGCCGTACCCCTGGGCGGATCAGCTTGACGGATCAACCATCAGTGGCGCACGTACAGTCCGGGGAAGGGAACCTCTCATGACCAGCGCATCGCCCACGCCCGCAGCGGGACCGGCCCGCCGTACCGTCGTGGCGGCGGCCGGCGCGGCGGGGCTCGCCGCCGCGCTGACCGCCTGCGGCTCCGAGGACAAGTCGGCGGAGTCCTCCGGCGCTTCCGGTGGCGGCGGGGCCGCGGCCGGCGGCTCCGCGCTCGCGAAGACCTCCGAGATCCCGGAGGGCGGCGGGAAAATCTTCAAGGACCAGGGTGTGGTGGTCACCCAGCCCACGGCGGGCACGTTCAAGGCGTTCTCGTCGAAGTGCACGCACCAGGGGTGTGCGGTGAGCGCCGTGGCCGACGGCGTCATCAGCTGCCCGTGTCACCACAGCGAGTTCTCGGCGGCGGACGGCAGCGTGAAGAAGGGACCCGCGACCAAGCCGCTGCCGGCGGCGGGCATCAAGGTGTCCGGGGACTCGATCGAACTCGCATGACCGCTCGCTGAGTTCGCGCGCGGGCGGCCGGTGCGGCCGGTCAGGGGTCAGTCCAGGGTCCCGGCCGCCGCCCGCAGCGCCCGCACCGCCGCGCGGATCGACGGGCGGCGGTCGGCGTCGGCCCGCCAGACGACGTACACATGGCGGCGCACCCGCTGCCGCAGCGGGACCGTGACAACGCCCTCCGGCACCGGGTGGCGGCCCAGCACGGGTGCGATGCACACGCCCAAACCGGCGGCGACCAGGGACAGTTGGGTGTGCGTCGTGGCCGCGCGGTGGCCGATGGCCGGCTCGATGCCCCGGGCGCGCAGCGTGTACATCAGCCACTCGTGGCAGAACTCGCCCTCGCCCCAGGTGATCCACTCGTCCTCGCCGAACTCCCCGAGGTCCGCCTCGTCCCGGCCCGCGAGCCGGTGCCCGACGGGTACGGCGATCTCGGCGGGGTCGTCCAGCAGGGGCGCCTTCACCAGCCCCTCCGGGACGGGCATCGGCTTGTTGTACCAGTCGAGGACGACGGCCAGATCGAGATCGCCGCGTACGACACCGGCGATGCCGTCCTCCGGCTCCAGTTCGCTGGAGTGCACGCGCAGGGCCGGGTGTTCGGCGCGCAGGGCCGCGAGCGCGGTGGGGAACAGCCCGCGCGCGGCCGTGGGGAACGCGGAGAGCCGCAATTCCCCGACCACCTGCCCCCGGTGCGCCTCCAGGTCGGACTGGGCGACCTGGACCTGAGAGAGGATCCGCGCCGCGTGCTCCGACAGCAGCCGCCCTGCGTCCGTGAGGCGCACGCCGCGCCCCTGCTTGGCGAGGAGCCGCTGCCCGACCACCTGCCCCCGGTGCGCCTCCAGGTCGGTGTCGCGATCCTGAACGAGTCACTGACCTGGACCACACCGCTGGGCGCCGTGATCGTCCTGGCGGGCGCGGCACTGACACAGGCACGCCCGAAGGCACGTATGCACCGGCCCTGCAACCGAGTTCGGCACCGGATGCGACCCGGAGCCCCCAACTGCCGCTAGAAGCTGACCCAGACGAGAAGCCCTAGACGTAACCCCGTTGCACCCCCGGCAGCAGCGCCGCCGCCACCGCGTCCGCCAGCGGTCCCGTCTCCTGCGGGGTCAGTGTCGAGACGGTGATGCGGATGCCGGGTGGGGCGGTGAGGCGGAAGCGGGCGCCGGGGGCGACGGCCCAGCCCGCGTGCAGCAGGCGGGCGACGGCGCTGGTCTCGTCCGGGACGGGGATCCAGAGGTTCATGCCGCTGCGGCCGTGGGAGGGGATGCCGCGCTCGGCGAGGGCCGTGGCGAGCTGCTCACGGCGGTCGCGGTACGCCCCCGCCACCGAGGGGCCGTCCAGCGCGCCGTCGGCCCACAGCCGGACCACGGCGCGCTGGAGGAGCAGGCTCACCCAGCCCGGCCCCAACTGCTGCCGCCCGCGCACCCGGTCGACGGTGACGGCGTCGCCGGTGAGGACGGCGAGCCGCAGGTCGGGGCCGTAGGCCTTGGCGGCGGAGCGGACGAACGCCCAGTGCCGCGTGACGCCGGCCAGCGGGTGCAGCGGGAGGTCGACGATGCCGTGGCCGTGGTCGTCCTCGATCAGCAGGGTCCCCGGATGCTCGCGCAGGACGTCGCGCAGGGCACGCGCGCGCGGGGCGCTCACCGCGGCTCCGGTGGGGTTCTGCGCGCGGCTGGTGATGATGAAGGCGCGCGCGCCCGACTCCAGGGCGCGGCGCAGGTCCTCGGCGCGCGGCCCCTCGTCGTCGACGCCCACCGGAACCGTGCGCAGGCCCAGCGCCGGGACGAGATCGAAGACCCGCCCCCAGCCAGGGTCTTCGACGGCCACCACGTCGCCCTGCCGCAGGTGTGCCGCGAGCACCCGCTCGACGCCGTCCAGGGCGCCGGACACCACGGCGAGCGGCCCGTCGGGCACTCCGTCGGCGTCGAACGCGGCCCGTGCCATCCGGGCGAGGTCCGGATCGACGGGGTCGTCGCCGTACAGGACCGGCCGCCGGTCGCCCTCCGCCGCCACCGCCGCGAGGACGGGCGCGAGGAGCGGGAGCAGGGCGGCGTCGGGGTTGCCGTTGGACAGGTCCCGCACACCCTCGGGGACGTCGACGGTCGGCTGTTCCCGGGTCGTCGTCGCCGGCTTGGGCCGGACCCGGCTGCCGCGCCGGCCCGCGGTCTCGATCACCCCGCGCTCGCGCAGGGTGCGGTACGCGGCCGCGACCGTGTTGGGGTTCACTCCGAGCCGAGTCGCCAACTCCCGCATGGGCGGCAACAGTTGCCCCGGCTCCAGCTGCCCGGCGCCCACCGCGCGCTCGACGCTCTCCGCGATCTCTGCTGCGCCACGACCTTCGATCCGATACTCTCCTAGCACAAAACATATTATGCACTAGTGCAATGGAGAGCGCCATGCAGGGGCCCCCACCGTCACCGTCGCCGCAGTCACCGTCGCCGCAGCCCGCGTCGTACACACCGACCGGCCGCACCGTCCCCACGCGCTCGGCGGACCGGGCGTCGTACGACAAGGACCTGGTGCACGCGATACTCGACGAGGGCTACGTCTGCCATCTCGGCTTCGTCCGCGACGGCGCCCCGGTGGTGCTGCCGACGCTGTACGGCCGGGTCGGCGACCGGCTCTACGTCCACGGCTCCACCGGCTCGCGCCCGCTGCGGATGACGGGTGAGGCCGATCCGGGCCTGCCGGTGTGCCTCACGGTCACGCATGTCGACGGCCTGGTGCTGGCCCGCTCCGCCTTCCACCACTCGATCAACTACCGCTCCGTGGTGGTGCACGGCACCGCCCACGAGGTCACCGACGCCGAGGAGCGCCGGGTGGCCCTGGACGCGCTGGTCGACCACGTCGTGCCCGGCCGCTCCGCCGACTCCCGCCCCGCCAACAAGAAGGAGCTGGCCGCCACCGCGGTGATCCGCCTCGACCTGGACGAGGTATCCGCCAAGGTGCGCACGGGCGGCGCGAACGACGAACCCGAGGACCTCGGCCTGCCCCACTGGGCGGGCGTCGTCCCGCTGCGCAAGGGGTACGACAGCCCGGTCCCCAACGCCGACCTCGCCCCCGACATCGGACTCCCGGGCTACCTGGAGGCGCGCTGATGCTGATCCACCCCTGGGACGCGCCCGGCGACGACGCCGAGTGGCAGACCTGGCTCTCCACCCACGACTTCGGCCAGCTCGCGGTCAACGGCCTGCCCGGCGAACCGCCCTTCGTGCAGCCCCTGCACTTCGCCTACGACGCGGCCCGCGGCGAGGCCGTCACCCACCTCGCCCGCCCCAACCCGCTGTGGCCGGCCCTGGAGACGAACCCGCAGGTTCTGCTCAGCGTGGTCGACGACTACGTGTACGTGCCCGGCCCCTGGCAGGCCGCACCGGCCTGCCCGCCCGAGAACGGCGTCCCCACCAGCTTCTACGCGGCCGTCCAACTCCGCTGCACGGCCCATGTCGTGGACGACCCGGCCGAGAAGGCCGACCTCCTCAACCGCCAACTGGGCCATTTCCAGCCGGAGGGCGGCTCGTCCACGGCGGCGCCGGGCGAGGCGCCGTACGGCCGGCTGCTGTCCGGCATCCGCGGGCTGCGCCTCGAAGTGACCGACGTTCGGGCGAAGTTCAAGTACGGGGGCAAGAGGCCGACGGAGATCCGGGAGCGGATCGCCGATCGGCTGACGGAGCGCGACGGCCCGCGTGACGGGGCCGCGCGGGACCATCTGGTGCGGCGGCTGGACGTGTGAACGGCTGAGGGGGCGCCGGAGCGCCCCCTCAGGGCGGCTCACGCGACGGCCGGTTCCTCCTCCGGTGACCGCGGGGCGCGCGGCGCGCGGGCCCCGCGTGCCTCCGCCACCGCGAGCCCGCCGACCGAACCGAGCATCAGCAGGGTGCCGGCCACCGTGGACGCGGTCAGGTGCTCACCGAGCAGCGCGACGGCGAGCACGGCCGCGCTCACCGGCTCCAGCAGCATGATCACGGACACGGTGGCGGACCGTACGACGGCGGCACCCGCGAAGTACAGGGCGTACGCGAGGGCCGTCGGCACGGCCGCGATGTAGATCAACAGCCAGAGCACATGGACCGGTTCGGCCGTGTGCGGCACCAGCCCGTCGGCGAGGGCGAACGGCAGCAGGCTCAGGCTGGTGACCGCGAACGCCGACACGGTCGTACCGGAGCTGTCGGCACCGCCGTCCCGTCCCCACCAGCGGGTGAGCAGCGTCATGACGGAGTAGCCGGCCGCCGAGACGAGCGCGAGCAGCACGCCCCAGGGACGTACGGTCGCGCCCGTGCCGCCGAGCGTCAGCACGGCGAGCCCGGCGAGTGCGCCGACGACGGCCGCCGCCCCGCCGCGTCCGAGCCGCTCCCCCAGCGCGAGGCGGGCGCCGAGGGCGATGAGGACGGGGCCCGCGCCGAGGGTGACCACGGTCGCGACGGCGAGCCCGGTGGCCGAGACGGCCGCGAAGTAGGCGGTCTGGAAGACGGCCAGTCCGAGACCGGTGGCGACGGCCTTCAGTGCCTTGCGGGCGAGCGGTTCGGGAACGGCCGGGCGGGATGCGCGAGCGGCGCCCGGACGCAGCAGCCGGCCGATCAGCAGCAGGACGAGACCGGCCGCGCAGCGCCAGAAGGACAGGGTGACCGCGCCCATGTCACTGACCCGGTAGACCAGTGAGGCGGCGGCGCCCGCGGTGCCCCAGGCGGCGCCGGCGACGATCAGATAGAGCAGGCCACGCCCGACGGGCAGGCCGTAAGCGGCATTGGCTGCTTTCGCAGCATTCGACACGAGTTGTCTCCGCAGATGTGCAGAAGTTCGGGAGGCGACCCCGATGCGCGGGGCGCGCGGACTTCATCTGCGGGCAGCACCGTCCAGCCTGGCGTCAGCTATGCCAGGCGTGTGTTCCGGAGGCCCGCCTCAGGCGGCCGGAGGGGGAAGGACGAGTGCGTTCGGCATGATCACCAGTCTAAGCCGCGGTCTCCGGCACGGACAACTCCCGTTGGGGGCCGCCGCGCGCCACCGGTTCCGCGGAGCTCTTGGCGGGCGCTGAGGACTGGGCGATGAACGCGCCCACCAGGACGAGCAGACCGCCGGCGACCTGCGGCATCGACAGGTGCTCGCCGAGCAGCACCCAGGCGAGCACGGTCGCGACGACCGCCTCCAGGCAGGCCACGACGCCCGCGACCTGCGGCGAGAGCCGCCGTACGGACAGCACGCCGGTGACGTACGCGACGACCGTGGCGACGAGGACGGTCCAGGCCAGCAGCGCGGCGGCCGGGACCGGGGTGCCGTTCATGTGCGCGGTGCCGGCGAGCACCGACCAGTCCATGGTCCAGGGGCGGGCGATGACCGTCAGCACGGCGGCGCCGACGAGCAGGCCGTACGCGATGACGCCGAGCGGGTCCGGCACCTCGCCGTCCGACTCGCTGCCCTGGTCGGCCAGGACGAAGTAGCCGACCTGGCAGCAGGCCGCGCCGAAGCCCAGCAGCAGTCCGAGGGCGTCGAAGCGCAGTCCCGACCACACCTCGACCACGCAGGCGAGGCCGCCGGCCGCGAGGACCACGCCGAGGGCGGCCGCACGGCTCACCGGCCGCCGCTGCACGAACCGCACCCAGCCGAGCAGCAGGGCGGGCCCGAGATACTCGATGAGCAGCGCGACGCCGACCGGGATCCGCGAGATCGCCGCGAAGTAGCAGGCCTGGACGCCGGCCACGGCGAGCAGTCCGAACCCGGCGAGCAGCGCGGGCCGCGTGCGCACGAGCGCGCGGTGCCGCACGGCGAGCGGCAGCATCACCAGTGCGGCACCGGCGGCCCGCAGCCACACGACGTGCAGCGGATCGAGTCCCGCCTCGATCAGCGGCTTGGCGGCGACACCTGACCCGCCGAAGGCGAGCGCCGACGCGAGCGCCAGGCCGAGCCCGACGCCCCTTCCGCGGCCGCCATGACTGCTCTCAGACATATGCACGAGCACATGATGACAGGCGATGACATGAGCGTCACCCTCGTTGACACCTGTCTCATCGAGCGGACGGGAACGGTCTTTGGCGGAGGGGTGAGTTGGGGTGCGGGGACGTCAGCAGGGCGCCCGGCCGTCGGCCGCGTACTCCCCCGCACGGTTCTCGATCCGGGCGAGGAGGTCGGCCGCCTCGATCCCGGCGCGCCGCAGCACCTCGACGGCGCGGGAGTCGGGTTCGCCGACGATCGCGGCCAGCAGGTCGGTGCACCCGGCAGGGCCGTCGGCGCACCGAAGGGCGTGGTCCATGGCGGCCGCGGCGAGCGGCGACCAGCTGTCGGCACCGTCCGTGCCGGACCCGCGTCCGGCCGCCGACTCCTCCCCCACGGCCTGCCATCGCAGCCCGTAGCCGATGCTGCGCTGCACGAGATAGCCGAGCAGCCGGGCGACTTGAGGGGTGGGCCCCATGACGGCGCGCACCTCGGAGCCGGACTCCAGGAGCGAGTGCAGCAGGTGGGCGGTGTCGATCTGACGATCCCCGTCCCGGACGGCCCGGCGGCGGGCACCGGCGACCACGGCCGCGAGCTCGGCACCGAGCCCGACCTCTTGATCCGCGCGGCGCACGCCCTGGTCAGAGGCGAACTGGCGGGGAATACGGGGTTGCACCCATTCACCCCATCAGCCGCCGGGGCAGGAGTCATCCCCGAAGGGAAGCATCTTCGCGTCCCACAGAGAGTGGACATGGGTCACCGAAGCCTCCTCCTCAGGGAGGAGGTCAAGCCAGTTTCCCCGCAAGGGCGCGCGCCGCCTTGCAATGCGCCCCTGACGCAACCACCGCACACCCCCGCACGTCTCCACAAACGTGGAGAGCGGGTGCTGGCTGGTGGCCCTGCCGGCGGTCGACGGCAGGCAGTACGTCTACCGGGTGTACGCCCCGGAGGACGCCCTGCTCGCCGACCTGTTCTGGGACGCGTGGCACTGCCACGACGAGAGCACCTTCCCGCGCGCGTGGGACCTGTTCGACGCGGCCCTGATACGCCGAGTGAGCTGACCCCGTGACAGGAGGTCAGCCCACTCCCGACGTCAACTGCAGCCGGTTCAGCCCTCGTTCGACTCGGCCCTCGTTCGACTCAGCCCTCGTCGGCGAGGATCAGGTACAGCTTCTTGCGGGCGTCGTTGATGACGGCCATCGCCTTCTCGCGCTGCTCCTTGGTGCCGGTCTTCCAGACCTGGCCGAAGGCCTCCATCAGCCCGAAGCCCGCCTGGCGGATCTCGCCGAGCACTTCCCAGTCGACCCCGCGGGAGGCCTCCTCCCAGGGAGCGTCGGGCCCCTCGTCGGCGGCCGTGCGGCCGCTCTCGGTGAGCGAGTACAGCTTCTTGCCGCCGTCGCTCTCGCTGACGATCAGCCCCTCGTCCTCCAGGAGTTGGAGGGTCGGGTAGACCGATCCCGGGCTGGGCTTCCACGCCCCGCCGCTGCGCTCGGCGATCTCCTGGATCATCTCGTACCCGTGCATGGGCCGATCCACCAGCAGCGCCAGAATCGAGGCCCGCACGTCACCCCGACGAGCCCTCCCTCGCGGACCGCCACGCCCTCGCGGCCCCCAGGGCCCCGGCCCGAAGCCGAACCCCCCGGGCCCGAACCCGGGGCCCCCAGGCCCCCCAGGCCCCCCGGGCCCGAACGGCCCGAAGGCGGCCCGCCGTCCGTCGAACCCACCCCGGCCATGCCGATGGGGGCCCTCCTCTCGATGTCCACGCTCGAATCCGTGCATGCGCACCGCCATCACTCCAGTCACAGTCATCGTCGATCCGTCGCGATAACTCAACGATATATCGGAACCGAGTCGCCGACAATGTTTTTCCACGAGGTTCGTACTGTCCTGTCTCACCTGTCTCAGCGACGATGCACCGGTCTCACTGAAGATTGACGACCGGCCTGTTCGTCTCATCGAAGTTTCACCAGACGGGACCGGCGATGTCCGGTCTCAGCGAAGCGGGGTTTGTCGCACTAATCTGTGTACTGACCGTGTGGTGTGCGGGGCTGGGACAGGTTTGAGTGAGACGGTGTCCCGCTTTGGGGTGGCTCTTGTCTCGGTTCAGGTGGCTTGTCTCAACCCAGTGGACATCGTCCCGGTGTGGACGATCAGGGGGAGCCGCAGAGCGGCAGGGGCAGGGCGGCCGATTTCGAGGTGGCCTGAGTTCAGGGCGGGGTCGAGGTACGCGGTTCGCTGGCGGACGTGACGGAGTTGGCCTTCGAGGAAGCCGATCCGGTACGGGAGTTCCCGTCGTACCGGGGGCAGAGGAACTCTCCGGGCCTGTACTGGGCGGCCACGATGCTGCGGCATGTGGGGTTCGAGTCCTGGCTGGAGCGGGATCACGCGATCTCGATGGACTTCGACCCTCGGGTCACGTGGTTCGCGTCGCAGCCGTTCTGGCTGCACTGGACGTCGCCGGAGGGGGTGCGGCTGTCCCACGCGCCGGACTACTTCGCCCGGCGGGCCGATGGATCGGCCGTGGTGGTGGACTGCCGGCCGGAAGCCCGTCGGAGCAAGCCGCGGGACCTTGAGAAGTCTGCCACCGCCACTGCCGCTGGCTCCTCGGCGATGAGCAACACGATCTGACGCGACTGCCCGAGGTTCTGCGGGCCAACCTCCAACATCACCGGATCGTCCGCCGGGGCACCCATCCCTCCACCGCGCTAGCCTTCATCGACGCCCGCGACCGCCTGACCAGGTGGTTCACCGGTGAGAGAAGCGGAGAGCCCCTTCGGCAGAGGTGGAACCGCCGGCTCGAAGTGCTCGGTGAGGATCCGTTCGGTGATCCCCACCGCCCCTCCGAGTCCCGGATCGAAGTGGCCACCTACCCCGAAGTCATCGTGCTCACCGGCCTGTTTGCCTCCCCGCACTGGCGGGACCATCCCCAACTGCCTGCGGAGGCAGCACGCCGTTTCGGCATTGCTCAGACGCAGCTCGCGTCGGGACTGGTCCGGAAACTGTGACAGCGGCCGGCGCACCATCTGACAGGCTTTGATCATGAACATGCACAGCGTTTTGCTCTATGGGTGCGCGGCCGTCGTCGTCGTGTTGGGACTTCGACTCTTGGTGACGCTCGCCGCGAAGGGCTGCGACGAGACGCCTCCTCCACTGGCCTTGCTGCGGACGTGGCGGCGGCCGACCCCCAGGGCTGCCACGGGGCTGGTGGCCACCATGGCGATGCTCGGTGTGGCCCAAGTGGTTGTCCCCGCCATGATCAATGAGTTGGAGCGACACCCTCATGGTGCATGGTGGCAAGCCGTGACCGCCTTGATGGTGCAGTCGTCAGGATGGCCCCAGCTCCTGTTCAACCTGGCCGCACTCGCGGTTGTCGCTCCGGTCGCCGAGCGACTATTTGGCCCCTGGTGGATGTTGCTGGTCTTTGCGACAAGCGGTGTGACGGCCCAAGCGGTCAGCATGGCCGGCTGGAGCCTCCAAGGAGGCGGCGACTCGGTAGCGATCTGTGGCCTTGTGGGCGCACTCGCTACCTGGTACGCGGTGCGCGGCAGCGTCATCGCCCTGCGGCGAGTGGCTCCCCTCATCCCCGCCGCAGGTCTTGTTCTGTGCCTTCTCACCAACAACCACGGCATGGGCCTCCTTGTCGGCTGCGCGCTGGGGGCCGGACTGGCAATCCCTGCTCGCCCGCCCCTGGCAGCCTGACTCAGCGTGACGGCTGGCGGCCAGATAGCTCCCCAGGAACTGGCCGCCCGTGGGGAATTACAACTGGCCACTGACAAAACTGCCACCTTCACTGCGAATCCTGGAGCAGAGCGTCTCACCATCCTGACAAAGCCCAGTCCGGGAAGTCCCGGCCTCGCCATGATCGATGAGACGCGAACTCGGCGCCGTACTCAGCCCCTCCCGAAGCCCACGGCCTCCGCGCTCTGAGTCGCAAGCCGATCTGTCACCCCACAGGTCAGCGGCCCTGTCTCGTCAAGATCTAATGAGACGGGACAGGCGAGCCGGGCCTGGATGATGGCGGCAGCGTGCCACCAGCGGCTGTTGGACGACCCGGGGAAACCCCTGTGCGGGTGCTCGCTAGGCTCGCGCCAAGTCTAACGATCCCGGTTTCACATGCTCATGTTGCGGCGACCGGTCCCGCTCGAGCCACGACTCGTAGCCCACGTGACCGACCATCGTCACCGCCCAGTGCCAGCCCGCAAAGCTCTCCCCGCCCTTCGTCCAGCGGAACGGACGTACCGGCTCAACCTCCTCGAAGCGCAGGTCCCAGGCCTTACCCAACGGCAACCTATGACGCTCCGCAGAACTCAGAAAGTCCAGCTCAAACGCCGAAAGCGCCTCGTCACCGAATGCTCGTGCAGGTGTGGCCACCGTCGTCCCGCCCCTCGCAAGCCCAACAGCCGCGAACGTAGGGCAGCGACCCGTCAAACTTCAGTGAGAACGGTCAAACTTCACTGAGACGAGTCAGCGGCAAACCAGTTGAGGAGCGGCCCGCGCCGGGACAGGGTCTGCGGTCATGGAGTTCTTCTGCCACCACCGTGACCGGACCGGCTCCCTGCCCCTGCGCGACGAGCGGCTGGAGGCGCACTGGGCCTACATGGACCAGTACGCCGCCGAGATGATCGCCCGCGGCCCGACACTCACGGCCGACCGGGACACCCTCACCGGCAGCGTCCACATCCTCGACCTCCCGGACCCCGCGGCCGCCCGCGCGTTCGCCCTCGACGAGCCCAACTACCAGGCGGGGGTGTACCGGGACGTGCTCCTGTTCCGGTGGCGCAACCTGCTGGGGCGGACGATGTGGGACTTCGCCGGCGGGCGGACAGGGGGCAACCGGTACCTGGTGCTCGGTCTGGGCACCGACGGGGCGGCCGCGGCCGATCTCGTCGTACCGCCCGTGACCGACGAACTCATCGCGTACGGACCGCTGTTGTCCGACGACGGCACCGCATGGCTCGGCGCGGCGGCGCTGGTACGCGCGCCGGACCCGGACGCGGCGCGCGCCGCCCTGTCATCGGCTCCGTACACCCACGTCGAGGTCCACGACTGGCAGTTCGGTGGGCGGTAGTAACCGTCGGCGGGAGGCCGTGGCGCCGTAATTCCCTTGACATCAGGCGCCCTTGTAACGGGACTCTGACCCACGTGGCTTCTCCCCGGGCACCCCGTCTGCTCCCCCGGCTCCGGCTGCCGGTGGCGTATCAAGTGCTGTTCTCCCAGCCCAGGTTCCGGCGGCTGCTGCCGGCCCTGGCCGCGTCGGATCTCGGTGACGGGATGAGTGTCGTCGCCGTGCCGTGGCTGGCCATTCTGGTCGCGCCTCCCGGTCGGTCGGGGCTGTTCGTGGGGGCCGCCGTGGCCGCGTACGCGCTGCCCGGAGCCGCCGGGGCGCTGCTCTTCGGGCGGTGGCTGCGGCGGCGGCCCGCGCGGCGGCTGCTGGCCGTGGACGGCTGGCTCCGCGCGGTGCTGCTCGGATGCGTGCCGCTGGCCTGGGCCACGGGGGCGCTGCACCCGGCCGTGTACGTCGGCCTGCTCGCCGGATCGTCGCTGCTGCACGCCTGGGGCAGTGCGGGGAAGTACGCGCTGCTCGCCCAGATCCTTCCCCCGGAGCAGCGGCTGGCGGCGAACTCGCTGGTGAGCGCGAGCGCGACGGCCGCGGTCATCGTCGGGCCCGCGGTGGCCGGGTTCCTGACGACGGCGGTCAGCCCCGCGTGGATCATCGGGCTCGACGCCGTGACCTTCGCCGTCCTGGCGGTCCAGGTCGGCCGCCTCGGCGACGCGGCCGACGCGACCGGCGCGGCGCAGGCGGACGTTCCCCTCGGGACCGGCCAACAGGCGGCGGGGATGAGGGTGTTGCGGGGGCAGCCCGAACTCCTCGGGATCCTCGTCGTGACGTGGTTCTTCAACTTCCTCTACGGACCCGTGGAAGTAGCCCTCCCCCTGCACGTCACCAAGGATCTGCACGCCGACGCGAGCCTGCTCGGCGTGTACTGGGCGCTCTTCGGCGTGGGCGCGGTGCTGGGCAGCGTCGCCGTGGGCGCCCTGCGCAGACTGCCGCTGTGGCCGGTCATGCTCGGCATCGTCGCCGGGTGGGGTCTGACGCTCGTGCCGTTCGGCCTGGACGCACCCGCGTCCGTCACCGTCGCCTGTTTCGCCCTGGGCGGGGTGATCTACGGGCCGTTCACCGCGATGTCCTTCACCCTCTTCCAGGAGCGGACGCCGCAGGCCCTGCTGACGACGGTCCTGGCCGTCCGGGGCGCGGCGCTGCTCACCGCGTCGCCCGGGGGCACCGCTCTCGGCGGTCCTCTCACCGCCGCGCTGGGACCGCGTTCGGTGCTCGCCGTCTCCGGGGTCACGACGGTCGCCCTGGCCGTCGTCGCCGCGGCGGGCATGGTGATCGGGGAACGGCGGCGTACGCGGTCGCGGCCCGTGCGGGAGGCCAGGCCGGAACGATCAGAATCGGAGAAGCGCCGGACACCCGGCCCCACCTAGCCTGGCCGTCACCCCTATCGCTCGCACTCTTCGATTATCGCTCGCACTCTTCGATCAGAACGACCCCGACGGAGTCCGACCGCGCAGGCGGTCCGCCCGAAAGATGGAGACCCGATAAGCATGGCCACGAGCACGGACCCCCAGACGCCCGCGCCGCACGCCGCCGACAGCCACGACCTGATCCGGGTGCACGGCGCACGCGAGAACAATCTCAAGGACGTGAGCGTCGAGATCCCCAAGCGCCGGCTGACGGTGTTCACCGGGGTCTCCGGCTCGGGCAAGAGCTCGCTGGTCTTCGACACCATCGCCGCGGAGTCGCAGCGGCTGATCAACGAGACGTACAGCGCCTTCGTACAGGGCTTCATGCCGACGCTGGCACGGCCGGAGGTCGACGTGCTCGACGGGCTCACGACCGCGATCATCGTCGACCAGCAGCGGATGGGCGCCGACCCCCGCTCCACGGTCGGCACCGCGACCGACGCCAACGCGATGCTGCGCATCCTCTTCAGCCGGCTCGGGCAGCCGCACATCGGCTCGCCCAAGGCGTACTCATTCAACGTCGCCTCGATCAGCGGGGCGGGCGCGGTCACGGTGGAGCGCGGCGGCCAGACCGTGAAGGAGCGGCGCAGCTTCAGCATCACGGGCGGCATGTGCGCGCGCTGCGAGGGCCGGGGCGCGGTCACCGACCTCGACGTCACACAGCTCTACGACGACGCCAAGTCGCTCGACGAGGGCGCGCTCACCATCCCCGGCTACAAGCCTGGCGGCTGGAACTACCGGCTCTACACCGAGTCGGGCTTGTACGACCCGGCCAAGCCGATCCGCGAGTTCACCAAGAAGGAGCTGTCCGACTTCCTGCACCGCGAGGCGACCAGGATGAAGATCGCGGGCATCAACATGACGTACGAGGGTCTGATCCCGCGGATCCGGAAGTCCATGCTCTCCAAGGACCGTGAGGCGATGCAGCCGCACATCCGGGAGTTCGTGGACCGCGCGGTCACGTTCACCACCTGCCCCGACTGCGACGGCACCCGGCTGGGCGAGGGCGCCCGGTCCTCGAAGATCGACGGCGTCAGCATCGCCGACGCCTGCGCGATGCAGATCAGCGATCTTGCGGCGTGGGTCCGCGGGCTCGACGAGCCCTCGGTGGCGCCGCTGCTCACGGCGCTCCAGCACACCCTCGACTCGTTCGTGGAGATCGGGCTCGGCTATCTCTCCCTCGACCGGCCCGCGGGCACGCTGTCGGGCGGCGAGGCGCAGCGCGTGAAGATGATCCGCCACCTCGGCTCCTCGCTCACCGACGTCACGTACGTCTTCGACGAGCCCACCACGGGCCTGCACCCGCACGACATCCAGCGGATGAACGACCTGCTGCTGCGGCTGCGCGACAAGGGCAACACGGTGCTCGTCGTGGAGCACAAGCCCGAGGTGATCGCGATCGCCGACCATGTCGTCGACCTGGGACCCGGCGCGGGTACGGAGGGCGGGAGCGTCTGCTTCGAGGGCACCGTCGAGGGGCTGCGGGCCGGGGGCACCCTGACCGGGCGCCATCTGGACGACCGGGCCTCGCTCAAGAAGAGCGTGCGCAAGCCCACCGGCACGCTGGAGATCCGCGGCGCGAGCGCGCACAACCTCCGGGACGTGGACGTCGACATCCCGCTCGGCGTGCTCACGGTCGTCACCGGCGTCGCTGGTTCCGGCAAGAGCTCGCTCGTGCACGGGTCGGTCCCGGGCGGCGCGGGCGTGGTGTCGGTGGACCAGGGCGCGATCCGCGGCTCCCGGCGGAGCAACCCGGCGACGTACACCGGGCTGCTCGACCCGATCCGCAAGGCCTTCGCCAAGGCCAACGGCGTGAAGCCGGCGCTGTTCAGCGCCAACTCCGAGGGCGCGTGCGCCACCTGCAACGGCGCGGGCGTCATCTACACGGACCTGGCGATGATGGCCGGCGTCGCCACGACATGCGAGGACTGCGAGGGGCGGCGTTTCGAGGCCTCGGTGCTCGACTACCACCTCGGCGGCCGGGACATCAGCGAGGTGCTGGCGATGCCGGTGACCGAGGCCGAGGAGTTCTTCGGCTCCGGCGAGGCCCGGACGCCCGCGGCCCACCGCATCCTGCGGCGCCTGGCCGACGTCGGCCTCGGCTACCTCACCCTCGGCCAGCCGCTGACCACCCTGTCGGGCGGTGAACGGCAGCGCCTGAAGCTGGCCACGCACATGGGCGACAAGGGCGGGATCTACGTGCTCGACGAGCCGACGGCGGGCCTCCACCTGGCCGACGTGGAGCAGTTGCTGGGCCTGCTGGACCGCCTCGTCGACTCCGGCAAGTCGGTCATCGTGGTCGAGCACCACCAGGCGGTCATGGCCCACGCCGACTGGATCATCGACCTCGGCCCGGGCGCGGGCCACGACGGCGGCCGCGTCGTCTTCGAGGGCACCCCGGCGGAGCTCACGGCGGCCCGGTCGACGCTCACCGGTGAGCACCTCGCGGCCTACGTGGGGGCCTGACTCAGGAGGGGCGGCGGTGGCTTGTGGGCCGAGGCCCCCAACCGGCCCCGACTGAAGCCACTCCTCCCGAATTGGCCTTGGCCGCCCCCGCTCCCCTCCCCCTACCGTCGGCGACATGCTGCGCTTGCGAATCGTCGACGCCTTTGCCGACCGTCCCTTCTCCGGCAACCCGGCCGGGGTCCTGCTCCTCGACTCCTTCCCCGACGACGGGTGGATGCAGAACGTCGCCATGGAGGTCAACCACGCCGAGACGGCGTTCGCGCACCGGTTGCCGGAAGGCGGGGCGGCGGACTGGGCGCTGCGGTGGTTCACGCCCGTCACGGAGGTCGCGATGTGCGGGCACGCCACGCTCGCCACGGCCCACGTGCTGCACGCCACCGGCGCCCACGAGGGGCCGGTGCGGTTCGCCACCCGTAGTGGCGTGCTCGTCGCGACGCCCGGCGCGGACGGGTCGATCACCCTGGACTTCCCGACCGCCCCGCTGACGCGGGTCGACGTACCGGCCGGGGTCGCCGAGGCGCTCGGGGCGGAGCCGGTCGCGGCGTACGACACCGGGCCGAACGTCGGCGACCTGCTGGTGGAGCTCGCCGACGAGCAGACCGTCCTCGGCCTCGCGCCCGATCACAAGGCGCTCGCCGGGCACTCCCGGCGCGGCATCATCGCCACCGCCCGGGCCACGGACCCGGCCGGCGGCCACGACTTCGTCTCCCGCTGCTTCTTCCCGAACGTCGGCATCGACGAGGACGCGGTCACCGGCAGCGCCCACACCGCCCTCGCCCTGTACTGGTCCGAGCGCCTCGGCCGCCCCGACCTCACCGGCCTCCAGGCCTCCCGCCGCTCGGGCCTCGTCCGCACCGGACTGCGCGGCGACCGCACGCTGCTCACCGGCCGCGCGGTCACCTCGATCGAGGGCGACCTGCTCGTCTGACGAAGGGAGCCCCTCCGGGGGCTCACGCCGTCGGCAGCCACCCCACCTTGCCCGCCAGCAGGGCGTACCCGACGAACGCCCCGATGTCGAGCAGGGAGTGGGCGACGACCAGGGGGCCCACCCGGCCCCAGCGCCGGTACAGCCAGACGAACACCACGCCCATGACCATGTTGCCGATGAACCCGCCCACGCCCTGGTAGAGGTGGTACGAGCCGCGGAGCACGGCGCTGGCCACCAGCGCGGTCCCCGGCGTCCAGCCCAACTGGCCCAGCCTGCGCAGCAGATAGCCGACGACGATCACTTCCTCCAGGACGGCGTTCTGCACCGCCGAGAGGATCAGCACGGGGAACTTCCACCACACGTCCGGCAGCGCCTCCGGCACCACCGTGAGGTTGAAGCCGAGGGCGCGCGCGGCCAGGTAGAAGGCGATCCCGGTGCTGCCGATCACGGCCGCGACCCCGGCGCCGCGGGCGAGGTCGGACCAGGGCCGGCTCCGGTCGAAGCCGATGACGCGCAGGCTCTTGCCCTCGCGCAGCAGGAGGTAGGCGACCAGGGCGACGGGCATCAGCGCCGAGGCGATGTCGAAGAGCTGCCAGGCGAGATCGAGCCACGGACGGCCGGGCGCGGCCGAGGAGTTGAGGGTGGCCGCCTGGTCCTTGAGGCCGCCCGGCTTCGTGACCGCTCCGACGAAGCTGATCAGCGCGGACACTCCGCTCGCGCCGAGCGAGAGCCCGAGAACGATCAGCAGTTCGTTCCGCAGTGTCCGCCGCGTGGGCCGCTGCCATGAATAGGCCCCCGCCACCGGGCCCGCCTCCACCTGCACACCTGCCTCCAGTTACGTCATCCCGCTCCGGCGTCGTCCCGATCCGGGGGTGTCCGGATCCCGGGGGTGTCCCGATCCGTGGGTGTCCCGATCCGTGGGTGTCCGGAATACCAGGAGTACCAGGAGTATCAGGCGTACCAGGAGGGAAGCATGGCAGGCGGTCGCGGTCCTCAGCCCATCGGCACCGGCTCCCGCACGCCCACCGGCCAGGTGTGCACCGGGTCACCGGCGTGCATCAGCTCCGTGTAGCGGCGGGTCGTCGCGGCCAGTGCCTCCGGCCGGCTCAGGCCCTCGTCCAGGGCCCGGTGGAAGGTGGCCGCCTGCCAGGACGCGCCGTTCGTGCGGAGCCGGCAGCGTTCCTCGATGATGCCGAGGTACAGGTCGCGGTCGGCGGGTTCGACCCCCCACGCGTCCAGCCCGGCCGCGGCGAGCGGCAGCAGTTCCTCGCGTACGAGGGAGACGGCGTCGACCTCGGCCGTACCTCCGTGCCGTCCGCGCCGCGGCCAGACGAAGCGGGCGTCGATGCCGTGGCGGCAGGCAGCGTCGAAGTTGGCCTCGGCGGTGGCGAAGGGCAGCCGGGTCCACACGGGCCGCGCCTCTTCGGCGAGGGCGCGGACGAGGCCGTAGTAGAAGGCGGCGTTGGCGACGACGTCGGCGACGGTCGGCCCGGCGGGCAGGACCCGGTTCTCCACGCGCAGGTGCGGGACGCCGTCGGCGATGCCGTAGACGGGGCGGTTCCAGCGGTACACCGTGCCGTTGTGCAGGACGAGTTCGGCGAGCCTCGGCACGCCGCCGGCGTCGAGGACGTCCAGCGGGTCCTCGTCGTCGCACAGCGGCAGCAGAGCCGGGAAGTAGCGCAGGTTCTCCTCGAAGAGGTCGTACGCCGAGGAGATCCAGCGCTCGCCGAACCAGGTGCGCGGGCGTACGCCCTGGGCCTGGAGCTCGGGCGGGCGGGTGTCGGTGGACTGGAGGAACAGCGGGGGCCGCGACTCGCGCCACAACTCGTGGCCGAACAGGAAGGGGGAGTTGGCGCCGACGGCGATCTGCGCCGCGCAGGCCACCTGCGCCGCGTTCCACACGTCGGCGAAGCGGTCCGGGGTGACCTGGAGGTGCAGCTGCACGGAGGTGCAGGCGGCTTCGGGGACGATGGATTTCGAGGTGCAGGTGAGGCGTTCCACCCCCTCGATGTCCAGCGCGAATTCCTCGCCGCGGGCGGCCACGATCTGGTCGTTGAGCAGCGCGTAGCGGTCGACCTCGGAGAGGTTGCCGAAGACCAGGTCGTCGCGGTCGAGCGTGGGCAGGATGCCGATCATCACGATTCCGGCGTCCAGTTCGCCGGCCTTCCGGTCGGCATACGCCATCGAGGTGCGGAGTTCCTCGGCGAGCCGGTCGAATATACGTCCGTCCAATCGGTGCGGGGCAATGTTTACTTCGAGATTGAACATCGCGAGCTCGGTCTGGAAATCGCGGCTGGCGATCCGCTCCAGAACTTGTGTATTCAACATGCGCGGTGATCCGTCGGACCCGGCGAGATTCAATTCGATCTCCACACCCATGAGATTCCTGGGGCGGTCGAACCGCTTGGCCACCAGAAGCCTCTCCAGCCCCGTCAGACACCTCCGGAGCTTTTCCCGGTAGCGCCGGCGATCGGACAGGTCGAACGACTCCGCCACGACCTTCTCCCCCATCGGGCGTTCCTCCTCGGTCTCGGACGAGCGAACCGGAGACCCGGCGGCCGCCGCGCTCCTGGATCAGTTCGGGTTGGGATGATGCCCAGCGGAAGCGATCGATAACGTCCCGCGCGAACACGGTGCCCGCTAGGCTGTCGAATGCACCCCCGTCATGTCGGCGGCACATTCACGGGGCATACGGAAGTACGCTCTTCGACTTCCCCGAAGCGCTCGTGAAAAACTCCGACGAGAACCGGCCGACCGCTACGCGTGAGTAGTCCGAGGTCAGCGCGGTACACCGGCCCGGGAAACGGGATGATTCCCGCGAATCAGCGACCGAATGGCGTCTTGTTCCGCGCACGGGAAACGGCTAGCGGAAACAACGCCAGATGACGTGTCGTATAAACTCCGGCTACAAGGAAGTAGGTTGGCGCTCGCGGTCCTGTTTCCTGCCGTCGAGGTGACGTGCGGCAGGCCTCACCCGCACCTCGTTCAGCGACCAGGGCCCCACCTTCCCGACCCCCATGGAGCTGACAGCGCCGTCCGCCCCCCCTCCCTCGCGCCGCCGCGCCTGTCGAATGAGAGGCGACCCACCATGCCGCTGCACGTCCCCCCTGCGCCCGCGCCCGCCCTGCGTTCCGTCCTCACGGCCCTCGGTTCCCCCACCGCGGTCCTCGAGGCCCGTACCCCTTCCCTGCGTACCGCCCCCGGCCCCCTCACCCCCGAACTCCCGCTGCCCGTCCATGTGCTGGACCGGCTCACGCCCGAGGGCGTGACCGCCACCCGGCTGGCCGGGTGGCGTTTCCTGATCCGCTCCGGCGACCGCGCGGTCGCCGCGGCCGAGACCCAGCTGACCCCGGACGGCTGGGCGTTCGCGCACTTCTTCGAGGGGCCGTACATAGCCTCCACGGAGCTGGCGCTCCGCGAGGGCCAGGCCATGCAACAGCCGTACCAGCCACGCCTGCTGTCGGTGCCCGGGCTCTACATGCTCACGCTCTGGCTGCACGGCGACTGCGCGGCGGACGGCGCCGAGGGCCACCCCCTCGCCACCGACCTGCTCGTCCCGCTGGCGCCGGCCCCGCCCGGCATAGCGGCCCACCGCCCGCACCGGGTCGCGGAGTTGCTGCCCGTGCTGAACCTCAGGGCGACGCCCCCGGTCCCGCCCGCGGCCACTCCGCTCCTCGGCTCGCCCGCCTGATCCGGCCGCCGACGTACCCCGTCTCCCCCTCCGGGAGGCGGGGTACGTCCGCCTGACCGGAAGCTTGCCGAACGCGCCGGGTCCGTTCGGACTAGCCCTATCCGGCTACGCCGAACCACCCGAAACGGCCGCCCAGTTGGGCTGAACCATCCACGAGGATGAAGCGTCATCAACCTGTGAAGAAGCGGTGCTGCGAAATGCCTGCGGATTGACTCCCGGAGGGCAACACTGGGTTCCGACCGACGAATCACCACGGGGGGACGGCCATGACCACGACACAGCGAAAGATCCCACCCATGTGCCAGCACCAGCCAGCGTGCCCGCCCGCCGAATCCGCCGACCGGGAGTCCGCCCGACTCGTGGCGCACCACCCGGAGCAGGGGTGGAGCCTGCTGTGCAACGGCGTACTCCTCTTCGAGGACACCGGTGAGCTCCTGCCCGACGGCCAGATCATCGCCCCGCACCGCCCGCCGGGCACCGACCAGGTGATGACCGCCGCCTAGGCACCACCCGGGCGGCACCACAGCGCCGCCCGGCGACTTGAGGGGCCGGCTCGCACACTCAGGGTGCGCACCGGCCCCGACGTATGTCCGGGTATTGTCACTCTTCGTGGTCGGGCGCGGCCGCGCCGTGTCGGGGGCGCGTCGCGCCCGGGGCCGCGGACTGGTCGGAGCGCCGGGACAGGAGTGTGATGGAAGGAGCCCTGCGAGCAGAGCGGCCCGCGGGAGAGGCCCGCGGGCACACCTGACGATCGGTGATGCCATGTCCGGTTACGACGCCTCCCCGACGCCTCGTGTCGTGGTCGGCGTGAGCGGCTCCCTGGGCAGCGTCACCGCGCTGCGCCGGGCGACCGCGGAGGCCCGGCGCCGGGGCGCCGAGCTGTGGCCCGTACTGGCCTGGGAACCGCCCGGAGGAGAACTCGCGACGCAGCGCTCCCCTGCCTGCTCCCTCGTGGCCGAGGAGTGGCAGCGCCTGGCCCGGGCGCGGCTGATCTCCGCCCTCGACGACGTCTTCGGCGAGACCTGCCCCCATCTGCCGCTGTGCGCCCTCGTCGTCCGCGGCACCCCGGGCCGCTCCCTGGTGGCCATCGCCTCCCGCGACGACGACGTCCTCGTCGTGGGCACGGGGCAGCGCGGCTGGCGCCGTGCCTTCTCGGGGCGGGTGGCCCGCTACTGCGTCGCCCACGCCTCCTGCCCCGTCCTCGCGGTGCCGCCGTCCCCGCTCGAGTCGGACCTGACGGCGGTCCACCGGCGCAACGCCTGGCACCGGCGGCTGGACACCCGGGAGTTGCTGGAAGGGGATGCCAGGTGGCGCCGGCTGCATGAGGGGTAGGCGGCAGCCGGACGAAGCGGCGCGCGCGGCACACCGGCCGGAGCCATTCTTGACGCAAGTCTTAACGCAAGCTTGATGCCGCTCACCCCGTGATGCGCAGGCCCAAGCCTCACCATCTGCTTACGCTGGTGCCGCCGTCCGCGCGATGGCCACGAACAGTCTGCACCGCACGTCAGGAGCACCCCGATGGCCACGACGGAACACCCCCCTCCCAGTCGCTTGCGCGCCTGGATGCTGGAGGGCCTGTCCGACATGGGCAAGGGTACGGGCCAGGGAGCGCCACAGGGCGAACCGGAGGCCGCGCACAAGGGCCAGCGGTGGTGGCGGGTCATGTGCCTGACGGGCGTGGACTACTTCTCGACCCTCGGCTACCAGCCGGGCATCGCCGCCCTCGCGGCCGGCCTGCTGTCCCCGATCGCCACCATCGTGCTCGTCATCGTCACGCTGGCCGGCGCGCTGCCGGTGTACCGCCGGGTCGCCGAGGAGAGCCCGCACGGTCAGGGCTCGATCGCGATGCTGGAACGGCTGCTCACGTTCTGGAAGGGGAAGCTGTTCGTCCTCACCCTGCTGGGCTTCGCGGCCACCGACTTCCTGATCACCATCACGCTGTCGGCCGCCGACGCCTCCACCCACCTGGTGGAGAACCCGCATCTGACCAGCGTCCTGCACGACCAGCAGATGGTGATCACCCTGGTCCTCGTGGCGCTGCTCGGCGCGGTCTTCCTCAAGGGCTTCCTGGAGGCGGTCGGCGTCGCGGTCGCGCTGGTCAGCATCTATCTGAGCCTGAACGTCGTCGTCGTGGTCGTCGGCATGTGGCACGTCTTCACCGCCGACCATGTGATCGCCAACTGGGCCGACGCCCTGACCACCCAGCACGGCAACCCTCTCGTCATGGTGGGCCTGGCCCTGCTCGTCTTCCCGAAGCTGGCGCTCGGCCTGTCCGGCTTCGAGACCGGCGTCGCGGTCATGCCGCACGTCGAGGGCGAGGCCGGCGACACGGAGGAGAACCCGCGGGGCCGGATCCGGGACACCAAGAAGCTGCTCACCACCGCCGCGTTGGTCATGAGCGCCTTCCTGATCAGCACCAGCTTCATCACGACGATCCTGATCCCGGCCACCGACTTCAAGCCCGGCGGCCCGGCCAACGGGCGCGCGCTCGCCTACCTCGCGCACGAGTACCTCGGCAACGCCTTCGGCACGGTCTACGACGTATCGACGATCGCGATCCTGTGGTTCGCCGGTGCCTCCGCGATGGCCGGCCTGCTCAATCTGATGCCGCGCTATCTGCCCCGCTACGGCATGGCCCCGCACTGGGCGCGCGCCGTCCGCCCGATGGTCATCGTCTTCATCCTGATCGCCTTCCTCGTCACCTGGCTCTTCGACGCCAACGTCGACGCGCAGGGCGGCGCCTACGCCACCGGCGTGCTGGTCCTGATCAGCTCCGCCGCGATCGCCGTCACCATCGCCGCCCACAAGGCCCACCAGCGGGGCTGGACCGTCGCCTTCGCGATCATCTCGGCGGTGTTCCTGTACACGACGATCGCGAACGTCGTCGAGCGCCCCGACGGTGTGAAGATCGGTGCCTGCTTCATCGTCGGCATCATCCTGGTCTCGCTGCTGTCGCGGCTGGCCCGCGCCTTCGAGCTCCGCGTGACCAGCGTGGCCCTCGACCCCATGGCGGAGCGCTTCATAAGGGACATGGCCAGCCGCAAGATCCGCTTTATCGCCAACCAGCCCGACCAGCGCGACGTGGCGGAGTACCGCGACAAGATCGAGCAGATCCGCACCGACAACGACCTGCCTCCCCAGGAGGACTTCGTCTTCGTCGAGGTGACGGTCCGCGACCCCTCCGAGTTCGAGTCGGGCCTGAACGTGCACGGCGAGGTCCTGCACAACCGCTACCGCGTCCTGACGCTGGAGTCCTCCTCCATCTCCAACGCCCTCGCCGCCTTCCTCCTCCACGTCCGCGACGAAACCGGCCGCACCCCGCACATCTACTTCGAGTGGACCGAGGGCAACCCCCTGGCCAACTTCCTCCGCTTCTTCCTCTTCGGCCAGGGCGAGGTAGCCCCGGTCACCCGCGAAGTCCTGCGCGAGGCCGAACCGCACCGGTCGAAGAGGCCGCGGGTGCATGTGGGCTGAGAGGCGGGGGCCTCGTACCCACCTCGCAGGTGGGGACGGCCCCGGCGGACTGGAGCTGTATCGCGTTATACCCAACGGCCAACCCCACGTGCACCGTTCCGGCCGAAGGGACCTATCGTGACCTGCATGCAGTCCTACACGATCGGCCAGGCGGCACGGCTCCTCGGCGTGAGCCCCGACACCGCGCGGCGCTGGGCCGACGCGGGCCGGGTGGCGACCCACCGCGACGAAGCCGGGCGACGCCTCATCGACGGCAAGGACCTTGCCGCGTTCTCGGTCGAGCTCGCCCAGACCGGCACGGGTGACGAGGAAGGCTCGTACACCTCGGTCCGCAACGCCTTCCCCGGGATCGTCACCGCGATCAAGCTCGGCGACGTCGCCGCACAGGTCGAGATCCAGGCGGGCCCGCACCGGCTCGTCTCCCTCCTTACCAGGGAGGCCGTCGACGAGCTGGGCCTGAAGGTCGGCATGGAGGCCACCGCCCGCGTCAAGTCGACGAACGTCCACATCGACCGCGTCTGAGGCGCGACCGGGAAACGATCAGACAACTCCGAGCGCGGGGCGCAGGCCGAACGGCCCGGCGCCCCGCTTCTCATGTGACCGCCGTCGGCTCCGGACCTGCGGACACCATCGAGGCCACCCCGTCGAACAGGTACGCCCCGTCCACCCGGATCGCCATGATGCCGCTGATGTGCCGGGCCCCGCACCGGTCCTGCGGCAGTACCAGCTGAGGCCCCGCCCCGTCGAGCGGGGTGTCGTCGATGCTGACGGCGAGCAGCACGGGCGCGTGCGCGAAGTCCGGGTCGATCTCCGGCCACGACAGCAGGGCGTGATGGCCGTCCGCTCCGATGACGGCGATGAGAAAGCGCAGCCGGTCCTTGCGCCGGGCCGGATCGAAGCCGGGTCCCGCGTCGGCCAGGACGTCGTACAGCCGTGGTCCGGCGAACCAGTGCTGCTGCGCCCCGCTGGTGGCGCACTCGAAGACCACCCGCACTCTGTGCTGCGGCCAGCCGAAGAGATCCGGCACGGTCAGGCGACTCGGCCGGGCCAGGTCACCGGTCAGGGCGACTTCCGCGAGTGTCACGTGCGACCACCTCCGCGATGGACCGTACCCGGGAGGCAACGCCTTGCAAACGCATATGCCTAACCTATTCCGCCATCGATCCAGCTAATGCAAAGCACCGAGAGGCTTACTCCTTGCAGATGCAGGGGTACTATCTCTTTGCGGCCGCTTCCCGGTCGCGGAAAAGCGCCCGGGCTTTCCCGGATGACCACGCCCGGGCTTTTCCCGGATGACCAGAGGAGTAGATCCGTGATGACCCGTCCTACGCACCGGACCCGCCGAACGCTGCAGGTGGCCGGTGCGGGAGTCGCCGCACTGATAGCGCTCAGCGCCTGCTCCTCCCACAACGACGCGTCGTCGAAGCCGGACTCCTCGGCGTCCGCGTCCGCGAAGTCCCAGAAGCTCTCGGGCACGGTGACCGTCTTCGCCGCCGCCTCTCTCAAGGAGAGCTTCACCAAGCTCGGCGCCGAGTTCGAGAAGCAGCACCCGGGCACCAAGGTCACTTTCAACTTCGCCGGCAGTGACGCACTCGCCGCGAGCATCACGGGCGGCGCTCCCGCGGACGTCTTCGCCGCGGCCAGCCCGAAGACGATGGCCACCGTGACGGACGCCAAGGACGCGACGGGCGCGCCCGCCACCTTCGTCCGCAACCAGCTGGAGATCGCCACCCTGCCGGGCAACCCCGACAAGGTCTCCTCCCTGAAGGACCTCACCAAGTCCGGCCTGAAGGTCGTCCTGTGCGACAAGACGGTCCCGTGCGGTGCCGCCGCGCAGAAGGCCCTGGACGCCAGTGGCCTCGAGCTCACCCCGGCCTCCTACGAGCAGGACGTCAAGAGCGCCCTGACGAAGGTGGAGCTGAAGGAGGCCGACGCCGCGGTCGTCTACAAGACCGACGTGAAGGCCGCGGCCGGCAAGGTGGCGGGCGTGGAGTTCCCCGAATCGGCCAAGGCCATCAACGACTACCCGATCGCCCAGCTCAAGCACGGACCCAACCCGGAGGCCTCCAAGGCGTTCATCGAGCTGGTCCAGTCTCCCGAGGGCCAGAAGGTCCTGAGCGGGGCCGGGTTCCTCAAGCCGTGACCGAGGCCGGCAAGTCCCTCGGCGCCGACGTCTCCGGCGCCGCGGCCGAGACCCTGACGGGCGACCCGCGGCGCCGCCGCGTCGGCGCCGGCAACGGGCTGCGCTGGGTACCCCTGCCGCTCCTGGTCCCCGGCATCGTGGCCCTGGCCTTCCTGCTGCTGCCCCTGCTCGCCCTGCTCGTACGGGCCCCGTGGGGCAGCCTGCCGGAGCAGCTGACCAGCCCCGCGGTGTGGCAGGCGCTCCGGCTGTCCCTGGTGTGCGCGACCGCGGCGACCGCGGTGGCACTGATCCTGGGCGTGCCACTGGCCTGGCTGCTGGCCCGCACCCGGTTCCCCGGCCGCGGCCTGGTCCGGGCTCTGGTGACCCTGCCGCTCGTCCTGCCGCCCGTGGTCGGCGGTGTGGCCCTGCTGCTCGCGCTCGGCCGCAACGGCATCATCGGACAGTGGCTGGACTCCTGGTTCGGGATCACGCTGCCGTTCACCACGGCGGGGGTCGTGGTGGCCGAGGCGTTCGTCGCGATGCCGTTCCTCGTCATCAGCGTCGAGGGCACGCTGCGCGCCGCCGACCCGCGCTTCGAGGAGGCGGCGGCCACCCTGGGCGCCTCGCGCTTCACCGCGTTCCGCCGGGTCACCCTGCCACTGATTGCCCCGGGCATCGCGGCCGGCGCCGTCCTCGCCTGGGCCCGCGCACTGGGCGAGTTCGGCGCGACGATCACCTTCGCGGGCAACTTCCCGGGCCGTACCCAGACCATGCCCCTGGCGGTCTACCTGGCCCTCCAGAACGACCCCGAGGCGGCCATTTCCCTGAGCCTGGTCCTGCTGGCGGTGTCGATCGCGGTACTGGCGGGCCTGCGGGACCGCTGGATGACGCCCTCATGACCACGCGCCGACGCCCTCGGCCGGTTTCAGGGGGCTCCGCCGACGCCCCCGGCACCCGTACGACCGCCCGTACGACCGCCTCCGTGCCCCACCTCCGCTCGATGCCCGCCGCCCCGCGCACCGGGACGGCCGCCCGCCCCCTCGCCCCCTGGATGTACACCCCATGACGGACATCGACGACACCACGGCCGGGCTCACCACCGCCGACGCACGCGACGGCGGCCTCGACGCCCGGCTGGTCGTCGACCGCGGCCCCTTCCGCCTCGACGTGGCCCTGCGCGCCGCGCCGGGTGACGTCGTCGCACTGCTCGGTCCCAACGGCGCGGGGAAGACGACGGCCCTGCGCGCGCTCGCGGGTCTCGTCCCGCTCTCCGGCGGCCATCTGCGGCTGGACGGCGCCTCGCTGGACCGTACGCCGCCCGAGTCCCGCCCGGTCGGCGTCGTCTTCCAGGACTACCTGCTCTTCCCGCACCTGTCCGCGCTGGACAACGTGGCCTTCGGCCCCCGCTGCCACGGCACGTCCAAGGCGGAGGCGCGCGCCGAGGCCGCCGCCTGGCTGGAGCGCATGGGGCTCGCCGACCACCTGGCGGCCAAGCCGCGCCGGCTGTCCGGCGGCCAGGCGCAGCGCGTGGCCGTGGCCCGCGCCCTGGCCACCAACCCCCGGCTGCTGCTCCTCGACGAGCCGCTCGCCGCGCTGGACGCCCGCACCCGCCTGGAGGTACGCGTGCAACTGCGCCGTCATCTGGCCGAGTTCGAGGCGGTGGCCGTCCTGGTGACGCACGATCCCCTGGACGCGATGGTGCTCGCCGACCGACTGGTCGTCGTCGAGCACGGCCGGGTGGTCCAGGAGGGCGCCCCGGCCGACATCGCCCGCCGCCCGCGCACGGACTACATCGCACAGCTGGTCGGCCTGAACCTCTACCGGGGCGAGGCGAAGGGGCACACGGTACGGCTGGACGCGGGGCCCGCGATCACCACGACGGAGGATCTGTCGGGTGAGGTCTTCGTGGCCTTCCCGCCCGGCGCGGTCACCCTCCACCGGGACCGCCCCGAGGGCTCCAGCGCCCGCAATCTGTGGCGGTGCCAGGTCACCGGCCTGGAGACCCACGGCGACCAGATCCGCGCCGACCTGGCGGGCGAGTTGCCCCTCGCCGCCGACCTGACCACGGTCGCGGCCGCCGAGCTCGGCCTGGTCCCGGGTGCGCCGGTCTGGGCGACGGTGAAGGCGACCCAGACGCACGCCTACCCGGCCTGACGCCACGACTGCGGATACGGTGGGGATCACCAAGGGTGCATACCCGACATTCCCCCACATCCTGTGAGGCGTTCCCATGAGCCTGAGCATCCGCAACCAGCTCCCCGGCACCGTCGCGTCCGTCACCGAGGGCGAGGCGATGGCGACGGTCAAGGTCGATCTCTCCGACGGCCAGCACATCACCGCCGCGATCACCCTGGACGCCGTGAAGGACCTGGGCCTGGACACGGGCTCCGCGGTGCGCGCCCTGGTGAAGTCGACCGAGGTCTCCCTCTCCACCGCGCCGGTCCAGCGGATCTCGATCCGCAACCAGATCCCCGGCACGATCTCGGACATCGCCGCCGGCGGCGCCATGGCCACCGTGAAGATCTCGATCGCCGCCGGCGGCGAGCTGACCTCGGCGATCACCAAGGAGTCCGTCACCGACCTCGGCCTGTCGGTCGGCTCCTCCGTCGTCGCCCTGATCAAGTCGACCGAGGTGTCGCTCGAGACGCCGTAAGGCGATCCGACGCGTGAAAGGGCCCCACCCGGCTGCCGGGTGGGGCCCTTTCAGACACTCACTCAGTCCTCGTACGCGTCCAGCGGCGGGCAGGAGCAGACCAGGTTCCGGTCGCCGAAGGCCTGGTCGATACGGCGCACCGGCGGCCAGTACTTGTCGGCGGCCACGACACCGGCCGGGTAGACGGCCTCCTCACGGCTGTAGGCGTGCTCCCACTCCCCGCCGAGCGCGGCCGCGGTGTGCGGGGCGCCCCGCAGCGGGTTGTCCTCAGCGGGCCACTCCCCGGAGCCGACCTTCTCGATCTCCGTGCGGATGGCGATCATCGCGTCGCAGAACCGGTCCAGCTCGGTCAGGTCCTCCGACTCGGTCGGCTCGATCATGAGCGTGCCGGCCACGGGGAAGGACATCGTCGGCGCGTGGAAGCCGTAGTCGATGAGCCGCTTGGCGACGTCGTCGACGCTCACGCCGGTCGCCTTGGTCAGCGGGCGCAGGTCGATGATGCACTCGTGCGCGACCAGACCGCCGGGACCGGTGTAGAGCACCGGGTAGTGCGGCTCCAGGCGCTTGGCGATGTAGTTGGCGGAGAGCACGGCCACCTGCGTGGCCCGCTTCAGCCCCTCGCCGCCCATGAGACGGACGTACGCCCACGAGATCGGCAGGATGCCCGCGCTGCCGAACGGCGCCGCGGAGATCGGGCCCACGCCCGTCTCCGGGCCGGCCGCCGGCTGGAGCGGGTGGTTCGGCAGGTACGGCGCCAGGTGCGACCGTACGGCCACCGGGCCGACGCCGGGACCGCCGCCGCCGTGCGGGATGCAGAACGTCTTGTGCAGGTTCAGGTGGGAGACGTCGCCGCCGAAGTGGCCCGGCTTGGCGAGGCCGACCAGGGCGTTGAGGTTGGCGCCGTCGACGTAGACCTGGCCGCCGGCCTCGTGGACCTGGGCGCAGATGTCGGCGACGTGCTCCTCGAACACACCGTGCGTGGACGGGTAGGTGATCATCAGCACCGCGAGCTCGTCTCGGTACTGCTCGATCTTGGCGCGCAGGTCCTCGACGTCGATCTCGCCGTCCTCGGCGGTCTTCACGACGACGACCTTCATGCCCGCCATGACGGCGCTGGCGGCGTTGGTGCCGTGCGCGGAGGACGGGATCAGGCAGACGGTGCGCTGCTCATCGCCGCCTGCACGGTGGTACGCGCGTACGGCGAGCAGACCCGCGAACTCGCCCTGGGAACCGGCGTTCGGCTGGAGCGAGACCTTGTCGTACCCGGTGACCTCGGCGAGCCGCTCCTCCAGCTCGCGGATGAGCGTCAGGTAGCCCTCGGCCTGCTCGGCGGGCGCGAAGGGGTGCATCTGCCCGAACTCGGACCAGGTGACCGGCTCCATCTCCGTGGTCGCGTTGAGCTTCATGGTGCAGGAGCCCAGCGGGATCATGCCGCGGTCGAGCGCGTAGTCGCGGTTGGCCAGCCGGCGCAGGTAGCGCAGCATCGCGGTCTCGGAGCGGTACTGGTGGAAAACGGGGTGGGCGAGGTAGTCGTCGGTGCGCTGCAGCGCGTCCGGGAGGGTGTCCTCGGTGACGGCGTCCAGCGCCTCGATGTCGCCCTCGACGCCGAACGCGGCCCAGACGGCCTCCAGCGCGGCCCGGTTGGTGGTCTCGTCGCAGGCGACGGACACGTGGTCGGCGTCGACGAGGCGCAGGTTGACCCCGTTGTCCCGCGCGGCGGCGACGATCTCGGCGGCCCGGCCCTCGGCCTTGACGGTCAGGGTGTCGAAGTAGGCGGCGTGGACCAGTTCGACGCCGCCCTTGGCGAGCCCGGCGGCGAGGATCGTGGCGTAGCGGTGGGTGCGCCGGGCGATGGCCCTGAGGCCCTCGGGACCGTGGTAGACCGCGTACATGCCGGCCATGACAGCCAGCAGGACCTGCGCGGTGCAGATGTTGCTGGTGGCCTTCTCGCGGCGGATGTGCTGCTCACGGGTCTGCAGGGCGAGGCGGTAGGCCTTGTTGCCGTCGGCGTCGACCGAGACGCCGACGAGGCGGCCGGGCAGGCTGCGCGCGAACTTCTCGTGCACCGCCATGTAACCGGCGTGCGGTCCGCCGAAGCCCATCGGCACACCGAAGCGCTGCGTCGTACCGACGGCGATGTCCGCGCCCAGCTCACCGGGCGAGGTCAGCAGGGTCAGCGCGAGCAGGTCGCCGGCGACGGTGACGAGGGCGCCGCGCTCGTGCGCCTGGTCGATCAGCGGCTTGATGTCGCGTACGGCACCGGAGGCGCCCGGGTACTGGATCAGCACGCCGTTGATCTCGCGCTCGGCGAGCTCGGCCGGGATGCCGTCGCTCAGGTCAGCGACGACGACCTCGGCGCCGGTCGGCTCGGCGCGGGTCTCGATCACGGCGACGGTCTGCGGCAGCGCGTCCGCGTCGACCAGGAAGAGGCCCTTCTTGTTCTTGCCCATGCGCCGCGACAGCGCCATGGCCTCGGCGGCCGCGGTGCCCTCGTCGAGCAGGGAGGCACCGGAGGTGGGCAGCCCGGTGAGGTCGGCGACCATCGTCTGGAAGTTGAGCAGGGCCTCCAGCCGGCCCTGGGAGATCTCCGGCTGGTACGGCGTGTAGGCCGTGTACCAGGCGGGGTTCTCCATGACGTTGCGCAGGATGACCGGCGGCGTGAAGGTGCCGTAGTACCCGAGCCCGATCATCGAGCCGAGGACCTGGTTGCGGTCGGCGAGGGAGCGCAGTTCGGCGAGCACCTCGGCCTCGGTGCGCGCGCCCGGCAGGTCCAGGGCGTCGGCGTTCTTGATCACATCCGGCACCGCGGCGGCGGTGAGCTCGTCCAGCGAGCCGTATCCGACCTGGGCCAGCATCTTGGCGCGCGACTCCTGGTCGGGGCCGATGTGGCGCTGCTCGAAGGGGATGCCCGCTTCGAGTGCGGAGAGCGGAATGCGAGGGGCGGTCATTGCGGAGGCCTCCTGGTCTGACGCGACCTGCGAGGGGCACCCCGGCGCGGGTACCCCGACGGCCTCCCCCTCTGTCATCTCGACCTGAGAGCTTCACCGGGCGCCCGGAGGCTCCGGCTTTCACCGTCGGTGAGAGCGGAAGCCGTCGACACCCGCTCTGCTTTCCAGAGTGACCTCGTCCATGCGGTACGTGAGCCTGAGAGATTCCGGGGAGGAGTTGCTCCTTCGGCGCCTCCGGTGATGTCCGGAGGACTCTCCCGCACGGGGTCAGCAGCCGCTAGCCAGCCTACCAGCGAGGGAAACGGCAGGCCTTCGAGTGGCCGCCGGTCCCATTGTGCTCTTTCGTAGTGCTTACGGATGATTCGCTTGCGACCAAGAGGAGGGCCCGTGCAGACCGATATCGATCCGCGCAACCTGATCGGCCGCAAGGCGTTCGACCGCAACGGCACCAAGATCGGCACGATCGACGAGGTGTACCTCGACGACGCCACGGGCGTGCCCGAGTGGGCGGCCATACGAACCGGTCTGTTCTCCCGCGATGCCTTCGTCCCCCTCGAACCGAGCGAACTCATCGAGGGCGCCCTGCGCGTCCCCTTCGACCGCGCCCTCATCAAGGACGCGCCCGACTTCGGCGTGGGCCGCCACCTCTCGCCGGAACAGGAGCTTCAGCTCTACCACCACTACGGCCTCGACGTGGGCGCCCCGCCCGCCGTCCCGGACCACGAGTTCGGCAAGCTGGCCGGCACGGACGAGGTCTGACGCGCTAAGCCCCGGCCGGGCTCTCCTCCTGAGGTCTCTCGGATCTCTCCTCAGGTCTCTCGGATCTCTCTTCGGCTCCTGTCACTGGCTGTTGGACCAGCGGCAGGGGATCCGCCGGTTCCAGGTCCGGGTCGTCGGTCCGGAACGTCCGCACCCGGCCGGGCTCGGAGTCCGGTGTCTCGAAGCGGACGGTGACCCTCCCCAGCCCGCTGCCCTGCACCCAGCCGTGCCCGTACACGCCGTGTCGTACGTCGTGCCCGGCCGGCCAGTGCCGTTCGGCGGCCGCCGTCCGCTCCTCGGCAGCGGGCTCGGCCACGGTCTCCTCGTGCGCCATGTCCGAGTGCTCGCCCGCCGCCTGTGCGAACAGGTCCTCCTGCGTGTAGTCGGCGAGCCCCGAGACGCCCACGCCCAGCAGCCGCACGCCGCCGGTCGTGTCCACGACGTCCAGCAACCGCAGCACCGCCTCCCGCACCACCGCCGGGTCGTCCGTGGGACCACGCAGCGTCTCGGACCGGGTCAGCGTCGAGAAGTCGTACCGCCGCACCTTCAGCACGATGGTCCGCCCGGACAGCCCGGCCTCGCGCAGCCTGCGCACGCACCGGTCGGCGAGCCGCTGCACCTCCAGGCCGACCCGCACCCGGTCATGGATGTCCACGTCGTACGTGTCCTCCACGGACACCGACTTGGCCTCCCGCTCGGCCACGACCGGCCGCTCGTCGTGCGCCAGCGCCATGGCGTACAACGCGTGCCCGTGGGCCTTGCCGAGCAGCCGGACGAGTTCGTCCTCGCCCGCCTCGGCGATCTCGGCGACCGTGGTGATGCCGGCCCGCCTCAGATGATCCCCGGTCGCCGGCCCGACCCCCGGCAGTGTCCGGACCGACATCGGGCCGAGCTTGGCGCGCTCGGTGCCCGGCTCGATCACGACCAGCCCGTTCGGCTTGGCCTCCTCCGAGGCGATCTTCGCGAGCATCTTGGACGCGGCGAGTCCCACCGATCCCGCGAGCCCCGTGACGGCCCGTATGTCCGCGCGCAGCCGCTCCCCGGCCAGCCTTGCCGACGCCTCGTCCCAGGCCGCTCCCCCGGCCTCCAGGTCCACGAACGCCTCGTCCAGGCTCAGCGGCTCCACGAGCGGCGAGAGAGCACGCAGCAGCGCCATCACCTGCTCGCTGATGGACCGGTAGATCCCGAAGCGCGGCACGAGATACGCGGCGTTCGGAGCGAGCCGGCGCGCCTGGGCCATGGGCATCGCCGAGTGCACTCCGAAGACCCTCGCCTCGTACGACGCGGTGGCGACCACTCCCCGCGGTCCGAGGCCGCCCACGACGACGGCCTTCCCGCGCAGGCTCGGCTTGGACGCCTGCTCCACCGAGGCGAAGAAGGCATCCATGTCGAGATGCAGGATCGTGGGCGCGTTTCTCACATCTCCGATGCTGCACCACGCCACTGACAATGCGGCGGGCACGGCACACTCCCGGAGCCCTCGCGCCTCGGAAAGGGGCGTGGCCCGGCCGCCATGCCACGAGGGATCTCCAGCTCACGCGGTTGCCTACCGGACGTCAGTCCGTCGGGCAGACAGCGAGGTCGTCAGACGGCTCGGTTGCGCCGCCGCGCCAGCTCGTCGGCGGGGTTGCGCCCGACCAGCGTCTCCCCGGTGTCGACGCGCTCGCCGTGCAGCTGCGACAGCGCGTTCTCCACGTCCCGCCACACGACCCCGACCGCGATCCCGAAGATGCCCTGGCCGCCCTGGAGCAGGGCGTGGACCTCGTCGGGGGACGTGCACTCGTAGACCGTGGCGCCGTCGCTCATCAGCGTCATGCGCTCCAGGTCGCTGAAGCCGCGCTCACGCAGGTGCTGGACGGCGGTGCGGATGTTCTGGAGCGACACGCCCGTGTCCAGGAACCGCTTGACGATCTTCAGTACGACGACGTCCCGGAAGCTGTAGAGCCGCTGTGTGCCCGAACCGTAGGCGGGCCGCACGCTCGGCTCCACGAGCCCCGTACGGGCCCAGTAGTCGAGCTGCCGGTAGGTGATGCCGGCCGCCGCGCAGGCCGTCGGCCCGCGGTAGCCGATCTCCTCGGATGCCATGGACGCGTCCCCTCCGGTGCCCGGCACGACCGTCGGCCGCTGCGGAGCGTGACCGGCCGGGCTGCCGGGCTGGACGTGCCCCCCGCTCGAGCGGGGCCGGGAGCCTGAGAGAGGGTACGGCCCGCTCTCCCCGAACCCGTGTCCGGGGGCACCCCCAGCCGTACCGTCGCCGCTGTTTCTCACGCCGACCTCCGTCACTTGACCTGCCTTCTCGACGGTAGGCAGTCACCAGGGGTGCGTCAACGATCGCCACACTCGGCACGCCGAGTGATAATCACCCTAGGAGTGGTTTTCCGTGCCCCACCGCGGGGAAAGGCTAGCCGAATGCTCTCCCGGAGGGCCGTAGGACGCTCTCAATGGCCGCTGGCAATTGCCGGGCCCCGACCCGTCACGGACCGTACGGAGTCTCGGCACGGAGCCGGTGGGCGGGCTCACCGGCCGTGAGCCGGCTGCCGTCCGCCCGTCTCACTGGCTGCTGCTGCCGAAGTCCTCCGGCGAGATCTGGTCGAGGAACTCGCGGAACTTCTCCACTTCGTCCTCCTGCTCATCCGGAATCGCGATGCCCGCGTCGTCGAGCACCGTGTCACTGCCGTAGATCGGCGTACCGGTGCGCAGCGCCAGCGCTATGGCGTCGGAGGGGCGGGCACTCACCTCGACCCCACTGGCGAACACCAGCTCCGCGTAGAAGACGCCCTCGCGCAGGTCCGTGATGCGCACTTCGGTGAGCTCCTGGCCGACGGCCTCGAGCACGTCCTTGAAGAGGTCATGGGTCAGCGGCCGCGCCGGCGCCATGCCCTGCTGGGCGAAGGCGATCGCCGTCGCCTCCCCCGGCCCGATCCAGATGGGGAGGTACCGGTCGCCTCCCACTTCACGCAGGAGCACGATCGGTTGGTTCGAGGGCATTTCGACCCGGACACCTACGACATCGAGCTCGTTCACACAGCAACCCTAGGCCGTGCCCGGGACCTTTGGGTAGTCGGACAGGGGCCGGACGCCCGATCCGGGCCCCGGCGCACCCCTCCCGATCAGGGCAGTCGCACGCCGAGCGCGCTCTTCACAAGGGCCGCGTGCAACTCGACCGTGAGAGCGGCCAGCTCCTGTGTACGAGCCTCTGCGTGCGCCCTGGTCTGCGGATTTCGGTGGAGCTTCAGCGGGGCCACCACCTGGTCGACGAGCCCGGCCTCGCGGTCCGCGGCCGCCTTCATCACCCGAAGGTGACGCGGCTCGATCCCGAACCGCCCGAGCGCTGCGACCAGCGAGGCCACGGTGACCGTCTCCGCGTCGTACGCCTCGCCCTCGACCGGAGCGATGAGCCCGTACGACTCCCATTCCGCCAGGACGCTCTCGTCGATCTCGGCGGCCGCGAGCAGCTCCGCCCGCCCGATCCTTGTCGTAGACGGCCCGTGCGACGGCTCCTGCGCGGTCGTGCCGTCCCGCTGACGTCCCACGACCGGCAGCTGGACACTCTCACCGCGTTCCAGGGCGTCGAGATGCTCGCGGATCACCTTCAGCGGCAGATAGTGGTCCCGCTGCATCCTCAGGACGTGCCCGAGGCGCTCGACGTCGCCGGCACTGAACTTGCGATAGCCGGAGGGCGTCCGCCGCGGCTCGATCAGGCCCTCGGACTCCAGGAAGCGGATCTTGGAGATCGTGACGTCGGGGAACTCCGGGCGCAGCGCGTTCAGCACCGCGCCGATGCTCATCAGCCCACTGTCCGTGGCGGCGGTGCCGTTCCCGGCACCGCCGCTCGGTGTTTGAAACATGGACCTTCCCTGGGTTTCCCCCGAGCCATGCCCGGGAGAGGGTCAGCTGCCCTGGCGGCTCGCGTAGAAGACCAGTCGGTACTTGCCGATCTGCACCTCGTCACCGTTCGACAGAGGGACCTGGTCGATCCGCTCGCGGTTGACGTACGTGCCGTTGAGGCTGCCCACGTCGGCCACGGTGAACGAGCCGTCCTCGGCGCGCCGGAACTCCACGTGACTGCGGGAGACGGTGACGTCGTCGAGGAAGATGTCACTCTGCGGATGACGCCCGGCCGTGGTCAGGTCGCCGTCCAGCAGGAAGCGGCTTCCGGAGTTCGGGCCGCGGCGCACCACGAGCAGCGCCGAGCCGCTCGGCAGCGCGTCGACGGCCGCCTGCGCCTCGGGCGACAGCATGGGCGCCGGCGTCTGGCCGGTGACCTCGGAGTCGTACGCCTCGATCCCGGAGATGGAGATCGTGGACGTCGTCTCGGACGGACGCTCCGCGCCCGCACCTGCGCGCAGCGGCGCACCGCAGTGGGAACAGAAGCGCGCGTTCTCCGCGTTGCTGTTACCGCACCTCGAACACACCAGGGCCGACATGGACGGATCCTCCTGCCGCGGCTGCCCCGCCGGGGCATTGGACGCGTACGGGTCGGAGCCAAACCCTCCACCCGTACCTGAGGTTGACGGTTGCCCGAAACCTATGCCGCCGGACTGGGCAGGGTCAACAGACGGCGCGCCCTGGCCTCCCGAAATGTCTCCGCCCGGACCAGCGACCTCGTCGCGGAACAGCGGGCGCTGGCCTCCTGCGTCAGGCTGTGCGCCGTGACGGGCGGTCTCGCTGCCGCCTTCCTCACGCGCGCTCTTGCCGAACAACTTCGCAAACAACTTCACGGGCGATTCCCCTTGACCGAAACAGACCCGCCCGTGGGGCAGGACGAACCCTGATTGCATACACCGGCCGACCCGGACACTCTCACAACGTCCGTATCCACCAAACAGTTTCCACCACGCACCACCTCTTCGATGCGCCGACCCCCCGCAACTCTTGCCCCTGCCGGACGTCCCCCATGCACCGTCGATTCACTGCGATGACGACCGAGCGTAGTCAGGCTGCTCCGCCCGCCGCAAGGCATCTACGACGATCTTGGTCGAACGTTCGACAGTCACCGTGGCCTGCTCCTTCTCCAGAGTCTGCACGACACCTCCGGGGATGTTGAGCGCCGGCTCGAGGTCCTGCGGATTGCCGATGACCTTGAAACGATAGGGGGCCTGGATCTTGTTCCCGTCGACGCTCACCTTGCCGCCGGAGTCCTCCAAATAGGTTCCGGCGACGACGCGTACGCCGTTCACCTCGACCGCCTCGGCTCCGGCCGCACGCAGTTCCTGGATCGCGTCGAGCAGCATGTCCGCGCGGACCGTCCCCTTCGTGTCGTCGACCGTCATCGTGATGCCGGGCCCCTGAGCCGCCACGGTGCCCGCCAGAATGCCGAGTTGCTTCGCCTTCTCGGCCGTCTGCTTGCGTGCCTCGGCGGCCTGGTCGGAGCTGCTCTTCAACTCCTGACGCTGCTTCTCGAGTCCCTGCTTCTCGTCCTCAAGACGCTGAGTACGGTCGTCCAGTTCATCGAGGATGCGGACGAGATCCTCCTGACGGGCGCCGCGTAGCGCGCTGCCGCTGTCGCTGTTCGACGCCACCTGCACGGCCAGGCCGAATCCGAGGCCGAACAGCAGCAGGGCGACGATCAGTTGGGCCCGGGTGACGCGCAGCGGCCACAGCCCGTCGACCAGCCGCTGCCGACCGGTCAGCTCGGGCTCGGGCTTCTCGGCCGGCGCCGGCTCGGACCGCTCCTCGCGCAACTGCCCGGGGCTCGCCTGGGACTCCTGCGCGGGCTCCTCCGCGGCTCGGTCCTCCTGCGCCTTCGCGGGCTGCTCCGCGGGCTTCCCGGAGGGCATGCCCGAAGGCCTCTCCGCCGGCTTCTCGGAAGGCGTCGGCTTCTCGGAGGCCTTCTCAGGGGACTCCTCGGAGGGCTTCTCCTCGGGCGTGCGGGCGGGCCGCTGCCCGGGCACCGGCGACGCGGGCACCTCGTCGGGGAGTTCCTTGCGCAGCCTGTTCTCGGGCCGCTCGTCCTGGTTGCTCATGGATGTCACGCCCGGAACACGTGCCGTCGGATCGCCGCGGCATTGGAGAAGATACGGATACCGAGGACCACGACCACGCCCGTGGACAGCTGCGCGCCGACGCCCAACTTGTCGCCCAGGAACACGATCAGGGCGGCCACGACCACGTTGGACAGGAACGACACCACGAAGACCTTGTCGTCGAAGATCCCGTCGAGCATGGCCCGCAGACCACCGAAGACGGCGTCGAGCGCCGCCACGACGGCGATCGGCAGATACGGCTCGACGACCGCCGGAACCTCGGGCCGGACCAACAGTCCGGCCACGACTCCCACGACGAGGCCCAGTACGGCGATCACGATGTGCCCTTCTCAGTGCTCGGCTGTGCAGTACGTACGATCACACTCGGTGCGGCGGGCAGCCGGAGGTCCTTCTCCGTGGAGATACCGGCACGGATGCCGAAGGACTCCTCCAGGGCGTGCAGATACAGCCCGTCGGCGCTGTTCTGGAACCTGGTGCTCAGCCTGTCCCCGTCCCCCACCGCCAGCACCGTGTACGGCGGCACCAGCGGCTTGTTGTCGACCAGTATCGCGTCACCCGCGGCCCTGATCGCCGACAGGGCGGTCAGCCGCTGTCCGTTGACGGAGACGGCCTCCGCGCCCGACGCCCACAGGCCGTTGACGACGCGCTGCATGTCGCGGTCGCGGATCCGCCCGGTGTCGGAGAACCCGGACGTCGTGCGGGGATTGGTGCCCTCGCCGCCCGCCGTCGCCGACTTCGCGTCGTTGACCACGAGCCGGATACCGGGACCGTGCACCGCCGTCGCGCCCGACAGGATGCCCACCAGGTCCGCCTGGCCGCCGCCGCTCTTCTTCAGCGCCGCCCGCTGACGAGCGCTGACGTCGTCGCGCAGCTTGTCCACGCCCGCCTCGAGACGGTCCGCCGCCGCGGTCTCCCGGTCGATGCGGTCCACCAGCTCCTGGCGCTCCTTGGCCACCGCGGGGGCCGCCACGCGCGCCTGCGCCGCCCCGACGGTCACGACCAGCGCCGCGAGCACCAGACCGCCCGCGAGACCGAGCTTCGCCCGCAGGGTCCTCGGCAGGCCGCCCTGGCCCAGGGACTGCTTCCGGGCTGCGGCCTCGGCGTATCCGTCGTCCAGGCTGTGGTCCATGACGTTGGTGATCAACGACATGGAGGCATCCGGACGAGGGGGCCGCGAGGGTGTGCTCCGAACGGGGGAATGCTGCGGCATGCCGCACATCGTCGCACGTCGCGACCACTACCTCCGAACGGCCCCACCCACGTGCCGGACAGGCCCCCTTGGGGGCACTTGTCCGGCACGCGCGCGTGCTGCGGTTTTTACCGTCCGGCGCTGTCCACGACCTCCGACCACTCGTCGAGCAGCGCCTGCGCGGAGGCGTCGTCCGGGCCCTCCGCCCACAGGTGGGTGACCGCCTCCGCCGGGTCGGGCAGCACCATCACCCAGCGGCCGTCCGCCTCGACGACCCGTACGCCGTCCGTCGTGTCGACGGAGCGGTCCCCGGCGGCCTCGACGACCCGCCGCATCACGAGCCCCTTGACCGCCCAGGGCGTCGCGAGGTCCCGCTTGAGGACGTGCGCGCGCGGGATCCGCGCGTCGATCTGGCTCAGGGTGAGCTGCGTACGCGCCACCAGACCGATGAGCCGTACGAAGGCGGCCGTACCGTCGTAGACGCTGCTGAACTCCGGGACGATGAAACCGCCCCTGCCGTCACCGCCGAAGATGGTCCCTTCCTCGCCCCCCACGCGCGTGAGGTCGTCGGGCGAGGTCGTGGTCCACTCGACCTGGGTGCCGTGATACGCGGCGACCTGCTCGGCGATCCTGGTCGTGGTCACCGGAAGCGCCACACGCCCGCTGCGCCGCTCGGCGGCCACCAGGTCCAGCATCACCAGCAGGGCCCGGTCGTCCTCGATGATGCGGCCCTTCTCGTCCACCAGGGACAGCCGCTCGCCGACCGGGTCGAACCGCACGCCGAAGGCGGCACCCGAGGACGCCACTATCTCGCCCAGACGCACCAGGCCGGCCCGCCGCATCTCGTCCGTCTCCGTCGGCCTGGACTCGTCGAGGCCGGGGTTGACGGTCAGCGAGTCCACACCGAGCTTGCCGAGCAGGCTGGGCAGCACGAGCCCCGCACTGCCGTTGGACGCGTCCACGACGACCTTGAGCCCCGACTCGGCGATCCCGGTCGTGTCGACGTTCCGCAGCAGCGATCCGGTGTACGAGTCGAAGACGCTGGACGGGAAGTGCAGGTCTCCGATCTCGCCGGGGAACGCGCGCCGGTACTCCTGCCGCGCGAACACCCGGTCCAGCTTGCGCTGGCTCGCCTGGGAGAGGTCGGCCCCCTGCCCGTCGAAGAACATGATGTCGACCGAGTCCGGCACCCCGGGCGTGGTCCGGATCATGATCCCGCCGGCACTGCCGCGCGCGGTCTGCTGCCGGGCCACGGGCAGCGGTACGTTCTCCAGGTCCCGTACGTCCATGGCGCTGGCCTGCAGCGCGGATATGACCGCCCGCTTCAGCGCACGGGCACCGCGGGAGTGGTCGCGGGCCGTGGTGACGGTCGACCCCTTCTTGAGGGTGCTGGCGTAGGCGCCGGCCAGCCGCACGGCCAGTTCGGGCGTGATCTCCACGTTCAGGATGCCGGACACCCCACGCGCGCCGAAGAGGTGCGCCTGCCCCCTGGACTCCCAGATGACCGAGGTGTTGACGAAGGCACCGGCCTCGATGGTCTTGAACGGGTACACCCGGACGTTGCCCTGGACGATCGATTCCTCGCCGATCAGGCACTCGTCCCCGATGACCGCGCCGTCCTCGATCCGGGCCGCACGCATGATGTCGGTGTTCTTGCCGACCACACAGCCGCGCAGATTGCTGTGCTGTCCGATGTACACGTTGTCGTGCACGACCGCCCGGTCCAGGAACGCACCGCTCTTGACGACCACGTTCGACCCGACCACCGTGTGCTCACGGAGCTCGGCGCCGGCCTCGACCTTGGCGTAGTCACCGATGTAGAGCGGTCCGCGGAGCACGGCATCGGGATGCACCTCGGCACCCTCCGCGACCCACACGCCCGGCGAGATCTCGAATCCGTCGATGTCGACGTCGACCTTGCCCTCCAGGACATCGGCCTGCGCCTTCACATAGGACTCGTGCGTGCCGACGTCCTCCCAGTAGCCCTCGGCGACATAGCCGTAGATCGGCTTGCCTTCCTTCATCAGCTGCGGGAAGACGTCGCCGGACCAGTCGACGGGCACATCGGGATCGACGTAGTCGAAGACTTCGGGCTCCATGACATAGATGCCCGTGTTCACGGTGTCGGAGAAGACCTGGCCCCAGGTCGGTTTCTCGAGGAAACGCTCGACCTTGCCGTCCTCGTCGACGATGGTGATGCCGAACTCCAGCGGATTGGGCACACGCGTCAGACAGACGGTGACCAGCGCGCCCTTCTCCTTGTGGAAATCGATCAGATCGGTGAGGTCGAAGTCGGTCAGGGCGTCGCCGGAAATGACGAGGAACGCATCGTCCTTCAACGCCTCCTCGGCGTTCTTGACGCTTCCGGCGGTACCGAGTGGCTTCTCCTCATTGGCATAAGTGAGCTCCATTCCGAGCTCCTCGCCGTCACCGAAGTAGTTCTTGACGAGCGACGCCAGGAACTGCACGGTCACGACGGTCTCGTTGAGCCCATGCCTTTTGAGCAGTCGCAGCACATGCTCCATGATCGGGCGGTTCACCACGGGCAGGAGCGGCTTGGGCATGCTCGAGGTCATAGGGCGAAGGCGCGTGCCTTCGCCTCCGGCCATCACGACGGCCTTCATGTCGGAAGCGTCCTCCTCCAAGAGACGACGGTCTAGCCGACTTCACCCGTCAAGATTGTCCCGCACTTTTCCGTCGCGGGCCATCGAGCCGCTGCGCACGGACAATCGCCGAGGTCAGTCGGCCATGGCGACGTCCGCACGAACCAAGCGGCGGACCTGCACCACGTAGAGCACTCCTGCCCACCAGTACAGCGTCGTACCCCAACCGGCGAACGCCCAGCCGAAAACCGCGGCCAGTGACGAGATCCATCCGCTTCCGTCGCTGAGGAGGAGCAGGGGGAAGGCATACATGAGATTGAACGTCGCGGCCTTGCCCAGGAAGTTCACCTGCGGCGGCGGATAGCCGTGCCGGCGGAGGATGCCGACCATCACCAGCAGAAGTAGCTCCCGCGCCAGTAGTACGGCCGTCAACCAGACGGGGAGGATCTCACGCCAGGTGAGTCCGACCAGCGTCGAGAGGATGTACAGCCGGTCGGCAGCGGGGTCGAGAAGCCGGCCGAGGCTGCTGATCTGGTTCCAGCGCCGGGCGAGCTTGCCGTCCAGATAGTCGCTGACCCCGCTCAGCGCGAGCACCAGCAGTGCCCAGCCATCGCTCTTGGGGCCGCCGAACTCGGGCCTGAGGATCAACCACAGGAAGACGGGTACGCCGACCAGACGCGCCATGCTGAGGATGTTCGGGAGCGTGAGGACCCGGTCCGTCTGGACACGGGTCTCCTGGACCTCCACCCGGGGGCCTCCTGTGGGGAAACGGGCCAACTATGCTTATCGACCTTACATCAACACAAAAAAGCTCCGGCTCTCGGGCATAGTGCCCAAGAGCCGGAGCTGTAAAAGGAGTTCGGCGGCGTCCTACTCTCCCACAGGGTCCCCCCTGCAGTACCATCGGCGCTGTGAGGCTTAGCTTCCGGGTTCGGAATGTAACCGGGCGTTTCCCTCACGCTATGACCACCGAAACACTATGAAACTGACAACCAGACCACGCTCTGTGAAACGTGGGGCTGTTCGTGGTTTCAGAACCAACACAGTGGACGCGAGCAACTGAGGACAAGCCCTCGGCCTATTAGTACCAGTCAACTCCACCCGTTACCGGGCTTCCATATCTGGCCTATCAACCCAGTCGTCTACTGGGAGCCTTACCCTCTCAAGGAGGTGGGAATACTCATCTCGAAGCAGGCTTCCCGCTTAGATGCTTTCAGCGGTTATCCCTCCCGAACGTAGCCAACCAGCCATGCCCTTGGCAGGACAACTGGCACACCAGAGGTTCGTCCGTCCCGGTCCTCTCGTACTAGGGACAGCCCTTCTCAATATTCCTACGCGCACAGCGGATAGGGACCGAACTGTCTCACGACGTTCTAAACCCAGCTCGCGTACCGCTTTAATGGGCGAACAGCCCAACCCTTGGGACCGACTCCAGCCCCAGGATGCGACGAGCCGACATCGAGGTGCCAAACCATCCCGTCGATATGGACTCTTGGGGAAGATCAGCCTGTTATCCCCGGGGTACCTTTTATCCGTTGAGCGACGGCGCTTCCACAAGCCACCGCCGGATCACTAGTCCCGACTTTCGTCCCTGCTCGACCCGTCGGTCTCACAGTCAAGCTCCCTTGTGCACTTACACTCAACACCTGATTACCAACCAGGCTGAGGGAACCTTTGGGCGCCTCCGTTACTCTTTAGGAGGCAACCGCCCCAGTTAAACTACCCATCAGACACTGTCCCTGATCCGGATCACGGACCCAGGTTAGACATCCAGCACGACCAGACTGGTATTTCAACGACGACTCCCACGACACTGGCGTGCCGTGCTCAAAGTCTCCCAGCTATCCTACACAAGCCGAACCGAACACCAATATCAAACTGTAGTAAAGGTCCCGGGGTCTTTCCGTCCTGCTGCGCGAAACGAGCATCTTTACTCGTAGTGCAATTTCACCGGGCCTATGGTTGAGACAGTCGAGAAGTCGTTACGCCATTCGTGCAGGTCGGAACTTACCCGACAAGGAATTTCGCTACCTTAGGATGGTTATAGTTACCACCGCCGTTTACTGGCGCTTAAGTTCTCAGCTTCGCACGCCCGAAAGCGCACTAACCGGTCCCCTTAACGTTCCAGCACCGGGCAGGCGTCAGTCCGTATACATCGCCTTACGGCTTCGCACGGACCTGTGTTTTTAGTAAACAGTCGCTTCTCGCTGGTCTCTGCGGCCACCCCCAGCTCGAGCAGCAAGTGCTCTCACCAGTGATGGCCCCCCTTCTCCCGAAGTTACGGGGGCATTTTGCCGAGTTCCTTAACCATAGTTCACCCGAACGCCTCGGTATTCTCTACCTGACCACCTGAGTCGGTTTAGGGTACGGGCCGCCATGAAACTCGCTAGAGGCTTTTCTCGACAGCATAGGATCATCCACTTCACCACAATCGGCTCGGCATCAGGTCTCAGACTCATGGTGTGCGGATTTGCCTACACACCGTCCTACACCCTTACCCCGGGACAACCATCGCCCGGGCTGGACTACCTTCCTGCGTCACCCCATCACTCACCTACTAACCGCTTGGGCCGGCGGCTCCACCACTTTCCTTTCCCCGAAGGGTCCGGAACGGCTTCACGGCCTTAGCATCACGATGCTCGATGTTTGACGCTTCACAGCGGGTACCGGAATATCAACCGGTTATCCATCGACTACGCCTGTCGGCCTCGCCTTAGGTCCCGACTTACCCTGGGCAGATCAGCTTGACCCAGGAACCCTTAGTCAATCGGCGCACACGTTTCTCACGTGTGTATCGCTACTCATGCCTGCATTCTCACTCGTGAACCGTCCACAACTCGCTTCCGCGGCTGCTTCACCCGGCACACGACGCTCCCCTACCCATCCATACACCCGTTGGGGCTTATTGTATGAATGACACGACTTCGGCGGTACGCTTGAGCCCCGCTACATTGTCGGCGCGGAATCACTAGACCAGTGAGCTATTACGCACTCTTTCAAGGGTGGCTGCTTCTAAGCCAACCTCCTGGTTGTCTGTGCGACTCCACATCCTTTCCCACTTAGCGTACGCTTAGGGGCCTTAGTCGATGCTCTGGGCTGTTTCCCTCTCGACCATGGAGCTTATCCCCCACAGTCTCACTGCCGTGCTCTCACTTACCGGCATTCGGAGTTTGGCTAAGGTCAGTAACCCGGTAGGGCCCATCGCCTATCCAGTGCTCTACCTCCGGCAAGAAACACACGACGCTGCACCTAAATGCATTTCGGGGAGAACCAGCTATCACGGAGTTTGATTGGCCTTTCACCCCTAACCACAGGTCATCCCCCAGGTTTTCAACCCTGGTGGGTTCGGTCCTCCACGAAGTCTTACCTCCGCTTCAACCTGCCCATGGCTAGATCACTCCGCTTCGGGTCTTGAGCGTGCTACTGAATCGCCCTGTTCGGACTCGCTTTCGCTACGGCTTCCCCACACGGGTTAACCTCGCAACACACCGCAAACTCGCAGGCTCATTCTTCAAAAGGCACGCAGTCACGAGAAGCACCAAAGTGCTTCCGACGCTCCCACGGCTTGTAGGCACACGGTTTCAGGTACTATTTCACTCCGCTCCCGCGGTACTTTTCACCATTCCCTCACGGTACTATCCGCTATCGGTCACCAGGGAATATTTAGGCTTAGCGGGTGGTCCCGCCAGATTCACACGGGATTTCTCGGGCCCCGTGCTACTTGGGTGTCTCTCAAACGAGCCGCTGACGTTTCGACTACGGGGGTCTTACCCTCTACGCCGGACCTTTCGCATGTCCTTCGTCTACATCAACGGTTTCTGACTCGTCCTGTCGCCGGCAGACGACAGAAGAGAGATCCCACAACCCCCACGACGCAACCCCTGCCGGGTCTCACACGTCGTAGGTTTGGCCTCATCCGGTTTCGCTCGCCACTACTCCCGGAATCACGGTTGTTTTCTCTTCCTGCGGGTACTGAGATGTTTCACTTCCCCGCGTTCCCTCCACACTGCCTATGTGTTCAGCAGCGGGTGACAGCCCATGACGACTGCCGGGTTTCCCCATTCGGAAACCCCCGGATCAAAGCCTGGTTGACGGCTCCCCGGGGACTATCGTGGCCTCCCACGTCCTTCATCGGTTCCTGGTACCAAGGCATCCACCGTGCGCCCTTAAAAACTTGGCCACAGATGCTCGCGTCCACTGTGCAGTTCTCAAACAACGACCAGCCACCCATCACCCCACCAGACAAACCGGTGAGTGCACTGGGGCCGGCGACTGAGGAGAAGATCATTCCCTCAGACACCCAACAGCGTGCCCGGCCAAGCCCCCGTCCGAAGATCATGCGTTCCACACTCTTGCGAGCAGTACTGGCAGCCTCCGACCCGAGACCCTGGCCGAATAGTCAACGTTCCACCCATGAGCAACCAGCATCAGACGTTCGCTGATGATCTGGCCTCTGACCGGGCAAGCCCGGTAAGAAGTGCTCCTTAGAAAGGAGGTGATCCAGCCGCACCTTCCGGTACGGCTACCTTGTTACGACTTCGTCCCAATCGCCAGTCCCACCTTCGACAGCTCCCTCCCACAAGGGGTTGGGCCACCGGCTTCGGGTGTTACCGACTTTCGTGACGTGACGGGCGGTGTGTACAAGGCCCGGGAACGTATTCACCGCAGCAATGCTGATCTGCGATTACTAGCGACTCCGACTTCATGGGGTCGAGTTGCAGACCCCAATCCGAACTGAGACCGGCTTTTTGAGATTCGCTCCACCTCACGGTATCGCAGCTCATTGTACCGGCCATTGTAGCACGTGTGCAGCCCAAGACATAAGGGGCATGATGACTTGACGTCGTCCCCACCTTCCTCCGAGTTGACCCCGGCGGTCTCCCGTGAGTCCCCAGCACCACAAGGGCCTGCTGGCAACACGGGACAAGGGTTGCGCTCGTTGCGGGACTTAACCCAACATCTCACGACACGAGCTGACGACAGCCATGCACCACCTGTACACCGACCACAAGGGGGGCACTATCTCTAATGCTTTCCGGTGTATGTCAAGCCTTGGTAAGGTTCTTCGCGTTGCGTCGAATTAAGCCACATGCTCCGCCGCTTGTGCGGGCCCCCGTCAATTCCTTTGAGTTTTAGCCTTGCGGCCGTACTCCCCAGGCGGGGAACTTAATGCGTTAGCTGCGGCACCGACGACGTGGAATGTCGCCAACACCTAGTTCCCACCGTTTACGGCGTGGACTACCAGGGTATCTAATCCTGTTCGCTCCCCACGCTTTCGCTCCTCAGCGTCAGTAATGGCCCAGAGATCCGCCTTCGCCACCGGTGTTCCTCCTGATATCTGCGCATTTCACCGCTACACCAGGAATTCCGATCTCCCCTACCACACTCTAGCTAGCCCGTATCGACTGCAGACTCGGAGTTAAGCCCCGAGCTTTCACAATCGACGTGACAAGCCGCCTACGAGCTCTTTACGCCCAATAATTCCGGACAACGCTTGCGCCCTACGTATTACCGCGGCTGCTGGCACGTAGTTAGCCGGCGCTTCTTCTGCAGGTACCGTCACTTTCGCTTCTTCCCTGCTGAAAGAGGTTTACAACCCGAAGGCCGTCATCCCTCACGCGGCGTCGCTGCATCAGGCTTTCGCCCATTGTGCAATATTCCCCACTGCTGCCTCCCGTAGGAGTCTGGGCCGTGTCTCAGTCCCAGTGTGGCCGGTCGCCCTCTCAGGCCGGCTACCCGTCGTCGCCTTGGTGAGCCATTACCTCACCAACAAGCTGATAGGCCGCGGGCTCATCCTTCACCGCCGGAGCTTTTAACCGCAGATCATGCGATCCGCAGTGTTATCCGGTATTAGACCCCGTTTCCAGGGCTTGTCCCAGAGTGAAGGGCAGATTGCCCACGTGTTACTCACCCGTTCGCCACTAATCCACCCCGAAGGGCTTCATCGTTCGACTTGCATGTGTTAAGCACGCCGCCAGCGTTCGTCCTGAGCCAGGATCAAACTCTCCGTGAATGTTTTCCCGTAATCGGGATGAACACCACGAGAGCGGTGCGAGAGGAGGAATAGTCCCCTCGCACACAGCGTCCTCGCTGTGTTATTTCAAAGGAACCTCGCCCCAGCTACTGCTGGAGACGGGGTATCAACATATCTGGCGTTGACTTTTGGCACGCTGTTGAGTTCTCAAGGAACGGTCGCTTCCTTCGTACTCACCCTCTCGGGCTTTCCTCCAGGCGCTTCCCTTCGGTCTTGCGTTTCCGACTCTATCAGATCCTTTTCGGTGTCTGACCCCCAGTCAGCGGGGTTTGCCTTCCCGGCCCTGCGGCCGTTCCGACGTCCCAAACATTAGCGGATCTTTCCGGCAGCTCCTAATCGGGCCCCCGGCTCCGAATCGAAATGGAATCGGACGCGCCGAAACTCATCCCGTTCGGGAGATCGTGCTGATGGTTTGGGTGCCGCATCCGCGGCGGGTGCCGCCCACAGAACCGTTCCGGCTCCGGGGCAGACGTAGAACACTACGGATCCGCCAGGGGGGCGTCAACCCCCGCTGTCAAGATTTTTTACAGCCGGTCGCCCGGGCGAGGAGCCAGAGGGGCGTCGACCCACCACTGGCCGCCCGTTTTCACGCGGATCCGGCACTTCATGTGGCATACGCTCTGCACAGCGTGCCGTCCAGGACCGGCCTGGGAAGGACGGCCCCATGCGACTCCACCCCGGGAGGCCTGCCATGACCACCGTGACGTCCCCCGTCGCCGGACGCGCCATCGGACTGGCCTCGGTGCCGGACCCGGTCTTCTCCGGTGCCATGGTGGGCCCCGGCACCGCGGTCGACCCCTTGCGTGAGCCCTCGGAGGCGGTCGCCCCTGTGGACGGCGTCATCGTCTCCCTGCACCCGCACGCCTTCGTCGTCGTCGACGAGCTGGGGCGCGGCGTGCTCATCCACCTCGGTATCGACACCGTCCAGCTGAACGGCGAGGGCTTTCAGCTGCTCGTCAACAAGGGCGACACCGTGACGCGCGGCCAGGGCATCGTGCGCTGGGACCCCGCCGCCGTGGAAGAGGCCGGCAAGTCCCCGATCTGTCCGATCGTGGCGCTGGAGGCTACCGCCGACTCCCTCTTCCAACTGCGTGACGACGGGGAAGTGAAGGTCGGCGACACGCTCTTCATCTGGCAGTGAGCGCCGGCGGGACTCGCCGACCAACGGAGACGGGTGAGATGGAGACAACGCTGCGAGGCCTCGGTGTGAGCCAAGGCGTGGCGATCGGCGAGGTCCGGCACATGGGGACGGTGGTGCTGGAGCCGCCCGCCCAGCAGGTCGTGGCGGAGGAGGCGGGGCCGGAACAGGAGCGCGCCCGCCAGGCCGTGGCAGCAGTGGCGGCCGACCTCATGGCACGCGGCGAGCTGGCGGGGAGCGAGGCCAAGGCCGTGCTCGAGGCGCAGGCCATGATGGCCCAGGATCCCGAGCTCATCGCGGACGTGGAGCGCCGGATCGCCGGCGGCAGCTCGGCGGCGCGTGCCGTCTACGACGCGTTCGCCGCGTACCGGGAGCTGCTGGCGGCTGCTGGTGAGTACCTCGCCGGCCGTGTGGCCGACCTCGACGACGTGCGGGATCGCATCGTCGCTCAGCTGCTCGGCGTAGTCATGCCAAGCATCCCGGACAGCGACGAGCCGTATGTCCTCGTCGCCCGTGATCTGGCCCCGGCCGACACGGCGCTGTTGGATCCCTCGCTGGTGCTGGGGTTCGTCACCGAGGAGGGCGGGCCGACCAGTCACACCGCGATCCTGGCGCGCGCGCTCGGTGTTCCGGCCGTCGTGGCGCTGCCGGATGCCGTCGGGCTCGCCGAGGGGACGGTGGTCGCCGTCGACGGTGGCAACGGCGAGATCTTCGTGAACCCGAGTGACGAGACGAGGGCACGGCTGGAGGCCTCGGCCGCCGAGCGCAAGGCCGCGGCCGCTGCCTCGACCGGGCCGGGTGCCACGGCCGACGGCCACCGGATGCCGCTGCTGGCCAATGTGGGCGGGCCCGCCGATGTGGCCGCCGCGCTTGAGGCGGGTGCCGAGGGTGTCGGGCTCTTCCGTACCGAGTTCCTCTTCCTCGACGACAGCAAGAACGCGCCCTCGGAGGAGAAGCAGGCCGAGGCGTACCGGCAGGTTCTCGAGGCCTTCTCCGAGTGCCGGATCGTGGTGCGCGTGCTGGACGCGGGTGCGGACAAGCCGTTGGACTTCCTGACTCCGGCCCACGAGCCGAACCCCGCGCTGGGTGTGCGGGGTCTGCGCTCGCTGCTGGATCACCCCGAGATCCTGCGCACGCAGCTGACGGCGCTGGCGCGGGCCGCCGAGGGGCTCCCGGTCGGGCTCGACGTCATGGCGCCGATGGTGGCCGACCGTGCGGACGCCAAGGCGTTCGCCGATGCCTGCCGTGAGGTGGGGCTGCCGGCGAAGCTCGGCGCGATGGTGGAGATCCCGTCGGCCGCGCTGCGGGCGCGCTCGATCCTTCAGGAGGTCGAGTTCCTGTCGCTGGGGACCAATGACCTCGCGCAGTACACGTTCGCCGCGGACCGTCAGGTGGGTGCGGTGTCCCGGCTTCAGGATCCGTGGCAGCCCGCGCTGCTCGACCTGGTCGCCATGGCGGCGGAGGCGGCGCGGGCCGAGGGCAGGAGCTGTGGTGTGTGCGGCGAGGCGGCGGCCGATCCGCTGCTGGCCTGTGTGCTGACGGGTCTGGGTGTCACCTCCCTCTCCATGGGTGCGGCGTCGATTCCCTATGTCCGGGCGACGCTGGCCAAGTACTCGCTCGCCCAGTGCGAGGAGGCAGCGGCGGCGGCCCGGGCCGCGGACAGCGCCGCGCGGGCCCGGAGTGCGGCCCGGGCGGTGCTGTCCGCCGAGTAGGAGCGGCGTGGCTCAGTGGCGGTGGCCTGGTTTCGTGTCCGGGTCTCCCAGGTCCGGTGGTGTGCTGTAGTCGACTCCTGATTCGGGTGAGATGAGGTCGCCGGATTCGATGTCGGTGCAGTAGGCGTCGAAGACCTCGCCGGCGGTGAGGGGTTCCAGGTGGTCCTTGCGGAGCCGCCAGCCGTAGATGCGGTCCGGGGCGCCGGGGTCGCTGGTGCGCATGACGAGTCCGCCGGGGCCGCCGGTGGCGATACCCATGGCCAGGACGGTCGTGAATTCGAGGATCTCGGTCTCGTCGAGCGGCGTGGTCCCCTCGATCTCCCGGTCGGCGTGGAGGACGGAGACGAGGGCTTCGGGTGTCGCCGAGACGCTGCAGACGAGGTGCCGGTCGCCGGGCGGCGCCGTGTCGAGGATGCGCAGGACGAGGTCGGAGGCACGGTTGATGGCGGCGCGGCCGATGTCCTCGCCGCAGATGGCGCAGGAACCGAGTGCTGCGAGCAGGCTGCCGGCGCAGGCCCAGGTGGCCTGCCGGACGGCCTCGTCAATGAGTGCGGGGACCAGGTCGGCGATGTCCTGGCCGTCGTAGGGGACGGTGGCTCCCATGGCCGCGAGTTCGGCGGTGAAGCGGGTGCGGCTCGTGGGGACGTCGGGGTCGAGGCCGGTTTCCGCGCAGAACTCGGCGTACTCCTCCGGGTCGAACAGGGCCAGTGTGGTGTGGCTGCCCTGTGCGGCGCGGGTCCGTAGGAGCGCCTCCACTTGTTGGAGATAGGTGGTGTGGTCGTCGAAGGCGAAGCTGCGGTAGCGCCGCATGGCCTGGAAGTCCTGCTCGTCGGTCAGCAGGCCGATGGTGCCGACGATTTCGCGGCGCAGGAAGCGTCGCAGCGTCAGGTGGTCGGTGTGCGCCATGTTTCCCCCTGTGCACGGTCGATCAATGCTCACTCACCGTAATCGACGGCACTGACAACGTGACCGTCCGAAGCCCTCGCGCGACGAGCGGCGAGGGCTTCGGGCTGGTTGCTGGCGAGGTCAGGCGCGTTTGCGGGCCAGGTCCTCGTAGAAGTCCAGCAGGTCCAGGTTGTCGATGGAGCCCGGGTTGACGGCCTTCTCGAGCGGCGTGCCCTGGAGGAGGCGCTTGACCGGGACCTCGATGCGCTTGCCGGTGAGGGTGTGGGGGACGCCGGGGACTTCGATGATCTCGTCGGGGACGTGGCGGGGCGAGAGCTGCTCGCGGATGGCCTGCTTGACCCGGGTCAGGAGGGCCTCGTCGAGGACGGCGCCGGGGGTCAGGTGCACGAACAGCGGCATCCAGTAGCCGCCGTCGGCCTGCTCGATGCCGATGACCAGGGATTCCTTGATCTCGGGGAGGCGTTCGACGACCTCGTAGATGTCGGCCGAACCCATGCGGACGCCCTGGCGGTTGAGCGTGGAGTCGGAGCGGCCGTGGATGATCACGGAGCCCCGCGAGGTGACGGTGATCCAGTCGCCGTGGCGCCAGACGCCGGGATAGGTGTCGAAGTAGCTGTCGTGGTAGCGGCCGCCGTCGGGGTCGTTCCAGAAGTAGATCGGCATCGACGGCATGGGGTTGGTGACCACCAGCTCGCCCACCTCGTCGACGAGGGGTCTGCCGCTCAGGTCCCAGGACTGGAGGTCGGTGCCCAGGCTGGGGGCCTGGAGCTCGCCCGTGTACACCGGGAGCGTGGGGACGGCGCCGGCGAAGCAGGAGCAGACGTCCGTGCCGCCGCTGACGGAGGCGATCCACAGGTCGTCGCGGACCTCGTCGTGCAGCCAGCGGAACCCGTCGGGCGGCAGGGGCGAGCCGGTGGTGGCGACGCACTTCACCGAGGACAGGTCGAAGTCGCGTGAGGGGTGCACGCCCGCCTTCCGGCAGGCCATGACGTACGCCGCGGAGGTGCCGTAGAAGGTGGCTCCGGTGCGTTCGGCGACGCGCCACTGGGCTCCGGTGTCCGGATAGCCGGGGCTGCCGTCGTACAGGACGATCGTCGTGCCGGTGAGGAGGCCGGAGACGAGGAAGTTCCACATCATCCAGCCGGTCGAGGTGTACCAGAAGAAGCGGTCCTCGGGGCCCAGGTCGCTGTGCAGGCCGAGCTGCTTGAGGTGCTCGACCAGGATGCCGCCCTGGGACTGGACGATGGCCTTGGGCAGACCGGTCGTGCCGGAGGAGTAGAGCACCCACAGGGGGTGGTCGAACGGGACCTGCTCGAAGACGGGTTCCGTGTCGGCCGACGTCAGGGCCGACCACTCCAGTGCCCCTTCGGGTGCCTCGGTGCCAAGGAGGGGGATGTGGACGACGGCGCGCAGGGTGGGCAGTTCGCGGCGCAGTTCGGCCACGGTGTCGCGCCGGTCGTGCTCCTTGCCGCCGTAGCGGTAGCCGTCGACGGTGAACAGGACGACGGGTTCGACCTGTTGGAAGCGGTCGAGGACGCTGCGGGCGCCGAAGTCGGGGGCGCAGGAGGTCCAGACGGCGCCGACGGCGGCCGTGGCCAGGAGGGCGACGACGGCCTGCGGGATGTTCGGGAGGTAGCCGCTGACGCGGTCGCCGGGGCGGACGCCGAGGGCGCGTAGTTCGGCGGCGAGGGAGCCCACCTGCCGGCGCAGCTCGGCCCAGGTGACCGGGCGCGGCTCGTGGGTCTCGTCGACGTACAGGAGGGCCGGCTCGCCCGCGCGCGTGGACGCGGCGCGCAGGGCGTGCTCGGCATAGTTCAGGGTCGCCCCGGTGAACCACTGGGCGCCGGGCATGGAGCGATCGCCGAGCACGCGCGCGTAGGGCGTCGAGAACTGGACGTCGAACCACTGGGTGATGGCCGTCCAGAAGTCTTCCAGGTGGTCCACGGACCAGCGGTGCAGCGCCGGATAGCCGCCCTCGGCGGGTGCGCCGTGATGCTCGGCGGCCCAGGCCTGGAACTCGGTGATGCGTGCCTGGGCGATCCGTTCCGGATCTGGCTGCCACAGGGGCAGCGGGTTCGCGGTCGACATGCGGCGGCTCCCGGACTGTGCGCGTTGTGTGCGTCGCTCGCGCACGGGCTGGGGGTGTGCGCGTGACGCGGCTGACACGGACGATGCCATGTGATCGACTTCTGCACCAGGGTGCGCCCCACACAGTCCGCGTCGGGAAGATGTGGTCCTGGCATGGGTGAACGGCAGTTGAACGACACGCGCGCGTGGAGTGGTCGGTGGCAGGGTGAGCGGTATGGAGGGTCGTGACCTGGTGCGTTCGGTGAAGGTGGTTGGTTCGGCGCGGGCGGCCCAGGGGTTGCGTACGCTGCGCGCGGCGTGGCGCAGGCGGCGTTCGGACGCGGTCGGGCTGCCTCCGCGCGGGGCCGAACGCGCGCGCGTGCCCGGGTTGGTCCAGGACGCGGAGCCCGGACCCGGGGGCGGTGTGATCCGGTTCGGCCGTTCGGAGCTGCGGATCACCGTGACGGTGACCGGGGCGGTCTTCTGGGGGTGGGACGGGGCTGGTCCCGAGCCGTCGTACGCGCTCGCGGGGCGTTGTCCCGAGCCGGACCCGCGCGTGGTGCTGGAGCCGGACAAGGACGGCGGCTGGCGGGTCGTGGCGGAGCGGGTGACGATCGTGGTCTCCCGGCACGGTGCGGTCGAGGTGTGCACGCCCGGGGGTGTGACGCTGCGCCGGGATCTGCCGCCCCGGTGGTGGGAGCCGGTGGCCGGCGGCACGGCGCGTTGGATGCAGCGGTCGGAGGTGGCCGCCGACGCGCGGTTCTTCGGGCTGGGCGGCCGCGCGTCGGGGCTCCGGCTGCGCGACGGGTCGTACCGGCTGTGGAACACCGACCCGGGGCATGCCTTCGGTCGGGGTGACGATCCGCTGTATCTGACGATGCCGGTCCAGTTCGTGGTGGCCGACGCCGGGGCGCACCTGATGTTCCATGACACTTCGTGGGACGGGACGGTGACGCTCCGGGAGGGCGAGGAGGGTGCCGGGTCCGGTCATGACCGGGCCGGGCGGTGTGAGCTGCGGATGGACGGCGGTCCGCTGCGCTGCTGGGTCGTGGTGGGGACACCCGCGCGCGTGCTGCACGCCTGGGCGTCGCTGACCGGGGCGCCGGCGCTGCCGCCCGCGTGGGCGCTCGGACATCATCACGCCCGCTGGGGGTTCGGCAGCGAGCAGGAGGTGCGGCGGATCGTCGCCGGTTATCAGGAGCGCGGACTGCCTCTGGACGCCGTCCATCTGGACATCGACCACTACGACGCGCACCAGGTGTTCACCGTCGACCAGGAGCGCTTCCCGAAGCTGCCGGTCCTCGCCGAGGAGCTGCGGCGGGACGGGATCCGGCTGGTGTCGATCGTCGATCCGGCCGTGAAGGCCGCACCCGGCAACGCCGTGTACGACAGCGGGTCGGCCGTGGACGCCTTCGTGCGGGACGCCGCCGGGGAGCCGGTGCGGGGTGTGGTGTGGCCCGGGGAGTCGGTCTATCCGGACTTCACGCACCCGCGCGTGCGCGCGTGGTGGGGCGCGCTCTACGAGGAGCGGCTGGAACAGGGCTTCGCGGGTTTCTGGCACGACATGAACGAGCCGACGTCGTTCCACGCCTTCGGTGAGTCGACGTTGCCGCGTTCGGCCCGGCACTCCCTGGAGGGGCGCGGCGGCGATCACAGGGAGGCGCACAACGTGTACGCCCTCTGCATGGCCAGGGCGGGCTACGAGGGGCTGCGCGAACGCGCGCCCCAGGAGCGCCCGTTCCTGTTCTCCCGCTCCGGCTGGGCGGGCATCCAGCGTTACGGCGGCACGTGGTCGGGCGACGTGGCCACGGGCTGGCCGGGGCTGCGGGCGTCCCTGTCCCTGGTACTGGGGCTCGGGCTGTGCGGGGTGCCGTACTCGGGCCCGGACATCGGCGGCTTCGACGGGAGTCCGTCGCCGGAGCTGTTCCTGCGGTGGTTCCAGCTGGGCGCGTACCTGCCGCTGTTCCGGACGCACGCGAGTCTGCGGGCGGGGCGCAGGGAGCCGTGGGAGTTCGGCCCCGACGTGCTGGAGCACGCGCGCGCGGCGCTCGTCGAACGCCGGCGGCTGCTGCCGTACTTCATGACGCTGGCGCATCTGGCCCGGCGTACCGGCGCGCCCTATGTGCGGCCGCTGTGGTGGGGCGCGCCGGAGGACCGGGCGCTGCGTGACTGCGAGGACGCGTTCTTGCTGGGCGACTGCTTCCTGGTGGCACCGGTGCTCGATCCGGGGGCGGACCGGCGTGCGGTGCAGCTGCCCCGCGGGCGCTGGTACGACACGGTCACGGAGCAGGCGTACGAGGGGCCGGGGCAGGTTCTGGTCGACGCCCCGCGGTCGCGGATACCGGTGCTCGCGCGCGCGGGTGCGGTGGTTCCGGTACGCAGCGACGACGGCGGGCTCGAGTTGGAGGTGTGGGCGCCGGCGCGTGGCCGCACCGGGGGCGGGCTCGTCGTGCCGGATGCGGGGGACGGGTGGGGCGAGCCGGAGATCGAGCGGTACGTCGCCCGCTGGGAGGGCCGGCGGGTGGTCGTCGGCCGGGAGAGCGAGGAGGGCGTGAGCGAGCCGCCCTGTCCGGTGCGAGTACGGGGCCTCGGCTGAGCCCTCGCCTCAGACGTAGCGGCCCTCGAACCACGCGCGCGTGGCCAGCGTGTGCAGTGGGAAGGCCAGTTCCTCGGGCCTGCGCAGCAGGTGCCAGCCCTCGGTCTCGTCGGTGGCGGCCGACGGCGGCAGGCTGTCGGCGGGGCGTTCCGGGAGCAGCCCGAAGAGCAGCAGGTGTCCGTCCGGTGAGCTCATCGCGTCGGCGAGCCGGACGTCCCGGGCGGCCACGTCGATGCCCGTCTCCTCCCTGAGCTCGCGGACGACGGCCTGCCGCCAGTCCTCGCGGTCGTCGACGTAGCCGCCGGGGAGGGCCGTTGCCCCGCGCGCGGGCTCGACGGTCCGAGTGATGACGACCAGGGCGGTGCCCTGGGTGTCGTACACGGGCTGGAGGGCGACCGCGACCGGCAGCGGGTTGCGGTAGGCGACGGCCTCGCAGGCCGGGCAGATGCGGGGCCAGCCGGAGATGTCCGCGCCGTAGGGCGATCCACAGCTCGAACAGTGCGAGTTCGGCACGGAGTTGACGACTTGCCGCTTGGTTTCGGACACGCGCGGACTGTATCCGATCAGAGACCGCCTTCTTCCGACCGCCAACCCGCGCGCGGCCGCGTCACCGGGCTGCGGTCAGTGACTTCCGGGAGACGGGGAAGTCGAAGTACGTGTTCGGGTAGGACTCGGGCTTGTAGGTGTAGTGCCACCACTCCTCGGCAAGGTTCACGAAGCCGAGGTTCTCCAGGGTGCTCTTGAGCAGGAGCCGGTTGGCGCGCTGCTCACCCTGGATGCGCGGGTCCAGGGTGTGGGCGAGCGTGTCGAAGCAGTCGAAGCCGGTGCCCATGTCGACGGAGTTGTCCGGGAAACGCTGGTCCTTGGGCGCGTAGCAGGGCACGAGGGTCTGACCGGGGACGTAGGGGTGGGTGGGGCGCGCCGGGAGCTTGGCGATCGTCAGGTCCATGGTGGAGCCGCGGCTGTGTCCTGACTTCTCCGCGATGTAGCCGTCGGCGAAGAGCCGGGTCTTGTCGACGTTCGGGTAGAACTCGCCCTTCATTGCCTGGTCGTTGAGGTCCTCGGCCCAGCGGACGAAGTGGTCGACGGCGCGCTGCGGCCGGTAGCAGTCGTACACCTTGAGGGTGTAGCCCTGGCGCAGCAGGCTCTTCTGGGCCTGTTGGAGCGCCTCGGCGGCGGGGCGGGTGAGGATGCAGATCGGCTGCTCATAGCCGTCGACCCGCTCGCCGACGAAGTTGTGCGGGGTGAAGTAGCGCATCTCCTGGACGATCGTGGGGTCCACGGTGCTCAGGGCCACGAAGTCCTTCGGCGCCTTCGGTTCGGGTGTCGCCCTGGCGGTGGTGGAGGCGGCGGTCACGGTCAGCAGGGCGGCGACGGCGGTGACGAGACCGCGCGCGGCACGGGAGAGTCGTGTCATGTCCCCTGCATCTATCAGGAGGGGAGCGTGCGGGGGAAGCACTTGTGCGCGCCGGCACCGGGGATCCGCGGAATCACGCGTGAACGTGTCATGAACTGGGCCCGGGCGGGCGCGTGCGGCGTCATCATGCTGCCGTGGCTTCTTGGTCGGACAGTCTCCGCTTCGCCTTTCAGCCGGTGGTCAGTCTGGCCACCGGCGCGGTCACGGCGCTGGAGGTCCTGGCCCGCCCGGAGACCGGCGACGTGCTGGCCGAGGCGTGCCGCGATCCCGAAGTCGACAGCCGGGTGGCCGTGTTGGCGTTCGGCTCGGCCGTCCGCAGGGAACGGATGCTGCCGCTGCACGTGAACGTGTTCGCCGGCACGCTCGCCGATCTCGGCGGCCTCGGTCCGCTGCACGACGCGGTCCGCGCGGCGGGCCGGTCGCCGTGCGAGGTGACGCTCGACATCGTCCCGCCGTACAGTCCCTGAGCGGTGCGAGCTGGGTGCTCGGCCGCGCCGGCCTGCCGGGCCACGAGATCCGGCGGGGCGCGGCGTGCACGCCGGCCCGGGCGCCGTACACCAGGACGGAGCCTCGCGGCTGAGGAGCACGGCGACATAACGGAGTTGCGGGTTCCTGGCAGCCACGCCCGAGTCGCTGTGACCGTTGCCGTCCACGACCTTGACGCTCCCAGGGCGCCGGTGAACACTTCCCGGTGTCGGTCGACATCGCCGCACTCTCTCCGCGCGATCCAGGCACTCCAGCACTGAGCCGCGGGCCTCTTCTGCGCCATGGCCCGTTCTCCCACGGGCGATTCGGCTGCGACGGCACGCTCGTGACGGACGCCGATCAGGGCGCTGCACTCTCCCTGCCCTCGGCCGACGTCGCCAAGGAAACCGTTCCTGCACGGACGACCGGGGCCGGCCCCCGGGGCCATCGCATAGGAGCCGCCATGAGCAACGGAGACATATTCGTCGGCGAGATCATCGGCACCGCGATCCTGATCCTCTTCGGTGCCGGTGTCTGCGCCGCGGTCACCCTCAGATACTCAAAGGCCCGGGCCTCGGGCTGGATCGTGATCGCCTTCGGCTGGGGATTCGGCGTGCTGGCGGGGGCGTACACCGCCGCTCCCCTCTCCGGCGCGCACCTCAATCCCGCCGTCACCATCGGCATCGCCGTCGACACGGGCAAGTGGGACAAGGTCTGGGTGTACCTGCTGGGCCAGATGGTCGGCGCGATGCTCGGCGCCGTGCTCGCCTACCTCGTCTATCTCGCCCAGTTCCAGGCGAACGTGCGCGAAGAGGGCTCCACGGAGGAGCCGACGCCCACCCTCGGGATCTTCTCCACCATCCCGGAGATCCGGAACCCGGTCGCCAACCTCATCACGGAGATCATCGCCACGGCCGCGCTCGTACTGCCCCTCCTCGCCTTCGGGCTGACCAAGGGGCTCGGCGAGTCCGGCACCACCGTGCTGGCCGTGTCGTTGCTCGTCGTCGGCATCGGGCTGTCCCTCGGCGGGCCCACGGGCTACGCGATCAACCCGGCGCGCGACCTCGGCCCGCGCATCGTGCACACCTTCCTGCCGATTCCGAACAAGGGCACGTCCGACTGGAGTTACGCCTGGATCCCGGTCGTGGGTCCGCTGGTCGGCGGGGCGCTCGCGGGCCTCGTCTACAACGCAGCCTTCTGATCCAGCCACCAAGGGGTAGCCATGACGGACACCGCCGAGAAGTACGTCGCCGCCATCGACCAGGGCACCACCTCCAGCCGCTGCATCATCTTCGACCACGGTGGCGCGATCGTCGCCGTCGACCAGCGCGAGCACCGCCAGATCTTCCCCAGGCCCGGCTGGGTGGAGCACGACGCCACCGAGATCTGGTCCAAAGTCCAGGCGGTGGTCGCCGGCGCCCTCGCCAAGGCCGGGCTGCGTGCCGACCAGTTGAGCGCGCTGGGCATCACCAACCAGCGCGAGACGACCGTCCTGTGGGACCGCGCGACGGGCAGACCCGTGCACAACGCGATCGTCTGGCAGGACACCCGCACCGCGGCCCTGTGCACCGAACTCGGCGGCAGCGACGGGCAGGACCGCTTCCGCGACCAGACCGGCCTACCGCTGGCCAGCTACTTCTCCGGGCCCAAGGCGGCCTGGCTGCTCGACAACGTGCCGGGGCTCCGGGAGCGCGCCGAGCGGGGTGAGATCGCGTTCGGAACCATCGACTCCTGGCTGATCTGGAACCTCACGGGCGGCACCGAGGGCGGCCGGCACGTCACCGACGTGACGAACGCCGGGCGCACCATGCTGATGAACCTCAGCACCCTCCAGTGGGACGCGTCGATCCTCTCCGCGATGAACATCCCCGAGGCGGTCCTCCCCGAGATCAGATCGTCCGCCGAGGTCTACGGGACGGCCGTCGGCCAACTCGCAGGTATGCCGGTCGCGTCGGCGCTGGGCGACCAGCAGGCGGCGGTGTTCGGGCAGGCCTGCTACGACGTCGGGACGGCCAAGAACACGTACGGCACGGGCAGTTTCCTGCTCCTCAACACCGGCAACCAGCCCGTCCCGTCCAAGAGCGGGCTGCTGACGACGATGGGCTACAAGATCGGCAGTGAGGCGCCGGTCTACTGCCTGGAGGGCTCGATCGCGATCACGGGTGCCCTGGTGCAGTGGTTCCGCGATCAGCTCGGCATCATCCGTGCGGCGGACGAGATCGAGACCCTGGCGGCGAGCGTCGAGGACAACGGCGGCGCCTACATCGTGCCCGCCTTCTCCGGCCTGTTCGCGCCCTACTGGCGCTCGGACGCGCGCGGGGTCGTCACCGGCCTGACCCGGTACGTCACCAAGGCGCACCTCGCGCGCGCGGTGCTGGAGGCGACGAGCTGGCAGACGCGGGAGGTCGTCGACGCCATGTACCAGGACTCCGGGGTACGGATCACCACCCTGAAGGTGGACGGCGGCATGACGAAGAACAACCTGCTCATGCAGCACCAGGCCGATGTGCTCGGGGTGCCGGTGATCCGGCCCAGGGTCTCCGAGACGACCTGTCTGGGCGCCGCGTACGCGGCCGGTCTCGCGACGGGCGTGTGGAACGGCCTCGACGAGCTGAAGTCGCACTGGCAGAAGGACGCGGAGTGGACGCCCGCGATGGAGGCGTCGGTGCGCGACCGGGAGTACCAGAACTGGCGCAAGGCCGTGGAGAAGAGCTTCGGCTGGATGGGAGAGGGCGAGAGCTAGGCACGCGCGCGTGCGGTGACTTCACACGCGTCTGCGCATGAGGGGCCGCACGCGCGCGTGGGCGCGTGGCGCGCGCTGCGGCCCGTACCCCGGTCGGGAAGGGGGACGGGCCGTACGCGGTTGTCAGCCGTACGGGAAGGTCAGCCGTACGCCGGTGTCAGGTGGCCACTGCCGCGCGGCGCCGCGCGGCGGACGTCATCGCGTGCTGGACGACCCCGATGAGCACCTCCTTGACCGACTCGCGGTCCCGGGCGTCGCACAGCACGAGCGGCACGTCCGGGTCGAGGTCGAGGGCCTGGCGGACGGTCTCGGCCGGGTAGCGGTCGGCTCCCTCGAAGCAGTTGACGCCCATGACGAAGGGGATGGAGCGCCGCTCGAAGTAGTCGACGGCGGCGAAACAGTCCTCCAGCCGGCGCGTGTCCGCGAGGACGACGGCGCCGAGCGCACCCTCGGCCAGCTCGTCCCACATGAACCAGAACCGCTCCTGCCCGGGCGTGCCGAAGAGGTAGAGCACCAGGTCCTCGCGCAGGGTGATACGGCCGAAGTCCATGGCCACGGTGGTGGTGTGCTTGCCCTCCACGCCCCGCACGTCGTCCACCGGGCGTCCCGCCTCGGTGAGCATCTCCTCGGTGCGCAGCGGTCTGATCTCACTCACCGCGCCGACGAGGGTGGTCTTGCCCACGCCGAAGCCGCCGGCCACCAGGATCTTGAAGGTGACGGGTTCGACCGGGGGCTTGCCGCGCTCAGAGCGCCCGAAGGTCATCGGTCTCTTCTCCTGCTTGATCGGGGTCGGGTGCCGGCGGGCCGTAGCCGCCGCCACCGGGGGTCTCGATGACGAGTACGTCGCCGGGGCCGACGTCCGCCGAGTCGCTTCCGGCGAGTTCGGTGACGGAGCCGTCGGCCCGCTCGACCCGGTTGGCGCCGAGCGCGCCGGGGGCGCCGCCCGCCATGCCGTAGGGCGGGACCCGGCGGTGCTGGGACAGGGTGGAGACGGTCATGGGCTCCAGGAACCGCAGGCGGCGCACGGCGCCATCGCCGCCCGGCCACCGTCCGGCGCCGCCGCTCCCCCGCCGGACCGCGAACTCGTCGAGCCGCACGGGGAGTCGCCACTCCAGGACTTCGGGGTCGGTGAGCCGGGAGTTGGTCATGTGGGTCTGAACGACGCTCGCACCGGGGAAGCCGTCGCCCGCGCCGGATCCGGAGGCGACGGTCTCGTAGTACTGGTGGCGTTCGTTTCCGAAGGTGACGTTGTTCATCGTCCCGGAGCCCTCGGCCTGGACGCCCAGCGCCGCGTAGAGGGCGCCGGTGATGGCCTGGGAGGTCTCGACGTTGCCCGCGACGACGGCGGCCGGCGGCTCGGGGGCGAGCATGGAGGCGGGCGGCACGATGATGTCCAGGGGGCGCAGACAGCCGTCGTTGAGCGGGATGTCGTCGGCTACCAGGGTGCGGAAGACGTACAGGCAGGCCGCGTTGACGACCGCGAAGGGGGCGTTGAAGTTGGTGGCGAGCTGCGCGGACGTACCGGTGAAGTCGATGGTCGCGCGGCGGTTGTCGCGGTCCACGCGCACGCGCACGCGGATGGTCGCGCCCGCGTCGGTCTCGTAGGCGTACTCGCCGTCGTCGAGGGAGTCGACGACGCGGCGGACGGCTTCCTCGGCGTTGTCCTGGACGTGCCGCATGTAGGCCTGGACGACGTCGAGCCCGAAGTTCTCGATCATCCGGCCGACTTCCTCGACGCCCTTGTGGTTGGCGGCGATCTGGGCGCGCAGGTCGGCGAGGTTGGTCCGCGGGTTGCGCGAGGGGTACGGCGCCTCGGTGAGCAGGCGCAGGGTCTCCTCCTCGCGGAAGCGGCCGTTCTCGGCGAGCAGCCAGTTGTCGAAGAGGACGCCCTCCTCCTCGATGGTGCTGCTGTCGGCCGGCATGGAGCCCGGGGCGATGCCGCCGATCTCGGCGTGGTGGCCCCGGGAGGCGACGTGGAACAGGACGCGGTCACCGTCCGTGCCGAACACGGGGGTGATCACGGTGACGTCGGGCAGGTGGGTACCGCCGTGGTACGGGTCATTGACGGCGTAGGTGTCCCCCGGCCGCATCGCTTCGCCGCGGCGACGGATGACCTCCTTGACGCTGGTGCCCATGGAACCCAGGTGGACGGGGATGTGCGGGGCGTTGGCCACGAGGTTTCCGTCCGGGTCGAACAGGGCGCAGGAGAAGTCCAGGCGCTCCTTGATGTTGACGGACTGGGCGGTGGACTCCAGCCGGGCGCCCATCTGTTCGGCGATGGACATGAAGAGGTTGTTGAAGACCTCCAGCAGAACGGGGTCGACTCTTGTGTCGAGTTCGGAACTCTCCGTAATCGCCGCGCGTTCCATGACCAGATGCCCGTCGTCGGTCGCCGCGGCCCGCCAGCCGTCGTCGACGACGGTCGTGGCACTGGCCTCGGTGATGATCGCAGGGCCGGTGACTCTCTCGCCGGGAGGCAGGTCCTCGCGGCGGTGGAGGGGTACGTCGTGCCAGGCACCGCCGGTGTGCAGCCGGACGGTCTCGGGCGCGGCGGTGCGGCCCTCGTACGGGGCGAGGGCGGAGAGATCGGGGGGTGCGGTGATGCCGGTGGCTTCGACGGAGAGGGCTTCGACGACGATCGGGCGGTCGAGCGTGAAGGAGTACGTGGCGCGATGACGTTCTTCGAAGTCCCGCCGCATGGTTTCGGGTTCGGTCAGGTCGACGGTGAGGGTGGTGTCGGTGCCGTCGTAGCGGAGCTGGGCGCGGCGGGCGACCTCGACGCGGTCCTCCGGCACGTCCTCGGCGAGGAGTTCGGCGCGGGCCGCGCGTTCCAGGTCGTCGGCCGTCTCCCGGACGCCCGGCATGGCGTCGGCCTCCAAGGGGGCCTCGACGGACTGCTCGCGCATGGCGGTGGTGTCGGCGAGCCCGATGCCGAGCGCGGAGAGGACGCCGGCCATGGGCGGTACCAGGACGGTGCGGATGCCGAGCGCGTCGGCGACCCGGCACGCGTGCTGGCCGCCCGCGCCGCCGAAGGTGGTCAGGGCGTAGCGCGTGACGTCGTGGCCCTTCTGGACCGAGATGTGCTTCACCGCGTTGGCGATGTTGGCGACGGCGATCTGGAGGTAGCCCTCGGCGACCTGCTCCGGGGTGCGGTCGTCGCCGGTGCTCTCGCGGATCTCGCGGGCGAGGTCGGTGAAGCGCTCGCGGACGAGCGTGTCGTCCAGGGGCTGGTCGCCGTCGGGGCCGAACACCTGTGGGAAGTGCGTGGGTTGGATGCGGCCGAGCATCACGTTGGCGTCGGTGACGGCGAGCGGGCCGCCCGCGCGGTAGCAGGCGGGGCCCGGGTCCGCGCCCGCCGAGTCAGGTCCGACGCGGTAGCGGGCGCCGTCGAAGTGGAGCACCGAGCCGCCTCCCGCGGCGACGGTGTGGATGTCGAGCATGGGGGCGCGCAGCCGGACGCCGGCGATCTGCGTGGTGAAGACGCGCTCGTAGGCACCGGCGAAGTGCGAGACGTCGGTGGAGGTGCCGCCCATGTCGAAGCCGATGACGCGGTCGAAGCCGGCGAGCTGCGACATCCGGGCCATGCCGACGATGCCGCCCGCCGGTCCGGACAGGATGGCGTCCTTGCCGCGGAACTGGCCGGCCTCGGTGAGTCCGCCGTTGGACTGCATGAACATGAGCCGCACGCCCTGGAATTCGTCGGCGACGTGCTCGACGTAGCGGCGCAGAACGGGCGACAGGTAGGCGTCGACGACCGTGGTGTCCCCGCGCGGGACGAGTTTCATCAGCGGGCTCACCTCGCTGGACAGCGAGATCTGCGGGAAGCCGACGTCCGCGGCCAGCTCGCCGATGGCCTGTTCGTGAGCCGGGTGGAGATGGCTGTGCATGCAGACGACGGCGACGGCGCGGATGCCGTCCTCGTACGCCTCCTGGAGCGGGCCGCGCAGGGCGTCCAGGTCGGGGGTGCGCAGGACGGTGCCGTCGGCCGCGATCCGCTCGTCGGCCTCGACGACCCGCTCGTAGAGCGGCTCGGGCAGGTCGATGCGGCGGGCGAAGATGTGGGGGCGGTTCTGGTAGGCGATGCGCAGGGCGTCGCGGAAGCCCCGGGTGAGGACCAGGAGGGTGCGCTCGCCCGTGCGCTCCAGGAGGGCGTTGGTGGCGACCGTCGTGCCCATGCGGACGGCGTCGACGGGCTCCGTGGAGCCGTCGAGGAGTTCCGTTACGCCGGCGACGGCCGCGTCGGCGTAACGGGGGTTGTCGGACAGCAGTTTGTGCGTGAGCAGACTGCCGTCCGGGCGTCGCGCGACGATGTCGGTGAAGGTGCCGCCTCGGTCGACCCAGAACTGCCAGCCTGTCACGTCAGTACTCCGATTCCGCGCCGGTCACAGCGCCCGGAGGCCGTTGATCACGTCGCGCAGAATACTCTCGTCCGGCAGCTCCGCCGGTGCCACGGGGCGCGTGATGTGAACGAGTTCCTGGTGCACCAGGTCCCCGACGAGGACGCGTACCACGCCGATGGGGAGATCGAGTTCCACGGCGAGTTCGGCGATCGTCTGCGGGGCAGTGCTGCAGAGGTCGACGATGTCCAGATGTTCCGGGGCCAGGGTGTGGTCGGGGTCGTCGGCGTGGGGTTCAGTGACGACTACCGCGATCAGGTCGAGGCGCTGCGGGGCCGCTGTGGTGGTGCGGCCCCGCGTCATGGCGTACGGACGGACGACCGGTCCGGCGTCATCGTCGAACCATTGGCCTGCCTCCCGGTCGGCTCCGTTCATGTCGTCGAACTACCCGCCCGCGGGCAGATCGGCGCGCGGTGCGGACCGCAGATGCGCGCCGACCCGCTTGACGAGGAGCGTCATCTCGTACGCGATCTGGCCGACGTCCGAGTCCGCGTCCGCGAGGACGGCGAGGCAGCTGCCGTCGCCGGCGGCCGTCACGAACAGGAAGGCGTCGTCGAGCTCGACGACCGTCTGGCGGACGCTGCCCGCCTCGAAGTGACGGCCCACGCCCTTGGCCAGGCTGTGGAAGCCGGAGGCGACGGCCGAGAGGTGCTCGCTGTCCTCCCTGGTCAGATCCTTGGACACCCCCATGGACAGGCCGTCGTTGGAGAGCACGACGGCCTTGCGGATGCTGGCGACGCGTTCCACGAGGTCGTCCAGGAGCCAGTTGAGCTCACCCTGGTTCGTCGTGCTGTGGCCGGTCGCCTTCGGTGCGGTCATCGACCGTCCCCCTCGTTCGTTCCTTGTGCTGTGCCGTTCCGGGCTCCGTCGCCCGCGGCGTTCTCTTCACGGCCGCGCTGCCAGCCGCGCTGGAGCGCGGACATGCGGCTGCGGACCTCGTCGGCATCGCGGTCCTCGGGCAGCCCCTCCGGTTCGGGGCGCTGCTCGGGTGCATGCCGCAGCTGGGGGGCCAGGTTGGCCTGGCGTACGCGCCGGGGCAGCGGGGCCGTTCCGGTGTCGCCGGTTTCGGGTGTGTCGCCGCCCGCGCTGCTGCCGTTGGCCGGGGCGCTGTCGGTGTCGGCCGGGTCGTGGCCACCGGGAGCGCTCGCGCTGTCGCGGATACGCCTCGGGAGCGCGGCGGGCTCGGACGGCTCCCCGGGCACCCGCGGATCGCTCGGCTCGCCCGGAACCGGATCGCTCGCCACGGATGCCGTGTGCGCGTCGAGGCGGGAGGCCGGGCGGCTGCCGGGGCCCGTGGTCGTCGCGTTCCGGCGGCGGATGGGCAGCGGCATCAACGTGCCCGGTTCGGGTCGCGAGCCGACCGGGGAGGCCTCGTCGGTCTCGTCGCGGCGGGGGCGGTTCTCGGTGACGGGCCTGCCATGGGAGCTGACCAGCTTGGGCGGCCGGCGACGGGGCAGCGCGGGCGGGCCCGGTCGCTCGTGGCTGTCCGGCCGTCCGGCGGGGCCCGAGGAACCGGGGGGCGGCTGATGCTCGTCCTCCGCGCGGGCGAGGGAGCGCTGGGGGCGGAAGAGGGTGCCGCGTTCGCTGTCCTCGTCGGAGAGCGCGCCCGGGAAGTCGTCGAGCGCGTCCAGGTCGACGGCCGTGTCCAGTTCGACGGGGCCGTCGAGGAGCGAGGCCGGCAGACCGGGTCGGGGGCCGGCGGACTGGGACAGGGAGTCCCTGCGGCGCTCCCCCGGTCCTGCGGTCCTGGCGGGCCGGTCCCGGTCGAGGCGGAAGCCGACGCCGTTGGTGTCGGGGATGTCGTCCGTCAGCAGCGTGTCGGGGATGAAGACGACGGCCGTGGTGCCGCCGTAGGGGGACGGCTGCAACGACACCCGCACGCGCTGGCGCTGGGCGAGGCGGCTGACCACGAACAGGCCGAGCCGGTCGGTGTCGGAGAGTTCGAACTCCGGTGTCTCGGCGAGCCGCAGGTTGGCGTCCAGCAGTGTCTCGGCGGGCATGCCGAGGCCGCGGTCGTGGATCTCCAGCGTGAAGCCGTTGGCGACGCGCTCACCGAGGATCTGGACCGCGGTGTGCGGCGGCGAGAACATGGTGGCGTTCTCCAGCAGTTCGGCCACGAGGTGGGTGAGGTCGGCGACGGCCGGGCCGGTGACGGCGGTGCGGGGCAGTCGGCGGACCTCGATGCGCTCGTAGTCCTCGACCTCGGCGACGGCGGCCCGGACGACGTCCATGAGCTGGACGGGCTTGCGCCACTGCCGCGAGGGGGCGGCACCGGACAGGATGACCAGGCCCTCGGCGTGCCGGCGCATGCGCGTGGTGAGGTGGTCGAGCCGGAACAGGTCGGCGAGTTCGTCGGTGTTCTCGGTCCGGCGCTCCATGGTGTCGAGCAGGGTGAGCTGCTTGTGCAGCAGCACCTGGCTGCGCCGGGCGAGGTTCACGAAGACCTCGGAGACCCCGGCGCGCAGCTCGGCCTGCTTGACGGCGGCCTCGACGGCGGCGCGCTGCAGGGTGTTGAGGGCCTGGCCGACCTCGCCGATCTCGTTCTTGTCGTACTCCAGGCGCGGGGCCTCGGTCTCCACGTCGATCTGCTCGCCCGTGGCCAGCCGCCGCATCACGCCGGGCAGCCGGACACCGGAGGCCTCGTGTGCCTCGCGGCGCAGCTGCCGCAGGTCGCGTACGAGGCGGCGGCCGATGCGTACGGACAGGATGACGGAGAGCAGGAGGGCGACCAGGCCGAGGACGCCGGCGACGGCCGCCTGGACGATGATGCCGAGGGCGAGGGGGTGGACGCGGTCGCGGTAGCGGTCGCCGGCCTGGTCGTCGAGCGCGCTCAGATCGTCGAGGACGTTGGCCGCGGTGGCATCCCAGTTCTCGGCGCCGAGACCGCGCGGTGCGCCGGGTCCGGAGGCCTCGACTGCGTCCTCGGCCGTGCGGAGCGGGGCGGTGGAGGCGTCGTTCCAGAAGCGCTCGTACCGTTCGCGTTCCGGCGCCGGGAGCAGCGGCAGGCTGATGTCGTACAGCAGGGTGCGCTGGGCGACGAGGTCGGAGACCTGGCGGATCTCGTTGCGGGAGAGGGTCCCGACGACGAGGGCGGAGCCGAGCAACGCGTCCTCGCGGGAGAGGAGTTCACGGGCGCGCGCGACGTTGACCAGGGAGCGGGCCTGCTGGTCCACGTCCACGTCGTCGATGCCGTCCCGGCTCGACAGCAGCGCGAAGCAGGGGTCGACGACGTGGTTGTAGAGGTCGAAGGCCTGGACGCGGGTGACCGTGCCCGCCTCGACGCTGCGGCGCAGGGGCCCGATGCCGCCGAAGGCGTCCAGGACCGCGGTGAGGCGTTCGCTGTCCTTGGCGTCCAGCGCGTCGCGGACGCCGGGATCCTTGGCGTTGTGCCGGATCTCGACGAGGGCGTCGTCGGTGGCGGACCTGGTGCGGCTCAGGGCCATGCGGGCGTCGGAGGCGCGCGGGTCGGCGAGATAGACGAGGGTCTGGCGGCGTTCCCGCTGGAGGGCGCGGACGGCGCCCTCGGTGGGCTGGGCGATCTTCTCCGCGATGTGCGAGGCGTGCACGAGCCGCGTCACATGGCGCGCCGTCAGCACCGTCGTGAAGCCCCACAGGGCGGTCAGGGACACCAGCGGCACGAGAAGCAGCGCCACGATCTTCCGGCGGATCGAGGTCCCGCGAAAGCGCATGGCCTCCCCCAGCTCGGTCCCCCCTCCGACCCGGGGGACACATGTGCGTCAACAAACGCACGCGAGCCTACTACCGTCCCACGGCCAACTCGAAGTGCCGTCCGGAGTGCGAACTGCCTTGTCAGGAAGGGGACATGGCGAGTTGTCCGGGCATTGCGGGAGATTGCCACCCCCCATGGCAGGCGATTGCCACCCCGATGCGAACGCAACCGGGGGGCACGTCCGGCGTGTCTGGACAGAAATGGCTGGCGGGATTTTTTCGCCGCCGGGAATCTTCCGGACGCCTCGTTCGTCCTTCTGTACGGGAAATGGGGGCGGATTCGACCTCAGGAGTCGTATCGCGCATCCGGGCGGCGTAAAACAACGCAAGCCGGGCAGCCACAGGGGAGTCGGTGTCTTCGGACACCGAGTGAGCGGTTTGCCGGCGGTGGGGAGTGACACGGTGATGGGCACGGCGGAGCGGCGCGATGCGCCGGAGCACGACGTGGCGGGGAGCCCGGCGGAGCAGCGGTTCCGGGAAGCGCCGGGTGGCGCAATCCCGTCGCAGGGGCGCGAGGCGCGGTCAGCGGCTTCCGGGGCGCAACGACCGGCGCACTATCGGCCGTTGTGGGTCGAGGAACCGGCGCGACGGCGTCGGCTGCCCGATCCGGTGCGCACGGCGGCGGTGCGGGCGGTGCTGTTCATCGCCGTGGCGCTGATACAGGCGATGGTGGCGTTCCTGTGCGCGATGGCCGAATCCTGGCTGGCGTTCCCGATGGTGATGGGCAGTGTCGCCGGCACGGTGGTGGCCACTTGGGGCGCGCTCGACGTCTGGGTGACCCGCCAGGTGTGGAACCAGCGCTACGGCGTGGTGTCGGCACCGAGCAGTACGGCACGGCAGCGGCGCCGTGAGCGGCGCGCGGCCCGGCGACTGGAACGGGCCGCCGGGCGGGAGCGGGAGCGGATACGCCGGCGGGGCGGCGCCGGGCAGTTGTCGCACTCCTGACCCGGGCCCTGCCGAACGCCGCGCTCCGCGAGTTCCGTGAGGGCGCCGCCGGTGACGGCGCCCTCGGCGGGGGTCAGGACGGCCGCTTGAACATCCGGGTCGCCGTGATCTCGCTGTGCGCCGCTTCGCCGGCCGGGATCTGCTGCGGCAGGCCGGGGCGCAGGTGCTCCTCCACGCTGATGTACTTCAGGCCGGCCCGGAGGTCTGCGTCGTTGCGCAGCCGGATCACCAGCGGGAACTCGGCGAGCGCGGTCGTGTCGAACAAGCCCGTGGTGTACAGGAGCTGGACACCCAGCGCGTCGGAGACGGCCCGCTGGAGTTCCAGCAGGTACGTCGCGTTGGCGCGGCCGATGGGGTTGTCCAGGAACAGGGTGCCCGCGTGCCGGTGCTTGTCGCGTCCCCGGTCGTTGCTCCGCAGGGCGGCCATCGTGCAGTACAGGGCGATGGCGGCGGTGAGCAGCTGGCCGCCGGAGAACACGTCGCCCATCTGACCGACGGGGACGCGCTCCGCGCGCAGCACGGCGTCGGGCTTGAGGATCTCGACGGCGACGCCCTTGGGGTGGAGTGCCGCGGCCACACCGCGCAGCAGCAGGGACATGCCGTCGCGCCGCAGATCGGAGTTCTTCTTCACGGCGGCCCGGGTCGCCTCGTCGATGACCTCGCCGAGCCGCTCCGTGAGCGTGGCCTGGTCGGGCTCCTCGAAGCGGATGCGCAGGAACTCCTGCCCGGACCACTCGCCGAGCCCCTCGGGCAGCCGGGAGAGCCGCTGGGCGGAGCGCAGCGTGGCGAGCGCCGACTCGACGAGTCCGCGCAGCCGGTCCACGATCGAGTCCCTGTTGCGCTCCAGCTGCTCCAGTTCGTCAGTGAGGACCCGCAGCCGCGGCGCGAAGGCCTCGGCCCACTTCGCCGCGTGCTCGGGCAGCGCGGCGGCGGGCAGTTCCCGGATCTGCTGGCGGGCGGGGGTGCGGACGTGCTCGTAGCGCGTGGAGTTGGCGTGCCGGACCAGCACGTCACTGGCCTCCCGCACGGAGGACTCGGCGGCGGACAGGTCGGCGGCGCAGCCGCGCAGCGACCGGCGGGCCTCGGCGGCGGACTGCCGGGCCTCCTCCAGGGTGCCCGGGTAGGGCTCGGGCGCCTCCTGCTCCTCCTCCGTGCCCTGTTCGCGCAGCAGGTCGCGGAGCATGGCGGCGATCTCGTCGAAGCCGCCGGCGGCGTCCTCGGCGGCGCGGTGGGCGTCCAGGAACTCGGCGTGCGACGCGCGGGCCTGAGCCAACGCCTCGGTGCGGGAGGCGAGTTCGGTGGTGGCGGTGCGCAGCAGCGTCTGGGCGTGCTCGGCGTCGCGGGGGACGCGGTCCTCGGCGAGCTCGGTGTGGGCGTCACCTTCCTCAGGTGCGTGCCGCTCGGCCTCGCCGCGCAGTCGGCCGAGCTGCTCGCTCGCGGTCGACATGCGGGTCTCCAGGAGGTGCACCAGCTCCTCGGCGCGCGCGGCGGCGGCCTGCCGGGAGGGGCCGTCCGAGCCGTCGGGCGACTGGAGCAGCAGCTCGGCGCGGCTACGGACCTTGTTGCTGAGCCGGTCGAGTTCGGCGCGGGCCGCGCTCTCGTCGCTCTCCGCGCGGGCCTGTTCGGCGCGCAGGTCGGCGCCGACGCCGACCTTCTCGTACAGCTGGGAGGCGGCCCGGTAGGCCTCGCGGAGGGCGGGCAGCGAGGCCTGGGGGGCCTCGTCGGCGCCGGCCTCGGGGACGTCGTCGGGCGCGCCGGCGATCTCGGAGCGCTCGGCGCGCAGCGCGCGGGCCGTGCGACGGGCGTCGTCGGCGGCGCGCTGGGCGGCGCGGCGGTCCTCGTCGGCGGCGCGGGCGCGCTCCAGGCAGAGCTGGGCGCGGGCCTCCGACTCGGTGGCCTCGTCGGCGAGTTCGCGGAGCTTGGCCTGCCAGCCGGAGCGCTCGCGCAGCCGGAAGGCGAGTCCGGCGAGGGCGTCGGCGGCGCGCCGCGCCTTCTGCGCGGCCTCCTGCCGCTCGTCGCGCACCTGCACGGCTTCGGCGGCCGTCTCCTCGGTCTCGGCCCGGGTGGTGCGTGCCTCGGCCAGTTCCGCCTCGGACTCCTCGGCGAACGCGCGCGCGTCGTGGGCGGTCTGGGCCAGTTCGAGCAGGTGGCCCTGCGGGCAGCCGGTGCGCCACGAGGCGAGACGGGCGGCCAGTTCACGGTCCTTGCCGAGCCGTGCGGCGAGTGTGCGGATCTCCTCGTCGCGCACGGCCGCCCGCGTGCGCAGCGCCTGCCGCTCCTCGTCGGCGGCGTGCTCGTCGTGCATGGCCGGGTTCGGCGGTACGAGGAACACGTCGCCGGTGGACGCGTCGGTGGCCGGGGCGGGGGCGAGCAGGGCGGCGGCGGTACCGACGGCCACGGTGGAGCGCGGCAGCAGCGCCGCGTCGTCGAGTGCCTCGCGGGCCCGCTGGTGGGTGTCCGGGTCGGTGATGATCACACCGTCGACCAGTTCCGGGCGGGCGGCGAGCACGCGGGCGTGGTCGGCGGGGTCCACGGCCTGGGCGAGATAGCGCCAGCCGGGCAGTGCCGGGATGCCGTGCTCGCCGAGGAACTCGACGGTGGCCAGCACGTCGTGACTGGGCGGCAGCAGCCCCCCGTCGCCGAGGGCGCCCAGGATGCGGGCGTCGTCGGCGGCGGCCGTGCGCAGGTCGAAGAGCTGCCGTTCGGCGGAGGAGACGGTGCCGTCGAGGAGTTCGCGTAGCTCGTCGGCGAAGCGGTCGAGGTCCTCGGGCGTGAGACGGCCGTCGCCCGACGGGGCCGGAGCGGCGTCCGTCTCGCCGTCCTGCCGGGGCTGCGGGACGAGCGGGCGCGTCGCGCCGTCGAGGCTCAGCAGCTCCGCGAGCCGTTCCTCGGCGGCGAGGGCCTCGGCGGTGCGCCGCTCGGCCTCGTACGCGCGCTGCGCCGCCGTCGCGGCGTCCGCGGCGCGGGCCGCCGTCAGTTCGGCGCGGGACTCGGCGGAGGCTGCCTCGCGGGCCTGCTCGGTGGCGCGGCGGGCGGCCTCGCGGGCCGCGTCCCAGGCGGCGACCGCGGTCTGCTCGGCGTCGCTGGCCGCGAGGGCGGCACGGGCGGGATCGGCGTCGGGCGCGCTGTCGTCGAGCCAGCCCTTGCGTACCGCCTCGGCGGTCTCCTGCTCGACCTCGGTCAGGCGCTGGCGCAGATGGCCGGCCTCGCTGCGGGCGCGCTGCGCCTCGGTGGCGGCGGTGGTCGACTCGCGGTACGCGGATTCGCCGACCTCCTGGAGCGCTGCGGAGCGTTCCTCCCCCTCGTTGGCGACGGCCTCTGCGTTCTCGGCGGCCGACTGGAGGGCGCGTACGAGATCGACGGCGGCCCTGGCCCGGGCGGCCAGGGCGGGGGCGGCGTCCCGTTCGGCCTCCTGGATGGCGGCGGCCACGCGCGCGACGCGGTCGGAGGCGGCGCGGTGGCGCAGCACGGTCTCGGCGGCCTGCCAGGCGGAGTGCAGGGTGCGTGCGTCGGCCAGCTCGCGCTTCTGCGCGGCGGCGGCCTTCTCGCCCGCGGCGAGAGCCAGCGAGGCGTGCCGGTAGGCGAGTTCGGCGGCGATCAGCGAGCTGCGTTCCCGGGCGGCCTCGGAGTGCGTGACGGCGTACGCCGCGGCGGTGACGCGCTGTGCGAGGTCGGCGGCGCGCACCCGCTCGCGTACCCCGCGCGCGGAGAGCCGGCGCGCGAGGGTGCGGGTGCGGCGCTCGGCTCCGGCGTGGATGTCCCGCGCGTGGGAGCGTGTCTCGGTGGCCTCGACGATCCGTCCGAGCAGGTCGACCGACCCGGCCGTGAAGTCCCGTTCGGCCATCAGCTCGGCGCGCCGCCCCAGCTTGTTGCCGAAGCCGCTGACCAGGTCGGCGAGCCCGTCGGTGTCCCGGGTGTCGGTGACCGCGCGCAGCAGCAGGTCGGTGAAGTCGGAGTCCTTCTTGACCGCGAAGAGGCCCGCCGCCTCGCCCTCGTCGGCGTTCATCTCCCGCTGGTAGCGGAAGAGTTCGGGGTCGAGGCCCAGCTCGCCGAGGTGCTCGGTCCAGCGCTCGTGGGTCTCCTCCCAGTGCACCTCCAGGTGCGGGTAGGTGCGCCCCGCCTCGGTGAGGGCGTCCCGGAAGCCCTTCATGGTGCGGCGGCGGCCCTGGGCGCCGGACTGGCCCTCGACTGCCGGGCGTACGGCGGTGGACTCCGCGACGGGGAGGTTGTCGAGGCTGAGTCCGGGGCCGGGCCGGAAGGAGTACCAGGCCTCGGCGAACTTCCGCGGGTCGTTGGAGACCTGGCGTCCGCGCCACTCGCTGGCCTTGCCGACGACGACGCACTCGCCGGTCAGCACGTGCTGCCATTCCAGCGCCACATGGCCGCAGTCGTCGGCGAGCAGGAACTTGCGCAGCACGCCGGAGCTGGCGCCGCCGAGGGTGTTGCGGTGTCCCGGCAGCATCACGGAGAAGATCAGCTTGAGCAGGACGGACTTGCCGCCGCCGTTCTCCAGGAAGAGCACGCCGGCGGGCGCGGGCCGGTGCGGCGGGCCGGCCGGCTCGTCCTCGAAGAACTCCGCCTGCCTGGGGGCGGGATCGGGGACCGGTGCGCCCACGCCCCGCAGGTCAAGCACGGTGTCGGCGTAGCGTGCACCGGCGGGTCCGATGGAGTAGAGGCGGACCCGGGACAGCTCGTACATGGCGGACTCTCGCGTTAAGTCTTCGGAAATGTGCGGTGGTTCAGGGGGGCGGGCGCCCATGAGGGGCGGGGCCCAAGGCCTCAGGAGTGGAACGGCAGCCCGGCGTCGGCGACCAGTTCCAGGTCGTCGGTGTCCTCGGGGGGCAGCAGGCTGGCGCTGCCGTCGGTGACCGGAACGATGCCGAGCTCCAGCAGTTCGGCCATGGCGGCGCTGCTCGCCAGGTCGCGCACCTGGAGCTGGTAGCGGGCGGTGGTGCGGTAGGTGCCGCCGTGGTCGTCGCCGGTGCGCTGGAGGAAGCCGGAGTCGGTGAGGAAGGCGGTCGCCTTGCCGACGATGCCGGTCGTCGAACCGGCAAGCCGGCGCGCGTCCTTGGTGGCGCCGGTCGCGCTGCGCCGGGCCCAGATCCGCCACGCGGCCTCCAGGGCGGGCGTGTCGGTGGCCGGGTCGGTGTTCTCGCCCTGCTGCTCGGCGCGCTGTTCGAGGCGGCGGCAGGCCTGCCGTACGAAGGCGTCGACGCCGTTGACGGTGAGGCGCCCGATGTAGCCGTCGTCGGCCAGGTCCTCGGGGCGCGGGAACGCCAGGGCGGCGATGGCGAGATGGGCGAGCCCGTGCAGGAACCGGTCGCCCGAGTCGGCGGACGTACGGCGCGCGTAGTCGCTCATGCGGACGGCGAACACCGAGTCCTCGGCGGCGGTCACGGCCATGCCCGCGCGCGGGGACACCTCCAGGACGACGAGTCCCAGGCCGGTGGCCACGGCGTCCGCGAGTCGTGCGAACGCCGGGTCCTCGCGGTAGCGGCGCAGCAGGTCGGTGTAGTCCTGGTCGCGGGCGGGCTGGAGCTTGGGCTGGAGTCCGAAGGCGACGAGCCGGGCGGCGTCGGCGGCGTCGGCGGGCGTGACGGCGGAGGCTGCCGGGGCCGCGGCAGGCTCGGGCTCGCTCCAGTCGACGTGCTCGGTCACGGTCGGGGCTCCTTGTCGCGCTCACATTGCTTGGTCCATCGGGCGGCCGCGTTCATGACGCCTCCGTCCGGTCCGCCGCCATCGCGGCCGCGTCCAGCAGGGCCGTGCCGACGATGAGGTCGGCCCCGCCGAACTCCTCGTCGTCCAGCTCCGTGCTGTCGTCGACGGCGAACAGCAGCTTCTCCTCGCCCTGCCGGTAGGCGGTGCCCACCGCCGGGCTGGCCGCGTGGACGGCCAGCAGGGCGACGAGATAGGGCAGCTCGGGGTCCTGCCTGCGGGCGTCGGCGAGCAGTCCGGAGAGCCTGCGCGGCGCGTCGGCCGGCAGGTCCAGCAGCTCCTTGGCGGCGGCCAGTTGCTCCTCGCTGAACCGGCTGTCGTCCGGCGTGGCGATGAGGTCGGGCTCGGGCATCTCGGCGCCGAGATGCTCCCGCTCCATGGGCGGGGTCAGCAGGAGGTCGACGAGGTCACCGACCCGTACCGACGCGGGCGTCCGCAGACCGGTCCCGCGCGCGAAGAAGGCGTCCGTGACCCGGACCGCCTGCTTCAGGGGCAGCGGGAGGGAGGGCGCGAGGAGGTGGCCGTACAGGTCGGTGCCCGAGGCGGTCAGGGGCGTGGCGAAGGCCTGCCGGTCCTGCTCGGCGCGGAAGAGCGGGCCCGCTTCGAGCAGCCGGGACTGCAGCTGGGTGTGCCGGCGGATGCAGTCCTTGACGATGTCGACCAGCTCGGCGGCCCGGCGCTTGTGCCCGGGGTCCTCGCTCTCGTCGCGCGCCTTGCGGATGTTGGTGAGGATCGCGTTCTCGTGGCGGTACCGGTCGGCGACGTGGTCGAGCGCCTCGGCGATCATGTCGGGCACGGAGTTGAGCCAGTCCACGGCGCGCACGTTGCGCCGGGTCGCCTCCAGGGCGCGGCGCAGGGTCTCCGCGTACTGGACCGTGCGGTAGCGGGCCTGCTCGGCGGCGAGCTGGGCGTCGGCGAGCCGGCCGCGGTTGATCAGCACCTCCAGCTTGACCTCGGCGGCGATCTGGGCGCTGGTGACATCGGTGTCCAGGGCGCCGACGAGGACGTTGACGGCCTCGTCGGTGGTGCGCAGGAAGACCGTGCCGCCGGGGCCCGGGACCTCCTCGATCAGCTTGAAGTCGTAGTCGCGGCGGACGTAGGTGCCGTCGGCCGCGAAGGTGCCGTACACGGCGCGGAAGCCGCGGTCGACACTGCCGACGTTGATGAGGTTCTCCAGAACCCAGCGGGCCACGCGCTCGTGCTCGGTGGCGGGGCGCGCGGGGGCCTGGGCGGCGATGCGCGGGAGGAGCCGTGCGACTATCTGGTCGTGGTCGGCGCCGGTGTCGAAGTCCATGTTCAGGGTGACGAGGTCGATGGCTGCGAGGGCCACCTCCGCCATGCCGTACACCGAGTAGGCGCCCGCGAGGTTCGCCTTGCGGGTGTCCAGGTCGTGCAGCGGCGCGGTGCAGGCGAGCGCGCGCAGCCGCCGCGCCAGTCCCTCGTCGGCGGCCGGGCCCACGGCGGGGCGCGGCCCCGCGCTGAGCTGGGGCGGAACGCTGTCCGTCGATGCAGGCGAAGTCACGGTGCACAGACTAGGTCCTCGCCCTGACAACTACCCAAACGGCGCAGAAACGACGGCCGTCACGGCGACGCGAGACACGCTGGCCGCGGTCGCGCCGCCCTCGGTCGACTCCCGGCCCGTACCCAGTCGGCGACTCCAGCCCGCCCTCGGTCGACGGCTCCCGGCCCGTCCTCGACTCCGGCCCGCCCCCAGTCGGCGACTCCAGCCCGCCCTTGGTCGGCCACTACCGGTCCATGCCCAGTCGGCGACTCCGGCCCGCCCTCAGCCGGCCACTCCCGGCTCACTCTCATTCGGCCGCTGTCGGCCCGCCCTCAGTCGGCCGCCGCTGAGCCACTCTCATTCGGCCGCCGCCGGCCCGCCCTCGCCGACGCGGCGCCGGTACACCTCCACCACTCGTTCGAGCGAGTCGGCGAGGTAGGTGTCCAGCAGCCTTTCGGCCTCGCGGCTGTCCCCGGCCTGGAGCGCCTGGAGGATCTGGCGGTTGCGTGCCAGGTACGGCTCGTGCAGCCGGCGCGGGTCGTCGACGACGTGGAAGGCGAGGCGCAGCTCGGCGAAGACGCTGCGCATCAGTTCGTCGGTGCGCTCGCTGCCGGCCAGGGCGACGAGCTCCCGGTGGAAGTGGATGTTGGCCGTACCCAGTGCTTTCCAGTCATTTTCGACGGTCGCCAGCTGCCCCTCCGTGACCGCGGCGGCCAGTCCCCGCACGGCGTACGGCGGTTCGCCGAGCGCGCGGACGACGGCGCATTCGACCAGGGTGCGGGTGCGGTAGATGTCCTCGACGTCCTCCACCGTCAGGACCCGGACGAAGACGCCCCGGTTGAGCTCGTGGACGAGCAGGCGTTCGTGGGTGAGCAGCCGGAACGCCTCGCGCAGTGTGTTGCGCGACACACCGAGCGCCCCGCCGATGCTGTCCTCGGACAGCCGGGTGCCTGGCGGGAAATAACCCTCGGCGATACGGCTTCTGAGGATGTCGGACACCCGCTCCGCGGTGCTGGTGCGCCCGAGGAGCGCGCGGTCGTCGGACAGTTCCGTCAACTGCTCTGCCATGCCCGGAATTCAACCGCAGACATAAGGACGAGACAACGTAGGTATTGAAGGATCGTTGAACGATCCCCTACGGTGCTCCGCACGGCAAGGCTCCCCCACGGCCCCACGACCCACGGCTCAGCCCCGCACGCCCCGCACCCTCCGTCCCTCATCTGCGAGGTGCCCATGAGCACGACCCCTCCACCGCAGGCCCTCCCCTCCGACACGTCGCCGGGCGCGCGTGAACGCGGCTCCGAAGACGGCCCGTTGGGCTGGCTGCACGCCCTCGGTCCGCGCGGCAGGCGCGCGTTCACCGGAGCTTTCGGTGGATATGCCCTGGATTCCTACGACTACTTCACGCTGCCGCTGACGATGGTCGCGCTGGCCGCGTACTTCGGCCTGGACAGCGCCCAGACCGGTCTGATCACCACGGTCACGCTGGTCGTCTCCGCGGTCGGCGGCGCCCTGGCGGGCGTGCTCGCGGACCGGGTCGGCCGGGTCAAGGCGCTGATGATCACGGTGGTCACGTACGCCGTCTTCACCGTGGCCTGCGGCTTCGCGCCCAACTACGAGACGCTGCTGGTCTTCCGCGCCTTCCAGGGGCTCGGCTTCGGCGGCGAGTGGGCGGTCGGCGCGATCCTGGTCGCCGAGTACGCGAGCGCGAAGCACCGCGGCCGTACGCTCGGCGCCGTCCAGAGCTCGTGGGCCGTCGGCTGGGCGCTGGCCGCGGTGGTCTACACGCTGGTCTTCTCGTTCGCCGGCGAGGACCTGGCCTGGCGTGTGATGTTCTGGACCGGTGCGCTGCCCGCCCTCCTCGTGGTGTGGCTGCGGCGCCGGGTGAAAGACGCGCCGCAGGCCGAGGCGGCCCGTGAGGAGAGCGCGGAGCGCGGCTCGTTCGCGGCCATCTTCCGGCCGGGCAGCGCCGAGGCGCCGGGGCTGCTGCGGACGACGGTCTTCGCGGGCCTGCTGTCCACCGGTGTCCAGGGCGGCTACTACACGCTGGCGACCTGGGTCCCGACGTACCTGAAGAGCGAGCGCGGGCTGTCGGTCGTCGGCACCGGCGGCTATCTCACCTTCCTGATATCGGGCGCCTTCATCGGCTATCTGACCGGCGGTTACCTCACCGACCGACTGGGCCGGCGCCGCAACATCTGGCTCTTCGCGCTGCTGTCGGCCCTGTGCATCCTGGTGTACGCCAACATCCCGAGCGGCGCCAACACCCTGCTCCTGGTGCTCGGTTTCCCGCTGGGCTTCTGCATGTCGGCGATCTTCAGCGGGTTCGGCTCCTACCTGAGCGAGCTGTACCCGACGGCGGTGCGCGGCACCGGGCAGGGCTTCACGTACAACACGGGGCGCGCGGTGGGCGCGGTCTTCCCGACCCTGGTGGGCTTCCTCGCCGACAGCTGGGGTGTGGGCGGCGCGCTGGTCTTCGGCGCGATCGGCTACGGCCTCGCGGCACTGGCGCTCCTCGGTCTTCCGGAGACGCGGGGGAAGGAGCTGGCGTGAGCGGGATTCACCGTACGCAGGAGGGTCCGGCCCTCGTCGCACAGGACCGCCCCGTGACGCTCGTCGACGAGCACGCGCGCGCGTGGAGCCCGAAAACCGCCCGCGACCGCTTCCGCAGGGGCCTCGCGGGCCCCACGGCCGGGGTCGCGGCGGGCCACACGCAGGCCAACCTCATCTCGGTGCCCGCCGACTGGGCCTACGACATGCTGCTGTTCTGCCAGCGCAACCCGAAGCCGTGTCCGGTGCTCGACGTCACGGACGCCGGGTCCTGGAGCACCGTCCTCGCGGACGGCGCCGACCTGCGCACCGACCTGCCGCGCTACCGGGTGTGGCGGGACGGCGAGCTGGTGGAAGAGCCGACGGACGTGCGTGCCTACTGGCGCGAGGACCTGGTGTCGTTCCTGATCGGGTGCAGCTTCACGTTCGAGTGGGCGCTGGCGCAGGCGGGTGTCCCGATCCGGCACGTGGAGCAGGGCCGCAACGTGCCGATGTACGTGACGGGCCGGCAGTGCCGTCCGGCGGGGCGGCTGCGCGGTCCGATGGTGGTGTCGATGCGCCCGGTGCCCGCGCGGCACCTGGCGGCCGCGATCGGCGAGAGCAGCCTGCTGCCCGCGGTGCACGGCGCTCCCGTGCACTGCGGCGATCCCTCGGCTCTCGGCATCGACGACCTCGGGCGGCCCGACTTCGGTGAGCCGGTCGAGGCCGGTCCGGACGACATCCCCGTGTTCTGGGCCTGCGGTGTGACCCCTCAGGCCGCGGTGATGGCGTCCCGGCCGCCGTTCGCCCTCACCCACGCGCCGGGCCAGATGTTCGTCACCGACGCCCGCGACGAGCAGTACCGCGTGGCCGCCTGACGGCCGGCGCGGCGCACGCCCACGGAAGGACACCGAAGGACCCATGACCTCGATCGATCTGAACGCCGACCTCGGCGAGGGCTTCGGCCGCTGGCGGCTGACCGACGACGAGCGGCTGCTGTCCGTCGTCACCAGCGCCAACGTGGCCTGCGGCTTCCACGCCGGGGACGCGGCGACCATGCGGCGGGTGTGCGAGCTGGCGGCCGAGCGGGGCGTGACGATCGGCGCCCAGGTTTCCTACCGGGACCTGGCCGGGTTCGGCAGGCGCGCGATGGACGTGCCGGCCGCCGAGCTGGCGGCCGAAGTCGCCTACCAGATCGGGGCCCTGGACGTCTTCGCGCGCGCGGCGGGGTCACGTGTGGCGTACGTGAAGCCGCACGGCGCGCTGTACAACCGGGTCGTGCGCGACGAGGAGCAGGCCACGGCGGTGGTCGACGGCGTGCTCCTCGCGGGCGCCTCCCTGCCGGTGCTGGGTCTGCCGGGCTCGCGTCTGCTGGAGCTGGCGGGCAAGGCCGGACTGCCCGCCGTCACCGAGGCGTTCGCGGACCGCGCCTACACCGAGGAGGGCACGCTCGTGCCGCGCGGGCAGGAAGGCGCGGTGATCAGCGACCCGCTGGACGTCGTGGAGCGCTCCATGGACCTGGCCCGGGACGGCCGGGTCGCCTCGCACTCGGGCGTGGTCATCCCGGTACGCGCGCGTTCCCTGTGCGTGCACGGCGACTCACCCGGCGCGGTGGAGCTGGCCCGCCGGGTGCGCGGTCGGCTGGAGGCGGCGGGCATCCGGGTGGAGGCGTTCGCATGAGGACACGGCGGGTCGGTGACAGCGCCCTGCTCGTCGAGGTCGGATGCGGCGACGAGGCCCAGGCGCTGCACGCGGAGCTGCTGCGCCGCCGCGCGGAGGGCGAGCTCACCGTCCGCGAGATCGTCCCGGCGGCCCGCACGGTGCTGCTCGACGGGCTGGCCGATCCGGTCCGCTGGGAGACCGAACTGAGCGCCGCCGCGGTGCCGCCGGTGCCCTCCCGCGCGCGTGAGGTCGTCGAACTCCCGGTCCGCTACGACGGCCCGGACCTCGCCGAGGTCGCGGCCCACTGGGGCGTACCGGAACCGGAGGTGGCGTCCATCCACGCGGGCGCCGAATTCACCGTCGCCTTCTGCGGGTTCGCGCCCGGCTTCGGCTACCTCACCGGTCTGCCCGAGCGCTACGACGTGCCGCGCAGGTCCTCCCCGCGGACGACGGTCCCGGCGGGCGCGGTGGCGCTGGCGGGTCCGTACACCGGCGTGTACCCGCGCTCCTCCCCCGGCGGCTGGCAGCTGATCGGGACGACGGACGCGGTGCTGTGGGACCACGCGCGCGTGCCGGCCGCGCTGCTGTCACCGGGCGCCCGTGTCCGCTTCGTACCGGTGGCCGCGGCATGACCGACCGCGCGCTCGTCGTCGAGCGGTCAGGCGCCCTGACCACCGTGCAGGACCGGGGCCGGCCCGGGTACGCCCACCTGGGCGTGCCGCGCTCCGGGGCGCTCGACATGCCCGCCGCGGCGCTCGTCAACCGGCTCGTCGGCAACCCGGCGGACGCCGCCGTCCTGGAGACGACCCTCAACGGCTGTGCCCTACGCCCGCGTTCCACGGTCGCCGTGGCGGTCGGGGGTGCTCCCTGCCCCATCACGGTGGGCGGCCGCCCCGCCGCCTGGGGTGCGCCGGTCGTGGTTCCGGCCGGGAAGCTCCTGAACGTGGGAACGGCTGCCTCCGGCGTACGGTCCTATGTGGCCGTCTCCGGCGGCATCGCCGTCGAACCGGTCCTCGGCAGCCGCTCCACCGACTTGTTGTCGGGCCTCGGCCCGGCGCCGCTCACGGACGGCACGGTGCTGCCGCTCGGCCGCCCCGCCGCACCCCACGCGCGCGTGGACGTCGCCCCGCAGCCGCGCCCGCCGGCCGAACTGGTCCTGCGCGTGACCCTGGGGCCGCGCGACGACTGGTTCACGCCCCAGGCGCTCCGGGACTTCACCACGCGCACCTATCGCGTGTCCGCCGCCGGCAACCGCATCGGCCTGCGCACGGAGGGACCGCCCCTGGAGCGGGCCGTCTCCGGTGAACTCCCCAGCGAGGGCATGGTGTGGGGCGCGGTCCAGGTCCCCCCGGACGGCCGCCCGGTCGTCTTCCTCGCCGACCATCCGACCACCGGCGGCTACCCGGTGATCGCCGTGGTCCGCCCCACCGACCTCCCCGCAGCCGCACAAGCCGCCCCCGGCACCCCACTCCGCTTCACCGCCGTACGCCATCGCTGACCCCTGACACCGGCCGGGCCCGGCGGCGAGTCCGTCCGCCAGGAGCGCGGCCCAGCCTCGCCACCCGTCGCCGAGTCCCCGAGCGCCATGAACCGCACCGGTTTCATCCCACGCCCTTCGGCAGACCGCGCGCGCCCGCGGTGGAACGTCCCGTCCGCACGGGCCGGACCGTCGCGTCATGGGCCGCGAGGAACGCCTCGACCGCCGTACCCCACCCGAAGCACTCCGCCCACGCGCGGGCCGCTTCCCGGCGCTGCCGCTCGGGGCGCTCCAGGAGCAGCTCCACGGCGTCCGCGAAGGCCTCGCCGTCGTCGCCGCCGCCGGCGGCGGGGGCGACGACGGGCAGGCCGCTCGCCATGGCCTCCTGCACGGTCTGGCAGAAGGTCTCGAACGGGCCGGTGTGCGCGAAGACGTCGAACGAGGCGAAGATCCGGGCGAGTTCGGGCCCCGTGCGGCGGCCCAGGAAGACGGCGCCGGGCAGCGTCTCGGCGAGGTGGGCCCGGCTGGGCCCGTCCCCGACGACCACGACGCGTACCCCGGGCAGGCCGCAGGCCTCCGCCAGGAGCTCCACGTGCTTCTCGGGGGCGAGCCGTCCGACGTAGCCGACGATCAGCTCGCCGTCCGGGGCGAGTTCGCGGCGCAGCGACTCGTCCCGGCGCTCGGGCCCGAAGCGCGCGGTGTCGACGCCGCGCGGCCACAGGCTCACGCGCGGCACGCCGTGCGCCTCCAGGTCGCTCAGGGCCGGGCGGGAGGGAGCGAGGGTGCGGTCGGCGGCGGCGTGGACGGAACGGATGCGCCGCCAGGCGGCCGCCTCGCCCGCCCCCATGTAGGTGCGGGCGTACCCGGCGAGGTCGGTCTGGTAGACGGCCACGGCCGGGATGCCGAGCCGGGCGGCGGCCGCCATGCCGCGGACGCCGAGGACGAAGGGGCTGGCCAGGTGGACGACGTCGGCCCGGTGCTCGGCGAGGGCCACGGCGACGCGCCGGCTGGGGAGGGCGACGCGGACCTGCGGATAGCCGGGCAGCGGCAGGGACGGCACCCGGACGACGGGGCACGGCACCTCGGCGGGGTCGCCGCCTCCGGCGTCGGACGCGCCTCCCGGCCCAGGCGGCACGGGGTGGGCCGTGGACTTCGGAACGGCCGGGGCGACGACCAGGGGAGCGTGCCCGCGATCGACGAGGTGCCGGACGGTCTGGAGCGCGCAGTGGGCCACGCCGTTCACATCGGGGGGAAAGGACTCGGTCACGATGACGACACGCATACGGGTGTTCTCGTCGTGCCGGACGTGGCCACGCCAAAGTGGATCTTTCCGAACGGCGAACGTCCCGTGAGCGTTGCGCCAGACCGCGACGCAGGTCAGGCCACGTCCCACCTCGTGACCGCCAGGTCATCCGGGGTTCAGGTTCACCCGGCGGCCGTTCCCGTGCGCCCCTGGGGCGCGACGCCCGCCCGGTCCGGCCGTCCCTGGCCGTCACACGGCGGGCCCGTCCGGACCGATCCGGCTGCGCACCGCCGTCTGGACCTCGGCCTCCTCGGCCGGGTCGGCGGCGAGGCGGCGCAGGCGCTCGACGACGCGGTTGTCACCGGTCTCCGCGTAGCGGGCGGCGAGTTCGCGGGTGGTCTCCTCGCAGTCCCACAGGCATTCGACGCCGAAGCCGGTCGGGAAGGAGGGGTCGGTGGCGGCCAGGGCGCGGGCGGCGCGGCCGCGCAGATGGGAGGACGCCGTCTCCCGGTACACGTGGCGCAGCACGGGCGCCGCGCAGGCGATGCCGAGGCGGCCGGCTCCGTCGACGAGGGTCCACAGTCCGGGCGCGTCGGGCCCCTCGCCCCGTACGGTCTCACGGAGCGCGCCGAGGACGAGGTCGCTGTCCTGCGCCCCGCCCCGGCAGGCGAGCACGCGACCGGCGGCGGCGCCGAGGGCGTCGGGCCGGTGGGCCCAGCCGCGCGCCCGCTCGACGGCGGCCTCGCCGCGCATGCGCTCGAAGGCGTCGACGGCGGCCTCCATGACGGGCCCCGGACCGTCGGCCACCGCGGCCTCGATCAGGGCGGGAGCGTCGGGATCGTCGCTGTCGGCGAGGTAGCGAAGGGCGGTGCAGCGGGCGCCCTCGGTGCCGGCGCGGGCGGCCAGGAGGATCTCCGGACGGTCGTCAGGGGCCGCGACGGCGGCGAGACAGCGGGCGGCCGGGACATGGAGGACGGCGCCGCGTTCGACGCCCTGCTGGGCCCATTTGAAGACCGCTGACACACTCCACCCCGGGCGGGGACCGCTCGGCCGCATCTGCCGTTGCCAGCGGTCGAAGCTGCCCGTTTCCTGGGCGGTGCGCACGCGCGTGGCGATCGACTCGCGCGGGTCCTCGGCCCACAGCCGCCAGGGCCGCGGCTCGAAGGCGTCCCGCACGGCGACGGCCAGTTCGGCCTCACCCTCGGCGTCGGCAGGGAAGCGGGCCAGGACCGGGGCGGCGAGGGCGCGCAGGCCGGCGTCGTCGTCCCGGAGCGCCAGTTCGTCCAGGGCCCAGGCCCAGTTGGCGCCCGAGGCGGCGTACCTGCGCAGCAGCACGAGCGCGTCGCGCCTGCCGTACGACGCGAGGTGCCCGAGAACGGACAGGGCGAGGCCGGTGCGGGCCTCCTCAGGGTCGAGGACGTCCTCGGCGCCGAAGAGGTGCGTCTCGATGGCGTCCAGTTCACCGTGCAGGTCGAGGTAGAGCCGCGCGTAGTACAGGGAGCGGTTCTCGACCTGCCAGTCGTGGCGCGGGTCGCGCAGCACGCAGTGGTTGAGCGCCGCGAGCGCTTCGGGGCGCGGGGCGGTGAGGGCGTGCAGCGTGCCGTCGCCGCGGCCCCGCTGGAGCAGGCCCAGCAGTGTGCCGCTGGGCGCTATGACCGGATCGAACATGGGAAACAGCCTCACATCAAGCGTCGACGTGACCGGGACACACGCATTACCTGGCCGCGTGACACAACGTCGGGGCGCCCGCCGTCTCGTGCTTGCTGTAGACCATTTTTTCCTCTGCCTCTCGTCGGAGCCCTCGCGGACCGCGTCACGGTCCGCGTGTGTGCGGCAACATCTGCCCCGCCATCTCGACCGTGAATCACGACGTCATGATGACCCGCGGTTTCTCCTGCCGCGACCGTATTTCGGGCGGCCTTTTCACCGCCTCCCCCGTTTTTCTTGCCGTGCCCGGTCAGTTCCTGCTCAGGACCTGGTCAGCCCTGGTCAGGGCGGTTCGGATCAGCGTGTACCGAACAATTCCAGGAGTTCCGTCCTGCCGAACATCCGGGCGGTGTCGATGGCCGACGGAGTTCCGGCCGCGGGATCGGCGCCGCCTTCGACAAGCGCCTTGATCACTTCCTGCTCGCCCTTGAAGACGGCACCGGCGAGCGGCGTCTGGCCGCGGTCGTTGACCCGGTCCACGGCGGCCCCGCGCGCGAGCAGCGCGCGCACCGTTTCGGCGTGGCCGTGATAGGCGGCGAGCATCACCAGGGAGTCGCCTCGGTCGTTGGTGAGGTCGGCCGGGACGCCGGCGTCGACGTAGGCCACGAGCTCCTCGGTCCGCCCCTGCCGGGCCAGATCGAAGATCCTGGTCGCCAGCTCCACGACCTCGGGGTCGGGGGCTTCACTCATCGGGCGGACCACCTCTCCTGCGCATTTCTCGAACCGGGGGAGCGTACGTCAGCGCGCGATTCGACTGCCGTACGGGTGAAGCGCCAGCGTACTGGCCTGCAGGGGGCCGTCCGGGCGCCGCCAACCGGGGGAAATGCGCCGAGATTCACCCAGTTGCACCTTTTATCGTATGGATACATGCTGTGATGCTGGAACAACTCATGGTGACTGTCCCCCCATCGACACCAGGAGACCTCAAATGATTCTCTCCATGTCCGGCGTTGTCCTGCTCGGCATCATCGTCTTCCTCTTCTTCAGGAAGGACGGCCTCAAGGCTTCCCACGCAGTGGTCGCATCCCTGTTCGGCTTCTACCTCGCCAGCACGGCCATCGCCCCGAGCATCAAAGCCGGCGGCGAGAGCCTGGCGAGCCTCCTCGGCGGCATCAAGTTCTGACGCACCCCTCCCGCCCTTACGCACCGACAGGAGACAGCAGTGGCCCGGCGCCCTCTCCCCCGCATTCTGAGCAACGGCAGCGCACAGATCGCCAGGAGCCGGGAGCTGGCCCGGACGGCGGCCGACAGCGCCACCGACGTCCTCCACCCGCTGATCACCGTCACGCGCGGACTGCGCCGGCTGGCCTCGGCCGGACGGCGCAAGTGGGCGGACACGCCCAAGGACAAGCGCGGGCCGCTGCTGTTCCTGGTGGCCGCGGTGGTCCTGGTCGTGGCGCTGGTGCCCTACGGCCCGCTGCTCGCCGTCATCTCGCTGATGGCGGCGGCAGCCTGGCACGGCCGGGACCGCACCGCGTCCGAACCCGAGGGGCCCGACGAGTCCCAGGCGCAGCGGCTCCAATCGCTGTACGAGGCCCTGGTGCCGTACTTCTCTGCCCCCGAGGACCCGGCGCCCCTCTACGCCCACGGCGGGGCCTGGGACAAGGCCTTCGCCACCCACGAGTTCGACGACGCGGGCCGCGTCGGCCACCTCGTGATCCGCTACCCGGCCTACTTCCCCGACGGCGAGCCCGAAGCCCGCGCGCGGATCGAGCATCTGCTCACCGCCAAGGCCGGCCGGGGCCGTGAGTACCACTTCGTGTGGGACGAGGAGGCCAACCAGCTCACGGTCACCGTCCTCGCCCCGCTGCCCACCGACATCGCCGCCCAGCGGTTCGTCACCGCGCCCGGCGAGACCGTCCTCGGCTTCACCGACCCCACCGAGGTCCAGCGCACGCTCCCCCTCGGCTACGGCGAGGAGCAGCGCGATGTCCCGCCGGTCGTCTGGCGCACCGGCATCCGCTCCACCGAACCGCACCTGCTGGCCGTCGGCCAGCCCGGCAGCGGCACCTCGACCCTGCTGCGCTCGATCGCCCTCCAGGCGCTCCAGCACGGCGATGTGCTCATCGTCGAAGGCGGCGGCACCAGCGAGTACGCCTGCCTGACCGGCCGGGACGGTGTCGTGGCCGTCGAGTGCGGGCTGACCGGGGCGCTCTCCAGCCTGGAGTGGGCGGCACACGAGACGGAGCGGCGGCTGATCGCCGCCAACCGGGCCCGGCAGGCCGGGCATCCGCCGCCGGACGACACCAGGCGTCCGCTGTGGATCCTGCTGGACCGGCCGAGCACCTTCACCCACCTCGCGGCCGCGGAGGGACGCAGGGATCCGCAGGCACTGCTCCAGGTCCCGCTGCGGCACGGGCGGGCGGCCAATGTGACCGTGGCCGTCGCCGAACAGCTCGACGGCGCGGACGCGTTGAGCGAGGCGGTACGGCAGCACACGCGCGCGCGGGTCGTGCTCGGACCCGCGACGCCGGAGCAACTCGCCTCGGTCTTGGGCGCGCCCGCGCACACGACACCGCTCACCGACGTCCCGCCGGGGCGCGGTTACGCGCGGCTGGGCTCCGGTCCGGTTCACCGGCTCCAGGTGCCGTCCACGCCCGACCCGTACGACGACGCGACGAGCGACGCCGACCGGCAGGCGGTGCTGGCCCTGCTCCCGGCCCGCACCTCCCCCGAGGCCGGCGAGCCGCTGGACGCGGCCGGGCCGGACGCGACCCCCGTGGAGGCCGAGCCGGTGCCCGCCGCGCCGGTGGAGGCACAGCCGAAGGGCCCGTCGACCCAGCCGCTGCACGCCCAGGCCATGGCGGCCGAGAGCACCTGACCGCCACGGGACGACGTACGAATACGGGGCCCTGCTGCGGCGGGGCTCCACCAGCCGGGCCGCGGCAGCCAGGCGTACCGCAGCCTCCTCCGCCACACCGCACGAAGGACGGACACGGGACCCCACCCGTGCCTACGCCACGAACGTGCGCGGCGGCTCCGCTCCGCCCGTCGCACCCGACTCCACCAGCCGGGCCGCGGCAGCCAGGCGTACCGCAGCCTCCTCCGCCACCGCTCCCGCCACGGTGAACGGCAGTCGCACATAGCCCTCGAAGGCGCCGTCGACCCCGAAGCGCGGGCCGGAGGGCACGCGGACGCCGACCCGCTCCCCCGCCTCCGCCAGCCGCGAGCCCGACAGACCGCCCGCGCGCACCCACAGCGTGAGGCCGCCCCGGGGCACCTCGAACTCCCACTCCGGCAGTTCGCGCCGTACCGCCGTCACGAGGGCGTCCCGGTTCTCCCGCGCCTGGACGCGCCGCAGGTCCACCGCCTGCTCCCAACCGCCGGTGCTGAAGAGCCAGTTCACGGCGAGCTGCTCCAGGACGGGGGTGCCCAGGTCGGCGTACGCGCGCGCGGCGACCAGGCTGCGGATGACATCAGGAGCCGCGCGGACCCAGCCGATGCGCATCCCGGCCCAGAAGGCCTTGCTGGCAGAACCGACCGTGATGACCGTCGAGCCGGCCGGGTCGAAGCCGCACACCGGGCGCGGCATGTCCGCGCGAGTCAGGTCCTCGTCCAGGTACAGCTCGCTCATCGTCTCGTCGACGACGAGCACCGTCCCCGCCGAGCGGGCCGCGTCCACCAGCCGGCGCCGCTGGTCCTCGTCGGCCAGCGCGCCGCTGGGGTTGTGGAAGTCGGCGACGACATAGGCGAGCCGGGGCGCGGCCTCGCGCAGCACCTGGCGCCAGCGGTCCAGGTCCCAGCCCGTGAGCCCCTCGCCCATGGCGACCGGGACCAGCCGGGCGCCCGCCTCCCGCATCAGCTGGAGGATGTTGGCGTACGACGGCGACTCGACGGCGATGCGCTCGCCGCGGCCGGCGAAGAGGTGGCAGATCGCGTCCATGGCGCCCATGGCGCCGGTCGTCACCATGATCTGCTCGGGCATGGTGGGGATCCCGCGCTCCGTGTAGCGCTCGGCGATCATCGCGCGCAGCGCGGGCAGACCGGCCGGGTAGTCGCCGTGCGTGTGCGCGTACGGCGGTAGTTCCTCCAGCGCGCCCTGGACGGCCCGGGTCAGCCACGGCTCGGGCGCGGGCAGCGCGGCACAGCCGAGGTCGATGACCGAGCCCAGCGACTCGGGCGGCAGCGGTTCGAGCCCGCGCGCGGGCAGCGGATTTCCGGCCGGTACGGCGGTCCAGCTGCCCGCGCCGCGCCGGGACTCCAGGAAGCCCTCGGTGCGCAGCGCCTCGTAGGCGGCGGCGACCGTGGTGCGGCTGACGGAGAGGGAGAGCGCCAGTTCGCGCTCGGCGGGCAGCCGGGCGGCCACGGGCACGCGCCCTTCGAGCACGAGCAGCCGGATGCCGTCGGCGAGCGCACGGTAGGCGGGCGGGCGGCGGGTTCCGGGGCCGGCGGGGCGGTCCTGCTGGGAGTTGAGGAGCCGGGCGAGCTGAGCGGCTCCCACCGCTGAGGTCCACGACGCCATGAAGATCAGTCCACCTTCCCCGAATTGGCCATGGATGGCTTCTGTTTCCAAGCCACAGAGTGGCATGCACCGGTCCACCATTGCCACACAGGGGGGCACTTTTGTCCGCTGAGCCGTTCACCGACCCGTCCAAGCGGAGCCATCTCGCGCGGCGGCTGATCCAGCTGTACGTCGGCCTCGTCCTGTACGGCGCGAGCACCGCCCTTTTCGTGGAGGCGGGCCTGGGCCTGGAGCCCTGGGGCGTCCTGCACCAGGGGCTCGCGAAGCTGACGGGGCTGAGCATGGGGCTGGTGCTGACCATCGTCGGCGCGCTGGTGCTGCTGCTGTGGGTGCCGCTGCGCCAGCGCCCCGGCCTCGGCACCGTCTCCAACGTCCTGGTGATCGGCTTCGCCATGGACATGTGCCTGACCGTCCTCCCCGACGTCCACACGCTCGCCGTGCGGATTCCGGTGCTTGTCGCGGGCATCGTGCTGAACGGCATGGCGACCGGCCTGTACATCGCGGCGTCCTTCGGCCCGGGCCCCCGCGACGGCCTGATGACCGGGCTGCACCAGCGCACGGGACGCTCGATCCGGCTGATCCGCACCGTCCTGGAGGCGACCGTGGTCGCGACCGGCTTCGCCCTCGGCGGCACCGTGGGCGTCGGCACTGTCCTGTACGCGCTGTGCATCGGCCCGCTGGCCCAGTTCTTCCTGCGGGTGTTCGCCCTGCCCTCGGCATCGGGGCGCAGCACGGTCGTCGCCGGACGGCAACCGGAGCGCGCGATACTTCACCCGTGACCACCGTGCCGATACGCCATCCCTATCTCGACCATCCCGGCCCGATCCCCTTCGCCCACCGGGGCGGGGCGGCGGACGGCCTGGAGAACACCGCGGCCCAGTTCAGGCAGGCGGTGGCGGCGGGCTACCGGTACATCGAGACGGACGTGCACGCCACGGCCGACGGCCGGCTCGTCGCGTTCCACGACGCGACGCTGGACCGGATCACCGACGGGGCGGGCCGGATAGCCGACCTGCCCTGGGCGGACGTACGGCAGGCGCGGGTGGCGGGGCGCGAGCCGGTGCCGCTGTTCGAGGAGCTGCTGGAGGCGTTCCCCGAGGTCCGCTGGAACATCGACGTCAAGGCGGAGCCCGCCCTGCGCCCCCTCCTGGAGCTGATCGAGCGCGCGGACGCCTACGACCGCGTCTGCGTGGGCTCCTTCTCCGAGGCGCGGGTGCTGCGCGCCCAGCGGCTCGCCGGGCCGCGCCTCGCCACGTCGTTCGGCACCCGCGGCGTGCTCGGTCTGCGGCTGCGGTCCTGGGGACTGCCCGCCGCCGTACGTCGCTCGGCGGTCGCCGCGCAGGTCCCCGAGTCCCAGTCGGGCGTGCTGGTGGTCGACCACCGCTTCGTCCGCGCCGCACACGCGCGCGGGCTTCAGGTGCACGTGTGGACGGTCAACGAACCGGAGCGGATGCACCGGCTCCTGGACCTGGGGGTCGATGGCATCATGACCGATCACATCGACATGTTGCGCAAGGTCATGGAGGACCGAGGCGTCTGGGCCTGATCACCCCCGGCGCGCCCCCGCCTTGGCACGGCACCGTCAGCGGGGGAAGCGAGGCACGGGTGGGGACGAAGACCGAGCGGGCGATGGGGGTCCCGCCCGAACGCGACCTGCCGGAACCGGCGGCGGAGGCCGCCGAGCGGCGGCGCGAGCAGCACGGCTGGTACTTCTACGACTGGGCGTGCTCCGTCTACTCGACGAGCGTGCTCACCGTGTTCCTCGGCCCCTATCTGACCGCGGTCGCACGGTCGGCGGCGGACGCGGACGGATACGTGCACCCGCTGGGCGTCCCGGTCCGTGCCGGAGCGTTCTTCGCCTACTCGGTGTCCCTGTCGGTGGTCCTGGCGGTCCTGGTGATGCCCCTGGTGGGCAGCGCTGCCGACCGCACCGGCCGCAAGAAGCCCCTGCTCGCGGCGGCGGCGTACACCGGGGCCGCGGCGACGACGGGCATGTTCTTCCTGGACGGCGACCGGTATCTGCTCGGCGGCGCCCTGCTGATCGTCGCGAACGCGGCCCAGTCCGTGGCGATGATGCTCTACAACTCCTATCTGCCGCAGATCGCCCCGCCCGAGGAACGCGACGCGGTCTCCTCGCGCGGCTGGGCCTTCGGCTACGCCGCGGGCTCCCTGGTGCTGGTCGCCAACCTCGTCCTGTACTCCGCGCACGACAGCTTCGGCCTGTCCGAGACGGTCGCGATCCGTGTGTGCCTGGCCTCGGCCGGGCTGTGGTGGGGCGCCTTCGCGCTCGTACCGCTGCGGCGGCTGCGCGACCGGCGTACGGGCGGGCCGACGGCCGCCCGCGCCACCACTCCCGCGCTACGGCAACTGGTGGCGACCGCCCGCGACATGCGCCGCCACCCGCTGACGCTGGCCTTCCTGCTGGCGTACCTCGTCTACAACGACGGCATCCAGACGGTGATCACCCAGGCGTCGGTCTACGGCTCCGAGGAGCTGGGGCTCGGCCAGTCGACGCTCATCGGGGCGGTGCTGATGGTCCAGGTGCTGGCGGTCGTCGGCGCGCTGGCGATGGGGCGGCTGGCCCGGGCGTACGGCGCCAAGCGCACGATCCTCGGCTCGCTCGTCGCCTGGACGGTCACGCTGGGAGCCGGGTACTTCCTGCCGGCCCGGGCGCCGGTGTGGTTCTACGTGCTGGCCGCGGGGATCGGGCTGGTGCTCGGCGGGAGCCAGGCGCTGTCCCGCTCGCTGTTCTCCCATCTCGTGCCGCCCGGCAAGGAAGCCGAGTACTTCTCCGCTTACGAGATGAGCGACCGGGGCATGAGCTGGCTGGGGCCGCTGCTGTTCGGGATGACATACCAGCTGACCGGCAGCTACCGCTCGGCGATCTTCTCGCTGGCCGCCTTCTTCGTCATCGGGTTCGTCCTGCTGGCGAGGGTGCCGGTACGGCGAGCGGTGACGGAGGCGGGCAATCCGGTCCCGGAACGGATGTAGCGCTGATTTAGCGCTCAACACGAAAGGGCGGTAGTGTACGCGTTTGGCCTGCCAGGCGTACCGTTACTGCGCGTCAAAGATGCCGAAACGCCGGGTGACATCTGTTTGCAGATGTGACAAACCGGGCGCCGGTGGGTACAAAAAGGGGCGGCTACGACGGCGACGCATGACCCTGAACGGGAATCTTTACCGCCGACCGGACGTTGACCGGATGACGACGACAGCGACACCTGTCCTGTGGGCGACAAGCCCGGGAGGCACGATTCATGAGTGAGCGAGCTCTTCGCGGTACGCGCCTCGTGGTGACCAGCTACGAGACCGACCGCGGCATCGACCTGGCTCCGCGCCAGGCCGTGGAGTACGCATGTGAGAAGGGACATCGCTTCGAGATGCCCTTCTCCGTCGAGGCGGAGATTCCGCCGGAGTGGGAGTGCAAGGTCTGCGGTGCGCAGGCACTCCTGGTGGACGGCGACGGCCCTGAGGAGAAGAAGGCCAAGCCGGCGCGTACGCATTGGGACATGCTGATGGAGCGACGCACCCGTGAGGAACTCGAAGAGGTCCTCGAGGAGCGTCTGGCGGTTCTGCGCTCCGGTGCGATGAACATCGCGGTTCATCCCCGGGACAGCCGCAAGTCGGCGTAGTCCCTGCGGGGTCCTTGCGGGGCTCGGCCGGTTCACAGCACGCGTAAACGATCGCGGGCGCCGTACGTGAGATCACGTACGGCGCCCGCGGTTTTGTTTGCGTGCGCCGGGGCCGGCGGGTTCAGCGATTCAGCGGCGGGCGCTGTTCCCTCGGGGTGTCGGACGGTTCGTCCCGGATGACCTCGCCCTGGACGACCTTGCCGTCGGGGCGGTGCATGCGGGCCTGCTGGAAGGCGTCGCCCAGCGTTCCGGCGGTGGCGCCGCGTAGCTTGCGGTCGAAGAGGCGCTGGCCGTGACCGCTCAGGGTCTTCTGGACCGGCGGGACCAGCAGGAGCAGGCCGATGACGTCGGAGAGCAGGCCGGGCAACATCAGCAGCAGGCCGCCGAGCATCGTCAGGCCGTTGCCGCCGGCGCGCTTGGGGGAGGCGCCCCGCTGGAGCGCCTCGTTGAGGCCGCGGAAGGCGCGGCGCCCCGCGCGCTTGACGACGACGGACCCGGCGATGACGCCCGCCAGCAGGAGCAGGAACACCGTGAGACCGCCGGCCGCGTGCGCCACGAGGGTCAGCAGCCAGATCTCCAGCACCAGCCACGCCGCGATGCCCAGCGGCAGGAAGGTCCGCAGCCGGGAGCGCCGGGGCCTGTCGGTCGGGGTCGGAGCGCCAGTCATCATGCTCCCAGTGTGCCTGGGCCCGGCTCAGTGCGGGATAAGGGGACGATCAACGCGGACGAGGTCAGGCGCCTTGCTTGCCCTGCTTGCCCTGCTTGCCGGCGGCCTTGTTCGCGAGCTTGCCGACCCGCTCGCGCACGCCCCACGCCGTGACCCGCCACAGCGCCTCGACCAGGATGTCGCGGCTCATCTTGGAGTCGCCCAGTTCGCGTTCGACGAAGGTGATGGGCACTTCGACGACGTGGAAGCCGGCCTTCACCGCGCGGCGGGCCAGGTCGACCTGGAAGCAATAGCCCTGGGAGGCGACGTCGTCGAGGCCGAGGCCCTCCAGCGTCTCGCGGCGGAAGGCGCGGTAGCCACCGGTGATGTCGCGCAGCGGCAGGTCGAGGGCGAGGCGCGAGTAGAGGCTGCCGCCGCGGGAGATGACCTCACGGCTCCTGGGCCAGTTCACCACCCGGCCGCCGGGCACCCAGCGCGAGCCGAGCACCAGGTCGGCGCCCTTGAGCGCGGTGAGCAGCCGGGGCAGTTCCTCGGGCCGGTGAGAGCCGTCGGCGTCCATCTCGACCAGCACGCCGTAGCCGTTGTCCAGGCCCCAGCGGAAGCCGGCGAGGTAGGCGGCGCCGAGGCCCTCCTTGCCCTTGCGGTGCAGCACGTGGACCTGGTCGTCCAGGGCGGCCAGCTCGTCGGCGAGCTTGCCCGTGCCGTCGGGGCTGTTGTCGTCCGCCACGAGGACATGCGCCTCGGGGACGGACTTGCGCACCCGGCCGACGATGGCCTTGACGTTCTCCGCCTCGTTGTAGGTCGGGATGATCACCAAGGTGGTGCCGAGCGGACCGAACTGCCTGCCCTGGGCCTGTGCCCCGCGGGTCCCGTCGCCGTCGTTCACTGCTGCCCCTTCGTGTCGTACGCAGGGGACCACCATAGTGGCCGCGTCCTGCGATGACGCGGCGGCGCGGGGGCTCGGTGGTGTCGAATCCGCGAGCGCGGGGTACACGTGAGGGTTTCGGGTTCGCCGCGACTTCTGCGGATGGGGGCCCGGCACCCTTCGGGCCGGCCCGGGACCCGCTGGCTGCGGGTCGACCTGAGGCCGTTGTCTACTGAGCGTCCGGGCCCCACCCGGGTCGCACCTTCCCGACCGGCCGGAACGTTCCCTCGTCGGCGCGGACGCTGAGCCTGGCTCCCAGCGACGGTGCCCGGTGCGGCACACCGTCCCTGACCCAGCGGCGCTGCGACGCGTGCGCGGAAGCTCCCCCGTCGGGCGTCCGGTGGTGGACTCCGCCGAACCTACCGGCCACCCGCCGTCGGCTGTCAACAGTCACCTGAGCTGCGTAAACGTGCTCGAATGCCTGGTCAGGGCAGAAGTGACACAGGTCGTGGGACGGATGATCAACGGCGCGACGCCACGGTAGATCACTCGCCCGGCCGTACGAACACCGTCCGCCCGCCGACCACGGTACGCAGGCAGACCGGCAGGTCGTGGCCCGGGGTCAGGTCGGGCAGGCCGGGCGTGCCGGAGCGGGGGTCGGTCGACCAGCGTGCGACCCGGTCGTCGGGGGCCTGGACGACGAGCGCGTCGGTACGCCACACGGCGTAGTCCGCGGGCGCGCCGGGCACCAGGAGACCCGCGTCGTCCCGGCCGATGGCCCGCCAGCCGCCGCGCGTGTGCGCGGTGAACGCGGCGCGCACGGAGACGCGGTGCTCGGGCGTGCGGTGGAAGGCGGCGGCGCGCACGGTGCCCCACGGGTCGAGCGGGGTGACCGGGCTGTCGGAGCCGAAGGCGAGCGGAACGCCGGCCCGCAGCAGGGCCGCGAAGGGGTTCAGCGTGCGGGCCCGCTCCGCACCCAGGCGCTGGACGTACATGCCGTCCTCGCCGCCCCACAGCGCGTCGAAGGCGGGCTGGACGGAGGCGGTCAGACCGAGCTCGGCGAACGCAGCGACGGTCTCGGCGGTGAGCATCTCGGCGTGCTCGACGCGGTGCCGGGCGGCGCGGACCCGGTCGACGCCGACCTTCTCGGCGGCGGCGCGCACGCCCTCGACGACGGCGGTCACCGCGGCGTCGCCGATCGCGTGGAAGCCCGCCTGGATCCCCGCCTCGGTGCAGGCGACGACATGGGCGGCGACGCCGGCCGCGTCCAGGTAGGCGGCACCGGTGTGGCCGGCGTCGGCGTAGGGCTGGTGGAGGCAGGCGGTGTGCGAGCCGAGGGCGCCGTCGACGAACAGGTCGCCCGCGGCGCCCAGCGCGCCGAGCTCCCGGGCCCTGGCCACACCTTCGTCGCCCTGCTCGGCCCAGTAGCCGGTCACCCGGGGTCCGTCCACCTCGGCGGCGAGCCGCAGCAGTCCGGTGAAGTCGTCCTCGGAGGAGATCTTCGGGCCGCCGCACTCGTGGACCGACCCGATGCCGAGCGAGGCCGCCCGAGCGAGGGCGGCGCGCTGGGCCTCGGTGCGCTGGGCGGGCGTGACTGCGGCGAACGCGGCGGCGCGGACGGCGTGGTGGTCGTCGCGGGTGAGCGGGCCGTCCTCGCGCGTGATGCCACCCGGGACCAGGTCCAGCAGGGCCGTGGTCACGACCGCCGAGTGGACGTCGATACGGGAGAGGTACAGCGGGCGTCCGCCGGTGGCCGCGTCGAGCTCCGCGCGCGTGGGCAGACGTCCGCCGGGCCAGCGGGCGGCGTCCCAGCCGTGGCCGAGCAGCACCCGGTCGCCCGGGCGGGCGGCGGCGAAGTCCCGTACGAGGGCGAGGGCGGCCTCCAGGGTGGGCGCGGCGGACAGGTCGAGGCCGGTCAGCGCGAGGCCCGTGGACGTGGTGTGCACATGGGCGTCGGTGAAGGCCGGGGTGACCAGGGCGCCGTCAAGGTCGACGACCTCGTCGACGCCGTCCGCGAAGGCGTCCGCGGCCCCCTCGGAGCCGACCCAGGCGACCCGGCCGCGCTCGACGACCATCGCGGTGGCGAAGGGGTCGGCGGGGCTGTGGACCTCACCCCGGCGCAGGAGGACGGTCTTCGGTTCGGCGGGACGCTCACTCATGCCCGACAGTCTCTCGCGCGCCCGCGCGCGAGGGTCACCCGGGTCAGCGTCGCGGGCGGTTCAGAGCCTCGGCGGGCGCGCCTCGTACGGCGTGGACAGGACCACCGTCGTACGGGTGGAGACCCCGGCCAGCGACCGCAGTCGGGCCAGGAGCTCCTCGAGTTCGTGCGGGGTGGCCACGCGCACCTTGAGGATGTAGTTCTCGTCGCCCGCGACGCTGTGGCACGCCTCGATCTCGGGGACGCCGGCGAGGCGGTCCGCGATGTCGTCGGGGGCGCTGGGGTCGAAGGGTTTCACCGAGATGAACGCGGTCAGCGGCAGCCCCACGGCCTCGGGGTCGACGACCGCGGCGTACCCGCGGATGACACCACGCTGTTCCAGCCGGCGCACCCGCTGGTGCACGGCCGACGTGGACAGGCCCGTGGCCTTGCCCAGATCTGTGTAGCTCATCCGCCCGTCCTTGACGAGCAGCTGCACGATTTGACGGTCCAGCTCCTCCATGGCGCCAAAACCTACAGCGTGCGTGATCCCCGCGGATACCCGAGCGACGCGGGCGACCCAGGTCATGCCCCGGTTCGCGCGATGCGGGGCGCGGAGACACCCCGGCCCGGGGGACAAATCAGCCGCACCCGGCGCCTGCGACCGGCATGTGACGAACGCCACATCGCTCGGGCTCGCTCCGTGATGCTCTCGCGGTTACGGCGGAGACCGGACGGGAAGTGCTTGGTGTGGTCGAGGCCGCAGCGCCTTCACGGCCCAGCCCGAGGGGGAGAATCCCATGAACAGTCTTAAGCGCCCTGGTCGTCCGTCTGCCAAGCGGCAGTACCTGGCCGTCGAGGCCGAGCCGGAGGGCGTCGAATCCGACGCTTTCGAGGCCGAGCCTCTCGACGCCTACGACACCTTCGAGATGTACCGGGTGATCTGCCCGGACTGCGCCCAGCCCATCGCCCTCCTGGCAGACGAGGAGGCCCTGCCCGAGCACGCGCTGTGCGCCTCCCCGTGGAACCCCTTCGGTCTCACCGTGTGCGCCGGTACGGGCCGCGCGGCCACCGAGGCCCGTTCGGCGGACGAGTCGTACGAGCCGCAGGAGCAGGACACCGCGCTCCTGCTGACGCTCCCCCAGGAGCTCGACTGGCGTACGCAGCCCTTCTCCCACGTCGGCGGCCCGGGCTCGCGCCCGATGCGCGTCCCGACGATGCGCCGCCAGGCGGCGTAGCACTTCCGCGAAGCCGGCCCCCGCGCCCCTTCGGGGCGCGCCGAACCCACCGCCGAACGTACGGCCGATTCAGTGGATCGGTGACCTCCGCGGCCGGGTGCGCGTTGCCCAGGCATGAGCCCCACGTACTCGGCCACCGGGCGTCAGCGCCGGCTCTTCGTCCCCTCTCCCACAGGATCGCCCGCAGGATCGGTTCCGCCGCCGCAGCCGCAGGACCCGCCGATCTACCGCGACATGATGCGCACCTGGGCCGACCGTGGCCGTACGCTGCCGGGCCGCCACGACCCCGAGTGGGTCAGGCTGGCGGCCCTTCCGGTCAGCCTCGGCCGGATCAGCGGCCCTCAGGCCCCGCCAGGTGACGGGCGATGACCATCCGCTGGATCTGGTTGGTGCCCTCGACGATCTGCAGGACCTTGGCCTCGCGCATGTAGCGCTCGACGGGGAAGTCGGCGGTGTAGCCGTAGCCGCCGAGGACCTGGACGGCGTCGGTGGTCACCTTCATCGCCGTGTCGGTGCAGTGCAGCTTGGCCATGGCCGCCAGCTTGGCGAACGGCCGGCCGGCGTCGCGCAGCCGGGCGGCCGCGAGGTACAGCGCCCGGCCCGCCTCTATCTGGGTCGCCATGTCGGCGAGCATGAAGCGCAGGCCCTGGAAGTCGGAGATCGGGTGCCCGAACTGCTGCCGGCCGGCGGCGTAGGCGACCGCCTCGTTCAGCGCGGCCTGGGCCACGCCGATCGCGCAGGCGGCGATGCCGAGCCGGCCCGAGTCGAGCGCGGAGAGGGCGATGGCGAAGCCCTGCCCCTCCTCACCGAGGCGCCGCTCGTCGGACACGCGCACGCCGTCGAAGTGGACCTGCGCGGTGGGCGAGCCCTTCATGCCCATCTTCTTCTCGGGGGCGGCGGCGCTCAGGCCCTCGGCGTCACCGGGGACCAGGAACGCGGTGATCCCGCGCGGGCCGTCCTCGCCGGTGCGCGCCATGACGGTGTAGAAGTCGGCGATGCCACCATGCGTGATCCAGGCCTTGGTGCCGGTGATCACCCACTCGTCGCCGTCCCGCACGGCCTTGGTGCGCAACGAGGCGGCGTCCGAGCCGGAGGACGGCTCGGACAGGCAGTACGCGCCGAGCAGGCCGCCGCCGAGCATGGCGGGCAGGTGCTCGACCTGCTGCTGCTTGGTGCCGTAGGTGGCGAGGCCGTAGGAGGCGAGGGTGTGCACGCTGACGCCGAGGCCGACGGTGAGGCGGGCCGCGGCGAGTTCCTCGAGAACCTGGAGGTAGACCTCGTACGGCTGCTCGCCGCCGCCGTACTCGGAGTCGTAGGGGAGGCCGAGCAGTCCGGACTCCGACAGGAGAGTGAAGACCTCGCGCGGGAAGTGCCCGGCGTCCTCCTCGGCGGCCGCCTTCGGGGCGATCTCGTGCTGGGCGATGTCGCGGACGAGCGAGATCAGGTCCCTGGCCTCGTCGGTGGGCAGCTCACGCTCCACCGGCTGCGGGGCGCGGTCGGACATGGCGACGGTCTCCTCCCTGAGTCGGGCACATCGGCGGACGTACACCGGGGTGGGGCGGCGCCGCCTGGTCCTTCTGGAGCCGGCCGAGGAGAGCACTTCCGGGTCGCGGAAGCTGCTGACCAGCGGCTGTGCGCTGTGAGTATGCCCGATCGGGGGCCTCCCGTCACCAGTTAACGACCGCTTACTTCAGGAAATCCACAGGAGGGTTCCAGGCGGGTGAAAGGTGGGGCTTCCGGGCCTCCCACGATGCGCGGGTGTGCCGCGCGGCCAGCGGGGTTCGCGGGGCCTTCAACAAGGGTGCGCGGGGCGGCTCAGCCGTCGCGGCGGGCGGCCTGCGGGGCCCGGTAGGCGGGGTCCAGCTCCTCGATGGCGCGCAGGGCTCCGCCGAGCGTCTTCGCCAGCAGTTCGCGCATCACGTCGCGGTCGAGGCCGGGGCGGGCCAGCCAGTCGAGGGTGGCGCCCTCGACGCCGCAGACCCAGGCGAGCAGTCCCATGCGGGCGAGCGGGGCGATGTCGCTGCGGCCGTACGCCCCGTCGGCGATGGTGGCGACGATCGCCTCGCGCACCCCGTCGCGGATGGCCTGCACCTCGGCGTCGAAGCCGACGCCGCCGCTGACGATGGTGCGGTAGGCGGCCTGGTGGTGCTCGGCGTAGCGGAGATAGCCGTCGATGGTGCGGTGCAGGCGGTCCACAGCCGGGAGGTCCAGGCCCCCGGCGGCGAAGGTGACCAGGTCCTCGACGGCGTCCTGGACGATCGCCAGGTAGTAGCCGCGCTTGGAGTGGAAGTAGTAGTAGATCAGCCCCTTGGCGACGTGTGCCTGCCGGGCGATGTCGTCCATGGACAGGGCGTCGTACGAGGTGTCGGCGACAACTTCCGGCCGACGGCGATGAGTTCGGCACGGCGCGCCTCGGAGCGGTCGGTGCCGCGCCTGCGGGGCCGGACGACGCCGGGCTGGTGAGTGGTGTTCAAGCTGGACCCTGGTCTCGGCAGCGGCGGGATGCCCGCAGTATGGCAGAACGCCACCGCGCGGCCGGGCGGGCGGCCCCCGTGCAGGCGGGGGCCGCCGGGATCCGGGTCAGCGCACGCCCACCGCCGCAAGTGCCTTGCGCTGCAGGGGAGTCGGGCGGGCCGGGAAGTACAGGTAGCAGACGCCGCCGGTACCGCCTCTGACCTTGCCGTTCGCGTCGTACCGCTTGGTGCGGAGCCAGATGTTCTCCCACTCCCGCCGCAGGTAGACGCGCCGCACCGCCGGATCGTCCGGCGAGGCCGGGTCGTTGGCGATCACGTCGCCCTCGGCGGTGAAGCCGATCACCGTCATCAGGTGGCCCGAGGTGCCGTAACCGGCCCCGGTGAGCTCGGTCTTGAGGAAGGACTGGGACGTTATGGCCGGGATGCCGGCGGCGATCAGCGTCTCCAGGTCGGTGAGCGAGCTCAACCGGGTGACGATGCCCTGGAGGCCCGGGAAGGTGGCCGCGTAGGCCGCGTTGAAGGGCCAGTTGCCGCAGCCGGAGTACTGGTAGTCGTACGTGGAGCGGGCTGCGTGGTCCACCTGCGGGTCGGCGTAGCTCGGGTCGACCCAGGACAGCTGCTCGGGGGTGAGCCGGCCGCCCCAGTACTCGATGATCATCTGCGAGGAGGTGGGGCTGCACCAGGCCTCGCCGCCGCCGTCGTACTGCGGGTACTGGCCCTTGTGGATCTCCTGCGAGTAGCGCGGGACGGTCAGCTCGTGGGCGAGGCCCGGGGTGGAGGCCGGCACGGTGAAGCGGTCGGGGATGTCGGAGCCCATGGCGCCGAGCCGCCAGACGGTGGGGGTGAGCCGGGTGCCGGGCCTGCGGTGGAGGGTGAGGCGCAGCCGGTACGACAGCAGGCGCAGGCCGGTGGAGGCGTCGTCGATGGCGAAGGTGTCCGTCCAGACGGTGCTCTTGCCGTCGCTCTGGTCATCCACCGAGGTCCGCTTGATGTCCTCGTCACCGGCGGCCCAGCGGCCCATCACGTACCAGGGGGTGTCCGTGCCGTCGGTGTACGTCCCCTGCAGCTCGACCTGGAGCCAGGTGCCGGCCGGGGTGTCCGCGTTCCAGGACGCGATCACCTCGGTGGCGGGCACGCGGAGGTGATGGACCGGCGAGGTCCATGTGGCGTACTCCCAGGCGGCGGTGGTGCCGGTGTGCGGGTCCGTGTAGTCGGTGGTGCCGGCGGGGGTGGCGAGCACGAGCCCGGGACGGGAGCCGGCGACGGCGAGCGTCCCCTCCTCGGCGCCCGAGCGCCAGTCGGTGTACGTCGTCCAGGCGCGGTAGTCCACGGGGCGGTCCGGCGTGGCGCCGTCGGCATCGGCGGACGCGGCCGGCGCGGCGAGCGCCGGAACCGTCCCCGAGGCCACCGCCACGGCGACCGCGGCGGCCAGAATGGTTCTGCGGGAGGGCTGTTGAGCTCTGCTCATGGGCGGAAGACCCCCAGGTGTCCGAGTCGGTCCAGTGCGGCTGTGCGCCAACTATGGAACAGGCGGCATGCCCCTGCCAGCACTTCGACCCAGGGCACGCCCACGAATATTGGTCTCGTCCTGTGAACGTGGGGGGTGTGTGCTTCGGGGTGGGGCTGGTTCGGGGGTCGGCGGAGGGTGTTCGGCCGCCGAGTTAGGAGGGGGGCGGAGGCTGGGAGCGCGACTCGGCTCAGGCGGCGCGCGTCGAGGCGGACGCCGACGACTGTCTGGGCGGGGCCGTAACGCTGCCTGGACCGGGGCACCCTGACGCGCGCCCCACTCGCGACCGCACGGCGCTCGCCCGATTCCGGGCGCCGGACGCGCGTACGGCACAAGGCCTCGGGCGGCCCGTACGGACCTCGCTCCCGCGGCCACACCCCCGGCCGGACCGGGACACGAGCCCGGCGCCGCGCCGAGCAGGCCCTTGCAACGGCGCCGTGGCACAAGCCGGTGGCTCGACCACGACCGCGGACTTCGGGGGCGACCGAGCACTCAACTCCCGTACGTGACCAAGGCCGGCAGGCCGAGCGCCCCGGCCAGGGGCTCCAGGCGGCCCCTCAGGCAGCCGGAGCCACGCCGAAAGCCCCCCCCCGATCGGACCGGGACACGAGCCCGGCGCCGTGCCGAGGCGGACCCTGCAACGGCGCCGTGGCACAACCAGGGGGGGCACGAGCGCGGGCTGCGCGAAGCGGACCGCGCGCTCAACTCCCGTATGTGTCAAGGGCCTCAAGGCCGACAGCCCCGACCGAGAGCTCCAGGCGCGGCCCCTCGGGCAGTAGGAGCCACTCGAGCACTCCCCCGCGACTGGTCAGGGCCGTGCGACACGCCCGGCCGGGGTCGGGCGCAGCTCGCCCACCCTGACCGAGGGCGTGTCGCACGGCCCCTCCCCCACCCTCAGATCAGGTCCATCGCCGCGACCTCGTCCGGGCGGCCGTAGCTCACCGGGCCCTGGAAGCGGCGGCGGGCCGTGGCGAACCACCAGACGGTGGCGATGAGCAGGACCGCGGCCAGGGCGATCGGGGCGTAGTTGAAGGAGTCGACGGTGATCGGGGAGGCCTGGGGCAGCATGAACAGGACGCTGCTCAGGAGGATCCAGGTCACCGCGAGCCAGCCGATCGGGCGGCCCCAGCGGCCCAGGTGCCAGGGGCCCGGCTGGAAGTCGGCGCCGAGCCGCAGGCGCAGGAAGACCGGGACGGCGTAGGCGAGGAACAGTCCGACGACGTTGACGCTGACGATGGCGGTGAACGCCGTGTGGGACCACCAGCCCGGGACCACGAGGGCGAGGGAGCACGCCACCGCGAGCCAGACCGCCTTGACCGGCGTACGGGTGCGCGAGGAGACCGAGTGCCACCAGCGGGAGCCGGGCATGGCGCCGTCACGGGAGAAGGCGAAGATCTGCCGGGTGTTGCTGGTGAGGTTGGCGAGACCGCAGAACAGCATCGCGCCGATCACGATCAACAGCATCGCCTTCGCCCAGCCCAGGCCGAGTCCGTCGATGAGAATCTGGACGGGCGGAGCGGAAGCGCTCGCCACATGGCCGTAGTCGCCGATGCTGTAGACCAGTGCGAGCATCAGGATCAGACCCGTGATCGCCGAATAACCGATGGCGCGGGTGATCCCCTTCGGCGCGTTGACCGTCGCCTGGACCGTTTCCTCCGACATGTGGAAGCTGCCGTCGAAGCCCGTGAACGTCCAGCTGGTCACCAGGAGACCGAGCATCCCGCCGTAAAGTCCGTTCGTGAAGCCGGTGTTGTTCACGAAATGCGTGGCGAAGGACGCCGACTGGTGGTGCTCCGGCATCACGACCAGTGCCGTCACGATCACCACGAGTCCGATCAGCAGCCACCACACGGAAATCCGGTTGAGGATGGCGACGAGCCGGACGCTGTAGGTGTTGGCGAGCCCCTGGAGCACGATGATCAGGGCCGTGATCAGCACCGTCTGGTGTGCGGTCGGCTCGTAGGAGGGCCACTGGAGGGCGACGAATGCCTGGATGAAGGTGGCCGCGGCGTACCCCGTGGCGGCCGTACCGCCGATCTGGCCGACGAAGTTCAGCCAGCCCGTGTACCAGGACCAGGCGCCCTTGTTCCGCTTGGCGAGTTTGCCGGCGGAGAAATACAGGGCACCGCTCGTCGGATACGCGGACGCGACCTCCGCCATGGCCGCGCCGATGAGCAGCACCATGACGGAAACGCCGATCCAGCCGAATATCAGAATGCGGGGACCGCCCGCGTTCATACCGAAGCCGAAGCTGGAGAAAATACCCGACAGGACGTTGATGATGGTGAACGAGATGGCGAAATTGTCGAACGCCTTGAATCTCCGCGTGAGTTTCCGCGGATAACCCATCGCGTGCAATGTCGCGTCGTCGTCCAGCATGACCGCATCCGCTCCCGCACGGGCCTTGTCCCGTGGAGCCGATATCCGTTCCGACACAGATCGACCTTTCTCTCGATAAGGGATGAGCAGGACGTCAGGCGCCTCCCGGCACGGGCAGCCCGCACGCGCGCCGGGCCCGGGAGAGCTGCTCGGCGGGGTCGCCGAAGACGCTCCAGGGCATGCGCGAGGCGTACCGGCCCATCGCCGCGAAGACGGCCCTGGCCTCGAACTCGCGCTGCGCCATGACGAGCGCGTGCGCGAGGTAGGCCAGGTCGAGCACCGGGGTGAAGCGGTAACCGGCCACCACGGGCAGCCAGTTGTGGTAGATCGCGAGCGCGGCGGAGCGCCACTGCGGCTCCTCCCAGACGCGGTTGGCGAGCAGTTGGGAGGGGTTGTAGCTCTCGACCAGGGCCACCAGCGGCAGCAGCCTGAGGGGCGAGTCGGCGGGCGCCCGCTGGCTGAGGAACGCGGCCACGTCCCAGGCGGCGTTGGCGGAGCCACCGTGCCCGGGTGAAGAAGAAGGACAGGAAGCGGTGGTGGGCCTCGCGGTTCCACGGGTCGAGCGTGAGGATGTGCGCGAACAGCCGCCAGGGCCCGGGCGGAGCGGTGAGCAGCCCGCTGGGGGCGGGGTCGCGCAGCCGGTGCAGCCGCGCCATGGACAGCTTGGCGACCCAGGGAGTGGGGTCCGCGGGTGCCAGGTTGGCGGCCCGGGTGCAGGCGGACAGCGCGATGCGCTCCAGCGCCTCGGCCCGCTCGTCGTGGGCGTCCGCGGCGCGCACCGCCCGCAGCACGGCCACCCGCGCCCACATCAGCGCCGACTCGGGCGTCGGCTCCTCGGCCAGCCAGCGCTCGACGAGGTCGGTGTCGGCGGCCTCGGAGGCGAGGACCAGGGAGCGGTGGGCGCGCAGGCCGAAGTCGGTGCGCGTCTCGACCAGGAGTTCACCCGCGGTCAGATATCGCCCGGCGCGCACGTCGACACACGCCTTTGCCAGGACACGGTCGTCGGCGGCGGGATGCCACACATACTGCCCCTCGAAAAACTCCGCGGCCATCGTCCCCTGTCCGTCCGCACCACTCATCACAGATGTGCAGGAGGCACCTTACTCAGCGCGAGGCACACCGGGAACGCCGATTTCGACATATCGGTCAGCCGATTCGGAATATATGCCGGACGAATCCCCGCGGGGCGCCGGGAAGTTCAACGGGGCACGTTTCATTGGGCCCGCCGCCCGTCCACTATGGGCCACTACTAGAATGTTTCAGGAAAACAGCCCACACCGCACCACAGCCCAGCACACCGCACCACAGCCCAGGAATCGCCATTCACACCCTCGCCTCCCTCCTGCGCGGGCTTCCGCCGTCCTGCGGACCGGTCCGGCTCATCGGCGTCGACGGGCACGCCGGTTCCGGGAAGTCCACGTTCGCCGCCCGGCTGAGCGCCACCCTCGGTGGGGCACCGCTGCTGCACCTGGACGACGTCGCCAGCCACGACGAACTCTTCGGCTGGACGGGGCGCCTGCTGGCCCAGGTGATCGAGCCGCTCGCCCGCGGCGAGAGCGCCTCCTACTTGCCCTACGACTGGCGTGCCCGCCGATTCGGCGAGCCCCGCGCCCTGCCGCCCGCGCCCGTGGTCCTGATCGAAGGGGTCGGCGCCGGGCGCCGGGCGCTGCGTCCACATCTGGCGCGGCTGCTGTGGATGGAACTGCCGCACGAGGAGTCCTGGACGCGCGGGCGCCGGCGGGACGGGGCGGAACAGCGGGACTTCTGGGCCGGATGGGTCGAGGCGGAGCGCCGGCACTTCGCCGAGGACCCCTCGCGGCCGTACGCGGATCTTCTGGTGCTGCAGTCACAGGAGGGGTACGAGGTGCTGCCGGGACCCGGCGCGTCCACCGGACCGGTCCGCGATGTCACGCACCGTGACGAACCGCCCGCAGTGTGGTGAACGTGTGAATGCCCTTGCGCGGGAACTTCTCCGAGTGCCTCAACTCTGCTTGACCGGGGGGCCGTACAGGACTTACGTTCTCAATGTGCGGCCATTCGGAGCCGCCCATCAGCGCGAGGCCCCCGGTTGTTCCCCCGTGACCGGGGGCTTCGTTCTGTCCTGAAGCCGTTCCGTGGACGCCATACGCGCTGATTCGCTCACCCTCGGTCACCGCGCCGGATGCGCCCCGTCTGCTCCCACCTCGTCGAACGGCCTGTGCGACACCCCTTCGGCGCGCGTACACCGCGCAGGTACGATGCCCTCGGTGCGACCTTCGAGCGATTGCCTCGCGCACCTGCAACTCCGTTCCGCGGCACTGCGATTGGACCAAGGCGGTCGCCGGGCGATCACCCGGTGGCGAACCGACGGGGGCACGGTTTGTGGGGGACGTGATGGACTTCGGCACGCAGGGCCCCAAGGCCCCGGCCGACCTCGCCTGGCTGAGAGGCGTGGACGCCTACACCATGGGCGCCTACCCGCAGGCGGAGGAGGAGTTCCGCGCCGCGGTGCGGATGGATCCCGGAATGACGGACGCGTGGCTCGGGCTGCACGCACTGCGCGTGGACACGACGACCGCGCTGCTGAGGATGTTCCGGCACCGCGACCGCTTCGGGGAGCAGCGGGCGCGGCACGGCCGGACGCTCAACTCCTGGTACTGGCTGGGCTGGTGGGTGCAGCCGGTGCTGGAGAGCCCGCGCGATCTGCTGCTCGCGCACGCCTCGCACTGGCTGGACGGCCGGCACGTGCCGGAGCTGGACCGGGCGCTGGCGGGCCTGCCGCCGGTGGACACCGATCCGCAGGTGCGCTTCCTGCACGCCTGCCGGGCCTATCTGGTCAAGGACTGGGAGCAGCTCGTCCGGCACACCGAACCGCTCCTCGACGATCCCCTGCTGGGCATCGAGGCCGGTCTGTTCGGCGGCATGGCCCGGGTGCGGCTGGAGATGTACGGCCACGCGGAGCCGCTGCTGTCGGCGGCGCTGATGCGCTGCCGCAGCGAGCAGCCGCAGCGCAAGGAGCTGCGCTACTGGCTGGCGCGGGCCCATGAGGGGACGGGGCGCAGCGCGGCAGCGCTCCCCCTGTACCGGGCGGTGCACCGGGTCGACCCCGCCTTCATGGACACCGCGGCCCGGCTCGCCGCCATCGGCGAGGCCGACGGCTACGACGAGGTGGCCGACCTCGCCGCGATCACGCTCACCGGCGCCGGCCAGGACACCGTGGACGGCCCCGACACCCTCGACCCGCTCTTCGGCACCGAGGGCCGCGACCTCCGGCTGACCGAGCCGGAGCTGCGGGCGTCCGGTCCGCTGCCGTCGGCGGGCGATCCGGCGGGGCGGGAGAAGAGCGCCGTACCGTCGCCGCCGCTGCCCCCCGGGCCGACCGATCCGGCGCTGCTGGAGGAGGCGCTCGCCGAGCTGGAGCGCATGGTGGGCCTCGAACCGGTGAAGCGGCAGGTCAAGGCGCTGTCCGCACAGTTGAACATGGCGCGGCTGCGGGCCGGTCAGGGGTTGCCCGTCCAGCCGCCGAAACGCCACTTCGTCTTCTCCGGCCCCTCGGGCACCGGCAAGACCACCGTCGCCCGCATCCTCGGCCGGGTCTTCTACGCCCTCGGGCTGCTCGGCGGCGACCATCTGGTGGAGGCCCAGCGGGCGGACCTCGTCGGCGAGTACCTGGGCCAGACGGCCGTGAAGGCCAACGAGCTGATCGACTCCGCGATCGGCGGCGTGCTGTTCGTGGACGAGGCGTACGCGCTGTCCAACGCGGGCTACGGCAAGAGCGACGCCTACGGCGACGAGGCGTTGCAGGTGCTGCTGAAGCGGGCCGAGGACAACCGCGACCACCTGGTGGTGATCCTGGCCGGCTACCCGGAAGGCATGGACCGGCTCCTCGCCGCCAACCCGGGGCTGTCGTCCCGCTTCACGACCCGCGTCGACTTCCCGTCGTACCGCCCCCTGGAGCTGACCGCGATCGGCGAGGTGCTCGCCGCCGAGAACGGTGACGTGTGGGACGAGGAGGCGCGGGAGGAGCTGCTGTCCATCGCCGGGCACGTGGTCGACCAGGGGTGGATCGACGAGCTGGGCAACGGGCGGTTCCTGCGGACGCTGTACGAGAAGAGCTGCGCCTACCGCGATCTGCGGCTGTCCGTCTGTCCGGGCGCGCTGTCCCGGGAGGATCTGGCGACGCTGCGGCTGCCGGATCTGATGCAGGCGTACGGGGAGGTCCTGTCGGGGCGGGGGCCGCAGGATCCGTCGGCACTGTGACGGATCCCGCGGCCCGCGCGCGGATCAGCTGGCCAGGGCCTGCTCCGGCCGGCCGCCGGCCGGCTGCTCCGTGACCTTGACGTCCGGGGCCCGCCGGTGCGCCGGGTCCCGGACCTCGCCCACGAGGACCTCCAGTACGTCCTCCAGGGCGACCAGGCCGAGGACCTTGCCGGAGGCGTCGGCGACCTGCGCCAGGTGGGTCGCCGCGCGGCGCATCACCGTCAGGGCGTCGTCCAGGGGCAGTTCGGCCCGGAGGGTGGCCATGGGGCGCCAGATGTGCTGCGGCACGGCCCGTTCGGAGTCCTCCAGGTCCAGTACGTCCTTCACGTGCACGTAGCCCATGAAGGCCCCGTTCTCGGAGGCGACCGGGAAGCGGGAGTAGCCGGTGCGGGCGGTCAGCTCGACGATCTGGCCGGGCGTGACCGACGGCGGCACCGTCACCAGGGACTCGCGCGCCAGGAGCACGTCGGTGACCGGGCGCGACCCCAGCTCCAGCGCGTCCTCCAGGCGCTCCTGCTCCTCGGGGCCGAGCAGGCCCGCCTGGCCGGAGTCCTCCACCAGCCGGTTGAGCTGCTCGCTGGTGAAGACGGCCTCGACCTCGTCCTTGGGCTCGACGCGGAAGAGCCGCAGGATGCCCTGGGCGCAGGCGCCGAGGGCCACGGTGATGGGCCGGCAGACGCGGGCGAAGGCGACCAGACCGGGGCCGAGCCACACTGCGGCCTTCTCCGGGGCGGCCATCGCCAGGTTCTTCGGGACCATCTCACCGATCACGAGGTGGCAGAAGACCACCGCCGCGAGGGCGATGACGTAGCCGAGGGGATGGATCATCCCTTCCGGCAGACGCATCCACACGAACACCGGCTCCAGCAGGTGCGCGACCGTCGGCTCGGCGACCGCGCCCAGGGTGAGCGAGCAGACGGTGATGCCGAACTGGGCGGCGGCCATCATCTGCGGCAGCCGCTGAAGGCCGTACAGCACCTGGCGGGCGCGCGTGGTGCCGAGCGGTTCGATCTGGCTGCGGCGCACGGACACGAGCGCGAACTCGGCGCCGACGAAGAATCCGTTGGCGAGCACGAGCAGCGCGGCGAAGAGGAGTTGGAGCACGCTCATCGGACCGCCTCCACGACGGGGGCCACGGGGGCGGTACGGACGATGCGGACGCGCTCGGCGCGGTAGTGCCCGACCTGGCGCACCAGGAGCCGCCAGCCGGGCAGTTCGGCCCGGTCGCCCGGGACGGGGATGCGGCCGAGCAGGTCGGCGACGAGTCCGGCGACGGTCTCGTAGGGCCCCTCGGGCACCTCCAGGCCTATGCGCTGGAGGGTGTCGACGCGCACGCTGCCGGCCACGTCCCAGGCGGGCCTGCCGTCCTCGGGGGGAGCGACGGCGAGTTCGGGGACGGCGTGGCCGTCGTGCTCGTCGCGGACCTCGCCGACGAGTTCCTCGACGATGTCCTCCAGCGTCACCACACCCGCGGTGCCGCCGTACTCGTCCACGACGACCGCGATGGGCTGCTCGCTGCGCAGCCGGGTGAGCAGCGGCTGCACCGGCAGGGTCTCGGGGACCAGCAGCGCCGGGCGGGCGATGCGGGTGACCGGGGTGCGCAGCCGGTCGCGGACCGGAACGGCGAGGGCGTCCTTGAGGTGCGCCATGCCGACGACCTCGTCGATCTTCTCCCGGTAGACGGGGAAGCGGGACAGGCCGGTGGCCCGGGTGAGGTTGACGACGTCCTCGGCGGTGGCCGACGACTGCAGCGCGCTGACCTTCACGCGCGGCGTCATCACGGCTTGCGCGGTCAGCTCGCCCAGCGACAGGGTCCGTACGAACAGATCGGCCGTGTCCTGCTCCAGGGCGCCCGCCTGGGCGGAGTGCCGGGCCAGGGAGACGAGCTCGCCGGGGGTGCGGGCGGAGGCCAGTTCCTCGGCGGGCTCGACGCCGAGCGCGCGCACGAGCCGGTTGGCGACCGTGTTCAGCGCGGCGATCACGGGCCGGAACAGGCGCGAGAAGCGGGCCTGCGGGGCCGCGACGAAGCGGGCCACCTGGAGCGGCTTGGAGACCGCCCAGTTCTTGGGGACCAGTTCCCCGATCACCATCTGCACCGCCGAGGCGAGCAGCATGCCGACGACCACGGCGACGCCGGAGACGGCCCCGTCAGGTATCCCGATCGCGGTGATCGGGGCGTGCAGCAGCTCCGCCAGGGCCGGTTCGGCGAGCATGCCGACGACCAGGGAGGTGATGGTGATGCCGAGCTGGGTGCCGGAGAGCTGGAAGGACAGCTCCTTCAGCGACTCCACGACCGTACGGGCGCGTCGGTCGCCGTCGGCCGCGGCGTTCTCGGCGTCGGCGCGCTCGACCGTGACGAGGCCGAACTCGGCCGCCACGAAGAAGCCGTTGGCGAGGATCAGCACGAACGCGGCTGCGAGGAGCAGCAGGGGGGTGGTCATGATGCCGCCGCCTCCGTGAGGACGCCGCGGACGGGGTCCGCGGTATGTCGGGAGGGGGCGGCGCAGGTACTACAGGACGATCCGTCCATCGCCGGAGAGGGTCACTCCTCGGTTAGCAGGAACCCCTGTGCACCGGGCGTGCCACAGGGGTGGAGGCGCATCCGTGCGCGCCTCCATCACCAGATTAATCAAGACAGGGCCGAGTGCGTCAGGGCGAGCGGCCCTGATTCGGCCCTGATCTTGCTCGGGGTCAGCCCTGGTGCGGCTCCGGACCGCCGAGGGCGCGGGCCTCGGTGAGGGCCCGCAGCGTGCGCGCGTCGGCGACGGCGCGCTGCCGGTCGATGCCCGGCTGGATGCCGAGCGCGGGCAGGCTGGTGCCGTCGCTGAGGTCGAGGAACACCCAGGGATCGCCCGGGCGGAGGTTCACCCGGAGGATCTCCGCCCAGTCCAGCCGGCGGCTGCGGGCGATGTTCACCACGGTCACGCCGGACTCGTCCGCGACGACCTTCACCCGGGCGAACCGGGCGAGCGCCCACAGGGCCAGGGCCCCGGCGACGATGAAGGTCACCCGGTCCCCCGGACCGAGCTGCTCCAGCAGCAGGGCCACCGCGGTGAGGACCAGGAAGATCACGACTCCGGCGGTGAGCAGGACGGCGCGCGTGCGGCCCGGCCGCAGGGTGACGGGCAGCGCGGGAAGGGGTGTGGTCTGCGACATCGGGGTGCGGCCTTGTCCGGTCAGAGGCGGCAGGCGTGGATGGCGGTGGTCAGGATGGCCCGCGCGCCGATGGCGTACAGGTCGTCCATGATCCGCTGGGCGTCCTTGGCGGGGACCATGGCGCGCACGGCGACCCAGCCCTCGTTGTGCAGCGGGGAGATGGTCGGGGACTCCAGACCGGGGGTGAGCGCGACGGCCTTCTCCAGCTGCTCGACGCGGCAGTCGTAGTCCATCATCACGTACGTCCGGGCCACCAGGACGCCCTGGAGGCGGCGCAGGAACTGCTGGACCTTGGGTTCGTCGGTGTCGGCGCCGGTGCGGCGGATGACGACCGCCTCGGAGGTCATGATCGGCTCGCCGAAGACCTCCAGGCCGGCGTTGCGCAGCGAGGTGCCGGTCTCGACGACGTCGGCGATGACCTCGGCGACGCCCAGCTCGATGGCCGTCTCGACCGCGCCGTCGAGGTGGACGACGGAGGCGTCGATGCCGTTGTCGGCGAGGTGCTTGGCGACGATGCCCTCGTAGGAGGTGGCGACGGTCTTGCCGCCGAGGTCCGCCACGTCGGTGGCCGTGCCCGGCTTGGAGGCGTAGCGGAAGGTGGAGCGGGCGAAGCCGAGCGGGAGGATCTCCTCCACGCCCGCGCCCGAGTCGATCAGCAGGTCGCGGCCGGTGATGCCGATGTCGAGGCGGCCGGAGGCGACGTAGATCGCGATGTCGCGGGGGCGGAGGTAGAAGAACTCGACCTCGTTCACCGGGTCCACGACGCGCAGTTCCTTGGACTCCCGGCGCTGCCGGTAGCCGGCCTCATGCAGCATCTCCCCCGCAGGGCCGGACAGGGAACCCTTGTTGGGGATGGCGATGCGCAGCATGAGGTCGGCTTCCTTTGCGAGACGGGGGTGGTGCGGTGGGAACTGCGGGGGTGCTCAGAGGTGGGCGTAGACGTCGTCCAGGGAGATGCCGCGGGCGACCATCATCACCTGGACGTGGTACAGCAGCTGCGAGATCTCCTCGGCGGCCGCGTCCTTGCCCTCGTACTCGGCGGCCATCCAGACCTCGGCGGCCTCTTCGACGACCTTCTTGCCGATGGCATGAACACCCTTGCCGACCAGTTCCGCGGTGCGGGAGGTGGCGGGATCGCCGGTGGCTGCCTTGTGCTGGAGCTCGGTGAAGAGCTCCTCGAACGTCTTCTTGGACATGGTGGTCCTAACCCTACGCGGTCCGGGCGGTGTCTCAGTGCCAGGGTTCGGACACCGAGCGCAGCGTGACCGCGGTGGCGACCGCGGCGGTCACGGCCTCGTGGCCCTTGTCCTCGCTCGATCCCTCCAGGCCGGCCCGGTCCAGGGCCTGCTCCTCGGTGTCGCAGGTCAGCACGCCGAAGCCGACGGGGACGCCGGTCTCGATGGAGACCTGGGTGAGGCCCTGGGTGACGCCCTGGCAGACGTAGTCGAAGTGGGGGGTGCCGCCGCGGATGACGACACCGAGGGCGACGACCGCGTCGTAGCCGCGGCCAGCGAGGACCTTGGCGGCGACCGGGAGCTCGAAGCTGCCGGGGACCCTGAGCAGGGTCGGCTCGTCGATACCGAGGTCGTGCAGGGCGCGCAGGGCGCCGTCCACCAGACCGTCCATCACCTTCTCGTGCCACTGGGCCGCGATGACGGCGACCCGCAGGTCGCTCGCGCCTCGTACGGACACTTCCGGTGCACCCTTGCCGCTCACGTCTCTCCTCGTGCTGTTCGTAACTGTCTTGCCGGCTGATCCGGTCTTGCCTACTGGCCCGCGCACGCGGACACGGCGGGCGTCTCCAGCCAGGGCAGGTCGTGGCCCATCCGGTCCCGCTTGGTGCGCAGGTAGCGCAGATTGTGCTCGCCCGCCTGTACGGGCATCGGCTCGCGGTCGGTGACCTTGAGGCCGTGGCGCCGCAGTGCGTCGGTCTTGTCGGGGTTGTTGGTCATCAGGCGCAGGCTGCGCACGCCCAGGTCCGCGAGGATCCGCGCGCCGGCGCCGTAGTCGCGGGCGTCGGCGGGCAGTCCGAGTTCGAGGTTGGCGTCGAGGGTGTCGTGGCCGCGTTCCTGGAGTTCGTACGCGCGCAACTTGGACATCAGGCCGATGCCGCGCCCCTCGTGTCCGCGCAGGTAGACGACGACGCCCCGGCCCTCGGCCTGGATGCGCCGCATCGAGGCCTGGAGCTGGGGGCCGCAGTCGCAGCGCTCGGAGGCGAAGACGTCGCCGGTGAGGCATTCGGAGTGGACGCGCACCAGGACCTCCTCGCCGTCGCCGATGTCGCCGTGGACGAGCGCGACGTGCTCGACGCCGTCGGCGGTGGAGCGGTAGCCGTACGCGGTGAACGCGCCGTGCGCAGTGGGCAGATGGACCTCGGCCTCGCGGCGTACGAGGGGCTCGGCGGCGCCCGTCTGCTGCTCGGGCACCGACGGGCGCTCGGCCGCGCGGAGGTGGGTGACGAGGTCGGCGATGGAGATGATCGTCAGGCCGTGCTTGCGGGCGAACGGGATCAGCTCGGGCAGGCGCAGCATGCGGCCGTCCTCGCCGGCGATCTCGACGATCGCGCCGGCCGGGCGCAGGCCCGCGAGCCGGGCGAGGTCGACGGCGGCCTCGGTGTGGCCGCCTCGGACCAGCACACCGCCGGGCCGGGCGCGCAGCGGGAAGACATGGCCGGGCCGGTCGAACTCGGTGGGCTCGGCGGTGCCGCTCGCGAGCAGCTGGAGGGTGGTGGAGCGGTCGGCGGCGGAGATGCCGGTGGTCACGCCGTGCGCGGCGGAGGCGTCCACGGAGACGGTGAACGCGGTCTTCATCGACTCGGTGTTGTCCTCGACCATCTGCGGCAGCCGCAGCCGGTCCAGTTCGTCGCCCTCCATGGGCGCGCAGATCAGCCCGCGGCACTCGCTCATCATGAAGGCGACGATCTCCGGGGTGGCCATCTCGGCGGCGATGACGAGGTCGCCCTCGTTCTCCCGGTCCTCGTCGTCGACGACCACGACGGGGCGGCCGGCCGCGATGTCGGCGACGGCCTGCTCGACGGGGTCGAGCGTGAACTCCTCGACGTCGTCGGTGCGGTGCAGGGTGGGTGCCGTGGTCATGCCGGCGCTCCTTCCAGGACGGGCCGCGCCGCGTTGCGGGAGCGCAGCCACCAGTCGCGCATGCCCCACAGGACGAGTGCGCCGTAGATGACGTAGACGAAGCCGGAGAAGGCGAAGCCGTTGTGGAACGCGTAGGGCACGCCCACCGCGTCCACCAGCAGCCAGGCGAACCAGAACTCGACCATGCCGCGCGCCTGGGCGTACATGGCGACGATCGTGCCGACGAAGATGTAGGCGTCCGGCCAGGGGTCCCAGGACAGGGACGGGACGGCCTGGAACAGTTCGGCCACCGCGACGGTGCCGAGGACGGCGGCCCCGGCCAGCAGGGCGCGCTCGGGCCAACGGGCGAACCGCACGGCGATGTGACCGTCGTCGGCCTGTCCCTTGCCGCGGTTCCACTGCCACCAGCCGTACCCGGCGACGAGCATGACGACGATCTGCTTGCCCGCGCTGCCGGAGAGGTGGGCGGTGGCGAAGGCCGCGAAGAGGATCAGGCCGGAGAGGAACTGGGTGGGCCAGCTCCAGATGGAGCGCCGCCAGCCGAAGGCCAGGGCGATCAGGCCGACGACGTTGCCGATCATGTCCGACCACTTGATGTGCTGGCCGAACAGGACGAACGCCTCGGAGTTGAGCCAGTTCACCGGCCGGTCTCCTTCGCCGCGAGGAGCCGCTCGACGTACTTGGCGATGACGTCGACCTCGAGGTTGACCGGGGCGCCGGGCTGCTTGTGGCCGAGCGTGGTCAGGGCGAGCGTGGTGGGGATGAGGCTCACGGAGAAGAAGTCCGGGCCCGCCTCGACGACCGTGAGGCTGATGCCGTCGACGGTGATGGAGCCCTTCTCGACGACGTAGCGGGCGAGGTCCACCGGGAGCGAGATCCTCACGATCTCCCAGTGCTCGGACGGCTTGCGCTCCAGCACCTCGCCGGTGCCGTCCACGTGACCCTGCACGATGTGCCCGCCGAGGCGCGCGCCGACGGCGGTGGGGCGTTCGAGGTTGACGCGCGAGCCGACGGTGAGCGCGCCGAGGCTGGAGCGGTCGAGCGTCTCGGCCATGACGTCGGCGGTGAACTCGTCGCCCTCGTGCTCGACGACGGTGAGGCAGACGCCGTTCACGGCGATGGAGTCCCCGTGGCGGGCGCCCTCGGTGACGACGGGGCCGCGCAGTCGGAAGCGGGAGGCGTCGCCGAGGTTCTCGACGGCGGTGACCTCACCCAGTTCTTCGACGATTCCGGTGAACACTTCCCGGGTCCTCCTGCCTCATTCGGGCACGGACTCCGGGGCCTGTCGATGACGACAGATCGAACAGGTGGGCCTCACCGGATACGACGCCGAGGGCCCGTCCGCGTACGGACGAGACCGGAATCGGCGGCGCGCACACAGGCAGGCCCGCCCGCCGCGCACTGCCTCCCATCCGGACTTTAACCGTCGGTCCAGGAATTTCACCTGGTCAACCGGCCGCTGGAGGCGACCGGGTCGCGGACTGTAACCGCCGGTTCGGACTTTCACCGACCCCGGAGTGCGCTGCTTCTGGTACGTAGCCAGTTTGCCACGCCCGCGCGCCGGCCAGACAGGGGGCCGGTGTGGGCTGACTCACAGCTCGGCCGGCGCGGACCGGCCGGTTCGCGCGGTTGACGCCAACTCCCCAACGACCGTTCGGTATTGACTCCGCGTCAAAACCGTTGACGAGCTGGTCTAGTCCTCTTAGGGTGCGGGCGGGCCCGGTGGCGGTGACGACGGCCCTTGCCCGCCGCCGGGCCCGCCCACGTCTCCCCCGACGCCCCGGCCCCTGAAAAGGTGGGAGGAGGGGACGGACCACACCAGGGGAGGGCCGCCGGGAGATGAGCGATGTGGGCCACGCGCAGGATCGGGTGAGGCGGGCGCGGTACGCCGTCGCGGCGGTGTTCGCGGTGCACGGCGCCGTCACCGGCTCGTTCGCGACGCGCGTGCCCTGGATCCAGGACCATGCCTCGCTCGGTGCGGGGCAGCTAGGTTTCGCGCTGGCCTTCACCGCGTTCGGCGCCGCGTGCTCGATGCCGCTGGCGGGCCGGATCAGCCACCGCTTCGGCAGCCGTACGGCGCTGCGCGGTCTGATCGCGCTGTGGACGCTGTGCCTGGTTCCGCCGTCGCTCGCGCCGAACCTCTGGACGCTGTGCCTGGCGATGTTCGCCTGCGGCGCGAGTGCGGGGATGGCCGACGTCGCCATGAACGCGCTCGGCGTCGAGGTCGAGCGGCTGCTCGGGCGGTCGGTGATGTCGGGGCTGCACGGCATGTGGAGCGCGGGCGCCCTGATCGGCTCGGCGGCCGGCACCCTCGCCGCGCACCTCGGCTCGGACGCGCGTCTGCACTTCGCGCTGGCCGCCGCCGTGCTCACCCTGCTGGGCGTACTGGCCTGCACCTGGGTGCTCGACACCCCGCCCGGCGAGGACGAGGAGCCCCCGCCGCACTTCGCGCTGCCGCCCCGGTCGGCGCTGCTGATCGGCGCGGTCGGCTTCTGCGCGGTGTTCGCGGAGGGGGCGAGTCTGGACTGGTCGGCGGTGTTCCTGCGCGACCGGCTGAACAGCTCCGCCGGTCTTGCGGCGGCCTCGACGACCGGGTTCGTGCTGACGATGGCGGTGGCCCGGATCGCCGGGGACGCGGTGGTGGACCGCTTCGGTGCCGTCCGCACCGTGCGGGCGGGGGGCGTGTGCGCGGTGCTCGGCGGACTGCTGGTCGCCGCCTCCGCGCAGTTCGCCACCTGGGGCGAGGCGGTGGCCATGGGCGGGTTCGCGCTGATGGGCCTCGGTATCGCGGTCGTCGTCCCGCTGTGCTTCGCCGCCGCCGGCCACAGCGGCCCGAACCCCAGCCAGGCCATCGCGGGCGTGGCGACGATCACCTACACCTCGGGCCTGATCGCCCCGAGCCTCATCGGAGGCGTGGCCCAGGCCACCAGCCTGGTGGTGTCCTTCTGCCTGGTCACAGCCCTGTCCACCGGCCTCATCCTCTTCGCGAACGTCCTACGCCCCACCCCGCGCCCCACCCACACCGAAGTGGGCCCGCGCGCGGGGGCGGTGCGCGGCCCGCGGGGCTGAGCGTGGGGGGGGACGGGTGCCCGCCGAGGCGCCGCCGACGGCGTCCGGCCAGGCCCGGCTCGGCGGCGGCCGCCGCCCAACCACCACGCCCCTACCGGCAGCACCCACGCGCGGGCCGCGCCCGGCCCCCGGCCTGACCCGCAGGAATGCCAGGCCTGGAACCTTGGGGCGGCCTGCGGCCCGACGCCCGCGCCACCCGCACCGAAACGAGCCCGCACGCGGAGGCGGTGCGCGGCCCGCGGGGCTGAGCCGGGGGCGCGCGCGACCGGTCCGCTCAACGCCCCGCGCAGGGCCCCCGCAGGTCATCGGCATGATCCCGGGAGCGAAGGGGGCGAGGCAGCCGCGACAATGGTGCGGACCGACTGCTCGACAACGAAAGCGAAACCTCACCATGGATCTCGGCGTGCGCTGGAAACTGCACGGTGACGGGCGCACGCCCGCGCCCGGAGCGGTGGTACGCCCCGACGAACGGCTCTCGTGGCCCCGCACCGTGGGGCTCGGCGCCCAGCACGTGGTGGCCATGTTCGGCGCCTCCTTCGTGGCCCCCGTCCTCATGGGCCTGGACCCCAACCTGGCGATCATGATGTCGGGCGTCGCCACCATGATCTTCCTGCTGGCGACCCGCGGCCGCGTGCCGAGCTACCTGGGCTGCTCGCTGTCGTTCGTGGGCGTCGCGGCGATCATCCGTGCGCAGGGCGGCACCAGCGCGACCGTCACCGGCGCGATCCTGGTCGTCGGCATCCTGCTGTTCCTGGTGGGTCTCGCGGTGCAGCGGTTCGGGGCGCACATCATCCACGCGGTGATGCCGCCGATCGTGACCGGTGCGGTCGTCATGCTGATCGGTTTCAACCTCGCCCCGGTGACCGCCACCGTCTACTGGCCGCAGGACCAGTGGACGGCCCTGCTGGTGATGCTGTTCACCGGCCTGGCCGTCGTCTGCCTGCGCGGCTTCTGGTCGCGCATCGCGATCTTCCTGGGCCTGGTCTTCGGCTACGGCATCTCCTGGATCTTCGACCTGGCCTTCGGCAAGATCCACTCCAACGACGGCAGCGGCAAGGTCACCGACCACTGGCGCCTGGACTTCTCCGGCGTCGGCAAGGCGGACTGGATCGGGCTGCCCTCCTTCCACGCCCCGGCCTTCCAGTGGTCGGCGATCCTGGTGGCGCTCCCGGTCGTCATCGCCCTCGTCGCGGAGAACGCCGGTCACGTCAAGGCGGTCGGCGAGATGACCGGCCAGAAGCTGGACGACAAGCTCGGCACGGCGATCTCGGCCGACGGCGTCGCCTCGGTGCTCTCCACCGCGGTCGGCGGTCCGCCCAACACCACGTACTCCGAGAACATCGGCGTGATGGCCGCGACACGCGTCTACTCCACGGCCGCGTACTGGGCCGCCGCCTTCTTCGCGCTGCTCTTCGGCGTCTGCCCCAAGTTCGGCGCCATCGTCGCCGCGATCCCGGGCGGTGTCCTCGGCGGCATCACCGTCATCCTGTACGGCATGATCGGCCTGCTCGGCGCACAGATCTGGATCAACGCCAAGGTCGACCTGCGCAACCCGCTGAACCTGGTCCCGGCCGCCGCGGGCATCATCATCGGCGTCGGCAACGTCTCCATGAGCTTCGGCAGGCACTTCACCCTCAGCGGCATCGCGCTCGGCACCCTGGTCGTCATCACCGGCTACCACGCGCTGCGCGCCTTCGCCCCCGCCCATCTCAAGCGGCAGGAGCCGCTGCTGGACGAGGGCACGTCCTCGTACGACGAGGACGAGGTCGAGGCGAACGAGCAGCAGCAGCGCGCCACCTCCTAGGCGCCCGCCCGCCACGGCACCGACGGGCCCGTGCGTTCCCCCGTTCTGGGGAAGCGCCGGGCCCGTCGGCGTTCCGGCGGGCCCGGGGCTGGGAACCTGCCCCCATGGCGCAATTGGAACAGTTCACGCCCCTCGCAGGCACCGTGGACTCCGTCGTCTCCCGGATGCGCGCCCTGGACGCGGCACTGCCCGCGCGTGACGGGGTCGCGGTGTTCAACCGCGTCTATCTGACCGTCACCGAGGAGGTCCAACGGCAGTTGTCGGGCGGGCGGTTCACCGATCCGCGGGCGGCGACCGCGCTGGACGTACGGTTCGCCGAGCGCTATCTGGCCGCCGTCGACGCGGCCGCGGACGACCGCCGCCCGCCCGCCTGCTGGCGGCCCCTGTTCCAGTTCCGCCGCCATCCCGGCGTACGCCCACTCCAGTGCGCCCTCGCCGGCATCAACGCGCACATCGGCCACGACCTGGCACTCGCCGTGGTGGACGCCTGCCACACGCTTGGCTGCCACCCCGCCGATCTGGAGGACGAGTTCGACCGCGTGGGCGATCTGCTCGCGTCGCTGGAGGAGCGCATCCGCGAGGATCTGATGCCCGGCCCCGACCTTCTCCAGATCGCCGACCCGCTCACTCATCTCCTCGGCTCGTGGAGTCTGGAGCGGGCCCGGGACGCCACCTGGTCGGCAGCGCGGGCACTGTGGGCGCTGCGCGGATGCGCCGACGTGGCCGAGGAGTTCACCGAACGCCTGGACGCCGCCGTGGGGTTCGCGGGCCGCATGCTGCTCACGCCGCTCCCCGACTGAGGCCGTCCAGGCCTTCTCCTCAACTCCGCACCCACCGCTGTATGTTGAGCCCGCAACCGATCGCGAAGGAGCGCACCGCATGGCGACCCGTCTCGGACTCGGACTCCCCCAGACCCGGCAGTACACCCTCGGGCGGGACGTGCCCGACGTGGCACGCACCGCCGAACGGATCGGCTACGAGAGCCTGTGGGTCTTCGAACGCGCCCTCTTCCCGGAGCCGGCCACCCAGGGCCTGTACGGCATCCCGGGACTGCCCTGGCCCGACACCTACCGCGACGTGGCCGAGCCGCTGGTCACGCTCACCCTCGCCGCGGCGGCCACAGAACGGGCCCGGCTCGGTTCGAGCGTGCTCGTCGCCCCGCTGCACCAGCCGTTCCGGCTGGCCAAGTCGCTGGCCACGCTGGACGCGGCGAGCGGCGGCCGGGTGGTCGCGGGCTTCGGTACGGGCTGGTCGGTGGACGAGTACGCGGCGGCGGGCGTCCGGCCGATGGAGGAACGCGGCCAGGTGCTCGACGAGGTCATCGATGTGTGCCGGGCCGTGTGGGGCCCGGATCCGGTGCGCTACAAGGGGCGCATCACCGAGATCGCGTCCGCGGCGGTCGGACCGAAGCCCGCCCGGCCGATCCCGATTCTGCTGGCGGCGCGCACCCGCAAGGCGCTGACCCGGATGGTCGACCGCGCCGACGGCTGGCTGCCGAACGGCATCGGCGCCGAGCGGGTGGCGGCCGAGTGGCGGCGGGTCCAGGACCTGGCCGCCGAGCGCGGCCGCACCGAGCCGGTCCGGACGGTGCTGCGGGTCAACGCAGTGCACTCGGCCCGGCCTTACGAGGGCGAGGGCCGACGTCCCTTCCAGGGCAGCGTCGAGCAGATCGTCGAGGATCTGGTCGCTCACGCGGCGCTCGGCATGGACGAGATCCTGATCGATCTCCAGTACACCCCGCGGGACGCCGAGGAACTCAAGGACGTCGCCGCGGAGGTGTACGAGAAGGCGCGGGCGGCCGGGGTCTGACCCGGTGAACCCCCGTCAGTCCTCGGGGAGTTCGACCGGTGCGATCTCGTCGTAGACGTCGCCGGGCCCGGGGTTGGTGGGGTCGGTCTCGCCGCCGAAGTGGTGCATGACGCCCCAGACCGCGTTCAGCGCGGTCTGGATCGCGCCCTCGGCCCAGCCGGCCGTCCACGAGATGTCGTCGCCCGCCAGGAAGATGCCCCGCTTGTCCTCGGGCAGCCGGTCCTGCATGAAGTGCGTGAACAGGCGCCGCTGGTAGCGGTAGTGGCCCGGCAGGTTGGCCTTGAACGCGCCCATGAAGTACGGCTCGTTCTCCCAGGAGACGGTCACCGGGTTGCCGATGATGTGCTTCCTGATGTCGACCTTCGGGTAGATCTCGCCGAGCGACTTCAGCATGACCTCCAGCCGCTCGTTCGCCGACAGCGGCAGCCACTTCAGGCTGTCGTCGCACCAGGTGTAGGAGAGGCAGATGACGGCGGGCTTGTCGGGGCCGTCGTCCAGCAGGTAAGTGCCGCGCGTCATACGGTCGGTGAGCGTCATCGACATGACGTCCCGGCCGGTCTCCTCGTCCTTGTCGAGCCAGAACGGCCGGTCGACGGGCACGAACAGCTTGGAGCTCTCCATGTAGTGGGTGCGCTCCATCGCCGTCCAGTGGTCGATGGGGAAGAGCGAGTCGTCACAGGCGATCTTGGAGAGCAGCATCCAGGACTGGGCGGTGAAGATCGCCGCCTGGTACGTCCGGATGTCGCCGTTCGCGTCCGTCACCGTGATCTGGTTGCCCGCGGTGCGGTTCAGCCGGGTCACGGCGGGGCGCGGCTCGCCGTTCACGTGCAGGGAGCTGAGCGACGTGCCGTACGGCCAGTGGACGATCTTCTCCGGCTCGCGCTCCCAGAGCCTGAGCGGCAGTTGCTGCGAGCCGCCGACGATGCCGCGGTGGTGGTCGTCGGCCTCGGTGTAGACGACGCGCAGGATCTCCAGGATGGAGTTGGGGAAGTCGGTGTCCCAGCCACCGGTGCCGAAGCCGACCTGGCCGAAGATCTCGCGGTGCCGGAAGGACGTGAAGGCCTCGGATGCGCAGAGGAAGCCGTAGAAGGTCTGGTTGTCGAGCTTCTCGACCAGGTTGGCCCAGATCTCACGGATGCGCGGCACGTCCCGCTCACGTATCGCGCGGTTCATGTCACCGAAGTCGGCGCCCTCTTCGAGGCACTTGTTCCAGGCGGCGGCGACGTCGCGGTAGACCTGCGGCAGGTCGTCGACCGTCTCGGCGTAGTGCGACTCGCCCTTGAGGTCGACGACGGTCGAAGGCGTCGTCTCCGCAAGGGGGTTGGGGAAGGGCCTGGTCTCCAGACCCACCAGGTCGATGTAGTGCTGGAGGGCGGTGGAGGAGGGCGGGAAGCGCATCGCGCCCATCTCGGCGGTCAGCGAGGCGTCGCAGCCCTCGAAGCCCACGGTCCGCAGCCGGCCGCCGAGTTGGTCGGCCTCGTACACGACCGGCTTGAGGCCCATCTTCATCAGCTCGTACGCCGCCACGATGCCGGACAGACCGCCGCCGATGACCGCGACCTCTGTGCCGTGCTCGGTGGCCGGGACCTGGCCGAGGCCCGCCGGGTGCGCGAGGAAGTCGTCGTACGCGTAGGGGAAGTCGGGGCCGAACATGGTGATCGGCGGCTGCTGCTCGTCGGCGTGCTCGACGGCGTTGGGCACCGTGGACGTCATGGGGTACGGGCTCCTTGCGCGGGGTTGAACTCGGGGAGGCTGTGGGGTGGTTCAGATGAGGGAGCCGTACAGACCGGGGCGGCGGTCCTTCAGGTACGGGTTGCCCTCGCGGGACGCGGCGAGGAAGGCGGCGTCGACGTCGGCCAGGACGAGCTGCTCGGTGCGGCCGGCGCGGGTGCGGGCGATGCCGTCGGGACCGGCCAGCGTGGACAGCCCGACGAACTCGAACTCGCCCTCGGCGCCGACCCGGTTGACGTACGCGACGTACATCTGGTTCTCGAAGGCCCGCACCGGGACGACGGACTCGGCGACGAACTGGAAGGGGTGCATCTGCGCCGTCGGCACGAGCAGCAGGTCGGTGCCGGCGAGGGCGTGGGCGCGGACGTTCTCCGGGAACTCGACGTCATAGCAGATCATCAGGCCGACGGTGAGGCCGTTCACCTCGGCCTGGACGACCGGCTGGTCGCCCGGGGTGAAGTGGTCGCGCTCGAAGCAGCCGAAGAGGTGGGTCTTGCGGTAGTTGGCCAGACGGGCGCCGTCGGCGGAGATCAGCTGGGCCGAGTTGTGGACCGCGTCACCGGCGCGCTCGGGGTAGCCGTAGGCGATGGCCAGGCCGTGCCGGCGGGCGATGTCGGCGACGGCGTCCGCGGCGTCACCGTCGGCGGGCTCGGCGAGGCGGGCGATGCCGTCGCCGATCGCGTAGCCGGTGAGGAACATCTCCGGAGCGGCGAGCAGCGCGGCGTCCGCCGCGGCGGCACGGACCGCGGCCGCCTCGAGGACCTTCAGGTTCTCGGCGGTGGAACCGGGGGTGCCGGAACTCTGGAGCAGGGCCGTGCGCATGCGTCGTCCTCACCGGTGACGGAGGGGTCTGGGGGTCGGATAGACGCTACGGTCGGCGGACTCCGCGGGACAAGAAGCAGCCGTTGCGCGCAGGTGGACGAAACGTTGCGTGCGAAACGGGCGGGGTGGCGATTCGTTGCGTGCCCCACTGCAGGGCGGCCGCGCTGTGCCGCTACAGCTCGCGCAACCGCGCGATGATCTCCCGCAGCAGTTCGGGGTCCGCGGCGGGGCCGTCCAGCGGCGGCCGGCGGGGTGCCTCGATGCGCACCAGCCCGGCCTCGACGAGGTCGCCGAGCAGCACGCGGACGACGGTCAGCGGGAGATCGGCGTCGGCGGCCAGCTCGACGACGGGCCGCGGGCCGCGCCGTACCAGGTCGAGCAGCACGGCGTGGCCGTGCTCGACGCGCGGCTGCCCGGCCTGCGCGACGAGGGCGGTGATGTGCGACATGAGGTCGATCACATGCCGGTCCGAGGGTTGGGTGCGGCCCCGGGTGACGGTGTACGGGCGCACCATCGACCCGGTCTCGTCCTCGTACCAGTGGTCCTCGCTCACCACGCACCTGGGGATCAGGGGGCCGACCGGGCGGCGGCGTCCAGGTGGCGGCCGAGGCGGCGCACGAGCAGCGCCATCTCGTGGGCGAGCTGGCCGACGTCCGTCCGCGCCTCACTGAGCACGGCCAGTCGGCTGCCGTGCCCGGCCGGGGTGATGAAGAGGTAGGCGTCGTCGAGCATCACCATCGTCTGCCGGACCTCTCCGGCGGCGAACCGGTCCCCCGCCGACGCGGCCAGGCTGTGGAAGCCGGAGCAGACGGCGGCCAGGTGCTCGATGTCGCGTCTGCGCATGCCCTCGGAGCAGCTCAGCGGAAGGCCGTCCGCGGTGAGGAGGACCGCCTGGCGGACATGGTCGGTCCGCGCCACCAGGTCGTCCAGCAGCCAGCCGAGGTCCGTGCCGGGTGCTCCGGTGGCCGCGGTCGGGCGCTCAGAGCCGTGCTGTTCACCGAGCATCGTCGGTATACGTCCCTTCGTCGGTGTCGGTGCGCCCCTGGGATCCGGTGGCGGTGTCGTCGTCCGCGCCGGGCAGGCCCTTGCGCCCGCGGTCCAGTCCCCGCTGGAAGGCCCCGAAGATCGCCCGCATCTCGTCGGCGTCGACCTCACGCTGCGGGACGGCGTCGGGTGCGGGCGGTTCGTCGCGCAGTTCGGCGGCGAGCGACGCCTGCCGGACGCGGGTGGGAAGGGCGGGCGGTACGGCACCGGCCTCGACCGGACCGAGCGCGCGGGGCCCGGTCTCCGACGCCCGAGCGCCCGAGCCGAGCACGGAGGATCCGGCCTCCGGCACCCGAGCGCCCACGCCGAACCCAGGAGACCCGGACTCCGACACCCGAGCGCCTGGGCCGAACGCAGGGGCCCCGGCCTCCGGCACCCGAGCGCCCACGCCGAACCCAGGAGACCCGGACTCCGACGCCCGAGCACCTGGGCCGAGCGCGGAGGATCCAGGCTGCGGCACCCGAGCACCCGAACCGAACCCAGGAGACCCGGCCTCCGACACCCGAGCACCTGGGCCGAGCGCGGAGGATCCAGGCTGCGGCACCCGAGCACCCGAACCGAACCCAGGAGACCCGGACTCCGACGCCCGAGCACCTGGGCCGAGCGCGGAGGATCCAGGCTGCGGCACCCGAGCACCCGAACCGAACCCAGGAGACCCGGCCTCCGACACCCGAGCACCTGGGCCGAGCGCGGAGGATCCAGGCTGCGGCACCCGAGCACCCGAACCGAACCCAGGAGACCCGGACTCCGACGCCCGAGCACCTGGGCCGAGCGCGGAGGATCCAGGCTGCGGCACCCGAGCACCCGAACCGAACCCAGGAGACCCGGCCTCCGACACCCGAGCACCCGAACCGGCGCTCTCGCGCGAGCCGGCACGTTCCTCGGCAGGGCCCTGCCGAGGAACGCCCGCTGCCGGGCCGGCTGCCGTGGCGCCGCCACCACCCGGGCCGGCACCCCTCTCCCCCGACGATGCCTCCCGCCGCACGGGCAGCGCGCCCGCGTGGGCCGGCTGGGGCTCGGGAGTCGGTGCGGGGGCCGGGTCGGCGTCGGCCAGGACCGACGGCGGCAGCAGCACCACGGCCGTCGTGCCGCCGTACGGGGACTCCCGCAGCGTGACCTGGATGCCGTGCCGGGCGGCGAGGCGTCCCACGACGTACAGGCCGAGGCGGTCATGGCGGGTCGGGTCGAAGTCGTCCGGGCCGGACAGGGCGCGGTGGGCGTCGTCGAGCTGGTCGGTGTCGAGGCCGAGGCCGCGGTCGTCGATCTCCAGGACGAAGCCGCCGGACACCGGACCGGTGCGCAGGGTGACCTGCGTGTGGGGCGGCGAGAACGCCGTGGCGTTCTCCAGGAGTTCGGCGATCAGATGGACGACGTCGGCGACCGCGTCGGCCGCGATGCCGACCTCGGGCATCGGCGGGATCTCGACGCGCGCGTAGTCCTCGATCTCGCTCACCGCCGAGGACACGACGTTCGCGACGGGCACCGGACGCCGCCAACGGCGGCCGGGCGCCGCGCCGGAGAGGATGATGAGGCTCTCCGCGTGGCGCCGCATCCGGGTGGTGAGGTGGTCGATGCGGAACAGGTCCTGGAGGATGTCGGGGTCGTCGGTGCGCCGTTCCAGCGTGTCGACGAGCTTCAACTGGCGGTGGACCAGGGCCTGGCTGCGGCGCGCGATGTTGAGCAGCACCGCGAACAGGCCCCGTCGCAGCGTGGCCTGCTTCACCGCGGCCTCGACCGCGGCGAGCCGCGCGGTGTTGAAGGACATGGCCACCTGGCCGATCTCGTCGGACCGGACCTCGTCGGCGGGCAGCGGCGGCGCCTCGGCCGTCGCGTCCACGCCCTCGCCGAGACTCAACCGCACCATGACGTCGGGGAGTTGGCGGGTGGAGAGGACGTCCGCCGCGTCCCGGAGCGCCTCCAGGCGGCGCGAGATGCGCCGGGCGCCGCGCACCGCGGACCACAGCGACAGGCCGACCGCCGCGAGCCCGGCCACGCCGACGACCGCCGCCTTGGTCAACTCCCGGTAGGCGAAGGCCCGTCCGCGCGCGGCCGAGTTCTCCGCCGACCGGGTGCACATCCGCATGTAGTGGACGACGGCTCGGTCGGTGGTGGTCCGCCAGGTGTCCGCCGCGACCGCCTCGCCGGCGCCGTCCGCGCCCGCCCGCAGCAGCGCGTCCTCGCCGCGCACCAGCGACCGGTGCAGGCTCCCGCGCTGGAACTCCTCGAACAGCGACCGCGAGTCGGCCGGCAGGTCGGGGACGTACGTCCGCTCGAAGACGCGCCGGTCCTCGATGGTCGCCGTCAGGGTGTCGTACTGCCGGTCGGTCAGCGTGCCCGCGGCGCGCGCGCCGGCGACCAGGGCGTCCTCGCGGGAGACGAACTCCCGTACCCGCACCAGCTCGACGACGATCTGCGCCTCCCGGGCCAGTTGCCCGGCCTGGAGCGCGGTCAGCGCGGACTGGACGTCGAAGCCGGGCTCGACGAGCGCGCTGTACTCGCTGACGGCCCGGTCCCAGGAGATGTCGCGGGACAGCACCCGCTCCCGCAGCCGCTCCAGGTGCCCGGTCGCTTCCAGCACGGTGTCGAGCACCTGCCGCTGCCGATCGCTCAGCCGGTCACGGTTCCCGTCCCGGATCGCGTCGCGCATGGCGTTCACGGCACGATCGGTACGGCGTTGCTGTGCCAGCAGCTCACCGGCGGCGTCCGTGTCGAGGTGCCCGCCGAGGTACGCGGCGGACAGCCGGCGCTCGATCTGGATCTGGCCGATGGCCGTGTCGACGGGGGTGCCGAAGTCCTCGTACACCCCCTGGAGCCGGATCAGCGCGCGCAGTTCGCCGGTGACGGACACCATGGCGAAGCTCCACAGCGCCATGAGGGCGACGGCCGGAGCGAGCGCGAGCGCCACGATGCGGGTGCGGACGGTGGTGGGACGGCCGACAGGCCAGCGCATGGGGTACCCGCCCGATTACCAGTCAGTAGTTCCGAGAGTGCCGCACAAACTACGGGATCGTCAGTTCGATCGCAATGGTTACCCTTGGTATCCCTGGGTATCCGCAGCGCTGCGATCCGGCTCTCACAGCGCGAAGTCGGTGACCACGGCCGCGTGGTCCGAGGGCCAGTCGTTGCCCGCGGCCTCGGGCCAGGGGCGCGGGGTGCCCGTGACGAGCGTGCGGGAGCCGAGCGCGGTCAGACCGCGGTGCAGGACGTAGTCGATCCGGTCCTGCGGCTCGGGACGCCCGCTGCCGTCCTCGCACACCGGATGGATCGGCGACCAGGTGTGACCGGGAGAGGCCGCCGGATCCGGGTGGATCTCGCGGTAGGAGTCGCGCAGACCCGCCTCCTCGGCCGCCTTCGTCACCGGCCACTCGACGTCTGGCCAGTCGAGGTGGGAGGGGCAGTTGAAGTCCCCGACGAGCACGACGGGAACGGCCGGCACCGCGGCGCCGCCGGCCTCGTCGATCCGGCGCAGGGTGTCCCGCACCTGCGCGAGACGCACCTCCTCGTGGCCGATCAGCTCGTCCGCCGTGAGCCCGTCGAAGACGGCCTCGTACGGCCCGTACGGCGTGTAGTGCAGGTGGGCCGTCCAGACGTCGATCTCGCGGCCGGGGGCGACCTCGATACGGACCCCGGCGGCGCCGTAGAAGCCGACGTCCGGGTCGCCGAAGCGCGCGGTGATGGGGTGGCGGCTGAGGACGCCGAGGTTCACTCCGGCCCGGTGATGGTGCCAGCCGAGGGCCTCGGCCAGCTCCTGGGCGGAGGTGCCGCCCGTCTCCTGAAGGCCGACGACGTCCGCGCCGCTGTCCAGGATGACCTTGAGCTGCTTCGCACGATGGTCGTCGATCTTGCTCCCGCCGAGCCACAGGTTCCAGGACATGACCCGCAGGCGCGGTCGGGGCTCCACCATGGCGCTCAGCTCGTCCAGCGTGACCCCGACCAGGGCGTCGCGGACCGTCCGTCCGGGTGCCCCCTCGATCGGCGCGAGCGAGGGCACGGCCAGTACGGCGCACCCGGCCGCCTCGGCGGAGGCCACACCCGTCTCGGTGTCCTCGACCGCCACGCACGCGGCCGGTTCGACACCGAGGGCGCGGCAGGCGGCGAGGTAGGGATCGGGCGCCGGCTTGGTGCGGTCGGTGTCGTCCGCGGTGACGGACGCCGCGAACCGGCTCGCGCCGAGGGCGTCGAGCACGAGGTCGGCGACCGGGCGCGGGGACGCGGTGACCAGGGCGGTGGGGACACCGGCGCCGGCCAGCGCGTCCAGCAGGGCGAGGGCGCCGGGCCGGGGCACGATGCCGGTGCGGACGCGGTCCGCGAACTCCCGGTGCAGGGTGGCCGCGACGTCCGCGACCGGTGTGCCGTCGGCCGCGCCGAGCCACGCGGCGGTGTCCTCGACGGCGCGGCCCAGCACCTCGGGCTGGTCGGCCTCGGTCAGCGGACGTCCGGCCACCTGCTCCACCGCCTCCCACCACAGGCGCTCGGTGTCGACGAGCGTGCCGTCCATGTCGAACAGGACGGCCTGGAGCGGCAGTCGGGGGTTCGGGGTCACATCGGTTCCTTTCCTCATGACGCGGTCACTTCCCGGCACGTTCCGCCACCAGCACGGGCCGCTCGGGCAGTGACACGTTCACGGCGGCTCCGGCGCCGAGCCCGGCGGCCTCGTGCGCGGGCAGGTCGGCCTTGGCCTCGGTGCCGTCGGCGAGCTTGACGGTGACCCGTACGACGGCGCCCAGGAAGGCCGTGGCGACGACCCGGGCGGTGCCCTGCTCGTCGGCCCGCACCTGGACGGCCTCGGGCCGCACCAGCACGTCGACCTCACCACCGGCCGGGACTTCCCCGTCGGCCGGCAGCCGCTGCCCGAGCACCTCGACGACGCCCTCACCGAGCCGACCGGGAATCCGGCTCATCGTGCCGACGAACTCGGCGACGAAGGGCGTGGCGGGACGGCCGTACAACTCGGCTGGTTCGGCGCACTGTTCGAGCCGTCCGGCGCGCATCACGGCGACCCGGTCGGCGATCGACAGCGCCTCCTCCTGGTCGTGCGTGACGAACAGGGTGGTGATGCCGAGCTCCTGCTGGAGCCGGCGGATCTCCTCGCGCAGGCTGGTGCGCACCTTGGCGTCCAGCGCCGACAGCGGCTCGTCGAGCAGCAGCACGCGCGGGCGCAGGGCGAGCGCGCGTGCCAGCGCAATGCGCTGCTGCTGGCCGCCGGAGAGCTGGTGCGGGTAGCGCTCCCCCTTGTCGCCCAGGCCGACCAGCTCCAGCAACTCGGCGGCGCGGGCGTGCCGTTCGGCCGTACGCACCTTGCGCATACGGAGCCCGAACGCGACGTTGTCGACGGCGCTCAGGTGCGGGAAGAGGCTGTACGACTGGAAGACCATCCCGGCGTCACGGCGGTGGGCGGGGACCTGGGTGACGTCCTCGCCGTCCACCAACACGGCGCCCTCGTCGGGGTGTTCGAAGCCGGCGAGCATGCGCAGGGCGGTGGTCTTGCCGCAGCCGGACGGGCCGAGCAGTGCCAGGAACTCCCCCGGGCGGACGGTCAGGTCGAGCCCGTCGAGGGCGACGGTGAAGCCGAACTCCCGGCGCAGTCCCCGGAATTCGACGGTGGCGGCGGCCTTCGCGGCCTTTTCCGCGAGAGCCTTCTCAAGCGTGGTGGCGGTCATGGTGGTTCATCCCCGGGACGAATCGATACGGGTACGCCCACCGGCACCGGCGAGCGTGAGGAGCAGGGCCCAGGTGACGAGCAGGCTGAGCACGGACACGGCGACGGACATCTGGGCCTCGGCGCCGCCGACATCGGCGATCCACACGGCGAACGGCTGGAAGCCCAGCAGTTGGGCGACGGTGAACTCGCCGAGCACCAGCGCCAGCGTGAGGAAGGACGCGTTCAGCAGCGCCCCGCGCAGGTTGGGCAGGACGGCCCGCAGCAGGGCCTGCGGCCAGGAGGCGCCGCAGCTGCGGGCGGCCTCGACGAGCGTACGTACGTCGATCGAGCACAGCCCCGAGTCCAGCGCCCGGTACACGAAGGGCAGCGCCATCACGACGTACGCGAGGACGAGCACGATCGGGAAGGCGGGGTTCTGCAGGGCCACGAACGTCTGGAACAGCGGCGTGGCGGACAGATAGTCCGGGCCCCACTTCAGGACGGTGACGATCCCGGCGACGAACGCGATGGGCGGCACGACCAGCGGCAGCGAGCACACCACCTCCACCACCGGCCGCAGCCGGGGCGCGCCGAGCCGCAGCGCGACCACGGCGGGCACCGTCAGCAGCAGCACGCCGCCGATGGTGGCGGCGGCCAGCTCCAGCGAGAGCAGCAGGCTGGGCAGGAAGCCGTCGGCCGAGAGGATCCGGGTGTAGGCGTCGAAGCTGACGCCCGGCCCGGGCGCGTCCAGGGTGAAGACCACGGACGCGGCCAGCGGCACGAGGAAGTACAGCGCGGCCAGGCCGAGTACGGCCCACCGCCAGGGGGTCAGGCGTCCAGCCATCGGGCGCTCCGTCGTTGCAGGGGCAGGTACACGGCCATGACCAGGCCCGCGACCAGGACCATGTCGAGGCTGAGGGCGAGCGCCACGTTCTCCTGGCCGACCAGCACGTTGCCGGACAGGGCGTCGGCGATCTGCAGGGTGACCAGCGGGACCGCGCTGCCCACCATGGCGGCGGCCGTGGCGTAGGCGGCGAAGGCGCTGCCGAACAGCAGGACCAGGCCGCCGAGCAGGGACGGCGCGAGCACGGGCAGGGCCACGTGCCGCCAGTACTGCACACCTGTGGCGCCGTTGTTCCGGGCGGCCTCGCGCCACGGCCCGCGCAGGCCGTCGAGGGCCGGGGTGATGGTGAGGACCATCAGCGGGATCAGGAAGTACAGGTAGACGATCACCAGGCCCCAGAAGCTGTACAGGTCCCAGCCCTTCTCCGCGAGCCCGAAGTGCCGCGTCAGCACACCGGCGTTGCCCAGCGTCGCGACGAAGGCGAAGGCCAGCGGGACACCGCCGAAGTTGGCGAGGACACCGGAGGCGGTGAGCACGGCCTCGCGCAGCGCCCGCGAGCGGGAGCTGACGACGGCCTGCGCGAGCGGCAGCCCGAGCACGGCCGCGAGGGCGGCGGAGATCGCGGACAGCTTGACGCTGCCCATCAGGGCGGTGAGGTACGGCCTCTGCAGCGAGGCGGTCAGATTCTGCGCGGTGTACGAAGTGGCCCCACTGACCTGGTCCTTGACCGTGAAGGCGCCGTCGATCACGGCCAGCGCGGGCACGCCGAAGGCGACCGCGGTGAACACGAGCAGCGGCACGACGGCCGGCCAGCCGGGGGCGCGGCGCCGGCGCTTCGCCGAAGCGGCCGGCGCCACGTCCGCGCGCGGGAGAGCGGCCGTCATCCGGAGACGGCCTTCGCCCAGCCCTGCGTGACGACCGTCTTGGCCTTGTTCTGCTGGGCCTCGGTCGGGAAGGAGGGCGCGCCGGAGACCTTCGGGAGCTTGGCGGCGGCCGTCTTGTCGAGGCTGCCGTCCTTCTCCATGGCGGGCATCAGGACCGGACGGGCGGACCCCTTCAGCCACAGGTTCTGGCCCTCGGCGCTGTAGAGGTACTCCTGCCACAGCCGGGCGGCCGCCGGGTGCGGGGCGCCCTTGGTGATGGCCTGGGAGTAGAAGTTCGCGTACGTGCCGTCGCCCGGCACGCTGACCTTCCAGTCGAGGCCCTTGGACCTGAACTCCTCGGCGTAACCGGCGTTGACGTAGTCCCAGTCGACGGTGATGGGCGTCTCGCCCTTCTCGACGGTGGCCGGGGTCGCCTCGACGGGCGTGTAGTTGCCGCTCTTCTTCAGCTTGGCGAAGAAGTCGAGGCCGGGCTGGACGTCGTCGAACGAGCCGCCGTTGGCGAGCGCGGCCGCGTACACGCCGGCGAAGGCCGCACCGGCCTTGGTCGGGTTGCCGTTGAGCGCGACCTGGCCCTTGTACTGCGGCTTGAGGAGGTCGTGGAAGGTCTTCGGGCACTCCTTGACCTTCTCGGCGTCGCAGCCGAGGGAGATGTAGCCGCCGTAGTCGTTGTACCAGCGGGCCTGCGCGTCCTTCTGCGCGGCCGGGATCTCGTCGTACGAGGCGACCTTGTACGGCGCGAGCAGGCCCTGCTGGGCGGCGCTGAGCGCGAAGGAGCTGCCGAGGTCGAGGACGTCCGGCAGCCGGTCCTGGCCCTTGCGGGAGGTCACGGCGTTGATCTCGTCCTGGCTGGAGCCGTCGGGGCTCTCGACCTGGACCTTGATGCCGTACTTCTTCTGGAAGCCGTCGATGAGAGCGCCGTAGTTGGCCCAGTCGCGGGGCAGCGCGATGGCATGCAGCGTGCCCTCCTTCTTGGCCGCCTTCACGAGGGCGTCCATGCCGCCGAAGTCGGCGGCGGAGGCGGCGGTGGCGGCCTTGCCGCCGGCGGCGGCGGTCGACGTGTTGCCGGGGGCCGCGCCACAGGCGCTCAGGGCGAGCACGGCGACGACGGCGAGGGAGCCGCCGAGGACGGCGGTTCTCGACAGGGACACGGTCACGGTCTCTCCAGGAGTACGCACGAGGGTGGGGTGGCACGAGAAGCGTGCAGAACTTGTCTGAACAAGTTGACCCCAGTACGCACGCCGAGGGTGTCCTCTTCATGAACACCGGTGAAACCCGGACCCCTGTTTTCCTGCACGGTCAGGATGGCCGCCACACGGACACGGGGCGCCCGGAAACGTCGATTAGGCTGCTGATGCTGTGGACAGTGACCTGGTCAGAGGGGAAGCATGACGGCGCGACACGAGGAGATCGCCGACGCGCTGCGACGCGCGATAGACGGCGAGGAGTACACAGTCGGCAGCCGGCTGCCCTCCGAGGCCGAACTCGCCGCGCGGTACGGCGTCTCACGCGGCACCGTGCGCCAGGCCGTCGCGGCCCTCGACGCCGAGGGGCTCATCGGCTCACGCCAGGGGGCCCGCCGCGTGGTCCTGGCCAGCCGCCGCAGCCAGAGCTTCGCGGAGCTGCGCAGCTTCGCCCAGTGGGCCCGGGCGATGGGCCGCGAGGCGACCGGACACGTGGTGGAGCAGGAGCGCCGCCCGGCGACGAAGGAGGATTCCGTACGCCTCCAACTCGACGCCGGGGCACCGGTGTTGCACGTGCTGCGCGTGCGCGGCCTGGACGGCGAACCGGTGCTCCTGGAGCGGACCGTGTACGCCGGCTGGATCGCCTCGGCGGTCGAGGCGATCGAGCCCGAGTGCCCCTCCGTCACGCAGCGGCTCTACGAGGACACCGGCCTGGTCTTCGCCTACGGCGAGCACGTCATCGACGCGGTCGCTGCGGGCGCCCAGGACGCCGGCCTGCTGGGCGTCCGCCGTACGAGCCCCCTGCTGCGGGTCCGCAGAGTGACCACGACACGCGAAGGGCGCCCGGTGGAGTGGTCGGACGACCGCTACCGCTCGGACGCCGTGAGCTTCAGCGTGCACAACTCGATCGGGAACAACGCGCTGGCGCGCAAGACGGCGGAGTAGGACTAGGGTCTGTCGTTTGGATCAGGCCGGCTGTGAGGTGCGGTACTTCTCGACCGACCCCGAGCGGGGTCTGGTGCGTGCAGCTGCAAGGCGGAGGAGGGCGTCAACGCGATGGGGGTCCCCCCGCGCGAGCGGAGCCGAGCGTGGGGGAGTTGGCAACCGACGACAACGCGGCAGATGTGCGTGCCAGGCCCCGCGACGCCGGGATGATCCAAACGACAGGCCCTAGTAGTGCTTCGTTAGGTTCTGCTTCTGTCTCTGCGGCTGTTTCTTGGCAGGGTTCGGCCGCAGGTGGTGCAGGTGCCGGTCCAGCACTTCAGCAGGTCCTGGAGTGTGTCGAGGACCTGGTAGAGGGTCAGGCCGGCGTCTGGGCTTTTGGGTCGAGCCGCCTGAGGGTGAGGAAGGCCTGGGCTGCGGTGACGAGGGTGACGTGGTGGTGCCAGCCGCGCCAGGTGCGGCCCTCGAAGTGGTCCAGGCCCAGGCCATGCTTGAGTTCGCGGTAGTCGTGCTCGATCCGCCAGCGCATCTTCGCCCACCGCACCAGGTCGGCGATCGGGGTGCTGGCGGGCAGGTTGCTCATCCAGTAGCCGGTCGGCTCCGACGCGTCTTCGGGCTGCTCGACAAGCAGGGTCCGCAGCGGCAGCACTCCGTCCCAGCGGCTGCGTCCGCCAGCCTGTTCCTGCGCGGTGCGGGTGGCTTCCTTTCCCGACGGCCGCACTTTCAGCATGGCGAAACGCGAGGTCATCGCGCCTTTGCTGCCCTGCCGCCATGTGACCTCCTCGAAGCGGGTACCGGCGTCGATGAGGTCGGGCAGGGGCCGGGCAGGCCCGCGGTAACGGGGCAGGGTGGGCGGCCCCAGCCCGCCATAGGCAGGCTGAGACGGCTCAGCCGTCGCAGGCCGAGCGATCTCCTTGGGATCCACCGCCATCACGTAGGACCAGCCGCGTTCCTCCAGCGCGAGCCGGAAGGAGACGCTGCGGCCATAGCCTGCGTCCGCCACGATCACCGGCACCACCAGCCCCTGGCCGGCGAGCCGGTCCAGCAGGCCGAGTGCCAGACGTGTCTTGGACGCGTGCTCGACCTCGTCGGGCACCCCGGCCCGTCGGCGCCGCAGCTGGTCCCCCGCCCATTCCTCGGGCAGGAACAACTCCCACTCCAGCGGGCACGAGGCGGTGTCGGTGGCCGCGTGGACACTGACCGCGACCTGGCAGTTGGCCCGCTTGCCCAACGCTCCGCAGTACTGCCGGGCCACCCCGACCGACGCGGTGCCGCACTTGGGAAACGACACGTCGTCGACCACCCACACATCGGGAGCGATCACCTTGCACAGCCGCTCGGCGATCCGCCGCCGCACCGGCGACCACTCCCACGGCGATTGGTTCACGAACTGCTGCAGGGCCTGCATGTTCCCGTCCGGCAGCCGTTCCGCCATCGGCTGGACCGACTTCCGGCGGCCGTCCAGCATCAGACCCCGCAGATAACACTCGCCCCAGCGGCGTTGATCCCGCCGCGGCACCGACCCGAACACATCGGCGACGAACTCCGCTAACTCACCCCGGAGCCGTTCCACTTCCCTCAACCTCATACCGGAAAGGCTGCCCACCACCAGACGAGATCACCCGACGTAACGAAGCACTACTAGGGGGACGTCGGTCAGCCCGGTGCGCCCGAGGAGAACCGGCGCAGCAGTGGCGAGAGCACCAGCACCGACTTGGTCCGCTCGACGAACGGCTCCCCGGCGATCCGCTCCAGCACCCGCTCGAAGTGGCGCATGTCGGAGGCGAAGACCTGGACGACCGCGTCCGCGTCCCCGGTGACGGTCGACGCGGCCACCACCTCCTGGTAGCGCTCCAGGCCCCGCTGGATGGTCTCGGGCGAGGTGTTGCTCCGGCAGTAGATCTCGATGAAGCCCTCGGTCTCCCAGCCGAGGGCCGCCGGGTCCACCCGGACGGTGAACCCGGTGATGGCACCGGTGGCACGCAGCCGGTCCACGCGCCGCTTCACGGCGGGCGCGGACAGCCCGACGACCTGCCCGATGTCCGCGTAGGAGCGACGCGCGTCCTCGGCGAGGGCGTGCACGATGCGTTCGTCGAGATCGTTCAGCACTGCTGGCGGTTCACTTCTTCGGATCGGTCGTGTCTGGGCGGGCACGGAGGGCGGCGAGGGCCGGATACGCAGGAGAAGTAGATCACGGCCCCGACCGCCCTCCGGACTGCGACGACGTCAGCTCCAGCTGGCGTGCAGCGGCTGGCCCTCGGCGTAGCCGGCCGCGCTCTGGATGCCCACGATGGCCTTCTCGGCGAACTCCTCCAGCGAGGCGGCACCGGCGTAGGTGCAGGAGGAACGGACGCCCGCGATGACCGAGTCGATCAGGTCCTCGACGCCCGGGCGAATCTGGTCGAGGAACATGCGGGAGGTCGAGATGCCCTCCTCGAACAGCGCCTTGCGGGCACGGTCGTACGACGACTCCTCCGAGGTGCGGTTGCGCACCGCGCGCGCGGAGGCCATGCCGAAGGACTCCTTGTAGGGGCGTCCGTCGGCGTCGTGCTGGAGGTCGCCCGGCGACTCGTACGTGCCCGCGAACCAGGAGCCGACCATCACGTTGGAGGCACCGGCGGCCAGCGCCATCGCGACGTCGCGCGGGTGGCGCACACCGCCGTCGGCCCACACGTGCTTGCCGTGCTTCCTCGCCTCGGCGGCGCACTCCATGACCGCGGAGAACTGCGGCCGGCCGACACCGGTCATCATCCGGGTCGTGCACATCGCGCCCGGTCCGACACCGACCTTGATGATGTCCGCGCCCGCGTCGACGAGGTCCTTGACGCCCTCGGCGGAGACGATGTTGCCCGCGACGATCGGGATCTGCGGGTCGAGCGCCCGCACCGTCCTGATCGCGCTGATCATCGACTCCTGGTGGCCGTGGGCGGTGTCGATGACGAGTGTGTCGACGCCCGCGTCGAGCAGCTGCTTGGCCTTGCCGGCCACGTCGCCGTTGATGCCGACGGCGGCGGCGATGCGCAGCTTGCCGTTCGCGTCGGTCGCCGGGGTGTACAGCGTGGCGCGCAGGGCGCCCTTGCGGGTGAGGATGCCCGCGAGGCGGCCGTCCTGGTCGACGGCGGGGGCGTAGCGCCGGTTGTGCGCGTCGAGGGTGTTGAAGGCCTCGCGGGGGTCGATGTCGGCGTCCAGCAGGAGCAGGTCGCGGGACATGACCTCGGCGAGCTGCGTGAAGCGGTCGACGCCGGTCAGGTCCCGGTCGGTGACGACGCCGACGGGGCGGCCGTCCTCGTCCACGACGACACCGGCGTTGTGGGCGCGCTTGGGCAGCAGGGACAGCGCGTCGGCGACGGTCTGGTGCGGGGCGAGCACGATCGGGGTGTCGAGCACCAGGTGACGGCTCTTCACCCACGTGACGACATCCGTGACGACGTCGATCGGGATGTCCTGCGGGATCACCACGAGGCCGCCGCGCCGGGCGACCGTCTCGGCCATGCGCCGCCCCGCGATGGCGGTCATGTTCGCGACCACCAGCGGGATCGTGGTGCCCGTGCCGTCCGGGGAACTGAGGTCCACATCCTGACGCGATCCGACCGCGGAGCGGCTCGGGACCATGAAGACGTCGTCGTACGTCAGGTCGTACGGGGGCTGGATGTCATTGAGGAAACGCACGTGCCGCACATCCCAGTCGATCAGAGGTGACCCCCGGGCAGGTCCGCCAGGGGGAAAAGCACGTACTTCATTGTCCCATGGCGGCCGGTGTGCGATGCCGGGACGAATCCTCCAGGCGGGAGGGCGGCGGGCTGGTGGGATCCTCCGAGAGCCTCCTCGCGGGAGCGGCCGTACGCGCTCACGCGGACGGTTCGCTCACGCGGGAGGCTCGGTCACGCGGAAGGCTCGGTCACGCGATGGCGAGGACGACCGCCAGCGTCGAGTCGTACTCCTGCTGGCGCCCTGCCATCGACTCCAGCGCCTGCTGGGCGTTCTCCCACTCCTGGGGTTGCGCCTTGGCGAAGTCGCGCCAGCCGATCACGACCATCAGCCGGCCCGCCGTGGCCGGTCCCCAGCCGATGTCGCCGCAGGCGTCGACGAACGCGTCCCAGTTGCGCCCGAAGTCCTTTGGCAGGTCGAGGGCGGTCGTGGCGCGGTCCATGAAGCTTTCCTTGTCCGTCACGCCGGCGAGGTCGAGCGGGATGACCTTCCAGCCGGCCGAACGGACGGCCTCGGCGAGGGTTGCGTGAGTCATTTCAGCACCGCCTTGAACGAGTTGTAGTGATCGTCGGTGTAGTAGAGCTCCCCGCCCTGCCCGGTGACGAGGCGCCGGGCTCCCCGGTCGGACTCACCGGGGGTTCTGACCGTGTACTCGTGGTAGTAGCCGCGCGGATGCCGCGGCAGGTGCCGCTCGAAGTTCCCGAACACGGCACCGTCGGCGGCGTACGGGAAGGGCCCGCCGCGGTCGATGAGGGCGAGCGTGTGCCGCGCCTCGGCCGGGAGCCGGGCCACGGCGACGGTCTGCATTCCGCCGGCCCAGGAGGGGGCGGACGTGGCAGCCGCCGACTTGGGCGACGTCGTCGCCGTACCCGTAGAGGAGCACCCCGCCAGCAGGACCAGCACCCCACAGCACAGGACCAGACCGGCGAGCACACGGGCCCGCCACCGGAACAACATGCTGCCGATGCTGTCACGCCGCCCCCGGCCCGGCGCGCTGTCGGGCGCCGTACGGGTCGGGGCGGGGACGGGGCTGACGGGCTCGGTGGTCGCCGGCCTTCGACCTTCGTCCCGCCCCCCGGCGCGCGTGCCTACTCCCTGCGCACCGCGCGCGGTGAGTTCGCCGTCGTCGACGCTCCCGCGGCCCCCGGGGTCGAGCCCAGGGGCGTCGCGCTGCTGCGGCATCGAGGAGCGGACTTCGCCGACGACTCGCCCCGGCGCTGAACACCGGTCTCTTCGAGTTCGCCCTCGCGTGGATCGACGGAGCTACGTTCCACCCCGATCCCCGCCGCCGCCCGGTGCCACGGGACTGCTGCCGTCATGGTCGCTCGTCCTCCCGCCGGATCCCCGCGCCCGAGGTCTGGGCCCCACGGCCGGGACTTCGTCACCGTCCGAGCCCCGTCGGCAGTCCCGGCCCGTCAACCAGCTTCAGTGGCTGACCGGGGCCGGCCCGGCGTCGACGCGACGACGCCCCGCCGTCGGTGGCCGGGGCCCCCGGCCGAGACGCCTCGACCGGCCCGCAATCAACCCGAGACCCGAGACTCCCCCAAGGCCGCCCACTCACCGGCCCGCAGCGACAGCCCCGAGCCCTCAGCCCACCTTCAGCTGTCCGGGTCCGACCGGCTCAGCGCCGGGCGGGGCTTCGTGCCTGCTGTGAGGAGGTAGTCCGCGGCCGATGTGTCGGTCACCAGGCTGGTGACCAGGCCGGAGCGCAGGACCGCGTCGATGGCGGCGGCCTTGCGCTGGCCGCCGGCGATGGCGACGACCTCGGGGATACGGCGGAGCTGGTCGGCCTTGACCGTGATGCAGCGCTCGCCCAGGTCCCGCCCGACCCGGCGGCCCTCGCCGTCGAAGAGGTGCGCGGACATCTCCGCGGCGACGCCGAGCGAGGCGTAGTGCGCCCGCTCCTCGTCGCTGAGCATGTCGTGCACCGTCGAGATGCCCGGCTCCCAGGAACCGATGGACACGCAGGCGACCGTGACCTTGTCGAAGTACTCGAAGGCCCGGGCGAGACCGGTCTGGTTGCGCAGGGCGGCCGCGGTGGCCGCGTCCGGCAGCAGCATCGGCGCGTAGATCGGGTGCGCGTCGCCGCCGGACACCTGGGCGGCGCGGCGCACGGCCTCGACGGAGCCGCGTTCGGCGGTCCCGGCGTCGTACACGCCCGTCAGCTGCACGACCGTGCACGGCGGCAGCCGGTCGAGGGCCGCGGCCATGTGGATGGTGGACCGGCCCCAGGCCAGCCCGAGCACATCGCCCTCGCTGACCAGCTCGCCGAGCAGATCGGCGGCCACCTCGCCGAGGTTCTCGGGGTCGGGGGTCTCCTCCGCCTCGGCCGGGGACTCGACCACGACGGCGTGCCTCAGGCCGTAGCGGGCGCGCAGCGCGTCGGAGCGCTCGGCGTCCAGCTCGGCCGGGACGCGGATCTCGATACGTACGAGATCCCGTTCGAGAGCCGTCTCCAGCACCCGGGCCACCTTGAAGCGGCTGACGCCGAACTCCTCCGCGATCTGGATCTTGGACTTGCCCTCGAGGTAGAAGCGGCGGGCCATGGCCGCCGCCTGCACCAGCTCGGCGGGTCCCATCCGCATGGCTGACCGGCCCGCCGACATACCCGACACGGCGATCTCCTCACTGCTGTTCACACTCTGGATTCGCCGTTCATCCTTGCAGATCCGGCGTACTCGATCTGCCGTGATGGGCGCCGTTCACGTACCTGTGGCTCAGTGGCCGCATGCCCAGGAGGACTGAGCCATGGCCGCCTCCGCCTGAGCGCGCAGCGTTCGTACCGCTTCGGACGGATCCTGCGCCCCGTACACCGCCGAACCGGCCACGAAGACATCCGCTCCCGCCTCCGCGCACCGCTCGATGGTGGACGCGGACACGCCTCCGTCGACCTGGAGCCAGAGCTGGAGGCCGTGCTTGTCGATCAGCTCACGGGTGCGGCGGATCTTCGGCAGCATGATGTCGAGGAACGACTGCCCACCGAAGCCCGGCTCAACCGTCATGATCAGCAGCATGTCGAGCTCGGGGAGCAGCTCCTCGTACGGCTCGATGGCCGTGGCCGGCTTCAGCGCCATGGAGGCGCGGGCGCCCTTGGCCCGGATCTCGCGCGCGAGCCGGATCGGGGCGTGCGCCGCCTCGACGTGGAAGGTCACGGAGGAGGCCCCGGCCTCGACGTACTGGGGAGCCCAGCGGTCGGGGTCCTCGATCATCAGGTGGCAGTCCAGCGGGATGTCCGTGGCCCGGGCCAGCGACTCCACGACGGGCGCGCCGAGCGTCAGGTTAGGGACGAAGTGGTTGTCCATGACGTCGACGTGGAGCCAGTCGGCTCCCTCGACCGCCTTCGCGTCGTCCGCGAGACGGGCGAAGTCGGCTGACAGGATGCTGGGGTTGATCTGCGCGGCCATGCCCCAAGCCTGCCATGCCCCTCCGGGGGGAGTCTCGGCAGGGCTGGGGTGGGCTGGGGCTGTGCGTGAGCTGCGGGCCGGGGGGGGCTGGTCGCGCCGTTCCCCGCGCCCCTTACGTGGGTTGCCCCGGCTCTCTGTTTCAGCCCGTTCTGCGGATCAGGGCCAGGTACATGGCGTCCGTCCCGTGCATGTGGGGCCACAGCTGTACGTCGGGGCCGTCGCCCAGGGCGGGTACGCCCGGGAGGAGGGGACGGGCGTCGATCAGTTCGGCGTCCGGGTACTGCTTGAGCACGTCGCTGACGACCGCGCGGGTCTCGGCGAGGTGCGGCGAGCAGGTGGCGTAGCCGACGACGCCGCCGACGCGCACGGAGTCGAGCGCGGTGCGCAGCAGCGAGCGCTGGAGCGGCGCGAAGCTCTCCAGGTCCTGCGGGCGCCGCCGCCAGCGCGCCTCGGGGCGTCGGCGCAGGGCGCCGAGTCCGGTGCACGGCACGTCCATCAGCACGCGGTCGAAGGTGCCGGGACGCCACGGCGGCCGGGTGCCGTCGGCGGCGATGACCTGGTACGGCCCCGGGTTGCCGGCCAGGGCCTTGGCCACCAGGCCGGCCCGGTGCGGCTGCTTCTCGGAGGCGAGCAGCGTGGCCCCGCGCTCGGCGGCGAGGGCGCCGAGCAGCGCCGCCTTGCCGCCCGGCCCGGCGCAGCCGTCGAGCCACTTCTCGTCGGGCCCGTCGATCGGGGCGGCCGCGAGCGCGAGGGCGACCAGCTGGCTGCCCTCGTCCTGCACACCGGCCCGGCCCTCGCGGACGGCCTCGATGAGGCCCGGTTCGCCGCCTTCGGTGAGCCGGACGGCGTACGGCGACCAGCGCCCCTCCACCGCGGCCTCCTCGCGGAGCAGCTCCTCGGTGGTGGCCCGGCCCGGCCGGGCGACGAGGGTGACCTCGGGCCGCTCGTTGTCGGCCTCCAGCAGGTCCTCGATCCCGGCGCGCGGGCCGCCGAGGGAGTCCCACAGCGCGGAGACGACCCAGCGGGGGTGCGAGTGCACGACGGCGAGGTGCTCCTCGGGGTCGTCGGCGTACGGCGGCGCGACCTTCTCCAGCCAGCCGTCGAGGTCGTCCTGGGCGACCTTGCGCAGCACGGCGTTGACGAACTTGGCCCGTCCGTCGCCGAGGACGACGCGCGCGAGCTCGACGGAGGCGGACACGGCGGCGTGCGTCGGGATGCGCGTCCCGAGCAGCTGGTGCACACCGAGGCTCAGCACGTCGAGGACCGGCGGGTCGACCTCGCGGAGCGGGCGGTCGACACAGGCGGCGATGACGGCGTCGTACGTCCCCTGCCGCCGCAGCGTGCCGTACACCAGCTCGGTGGCGAGGGCGGCGTCCCTGGCGTCGAACTTCTCGGGTCCCTCCTTCTCGCGCGCCTTGCGCAGCAGCGGGGGCAGCACGAGGTTGGCGTAGGCGTCCCGCTCGTCGACGGCACGCAGCGCCTCGAAGGCGAGCATGCGGACGGGGTCCTTCTGGGGACGGCGGTAGGGCTTGGCGGGCTTACGGGGCCGCCGGGACTGCTCGCTCACGAAAAGGTGCTCCGGGTGTGGGAAGGGTGCGGTCCCAGCCTACGTCGCCGACGGCGGCACACCACCAGCGCGTACGCCGACAGCCGCACCACCGGCGCGCACGCCGAACCGCGGCAGGGGGACGCGGGTCCCCGAGCGGTGGTCGGCGCCGGGTTCACTCTCCGAGCGTCTCCTCGGCGGCGATGCGGACGCCGCGCGCCCAGTCCGCCGCCCGCATCGGCTTCTTGCCCTGGGCCTGGACCCACAACAGCTCGACGGCGAACGAACCGGTGCCCACGTGCACGCTGTTCTTGCCGACGGCCATCCGGCCGGGGGCGAGGTCCGTCCGCTCCGGCGCGGGCACGATCTGGATGAGCTTGAGCCGCTCGCCGCGGAAGGTGGTCCAGGCGCCGGGGGCCGGGGTGCAGCCGCGGACGACGCGGTCGACCCGGAGGGCGGGGGCGGACCAGTCGACCCGGGCGTCCTCGACGGTGATCTTCGGCGCGAGGGTGATGCCGTCGGTCGGCTGCGGTACGGCCTTCAGCGTGCCGTCCTCGATGCCGTCCATGGTCGCGGCGAGCAGTCCGGCGCCGGCGAACGCGAGCCGGGTGAGCAGGTCGCCGCTGGTGTCGGCGGGCCGGATCTCCTCGGTGACGGTGCCGAAGACGGGCCCGGAGTCCAGCCCCTCCTCGATCAGGAAGGTCGAGGCCCCGGTGATCTCGTCGCCCGCCATGAGCGAGTGCTGCACGGGCGCGGCGCCGCGCCAGGCGGGCAGCAGCGAGAAGTGCAGGTTGACCCAGCCGTGGGCCGGGATGTCCAGGGCCACGCGCGGCAGCAGCGCGCCGTAGGCGACGACCGGGCAGCAGTCGGGCGCGATCTCCTTCAGCCGCTCCAGGAACTCCGGGTCGCGCGGCTTGGCGGGCCTGAGCACCTCGATGCCGGCCTCCGCCGCCCGCTCGGCCACGGGAGACGCGACCAGCCTGCGCCCGCGCCCGGCCGGTGCGTCGGGCCGCGTGACGACGGCGGCCACCTCGTGCCGACCGGAGTCGATGAGAGCGTCCAGGGCGGGAACGGCGACCTCGGGGGTACCGGCGAAGACAAGCTTCATGGGCGAGTTGGAACCTCTCGGACAGGGGGCACGGCAGCACACCAGTCTATGACCACCGCCAGGCACCCACGGATATCTGGAAACAGGTGGTGTGCGGGCGGCGGAACCGGCGTACGCATATGCCCACACGCCCCCACACCGTGACCAGCGGAGCGCAAACGCGTTGGTCAAGAAAGAGTTGACACCACGGGCCGCCCCAGCGGCCCGATTCCTTTCAACGCCGGTTCGAGAGGCTTGTTCATGGCCGACCACGCAACCCACGACGCCCAGGCCCGGGCGAGCCTGCACTTGCTGGTGCGGGACATCGAGCGGGTCCGTCGACAGGTGGACGCATTGCGCACGCTCACCGCCCAGTTGGGCAACGTCTACCGCCCGCGCCGCTCCGGCCCCTCGACGGGCTTCGTCGTCTACGGACGAGCCCCCGCTCCGACGGTCCGCCTCGCCCAGGAGCTCCGGGACAGCGTCGAGACGCTGGTCACCGCCGCCGTTGACTTCGACCGCTCGCTCGGCTTCTCGTGGGACGCGGTGGGCTCCGCGCTCGGCGTCACCAAGCAGGCGGTGCACCGCCGTTACGGCGCACGCCGTGCCGCGGCGGCGACCCAGGCGGCGGCCGAGCCCGAGCACGCGACGGAGGCGGCGGCCACGCGCACCATCAACGTCAACACCGGTCTTCCGGCTATGCCGACGGTCCCCGCCGCCCGCTCCATGCCGACGCAGCCGACCGCGGGCAGCCCCACGCTCCGCGAAGAGGTACGCCCCACGGCCTTCCCCGGCCCGCGCAACGGCTGACCGACCTCCACCCCTCGCCGCCCTCCCGGAAACCCCGCGCCCGGGAGGGCAGCCGCATACACGGACGGTGAGAAGCCGTCAGCGGTACGCCGAAGCCGGCTGCCGGGCAAGTCCCGGTGCCGGGCCCCCGTTCGCCCGATGAGGGGTGCGCCCCACGGCCTTCCCCGCCGGCCCGCGCAACGGCTGACCGACCTCCACCCCTCGCCGCCCTCCCGGAAACCCCGCGCCCGGGAGGGCAGCCGCATACACGGACGGTGCGGAGCCGTCAGCCACGCGCGGAAGCCGGCGCTGCGGACAAGCCCCGGTGCCGGGGCCGTCGTTCACCCGATGTCCGCCGGGTCGATCCGCACCCGTACCGGCTCCGCGCTCCCCCGCGCCATCCGCGCGGCCTGTGCCGCCTTCAGCGCGGAGGTGAGCGCGGCCCCGCTTCCGGGCGGCACGCGGACCAGGGCCCGCTCCCAGTGCTCCCCGGGCGGCGCCGCTCCGGGGCGCCGGGGCTGCCCGGCCATCGTGACCGGCATCGGTACGGGCCCCAACACCTCGGCGTCCGGCGGCAGTTCGACGGCGTGCAGGAACTCCGTCACGGCCTGCGGGGTGCCCGACACCGCCGCCATCCGGGACACCGGCGGAAATCCCAGCTCGGCGCGCTCGGCCAGTTCGCGCACCGCGTGCCCGACGGGGTCCCACCGCACCAGCGCCTGCACGGGCCGCAGGGTCGGCTCGGCGACGACGACCACCGTGCCGCCCTCCGTCTGCGGCCGCACCAGCGCGGACGCGGCTATCCAGCGGCGCAGCGCGTCCTCGCCGGCCCGCAGATCCGGTCGGCCGAGCATCGCCCAGCCGTCCAGCAGCAGGGCCGCCGCATAGCCGCCCTCGGCGACGGGCTCGGCGCCCGGTGTGCTCACGACCAGGGCGGGGGCGTCCGGCACGGTGTCCAGCACATGCTCGCGGCCGGAGGTCCGCACCGGTACGGCCGGGAAGGCGCGCCCCAGTTCCTCGGCCGTCCGCCGGGCGCCCACCACCTGGGCGCGCAGCCGGAACGAGCCGCACTCCGGACAGTGCCAGGAGTTCTCCTCGTGCCCGCACCAGTCGCAGCGCAGGGATCCCGCGTCCCGCGCCTGGAGCGGCCCGGCGCAGTGCCGGCAGCGGGCGGGCGCGCGGCACTGCGCGCAGGCCATGCGCGGCACGTATCCGCGCCGGGGCACCTGCACCAGCACCGGCCCGTGCTTCAGCCCCTCGCGGACCGCCTGCCAGGCGAGGGTCGGCAGCCGGGCGGCCCGCGCCGCCTCGTCCCGCGCGAGGTCGGCGTCGCCGACGGTCCGCACGAGCGGCGCGGCCCGTCGCACCTGCTCGCGCCCGGCGACCAGCGGCCGCGCCCAGCCGCTCTCCACGAGCTGCGCGGCCTCGACGGTGCAGCTCCAACCGCCCAGCAGGAAACCGCACTTGTCCAGCGCGGCGCGCAGCAGCAGCACGTCCCGGGCGTGCGGCTGCGGTGCGTGCTGCTCGCTGTGACTGTCGTCGCCGTCGTCCCAGATGGCGACCAGCCCGAGGTCCCGTACCGGCGCGAACATGGCGGCCCGCGTGCCGACGACGGCCCGTACGGACCCTCGTCGCACGGCGAGCCACTGCGCGTACCGCTTCTCGGGTCCCGCGTCGGCGGTCAGCAGCGCGTGCCGTCCCTCGCCGATCAGAGCGGTCAGCGCGGCGTCGACCCGGGCCGCGGCCCGGCCGTCCGGTACGACGACCAGCGCGCCGCGTCCCGAGGCGAGCGTGGCGGCGACGGCCCGGGCGAGTTCCTCGCTCCACTGCGGTCCGGGCAGCGCGCTCCACACGGCGCGGGGCGTCCCGCCCGAGGCCAGGGACTCGACGAAGCCGGCGCCCTGCTCGTAGCGGGCCCACGATCCCGCGGCGGGCGCCGGGGGCGGCGGCAGTGGTTCGGGCGACGGGCGCTTCTCGGCCCGGGCGCTGCGCGGCGGCACCGCGAGCTGGAGCACGTCGGCGAGACTGCCCGCGTACCGGTCGGCGACGGCCCGCGCGAGCCGGAGCAGTTCCTCGTTCAGGACCGGCTCGGGCGACACGACCTGCGCCAGCGCGGCGAGCGGCCCCGCGTAGTCGGACTCGGCCCGCCGCTCGATGAGGAACCCGTCCACGAGCCCGCCGCCCTCGCGGCGGCCGTCCCGCACCCGGTGCCGCCCGGCCCCGAAGCGCACCCGCACCCTGACCCCGGGCTGCGCCTCGGCGTCCAGCTCCTCGGGCACGGCGTAGTCGAAGTACCGGTCGAGATGGAGCACGCCCTTGTCGACGAGCACGCGCGCGACGGGCAGCTCCTTGGCCAGTTCGGCCCCCCGCCAGGTCCGCGGCTTGGCCCGCGGCACCTTCGCCTCGCGCACGCTCTCGCGGATGAGCGCGAGCTGCTCCGGCGGCGCCCCGTCGGCCCCGCGGTCCCCCTGCCCGTTCTCGCTGCTCACGCTTGCATTCTTACCAAACGTCACTGACAACCGCGTTCGGGCACCGGTCCCGCTCCCCCGCACACGCCGAGGCCCGGCCTCCGCGAAGGGAGACCGGGCCTCGGTGCGAAGCTGCGCGGACCTACAGGCCTGCGGCGGCGCGCAGCGCGTCCACGCGGTCCGTGCGCTCCCACGTGAAGTCGGGGATCTCGCGGCCGAAGTGGCCGTACGCCGCGGTCTGCGCGTAGATCGGGCGGAGCAGGTCGAGGTCGCGGATGATGGCGGCCGGGCGGAGGTCGAAGACCTCGTCGATCGCCTTCTCGATCTTCTCGGTCTCGACCTTGTTGGTGCCGAACGTCTCGACGAACAGGCCGACCGGCTCGGCCTTGCCGATCGCGTAGGCGACCTGGACCTCGCAGCGCGCGGCGAGGCCCGCGGCGACGACGTTCTTGGCGACCCAGCGCATGGCGTACGCGGCCGAGCGGTCCACCTTGGACGGGTCCTTGCCCGAGAAGGCGCCGCCACCGTGGCGGGCCATGCCGCCGTACGTGTCGATGATGATCTTGCGGCCGGTCAGGCCGGCGTCGCCCATCGGGCCGCCGATCTCGAAGCGGCCGGTCGGGTTGACCAGGAGGCGGTAGCCCTCGGTCTCCAGCTTGATGCCCTCGTCCAGGAGCGCCTTCAGCTCGGGCTCGACGACGAACTCGCGGATGTCGGGGGCCAGCAGCGACTCCAGGTCGATGTCGCTGGCGTGCTGCGAGGAGACGACCACGGTGTCGAGGCGGACGGCCTTGTCACCGTCGTACTCGATGGTGACCTGGGTCTTGCCGTCGGGGCGCAGGTAGGGGATCGTCCCGTTCTTGCGGACCTCGGAGAGGCGCTGCGAGAGGCGGTGCGCGAGGAAGATCGGCAGCGGCATCAGCGTCGGCGTCTCGTCCGTCGCGTAGCCGAACATCAGGCCCTGGTCGCCCGCGCCCTGCCGGTCCAGCTCGTCCTCGTCGCCCTCGACCCGGGTCTCGTACGCCGTGTCGACGCCCTGGGCGATGTCGGGGGACTGCGCACCGATGGACACCGAGACGCCGCAGGAGGCGCCGTCGAAGCCCTTCTTCGAGGAGTCGTAGCCGATCTCGAGGATCTTGTCGCGCACGAGCTGCGCGATCGGCGCGTACGCCTTCGTCGTGACCTCGCCGGCCACGTGCACCAGGCCGGTGGTGATCAGCGTCTCCACGGCGACCCGGGAGGTCGCGGGTCTTCGCGCAGGAGCGCGTCGAGGATGGTGTCGCTGATCTGGTCAGCGATCTTGTCGGGGTGACCTTCGGTCACGGACTCCGAGGTGAACAGGCGACGGGACACAACGCTCCCTGGGGTTGCAGCGGCTGCTGGCTGATCATTGAAGGACGATTTCGGGGGCTGCGCCCGTGTCGTCCGAGAAACAGTTTATCGGTCGCGCTCGGCCGTCGGCCCCACCCGGCTCGTCTCCCGGGGGCGCTGTGACCTGCGGCACGCGCATTCTGCCCGGGCGCCGCCCCGCTTGAACAGCCCCGCCACGCGACAAAAATCACGGTCGACGGATCAGCCGAACGGCGCCATCCGGTCAGTCGAGCCGGCCCGTCACGAGGTCCCAGACGACGTCGGCGAGGGCCTCCTTGGGGCCGTGCGGCACGGGCGTCTCGCTGCCGTCGGCGCCCAGCACCACGGCCTCGTTGTCCTCGGAGCCGAAGGTCTTGCGCTCCCCCACCTCGTTCACGACGAGGAAGTCGCAGCCCTTGCGGGCCAGCTTCGCCCGCCCGTTTGCGAGGACGTCGTCCGTCTCCGCGGCGAAGCCGACGATCACCTGTCCGGGCCGCGCCCGGTCGGCCGAGATCTCCGCGAGAACGTCCGGATTCCGCACCAGAGCGACGGGCTCCGGTTCCTGACCGTCCTTCTTCTTGATTTTCCCGGCCGCGTATGCCGCCGGCCGGAAGTCGGCGACGGCGGCGGCCATGACCACCGCGTCGGCGTCCGCGGCCGCCTTCACGACCGCCTCGCGCAGCTGGACCGCCGTGCCGACCGGGACGACGTCCACGCCGGCGGGGTCCGGCAGACCGGTGTTCGCCGCGATCAATGTCACACGGGCGCCACGCGCGGCCGCCGTGCGGGCGAGGGCGTATCCCTGCTTTCCGGAGGAGCGGTTGCCGAGGAAGCGGACCGGGTCGAGGGGCTCGCGGGTGCCGCCGGCGGTGACGACGACGTGCCGCCCCTTCAGGTCGGGCTCGGCGACGCCCCGGGCCAGCACCCGGCGGCACACCTCGAATATCTCGACCGGGTCGGGCAGGCGGCCCTTGCCGGTGTCGACGCCGGTCAGCCGCCCGACCGCCGGTTCGATGACGACGGCGCCGCGGCGGCGCAGCGTCGCCACGTTCTCCTGGGTGGCCGGGTGCTCCCACATCTCGGTGTGCATCGCCGGGGCGAAGACGACCGGACATCGGGCCGTCAGGAGCGTGTTGGTGAGCAGGTCGTCGGCGAGGCCGTGGGCGGCCTTGGCGAGCATGTCGGCGGTCGCCGGTGCCACGACCACCAGGTCGGCGTGCTGGCCGATGCGGACGTGCGGGACCTCGTGGACGGTGTCCCAGACCTCCGTGGAGACGGGGTTGCCGGACAGCGCGGACCAGGTGGCGGCGCCGACGAAGTTCAGCGCGGATGCCGTGGGGACGACCCGTACGTCGTGGCCCGACTCCGTCAGCCTGCGCAGCAGCTCGCAGGCCTTGTACGCGGCGATGCCACCGCTGACCCCCAGAACGACCTTCGGCTTGTCCACCGTCTCTCCCCGGACTCGGTTCCCGTGCGCCTCGGACGGGCGGCACGACTCCATCACACACCACAGGCCCGGCAGCCGTGCTGCCGGGCCTGTGGAAAAGGCTTCTGCTTACTGCGCCGGACCCTCGATGGCCTCGGACGTCAGCAGACCCGCGTTGATCTCGCGCAGGGAGATCGAGAGCGGCTTCTCGTGGACGTGGGTGTCGACGAGCGGACCGACGTACTCCAGGAGACCCTCACCGAGCTGCGAGTAGTACGCGTTGATCTGGCGGGCACGCTTGGCCGCGTAGATCACGAGGCTGTACTTCGAGTCGGTGGCCTCGAGGAGCTCGTCGATCGGCGGGTTGATGATGCCCTCGGGCGCGGTGATGGAAGAGGACACGCTCTACCTTCCGAAAGATGGGAAAAAATCAGACAGGATCACACAACGTCCATCAAGGCTAGCAGCTCACGGGCCACGTCCTTGACGTCGGTGTTGACCAGGGTCTCATCGAACTCGGGCTCGGCCGCGAGTTCGATCCTGGCCGCCTCCAGGCGGCGCTCGATGACCTCGGGCGGCTCGGTGCCCCGGCCGGTGAGCCTGCGCACGAGCTCCTCCCAGGAGGGGGGAGCCAGGAACACGAGCTGGGCCTCGGACGTCGATTCCTCGGACATCGATTCACGGACCTGACGGGCCCCCTGGAGGTCGATCTCCAGGAGGACCGGCACACCGGCCTCCAGGTGCTCCTGCACGGCCGCACGCGGCGTGCCGTACCGGTTCCCGGCGAACTCGGCCCACTCCAGCAGCTCGCCGTTGGCGATCATCTTGTCCATCTCCTCGTCGGTGACGAAGAAGTAGTGGACACCGTGCTGCTCGCCGGGGCGGGGCTTACGGGTGGTGGCCGACACCGAGAGCCAGACCTCGGGGTGTTCCTTGCGCATATGGGCGACGACCGTGCTCTTGCCGACCCCCGAAGGGCCGGAGAGCACGGTCAGCCGCGGACGTTCACTCATGCAGCGATTATCCAGGATTCCCGGAGTGCCCGGGACTCAGGAGCCGGTGCTGCCGAACTCACGCTCCAGGGAAGCGATCTGGTTGGAGCCGAGGCCGCGCACCCGGCGGCTCTCGGAGATGCCGAGCCGCTCCATGATCTGCTTGGCGCGGACCTTGCCCACGCCCGGCAGGGACTCGAGCAGTGCGGAGACCTTCATCTTGCCGATGACGTCGTTCTCCTGGCCCTGCTTGATGACCTCGTGCAGGGAGGCGCCGGAGTGCTTGAGTCGATTCTTGACCTCGGCCCGCTCCCGGCGAGCCGCGGCGGCCTTTTCGAGCGCGGCTGCGCGCTGTTCAGGGGTAAGGGGCGGAAGAGCCACGCCTACGTCACCTCGGATGTCGAACTGTCGGATACGGACCGGTGAGGAACCTAGTCGCCCCACACCTGGGGAGCCACGAGCAACACGCTTGCCCGTTCTCTGCTCGGAGACTAGCGGTCAAGTCCGCCGCAGTCAGCGAGAACAGCGGAAAAGTCCTGGTCAGCCTCCGTGAGGTCGGATATTTCAGACATACTGCCCCGGATTTGAGGATGTATCCAGACTCAAGTCGCCGCCTTGTCCCGCACCGGCCCCTCCGCAGGGGCGCTCAGCCGCTGTTCACGGCCGTGCGGATCTCCTCCGCGAAGCGCTCCGCGGCCGTCCTCAGCGCCTTCACGTCGGGACCGTGACGCAGAACACCCCGGCTGACGTTGGGCACGACGTTGCGGACGGCCGACCCGAAGACGGCGGGCAGATCGGCGGGGGTCGCCCCCTGTGCGCCGATGCCGGGCGCGAGGAGCGGACCGTCGATGTCGAGGTCGTACGACGACAGGTCGCCCAGTGTGGCACCCACGACCGCGCCGAAGGACCCCAGGGGCTCCTCCCCCGCGTTCTCGGCCTTCAGGTGGGCCAGCATGGTCGCGCCGACGCTGCGGCCGTCCGCGCGCACGGCGTGCTGGACCTCGCCGCCCTCCGGATTGGAGGTGAGCGCCAGCACGAAGAGACCGGCGCCGTTCTCCCGCGCCAGTTCGACGGCCGGGCGCAGCGAGCCGTAGCCGAGGTACGGCGAGACGGTCAGGGCGTCCGAGAACAGCGGGGCGTCCTTGCGCAGGAAGGCCTCGGCGTAGGCGGCCATGGTCGAGCCGATGTCGCCGCGCTTGGCGTCCATCACGACCAGGGCACCGGCGGCCCGCGCCTCCTCGACCGACTTCTCCAGGACGGCGAGGCCGCGCGAGCCGAAGCGCTCGAAGAAGGCGCTCTGCGGCTTGAGAACGGCGACGCGGTCGGCCATCGCCTCGACGACCGTGCGGCTGAACCGCTCCAGGCCGGCGACGTCGTCGCCGAGGCCCCAGTCGGCGAGCAGGGACGCGTGCGGGTCGATGCCGACACAGAGCGGGCCACGCTCGTCCATGGCGCGGCGCAGCCGGGCACCGAAGGGCTCGTAGGGCGTCATGCGTTGCTCCTCACGTCGGCGCCGACGGCGTCGGCGAGGGTGGCGTACGGGCTGGTGCGCAGGCGGGCGGCGAGCCCCTTGTGAAGGGCTCGGCTCCAGAAGGGCCCCTCGTAGACGAAGGCGCTGTAGCCCTGGACGAGCGTGGCGCCCGCCAGGATGCGCTGCCAGGCGTCCTCGGCGTTCTCGATGCCGCCGACGCCGATGAGGGTGATCCGGTCGCCCACGCGCGCGTACAGGCGGCGCAGTACCTCCAGGGAGCGCGCCTTGAGCGGGGCGCCGGACAGGCCGCCGGTCTCCTTCACCAGGTCGGCGCGGGAGGTCAGGCCGAGGCCCTCGCGCGCGATGGTGGTGTTGGTGGCGATGATCCCGTCCAGGCCGAGTTCCACGGCGAGGTCGGCGACGGCGTCGACGTCCTCGTCGGCGAGGTCGGGGGCGATCTTCACGAGCAGCGGGACGCGGCGGTTGGCGACCGTGCGGTCGGCGGCCTCGCGTACGGCGCTCAGCAGCGGGCGCAGCGCCTCGGTCGCCTGGAGGTTGCGCAGGCCGGGCGTGTTGGGGGACGAGACGTTGACGACCAGGTAGTCGGCGTACGGCGCGAGGCGCTCGGCGGACTTCACGTAGTCGCCCACCGCCTCCGCCTCGGGGACGACCTTGGTCTTGCCGATGTTGACGCCCACGACGGTCTTGAAGACCGGCTCACGGTGCTTGAGACGGGCGGCGACGGCCAGCGAGCCCTCGTTGTTGAAGCCCATGCGGTTGATCAGCGCCCGGTCCGGCACGAGCCGGAACAGCCGCTTCCTGGGATTGCCGGGCTGCGGCTCGCCGGTCACCGTGCCGATCTCGACGTGGTCGAAGCCCAGCATGGCCATGCCGTCGATGGCGACGGCGTTCTTGTCGAAGCCGGCGGCGAGGCCGAAGGGGCCGTGCATCCGCAGTCCGAACGCCTCGGTGCGCAGCTCCTTGAAGCGGGGCGCGAGCGCGGCCGCGAGGAAGGTGCGCACCACGGGGATGCGGACGGCGAGGCGGATCCAGCGGAAGGCGAGGTGGTGGGCCTGCTCGGGGTCCATCCGCTGGAAGACCAGTCGGAAGAAGAACTTGTACATGTCTCTGAAGTCCTCGGGGTCCTCATGAAGAGGGGGACACCGTTTCCGGTGTCCCCCTCGGGGCTGCTAGTCGCGGGATGCCGTCAGGTGTTCGGCGTGTTCCTGGAGCGAGCGGACGCTCACGTCGCCGCGGCCGAGGGCGTCGATGCCCTGGACGGCGGCGGCGAGTGCCTGCACGGTCGTCAGGCAGGGCACGCCGCGGGCGACCGAGGCGGTGCGGATGTCGTAGCCGTCGAGGCGGCCGCCGGTGCCGTACGGGGTGTTGACGATGAGGTCGACCTGGCCGTCGTGGATGAGCTGGACGATGGTCTTCTCGCCGCCCGGCCCCTCGCCCTCGCTCTGCTTGCGCACGACGGTGGCGTTGATGCCGTTGCGCTTGAGGACCTCGGCGGTGCCGGAGGTGGCCAGCAGCTCGAAGCCGTGGGCGACCAGTTCACGCGCCGGGAAGATCATCGAGCGCTTGTCCCGGTTGGCGACCGAGATGAACGCGCGGCCCTGGGTGGGCAGCGGACCGTAGGCGCCCGCCTGCGACTTGGCGTACGCCGTGCCGAAGACGGAGTCGATGCCCATGACCTCGCCGGTGGAGCGCATCTCCGGGCCGAGGACGGTGTCGACGCCGCGGCCGTGGATGTCGCGGAAGCGCGACCACGGCATCACGGCCTCCTTGACGGAGATCGGCGCGTCCAGCGGCAGCGTGCCGCCGTCGCCCTGGGCCGGCAGCAGCCCCTCGGCGCGCAGCTCGGCGATGGTCGCGCCGAGCGAGATGCGGGCGGCGGCCTTGGCGAGCGGCACGGCGGTGGCCTTCGAGGTGAAGGGGACCGTACGGGACGCGCGCGGGTTGGCCTCCAGGACGTAGAGGATGTCGCCGGCCATCGCGAACTGGATGTTGATCAGACCGCGGACGCCCACCCCGCGCGCGATGGCCTCGGTGGAGGCGCGCAGGCGCTTGATGTCGAAGCCGCCCAAGGTGATCGGCGGCAGGGCGCAGGCCGAGTCGCCGGAGTGGATGCCGGCCTCCTCGATGTGCTCCATGACGCCGCCGAGGTAGAGCTCCTCGCCGTCGTAGAGGGCGTCGACGTCGATCTCGATGGCGTCGTCGAGGAAGCGGTCGACGAGGACCGGCCGGGAGGGGCTGATCTCGGTCGACTCGGCGATGTAGGACTCCAGCCGGGTCTCGTCGTAGACGATCTCCATGCCGCGCCCGCCGAGCACGTACGAAGGCCGGACCAGAACCGGGTAGCCGATCTCGTCGGCGATGGCCTTGGCCTCGGCGAAGGTGGTGGCCGTGCCGTGCTTGGGGGCGGGCAGGCCGGCCTCGGCGAGGACGCGCCCGAAGGCGCCGCGGTCCTCGGCGGCGTGGATGGCCTCGGGCGAGGTGCCGACGACCGGCACGCCGTTGTCCTTGAGGGCCTGCGCCAGTCCCAGCGGGGTCTGGCCGCCGAGCTGGACGATGACACCAGCGACCGGACCGGCCTGCTGCTCGGCGTGGACGATCTCCAGCACGTCCTCGAGCGTGAGCGGCTCGAAGTACAGGCGGTCGGAGGTGTCGTAGTCGGTCGAGACCGTCTCCGGGTTGCAGTTGACCATGACGGTCTCGTACCCGGCCTCGGCCAGCGCGAAGGAGGCGTGGACGCAGGAGTAGTCGAACTCGATGCCCTGGCCGATGCGGTTCGGACCGGAGCCGAGGATGATGACCGCGGGCTTCTCGCGGGGCGCGACCTCGCTCTCCTCGTCGTAGGAGGAGTAGAAGTACGGCGTCCTCGCGGCGAACTCGGCGGCGCAGGTGTCGACCGTCTTGTAGACCGGGCGGATACCGAGCGCGTGCCGGACCTCGCGGACGACGTCCTCGCGCAGGCCACGGATCTCGCCGATCTGGAAGTCGGAGAAGCCGTGCCGCTTGGCCTCGGCGAGCAGGTCGGCCGTCAGCTCGGGGGCCTCGGCCAACTCGTCCGCGATCTCCTTGATGAGGAAGAGCTGGTCCACGAACCACGGGTCGATCTTCGTCGCCTCGAAGACCTCCTCGGGCGTGGCGCCCGCGCGGATGGCCTGCATGACGGCGTTGATCCGCCCGTCGGTGGGCCGTACCGCCTCCTCCAGCAGCTCGGCCTTGTCGCCGGGCTCGCCGACGAAGGTGAACTGGCTGCCCTTCTTCTCCAGCGAGCGCAGCGCCTTCTGGAAGGCCTCGGTGAAGTTGCGGCCGATCGCCATGGCCTCGCCGACCGACTTCATGGTCGTGGTCAGCGTGGAGTCGGCGGACGGGAACTTCTCGAAGGCGAACCGCGGGGCCTTGACGACGACGTAGTCGAGCGTCGGCTCGAAGGAGGCCGGGGTCTGCTCGGTGATGTCGTTCGGGATCTCGTCGAGCGTGTAGCCGACGGCGAGCTTCGCGGCGATCTTGGCGATCGGGAAGCCGGTCGCCTTCGAGGCGAGCGCCGAGGAGCGGGAGACGCGCGGGTTCATCTCGATGACGATCACGCGACCGTCCTCGGGGTTCACCGCGAACTGGATGTTGCAGCCGCCGGTGTCGACGCCGACCTCGCGGATGATCGCGATGCCGACGTCGCGCAGGAGCTGGTACTCGCGGTCGGTGAGCGTCATCGCCGGGGCGACGGTGATCGAGTCACCGGTGTGCACGCCCATGGGGTCGAAGTTCTCGATGGAGCAGACGATCACGACGTTGTCGTTCCTGTCGCGCATCAGCTCCAGCTCGTACTCCTTCCAGCCGAGGATGGACTCCTCCAGGAGCACCTCGGTGGTCGGGGAGAGCGTGAGGCCCTGGCCTGCGATGCGGCGCAGCTCCTCCTCGTCGTGGGCGAAGCCGGAGCCGGCGCCGCCCATGGTGAAGGAGGGGCGCACGACGACCGGGTAGCCGCCGAGCGTCTCGACGCCGTTGAGGACGTCGTCCATGGAGTGGCAGATGACCGAGCGGGCGGACTCGCCGTGGCCGGTCTTCTTGCGGACCTCCTCGACGACCTCCTTGAACAGGTCGCGGTCCTCGCCCTTGTTGATGGCCTCGACGTTGGCGCCGATCAGCTCGACGCCGTACTTGTCGAGGGTGCCGGCCTCGTGCAGCGAGATGGCGGTGTTGAGCGCGGTCTGGCCGCCGAGGGTGGGCAGCAGCGCGTCGGGGCGCTCCTTGGCGATGATCTTCTCGACGAACTCCGGGGTGATCGGCTCGACGTAGGTGGCGTCGGCGATCTCCGGGTCGGTCATGATCGTCGCCGGGTTGGAGTTCACGAGGATGACCCGCAGGCCCTCGGACTTCAGGACCCGGCACGCCTGGGTGCCGGAGTAGTCGAACTCGGCGGCCTGGCCGATGACGATCGGGCCGGAGCCGATGACCAGGACGGACTGGATATCGGTGCGCTTAGGCACGCTGGCCCTCCATCAGGACGGTGTTCATCAAAGACGTGAAGCGGTCGAACAGGTAGGCGGCGTCGTGCGGGCCGGCTGCCGCTTCGGGGTGGTACTGGACGCTGAAGGCGGGCTGGTCGAGCAGCTGGAGGCCCTCCACCACGTTGTCGTTGAGGCAGACGTGGGAGACCTCGGCGCGGCCGTAGGGGGTGTCGGACACCTTGTCGAGCGGGGCGTCGACGGCGAAGCCGTGGTTGTGCGCGGTGACCTCGACCTTGCCGGTCGTACGGTCCTGCACCGGCTGGTTGATGCCGCGGTGGCCGTACTTCAGCTTGTAGGTGCCGAAGCCGAGGGCGCGGCCGAGGATCTGGTTGCCGAAGCAGATGCCGAAGAGGGGGGTCTTGCGCGCGAGGACCTCTCGCATGAGCGCGACCGGACCGTCGGCGGTCGCCGGGTCACCGGGACCGTTGGAGAAGAAGACTCCGTCGGGGTTGACGGCGTACACGTCCTCGGCGGTGGCCGTCGCGGGCAGCACGTGCACCTCGATGCCGCGCTCGGCCATGCGGTGCGGGGTCATGCCCTTGATGCCCAGGTCGATCGCCGCGACGGTGAACTTCTTCTCACCGATCGCGGGGACGACGTACGCCTCCTTGGTGGCGACCTCGGCGGAGAGGTTCGCGCCCTTCATCTCGGGCGCCTGCCGCACCTCGGCGAGCATGGTGCCCTCGTCGGGCAGCGCGTTGCCGGAGAAGATGCCGACGCGCATGGCGCCGCGCTCGCGCAGATGGCGGGTCAGCGCGCGGGTGTCGACCCCGCTGATGCCGACGACGCCCTGGTGGCGCAGTTCCTCGTCCAGCGAGCGCTTCGCCCGCCAGTTGGAGGGCACGCGCGCGGGGTCGCGCACGACATAGCCGGAGACCCAGATCCGCCCGGACTCGGGGTCCTCGTCGTTGACGCCCGTGTTGCCGACGTGGGGGGCGGTCATCACGACGACCTGGCGGTGGTACGACGGGTCGGTCAGGGTCTCCTGGTAGCCGGTCATGCCGGTGGAGAACACGGCCTCGCCGAAGGTCTCCCCCACGGCCCCGTAGGCGCGGCCGCGGAAGATCCGGCCGTCCTCCAGGACGAGTACCGCGGGAACCTTCGAGGTTCCCCGTGTGGAGGTCGTCATCGTGCGCCTTCCGTTTCGGTCTTGCTGTTGGTCATGGTGTTGATGGCGTCGACCCAGGCGGCGTGCTCGGCCGCGCGGTCGGAGCGGAAGCCGGAGTCGATCAGCTTGCCGCCGTGTTCCCAGGTCACGACGAGCAGTCCGCCCTCGGTGAGGACCTTGCCGGCGATGCCCTTGTCGAGCCGGGCCTCGCGCAGCGCGGCGGCCGGGACGAAGAAGTCGTCCGCTCCGGGGCGTACGACCTCCAGTCCGGCGTCCGTCAGCGTGAGTTCGACCCGGCTGCGGGTGCCCAGGCCGTGCGCCACGATGCGGTCGAGCCACTGCCCGGCGGTGGTGGAGCCGTGGTAGCGGCCGCTCAGCTTCAGTTTCGCCGGGCCGGGCTCGTCCGGCGCGGTGAGCAGTTCGGGCAGACCGCCCTGGAGCGTGCCGCGCCACTTCCAGCCCTCGCGCATGAGCCAGTACAGGAGGGCGACGACGAGGAGGAGTCCGACGACCCAGCCGATACGGCCGGCCCAGTCGGTGACCTCGGCCGATTTCTGTTCGGCGGCCAGCAGGATCACAGGTGTCACGTCAGGTTCCCGTCGATGAGCGTCGCCTTGCCCCGCAGCCACGTGTGCGTCACGCGGCCCGGCAGCTCCAGACCCTCGTAGGGGGTGTTGCGGCTGCGCGAGGCGAAGCCCGCGGGGTTCACCTGGCCACGGTAGGCGGTGTCGACGAGCGTGAGGTTGGCGGGCTCGCCGGGCGCGACGGGACGGCCGTGGCCCTGGGCCTGTCCGATCCGCGCGGGGTTGACGGACATGCGGTCGGCGACGCCGGCCCAGTCCAGCAGACCGGTGTCGACCATGGTCTCCTGGACCACCGACAGTGCGGTCTCCAGGCCGACCATGCCCATGGCGGCCGCGCCCCACTCGCAGTCCTTGTCCTCGTGCGGGTGCGGGGCGTGGTCGGTGGCGACGATGTCGATCGTGCCGTCGGCGAGCGCCTCGCGCAGGGCCCGCACGTCGCGCTCGGTGCGCAGCGGCGGGTTGACCTTGTAGGCGGGGTTGTAGGTGCGCACCATCTCCTCCGTGAGGAGGAGGTGGTGGGGGCAGACCTCGGCGGTGACCTGGATGCCGCGGGACTTGGCCCAGCGGATGATCTCGACCGAGCCGGCGGTGGAGACGTGGCAGATGTGCAGGCGGGAGCCGACGTGCTCGGCGAGCAGGACGTCCCGCGCGATGATCGACTCCTCGGCGACGGCCGGCCAGCCGCCGAGGCCCAGCTCGGCGGAGACGACGCCCTCGTTCATCTGGGCGCCCTCGGTCAGCCGCGGCTCCTGCGCGTGCTGGGCGACGACGCCGCCGAAGGCCTTCACGTACTCCAGCGCGCGGCGCATGATCACGGCGTCGTCGACACATTTGCCGTCGTCGGAGAAGACGGTGACGCCGGCGGCGGAGTCGTGCATGGCGCCGAGTTCGGCGAGCTTCTTGCCCTCCAGGCCGACGGTGACGGCGCCGATGGGCTGCACGTCGCAGTAGCCGTACTCGCGGCCGAGCCGGTAGACCTGCTCGACGACGCCGGCGGTGTCGGCCACGGGGAAGGTGTTGGCCATGGCGAACACCGCGGTGAAGCCGCCGGAGGCGGCCGCGCGGGTGCCGGTCAGCACGGTCTCGGAGTCCTCGCGGCCCGGCTCGCGCAGGTGGGTGTGCAGGTCGACCAGGCCCGGCAGCAGTACCTTGCCGTCGGCCTCGACGACCTCGGCACCGTCGGCGGAGAGGCCGGTGCCCACCTCGGCGATCGTCTCGCCGTCGATCAGGACGTCCTGCGGCTCGCCGCCGAGGACCTTCGCACCGCGGATCAGGATCTTGCTCATGGTTCTTACTTCTCCTCGGTACGGGTGTGGGTGACGGCAGGCTCGTTGCCGCCGAGCAGCAGGTAGAGGACGGCCATGCGGATGGAGACGCCGTTGGCGACCTGTTCGACGACCGTGCAGCGGCCGGAGTCGGCGACCTCGGCGGTGATCTCCATGCCGCGGACCATCGGGCCGGGGTGCATGACGATGGCGTGCTCGGGCATCTTGGCCATGCGATCGCCGTCGAGGCCGTAACGCCGCGAGTACTCGCGCTCGGTGGGGAAGAAGGCGGCGTTCATGCGCTCGCGCTGCACGCGCAGCATCATCACCGCGTCGGACTTCGGCAGCGTGCTGTCGAGGTCGTACGACACCTCGCACGGCCAGGTCTCGACGCCGACCGGCAGCAGGGTGGGCGGGGCGACCAGGGTGACCTCGGCGCCGAGCGTGTGCAGCAGGTCGACGTTGGAGCGGGCGACGCGGCTGTGCAGGACGTCGCCGACGAGGGTGACGCGCTTGCCGTCGAGGTCGCGGCCGAGGCCGGCGTCGGGGCCGATGAGGCGGCGGCGCATGGTGAAGGCGTCCAGCAGGGCCTGGGTGGGGTGCTGGTGGGTGCCGTCGCCGGCGTTGATGACGGGGGCGTCGATCCAGCCGGAGTTGGCGAGGCGGTAGGGGGCGCCGGACGCGCTGTGCCGGATGACGACGGCGTCCACGCCCATCGCCTCCAGCGTCTGGGCGGTGTCCTTCAGGGACTCGCCCTTGGAGACGCTCGATCCCTTGGCCGCGAAGTTGATGACGTCGGCGGAGAGGCGCTTCTCGGCGGCCTCGAAGGAGATCCGGGTCCGGGTCGAGTCCTCGAAGAAGAGGTTGCAGATCGTGCGGCCGCGCAGGGTCGGCAGTTTCTTGATCGGCCGGTCGGCGACCCGGGCCATCTCCTCGGCGGTGTCGAGGATCAGGACGGCGTCGTCGCGGGTGAGGTCGGCGGCCGAGATGAGATGACGGTGCATCTGTCAGGCTCCGTATGGCAGTTCAAAAGGGATCCGGGGGTCTGGTGGGATCTCCCCAGAGGGCACAGTGGGGCGAACCGTTCGCGCGCGGGCATGCCGAAGCGGCCGTGCGCTCAGGAGTCGCTACTGGTCGGCCGGCTTCGCGCCGAGCAGCACGGTGTCGCGACCGTCCTCCTCGGCGAGCTGGACCTTCACCGTCTCCCGCAGCGACGTGGGGAGGTTCTTGCCGACGTAGTCGGCGCGGATGGGCAGTTCACGGTGGCCGCGGTCGACGAGGACCGCGAGCTGGACCGCGCGCGGGCGCCCGATGTCGCCCAGGGCGTCGAGGGCGGCGCGGATCGTCCGGCCGGAGAAGAGCACGTCGTCGACGAGGACGACCAGCTTGCCGTCGATGCCGTCACCGGGGATGTCGGTGCGGGCCAGCGCACGCGGGGGATGCATGCGCAGGTCGTCGCGGTACATGGTGATGTCGAGGGAGCCGACCGGGATCGGGCGGTCGGTGATCTGCTCGAGCTTGGCGGCCAGCCGCTGGGCGAGGAAGACGCCCCGGGTCGGAATGCCGAGGAGCACCACGTCGTCGGCACCCTTGGCGCGTTCGACGACTTCGTGGGCGATACGGGTCAATACCCGAGCGATGTCGGGCCCTTCGAGTACGGGCCGGGCATCGAACGCTTGCGTGTCCATACGAAACGGACCTCCTTCTCCGCCTCACGGGACGGACCTTAAAGGACGTCGGATTTGCGCCATCCACGGTAGCAGGTCGCCGGGACACCTCCGATCACCCCCTTGGAGCAATCGGCGGCAACGAGCACGGAAGCGTCGGTGTGGACCATTCGGCTTGACGCATGAGAGTCACGCTGCGTAACCTCACAGTGAGTTACCAGCCGGGCGGTATGGCACCGAGCCAGTCCGTCGACCCAGTGTCCGGGGAGCTATATGTCCAGCGAATACGCCAAACAGCTCGGGGCCAAGCTCCGGGCCATCCGCACCCAGCAGGGCCTTTCCCTCCACGGTGTCGAGGAGAAGTCCCAGGGCCGCTGGAAGGCCGTCGTGGTCGGCTCGTACGAGCGCGGCGACCGTGCCGTGACCGTTCAGCGCCTCGCGGAGCTGGCGGATTTCTACGGCGTTCCGGTACAGGAGCTGCTGCCCGGCACCACCCCCGGTGGCGCCGCCGAGCCGCCGCCGAAGCTCGTCCTGGACCTGGAGCGGCTGGCCACGGTGCCGGCCGAGAAGGCGGGCCCCCTGCAGCGCTACGCCGCGACCATCCAGTCGCAGCGGGGCGACTACAACGGCAAGGTGCTCTCGATCCGCCAGGACGACCTGCGCACACTCGCCGTCATCTACGACCAGTCCCCCTCGGTCCTCACCGAGCAGCTGATCGGCTGGGGTGTCCTGGACGCGGACGCGCGCCGCGCCGTGGCCACCCACGAAGAGGCCTGAGTCGCTCGACGCTTCAGCAGAAACGTGCCGCCGGGGTGGCCGGAACTTCACGGTTCCGGCCACCCCGGCGGCTTTCTGCGGGCCTCACGTAGTCCGCGGGTGCCCGCATGCCGGAGGGCCCGCAGCAGTCGCGCTGCGGGCCCTCCGGCATGCGTTGGTCCTCTTACGCCTCGTCCCGGCGCAGCGAGGGCTTGAGGTCCTTCAGGCGGCCGAGGAGGCCGTTGACGAACGCCGGCGAGTCGTCCGTGGAGAACTCCTTCGCCAGCTGGACCGCCTCGTCGAGGACGACGGCGTCCGGGGTCTCGTCGACCCAGATCAGCTCGTAGGCACCGAGGCGCAGGATGTTGCGGTCGACGACCGGCATCCGATCCAGCGTCCAGTCCACCGCGTACTGGGCGATGAGCTCGTCGATCCGGGCGGCCTTCCCGGCGTAGCCCTCGACCAGCTGCATCGTGTACTCGCTCACCGGCGGCTGCCGGGTGTCGCCGTGGGAGAGCCGGATCCAGTCCGCGAGGACCGTCAGGACGTCGGCGCCGCGCTGGTCGCCCTCGAAGAGGATCTGGAAGGCGCGCTTGCGTGCCGTGTTGCGAGCGGCCACGGTTAGCTGTTCACCCGGCCGAGGTAGTCGCTGGTGCGGGTGTCGACCTTGATCTTCTCACCGGTGGTGATGAAGAGCGGGACCTGGATCTGGTGGCCGGTCTCCAGGGTGGCGGGCTTGGTGCCACCGGTGGAGCGGTCGCCCTGGACACCCGGCTCGGTCTCCTGGACGACGAGCTCGACGGCGGCCGGCAGCTCGACGAAGAGCACGCTGCCCTCGTGCTGCGCGACGACGGCGGTGAAGCCCTCGATCAGGAAGTTGGCGGCGTCACCGACGGTCTTGCGGTCGATGTGCAGCTGGTCGTACGTGTCCATGTCCATGAACACGAAGTACTCGCCGTCCATGTACGAGAACTGCATGTCCCGCTTGTCGACGGTGGCGGTCTCGACCTTGACACCGGCGTTGAAGGTCTTGTCGACGACCTTGCCGGAGAGCACGTTCTTGAGCTTGGTGCGCACGAAGGCCGGGCCCTTGCCGGGCTTGACGTGCTGGAACTCGACGACGGACCAGAGCTGGCCGCCTTCGAGCTTGAGCACCATGCCGTTCTTGAGGTCGTTCGTGGAAGCCACGGTTGCGGAATCTCCTGGACTGACGTGGACGACCCGGGGGCACGCACCTTAAAGCGCGAGCAGCTCCTTGGTCGTGATGGTGAGTAGCTCGGGTCCGCCGTCCGCCTCAGGGCGCACGACGAGCGTGTCATCGATCCGGACGCCGCCCCGTCCCGGGAGGTGGACCCCCGGTTCGACGGTGACCGGCACGCAAGCGTCCAGTTTACCCATGGAAGTGGGGGCCAACTGCGGGTCCTCGACGATTTCGAGTCCGACACCGTGCCCGGTGGTCGGCTGGAGCCCCTCCGCGTGGCCCGCGGAGTCCAGCACCTGGCGTGCGGCACGGTCCACGTCACGGAAGGCGGCACCCGGCGCGAGCGCCTCACGGGCGGCCCGCTGGGCTGCGAAGACCTGGTCGTACAGCTCGATCTGCCAGTCGGCGGGGGACGTCCCGATGACGAACGTACGGCCGATCTCGCAGCGGTAGCCGCGGTACGTCGCCCCGAGGCAGACGGAGAGGAAGTCACCCTCCTCGACCCGCCGGTCGGTGGGACGGTGGCCGCGGCGGCCGGAGTTGGGGCCGGTCGCGACGGACGTGGGGAAGGCCGGGCCGTCGGCGCCGTGGTCGACAAGGCGGCGCTCCAGCTCCAGGGCGAGATGCCGCTCGGTGCGGCCGACCAGGATGGACTCCAGCAGCTCACCGAGGGCCTGGTCGGCGATCTCGGCGCCGATCCGCAGGAGGGAGATCTCCTCCTCGTCCTTGATCACCCTCAGCTGCTCGACCGCCGTCCCCAGATCCGCGAGGCGCACCCCGGGCGCGCTCTCGGCGAGCGCGCGATGCCGCGCGACCGTGAGGTGGTGTTCCTCGACGGCGAGGGCGTCGGCGTCCTGCGCCACGGCCAGTTCGGCGGCCGCGACGGCGGCGTCGCCTCCGGGCGCGGGCAGGACGTGCTGCCGCAGGGATTCGTCGGGGCGCCCCTCGTAGGGGCGGTCCTCCGGCGGGGCGGCGCAGACCAGCAGGTCCTCGTTCCTCCCCAGCAGCAGGGCGGCCCCGTGCGGGGCCGCCCCCGCGAGGTACCGCACGTTGGCGGGGCGGGAGATCAGCGCGGAGGGGCTGCCGCCCGCGCTGCAGCGTTCCCTCAGTCTGGCTCGGCGGGCCGCGTACACCTCTGACATGTGTCGAGCGTAGGCAGGATGGGCGGTTTGTGCCGGTTGAGAGGTGCCGACGGGGGAACGGGCGCCGATTCTGAGGCCGTGAGCCGTCTGCGGGCGGGTGAGGCCCGCGGCCCCTGGGGGTTGCGATCGCCGCCGCTCACCAGCTCGGCGGGCTCGCTATCGCGCGTGCCAGGACGTCGTCCAGGACCCGTGCCGTGCCCGGTACGTCCAGCTGGGAGTTGTCGATGATGGGGAGCCCGGAGCCGTACCAGCCGGCCATGCGGCCGTGGATGCGGGCGACCTCCTCGTCGGTGAGGCGGCGGTTGCCGGTGCGCTTGGCGTTGCGCTCCAGGACGACGTCCAGTCCGGGGAGCAGGACGACCGGGAGCAGACCGGCGCCCACGTGCCGCTTCCAGCCGCCGAGGCCGACGACCGGGCGGTCGGGGAAGACGGCGTCGTCGAGGATGCACGAGATGCCGTTGGCCAGGAAGTTCCGCGCGGCGAAGCCACAGGTGCGGCGGGCCAGGCGGTACTGCGCCTCGGAGTGCTCGTTCCACCCGGTCTGCGGGTCGGCGAAGCCCGAGCGCACCCATTCGCGTACGTCGTCGAGGCTGATGTGGGCGGTGGGCACCCGGCGGCGGTCCGCCCAGTACTTGGCCACGCTCGTCTTTCCGGCGCCCGCCGGACCGATCAGCAGCACGGCCAGGGTCGCGGTGGCCGGGTCGGAACCCGTGGCCGCGGCCGGCGGTGCGCTGGGCGCGCCGACGGCGCCGACGTGCGGCAGCGGGCCGGTGGACTCGTTCGCGCTCGGCGGGGCGGCCGGGACGTGCGGCGGAGCGGGGGGTTGCGACGGCGCCGGCGGGATCGGTCCGGCCGCACCGCTCCCGGCGAAGCCTGGCGGCGCGTGCGGTGGCGGCGGGGGAACCGGTGCGGGACCCTGCGGGACGACTCCCGGGTGATGTGCGGCCGACGACCAGCCGTCGGCCGGTCCCTGCCCCCGCTGGTGGGGCGGCGGCAGCGGAGACCCCACTGCGTGCTGCATCCGGTGCCACTCCGTCTCGTACAGAAAGGGCCTGATGGCGGAGTGCGCACCCCGCTCTGCCCACAGCCTAAAGGGCCTGGGAAGAGCGCCCGTGGGAAAGGTACCGCCCCCGGCCGTCGTTCCGTGGAACGACCGGGGGCGGTCCGAAGTGCCCGGTCCCGCAAGGGAATCGGACGGAAGAGACAAGCCGGGGCTTACTCGGCCACTTCCCCGTACGCGGCGAGCAGCACGGCCGGGTCGGGGCCCTCCAGGACGGTGGGCTTGGCCAGCCCGTCCAGGACGATGAACCGCAGCAGGTCGCCGCGGGACTTCTTGTCGACCTTCATGTTCTCGACCAGCTTGGGCCACTGGTCGTAGCGGTAGTGCAGCGGCAGCCCGACCGACTCCAGGATGGTGCGGTGGCGGTCGGCCGTCGCGTCGTCCAACCGGCCCGCGAGACGCCCGAGTTCGGCAGCGAAGTGCATGCCGACGGCGACGGCCGCGCCGTGCCGCCACTTGTAGCGCTCGTTCTTCTCGATGGCGTGGCCGAGCGTGTGCCCGTAGTTGAGGATCTCCCGCAGCCCGGACTCCCTCAGGTCGGAGGAGACCACCTCCGCCTTGACCCGGATCGACCGCTCGATCAGCTCGGCCGTGTGCGGACCCGCCGGGGTGCGCGCGGCCTCGGGGTCGGCCTCGATGAGTGCGAGGATCACCGGGTCGGCGATGAAGCCGGCCTTGATGATCTCCGCGAGCCCGGAGACGTAGTCGTTGACCGGCAGGGAGTCCAGCGCGGCCAGGTCGCACAGGACTCCGGCCGGCGGGTGGAAGGCGCCGACGAGGTTCTTGCCCTCGGCGGTGTTGATGCCGGTCTTGCCGCCGACCGCCGCGTCCACCATGGCGAGCACGGTCGTGGGGATCGCGATCCAGCGCACCCCGCGCAGCCAGGTCGCGGCCACGAAACCGGCGAGGTCCGTGGTGGAGCCGCCGCCGACACCGACGATGACGTCGCTGCGGGTGAAGCCGGACTGGCCGAGCGCCTTCCAGCAGTAGGCGGCGACCTCGGCGGTCTTGGCCTCCTCCGCGTTCGGCACCTGGATGGCGACGGCCTCGTAGCCCTGCTCGGCCAGGTCACCGCGGAGCGCCTCGCCGGTCTCGGCCAGCGCCTCGGGGTGGACGACGGCGACCCGCTTCGCCTTCTCGCCGATCAATCCGCCGAGTTCGCCCAGGAGTTGGCGGCCGACCAGGACCTCGTACGGCTCGGTGCCCGCCGTACCGCCGACCTGGATCCGCGTCACTGCCTCGCTCATGCTTCCTTCAACTCCACTGCGTCCAGCGCTGCTTGGGTGACCTCTTCGGGCGTACGGCCATCGGTGGTGACGACGGCCGTGGCGACCTCCTCGTACAGGTGCCGCCGCGCCTCCATCAGCTCGCGCCACTGCTTGCGCGGGTTGACCGTGAGCAGCGGGCGGGCCACGTTGAGGCCGGTTCGCCTGACGGCCTCCTCGACGTCCATCGAGAGGTAGACCACGCGGTGTCCGGCGAGCAGCGCGCGGGTGTCGGCGTCGAGGACCGCGCCGCCGCCCAGCGCCAGTACGCCGTCGTGCCCGGCCAGCGCCTCGGCCACGGCCCGCTTCTCCAGGGCACGGAAGGCGGGCTCGCCGTCGTCCACGAAGATCTCGGAGATGGTGCGGCCCTCGGCGGCCACGATGTCGTCGTCGGTGTCCCGGTAGCCGACGTCCAGCCGCTCGGCGAGCAGCCGGCCGACCGTGGACTTGCCGACGCCCATCGGGCCGACGAGGACGACCGCAGGCACGGCGCTCACCGGATCGCGAGGTTGTCGAGGTACGACCGCACGTTGCGGCGGGTCTCGGCGACGCTGTCGCCGCCGAACTTCTCCGCGACGGCGTCGGCGAGGACGAGCGCGACCATCGCCTCGGCGACGATGCCGGCGGCCGGGACGGCGCACACGTCGGAGCGCTGGTGGTGGGCCTGGGCGGCCTCGCCGGTGGCGACGTCGATGGTCTGCAGGGCGCGCGGGACGGTCGCGATCGGCTTCATGGCGGCGCGGACGCGCAGCAGCTCGCCGGTGGTCAGGCCGCCCTCGGTGCCGCCGGAGCGGCCCGTGGCCCGCTTGATGCCCTCGTCGGTGGTGACGATCTCGTCGTGCGCCTTCGAACCCGGCACCCGGGCCAGCTCGAAGCCGTCGCCGACCTCGACGCCCTTGATCGCCTGGATGCCCATGAGGGCGGCGGCGAGACGGGCGTCCAGCCGGCGGTCCCAGTGCACGTGCGAGCCGAGACCGACCGGGACGCCGTACGCCAGCACCTCGACGACGCCGCCGAGCGTGTCGCCGTCCTTGTGGGCCTGGTCGATCTCCGCGACCATCGCCTTTGACGCGTCCGCGTCCAGGCAGCGCACCGGGTCGGCGTCCAGCTTCTCGACGTCGGCCGGGGCCGGGTAGACGCCGTAGGGCGCCTTGGCGGCGGCCAGCTCGACGACGTGGGAGACGATCTCGATGCCGGCCACCTCCTTCAGGTACGACCGCGCCACGGCACCGAGCGCCACCCGGGCCGCCGTCTCACGCGCCGAGGCGCGCTCCAGGATCGGCCGGGCCTCGTCGAAGCCGTACTTCTGCATGCCCGCGAGGTCGGCGTGACCGGGGCGGGGCCGGGTCAGCGGCGCATTGCGGGCGAGCCCCTCCAGCACCTCGGGGGCGACCGGGTCGGCCGCCATGACCTGCTCCCACTTGGGCCACTCGGTGTTGCCCACCATCACCGCGATCGGGGAACCGAGGGTGAGGCCGTGCCGGACGCCGCCCAGGAAGGTGACCTCGTCGCGCTCGAACTTCATCCGCGCACCGCGGCCATAGCCGAGCCGCCGCCGCGCGAGGTGGTCCGCCACCATCTCCGTGGTGATCGGCACGCCGGCGGGAAGACCCTCCAGCGTCGCGACTAGTGCGGGTCCGTGGGACTCCCCCGCGGTCAGCCAACGCAGCCTGCTCAACGGTGCTCCTCAGTTTCGCGCCCTCGTACTGCCCTGCGTACGCGTTTCCTCGCGTACGGCGACGGCCCGACCGGGTGCGCGGCCCCGGCCCGCCACCTCAAATCCTCCCACGTCCGGCGTCCCCGCCCGGCCGCCGGTCCGACAGGCGGACGGGATGCGGGACCTCAGCGGGCGGCGAGCGCCTGCTCGCCGGCCCGGCGCATCGCGTCCAGCGGGGCCGGGGAGCGGCCGGTCATCTGCTCCACCTGGAGCACCGCCTGGTGCACCAGCAGATCGAGACCGCTGACGACGGCCCCGCCGAACATGGACCATCGGGCCGCGAGCGGGGTGGGCCAGGGGTCGTACAGCACGTCGAAGAGCGTGGTCGGGCGCTCGGGTACGGCGGTGGCGAGCGCGTCCGTGGTACCGACGGGGGTGGTGGCGATCACCAGCGGCGCGCGCAGCGCCTCGGCCGCGTCCGCCCAGTCCGCCGTGCGGACCTCGACGTCCAGCCGCTCGCCCCACTGCCGCATCTCGGCGGCGCGGGCCTCGCTGCGCACGTAGGCGACGACGGGGCCGGTGCAGACGCGGGCCAGCGCGGCGAGCGCCGAGGAAGCGGTGGCCCCGGCGCCGAGGATCGCCGCCGAGTCGACCTGCTCGATGCCGTGCTCGCGCAGCGCGGCGACCATGCCGGGGATGTCGGTGTTGTCCCCGACCCGGCGTCCGTCCTCGGTGCAGACGACGGTGTTGACCGCCTCCACCGAGGTCGCCGTCTCGCTCACCTCGTCCAGCAGCGGGATGACCGCCCGCTTCAGCGGCATCGTCAGCGACAACCCCGCCCACTCGGGCCCGAGTTGCTCGAAGAAACCGGGCAGCCCGGCCTCGTCGACCTCGAAGCGGTCGTACGACCAGTCGCCGAGCCCGAGTTCGTCGTACGCCGCCCGGTGCAGCACCGGGGACAGCGAGTGGGCGATCGGCGAACCGAGCACGGCGGCGCGGCGGGCGTCAGTTTCCTGTGCTTGCATTGAACTTTTCCGCGAGCTTCTCGAATTCCGCGTTGGTCTTGGCGAATTCGGTCTTGTTCATGCCGTCGGTCGCCACGAAGTACATCCAGCCGTCGTCCGTCGGGTTCAGCGCGGCGTTCAGCGCCTCGTCGCCGGGGTTTCCGATCGGACCGGGCGGAAGGCCCTTGTTGGTGTACGTGTTGTACGGGTTCTTGTCGCCGTAGATCTCCTTCAGGGTGATGTGGATGTTGCTCGCACCCTTGAGGTAGTTGTACGTCGAGTCGAACTGCAGCTTCTGGTTCGTCTCGGTGTTGTCGGGCTTCAGGCGGTTGTAGACCACCTCCGCCATCTTGCGGAAGTCGTCGTGCGTCTTGCCCTCCGCCTGCACGAGGCTCGCCACGGTGAGGAGCTGCCAGGGTCCTTCGAGGCCCAGGCCCTCGGCCTTCTCCTCCAGACCGATCGCCTTGTACTTCTCGTTGGCCCGCGCCACCATCTCCTTCAGGACGGCCTTGGGCTTCTGCCCCTTGGCGACCGGGTAGCTGGAGGGGTAGAGGAATCCTTCCAGCGGATCCTTCAGGTTGGGGTGGTTCAGCGCCCAGGAGGGCAGACCGAGGCTCTTGTACTCCTTCTTGGCCACGCCCTGTGTGGTGCCCTTCGGCACCTTGAGGCGGGCGTCGATCTTCGCGTAGACGGCAGCGTTGCGCGAACCCTCGGCGATGATCAGGTTGTCGCGGCTCTTCGGGCTGAGCATCAGCTCGACCGCGCTGGCGGCGGACATCTCCTTCTGGAGGGTGTACACGCCGTCCTGGAGCGACTTGCCGTTGGGGTTGGCCCCCTGCGCGGAGACGAACGCGTCGACGCTCTTGATGACGCCGGCTTCCTTCAGCTTGCGGCCGATGTCGTATCCGCCCGCGCCCTTCGGGATCTCGACCGTCACCGTCTCTCCGTTGCCGTTGCCCGCGTAGTCCGGGGCCGGGCCGAAACGATCCTGGTAGAACTTGAAACCGACGTATCCGACGCCGCCGAGGCCGCCGCCGAACACCAGGACGACCACCATGAGGGCGCAGCCGTTGCGCCGCTTCTTGGCGCCCTTGCCGCCCTTTCCGCCGCCCTTGCCGCGGCGGTCGCTGCGGCCGCCGCGCCCCGTCGGCTCGGCATCCTCCTCGTCGTCACCACCGGAGAAGAAGGCGTGTTCGCCCTGGTCGGGGCCTGGATCCCAGTCGGTCTCCGGCTCCGGCTCAGGGCGCCTGCGGGCCGGCGGCTCCGGCGGCGGGTAGGCGTCGGCCGTGCCGTAGAAGTCGGGCTGCTCGGCGCCGTACGCCACCGGGTGCTGGCCGTAGGGGTCACCGGGGTCCGCGGCGTACGGCACGTGCGCGTGGGTACCGGTGGCGTCCCAGCCGCCCTGCGCGTACTGCTGCTGGGGCTGGGGCTGGGGCTGGGCGTGACCGACGTACTGCTGCTGGCCCTGGTCGCCGTAGTACTGCTGCTGCGAGGGGTCGTAGACGGGATGCTGTCCCGTGGCCCAGTCGCCCTGCTGCGCGTGGCCCGGGTGCTGCTGCGGCTGGCCGCCGTAAGGGGACTGCTGGCCCGGGTGCGCCTGCTGTCCTCTCCATCCCCCGTCCCCGTACAACGGGTCCTCAGGATGCCACGGTTCGGAGCCTGGGCCCCGGCCATACTCAGTCATCGATCCCCTAGAGCCGCGAGGCGGCGGTCACGTGGCTTCGGGCCGGCTACCGTCCCGCCTCTTGCCGGTGCGGCGGCTGTTCGAACGCCGCCGCATCGCGCGGAACGTTACCGTATCGCGATCAGATGACCACTTCGACGCCCTCACCGGGCGGATTACCTGACACCCGTTCGGATTCCAGGGCCTGCTGGAGGATGATCACAGCGGCTGCCTGGTCAATGACCGAGCGGCCCTTCTTGGACTTCACACCCGAGGCGCGCAGGCCCTGACTGGCCGTCACTGTAGTCATCCGCTCGTCGACCAGGCGAACCGGGACGGGGGCGATGCCCTTGGCCAGCTCCTGGGCGAACGTGCGGACCTTGGCCGCGGCCGGGCCCTCGCCCCCCTTGAGGGAGCGAGGGAGACCGACGACGACCTCGATCGGCTCGTACTCCTCGACGAGCTGCCGCAGGCGGCGGTGAGCTGCCGGGATGTCACGTCCGGGGACGGTCTCGACCGGGGTGGCGAGGATCCCGTCGGGGTCGCACGAGGCGACCCCGATACGGGCGTCCCCGACGTCGATCGCGAGTCGACGTCCTCTGCGCATCTTCTTCGCCGTTTCTTACTTGGCGGTCTCGGCGACCAGGCGCTCGACGGCTTCGACGGCCTCGCCGACGGCGGCCGGGTTCTGGCCGCCGCCCTGCGCGAGGTCCGGCTTGCCGCCACCGCCGCCGCCGAGGGTCTTGGCGGCCGTACGCACCAGGTCACCGGCCTTGAGACCGCGGTCACGGGCGGCGTCGTTCGTGGCGATGACCGTGAGCGGCTTGCCGTTGTTCACCGTGAACAGGGCCACCACGGCGGCCCGGCCGCCCTGGATACGCCCGCGCACGTCGAGGACCAGCTTGCGCAGGTCGTCCGGGGTCGTGCCGTCCGGGACCTGACCGGTGACAAGTGCGACGCCCCTGATGTCCTTGGCGGACTCGACGAGACCGGCGGCGGCCTGTAGCACCTTCTCGGCGCGGAACCGCTCGATCTCCTTCTCGGCGTCCTTCAGCTTGCCGAGCATCGTGGAGACCTTCTCCGGCAGCTCCTCCGAGCGGCCCTTCAGCAGCTCGGTGAGCTGGTTGACGACCGTGTGCTCGCGGGCCAGGAAGTTGTACGCGTCGACGCCGACGAGGGCCTCGATACGGCGCACACCCGAGCCGATCGACGACTCGCCGAGCAGCTTCACCAGACCCAGCTGGGCGGTGTTGTGGACGTGCGTGCCGCCGCACAGCTCCTTGGAGAAGTCGCCGATGGTCACGACGCGCACGCGCTCGCCGTACTTCTCGCCGAACTCGGCGATGGCGCCCTGCTTCTTGGCCTCGTCGATGCCCATGACCTCGGCGTGCACGTCGAGGTCGTGCGCGAGCACCTCGTTGATGCGCTGCTCGACGTCGGTCATCACGGCCGTCGGAACGGCGGACGGCGAGCCGAAGTCGAAGCGGAAGCGGCCGGGCTGGTTCTCGGAACCGGCCTGGGCGGCCGTCGGGCCGAGCGCGTCGCGCAGCGCCTGGTGGGTCAGGTGCGTGGCCGAGTGGGCACGGGCGATGGCCTTGCGGCGCAGACCGTCGATCGAGGCGTGGGCCTTGGCGCCGACGGTGACCTCGCCGACCTGGACGACGCCCTTGTGGACGTACACGCCCGGGACCGGCTTCTGCGTGTCACGGATCTCGATGACGGCACCGGAGTCGGTCCGGATGCGGCCGGTGTCACCGATCTGACCGCCGCCCTCGGCATAGAACGGGGTGCGGTCGAGGACGATCTCGACGGCGTCGCCCTCGGTGGCGGCCGGCGAGGAGACACCGTCGACGAGGATGCCGACGATCGTCGTCTCGCCCTCGGTGTCCGTGTAGCCGATGAAGTCGGTGGCACCGGCCTTGTCGGCGATCTCGCGGTAGGCGCCCATGTCGGCGTGACCGGTCTTCTTCGCCTGGGCGTCGGCCTTGGCGCGCTCCCGCTGCTCCTTCATCAGGCGTCGGAAGCCGTCCTCGTCCACGGCGAGGCCCTGCTCGGCAGCCATCTCCAGGGTGAGGTCGATCGGGAAGCCCCAGGTGTCGTGGAGCAGGAACGCCTTGTCGCCGGGCAGGACCTTGCCACCGGACTGCTTGGTCTCGGTGACGGCCGTGTCGAGGATGTTGGTGCCGGCCTTCAGCGTCTTGAGGAAGGCGTTCTCCTCGGCGACGGCGACCTTCTCGATGCGCTCGCGGTCGGTGATGAGTTCGGGGTACTGCTGGCCCATCATCGCGATCACGGTGTCGACCAGATCCTTGACGACCGGACCGGTGGCGCCGAGGAGACGCATGTTGCGGATGGCGCGGCGCATGATGCGGCGCAGCACGTAGCCGCGGCCCTCGTTGCCCGGGGTGACGCCGTCGCCGATGAGCATCGTGGCGGTGCGCATGTGGTCGGTGACCACGCGCAGGGACACGTCCGAGGCGTTGGCGTCGCCGTAGCGCACGCCGGTCAGCTCGGTGGCCTTCTCGATGACGGCCATCGAGGTGTCGATCTCGTACATGTTCTGCACGCCCTGCAGAATCATGGCGAGACGCTCCAGGCCGAGGCCCGTGTCGATGTTCTGGCTCGGCAGGTCCCCGAGGATCTCGAAGTTGTCCTTGCCGGTGCCCTCGCCCCGCTCGTACTGCATGAAGACGAGGTTCCAGATCTCCACGTACCGCTCGTCGTTGACGGCGGGGCCGCCCTCGACGCCGAACTCGGGGCCGCGGTCGTAGTTGATCTCGGAGCAGGGGCCGCACGGGCCGGGAACGCCCATGGACCAGTAGTTGTCCTTCATGCCCAGGCGCTGGATGCGTTCCTTGGGCACACCGACGACCTCGTGCCAGATGCGCTCGGCCTCGTCGTCGTCCTTGTAGACGGTGATCCACAGGCGCTCGGGGTCGAGGCCGTAACCGCCCTTGTCCTGGGGGCTGGTGAGCAGCTCCCAGGCGAACTTGATGGCGCCTTCCTTGAAGTAGTCGCCGAAGGAGAAGTTGCCGCACATCTGGAAGAACGTGCCGTGGCGCGTGGTCTTGCCGACCTCTTCGATGTCGGGCGTGCGCACGCACTTCTGCACGCTGGTGGCGCGCTGGAACGGCGGCTTGACCTCACCCAGGAAGTAGGGCTTGAAGGGCACCATGCCGGCCGGGACGAGGAGCAGAGTCGGGTCGTCCGCGATGAGCGACGCCGAAGGGACGACGGTGTGCCCGCGCTCCTCGAAGAAGCTCAGCCAGCGGCGGCGAATCTCGGCCGACTCCATCAGTGGTCCTCATTCCGGTTGTGCGAGTACGTCGTGCTCGGGACGTACTTCGGGTTGGTGCGGTTCTCGATGGCGGCGTACCGCCGGGGAGCCACGAGTTCGGGATCCTCCTGGATGCCCAGGGCGTCCTCGAGTTCGGCCTCCCGTTGGGCCATGTTGTCGCGGACGTCGAGCGCGAAGTCGATCGCACGGTCCTTGAGGCGCTGACCCGTCTCGAGTGCCTTGTTCGCGGCGGTCGCGGCCAGGCTCTCGGGGGTGAGCTGCTTCAGCTTGCGGTTGACCTTGGTGGTGGCCCATACGCCGGCGGCGACGCCGGTGGTGAACCAGAACGTACGGCGGAACATCGCTAGGTCTCAGTCCCTCTTTCCCCGGGGGTTCCGCGCCGCCCGCCGCGAGCCGGGGACCGTACGGCCCACGATCACGGTACGGCGGGACGCCTTGGCGGGCGCCTTGACGGGCGCGTCCTCCCTGCGGCCGACGAGGGCCCGGCGGACGCCGTAGCCGAACGCCGCGACCTTGACCAGGGGGCCGCCGAAGGTGGAGGCGACGGTCGTCGACAGCGCCGAAGCGTTCGACGTGACCTCCTGGACGTCCGTGGCGATCGCGTCGACACGGTCGATCTGGGTCTGCGCGGACCGCACCGCCGTCGAGGCGTCGGCGAGCAGCGGGACCGCCTGCTCGGTCACATCCGCGACAAGCTTGGTCGTCGCCTTCAGCGTCTGGGCCAGCCTTGCCAGTGCGACGGCGAGGAAGGACACCAGAATCGCCCAGAAGACGGCCACCAGGATCCCGGCCACCTCTCCACCGGACACTGTGCGCACCCGCTCCCTGAAACGTGCAGTGAACATCGGAACCATGAAAAGCAGTGCTCCGAGCCTATCGCGCCGGGGGTGCGGCTCCGTACCGGATTCCCGTCGGCGCGCACGGTCCGCGGGAGACAAGCGCAAACCCGCCGCCCCGCCCGTCCGGAGAGGACGGGGAGACGGCGGGCTGAAGTGCTGCGCCGGGGCTGGGATCAGCGGGCGTAGTACTCGACGACGAGCTGCTCGTCGCAGATCACCGGGATCTCCTTGCGGTTCGGCTCACGGTCCAGGCGGAACGCCAGGGCCTTGAGGTTCACCTGGAGGTAGCGCGGGGTCTCGCCGTCGGGGGCGAAGCCACCCTCGCGGGCCACCTGGAACAGCGGCTTCTCGAGGCTGCGCTCACGGACCTGCACGACGTCGTCCGGACGCACGCGGAAGGACGGCTTGTCGACCTTCTGGCCGTTGACCTGGAGGTGGCCGTGGACGACCATCTGACGGGCCTGGTAGATCGTGCGGGCGATGCCCGAACGCAGCACCAGGGCGTCGAGACGACGCTCGAGCTCGACGACCAGGGCCTCACCGGTCTTGCCCTGCGCCTTGGCGGCACGCTCGTAGGCGCGGACCAGCTGACGCTCGGAGACGTCGTACTGCGCACGCAGACGCTGCTTCTCGAGCAGACGGACCTTGTAGTCCGAGTTCTGCTTGCGACCGCGGCCGTGCTCACCCGGCGGGTAGGGGCGGGCCTCGAAGTACTTGACGGCCTTCGGGGTCAGCGCGATGCCGAGGGCACGCGACTTCTTGACCTTGGGGCGGGACTGGTTCGCCATGAACCAAACACCTCGTTCTGTTCTGTGAATACGGCTTCACCAGGGTTAGGGGAGGTCGCATCCGCAGCCGGGGAATACCCGCCGGGTCCGTTCTCCGGACCTGATGGGCAGCCGCTCCCCTGATCTGGGCACATACGTGCAGCACGCGAGTGGCCCACCGACCTCTCCCGGAACTCCGGGTGGTGGTGGGCTGCCCGCGACACCGTTCGCCGGTGCGCGACGCTCCTGGAGGTCCCTGCCCGAGGGCCGGTCTCCGGCTGGATGTCCCGCTCTGGTGGTGCCCGGCTCTCCTTGCGGAGGTCCGTGCACGGGACTCAGCACTCCGGGGAATTCTACAGGGCGCTCAGGACCGCTTGCGACCGAGGTGCTTCCTGGTCCATTCGACCGCGTCCGCATACCGGGCCTCGGCGCCGTTGCGGGTCGGGGTGTAGTACTCGCGGTCCTTGAGGGCGTCCGGGGCGTACTGCTGGGCGGCGATGGCGTTGGGCTGGTTGTGCGGGTAGACGTAGCCCTGCGCGTGGCCGAGCTTCTTCGCGCTCTTGTAGTGCCCGTCGCGCAGGTGGGGCGGCACGGGACCGGCGAAGCCCTTGCGTACGTCCGCCATGGCATCGCGGATGGCCGTGGTCGCGGAGTTGGACTTGGGGGCCAGGGCGAGGGCGATGGTGGTGTGGCTGAGGGTGAGCGCGGCCTCGGGGAAGCCGATCATCGCGACGGCCTGCGCGGCGGCGACGGCTATCGGCAGCGCGTTCGGGTCGGCGACGCCGATGTCCTCGCTGGCGGAGATCATCAGGCGGCGGGCGATGAAACGGGGGTCCTCCCCCGCCTCGATCATCCGGGCCAGGTAGTGCAGCGCGGCGTCCACGTCGGAGCCCCGGATGGACTTGATCAGCGCGCTCGCCACGTCGTAGTGCTGGTCGCCGTCGCGGTCGTACTTCACGGCCGCCCGGTCGACGGTCTCCTCCAGCGTCTGGAGGGCGATCTCGCTCTCGCCCTTCTCCTGCGCCGCGCCCGCGGCGGCCTCCAGGGCGGTCAGGGCCCGTCGGGCGTCCCCGCCGGCCAGCCGGAGCAGGTGCTCCTCGGCCTCCTCGGGGAGGGTGAAGGCCTCACCCAGACCGCGTTCGTCGGCGAGGGTGCGGCGCAGCAGGGAGCGCAGGTCGTCGTCGGTGAGCGGTTCGAGGGTGAGCAGCAGTGAGCGGGAGAGCAGGGGGGAGATCACCGAGAAGTACGGGTTCTCGGTGGTCGCGGCGATCAGCGTCACCCAGCGGTTCTCGACGGCCGGGAGCAGGGAGTCCTGCTGGGCCTTGCTGAAGCGGTGGATCTCGTCGAGGAAGAGGACGGTCTCCTTGCCGAAGCCCCCGGCGGCGCGGCGGGCGCCGTCGATGACCGCGCGGACCTCCTTGACGCCCGCGCTGATCGCGGACAGTTCCACGAAGCGCCGGTTCGTCGCCCTGGACACCACGTGGGCGAGGGTGGTCTTGCCGGTGCCCGGCGGGCCCCACAGCACCACCGAGGAGGGGCCGGCCGGGCCGCCGTCCCCGTCCGCGACCAGACGGCGCAGGGGTGAGCCGGGCTTCAGCAGGTGCTGCTGGCCCACCACCTCGTCGAGGGTGCGCGGGCGCATCCGGACCGCCAGGGGACTGCTCGTCGGGTCCTTCTCCTGGCGTTCTTCTGCTGCGGCGGTGAACAGGTCGGCTTCCACTCTGAAACCCTAAGACACGGCACTGACAACGCGGCCGGGCCGGGCCTCGGGCCGGGGCGGGGCAGGCCTCGTCAGCTGGTCCAGAAGTCCCACCAGCGGGTGAGGACCAGCATGCCGATGATGCCGATGTGCAGGGCCGGCAGCACCCAGGTGAACTCGCCGAAGAAGCCCTTGACCCAGCGCGGTGCGGGCAGGAAGCCGTTGCGGACGTTGAACGACGTCACGTACCAGAACATGATGATCGTGGCGACCCAGGCCAGGGAGCACCACAGGCACAGCGCGTTGATCCGGTACAGGGACTGGAACTGCAGCCAGGTGCAGAAGCCCACGCCGAAGAGAGTGCCGAAGTTGAGGGTCAGCCAGTACCAGCGCGGGAAGCGTGCCCGGGCGAGCAGGCTCATGCCGACGCAGACGACGATGCCGTAGGCGACGAGCCCGAGCATCGGGTTGGGGAAGCCGAAGGCGGCGGCCTGCTTGCTCTCCATGACGCTGCCGCAGGAGACGACTGGGTTGAGGCTGCACCCGGGCGTGAAGGTCTTGCCCGCGAGCTTGGCCTCGAGGATCTTGAACTTGTCGAGCGTGATGACCCAGGCGGCGAGCAGTCCGGCCGCGCCGGTGATGATCAGCATCAGGGCGAAGGCGCGGCTGCCGCCCTCCGTCCGCGCGGCGGAGACGGGCCGGTGGGACTCGGGTCCGGTGGAGACGTCCTTGACTGTCGTCTTGCTCATCACGCCGATTCCGTCTGCTTCAGAGGTGGACCTGCTTCGGGCAGGGGCCATTGTGCCGCACGGCTGCCCCGGTCCACCGTTCAGTGGACATAAGGAGGTACGTACGACGGCGCGGGATCGTTCGCCTCACCTGCCGGATTCGCCCGGGATGACGAATCGACGCCCGCGGCGTTGACGGCGGCGGGCGTCGATGCGTACGAAGGGCGCCCGGGAAACGTCCCCGGGCGCCCTCGGGAACTAGCCGAGCCGGGACGTCAGCTCGGCCACGATCTCGTCGACGCCGACCGCCGACTGCTCGCCGGACTCCATGTCCTTGAGCTGGACGACGCCCTCGGCGAGGTCACGCTCACCGGCGACGATCGTGTAGCGGGCGCCCGAGCGGTTGGCGTTCTTCATGGCGCCCTTCAGGCCCTTGCCGCCGTACGAGAAGTCCGCCGCGACACCGGCCTTGCGCAGCTCCGTGACCTTGGCGAACAGCACGCGGCGGGCCTCCTCGCCGAGCGGGACCGCGAAGACGCTGGTCGAGGACGGGAGGTCCAGCTCCACACCCTCGGCCTCCAGGGCCAGCACCGTGCGGTCGACGCCCAGCGCCCAGCCGACCGAGGGCAGCGCGGGGCCGCCGATCATCTCGGAGAGGCCGTCGTAGCGGCCGCCGCCGCCCACCGCGGACTGCGAGCCCAGGCCGTCATGGACGAACTCGAAGGTGGTGCGGGTGTAGTAGTCCAGGCCGCGGACCAGCTTCGGGTCGTCCTCGAAGGCGACGCCCGCCGCGGTGATCAGCTCGCGGACCTCCTCGTGGTACGCCTTGCAGGCGTCGCACAGGTAGTCGCGCAGCAGCGGGGCGCCGGTCAGCTGGTTCTGGACCGACTCGCGCTTGTCGTCGAGGACCCGGAGCGGATTGATGTCGACGCGGCGGCGCGTGTCCTCGTCCAGGTCCAGGCCGCGCAGGAAGTCCTGGAGCGCGGCCCGGTAGACCGGACGGCACTCCTTGTCGCCCAGGCTGTTGAGCAGGATGCGGAAGTCGCTGAGGCCCAGCGAGCGGTACGCCTGGTCGGCCAGGATGATCAGCTCGGCGTCCAGCGCCGGGTCCTCGGCCCCGATCGCCTCGGCGCCGACCTGGGAGAAGTGGCGGTAACGGCCCTTCTGGGGGCGCTCGTAGCGGTAGTACGAGCCGGAGTACCAGAGCTTGACCGGGAGGTTGCCCGCCTTGTGCAGGTTGGCCTCCAGGGCGGCGCGCAGCACGGAGGCGGTGCCCTCGGGGCGCAGGGCGAGCTGGTCGCCGCCCTTGGTCTCGAAGGCGTACATCTCCTTGGTCACGATGTCGGTCGACTCGCCGACGCCGCGCGCGAAGAGCTCGACGTTCTCGAAGCCGGGGGTCTCGATGTAGCCGTAGCCGGAGTTGCGCAGCGGGGCGGCGATCGCCTCGCGGACGGCCAGATACGTCGCGGACGCCGGCGGGATCAGGTCGTAGGTGCCCTTGGGGGCCTTGAAGGTGCTCAACGGAATGTCTCTCGTCAGATTCCTCGTCGGGGAGCGGTGTCGGGGTTCGCTCCCAGGCCGGCTGCCACCTGCCGCAGATAGGGGTTGGTGGCGCGCTCACGGCCGATGGTCGTGTGCTCGTTGTGACCGGGCAGCACCACGGTCGAGTCGTCGAGCGGCAGGCACACGCGGCCCAGCGAGTCGAGCATCTCGTCCATGTCGCCGCCGGGCAGGTCGGTGCGTCCGATGGAGCCGGCGAACAGCAGGTCACCCGAGAACAGGACCGGCGGGACGTCGCCGGCCTCGGGCATCCGGAAGGTCACCGACCCCTTGGTATGACCCGGCGCGTGCGCGACCGAGAACTCCATTCCGGCGAGCTCCAGCTTCGCGCCGTCGCTCAGCTCCTTGAGGTCGTCGGGCTCCCCGATGGTCAGCTCGCCCATGAGCGGCATCCCGATGGAGCGGCCGAGCGCCTTCTCGGGGTCGCTGAGCATGTACCGGTCCCGGGGGTGGATCCACGCGGGCACGTCGTGCGCGCCGCACACCGGGACGACCGAGGCGACATGGTCGATGTGGCCGTGGGTCAGGACGACGGCGGCGGGCTTGAGCCGATGCTTCTTCAGCGTTTCCTCGACGCCTCGGGTGGCCTGATGGCCCGGGTCGATGATCACGCACTCCTCACCGGCGGCGGGGGCGACGACGTAACAGTTCGTCCCCCAGGCCCCGGCGGGGAACCCGGCAATGAGCACGATCGTCCTTCGTTGTGTCGGTACAGGAGGGCTTGCGGACGGGCAGGCCGTGCTCCAGAGCCTACCGGCGCTGCCGTTTCCTCAGCGAACCCATATACGGTACGGGGGCTGAACGCAGCGACCGGCTCGCAGGACGCACGCGTCAACACCCAACGGTCGGCACTCGACACGCATGAGGAGAGAACCCGGTGGTCAGCCAGGAGCAGCGGCGGCGTCAGCTCGCCCGGGAGAAGTACTTGCGGCAGCAGCAGCGGCGCACGTCCGCCCGGCGCAAGTCACGTATGCGGAACTCCGTGATCGCGTCGGTGCTCGGCGTGGTCGTCATCGGCAGCGTCGCGCTGTACACGACCGGCGTGCTGAAGGGCAACGACGACAAGGCCAACGCCAGCGCCTCGGTCTCGCCCAGCCCCTCGGCCTCGAAGAAGGTGCCGGACCCTTGCGAGAAGCCCGCCAAGGGCGCGGTGAAGAAGCAGAGTTGGAAGAAGGAGCCGGCGGTCACGATCGACAAGTCGGCCGCGTACACGATGAAGCTGGCCACCACGTGCGGTGACATCGGCATCGCGCTGAAGGCGTCGGCGGCGCCGCACACGGTGAACTCGTTCAACTTCCTTGCGGGCAAGGGGTTCTTCGACCACACCAAGTGCCACCGGCTCACCACCAACGGCATCTACGTGCTGCAGTGCGGCGATCCGACGGCCTCGGGCAGCGGCGGTCCCGGCTACACGATCCCGGACGAGAACCTCAAGGACAAGAGCCTCAAGGGCAACGTGTATCCGGCGGGCACGGTCGCGATGGCGAACACCGGGCAGCCGCACAGCGGTGGCAGCCAGTTCTTCCTGGTGTACCAGGACAGCCAGTTGCCGCCCAGCTACGCGCCGTTCGGCACCATCGACGCCGCGGGCATGAAGGTGCTGAAGAAGATCGCCGCCGCGGGCGAGAACACCGGTGCCGGTGACGGCGCCCCGAACGCGACGGTAGTGATCGACAAGGCCACCGTCGCCAAATCCTGACCGGCGGCGCGAGATCCTTGAGTTCAGGACGGCCAGCTGCGGAATTTCGGTCGCGCTGGATGCGGACAGGCCACCTGCCGGTCGCCTATGTTGGCCGTGACGAAACTGTGGACGATGCCCGGGGGCCCCAGAGCACCTCGCAGGCATCATGTGGAGGAGGCGCTGTGAGCAGCGACCCGTGGGGCCGCGTCGACGAGACGGGGACCGTGTACGTGCGTACGGCCGACGGCGAGCAGGTCGTCGGATCCTGGCAGGCCGGCTCCCCAGAGGAGGCGCTGGCCTACTTCGAGCGCAAGTACGAGGGCCTGGTTGTCGAGATCGGCCTCCTCGAGAAGCGAGTACAGACCACCGACCTCTCGGCGAAGGATGCCCAGGCCGCCATCGACCACCTGCGCGAGCAGGTGGACGCGCACCACGCGGTCGGCGACCTGGACGCCCTGCGGGGCCGGCTGGACAAGCTCGTGGAGCGTGTCGAGGCGCGCCGTGAGGAGCGCAAGGCGCAGCGCGCCAAGCAGTCCGACGAGGCCCGGCACGCCAAGGAGGCGCTGGTCGTCGAGGCGGAGGAGCTGGCGCAGTCCGACCAGTGGCGGGTGGCCGGTGAGCGGCTGCGGGCCCTGGTGGACATCTGGAAGGGGCTGCCGCGGCTGGACCGCAAGGCGGACGACGAGCTGTGGCACCGCTTCTCGCACGCCCGCTCGGCGTTCTCCAAGCGCCGCAAGGCGCACTTCGCCCAGCTCGACGCCCAGCGCGAGGAAGCGCGCCGGGCGAAGGAGCGGCTGGTCGCGGAGGCCGAGGCGCTGTCGGGGTCGACGGACTGGGCTCCGACGGCGGCCCGCTACCGCGAGCTGATGGCGGAGTGGAAGGCCGCGGGCCGCGCCCAGCGCGAGCACGAGGACGATCTGTGGAACCGCTTCCGCGGCGCCCAGGACGTCTTCTTCGCCGCCCGCAGCTCGGTCTTCGCCGTCCGGGACGCCGAGCAGGCGGACAACCTGAAGCTGAAGGAGGAGCTGGCCGGCGAGGCCGAGAAGCTCCTGCCCATCACGGACCTCAAGGCCGCCCGGGCCGCCTTCCGCTCGATCAACGAGCGCTGGGAGGCCATCGGTCATGTGCCGCGCGACGCGCGTCCGAAGATCGAGGGCCGGATGCACGCGGTCGACCGTGCGATCCAGGAGGCCGAGGAGTCCGAATGGCGCCGGACCAACCCGGAGGCACGCGCGCGTGCCGCGGGTCTGACCGGTCAGCTCCAGGCCGCCGTGGACAAGCTGAAGGGCCAGATCGAGCAGGCGCGCGCCCAGGGCAACACCTCGCGCGCCGAGAAGCTCGAGCGGGAGCTGGAGGGCCGCCAGGCGCTTCTGGACCAGGCGCTGAAGGGTCTGCACGAGTTCGGCGGCTGACGCCGTCGCATCCTCGCCCCTGGGCCCCGCCACTCGCTCGTCGGAGTGGCGGGGCCCAGGCGTGTGTGCGGGGCCGCGCCCCCGAGGGGCGCGGGGAACTGCGCGACCAGCCACGACCGACCCGCAGCTGAAGAACCGCGCTGCCCAGCGGAACGCTAACGCTGCTGGCGGGCCGAGGTCACCCGGTACACGTCGTACACACCCTCCACGCCCCGGACGGCCTTCAGGACGTGTCCGAGGTGCTTGGGGTCGCCCATCTCGAAGGTGAAGCGCGAGGTGGCGACGCGGTCGCGGGACGTCTGGACGGCCGCGGAGAGGATGTTGACGTGCTGGTCGGACAGCACGCGGGTGACGTCCGACAGCAGCCGGGAGCGGTCGAGGGCCTCGACCTGGATGGCGACCAGGAAGACCGAGGACTGGGTGGGCGCCCACTCGACGTCGAGGATGCGCTCGGGCTCGCGGGACAGCGACTCGATGTTCACGCAGTCGTTGCGGTGCACCGAGACGCCGCTGCCGCGGGTGACGAAGCCGATGATCGGGTCGCCGGGCACGGGCGTGCAGCAGCGGGCCAGTTTGACCCACACGTCGTCGACGCCCTTGACCACGACGCCCGGGTCGGCGCTGGAGCGGCGGCGCTTGCGGCCGCGCCCGCGCGCGGGCGGCACGCTCTCGTCGATCTCCTCGGTGGCCGCCTCCTCGCCGCCGAGCGCCTGGACGAGCTTCTGCACGATGTTCTGCGCCGAGACATGGCCCTCGCCGATCGCCGCGTACAGCGCGGAGATGTCCGAGTACCGCATCTCGTGGGCGAGCGTGACGAGCGAGTCGCCGGTGAGGATGCGCTGGATCGGCAAGTTCTGCTTGCGCATCGCGCGGACGATGGCGTCCTTGCCCTGCTCGATCGCCTCGTCGCGGCGCTCCTTGGAGAACCAGGCGCGGATCTTGTTGCGGGCGCGGGGCGACTTGACGAAGCCGAGCCAGTCGCGGGAGGGGCCGGCGCCGGCCGCCTTGGAGGTGAAGACCTCCACCAGGTCGCCGTTGTCCAGGGTCGATTCGAGCGGTACGAGGCGGCCGTTGACCCGTGCTCCTATGGTGCGGTGGCCGACCTCGGTGTGGACGGCGTAGGCGAAGTCGACGGGGGTGGCCCCGGCCGGGAGCGCTATGACGTCGCCCTTGGGCGTGAAGACGAAGACCTCGTTGCGGGAGAGGTCGAAGCGCAGGGACTCCAGGAACTCGCTGGGGTCCTCGGTCTCCTTCTGCCAGTCCAGGAGCTGCCGCAGCCACGCCATGTCGTTGATGGCGTCCTTGTCCCTGCCGACGCCCTTGGGCACGTCCGTACGGATCTTGGAGGCGCCGGCGACGGCTTCCTGCTTGTACTTCCAGTGCGCGGCGATGCCGTACTCGGCGCGGCGGTGCATGTCGAACGTGCGGATTTGCAGCTCGACGGGCTTGCCGCCCGGTCCGATGACCGTCGTGTGCAGCGACTGGTACATATTGAACTTCGGCATCGCGATGTAGTCCTTGAACCGGCCGGGGACCGGGTTCCATCGCGCGTGGATCGTGCCGAGGGCGGCGTAGCAGTCGCGGACCGTGTCGACGAGGACGCGGATGCCCACCAGGTCGTAGATCTCCGCGAAGTCACGGCCGCGGACGATCATCTTCTGGTAGACGGAGTAGTAGTGCTTCGGGCGGCCGGTGACGGTGGCCTTGATGCGGGCGGCGCGCAGGTCGGCCTGGACCTCGTCGGTCACTATGGCCAGGTACTCGTCGCGCTTGGGCGCCCGCTCGGCGACGAGCCGCACGATCTCGTCGTACATCTTGGGGTAGAGGATCGCGAAGGCGAGGTCCTCCAGCTCCCACTTGATGGTGTTCATGCCCAGGCGGTGGGCGAGCGGCGCGTAGATCTCCAGGGTCTCGCGCGCCTTCTTCTCCTGCTTCTCGCGCTTGAGGTAGCGCATGGTGCGCATGTTGTGCAGGCGGTCGGCGAGCTTGATGACCAGGACACGGGGATCCTTGGCCATGGCGACGACCATCTTGCGCACGGTCTCGGCCTGCGCGGCCTCACCGAACTTGACCTTGTCCAGCTTGGTGACGCCGTCGACGAGCAGGGCGACGACGTCGCCGAAGTCGCGGCGCAGGTCGTCCAGGCCGTAGTCGGTGTCCTCGACGGTGTCGTGCAGCAGGCCGGCCATGAGCGTCGCCGGGTCCATGCCGAGCTCGGCGAGGATGGTGGTGACGGCGAGCGGGTGCGTGATGTACGGGTCGCCGCTCTTGCGCTTCTGCCCCCGGTGCCAGCGCTCGGCGACCTGGTAGGCCTTCTCGATCTGGCGGAGGGTGGAGGTCTCGATCTTCGGATCGTTGCTGCGCACTATGCGCAGCAGCGGTTCGAGCACGGGGTTGTACGGGTGCGCGCGCTGGACGCCGAGGCGGGCCAGGCGGGCGCGGACGCGGTTGGAGGAGCCCGAGCGGCCCTGACCGCCGGTGGCCCGGACGGCGGGCGTGACCGGCTTGGGGCGGGTCGTCTCGGCCGGCTTCTCGACGGGCGCGGACTGGACATGCTGCACCGGCCCGCGGGCGTCGTTCTTCGCATGGGGCGCGGGCTTGGCCGCGGGCGCCGAGGCGGGCTCGGGCTTGGCGGCGGTCAGTGGCTGGGCCTCGTCTGGCAAGAGGACTCCTCGTGCGCGATCCGGGTCCCCCGATCAGGCTCCGGAGACCCCATGGTAACGACCCTCGGCCGCACTATCGCCTCCAGCCTGAAGTGAGGGCTGCCTACAGAGGAAACACGAGGGGCTGCCGGGAGATTCCGCAGAGGTCTCTGCCCCCTCGATTCCGGTCTACCCCCGCCGGCGCATACGCATCGGCCGGGCCCCGCGAAAAGCGCGGGACCCGGCCGAGGGCGACGAGGTCGTCAGACCTGGAGGAGGGCCGCCAGGGGGGCGCCGGCCAGGGCCGGGGTGAGGCGGTCACGGCCGCCCAGGAAGCCGAGCTCCATGAGCACCGCGACACCGGCGACCTCCGCGCCCGCGCGGCGGATCAGCTGGAGGGAGGCCTCCGCGGTGCCGCCGGTGGCGAGCACGTCGTCGATGACGAGGACGCGGTCGCCCGCGCTGAGGTCCTCGGCGTGGACCTCGATCTCCGCCGAGCCGTACTCCAGGTCGTACGCCTGGCGGAGGGTGGCTCCGGGGAGCTTGCCCGCCTTGCGTACGGGGATGAAGCCGAGGCCCGCGCGGACGGCCACCGGGGCGCCGAGGATGAAGCCCCGGGCCTCCAGACCGACGATCTTCGTGGCGCCGGTGTCCGTGGCGATCTCGGCGAGCGCGTCGGTGAGGGCGGTGAACGCGGCCGGGTCGGCCAGGAGCGGGGTGATGTCCTTGAACATCACGCCCTGCTCCGGATAGTCGGCCACGTCCCGGATGCGGCTCAGCAGGAGTTCTCGGATGTCGGTCATCGGCCCTTCCCGGACGGACGGCCGCGTCCACGGGTGCGGGACGCGGGCTGGTTGCGCGGGCCTGCGACCGCGGTGGCGGAGTCGGCGTCGGCGTGACCGGTACCGGACGTCCCGTCGTCCGCGAACTCGCCCTCCGCCGCGGCCTGGGCCCGCTTGGCCAGGACGCGCTTCTTGAGGGCCTTCATCTGCGGCTCGCGCTCCTTGAGGTCGGCGACGAGCGGCGTGGCGATGAAGATGGAGGAGTACGCGCCGGCCGCGAGGCCGACGAACAGCGACAGCGAGATGTCGTTCAGCGTACCGGCGCCGAGGAAGCCGCCGCCGATGAACAGCAGGCCGGCGACCGGCAGCAGCGCGACCACGGTGGTGTTGATCGAGCGGACCAGCGTGCCGTTGATCGACTGGTTGGCGATCTCGCCGTAGGTGAAGCGGGTCTGCTTGGTGATGTCCTTCGTCTGCTCCTTGAGGCTGTCGAAGACGACGACCGTGTCGTAGAGCGAGTAACCGAGGATGGTCAGCAGACCGATGATCGTGCCCGGGGTGACCTCGAAGCCGACGAGGGCGTACACACCGGTGGTGATGGTGATGTCGTGGATCAGGGCGACGAGCGCCGCGAGGGCCATCCGCCACTCGAAGGCGATCGCCAGGTAGATCACGACCAGGACCATGAAGATGCCGAGGCCCAGCCAGGCCTTGTTGGCGACCTGCTCGCCCCAGCTCGGGCCGACCAGATCGGCGTTGATCTTCTCCGGGTCGAGGTTGAAGTCCTTGGCCAGGGAGTCCTTGATGTCGTCGGACTTCTGGGTGTCCAGGCCGGCGATCTGGATGCGCAGGCCGCCCGTGCCGAGCTCCTGCACGACCGCGTCATGGCCGGCGGCGCTCTCCGCGTACCGCTCGGCCTGCGTCACGGAGACGCTCGTCTTCGGGGTGGTGAAGACGGCGCCGCCCTGGAAGTCGATGCCCATGTTCAGGCCTCGCACCGCCAGGCCGACGATCGCCGTGATCGTGATCAGGATCGAGATGCCGTACCAGAGCTTGCGGTGGCCGACGAAGTCGTAGCTGATCTCGCCGCGGTGCAGTCGTGCGCCGATGCTGCCGAGTTTCGACATCGCTCAGGCCTCCTTCGTCTGGGCGGAGCCGGACGCGGGACCGGCGGGACGGCGGGTGCGGCGCAGCGGCGGCTTGGCACCCAGGCTCTTCGGGTCCAGGCCGGACCACTTGTGGCCCTGTCCGAAGAACGGGCGGCGGGCGAGGATCGTCATCAGCGGCTTGGTGAAGAGGAAGACGACGACCACGTCGAGCACGGTGGTCAGACCCAGCGTGAACGCGAAGCCCTGGACCTTGCCGACGGTGACGATGAAGAGCACGGCGGCGGCGAGGAAGGACACGAAGTCGGAGACCAGGATGGTGCGCCGGGCACGCGGCCACGCCCGCTCGACCGAGGGACGCAGGGAGCGGCCCTCACGGATCTCGTCCCGGATGCGTTCGAAGAACACGATGAACGAGTCCGCTGTGATACCGATCGCGACGATCGCACCGCAGACGGCCGGCAGGTTCAGCGCGAAGCCGATCGCCGGGCCGAGCAGCGACATGATCACATAGGTCAGCATCGCGGAGACCAGCAGCGAGGCGATCGCGACGAGCGAGAGACCGCGGTAGTAGAAGACCAGGTAGAGCACGACCAGAGCGAGGCCGATCGCGCCGGCCAGCAGACCGGCGTGCAGCTGCTCGCCACCGAGGGCGGCGGTCACCGTGGTGACGGTGTCCTCCGTGAACGTCAGCGGCAGCGCACCGTACGACAGCATGTTGGCGAGGCTCTGCGCCTCCTCCTGCGTGAAGCGGCCGGAGATCTCCGCCTGGCCGCCGGTGATGGACTGGCTGACGTACGGGCTGGAGACGACCTCGCCGTCGAGGACGATGCCGAACTCGTTCTGCGGCTGCTGCTTCGTGGCGAGCTGGGCGGTGATGTCGGCGAACTTCTTGGCACCGGTGCTGGTGAAGTTCATCTGGACCTGCCAGCCGGAGGCGCCCTGGGTGTCGAAGACCGCCCGGGCCGTCTTCACCTCGGTGCCGTCGACGGCGGCGGGGCCGAGCACGTACTTGTACCAGGCCTTGTCGATCTGGCCGCAGGCCACGGTCGACTCACCGGGCTTGGCGGTCTTGCCGGCGGTGGCGCGGTCGGAGGGCTTGGTGCAGTCCAGGGCGGTGTACTGGGCCTGGAGCTTGGCGGCCGCGGCGTCGAGACCGTTGGTCGCGGGCGCGGAAGGGCTGGGCGTGGTGCCCTTGGCCGGGGCGCTCGGGGACGCGGGCGCGGACGGCTTGGTGTCGGCCTTCAGCCCGTCGGTGACGGCGCGGCCCTGGGAGGCGGCGGTGGCCGTCGGCTGCGTGGCGGAGGGCGTCTTGCCCTTGCCGGACGCGGCCGGGCTCGGCGTGCTGCCGGAGCCGGGGCTGGAGGACGCGCTCGGCGACGGCTTGGTGCCGGCCGGGACGCTGGGCTCGGCCGCCAGGACCGGGCGGAAGTAGAGCTTCGCGGTGGTGCCGACCTGCTCGCGGGCCTCCTTGGAGTTGGTGCCCTTGGGGATGTTGACGATGATGTTGTCGTTCCCCTGGGTCTGCACCTCCGCCTCGGAGACGCCGAGACCGTTGACACGGCGGTTCATGATCTCGACCGCGGTGTCCATGTTGGCCTTGTTGATCGCGGACCCTTGGTCGGCCTTCGCCTTGAGCGTGATGCTCGTGCCGCCGGCAAGGTCGATGCCGAGACGCGGAGTGGTGTGCCCGGAGGCGAACATGCCGCCGGTGAGCGCCACGATGGCGATCAGGATGAGGGCCAGCGAGCGTCCTGGCTTGCTCTGAGCGCTCGCGCTCCGGCCCTTCTTAGGTGCTGCCACCTTCTCGTACTCCCTCTCGGGCCGCCTCGCGCCGGGTCGGCGCGGTCGGCCATGACATGGTGTCGGGATCCCGCACGGGAAAGACGCGGTCCCGGGGTGCCTGGGCGCGATCGGATCGCGCCCGCGCACCCCGGGACGTGACTACTTCGCGTCGGACTCGCCGTCGGTCTTCTTCGGCTCGGCGTCCGTCGTGGCCTCGGCCTTCTTCGGCTCCTCGTCGGCCTTCGCGGCGACCGGCTCGGCCTCGGCCTTCTCGGCCTTCTCAGCCTTCTCGTCCTGCTCGTCCTTCTTGCCGAAGTCGACGGGCTTGTCGGCGGCGGCAGCGTCGGCGGCCTCGTCGGTCTCGGTGAGGGAGGAGGCGTCGTCCGGGACGACGGAGGCGTCGGACTTCAGGTCGTGCTCGATGCCGTGGACGATGCGGTTGTACTCGTCGTCGGTGAGCACGGCGCCGATCGCGTTCTTGGCGAAGAGGAGATCGACGCCCGGGCCGGCGTCCAGGAGGACGGTGTCGTCGCTGACCTCCTTGACCGTGGCGTACATACCCCCGATCGTGCGGACGCCGGAGCCGGGCTGCATCTCGTTCCGCATCGCGGCGGCCTGGTTCTGCTTCTTCTTGGCCGAGCGCGTCATCAGGAACATGGCCGCGATGAGCACAATGAACGGGAGAAGGGTCAAGGTATTCACGGGACGGGGTTTCCTTCGCGCGACCGCGGCGGACAGCGGCCTGGGGGATGGGGTGTGGTGTCTGGCGCCGCCCGCAAGGGCGGCATCGGCGGAGTCTAGGCGAGTCCGCGTGCAGGGAACAACGCTCAGCATGGCACCTGGGTTCCTGGCCCGGCCAATGCCCTCGCCGATCCCGCCGCCGTCACGTTCCGAACAGGTCCTGTTGTCCGTTTCCTACGGGTCCCGAACCGGGCGGGGTCAGGCCGAGGTGGGCCCAGGCGGCGGGGGTGGCCACGCGTCCGCGCGGGGTACGGGCGAGCAGTCCCTCCCGCACCAGGAAGGGCTCGGCGACCTCCTCGACGGTCTCGCGCTCCTCCCCCACCGCGACGGCGAGGGTGGACAGGCCGACGGGGCCGCCGCCGAACAGCTTGAGCAGGGCCTGAAGGACGGCGCGGTCGAGCCGGTCGAGGCCGCGCGGGTCGACCTCGTAGACCTGCAGGGCGGCCGCGGCGATGTCCTGGGTGATGAACCCGTCGGCCTTGACCTGCGCGTAGTCCCGCACCCGGCGCAGCAGGCGGTTGGCGATACGGGGCGTGCCGCGGGAGCGGCCGGCGATCTCGGCGGCGCCGCTCGGCTCGATCTCGACGTCGAGCAGCGTGGCCGAGCGGTGCACGACGCGCTCCAGCTCGGTGGGCTCGTAGAACTCCATGTGCGCGGTGAAGCCGAAGCGGTCGCGCAGCGGGGGCGGCAGCAGGCCCGCGCGCGTGGTGGCGCCGACCAGGGTGAACGGCGGGAGCTCCAGCGGGATGGCGGTGGCGCCGGGGCCCTTGCCGACGATGACGTCGACCCGGAAGTCCTCCATCGCCATGTAGAGCATCTCCTCGGCGGGCCGCGACATGCGGTGGATCTCGTCGAGGAAGAGGACCTCGCCCTCCTGGAGGGAGGAGAGGATCGCGGCGAGGTCGCCGGCGTGCTGGATGGCGGGGCCGGAGGTGATGCGGATGGGGGCGCCCATCTCGGCCGCGATGATCATCGAGAGGGTGGTCTTGCCGAGGCCGGGGGCGCCGGAGAGCAGCACGTGGTCGGCGGTGGCGCCACGCGCGCGTGCGGCGCGCAGGACGAGGTCGAGCTGCTCGCGGACCTTCTCCTGGCCGATGAACTCACCGAGGTCCTTGGGGCGCAGGGCGGCCTCGACGGCCTGGTCCTCCCCGTCGGCGACCGAGTCCACCAGCCGCTCGGGCGAGGCGCTGTCGGTCGTGTCATCCCAGTTCACTGAGGTCTCCTAGCTGGGGCGCAGGTGGTCAGCGGGCGCGGTTCAGGGTCTGCAGGGCCGCCTTCAGCAGCTGGCCCACCTGGGGCGCGCCCCCGGCTGCCTCGGCCTGCGGGGTCACGGCGGTGACGGCCTCGTCGGCCTCGCGCGTGGCGTACCCGAGACCGATCAGTGCCCCGTGCAGCTGATCGCGCCAGCCGGCGGTGACCGGTGCGCTGGCCGCCGGGGCGCCGAGGGGTGCGCCGAGCCGGTCCTTGAGCTCCAGCAGCAGCTTCTGGGCGCCCTTCTTGCCGATGCCCGGTACGGCGGTGAGGGCCTTCTCGTCACCGCTCGCGACGGCCCGGCGCAGGGCGTCCGGCGTGTGCACGGCGAGCATCGCCTGCGCCAGGCGCGGGCCGACGCCGCTGGCGGTCTGCAGCAGCACGAAGACCTGGCGCTCGTCGTCGTCCGCGAAGCCGTACAGGGTCAGCGAGTCCTCCCGTACGACGAGGGAGGTGGCGAGCTTGGCCTGCTGGCCGACGCGGAGCGTGGAGAGCGTGTTCGGGGTGCACTGCACGGCCATGCCGACCCCGCCCACCTCGATGACCGCGGTGTCGGGGGCGAGTGCGGCGACCGTGCCGCTCACGAAGGCGATCATGCCGTACGGCCTTTCGTTGCGTTTGCCGCTGCGTGCAGGGCGGCGGCCTGCTGGAGACGGTTCTGCGCGGGGGCGCGCCAGATGTGGCAGATGGCGAGCGCGAGGGCGTCGGCGGCGTCGGCGGGCTTGGGCGGGGCGGCCAGCCGGAGGAGCCGGGTGACCATGGCGCCGACCTGCGCCTTGTCGGCCCGGCCGCTGCCGGTGACGGCGGCCTTGACCTCGCTGGGAGTGTGCAGGGCGACGGGGATGCCACGCCGGGCGGCGCAGAGCATGGCGACCGCGCTGGCCTGGGCGGTGCCCATGACCGTACGGACGTTGTGCTGGCTGAAGACGCGCTCGACGGCGACGAACTGCGGCCGGTGCTCGTCCAGCCACTGCTCGATGCCCTGCTCGACGGCGAGCAGCCGGAGGCTCAGTTCCGCGTCGGGCGGTGTGCGGACGACTCCGACGCCGACCATGGTCAGCGGCCGTCCCGCGACCCCCTCGACCACGCCGACACCGCACCGGGTCAGTCCCGGGTCCACCCCCAGTACGCGCACCGTACCCATCCCTCCTTTGCGGCTAATCCGCCGCCGCTCTCGCGGACCTGGCTGAACACCGTCGGGGTCCTCAATTGTTGGTTCCGGCCCGTGGACGGTGATCTTTGACTGCCGCCACGCTAGACGGTGCCACTGACAACGGCCGCGGGCCGGTGGGACACAACGTGTCCCACCGGCCCGTCGAAGTCGCGCAGCTCGCGGCAGCGTTACGCGTCGACCTTCTCCATGATCTCGTCGCTGACATCGAAGTTGGCGAAGACGTTCTGCACGTCGTCGCTGTCCTCGAGCGCGTCGATCAGCTTGAAGATCTTCTTGGCGCCCTCCTCGTCCAGCTCGACCTGGACGGAGGGCACGAAGCTCGAGTCGGCGGAGTCGTAGTCGATGCCGGCCTCCTGGAGCGCGGTGCGCACCGCGACCAGGTCGGTGGCCTCGCTGATGACCTCGAAGGTCTCGCCGAGGTCGTTGACCTCCTCGGCTCCGGCGTCCAGGACGGCGCCGAGCACGTCGTCCTCGGTCAGCTCGCCCTTGGGGACGATGATGACGCCCTTGCGGCTGAACATGTACGACACCGAGCCGGGGTCGGCCATGTTGCCGCCGTTGCGGGTCATGGCGACACGGACGTCGGAGGCGGCACGGTTGCGGTTGTCGGTGAGGCACTCGATGAGCACCGCGACACCGTTCGGGCCGTAACCCTCGTACATGATCGTCTCGTAGTCGGCGCCGCCGGCCTCGAGGCCGCCGCCGCGCTTGACCGCGGAGTCGATGTTCTTGTTCGGGACCGACTGCTTCTTCGCCTTCTGGATGGCGTCGTAGAGCGTCGGGTTGCCCTCGATGTCGACGCCGCCCATGCGCGCCGCGACCTCGATGTTCTTGATCAGCTTCGCGAAGAGCTTGCCGCGCTTGGCGTCGATCACGGCCTTCTTGTGCTTCGTCGTGGCCCATTTAGAGTGGCCGGACATCTGCCTGTCTCCTTCGCGTAACCCATCTCTGTACGAACCCCAGAGATCCTACAAGGACTCCCGGGTCCGGTTGGCGCGCACCATGTCGACGAACAGGGAGTGCACTCGGTGGTCGCCGGTCAGCTCCGGGTGGAACGACGTGGCGAGCGCGTTGCCCTGGCGGACCGCGACGATGTGACCGTCGTGCTCGGCGAGCACCTCGGCCCCGGCACCGACGGACTCGACCCAGGGGGCGCGGATGAAGACGCCCTCTACAGGATCGCCCTCGACTCCCTTGACGGCGACGGCCGCTTCGAACGACTCGTTCTGCCGGCCGAAGGCGTTGCGGCGCACGATCATGTCGATGCCGCCGATGGTCTCCTGGCCCGAGCGCGGGTCGAGGATCTTGTCGGCGAGCATGATCATTCCCGCGCAGGTGCCGTAGACGGGCATGCCCTCGCGCACGCGCGCGCGGAGGAGGTCCATCACTCCGAAGAGGACGGCCAGCTTGGAGATCGTGGTGGACTCGCCGCCGGGGAGGACGAGGCCGTCGACCTCGGCGAGCTCTTCGGGGCGCCGCACCGGCCTGGCCACGGCGTCGGCCGCGGCCAGGGCGATGAGGTGCTCCCGTACGTCGCCCTGGAGGGCCAGGACGCCGATGACGGGGGTGTTCATGGTGTCCGTGCCCTACCAGCCGCGGTTGGCGTAGCGCTCGGCCTCGGGGAGGGTGTCGCAGTTGATGCCGACCATGGCCTCGCCGAGGTTGCGGGACGCGTCCGCGATGATCTTCGGGTCGTCGTAGAAGGTGGTGGCCTTCACGATGGCGGCGGCGCGCTTGGCCGGGTCGCCGGACTTGAAGATGCCGGAGCCCACGAAGACGCCCTCGGCGCCGAGCTGGCGCATGAGCGCGGCGTCGGCGGGGGTGGCGACGCCGCCGGCGGAGAAGAGGACGACCGGGAGCTTGCCCAGGTCGGCGACCTCCTTGACCAGCTCGTACGGGGCGCGCAGCTCCTTGGCGGCGGCGAACAGCTCGTTGTGGTCGAGGGCGCGCAGTCGGCCGATCTCGTTCTTGATCTGGCGCAGATGGCGGACGGCCTCGACGACGTTGCCGGTGCCGGCCTCGCCCTTGGAGCGGATCATGGCCGCGCCCTCGGCGATGCGGCGCAGGGCCTCACCGAGGTTGGTGGCGCCGCAGACGAAGGGGGTCGTGAAGGCCCACTTGTCGGAGTGGTTGACCTCGTCGGCCGGGGTGAGGACCTCGGACTCGTCGATGTAGTCGACGCCGAGGGACTGCAGGACCTGGGCCTCGACGAAGTGGCCGATGCGGGACTTGGCCATGACCGGGATCGAGACGGCGTCGATGATGCCCTCGATCATGTCCGGGTCGGACATGCGGGCCACGCCGCCGTCCTTGCGGATGTCGGCGGGCACGCGCTCCAGGGCCATGACGGCGACGGCGCCCGCGTCCTCGGCGATCTTCGCCTGCTCCGGCGTGACGACGTCCATGATCACGCCGCCCTTGAGCTGCTCGGCCATGCCGCGCTTCACGCGCGCGGTGCCGGTCTCGGGGGTCGGCGTGGAGGAGTCGGAAATCGTGTGGGACACGGGTGACCTCACTCGGTGAAGACGATGTTGTGCTGAACCGAGGAAACGTGAAGGAAGAGGGCCACTGCAAGGGCCAATGCGAAGGCCGTGGATCCTTTTTTCCACTGATCCCTGTGTCCCGCCCCGTTTCGGCCGTCGTCGTACCGCTACGTCGCCCGGTCCGCGAGGGCCGCCGGCGGCTCGTCGTCCATCTCGAAAGCCATCGGGAACGGCGCGTGTCCGGCCAGCCGGAACCAGCGCACCTTGCGGTGCTGGCGCAGCCGCCGGGCGGCGCCCACCGCGTCGTTGTGGAAGCGGCGGGCCATCGGCACCCGGCGCACCGCCTCGGTCAGCTCCCGCGCGGCCTCGTCTCCCCCGAGTGCCTCGCGGACGGCGTCCACCTGCTGGGCCTCCGCGAAGACGGCCCGCAGCGCCTGGGTGAGCTCGCTCTCGGCGACCTCCCGGTGGTCCTCCTCGGCCTGCCGCGCGGCGTGTGCGGCCTCGTACAGCAGGATCGAGGCAGCGGGGTCCAGGACGCCCGAGGTCGCCACCTCCTGGGTCACCGAGGCGCGGCGCAGCAACTGGGCGTCGAGCGCGGCGCGGGCGGCGTCGATCCGTGCGTGCAGCCGGTCGAGCCGGCCGGCCGTCCAGCTCAGATACAGACCGATCGCGACGAGGGCGACGAGGATCCAGACAAGGGTTGGAGTCACGGGCCGCAAGGCTACCGGGGCGCTCCGCTGGGGTTGGCCGGGTCACCTCGAGTTGGTCGCACGCCGGGGACTGCCGCCCCCAGACCCCCGCTGTCGGCCTGAACGGCCTCGTCCTCAAACGCCGGACGGGCTGAAACACCCCGGGCGTCGAGAAGGACCCTGGGGACCAAAGCGGGGCCGACCCACCTACTACGGCCCTACCTACCCAGGTGCTGCCCCGACGGGCTGAAATGCCCCGCCCGACGTCGAGAAGAGCCCTCCCGTCAGTCCCTCGCCAGGCCGAAGCGGGAGCGTCTGCCGCCCCAGCGGTCGTCCGTGGCTACCGCTGCCGCGCCGGCCGTGACCGTTTCGTAGACGGAGAGGATGTCGGCGCCGACCGTCGACCAGTCGAAGCGGCGGACGTGGGCGCTGCCCCGGGTGCGGAGTTCGGCTCGGCGGCCGGGGTCTTGCAGGAGGCGTACGGCGGCTTCCGCGAGGGCGTCGGCGTCCTCGTTGGCGAAGAGTTCGCCCGCCGCTCCCTGGTCGAGGACCTGGGCGAAGGCGTCGAGGTCGGAGGCGAGGACGGGGGCGCCGGCGGACATGGCCTCGACGAGGATGATGCCGAAGCTCTCGCCGCCGGTGTTGGGGGCGACGTACAGGTCGACGCTGCGCAGGAAGCTGGCCTTCTCCTCGTCGCTGATCATGCCGAGGAACTCGACGCGGGAGCGGAGTTCGGCCGGGAGCGTCTCGACGGCCTCCTCCTCGTCGCCGCGGCCGGCGACCAGGAGCCGGGTCTGCGGACGGGCGGCGAGGATCTTCGGGAGGGCCTTCATGAGCACCGGCAGGCCCTTGCGGGGCTCGTCGATGCGGCCGACGAAGCCGATCGTGTCGCCCTGCCACTCGGGCTTCGGCTCGGCCTTGGCGAAGAAGTCGACGTCGACGCCGTTGGGGATCACCACCGCGTCCCCGCCGAGGTGCTCGACGAGGGTGCGGCGGGCGTACTCGCTCACGGCGATGCGCGCGCTGATCTTCTCCAGGGCGGCCTGGAGGATCGAGTACGCGGCGATCATCGCGCGGGAGCGCGGGTTGGACGTGTGGAAGGTGGCCACGATGGGGCCCTGCCCGGCCCAGCAGGTCAGCAGGCCGAGCGACGGCGAGGTCGGTTCGTGGATGTGTACCACGTCGAACGCGCCGTCGTGCAGCCAGCGGCGCACCCGCGCGGCACTGAGGAAGCCGAAGTTCAGCCGGGCCACCGAACCGTTGTACGGCACGGGGACCGCGCGGCCGGCCGAGACGACGTACGGCGGGAGCGGGGTGTCGTCGTCGGCCGGGGCCAGGACGGACACCTCGTGCCCGAGGCCGATGAAGTACTCGGCCAGGTCGCGGATGTGGAACTGAACGCCGCCCGGAACGTCCCACGAGTACGGGCAGACGATGCCGATCCTCACATGGTCCCCTTACCCGGATCCGTGGCCGGTGCCTTGGCGGGATCGAGATCCGCCGTCCAGAGCCGCTGGAGCATGTGCCAGTCCTCCGGATGGTCGGCGATTCCCGTGGCGTAGGCGTCGGCCAGCGCCTGTGTCATGACAGACGTCTTCTCGGCCCGCGTACCTGACTCCGGGACCTCGATCGGGGGGTGCACACGGCCCTGCATGACGGGCGAGTCGTCGTACCAGAGCGTGACGGGCAGCAGGAGCGCGCCCGTCTGCTGGGCGAGGAGGGCGGGGCCGGCGGGCATCCGCGCCGTCTCGCCGAAGAAGGCGACCTCGACTCCGGAGGCGGACAGGTCGCGGTCGGCGACCAGGCAGACCAGGCCGCCGTCGCGCAGCCGCCGGGCCAGCGTGCCGAACGCGGAGCCGCCGCTGTGCGGCAGGACCTCCATGCCGAGGCCCTCGCGGTAGGCGACGAAGCGGTCGTACAGGGTCTCCGGCTTGAGGCGCTCGGCGACCGTGGTGAACGGCGTCTGAAGCCTGGTGGTGACCCAGGCGCCCGCGAGGTCCCAGTTGGCCAGGTGCGGCAGCGCGAGTATGACGCCGCGGTCGGAGGCCAGGCCGTCGGTGAGGTGGTGGACGTCCTTGGGGTCGAAGCCGTCCCTGATCCGCTCCGGGCTCCACGCGGGCAGCCGGAACGACTCCATCCAGTAGCGCAGGTACGACCGCATGCCCGCGCGCGAGAGCTCCGCCAGCCGCTCCGGGCTCGCGTCCGGCACCACGCGCGCGTAGTTGCACTCCAGCCGGCGCACACCCGCGCCGCGCTGCTTCCAGGCGAGGTCGGCGACCGAGCGGCCGAGCCGCGCGGCGACCGGCTCGGGCAGCTTCTTGACGGTGCTCCAGCCGAGGCCGTACAGGGCGTCGGTCAACCGTTCCGCGGTGCTCACTTCGCCGCCTCGCTCCCCTGGGACGCGTTGCCCCGGCCGTCCAGGGCCTCCGCCTCCTCGGACTCCCTGCGCACCGTGACGACGCGCTGGATCAGCGTGACCAGGCTGCCCGCGGCGACGATCCACAGGGCGATGGGCAGCAGGTACTGGATGCCGGGGACACCGAACTTGTGCAGGCCCGCGAAACCGGCCGCGACCAGCGAGATCACCAGCCGCTCGGCCCGCTCGACGAGCCCGTTGACGGCGACCGGCAGCCCGATCGACTCACCCCGGGCCTTGGTGTACGACACCACCTGTCCGCTGGCCAGGCAGAAGATCGAGACGGCGCACAGGACGTTGTCGCCGCCGCCTCCCGCGTACCAGAGGGCGAAGCCGCCGAAGATCGCGCCGTCGGCGACCCGGTCGAGGGTGGAGTCCAGGAAGGCGCCCCAGCGGCTGGAACGGCCCAGCTGGCGCGCCATGTTGCCGTCGACCAGGTCGGAGAAGACGAACAGCGTGATCACGATCGTGCCCCAGAAGAACTCGCCCCTGGGATAGAAGACCAGCGCGCCCGCCACCACACCGGCCGTGCCGATGAGCGTGACCGTGTCGGGGCTGACACCCCGGCGGATGAGAAACGCGGCGAACGGCGTGAGGACACGCGTGAAGAATGCACGCGCGTACTTGTTCAGCATGGCCTTCCCGACGGTCGGTGTCGCCGCGGCCCCTGCTGACCTCCGGCTGGCCCATCGTAGCCACGCGTGCGTGTGTGCGACGGCCGGGCGCACAAGCCCACGCGCGTACAGGGCTGCCGGACACCCGCACGCCGCCTCCCGGGCCCCGTCACACACCGGTCACGACGCGATCGCGTCCTCCGTATGGACGCACCGTGAAGGGAGTGGAAAGCTCGAAGGACCGCGGGCGTCATCGGAGCCGCCACCGCACGCGGCCCCGCACGCCCGCGCCCACAGTGACCTCACCGTGCACGGGAGGCAAGGCCATGGGCGACAAGGCGAACACACACCCTGGGGCCGCCGGCAGGGCAACGGCGGCCGACCACCCCGCGTCCGTACGGAATGTGGTGCTGGTCGGCCACTCCGGATCGGGCAAGACGACTCTGGTGGAGGCTCTCGCGCTGACCGCGGGAGCCGTGAACCGCGCGGGCCGCGTGGAGGACGGCACCGCCGTCTCCGACTACGACGACATCGAGCACCGGCAGCAACGCTCCGTACAGCTCTCCCTGGTCCCCGTCGAATGGGACGGGATCAAGATCAACGTTCTCGACACTCCCGGATACGCCGACTTCGTCGGCGAACTCAGGGCCGGTCTGCGTGCGGCGGACGCGGCCCTCTTCGTCGTCTCGGCGTCGGACGGCGTGGACGGATCGACCCGGATGGTGTGGGAGGAGTGCGCGGCCGTCGGCATGCCGAGGGCCATCGTCGTCACCCACCTGGAAGCCGCCCGCGCCGACTTCGAGGAGATGACCCGCGTGTGCGCCGAGGCCTTCGGCGCGGACGACCCCGACGCCGTGCTGCCGCTCTACCTGCCGCTGCACGGCCCCGAGGGTCCCGACGGGCACGCGCCCGTGACCGGGCTCGTCGGACTGCTCTCGCAGAAGCTCTTCGACTACTCCTCCGGCGAACGCAAGGAGTCCGAACCCGGCCCCGAGCAGCTGCCCCTGATCGAGGAGGCACGCAACCGGCTCATCGAGGGGATCATCGCCGAGAGCGAGGACGAGACCCTGATGGACCGCTACCTCGGCGGCGAACAGGTCGACGTCAAGACGCTCATCGAGGACCTGGAGAAGGCCGTCGCGCGCGGCGCCTTCTTCCCCGTCCTGGCCGCCGCCCCCGCCGCCGAGGGCGCCCGCCAGGGCATCGGCACCGTCGAACTCCTGGAGCTGATCACCCGCGGCTTCCCGACCCCGCTGGAACGGCAGGCCCCCTCCGTCACCACCGTCGACGGCCGGCCGCGCGAGCTCACCTCGTGCGACCCCGACGGCCCACTGGTCGCCGAGGTCGTCAAGACCGCCTCCGACCCCTACGTCGGCCGCGTCTCCCTGGTCCGCGTCTTCTCCGGCACCGTGCGCCCCGACCAGACCGTGCACGTCTCCGGGCACGGGCTGACCGACCGCGGCCACGAGGACCACGACGTCGACGAGAAGATCGGGGCCCTGTCCACCCCGTTCGGCAAACAGCAGCGCCCCGTGACGCACGCCGTCGCGGGCGACCTGGTGAGCATCGCGAAGCTGGGCCGGGCCGAGACCGGGGACACGCTCTCCGCCAAGGACGAGCCGCTGCTCATGGAGCCGTGGCAGATGCCCGATCCGCTGCTGCCGCTGGCCATCCAGGCCCACAGCAAACCCGACGAGGACAAGCTCTCCCAGGGCCTGGGCAGGCTGGCCGCCGAGGACCCGACCATGCGCCTGGAACAGAACCAGGACACCCACCAGGTCGTGCTGTGGTGCCTCGGCGAGGCCCACGCCGACGTCGCCCTGGAACGACTGCGCAGCCGCTACGGCGTCCAGGTCGACGTCGTCCCGCACAAGGTCTCCCTGCGCGAGACCTTCGGCGGCAAGGGCACCGGCCGCGGACGGCACGTGAAGCAGTCCGGCGGCCACGGCCAGTACGCGATCTGCGAGATCGAGGTCGAACCGCTGCCGGGCGGCTCGGGCATCGAGTTCGTCGACAAGGTCGTCGGCGGCGCGGTGCCGCGGCAGTTCATCCCGTCGGTGGAGAAGGGCGTGAGGTCCCAGGCCGCCAAGGGAGTTGCCGCCGGCTATCCGCTCGTCGACGTCCGCATCACCCTGCTCGACGGCAAGGCCCACTCCGTCGACTCCTCCGACGCCGCCTTCCAGACGGCGGGCGCGCTCGCGCTGCGGGAGGCAGCGGCGGACGCGAAGATCCATCTGCTGGAGCCGGTCGCCGAGGTGACCGTCCTGATCGGCGACGAGTACGTCGGCGCCGTCATGAGCGACCTGTCCGGACGCCGCGGCCGCGTGCTCGGCACCGAACAGGTCGGGTCGGGGCGGACCCTCATCCGCGCCGAGGTGCCCGAGTTCGAGATCGGCCGGTACGCGGTCGACCTGCGCTCCCTCTCCCACGGCACCGCCCGCTTCAACCGCGCCTACGCACGGCACGAACCGATGCCGCAGCAGGTCGCCGAGAAGATCCGCGAACAGGGCGACGACACCTGACGTCCCGCACCGGGCGCCGGGTCCGGCGGGGCACGTGCCCTGCCAGGCCCGGCGCCCGGCCGTGAAAGAGCGTCAACAGGCCAAAGAGCGTCAACAGGTCATCGAAGGAAAGGTCTTCGGCCGACCACCGACGAATGTCAGTGCCGGCGGATACTCTCATGATGGCCTGATCAACAGGTGTGCGCGGCAAGGAAGTCGGGAAGGCCGCAGGTGCAGACGCGGCGGCGAGGGGGGCGGCAGTGACGGACGGATTCGACTTCAGTCCCGGGGCTCAGGTCCCCCTGTCGGGCTCGGCGGGCCAGACGGCGGCGACGTACGCCCTGGCCTCGGCGGCGTACCGGGAGGACGACGAGGTCGGCAAGATCCTCGAAGCCGACAACGAGTGGCACCAGTCCACGGTCAAAGCCCCCCGCCCCTGGGCCCGCATCTTCCGGCCCAAGCTCGGCGAGGCCTTCACGCGCGCGGTGATCGACCGCACCCTCGGCGCCGGACGCAAACCCCTCATCCAGTCCTTCGGCACCGAACCCCAGGTCGTCGTCGAGCACTGCCTGGCCGCCCACCGCATCCGCCGCGAACGTGACAACTGGCTGAGCGCCGTGACCGTCCTGTGCGGCGTGCTCTTCCTGCCCGGACTCCTCGTCTGGCTGGTCGTGTTCACCCTCCGCACCACCGTCGCCAAGAGGAACAACCGGACCGGCGCCATCGGCACCGCCCTGCTGCTCGGCGTCGGCGCCCTCGCCGTCCTCTTCCTGATCCGCATGCCCTTCACCGGCTTCTGGGCCTGGTACGCGCGCGCGGCCGTCATCCTGCCGGTCATCGGCTGGTTCTGGGCCAAACAGATCTGCGAGCGCACCGCGCACGACCTGCGCGGACGCTGGGAGAGCCTGCTGACCGGCGGCGGCCTCGGCCCGAAGATCCCCGAGGCGGTCCCCGGCAACCCCGGCGACGCCGCCGAGCAGATCCGCAAGGAACTCGCCCGGCTCAGCGCCGAACAGCGCTCCAACTCCGTCTTCTACGCCGGCCCCAAGGGCGTCCTCGGCATGGGCACCCGCTGGGGCAGCTGGAACCTCGCCGAGGACCTCGTCTCCGCCGACCCCGGCAAGGACTTCCACCCCTTCCGCAGCTGGGACGTCATCACCGCCATCCAGGGCGGCCTCGGCATGCTGGAGCGGACCCCCATCAACACCGGCGGCTTCCCGAAACCGTCCATAACGCACTGGATCGTCACGCCGATCGGGGAGAAGGCCAAGGAGGTCTCCCGGCCGAGCGGCACCGACGTGGACGCGTACACGATCAAGACGCACGCCATACAGGACATCTGCAACAAGCAGCAGTTCGGCAGCGGCGACCGGCACTACCTCGGCGTCCAATGGACCCTGTGGGACGGCCAGTTGGTCATCACCATGCTCATCACGGTGACCGTGCTGCACGACACCCTGCGCATCGAGGTCACCGGACATGCCCTCGGTCCCGTCCACTCCCTGTTCACCACGAAGCCCGCGGCCAAGGAGAAGGAGGTCCAGAAGGCGCTCCGGTTCTGGGAGACCCGCAAGGTGAAGCTGCCCCTCGTCGACGCCGACGAGGTCGTACGCCTCGCCGCGCGCGCCCCCCTCACCTGGTACCCGCCGCTGCTCAACTGGCTCGGCGGCTCGCTGGGCCTCCCCGAACCCTTCGGCCTCCGTCACGCCTGGGCCGACCAGCCCTGGCGGCACCGCTTCATGGCCGACGACGCGCTGCGCGCCGCCACCCCGGTGCTGCGGGTCGTGCACGCCGCGGCGATCAAGGTGCTCAAGGAGAACGGCGTGGACACCGAGAAGTTCGGGACACGCTCGGCCGGCCTCAGCGTGGCCGTGCAGGACGTCTCCCCGAAGAAGGCCGACGTCTACGACGCGTGAGCACGTGAGGAGCGGGCGGGGGCCCGCCCGTGCCTACTCGGGCCAGGCCTCCGCCAGCATCTTCCGCGTGTCCGCCAGCAGCTGCGGCAGCACCTTCGTGTGCCCCACCACCGGCATGAAGTTCGTATCACCACCCCAACGCGGCACCACGTGCTGGTGCAGATGAGCGGCGATCCCGGCACCCGCGACAGTGCCCTGGTTCATACCGATGTTGAAACCGTGCGCGCCGGACGCCGTCCGCAGAGCCGTCATCGCCTGCTTGGTCAGCTCGGCCAGCTCCGCCGTCTCCGGCCCGGTCAGATCCGTGTAGTCGGCGACGTGCCGGTACGGCACCGTCATCAGATGACCACCGTTGTACGGGTACAGGTTCAGCACCGCGTACACGTGCTCACCGCGCCGGAGGATCAGCCCGTCCTCGTCGGACTTGGCCGGGATCGAGCAGAACGGGCAGCCGTCGCCGGCCCCCGGACCGGTCGGCTTGTTCTCCCCCTGGATGTAGGCCATCCGATGGGGCGTCCACAGACGCTGGAACGCGTCCTGCGTCCCGACTCCGATCTGCTGTTCCGGCTCACTCGTCATGCAAAGCAGCATATGGCTTCGCCCGATCGCGGCGTGTCGGCGGGGCCAGGCCGACGGCGTTCCGGGCCAAGCTGAGCCGGTGCACGACAACAGCCCCGTGGCCCGCTGGGAGCGGCGCACCGAGATCCCCCTCGCCGTGGCGTCGGTGGTCTACCTGGCGGCGTACGCGACCCGGGTCCTGGCCCACGGCCTGTGGCACCTCTGGCTGGACCTCTGCGGGATCGCGATGCTCGTCTGCTGGGCGATGTTCGCCGTCAACTACGCCGTGCACTGGCGGCTCAGCGGACAGGGGCTGCGCTTCGTCCGCACCCACCTGCTCGACACCGTGGTGCTGATCCTGCCCCTGCTGCGCCCGCTGCGCGTGGTCCGGCTGTACGAGACCGTGCAGCGCCGCCACGGCGAGCCCCGGCTCTCGCTGCACGCCCGGGTGATCGCCTACGCCGGGATGTCCGCCGTCCTGCTCGGGTTCACCGGCGCCCTCACCGTCTACCAGCAGGAGCGGGGCGCTCCCGGCGCGAGCATGCGGACCTTCGGGGACGCGGTGTGGTGGGCGTGCGAGACCCTCACCACGGTCGGCTACGGGGACGTGGTCCCGGTGACCCCGCTCGGCCGGGTGATCGCGGCCGGGATGATGGCCTGCGGGCTGGCACTGCTGGGGGCGGTCACGGGCTCGTTCTCCTCCTGGCTGCTCCAGGTGTTCTCCCGGGAGGACGAGGGTTCCGGGGACGAGGGAAGGCCCCCGGGAGGCTGAACCTCCCGAGGGCCTTCACCGAGCGCCGGATCAGACCTGCGTCCGCTCCTCCACGACCTGCGCGATCTTCGCGATGGCCGCGTCGAACGGGATGCCGTTCTCCTGCGAGCCGTCGCGGTAGCGGAAGGAGACCGAACCGGCCGCCATGTCGTCGTCGCCCGCGATGACCATGAAGGGCACCTTCTGCTTCTGGGCGTTGCGGATCTTCTTCTGCATACGGTCCGAGGAGGAGTCCACCTCGACCCGCAGTCCCTTCTTCTTCGCCTCGGCGGCGAACTTCTGCAGGTACTCGACGTGCGCGTCGCCGATCGGGATGCCGACCGCCTGGACGGGGGCGAGCCACGCGGGGAAGGCGCCCGCGTAGTGCTCCAGGAGCACGGCGAAGAAGCGCTCGATCGAGCCGAACAGAGCACGGTGGATCATCACCGGGCGCTGCTTCGACCCGTCCGGGCCGGTGTACTCCAGGTCGAAGCGCTCGGGCAGGTTGAAGTCGAGCTGGATGGTCGACATCTGCCAGGTGCGGCCGATCGCGTCCTTGGCCTGGACGGAGATCTTCGGCCCGTAGAACGCGGCGCCACCCGGGTCGGGAACCAGCGGCAGACCCTGCTTCTCGGCGACCTCGCGCAGCGTCTCGGTGGCTTCCTCCCAGACGTCGTCGGAGCCGACGAACTTCTCCGGGTCCTTGGTGGACAGCTCCAGGTAGAAGTCGGTGAGACCGTAGTCGCGCAGCAGGCCGAGGACGAAGGTGAGCGTCTTGTCGAGCTCGTCCGCCATCTGCTCGCGGGTGCAGTAGATGTGCGCGTCGTCCTGGGTGAAGCCGCGGGCCCGGGTCAGACCGTGCACGACGCCTGACTTCTCGTACCGGTACACGGTCCCGAACTCGAAGAGGCGCAGCGGCAGTTCACGGTACGAGCGGCCGCGCGCGTCGAAGATCAGGTTGTGCATCGGGCAGTTCATGGGCTTGAGGTAGTAGTCCACGCCCTCGTCGAGCTGCATGGGCGGGTACATGCCCTCGGCGTACCAGTCCAGGTGGCCCGACGTCTCGAAGAGCTTCCCCTTCGTCGCGTGCGGGGTGTAGACGAACTCGTAGCCCTCTTCCTCGTGGCGGCGCCGCGAGTAGTCCTCCATCACGCGGCGGACGATGCCGCCCTTGGGGTGGAAGACGGCGAGGCCGGAGCCGATCTGCTCCGGGATGGAGAACAGGTCGAGCTCGTTGCCCAGCTTGCGGTGGTCGCGCTTCTCGGCCTCGGCGAGGAAGTCGAGGTGCGCCTTCAGCTCGTCCTTGGACGGCCAGGCGGTGCCGTAGATGCGCTGGAGCATCGGGTTCTTCTCGCTGCCGCGCCAGTAGGCGGCCGCGTTCCGCATCAGCTTGAACGCGGGGATGTTCCGGGTGGTGGGCAGGTGGGGACCGCGGCAGAGGTCCTTCCAGCAAAGGTCGCCGGTCTTGGCGTCGAGGTTGTCGTAGATCGTCAGCTCGCCGGCGCCGACCTCGACGTCCGCGCCGTCGTCGCTGGAGGCGGAGCCCTTGAGGCCGATCAGCTCCAGCTTGTAGGGCTCGTCCGCGAGTTCCTCGCGGGCGTCCTCGTCGGTGACGACACGGCGGGAGAACTTCTGCCCCCGCTTCTGGATCTCCTGCATCTTCTTCTCGATGGCCTTGAGATCCTCGGGCGTGAACGGCTTCTCGACGTCGAAGTCGTAGTAGAAGCCGTCCTTGACCGGCGGGCCGATGCCCAGCTTGGCCTCGGGGAAGAGCTCCTGAACGGCCTGCGCCATGACGTGCGCGGTGGAGTGGCGCAGGATGTTCAGGCCGTCCTCGGAGGCGATCTCCACGCCCTCGACGGTCTCGCCGTCCTGCACCGCGTACGAGAGGTCCTTCAGCTCGCCTCCCACGCGCGCGGCGATGATCGAGCGCTCGGCGGCGAAGAGTTCGGCGGCCGTAGTGCCCGTCGTCACCGTGCGCTCTTCCCGCTCGGAATCGCGTTGGATGATCACACGGACGTCTGACACCGGTCTCTCCTGACTGCAGGTGGTTTGCGGCGCCATACCGGGAGCGCGCGCGATAGCGGGATCGTACCGACCCCGACCGGCCGACCGCTAAACGGTTACCGACCGTCGCCGTTCAGTCACCATGCCGTTCCTCCTGGAGTGACTTCATCAGCCGGTCCCGCTCGGCCTCGTCCACCTCCAGGACGGCGACGCCGAAGGCGCCGGTCAGCCGCCGGAAGCCGCCCCGGCTCTCCAGTCGCCCGCTCACCCGGACCGGCAGCCCGGCGAGGTGGGCGCGCCCGGCGGTCTCGTACGCCCCCTCGTCGAGGGTGGCGCGGACGTCCGGCACCTCGGCCCCCGCGATCACCCGCAGCCGTACGGTGCCTGGGCCGCGCGGCCCCGACCGGCGCAGCCGGACCACGGTGCCGGTGATGCGGACGGGGACGGAGGGTTCGGCGTGCAGATAGCGGGACCCGGCCGCGCGCAGGGCGGGTGCGTCGCCGGGCGAGAACTCGACGGGTTCGGCGCGGGCCGCGCAGCCCTGGGGCACGCCGGCCGCCGGAGCCCACTCGACGGTGACGCGGGCGCCCTCGGTGCCGCGGACGAGCGCGATCAGGGCCTCGGTGAGCTCGCGGCTCACCCCCGCCTCGACCGCGCCGTCGAAGGCCTCCATGCCGCCGGTGGCCCGCTGGTAGTCGACGGCTTCGCGGGCTGCGGCCAGGGCGTGGTGCAGGCGTACGGCGAGCGGTCGGGCGTCGGCGGCGGGCACGAAGGCGGTGAGGGTGCGGCCGTCCGCGGCCGGGGCGACGAGGACGTGTTCCAGCAGTGCGGCGGCCGGCTTGCGGTGCCGGGCGCCGTGATAGCCGGCCCGCGCGCGGGTGGCGAGGGCGCCGGCGAGGAGCATCCGGCGGGCGGCGGTGCGCAGGTGTTCCTCGGCGGTCCAGGTGGCGGCGCCGGCAGGGCCGTCGGGCACGTCCCGCCACCAGAAGATCTCGTCGCTGGGGACGGCGAGGGCGATGAGTACGTCGCGGGCGGAGGGGGCGCCGCTGCGGGCGAGGGCGAGGAGTGCCTCGCCGAGCAGGTCGTCGCTGTCGGGGAAGGCGCGGCTCTCGGGGACGAGCAGGCTGGTGCCGTGGCCGGGTCCGGGCGGGGTCCAGCGGCCGTACCGTCCGGGTGCGCCGCCGCGGCGCTGCCAGCCGTGCCGGTGCAGGAGGGCGCCGAGGACAGCGGGGTCGACCCGGGCCGGTTCGGGCGGCTGGTGCCAGGGAGTGTCGGCGGGGTGCGGGCGGAGCGCGCGCAGGGATGCGTCGTACGGGCGGTGGGTCACGGTCTGCCTCCCGTTCCGACCCGGGTCATGATCTCGCAGAGCGCCCGGTCGTCGAAGATGCGTGAGGTGGGGATGCGCACGGTGGTGCGGTGCCGTCCGGTGACGGGGTGGCCGGCGAGGTTGACCCAGTAGCAGCAGTGCCTGAGGTCGAGCCGGTCGTGGCTGGCGCGCAGCCAGTCGTCCTGGGAGCGCGGTACGAGCATGACGACGAGGATCTTGTGCACCGAGACGGGGGTGCGGGCGAGCTTGCGCAGGTGGTCGTTGTCGAGCGTGAAGGAGAAGAAGCGGCCGGGGGGCCTGGGGGCGATCTGGTAGGTGCACTTGAGCTGCACCTTGATGGTGACCTCGTCGTCGACGGTGTGTCCGGGTGCGCTGTGGCTGACGTGCCAGTCGATGCCGTTGTCCGGGAACGGCTGGGACAGGGAGCAGCCCGCGGCGGCGGCGACCGCGTGCAGATAGCCGACCTGCAGTGTCTCCATGCAGGCGGTGGTGGCGAGGGTGCCGCGGTGGGGGCCCGGACGTTCGGGCAGCAGCCCGCCCCGCTCGGGCTGCGCTGTCGCCATGACCAAACAGCCTTCCAAGCCAGGGGATTTCCATGTCGGGCCCGCTGAACTGCAAAGACCCGCACTCCTGTTGTCTCCTTCCGGCGTACGGCGCAAACGGCCCGGGTATCACCAAACAGGCAGAAGACGGAACGTCATCTGCCGTGGGTGAGCGAGGAGTTGGGTAGGCATGACGAGCTGGTACGAGGGGCCACTGGCCGCCTTCGACACGGAGACCACGGGCGTGGACGTGGAGACCGACCGGATCGTGTCGGCTGCCGTCGTCGTCCAGGACGCCCCGGACACGCGCCCGCGCGTGACCCGCTGGCTGGTGAACCCGGGTGTGCCGGTGCCGGAGGCGGCGACGGCCGTGCACGGGCTGACCGAGGAGCATCTTCAGCGTCTGGGCCGCTGGCCGGCGCCGGTGATGTACGAGATAGCCGAGGAGCTGGCCGAGCAGGCGGCGATGCGCCGTCCGCTCGTGGTGATGAACGCGCCGTTCGATCTGACGCTGCTGGACCGGGAGTTGCGCCGGCACCGGGCCTCGCCGCTGGGCCGCTGGCTGGAGGCGTCGCCGCTGCTGGTGCTGGATCCGCGGGTCCTGGACAAGCACCTGGACCGCTACCGCAAGGGGTCCCGCACGCTGACCGCCCTGTGCGCGCACTACGGCGTCACACTGGACAGCGCGCACGACGCGGCCTCCGACGCACAGGCGGCGCTGGATGTCGTACGTGCTCTGGGGCGCCGCTTCGCCACCCGGCTGGAGCGCCTGTCCCCCGCCGAGCTGCACTCACTGCAGACGACGTGGCACGCGGCGCAGGCGCGCGGGCTGGAGGCCTGGTTCGCGCGGAGCGGCTCGGCGGAGGCGGTGGATCCGGCGTGGCCGCTGCGTCCGGGGATGCCCGCGGCGGCATGACAAAGGCCAGCCCGCGAGCTGCGGACCGGCCTTTCCCGGTGGGCGATACTGGGTTCGAACCAGTGACCTCTTCGGTGTGAACGAAGCGCTCTCCCACTGAGCTAATCGCCCGGGAACGCAGTGAACAATACAGGCCCCGGCGGGCTTCCTCCAAACCGCTCCCCCGGACACCCCTCCGGGCGGCCGCGGCGGGCCGGGGACGGTGGGCGGCGGGGATCTGAGTACGCGTACTCATGGCAGGCGACGTGACGCGGGCCACACTCCAAGGGGGTGGGCGCCGCCGCCCGTGCGGCGGCGCTCATTCATGCCGCATTCCCTATGAAGTGACTGCGGCTCAGTTTGCGGGTCGTTACGGGTGACTTGAGAGGGGCGAAAAACGTCCGCTGTCACGCTTGCGAAGAAATCCGGCAGCATTCCGAAATATTCCGGAGGATTTCCACCGGCGGCTCCCACCGGAAAGCCCAGAGATAACGGACCGTCACCTTCCACCCCGGCCGGGGCACCCCGGATGCGACGACGGCCCGTCCGCGATCTGATCGCGGACGGGCCGTCGTGTTCCGGGTGGGCGATACTGGGTTCGAACCAGTGACCTCTTCGGTGTGAACGAAGCGCTCTCCCACTGAGCTAATCGCCCGGGCACAGGAAGAACATTACCCCATGTCAGGGGGTGCCTCCGACATCACTGGTCCTTGATCCGCCAGGGCATCACGACGCCGAACTTCCAGACGTAGATCCCGCCCAGCACCGCGATGATCACCAGACCGATCACGGTCAGGGTGATGTTGCGGCGGCGGACCTTGGGGTCGAGGGCCTTCTGCGCCGCCTCGGTGACCTTGCGCTTGGTCCAGCGCAGGACGAGCTGGGCCCAGACGAACTCGGTCGCCCAGATCGCCATGCCGGCGAAGATCACGACCCAGCCGGGTCCGGGCAGCGGCAGCATGACGATGCCGGCGCCCACGACCGCGAGGCCGACCACGAAGACCCCGACCTGCCAGCTCACGTGCAGGGCACGGCGCGCCTTGATGAACGCGGGCGCCTTGGAGCCGAGCCCCTCGTCGTTCCGCGCCTCGTCAGTCCCTGCGTCGTCCCGCGCCACGATCACCTCGCCCGGTTCGTTACTCCCCGTATTCATACGACCAAACACTACCGGAGCGAATCCGGTCACCGAAATGGTCGTACTCGGCGTATCCGGTCTCGGCCGGAAGGGTTACGTAAAGCCATGCAAAACACGCAGAGGGGTTTACAACGGCACCGTAGGTGGCATGTCGATTTCGCCGACGTGCGAATCCCCGAGCGCACACTGAGCGAAAGGCCCTGGCGCTTATGAACACCACGGTCAGCTGCGAGCTGCACCTGCGCCTCGTTGTGTCGAGCGAGTCCTCCCTGCCTGTCCCCGCAGGCCTGCGGTACGACACGGCCGACCCCTACGCCGTGCACGCCACCTTCCACACCGGAGCCGAGGAGACCGTCGAGTGGGTGTTCGCCCGCGACCTCCTCGCCGAGGGTCTGCACCGGCCCACCGGCACCGGCGACGTCCGCGTCTGGCCGTCCCGCAGCCATGGTCAGGGCGTCGTCTGCATCGCCCTGAGCTCTCCGGAGGGCGAGGCCCTGCTCGAGGCCCCGGCGCGGGCCCTGGAGTCCTTCCTGAAGCGAACCGACGCCGCCGTGCCCCCCGGCACGGAACACCGGCACTTCGACCTGGATCAGGAGCTGTCGCACATCCTGGCGGAAAGCTAGGTCGCCCTCCCAAGCCGCCCGGCGCCGTCCACTCGGGGAGACGGCTCGGGCCCAGACAACCGCATACGGCATACACACCGGCGCCGTCACCGTGAGTTTCCACGGGGACGGCATCGGCGTGCGCGCGATTGCACTGGGGGAACCACGGTCCGCGCAGGGCCGTTCTACCGGCAGCCGGCCACTACCATCGGCCAGCATCGGCGGGCGCCCGCCCGACCCCCAGGCCAGGGAGCGAAACGTGCTGATCACCCACGACACCCGGTGCGCACTGGACACCGTGGTGGATCTGGTGAACACCGTGCCGGAGGACGAGACGGCGGCCGACGGGCTGTCCGACATCGCGGATCTCGAGGAATTCGTGCGGAACCACGAGATCAGCGATGTCGGGATGCTGTCCGAGAGTGATCTGGCGGCGGTGCGCACGATCCGCGGGCGGTTCGCGGGGATCTTCGCGGCCCCGGACGCCCGATCCGCCGCCGGGCTGATCAACGAGCTGGTCGCGGCCGCGGGGACGACGCCCCGGCTCACCGACCACGACGGCTACGACTGGCACGTGCACTACTTCGCGCCCGGCGCCTCCGTGGCCGACCACCTCGCCGCCGACTGCGGCATGGCGCTGGCGTTCTTCGTGGTCGCCGGGGAGGAGGAGCGGCTGCGCCGCTGCGAGGCCCCGGACTGCAGACACGCCTTCGTGGACCTCTCCCGCAACCGCTCCCGCCGCTACTGCGACAGCCGCACCTGCGGAAACCGGCTGCACGTCGCGGCGTACCGGGCCCGGCGCAAGGAGGCGGCGGCGCGCTGAGCGCCCGGCGGGCGTCTGCTTGCCGACGCCAGCCCGGCGGGTGTCGCCGGGACTGACGCGTACGGCTCACAGCAACAGCAGGTCGTGCAGCGCGGCCATGAGGATCAGACACCCGATCACCGCAAGGAAGATCATCAGCGGTGGCTGGGAAAGGGCGAAGAGGCATCCGCGCGGCTCGTTCTGCGGCGGCGCGGCCTCGCTCTGTGTCGTGTCCAGCATCTCGCGGGCGATGATGGACCACGGGGCAGGCGGCGCGCGATCAACACGCACGAAAGATCCGGCAGTTCGCCGAATCCCGTGATCTTCGTGTCGGATCCGTCCCGACCGTGATCGTTTCGCGCGCGGCACCGACGCTTCGTGTCGTTTCGGACCCGCACGAAGTCAGCGCACGACGCGGACACGCGGGGCGCCGCCGGGCCTCATATGCCGTGCTTCTTGAGGATGGCCTCGATGTCGCTGAAGTCGTCCGAGGAGTCGCCGGCTCGGGAGGTGCTCGCCGGCCGGGGCGCCGAACCGGACGCCGTCCCCAGGGACGGTGCCGACGAGGCCGGGGCCACGGCGTCCTGCCGTTCGCTCCGGGCCGCGGCCTTGCGCTCCGCGCGCGTACCGCCGTGGCGGCGGCGCTCCACGGCGCGTGTGGTCAGGAACAGCAGCCAGGCGAGGGCCAGCACGGCGAAGCCCGCCCATGCCGTGGGGCTGAAGGCGGTCGTGCCCAGCCAGCTGATGATGCCCGTCAGCACCAGGCCGATGGGGACGAGCGAGTAGGCCGCGATGCGGACCGCGGTCAGGAAGCGCTTGCGGTAGGCCGTGACCACCGCGATGCCCAGGCCGGCCGCGGACACGGCGGCACAGACGGTTTCGGCAATCATCCGGTCCTCCTGGCGGGCTGGGTCGGGCGGACGGGCCGCGCGAGTGCGGTTCGTCCCTTCCATCCTGCACCGTCCGATCCCTCCGAAGCCATGGCCGGGCCCGACTTCAGGGAGATCTCCGGGTCGCCCCGCCCGGGGCCCCGCACGTCTCGGTCCCCGGTCGGGCCCCCGCGGCAGGCCTGGAAGACTGGTGCCCATGAGCGACACCTCCTCCCCCGCACGCACCGTTCCCGTTCTCGACGTCTGGTGCGAGCTCCAGTGCCCGGACTGCCGCAGCGCCCTGGACGATCTCCGCGCCCTGCGCGAGCGCTACGGCGACCGGCTGGAGCTGCGGCTGCGGCACTTCCCGCTGGAGAAGCACCAGCACTCCTTCGCCGCCGCGCAGGCCGCCGAGGAGGCGTTCGAGCAGGGCCGGGGCTGGGAGTACGTCGAGGCGGTCCTGGCCGGGGTCGAGGAGCTGACCCGTAAGGGAGAACCCTTCCTGGTCGAGGTCGCCCATGAACTTGGCCTGGACGCCGAGGAGTTCGACACGGCACTGATCGACGGGCGGCACATCCTGATCGTCGACGCCGACCAGGCCGAGGGCAAGGCCATCGGCGTGACCGGCACCCCGACGTACGTCATCGGCGGCGAACGCCTCGACGGCGGCAAGAGCCAGGCAGGCCTGCGCGAGCGCATCGAGGAGATCGCCGACCGGCTGCTCGCCGAGCAGAGCTGAGCAGAGCAGAGCGGCTGCTGAGCGGCTGCTGAGCGGCTGAGCGCGGGCCTCAGATCAGGTTCTTGTACATCCCGTACGACACAGGCTCGTAGCCCAGCGACTCGTACAGCCGCTCGGCCGGTGTGTTGCCCGCGAAGACATTGAGGCCGATGCGGTGCTTGCCCGCGGCCGCCGCCTGGGCCTCGGCCAGCAGCATCAGAGAGCGGCCGTGGCCCCGGCCGCGATAGGCCTCGTCGGTCTCGACCTTGTAGACGAACGCCCTGTCCTCTGCGAGGAACAGCCACAGGATGCCGACGCTGGTGTCCTCGTGTTCCAGCACGCTGAGCCGCATGTTCGCGGTCGCGAGGCCCCGCGGCAGCAGCCCGGTGTAGTCCCGCTCCGCCTTCGCCTGCGCCTCGTCCTCCGGCACCCCACGGTCGATCCAGGACTGCGCGTAGTCGGTCACCGCCTGCTCGCGCCAAGTCCCGTACTCGGCCTCGGTCATGGGCCTGTCCCGGCTTCCCGCGGGCAGTCCGGGCGGGACCTCGCCGAGGGCCTTCTCCATGCCCCGGTTGCGGCGGACGTATCCGAGTGCGGTGGCGAGCCGCAACGCGGGGCCGGACTCGGCGGGCACCGTGATCTCGACGCGCTCGCAGCCCCACCCCCGCGCCACCTCCTCGGCGGCGAGCGCGGCCACCGTGCCCCGGCCGCGGCCGCGGTCCGGCTCCTCGATGGACAGGTCCTCGATCCGGGCGACGGGGGGCCCGAAGAGAGGGTGCGTCGAGACGCGCACCTCGCCGACGGGACGGCTGTTCACGCACACCTGGAAGTGGCGGGACAGGGCTCCGTCGGCGGCATGTTGGAGCGGCTCGGTCGGCCGCAGGGTCGTGGTCATCAACGGCTGTTCTACCCGTCGCCGCGACCCGCGTCAGCCGGTTTTACCAGGCGCTGCCGGTGCTCAGGGGTCGAGGTCGTGCCCGGACCGCTCCTCGAAGACCCGCATCGCCTTGGCGGTCACCGGGCCCGGGGCGCCGGGCAGTTGACGGTCGTCGACGCGGTGCACGGCCTGGACGTCGCGCAGGGTGGAGGTGAGGAAGACCTCGTCGGCGCGCTCCAGGACGTCCAGCGGCAGGTCGGTCTCCTTGGCTCCGGTCCACTGGACCGTCAGGGCGCGGGTGATGCCGGCGAGGCAGCCAGAGGGGACCGGCGGGGTGTGGATCTCGCCGTCGAGGACGACGAAGACGTTCGAGCCGGTGCCCTCGCAGAGCTGTCCGACGGTGTTGGCGAACAGCGCCTCGGAGGCGCCCTGTTCGTGGGCGCGGGCGAGGGCGACGACGTTCTCGGCGTACGAGGTGGTCTTCAGGCCGGTCAGCGCGCCACGCTCGTTGCGGGTCCAGGGGACGGTGATCACGGCGGTGGAGTCGGGGCGGCGGGTGCTCTCGCCGAGGGCGACCGCCAGCGTCGGGCCGTGCTCCCCGCGGTCGGAGCCGAGGGGGCCGTGGCCGCCGGTGTAGGTGATGCGCAGCCGGCCGAGCGGCATCGGGTTGGCCGTCAGCACCGCCGAGCAGGCCGCGCGGACCTCGTCGGGATCGGGGTCGGGCAGGCCGAGGCCCCGGGCCGAGCGGGTCAGCCGGTCGAGGTGGCGGGTGAGCGCGAAGGGCTTGCCGTCCACCGCCTTCACCGTCTCGAAGACGCCGTCACCCACGGTCAGCCCGTGGTCGAAGACAGAGACGCGAGCGGTCTCGGCGTCCTGAAGCCCGCCGTCCAGCCAGATCTTCACGAAAGGCCTCCTTCATTGATCTCGGACGCTCCCGACGCTACCGCGAGCAGCCGGGACGCCTTCAGTTCCGTCTCCCGCCACTCCCCCTCCGGGTCGGAGCCCCAGGTGATGCCGGCGCCGGTCCCGAAGCGCAGGGCGCTCTCGGCCCGGTCGATCCAGAAGGTGCGGATGCCGACGGCCAGCTCGCCGGTGCCGCGGTCGGCGTCGACCCAGCCGATGCCGCCGCAGTAGGGGCCGCGGGGGGCCGTCTCCAGGGCGTCGATGATCCTCAGGGCGCTGGACTTGGGCGCGCCGGTGACCGAGCCGGGCGGGAAGGCGGCGGTGAGCAGCTCGGGCCAGCCGGCATCGGCGCGCAGCTCACCGCGGACCGTCGAGACGAGGTGGACCAGGCCGGGGTGCTTCTCTACGGCGCACAGGTCGGGGACGGTGACACTGCCGGTGGCGCAGACGCGGCCGATGTCGTTGCGGACCAGGTCCACGATCATGACGTTCTCCGCGTAGTCCTTCTCCAGGAGGTCCGCCTCGGTGCGTCCGGTGCCCTTGATCGGCCCGGACTCGACGGTCCGGCCGTCGCGGCGCAGGAAGAGCTCCGGGGAGGCGGTGGCTATCTCCACGCCGTGTGCGGGCAGCCGGATCGTTCCCGCGTACGGCGCGGGGTTGCCGCGCGCCAGCAGGGCGGTCAGGGCGTCCACGTCGGCGTCGGGGGCGACGGGCGCGGACAGCACCCGGCAGAGGTTGGCCTGGTAGACCTCGCCGGCCGCGATGTGCTCGCGGATACGGCGGACGGCTCGGGTGTAGGCGGCGTGGTCGAGGGACGAGGTCCAGTCGTCCACGGCCGGGCCGTGCCAGGCCCCCGGCACCGGGGCGGGCACCGGCTCCTCGCGTACGTCCGCGAAGCGGGCGCAGGTCACACGGCCCTCGAAGTCGGCACAGACGGCCCAGAAGCCGGTGGACTCCAGGGCCGCGGTGTCGCCGGTCACGTCCAGGAGACCGGTGGCGACACGGTCACCGAAGCGCGCAAGGGGAGGGAGCTGAGGAGCGAGGGGGTGCACGCGATCGAGTCTATGGCGGGCGCTGCTGGGGTGGCCCGAGCGTGTCCCGCGGGGCCCCGGCCAGGGCGTCCGCGGGGTGCGGCGCAGCACGCTGCGCAAACACGTTTTTGTACTGGCCGGGGAATCCGCTAAAGTTCAACACGTCGCCGGGACGCGGAAGCGGTCCGAAACGACAAGCGGACGTAGCTCAGTTGGTAGAGCGCAACCTTGCCAAGGTTGAGGTCGCGAGTTCGAGCCTCGTCGTCCGCTCGATGGAACTGGGGGTCTTCCCGATCCCCCACACTCCTGGTGGAGTGGCCGAGAGGCGAGGCAACGGCCTGCAAAGCCGTCTACACGGGTTCAAATCCCGTCTCCACCTCCAAGGACGATTAGCTCAGCGGGAGAGCGCTTCCCTGACACGGAAGAGGTCACTGGTTCAATCCCAGTATCGTCCACTGGATCTTCTCGTAGATCTTCAACCCCGAGGACGATTAGCTCAGCGGGAGAGCGCTTCCCTGACACGGAAGAGGTCACTGGTTCAATCCCAGTATCGTCCACTGGATCTTCCAGCACGTACGGCAAGGTCCGCACCCGCGCGATTAGCTCAGCGGGAGAGCGCTTCCCTGACACGGAAGAGGTCACTGGTTCAATCCCAGTATCGCGCACGCACTGTCTGTGATCCGTGGGTCACGGTCCCGAGGACGATTAGCTCAGCGGGAGAGCGCTTCCCTGACACGGAAGAGGTCACTGGTTCAATCCCAGTATCGTCCACACCGGTAGAAGCCCCCGGCCGTCTCGTACGGCCGGGGGCTTCTTCGTGTGCTCGGGGCTCAGCTGGAGAACAGCATGTGGCCGAAGCTCTTGTGGCGCTGGTGGTGGCCGTAGTGACCGTGGCCGCCATGGCCGCCGTGCTGCGGGGCGCCCCAGGCGGGCGCGGCCGGGGGCGGCGGGGCGGGCTGGGCCCACTGGGACTCCAGGCTGGTGAGCGCCTCCAGTTCGCCGTAGTCGAGGAAGATGCCGCGGCAGCCGCTGCACTGCTCGATCTGGACGCCGTTGCGGTTGTAGGTGTGCATCGGCGCATGGCACTTCGGACACTGCATGCTCGACTCAACTCCTCGCCGGTCGGTGGTGCTTCGGGTTTCCCCAGGACAGACTCTGTCCGGGTCCGCCTGGTTGCAATCTACTTGGAGAATCCGTCCGCCAACTCCGGGGCCGCACGGGCCATTCGGTCGCAGGCGTCGACCAGGCACTGCTCCACCTCGTCGAGCGGGCGGTCCGCCGCGAGCGCCTTGGTGAGGGTCCGGGCGGCGGCCTGGGCGGTGAGGGCGCGGGCGGGGACGTCGAGGGCGGGCCAGGGGTCGCCCGCGGCGGGTACGGCCGGGCCGCCGGCGGCGCGGTAGGCGTCGAGGAAGCGGGCCCACTCGTCGGGCGGGAGGAGCCCGCAGGCGTACCAGGCGGCGGGGCGCGCGAGGTCCCAGGCGGGGACGCCGGTACCGAGGTCGTCGACGTCGATGAGGTGCCAGGGGCCGTCCGGTGCCGGGTGCCGGACGAACTGGCCGAGGTGCAGATCGCCGTGGCAGAGGGTGGCGGCGTCCGGCATGGGGGCATCGGCGCGCGCCCAGGCCGGGAGGTCCTGCCAGGCGCGCAGGACGGGGGCCGCGGCGCGGGCGGCGCCGGGCGCGGCGGAGCGGAGGGCCGCTCGGAGGCGGGCGAGCGCGAGCGCGGCCTTCACGGGGCCGCGCATGGCGGGGAGGGCGGGGCATTCAGTCTGCGGCTCCTCGCCCAACAGCCTTGTGACGGGCGTTCGGTGGAGGCGGGCGAGGAGGTCTCCCGATGCCTCCCACGGGGCTGCGTCGGGGGTGTCCGGGTTCACCGGGGTGCCGTACGGCCAGAAGGTCGCCAGGCGGCCATGGAGGCGGGCGGGGGCCGTGTCGAGGGGCGGGAGGAGTACGTCGGGGAGGCGGGCCGCGACGGTCAGGCGCGCGGTGAGTTCGGCGGGGTCGGTGCCCGGGGCGTGGGCCTTCGCGACGGTGTCCGCGTGGCGTACGACGGTCGCGTCCGGGCGGTCGGCGAGGGTGACTGCCGTGCCGCAGGCGCAGGGGGTACCGCCGGGGTGGGCGGCGGCAGCGGCCCTGCCGGCCAGGTGCGCCCGTATGTGTGCGGTCGTCATGAGGCCCCCGGATGCGTACGCGCGGATGTGCTGGGCGAGCGTACGCGAGGACGGCCGGCGTACAGCAATGCCGGCGCAGCTCTCCAGCTGCGCCGGCATCTGTGCCGTCCGCCGGACCCCCGTCCCCACGGGGTTTCATGGGTGGATGTCCCCGCCCGGACCGCTCTTCCGGGCCTGGGGTCGCCGCTCAGCGCCCCAGCATCTCGCCCACGGACGACGCCTGTGTGGCCACCGTCTCCCAGCCGTCGAAGACGAGCAGGAGTAGGGCCGCCAGAGGAAGGGCCATGACCGTCGCCACCAGGGGGTGGCGAGGGGTCGTACGGCGTGACCGGAACGCGGTGCGCTCCGGCACGCGGAGCAGTGTCCGCGGTGCCGTCTGGGCCATGGTCCCTCTCCTGACCGTTCTCGGTTGTCGGCAGCGACGGGTGCCTGACCTCGGGGGACGAGTACCGCACCCGCCGCTGGAGCTCAAATCTAGGCGCGCGCCCCGCGGCGGACGTCATGCCTTCGTACCGAATCGCCGGCCTCCCGGAGGATGAGCCGCCTCGCGCGGAGTACTCCCCTGGGTGGAGGCGCGGGCCTAGGTCTCGGGGTCTTCCCGGAGAGCGTGTCCGGACCCTCCGCGTTTTTCCGAACTGTCCTGGCGTGGGACGGGATGCTCGACGAGAGCCAGCACCCGGTTCGCCATGAAGCGGGCTGTCCGGACAACCACGCCAGTGCGGGTGACTTCGCTCACTTCCACCACACCCCGGCGTACCGCCGTCTCCACCCGGCGGCCCGCTCTGCCCGCCACCACCTCGTACGTACGCGTCGTGTCACCGGCGTCCACGACTATCTCCACCCGGTCACCCTTCACCTACCCAATCCCCCTCGCCCGACTGTCCGTTGGAGTCGCAACACGGTCAAAACGGTCCTTGTGCACGGATTCCTGACCACTCTTCAATTCTCGCACCGGGCACTGACAATCGATCGGGACGAGAGGGCGCGGCCTCTGCGCGCGGGCGGCCGTGGAAACGTAAGCTGTGGCTCGTCAGACGGACCGGGCAGCGGGGATGAACATGGCGATGATGCGCCTGAGGCGCGAGGACCCGCGCGTCGTCGGCTCGTTCAGGCTTCACAGACGGCTCGGCGCGGGCGGAATGGGTGTGGTCTACCTCGGTTCCGACCGCAAGGGCCAGCGGGTCGCGCTCAAGGTGATCCGTCCCGATCTGGCGGAGGACCAGGAGTTCCGTTCGCGGTTCGCGCGTGAGGTCTCGGCGGCGCGGCGGATCAGGGGCGGGTGCACGGCGCGGCTCGTGGCGGCCGATCTTGACGCCGACCGGCCGTGGTTCGCGACGCAGTACGTCCCGGGTCCCTCGCTGCACGACAAGGTCGCCGACGAGGGTCCGCTCGTCGCGGCGGAGGCGGCCGCGATCGGCGCGGCGCTGTCCGAGGGGCTGGTGGCGGTGCACGAGGCCGGTGTCGTACACCGGGACCTGAAGCCGTCCAACATCCTGCTGTCCCCGAAGGGGCCGCGGATCATCGACTTCGGCATCGCCTGGGCGACCGGGGCGTCCACGCTCACCCACGTCGGCACGGCCGTCGGCTCCCCCGGCTTCCTCGCGCCCGAGCAGGTGCGCGGCGCCGCGGTGACGCCCGCCACCGACGTGTTCTCGCTCGGCGCGACCCTCGCGTACGCGTCGACCGGTGACTCGCCCTTCGGGCACGGCAGTTCCGAGGTGATGCTCTACCGCGTGGTCCACGAGGAGCCGCAGCTGCACGGCGTACCGGACGCGCTGGCCCCGCTCGTGCGGGCCTGTCTGGCGAAGGTCCCGGAGGAGCGGCCCAGCACGCTCCAACTGTCGCTCAGGCTCAAGGAGATCGCGGCGCGCGAGGCGCAGGGACTCACCGACGTACGTCCGCCCGCGCCGCGCACGGCCGACGCGGACCAGCCCACCGGGCGGCTCACCCGGACCTACCCGGAGCAGCAGCGCGCCCAGCGGGGCCCGCGGTCCTCCCCGGGGACGCCGGTGCCTCGGAGCAGCACGCCCGCGCGCGGGAACACGCCCGCGCCCCGCGGCAGCAGTGCCTCGCGCGGCGGCAGCGCGTCTCGTGGGGGCGGTGCGTCGCGGGGCGGCGTCTCCTCGCGCGCGGGCGGGGCGCGGTCGACGCCCGCGTCGCACAGCACCGCACGGTCCGGCAGCGGGAGCCGTCCCGCTCCGCGCAGCGGTGCCGGGCGGCCGCCGGCGCCGCGGACCACGGGGACCCGGCTGCGGCCGGCCAACCCGCGGCTGCTGCGCCAGCGGCTGTTCGTGTTCGTCGTGGTGACCCTGCTGGTCGCCCTGGGCATCGCCGTCGCCCAGGGCTGCGAGGGTCCGGCGCGCGGCCTGGACGGCTCCGGACGGGTCACCGTCGCGGAGCACGCGCGCGTGGGCGCGGTCCCGGAGACCGGGCCGTAGCATCGCGGGGCACGCGCGCGGGGGTGCGGTCGCGGAGGCCGGACCGTGGCGTCGCGCAGCACGCGCGCGAGTGCGGTCCCGGAGGCCGGACCGGAGCGTCGCGGCGCGATCCCCAACGCCAGGCCCACAGCGGCGCGAAGCACGCGCGCGTGGACACGGTCCCGGAGAACGGACCGCCGCATCGCGGCATCCCCGCACGCGGGTGCGAATCCCGAAGCCAGCCCCATCGCGGCGCGAAGCACACGCGCGGGGCGCGGTCCCGGAGACCGTAGCGTCGAGGCGTCTTCGCACGTGGGCGCGAACCCTAAGCCAGACCCACAGCGGCGCGAAGCACGCGCGCGTGGACACGGTCCCGGAGAACGGACCGTGGCGTCGCGGCATCCCCGCACGCGGGCGCGAATCCCGAAGCCAGACCGTAGCGTCGCGGGGCACGCGCGCGTGGACGCGGTTCGGAGACCGGACCGTCGCCTTGCGGCGCCCCCCGCACACGAGCACGATCCCCAACGCCGGACCCACAGCGGCGCGAAGCACGCGCGCAGGGCTGACCCGGCACCTACCCGAAGTAGTAGGTGGCCTTACGCGGCGGCGTCCCCGCCGGGGGGCTATTCCTGTGGGCGTCCCGAGGCGACCGCGTAGAAGGCGACCGCGGCGGCCGCGCCCACGTTGAGCGAGTCGACGCCGTGGGACATGGGGATGCGCACCCAGGTGTCGGCCGCGTCCAGGGCGCGGCGGGACAGCCCGCTGCCCTCGGCGCCGAGCATCAGCGCGACGCGGTCCATGCGGTGCGGGGCGACCTCGTCGAGGGTCTTGGACCGCTCGTCCGGTGTCAGGGCGAGCAGGGAGAAGCCCGCCTCGCGGACCGCCTCCAGGCCGTGCGGCCAGGTCTCCAGACGGGCGTACGGCACGGAGAAGACCGCGCCCATGGAGACCTTGACGCTGCGGCGGTAGAGCGGGTCGGCGCAGTCCGGGGAGAGCAGCACCGCGTCCATGCCGAGGGCCGCCGCCGAGCGGAAGATGGCACCGATGTTGGTGTGGTCGTTCACGGACTCCATGACGGCCACCCGCCGTGCGGAGCGCAGCAGTTCGGGCGCCGTGGGCAGCGGCTTGCGCTGCATGGAGGCGAGGGCGCCGCGGTGCACGTGGTAGCCGGTGACCTGTTCGGCGAGGTCCGGGCTGACCGCGTACACGGGAGCGGGGCTCGCGTCGATGACGTCGCGCATGGCGTCGATCCACTTGGCCGACAGCAGCATCGAGCGCATCGCGTAGCCGGCGTCCGTGGCCCGCCGGATGACCTTCTCGCCCTCGGCGATGAACAGGCCCTCGGCCGGTTCGCGCCTGCGGCGCAGTTCGACGTCGGTCAGGCCCGTGTAGTCGCCGAGGCGCGGGTCGTCGGGGTCCTCGATGGTGATGAGTTCGGCCACGGGGTGATTACTGCCTTGTCCAGGATGGGGTGCCAGGGGCGGGTTGCGTCATCCCAGGTTAAGGCCCACGCCGACGACGTCGCCGACGACGATCACCGCGGGGGGCCGTACGTCCTCGGCGCGGACGGTCTCGGCGACGGTGGCGAGGGTGGCGTCGACGCGCCGCTGGGCGGCCGTGGTGCCCTCCTGGACCAGGGCGACCGGGGTGTCCGGGGACTTGCCGTGGGCGATGAGCGTCTCGGCGATCCTGCCGATCTTGTCGACGCCCATCAGGATCACGAGTGAGCCGGTCAGCCGGGCCAGCGCGGCCCAGTCGACCAGGGAGCGCTCGTCGTCGGGGGCGACATGGCCGCTGACGACCGTGAACTCGTGGGCGACGCCGCGGTGGGTGACCGGGATGCCGGCCGCGCCGGGCACCGAGATCGAGCTGGAGATGCCGGGCACGACGGTGCACGGGATGCCGGCCTCGGCGAGCGCCTGGGCCTCCTCCATGCCGCGGCCGAAGACGAACGGGTCGCCGCCCTTGAGCCGGACGACCGACTTGCCCTGCTTGGCGTGCTCGATCAGGGCGTTGTTGATGGCCTCCTGGGCCATGAAGCGGCCGTAGGGGATCTTCGCGGCGTCGATCACCTCGACGTGCGGCGGGAGTTCGGCGAGCAGGTCGCGCGGGCCGAGCCGGTCGGCGATGACCACGTCGGCCTCGGCGAGCAGGCGGCGGCCGCGCACGGTGATGAGGTCCGGGTCCCCGGGTCCGCCGCCGACCAGGGCCACGCCGGGCGTACGGGTGCGGTGGTGCGGGGCGACGAGGGTGCCGTCGCGCAGGCCCTCGACGACGGCGTCGCGGATCGCGGCGGTGTGCCGGGGGTCGCGGCCGCGGGCCTCGGTGGTGAGGACGGCGACCGTGACGCCCTCGCTGTGGCCGGTGGCCGGGGTCCAGGCGGAGGCGGCGTCGGCGTCGTCGGAGCGCACGCACCAGACGCGGCGGCGTTCCGCCTCGGCGGAGGCGGCCGCGTTGGCATCGGGGTCACTGGTGGCGACGAGGGCGTACCAGGCGTCGGCGAGGTCACCGTCGGCGTACGGGCGCCGCTCCCAGGTGATCTCGCCCGCGTCGGCCATGGCCTCGACGGAGGCGGTCGCCTCGGGGGAGACGAGGAGCACGTCGGCGCCCGCCGCGATGAGCGCCGGCAGGCGGCGCTGGGCGACCTGACCGCCGCCCAGGACGACCACGCGGCGGCCGGAGAGGCGGAGGCCTACGGGGTAGGCGGGGTGTTCGGCCATGAGGTACGGCTCCTCGTGCAGCTCTGCTCTGCGATGGGCGCGCTGCAGCTCCGAAGCGGCCCTGACGTGCGGATCTTAAGCGTTCGACCGGGTGTGCGACAGGGTGGTCCGGTTGCTGAACACCGGACCACCCCTCCCGCGGCGTCTGCCGCTACTTCTCGGTCACTCCGGCCGAGTCGAACGTCGCCACCTCGTGCATCGCCCGGGCCGTGCTCTGCACCAGCGGCAGGGCGAGCAGGGCGCCGGTGCCCTCGCCGAGGCGCAGGTCGAGGTCGACCAGGGGGCGCAGGCCGAGCTTGTTGAGAGCGGCGACGTGGCCGGGCTCGGCGCTGCGGTGGCCCGCGATGCAGGCCGCGAGGACCTCGGGGGCGATGGCCCGGGCGACCAGGGCGGCGGCGCCGGCGCTGACGCCGTCCAGGATCACCGGCGTGCGCAGGGAGGCGCCGCCGAGGAGCAGCCCGACCAGGGCCGCGTGCTCGAAGCCGCCGACCGCCGCGAGGACGCCGACGGGGTCGGCCGGGTCGGGCTGGTGGACTTCCAGGGCCCGGCGGACGACCTCGGTCTTGCGGGCCAGGGTCTCGTCGTTGATGCCGGTGCCGCGACCGGTCACCTCGGCCGGGTCGGCGCCGGTGAAGACGGAGATCAGGGCCGCGGACGCGGTGGTGTTGGCGATGCCCATCTCACCGGTGAGCAGCGCCTTGTTGCCGGCGGCGACCAGGTCGCGGGCGGTCTCGATGCCGACCTCGATGGCCTGCTTGGCCTCCTCGCGGGTCATCGCGGGGCCGGTCGTCATGTCGGACGTGCCGCCGCGGACCTTGCGGGGCAGCAGGCCCGGGGTCGCGGGGAGTTCGGCGGCGACGCCGACGTCGACGATGCACACCTCGGCGCCCACCTGCGCCGCGAACGCGTTGCAGACCGCTCCCCCGCCGAGGAAGTTGGCCACCATCTGGGCGGTGACCTCCTGCGGCCAGGGGGTGACGCCCTGGGCGTGCACGCCGTGGTCGCCGGCGAAGATCGCTACCGCCGCGGGCTCCGGGATCGGCGGCGGGCACTGCCGGGACAGCCCGGACAGCTGCGCGGAGATGATCTCCAGCATGCCGAGCGCGCCCGCCGGCTTGGTCATGCGCTTCTGGCGCTCCCACGCCTCGCCGAGCGCCTTGGCGTCCAGCGGGCGGATCTGCGCGACGGTCTCGGCAAGCAGGTCGTGGGGCTCCTCTCCGGGCAGGGCGCGACGCCCGTACGTCTCCTCGTGCACGACCCACGACAGCGGGCGGCGCTTGGACCAGCCGGCCTGCATCAGCTCGGGCTCGTCCGGGAACTCGTCGACGTAGCCGACGCACAGGTAGGCGATGACCTCGAGGTGCTCGGGCAGGCCGAGGGCGCGGACCATCTCGCGCTCGTCGAAGAAGCTGACCCAGCCGACGCCGAGGCCCTCCGCGCGCGCGGCGAGCCAGAGGTTCTCCACGGCCAGGGCGGCGGAGTACGGCGCCATCTGCGGCTGCGTGTGCCGGCCGAGGGTGTGGCGGCCGCCGCGGGTCGGATCGGCGGTGACGACGATGTTCACCGGGGTGTCGAGGATGGCCTCGATCTTCAGTTCCTTGAACTGCTTCGCCCGGCCCTTGGGCAGCGACTTGGCGTACGCCTCGCGCTGGCGCATGGCCAGTTCGTGCATGCTGTGCCGGGTGTCGGCGGAGCGGATGACGACGAAGTCCCAGGGTTGGGAGTGCCCGACGGAGGGCGCGGTGTGCGCGGCCTCCAAGACGCGGAGCAGCACCTCGTGCGGGATCGGGTCGCTGCGGAAGCCGTTGCGGATGTCGCGGCGCTCGCGGATGACCTTGAGGACGGCCTCGCGCTCGGCGTCGCTGTAACCGGGCGCGGCCGGGCCGACGGGCTGCTCTGCCTCTGCCACGGGGGCCGCGCTCTCTTCCTGCTCGGCGGCCCGGGTGTCCAGGTCCTCCGCGTGCTGTACGACTTCGGGGTCCGCCTCGGTGACAGCGGCGGCCGGGGCCGCCGCGGGCGCGGGCTCGGCCTCGCGGGGTGCGGGAACCGTGCCGACGGCGACGGGCTCGTCAGGGGCGGCGACCTCAGGGGCCGTCTCCTCCGGAGCCACTTCCTCCAGGACCAGTTCCTCCGGAGCCGCCGCCTCAGGGGCGGTTGCCGCCGGAGCGGCCTCGTTCTGAGCGGGTTGCTCCGGCAGCGCGGCGGGCGGCTGCTGCACCTCCGCCTGCTGCACCTCCGTCTGCTGCTCCTCGGTCAGGAGGACGAGGGGATGCGGCGGGGTCGGTGCCAGATGCGGGGCCGTCGGCACCTGGCCGTCGACGGGCACGAACTCGCCCAGCGGCTGGCCGGGGTGCGGTTCGAGCGGGACGGCGCTCGGGAGGGGGGTGACCTCGTCGGGCGCGGGCGCGGGCGCGGCGGTCGCCGGGTCCGGCTCGGGCTGCTCCGTCTGCGGGGCGGCGATGTCGTCGGCCGGGTGGTTCACTGCGGTGTCCGGAGCTGTCTGGAGCTGCCCGGCCGCGAAGGGCTCGGGCTGCTCGGGGGTCTGGGCTGTGGGGGCGATGCCCGGGTGCCGCGGCAGGGCCTCTTCCGGTGCCGGCTGCGGGAGTTCGGCGGCGGGATGGCCGGCGGGGGCCGCGTCCGGCTGGGGCACGGCTGCCAACGGCGCTTCCTGCGGCTGCGGTTCGACGACGTCAGCCGGGGGCGGGGGCTGGACGGCCTCTGGTTCGGCTGCCACCGGTGCCGGCTGCGGGATTTCGGCGGGCTCGACCTCCGGGGCGGCCGCCTCCTGGAGCTGCGCGGCCTCGGCCGGCTGGGTCTCGATCACCGCTGCCTGCGGCACGAACGCCTCGGCGGGCGGCTCGACTTCGGCGGTCTGCTGCGGCTGCGGTACGTCCTCGGCGGCCCGCTGGTCCGGGACCAGGCCGACGGCCGGTCCCTGCTCCGGCAGCAGGCCGGGCGCGGACTGCGGTCCCTGGACCTGCGCGGCGCTGGGCGCCTCGGCCTCGGGCGCCGCAACGGCGGCCTGAGGCATCGCCGGTACGGCCTCCGGGGCCGGAGCGACGGCATCCGGCTCGGCGACCATCTGGGCGGGCTGCGGGAACTGCGGGCCTTCCTGAGGCTGGGGTTGAAGTACCGGCGCCACGTGGGCCTCCGGCGCCACGGCAGCCACCCCCGGCTCACTCACCAAGTCCTGTGCCCCGTCAGCCACTTCACTCACCACGGCAGCCTGCCCGACCTCGGGCGTCTCGACGCCCCCCGGCACCGGCACGCCCTGCACGCCGTCGAGCCCGTAGACCTGCTGGACCGACTGGACCTGCTGGACCGCTTCCTGCGGCTGCGGCGGGACCGGGACGAACCCGGTCCCCGTCACCGGGGCGGTCGGCATGGGCGCCATGTCCGCCGTACCCGTGCCGTCCACCACGGCCGCCTGCGGCACGGCCGGAGCGGGCGCCGCGGGAGGGGTGGTGGGGTCGGCCTGGGGGCCAACCGTTTCCGCGGCCGGGGCCTGAACGCCCACCTGCGGCACGGGTGTAGCGGCCCAGGCCGCCGCGCCCTGCACGCTCTGCGTGCTCTGCGCGTCGAGGTACTCGGGGCCGGCCGTCGGCGGGCCCGGCTGCCGTACCGGGGCGCCCGCGGGGCCGCGGTCGGCGAGCGAGCGAACCGGGCTGGCGGCGGCGTTGGGGATCGGCGGGCCGAGGTGCAGCGGGCGGCGCGGGGGCGCGGGCGCGCTCGGGCCGGGCGGGGCCGTGAGGATGGGCGACGGCATGGCGGACGGGGGCGTCGCGTCGGACGTACGGACGCCGCCGAGGTCGACGGAGCCGCTGTCCCGGCCCGCCGACTCGTGCGTCGTCGTCACCGGGACGAACTCTGGAGCGGGTTCGGGCGTGGGCGGCGGGACTTCGTTGCCCCAGGCGCCCTGGGCGCCCGGCAGCAGCAGGTCCTCGTCCTCCACGGCGGCCTCGGAGAGGTAGGCGTACGCACCGTGCGCGGCAGCGCCCGGCTGTTCCACCATGCCTGCGCTCTCCGGCAGCCCCTCGCCCGGGATCTGGCCGGTGTCGGTCATGCGTACCCCTCGCCCATCGGTTTAGTGCTTCTACGACCAGCTCACCCGGGACGGCGCACCGACCGTCCCGCAGTGATGAACGAGCGTGCGTGCTCTGCGGCACGAACGACCCGTCCGGAAAAGGCGACAAAGCCATTCAGTGGCATTGTCCCGGCTGCGCTGCCATCACGGCGGCATGATGGGTGACTGTCCGTTGTGGACTGCGCCACGTTGCGCATTCGCCGGTTCTGCCGTACCACACCTGCCCCAAAGCGGGCGCGCTTACCGGACATTGACGAACAAAGTTCCGGGCCGCCGATGACGTACGACGAACGGCCAGCCTACCGCGAGCGGTACGACAACCTGATCACGGGGCGCGGTCGGGGAGGACGCCGCTGAGCAGGAAGACGACGTTGCGCTCGGTCTCCGTCCAGGCCCGGGTGTCGAGTTCGACGGACTGGAGCAGGGCGCACTCGACCCGGTATCCGTGCTCGGTCAGGTCGCGGCCGACGAGTTCGGCCTCGTCGCGGGTCGCCGCGTGCGTGACGATGCGCTGGGGGCGGCGGTCGGCGACCGCGGAGACCACGGCCGCTCCCCCGCCGCCGACGCGGACGACGTCCGGTTCGGGCAGGTCCTCCAGGACGTGCGGGGCGATGCCGGGCACGATCTGGAGCTGGACGCCGAAGTGCCGGGCGGCCGCCTCGGTGCGGGCGCACGCCTCGGGCCTGCGGTCGACGGCGATGACGGCGGCTCCGGCGCGCGCGGCCTCGGTGGCGAACGCGCCGCTGCCGCAGCCGATGTCCCAGACGAGGTCGCCGACGCGGGGCCCCAGCCGGGCGAGTTGGGCCGCGCGCAGCAGTTCCGACTCGCCCTCGCCGAGCCCGCCGCCGTACACCTCGTCGGGCTGCACCCAGCCGCGCGGGCCGGCCGCCGGGTCGCGTCCGGCGATCCAGCCGCCGTTCTCGCCGGGGCCGGCCGGAGCGGACGGACCGCCGATGACGATGACGACGTTCGGATCGCGCCAGGTGTGGTCGGCGGCCTTGTCGGAGGTGACGACGGAGACCTGTTCGCGGTCGGTGCCCAGTTCCTCGCAGATGACGAAGGTGCGGTGGACGCCCTCCAGGAGCAGCCCGAGTTCGGCGGGGCCGGCGCCGGGCGAGGTGAGGACGGCGACCTTGGCGTGGGCGCGGCACACGTTCACCGCGCGTCGCAGGGTCCGCGGGTGGGCGACGACCACCTCTGCGTCGTCCCAGGGCATGCCGGCGCGCGCGAAGGCGGCGGCCACGGAGGAGACGGCGGGGACGACCTCCACCTCGAGTCCGAACTCGGGGGCGCGCAGGGTGCGGACGACGCCGAAGAAGCCGGGGTCGCCGTCGGCGAGCACGACCGCGGTGCCGCGGTGGGCGGCGATGCGGCGGGCGGCGAGGGCGACACTGCCGAGGCGAATACGCTCGGCGCCGGGCGGTACCTCGGGGAGCGCCAGGTGGTGGCCGGCGCCCGCGACGAGCGTGGCGGCGGAGAGGGCGGCGCGTGCCGCGGCGGTCAGCGGTGAGCCGTCCCAGCCGATCACCGTGACCCGGTCGGCCATCGTCGTCAGTCTCCAGGGTTCGCGCAGGTCGTCAGGGGTCGGGCCCGAGGGCGGCCCTGGTGAGGGTACCTGGTGGAGCGGTCGGGTGCGCAGCGGGGCGGCGGCGAATCAGGGCGGGTTTCCCTCAAGTTCGGTCGGAGGACGCCTCGAGTTAGGTCGGGAACGGCTCGTTTTCCGTCCGCTTCCGGCCGCTTTCCGTCCGTTTTCTCCTCGGTTCGGCCCGGGTTCGTCTCAGTTCCAGTCGGAGAAGGTCGCGAAGCCGCCGGTCTCGGCGAGCTGCTCGCCCGCGCCCTCCAGGTCCTCCGGGAGGAGGCTCCACACGATGTAGTCGGTGCGGACGTCGCTCCAGGTGCCGTCCTCCGCGCGGACGTGCACGAGGCAGGCGTTGCGGAGCACACCCTCGCTGATGCAGCCGATCTTCTGGGCGACCTGCTGGGAGGCGGTGTTGTCGGCGGCGGTGCGCAGCTCGATGCGCTCGAACCGCTGGTCGCGCAGCAGCCATTGGGCGGCGGCCAGCGCGGCCTCGGCGGCGTAGCCCTCGCCGCGGGCCCAGGGGGCGATGATGTACGACATCTCGGTGGAGCGGATGTGCCAGTTCGTCTTGGCGAGCTGGACGATGCCGACCAGGCGCTGGGTGAGGAACTCGGTGACCGCGAAGTCGATTCCCCGGCCGGCGGCACGCTCCGTGGGCGCGTACTCCGTGATCCAGGCGCGGGCGCGATCCTCGGGGTAGGGCTGGGGGACCCCGGTCCAGGTCCCGACCTGCTCGTCGTTCATCATCTCGGTCAGGGCGGCCGCGTCGTCCTCGTCGAGGGGCCGCAGCACCAACCGCTCCGTGCTGATGGAGATGTTGGGGAAGGTGCCAGTCATGCGCCGCTCCGTACACATCGGGAACTTCGGACACCGCGAGGCCCTGCTGAGCGGCCTGCGAACTGCCCAGCATGCAGCATGAAAGCACTGAATCGCACCACGGGGCCCACACCAGGTGAAGGTGTGGACCCCGTGCGTGGCGGACGCGGCGTACGCGCCGTCAGCCGGTGCCGACGGGCAGGACCGAGCCCTGGTACTTGTCCTCGAGGAACTTCCGCACCTCGGGGGAGGTGAGGAGCCCCGCGAGTTCACGCACCCGGGGGTCGTCCTCGTCGCCGCGCTTGACGGCGAGGAGGTTGGCGTAGGGGTTGCCCTTCGCCGACTCCAGGAGGATGGCGTCCTTGGTGGGGCTGAGGCCCGCGTCCTGGGCGTAGTTGTTGTTGATGACCGCGGCGTCCACGTCGTCGAGCGAGCGCGGCAGCTGGGCCGGTTCCAGTTCCCGGAAGGTCAGGTGCCTGGGGTTGGCGGTGATGTCCGCGGGTGAGGCGTGCGTGCCCGCGCCGGCCTTGAGCGTGATGACGCCCTTGGAGGCGAGGAGTTTGAGGGCGCGCGCCTCGTTGGTGATGTCGCTGGGCACGGCGACGGTGGCGCCGCGGCGGAGCTTCGTGACGTCCCTGACCTTCTTGGAGTAGACCCCCATGGGCGGCAGATAGGCGTCGACGACCGGGACCAGGTCCGTCCCCTTGGACTTGTTGAAGTCGTCGAGGTAGGGCTGGTTCTGGTAGAGGTTCGCGTCCAGCGAGCCTTCCTGGAGCGCGGTGTTCGGCAGGACATAGTCCGTGAACTCCTTGATCTCCAGCTTGAGTCCGGCCTTCGCGGCGAGGTGGTCCTTGACGTACGTCAGGACCTCGCCGGCGGGCACCGGCGTGGCCCCGACGACGAGCGCGTCGTCCTTCCCCCCGCCGCGGCCCGGGCCGGAGCCCGAGCCGCAGGCGGTGAGGCCGAGGGCGAGCGTGAGCGCGGCGGCGGCCGCGGTGATGACGGTCTTGCGCATCGGTTCGGTCCCCCCTGAGCCGGATCAGAAGGACGGGACGACCGAGCCCTGGTACTTGTCCTCGATGAACTTCTTGACCTCGGGCGAGGTGAGCAGCTTGGCGAGCTTCTTCACTCGCGGGTCCTTCTCGTTGCCCTTCTTCACCGCGAGGAAGTTGCCGTAGGGGTTGTTCTTCGCGGACTCCAGGACGAGGGCGTCCTTGGCGGGCTTGAGGCCGGCGGAGATGGCGTAGTTGCCGTTGACGACCGCGGCGTCCACGTCGTCCAGGGAGCGCGGGGTCTGGGCCGCCTCGACCTCCTTGAACGCCAGCTTCTTCGGGTTCTTGACGATGTCCTGCGGGGTCGCGTTGTTGCCGACGCCGTCCTTGAGGGTGATCAGGTGGTTGGCGGCGAGCAGCTTGAGCGCACGCGCCTCGTTCACGGCGTCGTTCGGGACGGCGATGGTCGCACCGCTCTTGAGGGCGTCGGCCTTCTTCACCTTGTGGGAGTAGAGGCCGAGGGGCTCCAGGTGCACCGTGACGACGGGCACGATGTGGGTGCCGCGCTTGGCGTTGAAGTCGTCCAGGTACGGCTGGTTCTGGAAGTAGTTGGCGCCCACCGAGCCGTCCTCGGTCGCCGTGTTCGGCGTGATGTAGTCGGTGAACTCCTTGACCTCCAGGTCGAGGCCCGCCTTCTTCGCCAGGTGGTCCTTGACGTAGTCGAGGATCTCGGCGTGCGGGGTGGGGCTCGCGGCGACGACGAGGGGGCCGCTGGTGTCGGAGGCGGTGGAGCTGCTGCCGGAGCCGCAGGCGGAGAGCCCGAAGGCGAGGGCTCCGGCGGCGAGGACGGCGGTGCTGATCTTGGCGGTGTTACGCACGAAAAGTGCCTTTCCTTGGGGTGGCGCGACCCCGTCTCAGAGGGACGGGGAGTTCTGGGGAGGGGCTGCTCAGGCGGCCTGGCTCACGTCCTCGGCCGCGGGCTCCTTGGCCTTGAGCAGGCGGAGCCTCGGCGTGGGGCCGGAGCGGCCGCCGCGGTGGTGCAGCGAGCGGGCGGCGTAGTCGCCGGCGAACTGGATGAGGGAGATGACGACGGCGAGGATGCCGACGGTGATCCACATCAGCTCGGTCTCGAAGCGCTGGTAGCCGTAGCGGATGGCGATGTCGCCGAGGCCGCCGGCGCCGACGGTGCCGGCCATGGCCGAGTAGCCGATGAGCGCGACGAGCGTGGTCGTGGTGCTGGAGATGAGGGAGGGCAGGGACTCGGGGACGAGGACCTTGCGGACGATGGTCCAGGTGTTGCCGCCCATCGACTGCACGGCCTCGACGAGCCCGCCGTCCACCTCGCGGACCGCCGTCTCGACGAGGCGGGCGAAGAAGGGGATGGCGCCGATGGCGAGCGGCACGATCGCGGCCTCGCGGCCGATGGTCGTCCCGGTGATCCAGCGGGTGAAGCCCATCAGTGCGACCATCAGGATGATGAACGGCATCGAGCGGGCGATGTTCACGATCTGCCCGATGACCTTGTTCGCGACGACGTTCTGCAGCAGTCCGCCCTTGTCCGTGAGGACGAGCAGGACGCCGAGCGGAAGCCCGCCGACGACGGCGATGAGCGTGGACCAGCCGACCATGTAGAGCGTGTCCCAACAGGCCTGGGACAGCAGCGGCTGCATCTCGGACCAGGTCACTTGGCACCTTCCTTCACCAGCGTGGGCTCCTGGCCCAGTACGTCGATCTGCAGGCCCTGTTCGCGCAGGAAGCCGACGGGCACCACGTTGTCCTCGTAGCGGCCGGGCAGCTCGATGCGCATCCGGCCGATCTGGAGGCCGCCGACGGTGTCGATGGCGGCGCCCAGGATCGAGATGTCGATGTTGTAGGTGCGCGAGAGCTGGGAGATGACCGGCTGGGTCGCGGCCTCGCCGTGGAAGGTGACGTCCAGGACCGTGCGGTCCTCGGCGGTGGGCTCGCCGTCCACCGGGAACAGCGCGGCGGCCATCTCGGAGCCCGGGGTGGCGAGCAGCTCGCTGACGGTGCCGGACTCGACGATGCGGCCCTTCTCCATGAGCGCGGCGGAGTCGCAGATCGACTTCACGACGTCCATCTCGTGGGTGATGAGCAGGACGGTCAGGCCGAGCTGCTGGTTCAGGTCGCGCAGCAGCTGGAGGATCGAGCGGGTCGTCTCCGGGTCGAGGGCGCTGGTGGCCTCGTCGGACAGCAGGACCTTGGGGTCGCCGGCCAGGGCGCGGGCGATGCCCACACGCTGCTTCTGGCCGCCGGACAGCTGGGCCGGGTAGGCCTTGGCCTTGTCGGCGAGGCCGACCAGGTCGAGCAGTTCGAGCGCCTTGCGGGAGCGCTCGGCGCCCGACTTGCCGAGGATCTCCAGCGGCAGCTCGATGTTGTCCTGGACGGTCCGGGAGGCCAGCAGGTTGAAGTGCTGGAAGACCATGCCGATCCGGCTGCGTGCCTGGCGGAGTTCCCTGCCGGCGCGGTGGCCGCGGCCGGCGAGGGCGGTGAGGTCCTGCCCGGCCACGGTCACGGTGCCGGAGGTCGGGCGCTCCAGCAGGTTGACGCAGCGGATCAGCGAGGACTTGCCGGCGCCGGACTGGCCGATGACGCCGTACACCTCTCCCTCGCGGACGTGCAGATCGACGCCGTCGAGGGCGGTGACCTCGCGGCCGCGTGTGCGGTAGACCTTGGTCAGGCCCGATGTGGTGATCACTGGGTTTCCGTCACTGTCGAGTGCGCGGGCGTGGCTGTGCCCGGACACGGGGGCATGCGGTCGGGGGGCGCGGCACGGTTCTGTCGTCTGCGATGGAACCGGCGAGAACAGATGTCTCATGTCTCGTACGTCGTGCGTCACAGGACGCGTACGGACTGCCACGACGTCTCGCTTCGGGGCGCGAGGCTCAGATGGTGCGGGGGCCCTCTAGAAGGCGCACATTCGACGCGTACGACACATACAGCAGACACCGGGCGTCATGGTCGCCTCGGTCGCAAGGATGCGGCTGCTCGTCGTGGTCATGCGATCAGTAAAACAGATGTATGGCTCAAGAAGGCCAGAGCGGTCCACATGCTGGACAGTCGTGGACCACGGTGCGGGACGGGGCGGCCGCCCGTCCGGCGCGACCGCCTGTGTGCCCGCGGGTTGGGTGCCACCTGTGGCCGACGCCACAACCGTGCGTTCCGCCCGGAGCCGGGTGGGGGCGGCGGCATCGGGACGTTTGGCCCGTAATAAGGTCACCGCATGCTCACTGCCCTGACGCTGGCGACCGGGGTCGCCGCGCTGCTGCTCGCCGCCTGGTGCGGCTGGGCGGCCTACCGTGATCAGCCCACCAAGGACTGGCACTTCATCGGCATGGCCGTGGTCTCGCTACTGGCCGTGGTCCAGCTGGTGACCGGCCTCGTACTGCTGGCCCGGGGCGGGAAGCCGGAACAGGGCACGACCATCTTCGTGGCGTATCTGCTGGGCTCCTTCGCCTGCGTCCCGGCGGCGGGCTTCATGTCGCTGGCCGAGCGCACGCGCTGGGGATCGGTGACCGTCGCCGCCGGCGGCGTGGTGCTGGCCGTGCTCGAGGTGCGGCTCTTCGACATCTGGGGAGGCTGAGATGACCGCCACGGAGGGAACTCCCGCCCGCACACGGCTCGTCAGCGGGCCGGGGATGGTGCTCGTCTGGTTCTACGGCGTGATGGTCGTCGGCGCCGTGTCGCGCTCGGTCTACCAGATGGCGACCGAGTTCGGCCGGGCGCCGCTCGCCTACACGCTGTCCGCCGTCGCGGGCGTCGTGTACGGGTTCATCACGTACTCCCTGGTGCGCGGCGGCGCGACCGCCCGCCGCGCCGCGCGGATCTGCTGCGCGGCGGAGCTGGCGGGCGTGCTGGCCGTCGGCACGTGGACGCTGGTGGAGCCCTCCGCGTTCCCGGACGCGACCGTGTGGTCCGACTACGGCGCCGGGTACGTGTTCATCCCGGTGCTGCTGCCGCTGTCGGCCCTGTACTGGCTGCGCACCTCGCGCGGCACGACCGGGACCGCCGAGCAGTAGGGCCCGTCAGGCGGTCGTCGCGTACGTCCCCGCGGGCTTCTCCAGCACGATCATCGGGACGCCGTCGGCCCCCTCCGACGTGCCCACCGTCTCGTAGCCCACCCGCCGGTACAGCCGCAGATTGCCCTTGCTGCGGTGGCCGGTGTGCAGGCGGAACATCGTGGCGCCGCGCTCCTCGGCGAGGGCCGCCTCGACGGCGCGCAGCAGCCGTGCCCCGATGCCGTGCCCCTGGAGTCGCGGGTGGACGCAGAGCCGGGCGATGGAGGCCGCGCCGTCCTCGGTGACCGTGCCGCGCACCGAGCCGACCACCTCCTCGCCGAGCCGGGCCACGAACACGCAGTCGGCCGCGACCTCCTGGCGGACCGAGTCGAGGGTCTGCACGAGCGGGTCGATGCGGTAGTTGCCGTACAGCGCCGCCTCGCTCTGGAAGCACAGGTACTGGAGCCGGAAGATCTGCTCCGCGTCCTGTCCGGTCGCCGCCGAGATGGTCACGCTCATACCCATGTGCGCACGCCTCCCGCTCATCTGATGGCCTGTCGTCCCCCACTCCTATCCCCGCACTTCACCGGTCGCAACCTCCGGGGTGAGCAGTCTGCGAAGACAGCTCAGACACCGGGAGCGCTCGGGGCCGAGACTGCCCTGCGCCATGCCCAACTCCCCCGCGATCTCCCGGTAGGTGAGGTCCTGCGGGGACAGCAGGGCCTCCACCAGGCGCGGGCAGCGTCCGGGCAGCCGGCGCACCGCCTCGCGCAGCGCCCGGTGCCGGGCGGCGGTGAGGACCACCTGTTCGGGCCCCGCCCCGCCGTCGGCGGCGGGCTCATGGTCGTACGGCCGCTCGCGCCGGGACGTACGGCGGCTGCGGCGCGCCTCGATGCGCACGGCCCGGCGCAGCCAGGCGACCGGGTCCTCGAGCGGTGGCCCGTCCGTGTGCAGGCGCTCGAAGAGGCGCAGCCAGACCGCCTGTTCCAGGTCGCCGGGTTCGCTTCCGGCGGCGTACGCCTCGGCGGCGGCCTCCGCGGTGAGCAGCGGGCGCAGGGCGGCAACCAGGTCGTGCGTCATGTGCGGAACGACGCGGCCGCCCCGGCGGCGGGTTGCCGGAGCGGCCTTACGTCACCCCGAACGGCGACCGGGGGCTCAGCCGTTGACGAAGTCGGCGCGGGCGAGCAGACCGGTGTCCGGGTTGTCGGTGAAGACGCCGTCGATGCCGGTCTCGAAGTACTTCTGGAAGGCCCCGAAGGAGTTGCCGTAGCCGTCCGCGTCCGTGCCCTTGCGGAACTCCTTCGGCAGGAAGGGGTTCTCGTTGCGCATCGTGTACGGGTGCAGGACCAGGCCCACCTTGTGGGCGTCGGCGACGAGCGTGGTCGGCGTGCCGAGGGTGCCGTCGGCGTTCTTCGGCACGACCAGGTCGAGGGTCGGGCCGATGCCCTGCGCGTACCCGGCGATCTCGCGCAGGCCCCCCGGGGTGATGAGGTCGGCGACCGTGCGCGGGTCGCCCGCCTCGACGAAGTCCCAGGGGCGGCTGCCGGCCGCGGAGAGCAGCACGACCAGGGGGTTGTCGACCAGCGTGTTCAGCCGCTGGATGCTGGTCGGCTCGAAGGACTGCAGGATGACCGGCGAGTTCCGCTGGTCCTTGCGGTACTTGTGCAGCAGCTTCGCCACCCGCTCCTCGACGCCGAGGCCGAGCCCCCGGAAGTAGGTGGGGTGCTTGGTCTCGGGGTAGATCCACACCTGCTTGCCGCGCCGGCGGGTCTGCTCGTCCTGCCAGCGCAGGACCTCCTCGAAGGTGGGGATCTCCCAGCGCCCGTTGTAGAGGGTGTTGTGCGGGCGGTTGGCCGGGATGCGCTCGATCGCGCGCAGCGTCTTCAGCTCGGCGAGCGTGAAGTCCTCGGTGAACCAGCCGGTGACGGAGACGCCGTCGAGGACCTTGGTGGTCCGGCGGTCGGCGAACTCCGGGTGGTCGGCGACGTCCGTGGTGCCGCCGATCTCCGGCTCGTGGCGGCAGACCAGGTGACCGTCCTTGGTGGGCACCAGGTCGCCGGCCTCGACGATGTCGGCGCCGAGGTCGAGGGCCAGCTGGTACGAGCCGAAGGTGTGCTCGGGCCGGTAGCCGCTGGCACCCCGGTGCCCGATGATCGTGGGCACGGGCAGGCTCTTCAGCCCGCCGTCCGCCTGTGCGGCCGCCCGCGCACCGGCGGCCCGGGCGGCTCCGGGCAGTCCGAGGACCGCTCCGCCCGCTCCCAGCACCGCGGCGCCGAGCAGCCTGCGCCGCCCGGTCCCGTGCGTCTGGTCCTCGTTCGACTCGTGCGCTTCCATCGACGTCCTCCTGTGTCCCACCCGTTACTGCGGGCCGATCGTAGGCGGGCGGATGTGGCCGGCGGGAGACCCCGGCCCGAACATGAGGGTGATGTGACGTGACGTACCGAAGGCGGGGTAGGCGTACGGAAGTCCGGTTGGTCCATGACGCTGTCTCAGTCCCGCGGACGGCCGATCGGCGGCCTTCCGCGCGCGATGTCCGTCACATCGCCACCACTGGGTGACGAACGCGCTTCGTCACGGCACCGCAGGTAAACCCGCGTCAACAGTACGTAAGACCTGGGTGAACCGGACGTGCCCGATGTGCGCTTCACCCGGACCCGCGAGTATCGTCCTCACCTGCACATACTCATACCGACCCTCGACATCGGAGGACCCGTTGTCCCGCTTCGCGCTCATCAAGGCAGTGCTCGGTCCGATCATGCGCCTGATGTTCCGCCCACAGGTGGAGGGCGTGGAGCACATCCCCGGGGACGGCCCGGTCATCCTCGCCGGCAACCACCTCACGTTCATCGACTCGATGATCATGCCGCTGTTCTGCGACCGGCAGGTCTTCTTCATCGGCAAGGACGAGTACGTCACCGGCAAGGGTGTCAAGGGGCGCGTGATGGCCTGGTTCTTCACCGGCGTCGGCATGATCCCGGTCGACCGGGACGGCGGCCGTGGCGGTGTCGCGGCGCTGATGACCGGCCGCCGGGTGCTGGAGGAGGGCAGGGTCTTCAGCATCTACCCGGAGGGCACCCGCTCCCCCGACGGCCGCCTCTACCGCGGCCGTACGGGCATCGCGCGCCTGACGCTGATGACCGGCGCGCCGGTCGTCCCGTTCGCCATCATCGGCACGGACAAGCTCCAGCCGGGCGGCGCCGGCTTCCCGCGCCCCGGCCGGGTCGCGGTCCGCTTCGGCGAGCCCATGGAGTTCTCGCGGTACGACGGCATGGACCGCGACCGCTACGTCCTGCGCGCCGTGACGGACTCGGTGATGGCCGAGGTCATGCGGCTGTCGGGGCAGGAGTACGTGGATGTGTACGCGACGAAGGCCAAGGCGGCGTAGTACCTCCGGCGGTCGGGCCGGGATTTGGTGCGGGTGAGTTTCGGTTCCGTGCCAGGTCCGGTCGGGTTTTCCGCGCGGGTGCGTTGTGGCCGGGCGCGCGGTTCCCCGCGCCCCTTGCCGGTACTGCCCTGACCGGTTTTGGTCAGTCGGCGCCCTTGAGGGCCTCGTTCTTCAGGTGGAGCCAGGTCGTTGCCGTTGGGGCCAGGAGGATCAGGGCGCCTGCGGCCGAGGCCGTTTGGAGGCCGTGGAGGAAGGCTTCGCGAGCGGCGTCCAGGAGGGCCTGGGCGGTCGGCGGGGGCAGGTGGGCCGCGCTTCCACGGCACCGCCGAGTGACTCGTGGCCGCTAGCCGGGGTTCCGGGCGGGGCGTCGAAGCCTCGGTAGGCGCCCGTCACGATCGAGCCCAGCAGGGCGACGCCGAGGGCGGCGCCCAGGTCGTACGCCGTCTCCGAGACCGCCGACGCCGCCCACGACCAGGTGCACGGTGCCGAGGAACGGACAGCCCGTCGACCGGCCGAGCACCGTCAGCGTGGCGAGCGCGAGGCCCACCGTGGCGAGGCCACCGTGGACCACGGCCCGCACCGGGAAACGGCGGGCCGCACGCCCCGCGACCAGACCGGCGGCCACCGCACCGACGGCGGCGGGCCGTCCGGACATGCCGAGCACGGTGAGCAGATCGGCGAGGACCGCCCGCTGAAGCCGCGCACGCGGAACAGCCGCATGTCCAGCAGCGGCCTCGGCAGGGTGAGCTAGGGTCTGTCGTTTGGATCAGGCCGGCTGTGAGGTGCGGTACTTCTCGACGCGACGCCGGGATGATCCAAACGACAGGCCCTAACGGCGTACGAACAGATACTGAGCCGCCGCTCCCAGCCCGCCCGTAGCGCACGGGCGACTCACCACGGGCGTCGATCCGATCAGGTCGTCAGTGCCAGGGCAGCTGTCCGCGCCGCTCCCAGTACGCGCGCGGCTCCTCCACCACCAAGGCGAGGCGGGCGAGCTGGTCGTCGTCCAGGTCGACGACGGCCGCGTGGAGGTTGGAGGCGAGCTGGGTGGCGGTCGCCGCGCCGGAGAGGACGACGCCGGCCCACGGCTGGCGCAGGACCAGGGCGAGCGCGACGGCGTCGCAGCCGAGGGAGGTCTCCTCCGCGACGGCCTTCAGCATCGCGGGAGCGTGCGGGTCGGCGAGCCGCCCGTTGGCCATGCCCTCCTTGACGATGACGGTCAGCCCGGCGTCGTGCGCCTCGGCGAGCGCGGGCCCGGCCGAGGTCTCCAGAGCGTTGTACGTCGACTGCACCGTACGGAAGAGGGGCTCGCCGTCGACGGTCACGGCGAGCGCGGCCCGGATCGCGTCGGCCTGGGCGGGCCCGCTGGTGGAGAACCCGATGCTCAGCCCCTCGGCGGCGGCCTCGGCGAGCCGCGCGTGCAGCTTCGCGTCGGTGAGCGCGGGGCTGTCCGGGGTCACGGAGTGGATCTGGTAGAGGTCGAGCCGGTCACCGAGGAGGGCGTCGGTCTCGACCCGCTGCCGCTCGTACGTCGCCGGCGTGTGGTCCTTGACCTCGTGCCGCTCGGCGTCGGTGGACCAGTCGGCGGTGTAGGTGTACCCCCACTTGCTCCCGACGACGACGTCGTCGACCTCGGGGTGCGCGCCCAGCCACTCGGCGAGGAACTCCTCCGAACGCCCGTAGGACCGGGCCACGTCGAAGTACCGCACGCCCTGCGCGTAGGCGGCGTCGAGCAGTTCGTGCGTACGCTCCCGCAGCGCCGCGACACTGCGCTCCGGCGGGAGGTCGCGCTCCCGCCCGAGATTGATGTACCCGGGACGCCCGACAGCGGCGAGCCCCAGGCCGATATGGCATGTAGGAGTCGTCGCTGAGGCAAGACGTGCAAAGGGCATCACGGGCTCCGTTCGGTCGACGACTCCTTACGACTCGAGACCAACGTAACCGCGATGAGCGGTTCCATTCCTGCGGGTCCATTCCTGCGGAGTGGACCCGGGTCGGGTCACCTGGCCGTCGTCCACGTCCGCTGGGTCGCCAGCTCCGCCTTCACTTCCGCCAGTTGTACGGCGACTGCGCTCGGCGCCGTGCCTCCGCGTCCGTCGCGGGATGCCAGCGCGCCGGGGACGTTGAGGACCGAGCGGACCTCGGGGGTGAGGTGGGCGGAGATCTTGGCGAACTGCCCGTCCGTGAGGTCGTCCAGTTCCTTGCCCTCGGCCTCGGCGACCTTGACGCACTCGCCGGCGACCTCGTGGGCCACCCGGAAGGGCACTCCCTGCTTGACCAGCCACTCGGCGATGTCGGTGGCGAGGGAGAAGCCGGCCGGGGCCAGTTCCTCCATGCGCTCGCGGTTGACCGTGAGGGTCGCGATCATGCCGGTGAAGGCGGGGAGCAGCACCTCGAGCTGGTCGCAGGAGTCGAAGACCGGCTCCTTGTCCTCCTGGAGGTCGCGGTTGTAGGCGAGGGGAAGCGCCTTCAGCGTCGCCAGCAGGCCCGTCAGGTTGCCGATCAGGCGGCCCGACTTGCCGCGCGCCAGCTCCGCGATGTCCGGGTTCTTCTTCTGCGGCATGATCGACGAGCCCGTGGAGAACGCGTCGTGCAGCGTCACGAAGGAGAACTCCTTCGTGTTCCAGATGATGATCTCCTCGGCGATCCGGGAGAGGTTCACGCCGATCATCGCGGTGATGAAGGCGAACTCCGCGGCGAAGTCACGCGACGCCGTCCCGTCGATGGAGTTGCCGGCGCTGCCGCGCTCGAAGCCGAGGTCGCGGGCGACCGCCTCCGGGTCCAGGCCGAGCGAGGAGCCGGCGAGGGCGCCGGAGCCGTAGGGGGAGACCGCTGTGCGCTCGTCCCACTGGCGCAGCCGCTCCGCGTCCCTGGACAGGGACTGCACGTGGGCCAGCACATGGTGGGCGAAGAGGACGGGCTGGGCGTGCTGGAGGTGGGTGCGGCCGGGCATGGCCACGTCCGGGTGGGCCTCGGCGAGGCCGATCAGCGCTTCCTGGAGGTCGGCGACGAGCGCGCCGATGATCCGGGCGTGGTCCCGCAGGTACATCCGGAACAGGGTCGCCACCTGGTCGTTCCGTGACCGGCCCGCCCGCAGCTTGCCGCCCAGGTCGGGGCCGAGGCGTTCCAGGAGACCGCGCTCCAGGGCCGTATGCACGTCCTCGTCGGCGATCGTGCCCGCGAACGAGCCGTCGGCGACATCCGCCTCCAGCTGGTCGAGCCCCGCGATCATGCGCGTCAGCTCGTCCTCGGTGAGCAGCCCCGCCGTGCGCAGCACGCGCGCGTGGGCACGCGAACCGGCGATGTCGTAGGGCGCGAGCCGCCAGTCGAAGTGGACGGACGCGGACAGCTTCGCCAGGGCCTCGGCGGGGCCGTCGGCGAAACGGCCGCCCCAGAGCCGTACGTCACCGCTGTTGCTGCTCACTGCGTTGCTCCTCGAAGACTAGTGATGTGCCACCGCCTCCCCACCCTTCCAGGTGAGGAGGCGGCTGCCCTGCCAATGACGCGGCCTAGGCCAGGTCCCGCTTGGCCGCGATCTTCGACGACAGGCTGTAGATGTCGATGAAGCCCTTGGCCGCGGCCTGGTCGAAGGTGTCGCCGGTGTCGTAGGTGGCGAGGTTGAAGTCGTACAGCGACGACTGCGAGCGCCGTCCTGTGACGACCGCGCGGCCACCGTGCAGGGTCATCCGGATGTCGCCGGAGACGTGCTGGTTGGCCTCGTCGATGAAGCCCTCCAGGGCGCGCTTGAGCGGCGAGAACCACTGGCCGTCGTAGACCAGTTCGCCCCAGCGCTGCTCGACCTGCCGCTTGTAGCGGGCGAGTTCGCGCTCGACGGTGACGTTCTCCAGCTCCTGGTGGGCGGTGATCAGGGCGATCGCGCCCGGAGCCTCGTACACCTCACGGGACTTGATGCCCACGAGCCGGTCCTCGACCATGTCGATCCGGCCGATGCCCTGGGCGCCGGCGCGCTCGTTGAGCTGCTGGATGGCCTGCAGGACGGTGACGGGCTTGCCGTCGATGGCGACCGGGACGCCCGCCTCGAAGGTGATGATCACCTCGTCGGGCTCACGGGCCTGCGCCGGGTTGGCGGTGTACTCGTAGATGTCCTCGATCGGCGCGTTCCAGATGTCCTCCAGGAAGCCCGTCTCGACGGCGCGTCCGAAGACGTTCTGGTCGATGGAGTACGGGGACTTCTTGGTGGTGGCGATCGGGAGCTGCTTCTGCTCGCAGAAGGCGATCGCCTTGTCCCGGGTCATCGCGTAGTCGCGGACCGGCGCGATGCACTTCAGGTCGGGGGCGAGGGCGACGATGCCGGCCTCGAAGCGGACCTGGTCGTTGCCCTTGCCGGTGCAGCCATGGGCGACCGTGGTGGCGCCGTGCTTCTGGGCGGCGGCGACGAGGTGCTTGACGATCGTCGGCCGGGAGAGGGCGGAGACCAGCGGGTAGCGGTCCATGTACAGGGCGTTGGCCTTGATCGCCGGCAGGCAGTACTCGTCGGCGAACTCGTCCTTGGCATCGGCGACCTCGGCCTCGACCGCACCGCACGCGAGGGCGCGCTTGCGGATGACGTCCAGGTCCTCGCCGCCCTGGCCGACGTCGACCGCAACGGCGATGACCTCGGCGCCCGTCTCCTCGGCGATCCAGCCGATGGCGACGGAGGTGTCCAGACCGCCGGAGTAGGCGAGTACGACGCGCTCGGTCACGGGTTTCTCCTCACAGTGCATTCGCTGTTATGCATGAGTATGCAGCACCCTGCATGATTCGTCAATCTTTCCCGTCCGGCGCGGCGCGCCGATACTCGTCGCCATGGGACAGACCTACGAACGCATAGACGGCAGGCTCCGCACCTTCATCGAGAACCAGCCCGTGTTCTTCACCGCCACCGCGCCGCTCTCCGGCGACGGCACCGTCAACCTCTCCCCCAAGGGCCTCAAGGGTTCCTTCGTGGTCCTCGACGAGCTGACCGTCGCGTACCTCGACTTCGCCGGGTCCAACGCCGAGACGGTCGCCCACCTCCGGGAGAACGGCCGGATCACCCTGATGTGGTGCGCCTTCCAGGGGCCGCCGAACATCGTGCGGGTGCACGGGCGTGGCGAGCCGGTCTTCCGTGACGACCCGCGCTTCCCGGACCTGCTCGCGCGCTTCCCGGACATCGACCCGACGCCGCACGGGCTGCGCGCGATCATCGTCGTGCGCGCCGAGCTCGTCCGGGACACCTGTGGCTACGCGGTGCCCTTCATGGCGTACGAGACGGACCGCGATCTGCACGGCAAGCGCTTCGCGCGCGAGGACGACGCCTCGCTGAGCGCGTACTTCCAGAAGAAGGAACACATCGCCGCCAGCCTGGACGGCCTACCCGGGCTGCCGTTGCCGCTGCCGCCGTCTACCGTCTGAGCCATGCGCCCAGGTGTCGTCGCCGCCGTCGTGTCCGCGTCCCTCCTCGTGCTCGGTGCCGCGCCCGGCGCCGGCCCGGCCCCGCTGCCCGCCCGCCTGGCGGACACCGGGGGCGGCACCCAGCTGATCACCGCTCAGGCGCCGCACGCCGACGCGACGTCGGGCACCGTCACCTGGTGGGACCTGCGCGACGGGCAGTGGGTGAAGGCCGGTTCGGCCACCGCCCGCTTCGGCGCGAAGGGCCTGGTCGAGGGCACCGCCCGCAAGCAGGGCACCAACACGACCCCGGCCGGCCTGTACGACCTCCCGTTCGCCTTCGGCATCAAGGCGGCACCGGCCGGCACGAGCGTGGCGTACCGGCCGGTGCACGAGGAGTCCTGGTGGTGCCAGGACAACGACTCCCGCTCCTACAACCGCTGGAGCGAGCCCCGCCCGGCCGACTGCCGCGCCGCCGAGTCCGAGCACCTGATCACGTACGCGGAGCAGTACGCCCACGCCCTCGTCATCGGCTTCAACTACGACCGGCCGGTGCGCGGCCGCGGCGCCGGCATCTTCCTCCACGTCAACGGCGAGGCGGCGACGGCCGGTTGCGTGTCGGTCCCGGCGGACGCGATGCGCGCCGTCCTCGCGTGGGCGAACCCGTCGTCGAAGCCGCACATCGCGATCGGCACGGAGAGCGGGACGACGGCGATCACGCAGTACTGAGACCGCCGTCCCCGGGCAGCCGCACCGTGAAGGTTGTCGCGCCCGTCCGGCTCGTCAGGCCCACGCTCCCGCCGTGCGCCTCGACCACCGCGGCCACGATCGACAGCCCCAGTCCGGCCCCGCCGCCGGTGGTGGCGTCCGCACGGCGGCGGTGTTCGGCTCGGGTGAAGCGCTCGAAGACCCCGGGCCGGACGTCCGCGGGGACGCCGGGGCCGTCGTCGTGGACGTCGAGCCGGACCGTGGTGCGGTCGGTCATGCCGTCGGTCGTGTCGTCGGTCTCCAGGGACACGGTCACCGTCGTGCCCACGGGTGTGTGCGAACGCGCGTTGGCCAACAGGTTGGCCAACACCTGTTGGAGGCGATGGGCGTCGCCGGTCACCGTCACCGGTTCCTCGGCGAGCTCCAGCGTCCAGTGGTGGCCGGGGCCGGCGGCGCGGGCGTCGGTGACGGCGTCCAGGACGAGGCGGGTGAGGTCGACGGGGTGACGCTCCAGGGGGCGGCCGGCGTCCAGCCGGGCCAGGAGCAGCATCTCGTCGACCATCTTGCCCATCCGGGACGACTCCGCGGCGATGCGCTCCAGCGCCCGGGTGACCTCGGGCGGCACCGGTCCCGGATGCAGCAGGGCGAGCTCCGCGTGGCCGCGGACCGAGGCGACCGGGGTGCGCAGCTCGTGGCTGGCGTCGGCGGCGAAGCCGCGCAGCCGCTCCTCGCTGGCGTGGCGTTTGGTCAGCGCGTCCTCGACGTGGCCCAGCATGCGGTTGAAGGCGGTCGCGACCCGGCCGACCTCGCCGCGCGGGTCGGACTCCGGTGCCCGTGCCGGCAGGGCAACCTCCCCGCTGGCGAGCGGGAGTTCGCTGACCCGGACGGCGGTGTCGGCGACCCGGCTCAGCGGCCGCAGCGACCAGCGCACCCACACGGCTCCGGCGACTCCGGCCGCGGCGAGGGCCAGGCCGAAGACGCACGCCGCGACCAGTTCCAGGCGGTGCACCGCGGCCTCCACCGGCTCCAGCGGCAGGCCGACGATCAGCACGTCCCCGTCGAGTCCCCGCGCGGCGAGGACCCGGTAGTGGTCCAGGGCGGAGAGGTCGACGGTGTGTGCCCGGCCGTCGACCGGGACCCGGGCGAGCCGTGTCCCGTCCTGGCCGGTCAGGCGCACGCCCAGGTTCGCGGTGAGGTCGTCGGGGCGCACGAGCGCCTTGTTGGTGACCCTTCCGTTCACCAGACGGGCCGCGAAGGTGCCGGGGGCCTGTCTGCGGGTGTCGCCGTACTCGTCGCCGTCGTGGTCGTCCGGGAGCCGCCCGTGGTGTTCCAGGCTCGCCGGGAACCGGGTGCCGACCTGGGCGAGCTGCTGGTCGAGGCGCTCGGTGAGGAAGCCGCCCAGCTCGACCACGGCGGCCACCCCGACCGCCGCGCAGCTCACCGCCAGCAGCACCACCAGCCCGGCGGTGAGCCGGGCCCGCAGGGTCCGGGGGCGGGGCAGGCGCAGACGGAGACGCAGAGGCAGACGCGGCCGACGGTCACGTTCCGTGCCGGCGGCGGTCACACGACCACCGGCTTGAGCACGTACCCGGCCCCGCGCACCGTGTGGATCATGGGCTCGCGGCCCGCGTCCACCTTCTTGCGCAGGTACGAGATGTACAGCTCGACCACATGGGCGCGGCCGCCGAAGTCGTAGGACCACACGTGGTCGAGGATCTGCGCCTTGCTCAGCACGCGCCGCGGGTTGCCCATCAGGAACCGCAGCAGCTCGAACTCGGTCGGCGACAGTTCGATCAGCGCGCCGGCCCGGGTCACCTCGCGGGTGTCCTCGTCCATGGCCAGGTCGCCGACGACCAGCCGCGCCCCCTCCTCCAGCTGCCGGGCCATGCCCGCTCGCCGCAGCAGTCCGCGCAGCCGGGCGACGACCTCCTCCAGGCTGAACGGCTTGGTGACGTAGTCGTCGCCGCCCGCGGTGATGCCCGCGATGCGGTCCTCGACGGCGTCCCGCGCGGTGAGGAAGAGCACACACACGTCCGGCTTCACGGTGTGCAGTTCGCGCAGCACGGCGAAGCCGTCGGTGTCCGGCAGCATCACGTCGAGGACGACGGCGTCGGGCAGCAGCTCACGGGCGGCACGCACCGCGCCGGCTCCGTCGCCGGCCGCGCGCACCTCCCAGCCCTCGTAGCGCAGGGCGCCGGTGAGCACCTCGGCGAGGTCGGGGTCGTCATCGACGACGAGCACGCGCAGCGGGGTGCCGTCGGGGCGGGTGAGGGCGGGGCGGCCGGAGCGGGTGGTGTTCATCGCGTCTTCCAGCATCGCCCCTGTTCCGGGCGTCCGGCGGCGCCGGGAGCTGTGAGTTTCCTCTGAGTGGCACCGGGCGGGACCGGTACGGCGCCCGCTCAGAGGTCCCTCAGAAGTTCGCCCCGCACAGTTGCGTACCTGGCGGACGGACGAAGGGACGCACTCATGACCACCGTGCACGAGCGGCACGCGGCGAGCACGGCGCCTGCCTCACGGCCGACCTCGCGGCGGCGCTCACCGGCCGGCCCCGTGCTCGCCGTGCTGTGGGCCGGGGCGGCCGCCGTGATCGCACTGTGGTGGGCGGACACCGGCCCGGTGGTGAGTGCGGCGGACTGGTTCACCGGGGCCGGGCGGATCACCGGTCTGCTGTGCGGGTACGCCTGCGCGGTGCTCGTGGGTCTGATGGCCCGGGTGCCGCTGCTGGAGTCGCGCGTCGGCTCGGACCGGGTGGCGCGCTGGCACGCAATGGCGGGCCGGTACACGGTGTGCCTGCTGCTCGCGCACGTCGCGCTGATCGTCGCCGGCTACTCGGTGCAGGACCGCACCTCGCTCCTCGGCGAGGCGCTCGCGGTCGTCCACCTGCCCGACATGCTCAAGGCCACCGCCGCGACGGCCACCCTCCTCACGGTGGGGTTCGTCTCGGCGCGGGCCGTGCGCCGCCGGGTCAGCCACGAGTTCTGGTTCTACGTCCATCTCCTCACGTACGCCGCGGTCTTCCTGGCCTTCGGCCACCAGGTTGGGCTGGGCGGCGACTTCACCGGCAACCGTGTGGCGACCGCTTTCTGGTACGCCCTGTATCTGGGCGACGCGGGCCTGGTCTGCTGGTTCCGGATCCTCGCCCCGGTGCGGCTGAACCGGCGCCACCGGCTTCATGTCGAGTCCGTGCACCAGGAGGCGCCGGGCGTGTACTCGGTCGCCGTCCGCGGGCGGCGGCTGGACGAACTGGGCGCGCGGCCGGGGCAGTTTCTGCGCTGGCGGTTCCTCGCACCGGGGACCAGCTGGACGTCGACGCCGTACTCGCTGTCCGCGCCGCCGCGCCCCGACCGGCTGCGCATCACGGTCAAGGCGCTCGGCGACCACAGCGCGGCCGTGGCACGACTGCGGCCGGGCACCCGTGTGTGGGCGGAGGGCCCGTACGGGTCGCTGACCGCCGACCGTGCCGGTGCGCACCGGTCCCTGCTGATCGCGGGCGGCGTCGGCATCACGCCGCTGCGCGCCCTGTTCGAGACGCTGCCCGGCGAGGTCGCCCTGATCTACCGCGCCCGCACGGCAGAGGACCTCGCCCTCGCCGGCGAACTGGAGGCCATAGCCCGGTGGCGCGGGGCGCAGCTGCTGTACGCGCTGAACGGACCGGCGGGACAGCGCCCGGGCATCACCGCCGAGTGGCTGTGCGCGGCCTTCCCTCAGGTCGCCGGGTACGACGTGTACCTCTGTGGTCCGCACGGCTTCGCGCGGTCGGTGTACGAGGCGCTGCGCGCGGCCGGGGTGCCGGACCGGCGCATCCACCACGAGTCGTTCGAGCTGTGAGAGCCGAAACACCGCCGGAGGTACGAGAGTTGTGAGGCCGTCGTGCACGCCCTGAAGAAGAACAGTCCCCTGCGCCGCATCGTGCTGGCGAGCGCCGCCACCGTCACCGGGACGGTGCTCCTGCTCGCCCTGAAGCCGCACGCCGGTCCGGCGGCGACGATGGGCGCCCCCTCGTCCGTGCCGGCCGGCACCGCGCACGCCACCGCCGGGACTGACGGCGGCACCAGGACCGTCACCGGTGATCCGGTGCAGACCCGCTGGGGGCCCGTCCAGGTCCGCGTGACCACCGAGGACGGCAGGCTCACCGATGTCACCGCGGTGCGCTCCCCGGACGAGAGCCCGCGGGACCGGGCGATCAGCCGCTACGCCCTCCCCCTGCTGCGGCAGGAGGCGTTGGCCGCGCAGAGTGCGGACATCGACGCCGTGTCGGGAGCCTCGTACACCAGCGGTGGCTACCGCCGGTCGCTCCAGTCCGCGCTCGACTCGGCGGACCGCTGAACACGCGGCAGGTCCGGCGCGTATCTGTGGGTCAAGGGTCCCGTCCCCACGGAGGAACCGTGACCACCACGCTCGCGGGCGGACGTGCCGCCCGCCGTCAGACGTTGCGCCGCATCCGCCCGCGCCGCTCCCCCGCCGTCCCGCTGCTGCTCGGTGTGGGGGCGGGGGCGGCCGGGGTGCTCTGGCTCTGGTGGCACAACACGCCGTCCATCGCGGACGACACCGGCAGGATCCTGGGCGCGGGCCGGATCACCGGGCTGCTGGCCGGGTACCTCATGGCGCTGGTCGTGCTCCAGATGGCGCGGGTGCCCGCGCTGGAGCGGCGCGTGGGTTCGGACCGGGTGGCGCGCTGGCACGCGATGAGCGGCCGCTACACGCTCTGCCTCGTCCTCGCGCACGTCTTCCTGACCATGTGGGGCTACGCGCTCCAGGCGGGCAGGTCGCTCGGCGACATCGTGCGGCAGACCGTCGACTCCGTCGAACAACTGCCGGACATGGGGAAGGCCGCGGCCGGCACCGGGCTGCTGGTGCTCATCGGGCTGGTGTCGATCGGCGGACTCCGGCGCCGGATGCCGTACGACACCTGGTACCACCTCCACCTGATGACGTACGCCGCGGTGTTCCTGACGTTCTGGCACCAGATCAGCACCGGCAACGACTTCGCGCTCGAACCGGCCGCGAAGACCTTCTGGTACGGGCTGTACGGCACGGTGACCGCGCTGCTGCTCTGGTACCGCATCCTCACCCCGATCCGGCTCAACCTGCGCCACCGGATGCGGGTCGAGGCGGTGATCGAGGAGACGCCGGGCATCGTGTCGGTGCTGATCAGCGGGCGGAAGCTGCACCGGATGGGGGCCGAGGCGGGCCAGTTCTTCCGGTGGCGGTTCCTGGCCCCGGGCATGCGGTTCAGCTCGCACCCGTACTCGCTGTCGGCGGCGCCGCGCCCCGGCATGCTGCGCATCACCGTCAAGTCGCTCGGCGACCACAGCAGCCGGCTGCGCGAGCTGCGCCCCGGCACGCGGGTATGGGCCGAGGGCCCGTACGGCGCCCTGACGGCGGCCCGGCGCAGCTGCGGCAAGGTGCTGCTGGTGGCGGGCGGCGTCGGCATCACGCCGATGCGCGCGCTGTTCGAGACGCTGCCCGGCGCGGCCGGCGACCTGACGCTGCTCTACCGGGCCAACACCACCCAGGACCTGGCCCTGTGGGACGAGCTGGCCACGATCGCCGACGAGCGCGGGGCCCGGCTGATGTACGCGGTGAACAGTCCTCAGGGCGAGCGGCCGGACATCTCGGCGGAGAACCTCCGGCTCAAGATCCCGGACATCGACGACCACGACGTCTTCATGTGCGGGCCGCCCGGCTTCGCGCAGTCGGTGTACGAGGCGCTGCGCGGCGCGGGGGTCCCCGCCCGCCGCATCCATCACGAGTCGTTCGAGATGTGAGCGACGGCAATCCACGCGACGTCAGGAGAACGGTCCAGATGAGGAAGAACCACCCGGTACGACGCATCGTGCTGGTCACCGCCGCCACCGTGTCCGGTGTCGTCCTGCTGCTGTCGCTCAAGCCGGCGTCGGGCCCGGAGTCCGAGGCGGCGGGCGCGGCGGGCGCGGCGTCAGCGCGGAGCGGCGCGGCCCAGGAGCCGGCGCGGGGCGACGCGCAGGGCGACGCGCAGGCCGCCGGCCCGGGCACGGTCACCGGCGACGTGGCCCGGACACAGTACGGCGCCGTGCAGGTGCGCCTGACCGTGCGCGACGGCAAGGTCACCGGGGCGGAGGCGGTGCTGGCGCCCAAGGGCGGCACCAGCAGCCAGAAGTCGGCGCTCGCCATTCCCCGGCTCAACCGGGCGGCGGTGGCCACGCAGAGCGCGCGGTTCGACTCCGTCTCGGGGGCGACGTACACGAGCACCGGGTACAAGCAGTCGCTCCAGTCGGCGCTGGACCGGATGAAGACGGAGACCGGCGGCTCCTCCCCCTCGGCGTCGCCGTCGGCATCGTCCTCCAAGGCCGCCGGGGCCGCGTCCCGGACCCTCACCGGCAAGGTCTCGCAGACGCCGTACGGGCCGGTCCAGGTCCGGATCACGGTCAGCGGCGGCAAGGTCACCGCGGCGGACGCGGTGCGGGCGCCCGAGGGCGGCACCAGCAGCCAGAAGACCGAACTCGCCGTGCCCCGCCTCAACAAGGAGGCCGTGGCGGCCGGGAGCGCGGACATCGACGCCGTCTCGGGTGCCACGTACACCAGCACGGGCTACCGGAAGTCGCTCCAGTCCGCGCTGGACCAGGCCGGTGACTGACACGGTGGCCGGGTCCGCGGGGTCCGCCTCCGAGGTGCGGCACGCGGAGGAGGTGATGGGGACCGTCTTCTCCTTCGACGTACGCGGCGGGGAGCCGGCCGAGGTGCGGGCGGCGCTCGACGAGGCCGTGGCCGCACTGCACCGCGCCGACGCGGTGTTCAGCACCTACCGCGAGGACAGCCAGGTGTCCCGGCTGGCCCGCAAGGAGCTGACGGTGGCCGACTGCGATCCCGAGGTCGCCGAGGTGCTCGCGCTGGCGGCCGAGGCGGAGCGGGTGAGCGAGGGCTGGTTCAGCACGACGTACGAGGGACGGCTCGACCCGACCGGCATCGTCAAGGGCTGGGCCGCCGAGCGCGCCGCGCGGCGGATCGCGGCGGCCGGGGTGAACGGCGTGAGCGTGAACGGCGGCGGGGACGTCCAGATGACCGGGACCCCCGAGCCGCACCGGTCTTGGCGCGTCGGGATCGCCGATCCGCTGCGGCCGGGCGGCCTGGCGGCGGTGATCTCGGCGGCCGGTGCGGCCGAGCTGGCGGTGGCCACGTCCGGCACGGCGGAGCGCGGCGCCCACATCGTGGACCCGCGGACGGGGAAGTCGGCGGTGACCGACCTCGTCTCGGTCACCGTGGTCGCCCCCCGGCTGACCTGGGCGGACTGCTGGGCCACCGCCGCGTTCGCGATGGGGTCACGGGCGGGCCTGGCGTGGCTGGAGAGCCTGCCGGACGTGGAGGCCCTGCTCATCACGGCGGGCGACGAGGTGCGGTGCACCGGAGGGTTGGCGTCCCGGCTCGGATGAGCAGGGGCGCCAACTCCTCTGCCTGCTAGCCCTTCTGAGCCAGCCTCAGCAAGTGATCCGCCAGCCCCTGTCCCCCCTGCGGATCCCTGCTGATGAGCAACAGCGTGTCGTCACCGGCGATCGTCCCGAGGATGTCGTGCAACTCCGCCTGGTCGATGGCCGAGGCGAGGAACTGCGCGGCCCCCGGGGGGGTTCGCAGGACCACGAGGTTGGCGGAGACCTCCGCCGAGATCAGCAACTCCTGCGACAGCCGCCGCATCCGCTCTTCCTTCGCCGACTCCCCCAGCGGAGCGCGCGGCGTGCGGAAGCCGCCCTCGCTCGGCACCGCGTAGATGAGGTCGCCGTCGTTGTTGCGGATCTTCACCGCGTTCAGCTCGTCCAGGTCCCGCGACAGCGTCGCCTGGGTGACGGTCAGTCCGTCGTCGGCGAGGAGCTTCGCCAGCTGGCTCTGCGAGCGCACCGGCTGCCGGTTGAGGATGTCCACGATCCGGCGGTGGCGTGCGGTACGGGTCTGCGGAACGGCAGGCCCCGCGGTCTGCTCGTGCTCGTGGTCCTGCGGCTGGCTCATCGTCGTCTCATTCTCCGGATCGTCCTTCCCCATGGGCTGCGTCGAGGACGCCGGGCAGCGCCCGGAGAAACGCCTCCGTCTCGTCGTCGCCGAGGGTCAGCGGCGGCATCAGCCGTACGACGTCGGGAGCGGGCGCGTTCACCAGGAGGCCGGCCTCCTGAGCCGCCTGCTGCACCTGCGGTGCGAGCGGCTCCGTGAGCACGATACCCAGCAGGAGGCCCGCTCCCCGGACATGGCCGGTCAACGGGTGGCCCAGGGACTCGATGCCGTCGCGCAGCCGCTCGCTCTGCCGCTTGACGTTCGCCAGCAGTCCGTCGTGCGCGATGGTGTCGAGGACGGCGAGCCCGGCGGCGCAGGCGACCGGGTTGCCGCCGAAGGTCGTCCCGTGCTGGCCGGGCTGGAGCAGGGTGGAGGCGCGGCCGAAGGCGACGGTGGCGCCCAGCGGCAGTCCGCCGCCGAGGCCCTTGGCGAGGGTCACGACGTCGGGGAGCACGCCCTCGTGGCGCTGGTACTCGAACCAGTTCCCGGTACGGCCGATCCCGGTCTGCACCTCGTCCAGGACGAGCAGGGAGCCGGTGGCGGCGGTGATGGCGCGGGCCGCCTTGAGGTAGCCGGGGGGCGGGACGACGACGCCGTTCTCGCCCTGGATCGGCTCGATGACGACCAGCGCGGTCTCCTCGGTGACCGCCGCGGCGAGCGCCTGGGCGTCGCCGTAGGGTACGTGGGTGACGTCGCCGGGCAGCGGCCGGAACGGCTCCTGCTTGCCGGGCTGGCCGGTGAGCGCGAGGGCGCCCATGGTGCGGCCGTGGAAGCCGCCCTCGGTGGCGACCATGTGGGTACGTCCCGTGAGCCGGCCGATCTTGAAGGCGCCCTCGTTGGCCTCGGCGCCCGAGTTGCAGAAGAACACCTTGCCGTCCCGGCCGAAGAGCTCCAGGAGCCGTTCGGCGAGGGCGACGGGCGGTTCGGCGATGAACAGGTTGGAGACGTGGCCGAGGGAGGCGATCTGCCGGGAGACGGCGTCGACGACGGCCGGGTGGGCGTGGCCGAGTGCGTTGACGGCGATGCCGCCGACGAAGTCGAGGTACTCCTTGCCGTCGGCGTCCCACAGCCGGGTGCCCGCGCCGCAGGCCAGGGGCAGGCGCGGGGTGCCGTAGTTGTTCATGAGCGCGCCCTGCCAGCGCTCGGTCAGTTCCTGGTTGCTCACGACTCCCCCTGTTCGCCAGGCAGTTGGTCCTGCTTCTCGCCGGGCTTCTCGTCAGACTTCTCGCCGGGCTTCTCGTCAGACTTCTCGCCGGGCTTCTCGTCGGGCACGACCATCGTGCCGATGCCCTCGTCGGTGAAGATCTCCAGCAGGATCGAGTGCTGGACCCGGCCGTCGATGACGCGGGCGGTCGTGACCCCGCCGCGTACGGCGTGCAGGCAGCCCTCCATCTTGGGCACCATGCCGGCGGACAACTCCGGCAGCAGCTTCTCCAGTTCGGAGGCGGTGAGGCGGCTGATCACCTCGTCGCTGTGCGGCCAGTCCTCGTAGAGGCCCTCGACATCCGTGAGGACCATGAGGGTCTCGGCCCCCAGCGCAGCAGCGAGTGCCGCAGCCGCCGTATCAGCATTGACGTTGTAGACATGTCCGTCGTCCTCGCTCCGGGCGATCGACGAGACGACCGGGATACGGCCGTCGGCGAGCAGGGCCTCGATCGCCCCCGTGTCGATCGCGGTGATCTCGCCGACCCGGCCGATGTCGATCAACTCCCCGTCGATACGCGGTCGATGGCGGGTGGCCGTGATGGTGTGGGCGTCCTCACCGGTGAGGCCGACGGCGAACGGGCCGTGCTGGTTGAGCAGTCCGACCAGCTCGCGCTGCACCTGCCCGGCCAGCACCATGCGGACGACGTCCATGGCGTCCTCGGTGGTGACCCTCAGGCCCGCCCGGAACTCGCTGACGATGCCGTGCCGGTCGAGGGCGGCGCTGATCTGCGGGCCGCCGCCGTGCACGACGACCGGCCTCAGGCCGGCGTGCCGCAGGAAGACGACGTCCTGGGCGAAGGCGGCCTTCAACTCCTCGTCCACCATGGCGTTTCCGCCGAACTTGATGACGACCGTCTTGCCGTGGTGCCGGGTCAGCCAGGGCAGCGCCTCGATGAGGGTCTGCGCCTTGGGCAGCGCGGTGTGCTTGCGGGTGCTCATGAGGAGTAGGCGCTGTTCTCGTGGACGTAGTCGGCGGTGAGGTCGTTGGTCCAGATCGTCGCCGTCTGATGGCCGGCGGCGAGGTCGGCGACGATGTGGACCTCGCGGTAGCGCATGTCGACGAGGTCGCGGTCGTCGCCGACGCCGCCGTTCCTGCACACCCAGACGCCGTTGATCGCGACGTTGAGCCGGTCCGGCTCGAAGGTGGCCTTCGTCGTCCCGATCGCGGACAGGACACGGCCCCAGTTGGGATCCTCGCCGTGGATGGCGCACTTGAGGAGGTTGTTGCGGGCGATGGAGCGGCCCACCTCGACGGCGTCCTCCTCGGTCGCGGCGCCCACCACCTCGACCCTGATGTCCTTGCTGGCGCCCTCGGCGTCCCGGATGAGCTGCTGGCCGAGGTCCTCGCAGACGGCACGGACGGCGGCGGCGAACTCCTCGTAGTCCGGGGTGATTCCGGACGCGCCCGAGGCGAGCAGCAGCACGGTGTCGTTGGTGGACATGCAGCCGTCGGAGTCGACGCGGTCGAAGGTGACGCGGGTGGCGTCGCGCAGCGCCTTGTCCAGGACGGCGCTGTCGGCGTCGGCGTCGGTGGTGACGACGACGAGCATGGTGGCGAGGCCGGGGGCGAGCATGCCCGCGCCCTTGGCCATGCCGCCGACGACCCAGCCGTCCTTGGTGACGACGGACGTCTTGTGGACGGTGTCGGTGGTCTTGATGGCGATGGCGGCCTTCTCGCCGCCGTGCTCGGAGAGTTGGGCGGCAGCCGTGTCGATCCCGGGGAGCAGCTTGCCCATGGGCAGCGTGACGCCGATGAGGCCGGTCGAGCAGACGGCGACCTCGGCGGCGCCCACACCGAGCACGTCGGCGGCCTTCTCGGCGGTGGCGTGGGTGTCCTGGAAACCCTGGGGCCCCGTACAGGCATTGGCACCACCGGAGTTGAGCACCACCGCCGACAACTGGCCGCTCTTCAGCACCTGCTCGGACCACAGGACGGGCGCGGCCTTCACACGGTTGGAGGTGAAGACGCCCGCGGCGGCGCGGCGGGGCCCGGTGTTGACCACGAGGGCCAGGTCCGGGTTGCCGTTCTCCTTGATCCCGGCGGCGATGCCCGCGGCCGTGAATCCCTTGGCTGCCGTGACGCTCACGGTGCGACTCCGATCGTGGAAAGTCCGGTGGTCTCGTCGAGCCCGAGGGCGATGTTCATGCTCTGGAGGGCGCCGCCCGCGGTGCCCTTGGTCAGGTTGTCGATGGCGCTGATCGCGATGACACGGCCCGCGTCGGCGTCGTACGCGACCTGTACCTGGACGGCGTTGGAGCCGTGCACGGACGCGGTCGCGGGCCACTGCCCCTCCGGGAGGAGGTGGACGAAGGGCTCGTCGGCGAGGGCCTTGTCGTAGGCGGCGCGCACGGTCTCGGCGGTGACGCCGGGCCTCGCCTTCGCGCTGCACGTGGCGAGGATGCCGCGGGGCATCGGCGCGAGGGTCGGTGTGAAGGAGACGGTGACCCGTTCCCCGGCGACCGCGCTGAGGTTCTGGATCATCTCGGGCGTGTGCCGGTGCGCTCCCCCGACGCCGTACGGCGACATCGAGCCCATGACCTCGCTGCCCAGCAGGTGCGGCTTGGGCGCCTTGCCCGCGCCGGAGGTGCCGGACGCGGCGACGACCACGGCCTCGGTCTCGGCGAGCCCCGCGGCGTACGCCGGGAACAGTGCGAGGGAGACGGCGGTCGGGTAGCAACCGGGCACCGCGATGCGCTTGGACCCCTCCAGCGCGGCGCGGCGACCCGGAAGTTCCGGCAGGCCGTAGGGCCAGGTCCCGGCGTGGGCGGAGCCGTAGAACCGTTCCCACGCACTCGCGTCCTCAAGCCGGAAGTCGGCCCCCATGTCGACGACGAGCACGTCCGGCCCGAGCCGCTCGGCAACGGCGGCGGACTGCCCGTGCGGCAGCGCGAGGAAGACGACGTCGTGCCCGGCGAGGGTCTCGGCGGTGGTCTCCTCCAGCACCCGCTCGGCGAGCGGCAGCAGGTGCGGCTGGAGCGCACCGAGCCGCTGACCGGCGTTGGAGTTGCCGGTCAGGGCTCCGATCTCGACCTCGGGGTGCGCGAGGAGCAGCCGCAGGAGCTCTCCGCCCGCGTACCCGCTCGCTCCGGCCACCGCCGCACGTAGTGTCATGCCACCCTCCTCTGGATGGCATGACTATACGCATCCTTGCACGTTTATGCAATCGCTCGGATGTCTATGCACTCGGCACCTGCGGCTGCGGCCGGTCCTCCGCCCCCTCGGCGCCGGGCAGCATGATCAGGCGCGAGACGACGAAGGTCACCGGGACCGCCACCGCCGAGGCGAGCAGCGGGGCGAAGCGGCTGCCGGCGTGCAGCACGTCGACGACCACGTAGACGCCCGCCGTGGTGACCAGGAAGTTGGCGGCGTTGGTCAGCGGGAACAGCAGGAACTTCCGCAGGGTCGGCCGGACCCGGTAGGTGAACCGCGCGTTCAGGAAGAAGGACCCGGTCATGCTGATCCCGAAGGCCAGGACGTGCGCGACGAGGTAGGGACACCACGTCAGGAGCAGCAGGTAGAGGGCGTAGTACGTGGCCGTGTTGACCACACCGACCACCGCGAAGGTGAGGGCCTGCCGGGATATCCGACGGGCGCGGGCACTGCGCATCAGAAGCCGAGATCCTTCGTCCGTTCCACGCGGCCGCCGTACGGCGATGTCAGGCCGCGTCAGGGCGAGTTGGCCTTGCGCGCAGCGTACGCCCCCGGACGAGGTCGACGCCCTCGTGGCCGGTGTCCGCGCAGCTCAGAAGTACTTCGCAGGGTGATCGCGAAGGGTGCTTGACCTGGAGCGTGCTCCAGGTTCTACGGTTTTCTCATGACCAGCGGACAGCCCCTCCCGCAGGACCGGGAGACCACTTTGACCATCGCCCGGGTCGCCCAGCTGACCGGGCTCTCGCACGACACGCTGCGCTACTACGAGAAGGCCGGCCTGATCGAGCGGGTGGGGCGGAGCGCCGGGAACCAGCGGCGCTATCAGGCGGCGGACGTGGCGTGGCTGGAGTTCCTGCTGCGGCTGCGCGAGACGGGGATGTCGATCGCCGACATGCAGCGCTTCGCCCGGCTGCGGGCGGCGGGGGACGTCACGGTCGCCGACCGGCTGGAGCTGCTGCGCGAGCACCGCGCCGAGCTGGCGGACCGGATCCGGGCGCTGCGGCGCAACGCCTCCGCGCTGGACGACAAGATCACCCATTACGAACGGCTGCTGGACGGACGGCGGCCGGGAACGGACGAGTCGAGATGAGCGAGAGCACCACGCGCGAAGAGCGGTTCACCCACGGCCTGGACGTCCTGAAGCGGGTCGACGGCGAGGCGGGGCAGCGGGTCGTCGACTCGCTCGACGACGTCAGCCCCGAACTCGGCCACCAGATCGTCGCCTGGGCCTTCGGCGAGATGTACGACCGCCCCGGCCTCGCCCCGCGCGACCGCCAGCTGGTGACCCTGGGCATACTCACCGCCCTGGGCGGCTGCGAGCTGGAGCTCGACGTGCACGTCAACGCGGCGCTGAACGTCGGTCTCACCCCGGAGCAGATCGTGGAGGCGCTGCTGCACTCCGCCGTCTACGCCGGTGTCCCGAGGGCGCTGAACGCGACCCTGGCGGCGAAGAAGGTCTTCGCCGAGCGCGGGCTGCTGCCGCTGGGCGAGACGTCGGCGGCCGCACCCGCGGGGCAGGAGGCATGAGCGCGTCAGGGGAGCCCGGTGTGCGGGCGTAGGGTCGGCGGCATGGATGCGCTGCCCCCGACGGCCGAGGAGTTCTGGCCCGTTCCCGACGTCCTGGCCCACCTCGCCGGACGCTGGCGTGTGACGCGCACCGTGCTGGACCTGGCGAGCGGCGAGGAGGGCCGGTTCGAGGGCGCCGCCGACTTCGGCCCGCTGCGGGAGGCGGGCCTGCTGTACGCGGAGACGGGGACGTTCACCTGGCACGGCGTCTCCCGGCCCGCCGAGCGCACCCTGCGCTTCCTGCCGGGCGACCGGCCCGGCACCGCGGACGTCCGCTTCGCCGACGGACGTCTCTTCCACGACCTGGACCTGGCCTCGGGACGGCACGTCGCCGACCATCCCTGTGCCGCGGATCTCTACCGGGGCGAGTTCACCGTGCGGGACGCGGACCACTGGCGGAGCGTGTGGCGGGTCGGCGGCCCGGCGAAGGACCTGCTGCTCACGACCGACTACACCCGCGAGGGCGACCGCGAGGGCGGCGGCTACGCCCGCAGCGACTGAGCCGGCGCGCCGCCGTCGAGGCGCAGGTTCCAGCGCCCCGCCCAGCCCGTGACATTGATCGTGGACAGCGGGCGTACGTCGATGTTCCAGTACGTCGCGGGCGGCGCCTTCAGGACGTACACCAGGGCGGCGCGGATCACGGCGGGCTCGGCGACGGCGACGATGTGGCCGCCGTCGGCGACGGGGCGGGTGTCGAGCCAGCCCCCGACCCGGTAGATGAAGGACAGCAGCGACTCACCGCCGTGCGGGGTGGAGCTCGGGTCGGCGAGCCAGGCGTCCACCGCCTGCGGCTCACGGGCCATCGCCTCGCCGAGCGTCAGCCCACGCCAGCGGCCCATGTCGCAGTCGCGCAGCGCCAGTTGGACCAGCGGGGCGTACCCCAGGGCGTCGCCGGTCGTTCGGCTGCGCGGCGTCGGCGAGCAGTAGCGCAGCTCGGCCGCGGCCAGCGGCAGCAGATCCGCCGCGACGCGCTCCACCTCGGCCCAGCCCGCCTGGTCCAGCGGCCGGTCGTCCTCGAAGCGCTCCGCGAGCGGCGTGGAGCTGCGCGCCGCGGCGACGAACGTGACCCGAAGGTGCATGCGGTGATGGTGAGCCGCTCACGTACCGGGGTCAAGAGGCTTGCCCAAGGCATCACTGGCCGTTCGCGGGCCGGTGGCCGAAACGGGCCTCACCCGGAAAGGCGCAGCATCCACTTCTCCGGCTGGTCCAGCGGGCGGAAGCCCAGCTTCTCGTAGACCCCGTGGGCGTCCTCCGTGCTGAGCAGGATGCGGGTCAGGCCGTACGGCCGCAGGTGATCGACCACGGCCCCGATCATCGCCGTACCGACGCCCTTGCCGCGGACCGAGGGGTCGACGTACACGTCGGCGAGCCAGGCGAACAGCGCCCGGTCGGTGACCACGCGCGCGTACGCCACCTGCTCGCCGGAGGCCGATGCGTACACCCCGAAGTTGAGCGAGGACGCGGCGGCGCGCTCGTGCTTGTCGCGGGGGCGCCCGGTCGCCCAGTACGCGTCGGTCGACAGCCAGCGGTGGACGCGGTCGGTGTCCACGCGGTCGGGGTCGGCGGAGAACTCGTAGCCGTCGGGCAGGTCCGGTGCTTCACTCATGCGGGGCATGCTGCCAGGACGGGCGCTCCGGCGTCGATCACTGATCCGATCATCGATCCGCTCATCAAACCGTCCGTCAATCGGGCCGGTGGGCGGGCCAGCCGGTTGCAGTCGGCCCGGAGCCCTGCACACACTGGTGTCGTCGGTGCTGCTGCGGGCGAGCACCCTGTGGCGGCCGCCGCCGAGCGGACCGTCGCCGTCCCTGGGTGCATCGACGTCACCCAACGATCTCGATCGTGAGGAGGCCCTGGAGATGCGCGCATCCGTGGGCGACCATCTGATTCAGCACGGGAGGGTCGTCGGCCAGCACGACCACATCTCGGAAGTCGTCGAAGTCCTGGGCCCCGAGGGTGGCCCTCCCTACCGCGTCCGCTTCCCGGACGGGCACGAGGCCGTGATGTCCCCCGGCCCCGACTGCGAGGTCCGGCACGTGGAGCACCAGACCCGCGACCAGTAGATCAGCGCGGGGGGCTCACCGGCTGCCGGTAGTGGTCGGCGAGCACCCGCGCCATCGCCTTGACGGGATCCTTCGCCGCGTCCCGCGCGGCGAAGTAGACGTGCCCGCGCACCTGCGGGTGCCCCGCGGCGAGCGTGAGGTGCCGTGACAGCTCGGCCGGGTCCTGCCAGGGCGCGGGCTGTCCCGACGCGCCCGCCTTGTACAGCGCCTCCCCCACGTACAGCCTGGTCTTGGAGCCCTTGGCCGTCTCCGACCACCAGCGCACCAGCTTGGCGTAGTCGGCGAGGTCGTAGCCGATGTGCCAGTACACCTGCGGCACGATGTAGTCGATCCAGTGCTCACGGACCCACTTGCGGGTGTCCGCGTGCAGGTCGTCGTACGTCTCCACGCCCGCCCGGGTGTCCGAGCCGCGCGCGTCGGTGCCGGCGTTGCGCCAGACCCCGAACGGGCTGATCCCGAACTGGGTGCCGGGGCGGATCTTCTTGACGCGCGCGGCCGTCTCCCGCACCAACTGGTCGATGTTGTCGCGCCGCCAGGCCGCCCGGTTCTCGAAGGAGCCGCCGTACGCGTCGAACGCGGCGTCGTCGTCGAAGCTCTGGCCGGCGACCGGGTACGGGTAGAAGTAGTCGTCGAAGTGGACGGCGTCGACGGGGTAGCGCTCCACGGCGTCGAGCATCGCGTCCCGCACGAACGCGCGGACCTTCGGCAGGCCCGGGTTGTAGTAGAGCCGGCCGCCGAACCGGACCACCCAGTCCGGGTGCTTGCGGGCCGGATGGGAGGCGACGAGTTTCTTGAGGTCGGTGTGGTTGGCGATGCGGTAGGGGTTGAACCAGGCGTGCAGCTGGAGCCCGCGCGCGTGCGCCTCCGCGACCGCGGTGCCGAGCGGATCCCAGCCGGGGGCCTTGCCCTGGGTGCCGGCGAGGTACTGAGACCACGGCTCGTGCGACGAGGGCCACAGGGCGTCGGCGGTGGGCCGCACCTGGAGGATCACCGTGTTGAGCCGGAGGCGGACCGCCCGGTCGAGGTGGGCGATCAGCTCCTTGCGCTGGGCGTCCGCGCTCAGCCCGGCCCGCGAGGGCCAGTCCCGGTTGCCGACGGTCGCGATCCACAGGCCCCGCATCTCCGCCGCGGCTGCCCGATCGTCCTCCCACCGCCCCGCCGCTCCCGGCGCCGCCGCGGCTCCCGGCACGGTCGCCAGGATCGACAGCGCGGCCGTCGCGAAGGCCCGACGCGACACTCTTCCCATCCGCCACACACCCAATACGCTGCGGATCCGCACCGTCACGGATCGTCTCGCGCACCCAAGAATGCTCCTCCCCACGCGATCGATCATCGATACTTGGGGGTAACGTGCACGATCGGAGCAGGCCCCCGGACCGGGCGGGCCTGCCGGGAGCCGTAGAGCAGCGAAGGGGACGATGTGACCGACATCGAGCGCGTCGGAGTCGTGGGCTGCGGCCAGATGGGAGCGGGCATCGCCGAGGTGTGCGCCCGCGCCGGTCTGGACGTGATGGTAGCCGAGACCACCGGCGAGGCCCTGGAGATCGGCCGTACGCGGCTGTACAACTCCCTGGCCAAGGCTGCCGAGCGCGGCAAGATCACGGAGGAGGAGCGGGACGACGCGCAGGCGCGGCTCACCTTCACCACCGACCTCGGCGAGTTCGCGGACCGTGACCTGGTGATCGAGGCCGTGGTCGAGAGCGAGGGCGTGAAGACGGAGATCTTCCAGGTCCTCGACCAGGTGGTGACCCGGCCGGACGCGATCCTGGCCTCCAACACCTCCTCCATCCCGCTGGTGAAGCTCGCGGTCGCCACCTCGCGCCCGGACCACGTCGTCGGCATCCACTTCTTCAACCCGGCCCCCGTGCAGCAGCTGGTCGAGCTGATCCCGGCGCTCACCACGTCCGAGGGCACGCTCAGCCGCGCCCAGATCTTCGCCGAGAAGCTCCTCGGCAAGCACGCCATCCGCGCCCAGGACCGCTCCGGCTTCGTGGTCAACGCGCTGCTGGTGCCCTACCTGCTGTCGGCGATCCGCATGTTCGAGTCGGGCATCGCGGGCCGCGAGGACATCGACAACGGCATGGAGATGGGCTGCGCCCACCCCATGGGCCCCCTGAAGCTCGCCGACCTCATCGGCCTGGACACCATCGCCTCCATCGCCAACTCGATGTACGAGGAGTACAAGGAGCCCCTGTACGCCGCCCCGCCGCTGCTCCAGCGCATGGTCGACGCGGGCCGGCTCGGCCGCAAGACGGGGTCGGGGTTCTACACGTACGCCTGAGCAGGGCGCCCACGAGCACCCCGAGCGACAGCCCACGGGCCCGGCACCGAGAACGGTGCCGGGCCCGTGGCATTCACACACCGGGTGCGCGCCGGGCACGCATATGCCCATCGCACACGCTCCCCATGCGCCCACCAGCAGGGTTGACTCCTGATGCGCATGTAAGGGACATGGAGTAATCAGGCTCGACTACAGAGAGGAGTGGACCCGTGACCGCCGAACCCGAGCGTCCCGAGGTCCATGGGGAACTCGCAGAGTTACGTCGCCGCCTCGACGTGGCGTACGCCCGTGTCGAGGGAGGACTGGCTCTGCTCAGTCATCGCACCGAGGAGACCGCCAAGGAACTGGACGAGCTGCACACCCGCATGCTCTCGGTGGAGCACACACGCTGGCCGCTGCCCTCCATCGCCGCTCTCACGGCCCTGGGCGCCCTGGTCGTCACGATCTGGCAGGCACTGGCTCACTAGCCAGTTGGCCGCCGGCCACGGCCGCTAGCCCTCGGCGAGCCTGAGGTGATGCAGCATGAGGAGTGCGGCCGCCATGTTGGCGGCCGGGACCTCCCCCCTGGCGATCATGTCGGGGACCAGCTTGAGCGGGACCCACTCCCGGCGGTCCGACTCGAAGTCGTCCACGGGGTGACCCAGGTACTCGCCCTCCTCGGCCCAGTAGATGTGGTGCCGGGCGTCGGTGAGGCCGTTGGACGGCTCCACGCTCATGAGGTGGTGCAGGGGGCCCGGTCGCCACCCGGTCTCCTCCTCCAGTTCCCTGGCGGCCGCGGTGGCGATGTCCTCGCCGTCCTCGACGACGCCCGCGGCCAGTTCCCAGCCCCAGCTGTCCGTGATGAAGCGGTGGCGCCACAGGAGGAGGACCTCGTTGGCGTCGTTGACCACCGTGGCGACGGCGACGGGCCGCAGCCGGATGAGGAAGTGGTCGAGGTGCCGGCCGTCCGGCAGCTCGACGTCTGCCAGGTTGACGCTGAACCAGCGGTTTTCATACACAGTTTGTTCGCTCTGTTTCGTCCACTGCACGGTTCTGCCACCTTCCGACGAGTAAGTGGCAATATCGCAGCAGCGGCACTTTCCGGCCAACAGCGTCTGCACGGCCGGTCGCGTCTGCAGGGCCGGGCACGTCGTTCACGATCCCGGTCGTACCGGCGGCCCTACAGCGGTACGCGCAGTGCCCCGTCGATGAGTTCGGCGGCCTCGGCGGTGCCCGCGCAGCCGCTGCGCACCAGGTGTTCGCGCACCGCGCGGAGTCTGTCACGCAGCCGCTGGGACTCCATTCCGCGGGCCTGTTCGGCCATCTGCACGGCCGTGGCCGCCGCGTTGTCGGCGTTGCCCTGGCGCAGTTCGATCGTGCTGAGCATGGCCAGCCGGTGCACCCGGCCCCGGTCGTGGGCGGGGTTGTCCACGGCCTCCGCGGCATGCTCCCGCGCCGCCGTGAGGTCACCGAGACTGAGCAACGCCTCGGCCACCTGTACGTTGACGAGACCCGGCTGGACGTAACCGGTCTCGTCGGGTTCGTACCCGCGCCGGATGCGGTCGGCGGCCGTCTCGGCACGCCGGATGCAGGACAGGGCGCTCGTACCGTCGCCCAGGTGCGCGTACGCCTTGGCCTGCATCGCGTACAGGTCCGAGGCGAGGGCCGGGGTGATGTGCTTGCCCGCGGTGCGCAGCGCGGCCTCCGCGAAGGCGACGGCCTGGCGGAACTCCCGTAGGAACAAAGCTTGGTTGACGAGCAGCGCGATGACGTACGCCCCAAGTCCCCGGTCCGCGCTGGCCTTCGCGAGTCTGAGCGCCTGGTGGAAGTAGCGCTGGGCGAGCCCGTGGGCATCGGAGTCGTACGCGCAGATGCCGACGATCGCCACCAACCCGCCGGTAGCCCGGTGCAGTTGGCGTCCTGTCGCGTCGGTGTAGCTGCCGCGCAGCAGCGGGGCCGCCTCCGAGTTGAGGAAGCCGACGATGCGGGTGCGCGTCGCGACGCCGCCCGTCTTGCGGTACATCTGCTCGTAGTGGGTACGGGCGGCGCGCAGCGTGTCGAGGTCGGCCGGGGTGACGTAGTGGTGGCCGCCGCGCGAGACGTCGACGTCCTCGGGCGGGTTCTCCCACTCCCATACGGGCATGACGGCCGGTGTGCCGGTCACGGCGGGGGCGCCGAGCACGTGCGGACGCTGCTGTTCGTCGGAGCGCCACAGCGCGGTGGCGCGCTCGACGAAGCCGGACAGCGAGGTGCCGTTAGGGGCCGACGGCTCACCCGGCACACCGAGGCCGATGTCGTCGAGCGTGACGGGGCGTTGCAGCCGGCCGGCGAGCACCTCGCAGATCAGGTCGGGTACCTGGCCGCGCGGCCGCTGGCCCTTCAACCAGCGTGCCACGGCGGTGTGTTCGTACCGCAGCGCGAGACCCCGCGCCCGCCCCGCCTGGTTGACGTGGGCGGCGAGACCGGCGTGCGAGACCCCGGCCTCGTCGAGGATCGCGTCGAGCAGAGTGTTGGGCTCCATGGATGCCCCCGGATGGCCTGATGCTCGTAGGTCCTGTCAGGGTAAAGGGTCCGGGTTCACACGGGGTGTGAACGCAGTACGCGAAGCCGTGCCGTGCGCGCGCTGTCGCGGAGCGTGCGGCGGCCGGTTGACTGAACTGCCTCGAAAGAGGGCGGCCGGGCCACCGGCTCCCCCTCGCAACACTCCGTGGCCCGGCCGTCGGCGCCCTGCCCGCGCGCGCCCCAAGTCGACTGGTACCGCCGCTCGTTGCGCAGGACGAGGAGGGCGGTGTCGTCCGTCGGCCGGCCGCGCGTATGGCGGCGCAGGGTGGCCAGCACCGAGCGCAGGACCGACTGCGGCGACACCGGCAGATCACGGGCCGCCTCCGCGAGGGCGACCGGCAGCCGGAAGAAGTCGCCGTGGGCGTCCCGCGCGTCCTCCGCGCCGTCCGTGTACAGGACCAGGAGGTCGTCGGGCAGCAACGGGCCGCAGCGTACGGCGTCCAGGCCGGCCGGCAGCGGGAACGGGCCCAGCGGGGGCAGGTGTTCCTCCGCCGCGAGCGGCTCGACCCCGTCGGCCCGGACCCGATACGGCCATGGATGGCCGCAGTTGAGGGCGTGGACCTCGCCGTCTCTGCCCACCTCCAGCAGCAGGACGGTGACGAACTCCTCGGCGACCGGGCTGTCCGGCGCGAGGCCGGTCGACGGGTGCTCGGCGCGGGCCCGTTCGCGCAGATGGCGGTCGAGGGCGCGCTCCAGGCGGCGCAGGACGCCGCCGAGGTCGGGCTCGTCGTGGACGGCCTCGCGGAAGCTGCCGAGCACGGCGGCGGCCGTGGCCAGCGCGGCCAGCCCGTGGCCGCGTACGTCGCCCATCACCACCCGTACGCCGTGCTCGGTGGCGACCGCCTCGTACAGGTCGCCGCCGATGTCCGCGCCGCGGTCGGCGGACAACTGCGCGGCGGCGACGGCGAGTCCGTCGAGGCGCGCGGGCGGCGGCCGCAGCAGCACGCGCTGGGCGGCGTCGGCGACCCGGCGCACCTGCCTCAACTCCCGTAGCAGCAGCCAGCGGATGTGGAGCACGAGTCCGGTGCCGACCGCGAAGAACACGGCGCTGGTGGCGATCCGGGCACCCAGCCCGTTCTGCTGGGCGAGCGGGCAGCCCAGCTTGTACACGACGGCCACGCCACCCCAGACCGTAGGCAGCCCCAGGGTGAGGGCGGGCCGCGCCCGTGCCGTGATCCGGATCATGCCGATGCCACCCCACAGAGGGCCAGACAAAACAGACGGACCGGCCCCGAAAGGCCGGTCCGATTCTGTCCACTCCATGCCCCGCGAGGGCCATGCCCGCCGGAAGTTGCCACCCGAACGAGTGAGACTCCGTCAGCTAGCCCGCATTTATGCAGCTGACAGCAGGGCAACTCACCTAGGGGCGAGGGGAACTGCGCGACCAGCCACGAACAACCCGCAGCCGGTAAACAGCACAGTCCCCCACGACGATCAGCCCCTGAGGACCGCTCCCGTGCGCTCCCCGGCAAGGGCGACCGCCGCATCCCGAGCCGCCGAAGCCTCATCCACGGTCAGCGTCCGGTCACCCGCCCGGAAGCGGAGCGCGTACGCCAGCGACTTCTTGCCGTCACCGAGCTGCTCGGCGTTCTCGTAGACGTCGAACAGACGGATGGACTCCAGGAGTTCACCCGCGCCCTCGCGCAGCGCGGCCTCGACGTCGGTGTGCGGCACGAACTGGTCGACGACCAGGGCGACGTCCTGCGTGGCGACCGGGAACGAGGAGATGCTCGGGGCCTGCGGGACCCCGTCACCGGCCTGTTCCAGGGCGTCCAGGTCCAGCTCCATCGCCGCGGTGCGCGCGGGCAGGTGCAGGGCCTTGAGCACGCGCGGGTGCAGCTCGCCGGCGTGGCCGACGACGCGCTCGGTGCCGTCGACGACGATCGCCAGCTCGGCGCACCGGCCTGGGTGCCAGGGGCCGTACTGGCCCTTGCGCACGATCAGTTCGGCGCCCGCCTCGGCGGCGACGTTCCGCGCGGCCTCGACCGCGTCGGCCCAGTCGGCCGGACGGCCCTTGCCCCACCAGCCGGCCTGCTCGCGGGCGCCCGCGAGGACGACGGCGACGTGGCGCGGCTGCTCGGGCAGCGCGGCGTTCAGCGCGGCGATCTCCTCGTCGGTCGGGCGGCGGTCGACGGGCAGATGCCCGGCGACGCGCTGCTCCTCGCGCGGGAGGAAGACCAGACCGGTCTCGAAGAGGGCCAGGTCGTGCGAGCCGCGGCCGTCGTTGCGGCGCAGCGCGCCGAGCAGGCCCGGCAGCAGCGACGTACGAAGCGCGGGCTCCTCGTCGTTGAGCGGGTTGGTCAGCTTGACGACGCGGCGGGCCGGGTCGTCGGCCGCGAGGCCCAACTGGTCGAAGACCTGCTCGCTGACGAACGGGTAGTTCGGCGCCTCGACGTAACCCGCACCGGCCAGCGCGCGGCCGACACGGCGGTGCAGCCGCTGGCGGTCGGTCAGACCGCGGCCCGAGGGAAGCTTGGGCAGCGTCGAGGGCAGGTTCTCGTAGCCCTCCAGCCGGATGACCTCTTCGGCCAGGTCGTTGGGCTCGACGAGGTCGGGACGCCAGGACGGGACGGTGACGGTCAGCTCGTCCTGCCCGTACACGTCGCAGCCGATCTCCTGCAGCCGCCGGACGACGACCTCACGGCCGTACTCGACGCCCGCGACCGTGTCCGGGTGGTCGGCCGCCATGGTGAGGGTGTGCGGCTCGGACGGCGTGCTGACCTGGGTGACCCCGGCCTCGGCGCTGCCGCCCGCGAGCAGCACCAGCAGGTCGGCGGTGCGCTGCGCCGCGGCGGCGGCCGCCTCCGGGTCGACACCGCGCTCGAAGCGGCGGGACGCCTCCGACGACAGCTTGTGCCGGCGGGCGGTGCGCGCGATCGCGACCTGGTCGAAGTGGGCGGCCTCGATGACCACGTCGGTCGTGGCGTTCTCGAGGTCGTCGTGGTCGGCGATCTCGGTGTTGGCGCCGCCCATCACACCCGCGAGGCCGATCGGGCCGCGCTCGTCGGTGATCACCAGGTCCTCGGCGTGCAGCTTGCGCGTGACACCGTCGAGGGTGACGAGCTTCTCGCCCTCGCGGGCGCGGCGCACGCCGATGGTGCCCTGGACCAGGTTCCGGTCATAGGCGTGCAGCGGCTGACCGAGCTCCATCATCACGTAGTTGGTGATGTCGACGGCGAGCGAGATCGGGCGCATGCCGACCTTCTGCAGCCGGCGCTGGAGCCAGATCGGGGAGCGCGCCTCGGGGCTCAGACCGGTGACCGTACGGGCCGTGAAACGGTCGCAGCCGGCGGGGTCCAGGACCTCGACCGGGTAGCCGTACTCGTTCGGGGCCGGTACGTCGATCAGGGCCGGGTCGCGCAGCGGCAGGCCGTAGGCGATGGCGGTCTCGCGGGCGACGCCGCGGATGGACAGACAGTCGCCGCGGTTGGCGGTGACGGCGATGTCCAGGACCTCGTCGACCAGCTCAAGCAGCTCGATGGCGTCCTTGCCGACCTCGGTCTCCGGCGGCAGCACGATGATGCCGTGGCTGCCGTCGTCGCCCATGCCCAGCTCGTCGCCGGAGCAGATCATGCCGTGCGAGACCTTGCCGTAGGTCTTGCGCGAGGCGATCGAGAAGCCGCCGGGCAGCGTGGCGCCCGGCAGGACCACGACGACCTTGTCGCCGACGGCGAAGTTGCGGGCGCCGCAGACGATCTCCTGGGGCTCACCGGTGCCTCCCCCAGTGCCGAAAGCCTGGGAGGTGCCCCCAGCCATGCCCACGTCGACGGTGCAGAAGCGGATCGGCTTCTTGAAGCCCTCCAGCTCCTCGATGGTCAGCACCTGGCCGACGACGAGCGGCCCCTTGAGGTCGGCGCCGAGCTGCTCCACGGTCTCGACCTCGAGGCCTGCCTCGATGAGCTTGGCCTGGACGTCACGGCCGGTCTCCGTCGCCGGCAGGTCGACGTACTCCCGCAGCCAAGAAAGCGGGACCCGCATCAGATCTCCATCCCGAACGGCCGGGTGAACCGGACGTCACCCTCGACCATGTCTCGCATGTCTTCGACGTTGTGGCGGAACATCAGCATCCGCTCGATGCCGAACCCGAAGGCGAATCCGCTGTACTTCTCCGGGTCGACGCCGCAGGCGGTCAGTACCTTGGGGTTGACCATGCCGCAGCCGCCGAGCTCGATCCAGCCCTCGGAGGAGCAGGTGCGGCAGGGGCGGTCGGGGTTGCCGACGGACTCGCCCTTGCACACGTAGCAGAGCATGTCCATCTCGGCCGACGGCTCGGTGAACGGGAAGAAGTTCGGCCGCAGCCGGGTCTTCATGCCGGGACCGAACAGCGACTGGACCATGTGGTCCAGGGTGCCCTTGAGGTCGGCCATGGTCAGGCCCTCGTCCACGGCGAGCAGCTCGACCTGGTGGAAGACCGGGGTGTGCGTGGCGTCCAGCTCGTCGGTGCGGTACACGCGGCCGGGGCAGATCACGTAGACCGGCGGCTCGCGGTCGAGCAGGGAGCGGATCTGCACGGGCGAGGTGTGCGTGCGCAGCACGGCGCCGGATTCGGTGCCGCCCTGGGGGCCCTGCACGAAGAACGTGTCGGCCTCGCCGCGGGCCGGGTGGTCCGGGCCGATGTTGAGCGCGTCGAAGTTGAACCACTCGGCCTCGACCTGCGGGCCCTCGGCGACCTCGTAGCCCATGGCCACGAAGATGTCCTCGATGCGCTCCGAGAGCGTGGTCAGCGGGTGGCGGGCGCCGGCCGGTACGCGGTCGTACGGCAGCGTGACGTCCACGGCCTCCTCGACCAGCACTCGGGCGTCGCGCTCGTCCTCCAGCTCGCCCTGGCGGGCGGCGAAGGCCTTGTTCACGGCGCCGCGGGCCTGGCCGACCAGCTTGCCGGCGGCGGCCTTGGCGTGCGGGGGCAGGGCGCCGATCTCGCGGTTGGCGAGCGCCAGCGGGGACGCGCCGCCCGTGTGGGCGACCTTGGCCTCCTGGAGCGCGTCGAGGGAGTCCGCGGCGGCGAAGGCGGCGAGCGCCTCGTCCCGCATGCGCTCGATCTCTTCCGGTTTCAACGCCTCGACCTCGACAGGGTCGTACGACTTATTCGGTGCCGACATCTCTTCCCGTGCTTCCGATTGGCTGGCTGGAGGTCCCCGTCGCCGATCCGATGACGGATCGTCCCTGACTTCGGGACACAAAGGTGCCAAAGGCCGAGTCTAACGGGGTTGAGGTAGGCGAATGCGCCCGCGGGCGGCTCAGGCCATGAAGGCCGGCGCGCTCACGGGCAACGTAAATCGGAACTCGGCGCCGCCGACAGCGGCCCGGCCGACCGTGATGGTGCCGCCGTGGGCCTCGACGATGCCCTTGACGATGTAGAGCCCGAGCCCCGTGCCCCCGCGCTTGCTGCCCCGCCAGAAGCGGGTGAAGACGCGGTTCATGGACTCCTCCGGGATGCCGGGCCCCTCGTCGCTCACCGTGACCGACGTGCCGGTGTCCTCTCCCTCGCGGGGGGACGCCGAGGGCGTGATGTCAATGGTGACCGTTCCCTCGCCGTGCCGCACCGCATTTTCGAGCAGGTTGCTGAGCACCTGGTCGATCTTGTCGGGGTCGGCCCACAGGGCGGGCAGCGGCTGCTCGACGCGCAGCAGGAACCGGTCGGCGGGCTGGCCGGCGGCGACGTACGCCTGGATGTGCCGCCCCACGGCCGCCCCCATGTCGACGGGCTGGCGGCGCACCTCCAGGCGGCCCGAGTCGATCCGGGAGATGTCGAGCAGCTCGGCGATGAGCCGGGTGACGCGGTTGGCGTCGGCGTCGACGGTCTCCAGCATCAGCCGCTTCTGGTCGTCGGTGAACCGCTCCCACTTGGCGAGCAGGGTGGCCGTGAAACCCTTGACGGAGGTGAGTGGCGAGCGCAGCTCGTGGGCGACGGTGGCGATCAGCTCGGCGTGACTGCGTTCGGTACGGCGGCGGGCCTCGGTGTCGCGCAGGCAGACGACGACGCGCCGCACGGGACCGGTGGGCTCGCCACGCACGTACCGCGCGGAGACGAGCACCTCCCGTCCGCCGGGCAGCAGCAGGTTCCGTTCGGGCTGCCGCGTCCGGATGGTGAGGCCGGCGTACGGCTCGGTGAGCTGCCACCACCGCCGCCCTTCGAGGTCCTCCAGCGGCAGCGCCTTCTCCAGCCGCAGGCCGAGGGCGTCGGCGGCGTCAATGCCGGTGATGCGGACGGCGGCCGCATTGAAGCGGACGACGCGGCCGTGCTCGTCGGCGACGACGAGGCCGTCGGGGAGGTCGTCGGGGTCGATGCCGGGGTGGGCGGGAGGCTCGTCGGGTTCGCCCTGCCGGGGCGCGGGTGCGCACCGCGCGCCGTGTTCCTCCGGCGCACTGCTGGTGCCGACGTTCATCCCCGCACCTCACCCTTCAGCCGCCGGGGCCCCCGAGCTGGTCACCCTACTAGCTCTTGGTGACGGAGCGGCACCCTCCGGAGGCGCGCTGTGCACGGGCCGACGCGTAGAGACATACGGCCGCGGCGGTCGCGAGGTTCAGACTCTCGGCCTTGCCGTGGATGGGAACGCGTACGACGGCGTCCGTGAGCGCCCGGGTCTCCTCCGGCAGCCCCCAGGCCTCGTTGCCGAACACCCAGGCCGTGGGGCCGCCCATCGTGCCCTTGTCGAGCTCGTCGTCGAGGTCGTCGGTGCCGCAGCCGTCGGCGGCGAGGATGCGGACCCCGGCGGCCTTGAGGCCCTCGACGGCGCGCTCGACGGGGACGCCGACGGCGACGGGCAGATGGAAGTGGGAGCCGACGGAGGCGCGGACGGCCTTGGGGTTGTACAGGTCCACGGAGGCGTCGGTGAGGACCACGGCGTCGGCACCGGCGGCGTCGGCGCAGCGCAGGACCGTGCCGGCGTTGCCGGGGTCACGGACGTTGGCCAGGACGGCGACGAGCTGGGGCCGGGCGGCGAGGATGTCCTCGAAGGGGGTGTCGAGGAACCGGCACACGCCGACCAGGCCCTGCGGGGTCACGGTGGTGGAGATGTCTGCGATGACCTCCTCCGAGGCCAGGTGCACCCGGGCACCGGCGGCACGGGCCTCCCCCACGATGTCGGCGTACCGCTCCGCGGCCTCGACGGTGGTGAACAGCTCGACGAGGGTGGCGTCGCCGCCCGCCCGGTGCGCAGCCGCCTCCCGCACGGCCTGCGGCCCCTCCGCGAGAAACATCCGGTCCTTGCTCCGGAAGTTCCGCTTGGCGAGCCGACGCGCGGCGCTCACACGCGCGGACCGGGGAGAGATCAGCTCGGGGGTGGCGGGGGCCATGGGGTTCACCTCTACAACTATGGTCCGCTGGCTCTCTCTCCGCCGCGACGGTGCACAACCACGACGGCGGTCTTCGGCGGTGCCGAACCCAGCGGAAGTCTCGGGACACAAGCGGACCCGCAGGCCATGCGGCCTGCGGGTCCTCAAGTACGTCGGCCTAAAGCCAGCGCAGCGTCACGCGGCCTTCGGCGCGTTGACGTCCGCCGGCAGCGCCTTCTGCGCGGCCTCGACCAGCGCGGCGAACGCGCCGGCGTCGTTGACGGCCAGCTCGGCCAGGATCTTGCGGTCGACCTCGATGTTCGCGGCCTTCAGACCCTGGATGAAGCGGTTGTAGGTGATGCCGTTGGCGCGGGCAGCGGCGTTGATGCGCTGGATCCACAGCTGACGGAAGTCGCCCTTGCGCTTCTTGCGGTCGTTGTAGTTGTAGACCAGCGAGTGGGTGACCTGCTCCTTGGCCTTGCGGTACAGGCGCGAACGCTGACCGCGGTAGCCGGAGGCCTGCTCGAGGATCGCCCGGCGCTTCTTGTGGGCGTTGACTGCCCGCTTGACGCGTGCCACTTTTTTAACTCCTTGTAGCGGGGCCGTGGAGTGGACTCAGACTCGCACGACCCGGAAACGATTGGGTCCCGGTCCAGACGTACGGCGCTCGGTGCGAGCGCCGCTCACGTCACTTGCCGAGAAGCTTCTTGATCTTCGCGGCGTCGCCCGGGGCCATCTCGGCGTTGCCGGTGAGGCGGCGCGTCACGCGGGACGACTTGTGCTCGAGCAGGTGGCGCTTGCCGGCGCGCTCACGGAGCACCTTGCCGGAGCCGGTGACCTTGAAGCGCTTGCTGGCACCGCTGTGCGACTTGTTCTTCGGCATAGCGCCGTAATCTCCTCGTCGGTGGCGCCCCGGTGCCCGGTCGTGAAACCGGGCACGGTGGAGCGTCGCTCTTGTATGGGTTACATCCTGGGGACTCGCGTCCCCCGGGATCACGCCTCGGCGGAAGCCTCGGCAGGAGCCTCGGCGGCAGCCTCGGCAGGGGCCTCGTCGCTGTCGGCCTCCGCGGCGTTCTGCGAGCGGCCGGGGTTGGCCTTCGCGTCCGCCTTGCGGGCCTCCTGCGCCTGACGGGCCTCGGCCATCGCCTCGGTCTTCTTCTTGTGCGGACCGAGGACCATGATCATGTTGCGACCGTCCTGCTTCGGGTTCGACTCGACGAAACCGAGGTCCTGGACGTCTTCCGCGAGGCGCTGCAGCAGTCGGTAGCCCAGCTCGGGCCGGGACTGCTCGCGACCACGGAACATGATCGTGATCTTGACCTTGTCGCCCTGCTTGAGGAACCGGACGACGTGACCCTTCTTGGTGTCATAGTCGTGCGGGTCGATCTTCGGCCGGAGCTTCATCTCCTTGATGACCGTGTGCGCCTGGTTCTTGCGCGCCTCACGGGCCTTCATGGCCGACTCGTACTTGAACTTCCCGTAGTCCATGAGCTTGCACACGGGCGGACGGGCGTTCGCCGCGACCTCGACCAGGTCCAGGTCGTACTCCTGTGCAAGCTCCAGGGCCTTGGCAAGCGGAACAATCCCGACCTGCTCGCCGCTGGGACCGACAAGTCGCACCTCGGGAACGCGAATCCGGTCGTTGATGCGGGGCTCGGCGCTGATGGATCCTCCTCGGTAAGCACCACGCGACGGTCTGGCGGACAGCCGCGTAACGTCTGTATGCATTAGACCTAACCGAGCCGGAGCACAAAAAATGCCCCGGACGATCTCACAAGCGGGGCTCCTCGAACTACCGGAGCACCGCCGCGGACATCGCGGGGCGCTATCGGACGGATCACCGCCACGAGGACGGGACCGTCTGACCGGTGACCCGCCGCCCCGAGGGGCGGTCAGGTGGGAGTTCGAAACCTCCACTTGTGGGCCGGACGCGCTCACCATGAGGCATACGTGTCCAGCCGGTCGTCACACAAGGTTAGCAGCATCGCCAGGGAAGGGCTAATCGGGCCGACGGCGCTGACCGGTCGGTGCTGCGCCTATCGTGTGGGGCATGAGTGAGACCTCCCCTTCCGGCCCCGCCGAGCAGCCCGACTACGACGAGATGACCCGCGACATCGCCGAGGTCCCCGCCGTCGAGGTGATCGTGACGGTCGCCGTCAACCTGATGAGCGCCGCCGCCGTGAAGCTGGGGCTGACCGAGGAGGGCGACCGGTACAAGGACCTGGACGAGGCCCGCAAGCTGATCACCGCGCTCGCCGGTCTGCTGGACGCGAGCACGACCGAGATCAGCTCCTTCCACGCGGCTCCCCTGCGTGACGGCCTGAAGTCGCTCCAGCTGGCGTTCCGCGAGGCCTCGCTCGTCCCGGACGACCCGGGCCAGGGCCCGGGCGAGAAGTACACCGGCCCGGTCTTCGGCTAGCCGGCCCCGCCATCGGCCTCATCCCCGTACGTACAAGGGCTCGCCCGGAGGCGTGGTCCCGGCCGGCAGCAGTGCCAGGTCGAGGCCCCGCACCAGGCGGGCCCTCAGTGTTTCGTCGGCCGCGAGGCGCTGGGCGACCGCGCGGGCGGTTTCGGCGGGGGCGGCGGACGCGTCGAGGACGAGGGCGAGCGTGCCGTCGGCCCGGCCCGGGCCGAGGTGGGCGCGGAGGACCGCGGGCTCGGCGGCGACGGCGGCGCGCACGGCCTCGGTGACGACCGGGTCGGCGAGCGGGTCGGTGGTCGTACGGCCCTCGGCGAGCGCGAGCAGCGCGGGTCCCGTGAGCTCGAACGGCACCGGGCCGGCCAGGTCCAGCACGACCGTGTCCGCCTTCTCGTGCGCGGCGGCCCGGAGCGCCTGGTGCAGGGGTACGGCGACGGGCCGGGCCTCGGGGTCCCAGAGGGCCAGCGACTCGGTGGAGGTGAAGGCGGGCAGCGCGGTGCGGGGTCCGGCCTTCAGGGTCGGTACGGCCATGTCGCTGGTCTTCTCGCGGCGCAAGCCGCCCGCCCGTCGCCCACCACCACCCTTCCAAGGAGCTTCGCGCCCCTCCTCACTGTCCTCCTCGACCTCGCCGAGCACGGCCACCACGGGCACGAGCAGCCGGGCACCCTTGAGCGCCTCCAGGACGGGGCCCACGGCGGTGCGGTCCCCGGCCCAGGCGGCGAGCGCGGCGCTCAGCGCGGGGGTCGGCGGAGCCGTCGTCATCGGAGAAGCCAGAGTCGGGAATGTTCTTGTTCGCCACGGTCACCGACCTTATCGGGCGCCCCGAGGGGCGTACGTGGCCGGTCTAGCGGAAGTCGTTGCGGCGGCCGCGGTAGAGGACGACGGCGCCGACGAGGAGCACGACGCCGAGCCCGCCCGCGACGAGTCCCGCCCAGGTGGAGGGGTCGGAGGTGCCGTCCGGGTCCGGACCGGGACCGAAGTACTTCTTGCCGTACGCGGCCTGGCCGGCGTGCTGTGCCTTGACGTCCCCGCCCTCCTTGATGGCGGCGGCCGGGTCGATGAAGCCGAAGCCGCGGGAGTCGTCGCGGCCGTGCGTCGGGGCGTCGCGGGCGGTGTCCTCCAGGAGCTTCTTGATCTGGGCCGGAGTGAGGTCCGGGTGGGCGGCCCTGATGAGCGCGACGGCACCGGAGACGAAGGCAGAGGCGGCGCTCGTCCCCCAGCCCTCGTAGTACTTGTGGTCGGGGTCGGCGATGACGACGTCGACGCCCGGCGCGCTGACGGTGGCGTACCAGCGGCGGGTGGAGAAGGAGGCGCGGGTGCCGTAGCGGTCGACGGCGGTGGCGGCGATGACGCCCGGGTAGGCCGCCGGGTAGGAGATGTGGTCGCCCTTGTCACCGCCGTTGCCCGCGGAGGCGACCACGGCGACGTTCTTCTTCAGCGCGTACTGGACGGCCTCGTCCTCGCTGGGCTCGGGGTGCGCGGAGGCGGAGTCGTCGCCGAGGGAGAGGTTGATGACGTCGGCGCCGTGGTCGGCGGCCCAGCGGATGCCTTCGGCGAGGGCGTTGCCGCGGGTGCTGCGGGCCTTGCCGCGGGCCCGGTCGCCGTCCTCCAGGATCACGCGGACGGGGAGGATCCTGGCCTCGGGGGCGACGCCCATGACGCCTTCACCGTGGCCGGCCCCGTGCCCGTGGCCGGCGATGATGCCGGCCATCGCAGTGCCGTGCCGGGCCCAGGCGCGGTCGCCGCGCTCGGCGCCGAAGCGGATGAGGTCGGTGCCGGTCAGGACGTTGCCGGCCAGGTCGGGGTGGTCGGCGTCCACCCCGGTGTCCAGGACGGCCACGGTGATGCCCTTGCCCTTGGTGGTGCGCCAGGCCTCGTCGGTGTGCAGGGCGGACAGGGCCCACTGCCGGGCGCGTATGCCGTCGGCGTGCGCGGTGGTGGACGGCAGGAGGGCGAGGGAGCCGGCGAGGAGAACGCTCAGGGCCGCGGACCGTGCCGTACGCCGATTCCGGTTCACGAGGCTCATGAGGGCGTCTCCGTGGACGGGCTGACGGTCTGGCGCAGGCGCCGCTCGATGCGGTCGGTGAGGCCCTGCGCCTCGTTGCCGAGGCCCGCCTGGCCGGGTGCGGTGGTGGCGCCGGACTGCATGGCCTCGGCGGCGGGCTGCGAGGTGTCGACCTCGCGGCCGTCGGCCCAGCCGGAGACAGCGAAGGCGACGACCGGGGCGTCGGTGAGGACGGACACCGTCCAGCTGGCGCGCTGCCGGGCGCCGAAGTGCGCGGCGGCGGTGCCCTTGGCGGCGTACGGGCGGGGCATCAGGTCGGGGCGGCGGCTCAGGCCGTCGTCGTCGAAGCGCCGGGCGAGGGCGGACATGCCGGCGGGGTCGGCCTTGGTGAAGAGCAGGCCGACGGTGGTGACGTGGCTCTGGGTGGCGTCGACGTAGGTGGCGCGCAGGAGGCGGCGGCAGCCGGCGGGCGCGAGCGCCTTGCGCAACAGCGGGTCGAAGGCGTCCGCGCAGGTGTCGTCCGGGGCGACGGCGATCCGCGTCCAGGTGCGGTCGGCTCCGCCGGGGCCCGCTCCCCGGCCGTCCACGGTGGGCGGGAAGAGGTCGTCGACCGGCACGTTGTGCCACAGCTCGGCGGCGGAGCTGAACCCGCTGTCGCCGCCGGGGCCGTCCGAGTCACCGAGCCAACTCCCGGTCACCGCACCGCCGATGAGCCCGATCCCGAGCACCACGCAGGCGGCGGCAGCGGCGACGCGCGGCCGCGAGCCCCAGCCGAGCAGCCGCGAGCGGCGGGGCTCGGCGTGGCCCGCGGGCTGGTCGAACACGCTGTAGCTCTGGGACTGGGTGAACCTCTGCCCCGCGGGCACCCCGGCCATGGGCGCGGTCCAGGACAGAGCAGGGTCCGGGGACGCCGCGGGCGGCGGTCCGACCGTCGGCGGGGCGACCGGCCGGGGCGGCACCTCCGCGACGCCGGGCCGGGCGGCGGGCATGGGGCCCGGGCCGGGGTTCCGCTCGGCCGGGGCCGGCTCCGGCGGCACGGGCCGCAGCCGGGTGGTCGTCTCCGACGGGGTCTGGGGCGGGACCGTGGACGGGCGGGCCAGGGCGGAGCGAGGATCCGCGCCGGGCTGCGGCCGGGGCCGCGGCTCCGGCTTCGCCGCCTCTGGCGCGACGGGGCGCAGCCGGGCGGTCGACTCGGCCGGAGCCAGAGCGGAAGCCGAGGCCGGGACGGAAGCCGGGGGCGAGGCCGAGGCCTGGGCCGAAGCGGACGCCGGGGCCAGAGCCGGAGCGGACGCCGGGGCGGAAGCCGAGGCGGCCTGGGCGGAAGCCGAAGCTGGGGTCGGAGTCGAAGCGGACGCCGGGGCAGAACCCGAGGCCGGAGCCGGAGCCGGGGCGAAAGCCGAGGCCCAAACCGAAGCAGACGCCAGGGACGAGGCCGAGGCCGGAACCGAGGCCGGGGCGGAAGCCGAGGCGGCCTGGGCCGAAGCCGAAGCTGGGGTCGGAGCCGGAGCGGACGCCGGGGCGGAAGCCGAGGCGGCCTGGGCGGAAGCCGAAGCTGGGGTCGGAGTCGAAGCGGACGCCGGGGCCGGAGCCGGGGCGGGAGCCGAAGCGGAAGCGGAAGCCAGGGCATGAGCCGAGGCCGAGGCCGTAGCGGAAGCCGGGGCAGAAGCCGGGGCCGGGGCCTGGCCCGGGACCGTGCCCGTGCTGCCGGGGGTCGGAGGGGTGTCGGGGAAGCGCGCCGTGGCGGGTGGGGGCGGCATGGCGTCGGTGCGGGGCGGGGTTTCCGGGGACTCGCCGGAACCGGGGGTGGCGTTCGCGGGGCCGGGGGCGGAGGAGACGGGAGCGTGCCGTGCTTCCGTGCTCATGCACACCCCGTTTCCTCGTGCCCAGCCCGTGGTCGTACGCGCGTTTCGTCCGCGGGCCGACACCCCGTCCGGCGGGCCCGTGGGAAGTCGTCCGTCCGGGCACGCCTACCCGCACGGGCGAAGCGGCATCCCGGTGCGGTCCTGCGGCCCGGGGCGTTCCGCCGCGTGTGCGCGTCACTCTACGGGTTGTTCCTGACCGAGCGGGAACCAGTCCGCGCCCCCGGGGCATCTGCCCGGAACATCCCCCTACCCTGCGGTAATCCTGTCTGGCAGGCTTCGTTCATGACTGTGCGCGCCGCCGAGCGGGCCCGGTACGGCCGGGCCACGGCCCATCTGGACGCCCCTCTCGCGCTCGTGGATCTGGAGGCCTTCGACGCCAACGCGGACGATCTCGTCCGCCGCGCGCGCGGGAAGCCGGTCCGGGTCGCCAGCAAGTCCGTGCGCTGCCGGGCCCTGTTGGAGCGGGTCCTGGCCAGGCACGGCTTCTCGGGCGTGATGTCCTTCACGCTCGCCGAGTCGCTGTGGCTCGCGCGCTCCGGTTTCAACGACGTCCTGCTCGCCTATCCCTCGGCCGACCGGCAGGGCTTCGCCGCGCTGGCCGCCGACGCCGAGCTCGCGTCCGCCGTGACGGTCATGGTGGACGACCCCGCCCAGCTCGACCTCATCGACGCGGCCCGCGACGGTGGCCGTGAAGTGGTGCGGGTCTGCCTGGAGTTGGACACCTCGCTGAAGCTGTTCGGCGAGCGGCTGCGGTTCGGCGCGCTGCGCTCGCCGGTGCGCTCCCCCGGCCAAGTCGCCGAGCTGGCACGGGCGGTGGCTCGGCGACCGGGCTTCGCGCTGGTGGGGATCATGGCGTACGAGGGGCACATCGCCGGGGTGGGCGACGACGTCGCCGGGCGCCGGCTGCGCTCGCGCGCCGTGCGGCTCATGCAGGCGGCCGCCCGGCGCGAACTGGCCGAGCGGCGGGCCGCGGTGGTGCGGGCGGTGCGGTCCGTGGCGCCGGACCTGGAGTTCGTCAACGGCGGCGGCACGGGCAGTGTGCAGCACACGGCCGCCGAGGACGCGGTCACGGAGATCGCGGCCGGCTCCGGGCTGTACGTGCCGCATCTGTTCGACACCTACACATCCTTCACCGGCCGTCCGGCCGCCCTCTTCGCGCTGCCCGTCGTACGGCGGCCGGGCGCCGGGGTCGTGACCGTGCTGGGCGGCGGCTATCCGGCCTCGGGTGCGCCGGGACGCGACCGGCTTCCGGTGCCGTACCTCCCGGAGGGGCTGCGGTACGACGGCTCGGAGGGCCCCGGCGAGGTGCAGACGCCGCTGCTCGGCTCGGCCGCCGACGGCCTGCTCATCGGCGACAAGGTGTGGTTCCGGCACGCGAAGGCCGGCGAGCTGTGCGAGCGGTTCGAGGCGCTGCACCTCGTCGAGGGGGACGCGGTGACGGCCACGGTGCCCACGTACCGGGGCGAGGGCCGCACGTTCCTCTGAGGCCGCGTCCGGTTCAGTTCAGTACACGGTGTCCGCCTGGTCCGGGACGACCGAGCCGTCGTCGCGCAGCAGCGGGGTGTGGCTGCCGTCGGGCGCGTTGTAGGCGGTCGTGGAGCATGGGTACGGCTCGGGCCTGCGCGGCAGCGGTTCGATGAACATCGGGTTGACGACCCAGCGTCCGTCGGCGTCGTCGTAGGCCCGGCACATCAGCTCGGCCTTGTCGCGGTTGACGACGAGGTGGGCGCCGGTGGCGTCGCCGACGAAGGTGACGTCGGTGTCGGCGTCGCCGCCCGCGACGACGGGCCGCCGCGCCGCGGGCTGCTTCTCCCAGGCGGCGGCGCCGTGGATGCCGTACACCTCCTGGTTGATCCAGCAGCGCTTGCCGTCGATGTACGGGATCGCCGCGCCGCGCGTGGCGGGGACGTCGCCGCAGCCCTGGTTCCACGTGGTGATGCGGCCGTGGCGGTCGAGGACCGAGCGGATGGCGATGGTGTGCGCGGCGTCGATGCCGACGGCCCGGGACCAGACCTCGGTGACCGGCTCGGAGCCCGCCGAAACGATGTACACGTCGAATCCGGCTCGTCGGAGGGTGCGGATCAGGGCGCGCTGCTGGTCGTAGTAGCGGGCGTAGGCGGGGATCGTGTGGGTGCCGAGGGTCCGGGTGGCGCCGATGGGCGAGGCGAGTGCCTCGCGGCGGGCGGCCGCGGCGTAGGAGGAGAGTTCGGCCGGGGTGCGGCCGGCGAAGAGCTGGGGCACCCAGGCGTACTGCGGCACGGTGCGCCGGTGGTTCCAGGTGCCCGCGAAGGCCGGGGCGCCGCTCATGGTGCGGGCGTTCTCGCGGATCTCCAGGATCTCGTCCGTGCAGCGGGCGTTGTCCGACGTGCGCAGGGGGACGGGCGTTCCCGCGCCGCAGGCCCGGGTCAGGGCCTGGTCGGCGGCGTCGGTGAGCCAGGCGCTGGTGTCCTTCCACCGGGCGGGGCGCAGGAGTTCGTCGTGTCGCAGCGCCCAGGAGATCGTGGCGTCGGTGATGTCGTTCTTCGTGATCGTGTTGTCCCAGTCGAAGGCGGCGACCGGGTGGGTCCTGCCGGGATCCCCGGCGCAGGTGCCGTACGCGTCGATCACCTGCTGGAGGCGGGCGCGGTTGTCGCCGTACCAGTCCCCGGCGAGGCGGGGGCAGTGGGGGCGTACCGGCGCCGATGCTGCCGAGGTGGGTGCGGCCGCCAGGGTGGCGGCCGCGACCAGGGTCCACGTGAGGAGATGGCGTCGCATGGGACGTGGACCGTACACCGGCAGAACGCTCCGGCTAGAGAGGCGTGACGTACGCGCCCGAGATTCCGCCGTCCACCAGGAAGTCGGTGGCGTTCACGAAGGAGGAGTCGTCGCTGGCCAGGAAGGCGACGGCGGCGGCGATCTCGTCGGCCTCGGCGAACCGGCCGAGCGGGATGTGCACCAGGCGGCGCGCGGCCCGCTCCGGATCCTTGGCGAACAGCTCCCGCAGCAGGGGGGTGTTGACCGGCCCGGGGCACAGCGCGTTGACCCGGATCCCCTCCCGCGCGAACTGCACGCCCAGCTCGCGCGACATGGCGAGGACCCCGCCCTTGGAGGCGGTGTACGAGATCTGCGAGGTCGCCGCGCCCATCCTGGCCACGAAGGACGCGGTGTTGATGATGGAGCCCCTGCCCTGGCGGCGCATGTAGGGGATGGCTGCCTTGCAGCACAGGTAGACGGAGGTGAGGTTGACCTCCTGGACGCGCTTCCAGGCCTCCAGGCCGGTCTCCAGGATGGAGTCGTCGTCGGGCGGGGAGATGCCCGCGTTGTTGAAGGCGACGTCGACGCTGCCGTAGGTGTCGTACGCCGTCTTGAACAGCGCCTCGACCTGCTCGGGGTCGGTGACGTCGGCCTGCACGAACAGCCCGCCGACGTCTTCCGCGGCGGCCTTCCCGGCGGTCTCGTCGATGTCGGCGCAGACCACATGGGCGCCCTCGGCGGCGAGGCGCCGGGCGGCGGCGAGTCCGATGCCGCTGCCAGCTCCGGTGACGACGGCGGTACGGCCGACCAGACGGCGGCAGATGCTCTCCTGAGCCTGGCTTTCCTGAGCCTGGCTTTCCTGAACCTCGGTCACAGTGCGGGCCCCTCCGTGCTGATGAAGACGTTCTTGGTCTCAGTGAAGGCGGTCAGCGCGTCGGGGCCCAGTTCACGGCCGACACCCGACTGCTTGAACCCCCCGAAGGGGGTCCAGTAGCGCACGCTGGAATGGGAGTTGACGGACAGGTTGCCGGCCCGCACGGCCTGCGAGACGCGCAGGGCGCGGCCCAGGTCGCGGGTCCACAGGGAGCCGGCGAGGCCGTACGGGGTGTCGTTGGCGAGGCGGACGGCGTCCGCCTCGTCGGTGAACGGCAGCAGCACGGCGACCGGGCCGAAGATCTCCTCGCGGGCGGCGGCGGAGTCGTGCCGCTCCCCGGTGAGCACGGTCGGCGGGAACCAGAAGCCGGGCCCGTCGGGCGCGCCGCCGCGCAGGGCGGGGGCATCCGCCGGTACGAACTCCCGTACCCGGTCGAGCTGTTGGCGCGAGATCAGCGGCCCCATCTGGGTCTTCTCGTCGGCCGGGTCGCCCACCACCACGGCGGACAGCGCGTCGGCGAGCAGCTCGCGAACCTCCTCGAACACCGGCTCCTGAACGAGGATCCGCGTGCGGGCGCAGCAGTCCTGGCCGGAGTTGTCGAGGAAGGAGAAGGGATCGACGGCGGCCTTCAGGTCGGCGTCGGCGAAGACGATGTTGGGGCTCTTGCCGCCGAGTTCGAGGGTGACGGGCTTGACCTGCCGGGCGCAGCGCTCCATGACCTCGCGGCCGGTGCGGGTGGAGCCGGTGAACACGATCTTCGCCACGTCCGGATGGTCGACGAGCGCGCGACCGGCGATGTGGCCGTGTCCGGGCAGCACCTGGAAGAGGTGCTCGGGAAGGTCTGCATCTAGGGCGAGTTGAGCCAGACGCAGGGCGGTGAGCGGGGTCGTCTCGGCGGGCTTGAGGACGACCGCGTTGCCCGCGGCGAGGGCCGGGAAGGAGCCCCAGGCGGCGATGGGCATCGGGAAGTTCCAGGGGGCGACGACGCCGACGACGCCGAGGGGTTCCTGGAAGGTGACGTTCCAGCCGCCGGGGACGGGGATCTGCTTGCCGAGGAGGCGTTCGGCGCCGCCGGCCGCGTAGAGGAGGAGGTCGCGGGCGTTGCCGGCCTCCCAGCGGGCGTTGCCGAGGAGGTGGCCGGCCTCGCGGACCTCCAGCTGAGCGAGTTCGTCGAGGTGGGCGTCCACGACGTCGGCGAAGCGGCGCAGCAGGCGGGCCCGGTCGGCGGGGGCTGTCGCGGCCCACTTCGTCTGCGCCCGCGCGGCCCGTGCCACGGCGGCGTCCACGTCGGCCGCGCTCGCGGCGGGGACGGTGGCGACGATCTCTTCGGTGGCGGGGTTGAGTACCTGGAGCTCGAGCTCGTTCGACAAGGAAGAACCTCACATGCGTTCGAAGGAGCGGCGCAGCTCCCAGTCGGTCACCGCGGCGTCGAAGGCCTCCAGTTCGACGCGGGCCATGTTGCGGTAGTGCGCGACGACCTCGTCACCGAAGGCGGCCTTGGCGATGGGGCTGTTCTCCCAGAGCTCGGCGGCCTCGCGCAGGGTGCTGGGCACGTGCTCGAACTCGGCCGCGTAGGCGTTGCCGGGGCAGGGATCGGGCAGCTCCAGCCCCTGCTCGATGCCGTACAGCCCGGCGGCGACCAGGCTGGCCACCGCGAGATACGGGTTGACGTCCCCGCCGGGCAGCCGGTTCTCGAAGCGCAAGGAGCGGCCGTGGCCGACGACGCGCAGGGCGCAGGTGCGGTTGTCGTGGCCCCAGGCGACGGCGGTCGGGGCGAAGGAGCCGGGCTGGAACCGCTTGTAGGAGTTGATGTTCGGGGCGTAGAGGAGCGCGAAGTCGCGCAGGGCCGCCAGCTGCCCGGCGAGGAAGTGCCGCATGACCGCGGACATCCCCTCGGGCCCGGCCATCGCGTTGGTGTCGTCGGCGTCCGCGAGCGAGAGGTGGATGTGGCAGGAGTTGCCCTCGCGCTCGTTGTACTTGGCCATGAAGGTGATCGAGACGCCCTCCTGGGCGGCGATCTCCTTGGTGCCGGTCTTGTAGACGGCGTGCTGGTCGCAGGTGACCAGGGCCTCGTCGTAGCGGAAGGCGATCTCGTGCTGGCCGGGGTTGCACTCGCCCTTGGCGGACTCGACGGTGAGGCCGGCGCCGGCCATCTCGTTGCGGATGCGGCGCAGCAGGGGCTCGATGCGGCCGGTGCCGAGGACCGAGTAGTCGATGTTGTACTGGTTGGCCGGGGTCAGCCCCCGGTAGTTCGCGTCCCAGGCCTGCTCGTAGGTGTCCTTGAAGACGATGAACTCCAGCTCCGTGCCGACCTGGGCGGTGTAGCCGAGTTCGGCGAGCCGCTCCAGCTGGCGGCGCAGGATCTGGCGGGGCGCGGCGACGACCGGGGAGCCGTCGTTCCAGGCGAGGTCCGCCATGAGCAGGGCGGTGCCGGCGTTCCAGGGGACACGGCGGAGCGTGTCGAGGTCGGGGTGCATGGCGAAGTCGCCGTAGCCGCGGTCCCAGGAGGACATCGTGTAGCCGTCGACGGTGTTCATCTCGGCGTCGACGGCGAGGAGGTAGTTGCAGCCCTCGGTGCCGTGCCGGAGGACCTCGTCGAGGAAGAAGCGGGCGGCGAACCGCTTGCCCTGGAGGCGCCCCTGCATGTCGGGGAAGGCCAGGACGACGGTGTCGATCTCACCGCTCGCGACGAGGGCGTGCAGCTCCTCGACGCCGAGCGGCGGTGTGCGGTCTGCCACGGGAGAGTCTCCTTCGGCTTCTTCGGCACGGCCGGGAGCCCTAAGGTATGGGGGCGAACCATTGCTTGGGAAGGGGGTGCGACCTGATGTCGCGGGAGACGGGAACTGGGGGACGGGAGACGGGAACGGAGAAACCGGACGAGCGTCTGGCGCCGGTGCTGCGGCCGGTACGGGCGGGCAACGGCTTCGAGGAGGCGCTGGAGCAGATCCTCCAGGTCGTACGGCTGGGCCTGGTGCCGGGGGGCGAGCGGCTGCCGGCCGAGCGGGAGCTGGCGGACCGGCTCGGGATCAGCCGGGTGACACTGCGCGAGGTGCTCAAGGTGCTCGCCGAGCAGGGGCTGGTGGAGTCGCGGCGCGGGCGCTACGGCGGAACGTTCGTCCTGCCGAGGGCCGACGCGGGCGGCGAGGACGAGCTGCGGCGCCGGATCGCGGAGGTCGACGTCGAGGACGTCCTGCGCTTCCGGGAGGTGCTGGAGGTGGGCGCGGCGGGGCTGTGCGCCGCGCACGGTCTGACCGGCGAGCGCGCGGAGCGGTTGCGCACGGCGCTGGCCCGCACGCACGACGCGCCCCTGGCCGACTACCGCCGCCAGGACACCCTGCTGCACCTCACCCTGGCCGAGCTGTCGGGTTCGCCGACCCTGAGCGCGCAGTACGCGGCGGTCCGGGCGACGGTGAACGAACTGCTCGACTGCATCCCGCTCCTGGTACGCAACCTCGAACACTCCCAGCGCCAGCACACCGCGCTCGTGGAGGCGGTGCTGGACGGCGACGCGGAGGGGGCGCGTGAGATCGCGCGGGAGCACTGCGCGGGAACGGCGGCGCTGCTGCGGGGCTTTCTGACCTGAACCGGTCCGCCCGGGTGTCGGGTCCCGCGATCGTGGGCACCCATGGCAAAGGTGTGGATGCGATCCATTGCGATCCATTCGATCCATCAACGGGAGCGGGAGACGGCCGGATGGCGGGCAGGGCACTGATCGGCGTCAGTACGTATCTGGAGCCGAGCGCGCGCTGGGGCGTGTGGGACATGGAGACGGCGCTGCTGCCCGCCGCGTATCCGCGGCTGGTGCAGCGGGCCGGAGGCCTGGCAGCGCTGCTGCCGCCGGACGCACCGGAGCAGGCGGCCGCGGCCGTGGCCCGGCTCGACGGCCTGGTGATCGCCGGCGGTCCGGACGTGGAGCCGGTGCGCTACGGCGCCGAGCGCGACCCCCGCACCGGCCCGCCGTACCCGGCGAGGGACGCCTGGGAACTCGCCCTGATCGACGCGGCGTTGGCGGCCGGCGTGCCGCTGCTGGGGATCTGCCGGGGCATGCAGCTGCTCAACGTGGCGCTCGGCGGCACCCTGGTCCAGCACATCGACGGCCACACGGGCCCCGTCGGCGTCCTCGGCCGGCACTCGGTCAAGCCGGTACCGGGCACGCGGTACGCCGCCGTCGTCCCCGAGGAGACGGACGTACCGACGTACCACCACCAGGCCGTGGACCGCCTGGGCGAGGGACTCGTACCGTCGGCGTACGCGGCGGACGGCACGGTGGAAGCCGTCGAGCTGCCCTCGACCGCCGGGTGGGTGCTCGGGGTGCAATGGCACCCGGAGATGGGCAAGGACCTGCGAGTGATGCGGACACTGCTCACCGCGACCACCTGAGCCACCCGGCCCTCACGGCGCCCTCAACGCCGCCACGCTCCCGGGCGCACGGCCTCGGTGAACACCCGAGGACCTCTGTGAGCGAGAGGCCGTCCGCAGGTCAGTCGCCGTCCGCGGCGGACGGCACAGTGGCGGCCGCCGAGCGGCCCCGCAGCCGCTCGGCGCGCAATGGCCGCACGCCCTCAACGCCGCCACGCTCCCGGGCGCAGGGTCTCCGTCAGCACTCGGGGCGCCTCGGCGAGCGACGGCCGTACCAGGTCAGTTGCCGTCCGCGGCGGACGGCACAGTGCGGGCCGCGGCCCGGCAGCCGCTCCGGGTGCAATGGCCGCACGCCCTTAACGCCGCCGCGCTCCCGGGCGCACGGCCTCGGTGAACACCCGAGGACCTCTGTGAGCGAGAGGCCGTCCGCAGGTCAGTCGCCGTCCGCGGCGGACGGCACAGTGCGGGCCGCGGCCCGGCAGCCGCTCGACGTGCAATGGCCGCACGCCCTCAGCGCCGCCGCGCTCGCGGGCGCAGGGTCTCCGTCAGCACTCGGGGCGCCTCGGCGAGCGACGGGCCGTACCAGGTCAGGTGGCGTCCGCTGACGAGTGCGCAGCGCAGGCCGGGGAAGGCCTCCGGGCCGTCGTCGGCCGTGAAGCGGTACGGCTCGTCGGGGAGGACGACGACGTCGGGTGCCGCGGTCCGCAGCTCCTCGACCGGGATGCGCGGGTAGCGCTCCGCGTGCCCGGCGTGGAGGTGGTCCACGCCGAGGCGGGCCAGGACGTCGCCCGCGAAGGTGTCCCGGCCGAGGACCATCCACGGTCGCCGCCAGACGGGGACGACCGCGCTCGTGCGTTCCGTGGGCGCGGGCAGGGACGACCAGGCGTTCTCCGCCTCGTCCAGCCATCGCGGCCGTGCGCCGGCGCCGCACGCGGCCAGTACCCGGTCCAGCTCCCGGAAGGCCTGCGGGACGTCGCGCACCTCGGTGACCAGCACGTCCAGACCCGCGGCGCGCAGGGCGTCGAGGTCGGCGGCGCGGTTCTCCTCCTCGTTGGCGACGACGAGGTCGGGAGCGAGGGCGACGATCCGCTCGACGCGCGGGTTCTTGGTGCCACCGACACGGGTGACCTCCAGACCCGCCGGACGGTCGCACCAGTCCGTGGCGCCGACCAGGGCCCCGGGGAGCGAGACGGCGACCGCCTCGGTGAGGGACGGGACGAGAGAGACGATCCGCACGACAGCGTCTACCGTGACCGGTCGCGCAGCGCCTCGATGTGCTCGGCCACGGCGACGATGATCACGCGGGTGTCCGGGACCGTGGCCCGCCAGCGGTGGCGCACGCCGCCCGTGAGGTACAGGGTGTCGCCGCGGCCGAGTCGGTAGGCGCGGCCCTCCGCCTCGATCTCCACCGCGCCGTCGGCGACGTACATCACCTCGTCGTTGCGGTGCTGGAACTCGCGGCCCGCGTCGTGGTCGCCGGTGAACTCCGAGGCGTGCAGCTGGTGATGGCCGCGCACCAGCGAGCGCACACGCGGGGCGAAGTCGTCCAGCGTGACGTCCTCGGCGCGGACGACATCGACGCTGCACGCCGGATCGGCGGCGGCGAGGAGTTCGACGGCGGTGGTGCGCAGAGCGTCGGCCACCTTCTCCAGGGAGCTCCGGCTGGGGCGCGCCCGGTCGTTCTCGATCTGGCTCAGGAAGGGCACCGAGAGGCCGCTGCGCTCGGCCACGACGGCGAGGGTGAGCTCCAGCGCACGGCGTCGCCGCCGGACGGCCGCGCCCACGCGCAGGGGCTGCTGTTCCTTGTGGTCGCCCATCGCTCCGGCTCCCTCCTCCGCTCGTCGCTCCACCGCCGGGGCACCCGGTGCCGGGCGCGGGTGCTCTGATGAGTTGTCTGCACCCTACGCATGTTCGGCAAACCGTTTCATGCGCCCATCACATCCGTGTCACGTACGAGGGACACGACCCTCATGGTTCGCGCCAGCGATCGTCCGGAGCCTGGCGGCTCCGCGGCGCGTGGCCCGCGGCCGGCCCCGACCGGCACGAGGTCACGCTCCTTTCGGTTCAAGGCGCAACGGGTCGCAAATGTTCCCGTCAGCGCCGTGGTGAGCTGGGAGGCGGTGTGGCGGGCGCCTGCTGGCCCTGACGGCAGAGGCCGGTGGTTCCGCGACCCTTGGGCCGGGGCTTGGCGCTCTGTGGTTGGCCGGATCCTTTCCGTGGGCGGGTGAAGGGGGCGGCCATACGACGAGGGGTGGGTGTCATCGCCCGCGCTCGCGCGGTGACACCCACCCCTCATGAGGCGGTCACGGGACCGTCAGGTCACCCGGCCGCCCGGTCCTTGTCGTGCTGTCCGGCCACCGGCGCCCAGCGGTCGAGCAGACCCGGGTGCCGCCGCAGCCAGGTGCGCACGGCTTCCTGCTCCTTGCCCTTGCCGGCCTTCTGGATCCCGGCTTCCAGGCTGGTGAGCTGCTTCTCCGTCATGGAGAAGTCCTTCAGCCACTTGCCGACCTCGGGGTTGTCGGCGGCGAATCCCTTGCGGGCCAGGGTGTGCACGCCGTCGCCCTTGCCCCAGGCGCCCTTCGGATCCTTGAGCTTCTTCAGGTCGTAGTCGCTGTACGCCCAGTGCGGCGACCACAGCGTGACGACGATCGGCTGCTCCTTGGCGTACGCGCGCTTGAGCTCGGCGAGCATGGCCGGGGTCGAGCCGTCGACGACGTCGAACGAACCCTTGAGGCCGTACTCCTTGAGGACCTTGTCCTTGAGCAGGCCCATCATGCCGGCGCTCGGCTCGATGCCGACGATCTTGCCGTCGAACTCCGAGGCGTGGCTCTTGAGGTCCGCGAGGGAGTCCACGCCCTTGACGTACGACGGGACGGTCAGCTCCAGCGACGTGGGCCCGTACCACTTGCCCAGGTCGTCGAGCCGCTTGCCGTACTTCGCCCAGTACTCGGCGTGCGTGGTGGGCAGCCAGGAGTCCGTCTCGAAGTCGAGCTGGCCGTTCGCCATGCCGGTGTAGAGCGGGCCCGCGGCGTACTGGGTGGCGGTGACCTTGAAGCCGCGCTCCTGAAGGATCTCCTTCCACAGGAAGGTGGAGGCGATGCCCTCGTCCCAGGGGATGTAGCCGAGCTTGATCTCCTTGCCCTTGCCCACGTTGGCGGCGGAGGCCGGGCCGGTGCCGGAGGCGGCGCCGAAGATGTTCATGCCGCCGGCGACGAGGGCGAGGACGATCACGCCGACGACCGCGACGACCGGACGCGGCCGGTAGGTCCAGAACCGGGCGCCACCGGCCGCGCGGGCCTTCGCGGCGGCCCGGCGGCCGAGCGGGGAGATCTGCGTGCCGAGGGCGCTGGTCATCCGGTCCAGGTAGATGGCGAGGACGACGATGCCGACGCCCGCCTCGAAGCCGAAGCCGATGTCGAGCTGGCCGATGGCCTCGTTCACCGCGCCGCCGAGGCCGCCGGTGCCGACCATGCCGGCGATGACGACCATCGACAGGCCCAGCATGATGACCTGGTTGACGCCCGCCATGATCGTCGGCAGGGCGAGCGGCAGCTGCACGCGCAGCAGGGTGGAGCCGGGCCGGGTACCGAACGCCTCGGCGGCCTCGACGAGTTCGGCGTCGACCTGGCGGATGCCGAGCTCGGTCATGCGGACGCCGGGAGCGAGCGCGAAGATCAGCGTGGCGATGACGCCCGCGGCGGTGCCCAGGCCGAAGAAGAGGATGGCCGGGATCAGCAGGACCATCGACGGCATCGTCTGGAGCAGGTCCAGGGCGGGCCGCACGGCAGCGCTGACCGCCTTGGAGCGGGCGGCCCAGATGCCCAGCGGCACGGAGATCACCAGGGCGACCACCGTCGCGACGAGCACCAGGGCCAGCGTCGACATGGCCTGGTCCCACAGGCCGAGCGAGTCGACGAGCGCGAAGCCCGCGAAGGCGAGGACGCCGGCGACGAGGCCACGCAGCCACCAGGCCACGACCGCGAAGACACCGGCCAGGAGCAGAGGTTGGGGCGCGCCGAGGACGGCGTCGAGGCCGTCGTACATGCCCTCCACGACCGTGCGGATCGCGTCGAAGAGCCACGACATGTGCTGGACCAGCCAGTTGACGCCGGAGTCGACCCAGTCGCCGAGCGGAAGCCTAGGCACCGGCGCTCACCCTCCCCCCGTGACCGGCTCGGGCGTGGTCGCACGGCTCGGGGTCTCCCGCCTGGTCGCCGATGAATCCGACGAGGCGCTCACCGGGTACGACGCCGACGAGTTCGCGCTCGCGGTCGAGGACGGCGACCGGGTGCGTCAGGCGGGCGCTCATCGCGCACAGCTCGGTGAACGGCGTGTCGGGCGTGGCCGTCTCGCAGCCGCAGTCGGCCTCGTGGCCGTCGACGTCGGTGTCCATGACGGCGCTCGCGGTGAGCACGCGGGAGCGGTCGACGTCCTGGGTGAAGGAGGCGACGTAGTCGTCGGCGGGCCGGACCAGGATGTCCTCGGCGCTGCCGATCTGGACGATGCGTCCGTCGCGCATGACGGCGATGCGATCGCCCAGGCGCATGGCCTCGTTGAGGTCGTGGGTGATGAAGACGATCGTCTTCTTCAGCGTCTTCTGCAGCTCCAGCAACTGGTCCTGCATGTCGCGCCGGATCAGCGGGTCGAGCGCGCTGAAGGACTCGTCCATCAGCAGCAGGTCGGCGTCGGTGGCGAGCGCACGGGCCAGGCCCACACGCTGCTGCATGCCGCCGGACAGCTCGTCGGGCCAGGAGTCCTCCCAGCCGGCCAGGCCGCACAGGGCGAGCGCCTCGTCGGCACGGCGTTCGCGCTCGGCGCGGGGCACGCCCTGCACGCTCAGCCCGTAGGCGGCGTTGTCGCGGACGCTGCGGTGCGGGAAGAGCGCGAAGTGCTGGAAGACCATGCTGATCTTCTTCGAGCGGACCTCGCGCAGCTCGCGGTCGGAGAGCGAGGTCAGGTCCTGGCCGTCGAAGCGGACGTGTCCCGCGGTCGGTTCCGACAGTCCGTTGAGCATGCGCAGCAGGGTGGACTTGCCTGATCCGGACAGGCCCATGACCACGAAGATCTGGCCGGGCTCCACGGTGAACGATGCGTCGATCACGGCGGCGGTGGTGCCGTCGGCGCGCAACTCCTCCCGTCCCGCGCCCTTTTGGAGCCGCTCGACTGCGTCGTCGGGTCGTCTGCCGAACACCTTGTACAGGTGCTCGGCCTCAAGCCTCGCGGACACGCGTACCTCTCGTTTTGACAATAAACACGGAGGACGCGCGGTCCGCCGGCGTCAGGACCGGGCGGCGGCGTCACTCCGGGGCCGCGCCTGCCCGGACTTATCCGAACCAAACGGCAAGTGATCGATGCCACATACCGTGACGGCGACCCCGGCGCGGGTGGCCCGACGGTGACTGTCAGTGGCGTACGGCATGATGCGGGACGTGACCGGACGACTGATGCTGCTCGACACCGCCTCCTTGTACTTCCGCGCCTACTTCGGCGTGCCGGACTCCGTGAGGGCGCCGGACGGCACGCCGGTGAACGCCGTGCGGGGCCTGCTGGACTTCATCGACCGGCTGGTGAAGGACCACCGGCCGGACCGGCTGGTGGCCTGCATGGACGCCGACTGGCGGCCGCAGTGGCGGGTCGATCTGATCCCCTCCTACAAGGCGCACCGGGTCGCCGAGGAGCACGAGGCGGGGCCGGACGAGGAGGAGGTGCCGGACACGCTGGCGCCGCAGGTGCCGGTCATCGAGGACGTCCTGGACGCCCTCGGTATCGCGCGCGTGGGGGTCGCGGGATACGAGGCGGACGACGTGATCGGCACGTTCACGGCGCGCGCCGACGGCCCGGTCGACATCGTCACCGGCGACCGTGATCTCTACCAACTGGTGGACGACCAGCGGGGGATCCGTGTGCTGTACCCGTTGAAGGGCGTCGGCACGCTCCAGATGACCGACGAGGCCGTGCTGCGCGGGAAGTACGGCGTCGGCGGGAGCGGGTACGCGGATCTGGCGCTGCTGCGCGGCGACCCGAGCGACGGGCTGCCCGGCGTGCCCGGCGTCGGCGAGAAGACCGCGGCCAAGCTGCTGGCGGAGTTCGGTGATCTGGCCGGAATCATCGCGGCGATCGGCGACCCTAAGGCCAGGCTCACGCCGTCGCAGCGCAAGCGGCTGGACGAGGCGCGGCCGTACCTCGCCGTGGCCCCGAAGGTCGTCCGGGTCGCCGACGACGTCCCCCTCCCGGACGTCGACACGGCGCTGCCGCACACTCCGCGTGACTCCGCCGGGCTGGACGCGCTGGCAGCACGCTGGGGACTGGGCGGCTCCCTGCAGCGACTGCTGGTCACTCTGGAGGCGTGATCCCGATGAAAGGGGGTGGAGAGTGAGAGAAGGTGCTAACTTAGGTATACCTAAGTGTGCAGCAGGGAGGCTGTCATGGCAGTGCGTCCGGGACGTCAGGCGCGCCGGCTCCACTCCGCCCAGGTCGTACGTACCGAGCGGCTGACCCCGAACATGCAGCGCGTGGTGCTGGGCGGTGACGGTCTCGCCGGTTTCACCGCGGACACCTGCACCGACCATTACGTGAAGCTGCTCTTCCCGGCCGACGGTGCGGTCTACCCGGAGCCCTTCGACCTGGAGCGGATCCGTGCGGAGTTCCCGCGCGAGCACTGGCCGGTGACGCGGACGTACACCGTGCGCGACTGGAACCCCGTCCCCGGCGAGCTGACGCTGGACTTCGTCGTGCACGGCGAGGAGGGCCTGGCCGGCCCGTGGGCCCTGCGCGCCCGCCCCGGCGACACCGTACGGTTCCTGGGCCCCGGCGGCGCCTACACCCCCGACGTGAGTGCCGACTGGCATCTCCTCGCCGGTGACGAGAGCGCGCTGCCCGCGATCGGCCGCTCCCTGGAGAGGCTGCCCGACGGCTCCCGCGCCCACGTCTTCATCGAGGTCGCCGGCCCCGAGGAGGAGCAGAAGTTCGACTCCGACGTGGACGTCGTCTGGCTGCACCGCGGCAACCGCCCCACCGGCGAGGCCCTGGTCGAGGCCGTCCGCGCCCTCTCCTTCCCGGAGGGCCGCGTCCACGCCTTCGTCCACGGCGAGGCGGCCTTCGTCAAGGACCTGCGCCGCCTGCTCCGCGTCGAGCGCGCCATCCCCCGCGAACACCTCTCCATCTCCGGCTACTGGCGCCTCGGCCACAACGAGGAAGGCTGGCGAGCCGTCAAACCCGAATGGAACGCCCGCATCGAGGCGGAACAGGAGGGCGGGTCGGTGGCGGCGTAGGGCCGTTACGGGGGGGGCGACGGGCCGTGGCTGGGCGCCGAGCGGCGACTTGATGTGTCGCGCCTCGGCGCCGCGGCGACAACGCCCGAGGACCTCGCGGGCCCCGCCCGCGCATGAGGCGGCCTGCGACGCAAGGCCCAGCCCACGTGCCGCGATACCGACAACTCGGTCGCCCCGGCGCTGAGAACCGGCGCCATGCGGCGCGCCTCGGCGTCGCGACGTACTCCCGAGGGACTCGCGGGCGCCCGCGCGTGAGGCGGCTGCACCTGCCGTCCGTCATCGCATGGCCCCGGCGCAGGTACGACGGAGGCGGCGAGCAACGGCCCACGGCTCACCTCAGGCGCAGCTCCCGAAGGTCCCCGACCGAGTCAGCGGGTCGCGGCACCGACTGCCCGCGCGTGCGACGCGAAGCGGTAACCGCCCTGGCGGTCGCCGCCCACCCCGGCTCCAGGTGGCAGCACCACGCCCCTCGGACGAGCCCAGAGCAGGCAGACGCACAACCACCGCCCCAAGCCCCACGACGCCGCAGACGCGCGCGGAATCGGCTGGCCCGGCGGAGCGCCTACGCTGGGGGTGAGATGAGACGTAAGACCCCGATCCCGCCCTCGCCCCTGCCGCAGCGTCAGGGGGTGGACGCGGTGCGGGTGCGGTTGCCCCGGGAGGGGGTGTGGGGGACCGTGCGGGAGTATCTGGTGGCGCGGCTGACCGGGGCCGGGCCCGGCGTGGTCGACGGGATGATCGACTCGGGGGCGTTCCTCGGCGCCGACGGGCGGGCCGTCGCGCCCGACGCTCCGTACGTGCCGGGCATGTTCGTGTGGTTCCACCGCGCGCTGGCCGACGAGGTGCCGGTGCCGTTCCCGGTGGAGGTCGTCCACCGGGACGAGCACATCGTCGTGGCCGACAAGCCGCACTTCCTCGCCACCACCCCGCGCGGCAGCCACGTCACCGAGACCGCGCTGGCCCGGCTCCGGCGTGAGCTCGGCATCCCGGAGCTGTCCGCCGCCCACCGCCTGGACCGCCTCACGGCCGGACTCGTGCTGTTCACGGTACGGCCCGAGGAGCGCGGCGCGTACCAGACGCTGTTCCGCGACCGGCGTGTGCGGAAGGTGTACGAGGCCGTGGCGCCGTACGACGCCTCACTCTCCCTCCCCCGGACCAGACGCAGCCGGATCGTCAAGGAGCGCGGCGTGCTGGCCGCCCGCGAGGTCGAGGGCGAGCCCAACGCCGAGACCCTGCTCGAACTCGCCGAGCACCGGCCCGCGGACGGGCCGGCCCGCTACCGGCTGACCCCGGCCACCGGCCAGACCCACCAGCTGCGCGTGCACATGAACGCCCTCGGCCTGCCGATCCTCGGCGATCCGCTGTATCCGGAGGTGGCCCCCGCCGGACCGGCCGACGACTTCCGCCGCCCGCTCCAACTGCTGGCGCGGACACTGGAGTTCACCGATCCGGTCACAGGGGCCGAGCATCGCTTCCGTAGCGGGCGGGAGCTTCAGGCCTGGACCTCGTACGAGGAGTGGGCCGCCCCGTAGACGGCTCCGGTCCTCCCGCCCGCCGGTCCTCCGGTCAGTGGCCGTACCACCAGCGGCGCAGGCGCTCCCAGACGCCCAGAGGGCGAACCTGTTGCGGTACCGGTACCGGTACCGGCGCCGGTGCCGGCTGGGCCGGAGCGGCCGGCTCGGCGACCGGGGCGGAGGCGGGCATCGGCGTACGCGTGGTGCCCACCTGCCACGTCGTGCGCTGCGGCGGGATCGGGGCGTGGCTGGGCTTGTCCGCCACGTCCTGCTGCGGCTTCGGCTCGAACCGCACCGGCAGTGACACCAGATGACGGGACGCGATCGACGACCGCCACGTCAAGTCGTCCTCGTCGCAGTCGAGTTGGATGTCCGCCAGCCGCATCAGCAGCGCGTCGACCCCGACGTCGGCGATCGCGCGCCCGATGTCCTGCCCCGGGCACTCGTGCGGACCGCCGCTGAAGGCGAGGTGGGAGCGGTTGCCCTGCATGTTGGCGGTCAGGTCGGGCCGTACCCGCGGATCGACGTTGCCCGGCGCGGGCGCGTACAGCAGCCCGTCGCCCTTCCGGATGTGCTGACCGCCCAACTCCGTGTCCTGCTTGGCGAAGTAGGCGAAGATGGTGCTGAACGGCGGCTCGTCCCACAGAGACTGCTCGACCGCCTCCGGCACCGTCATCTGACCGCCGTTGAGCTGGGCACGGAAGCCCGGATCCGTGAGGACCATGCGCAGCGCGTTGGCGAGAAGGTTGGTGGTGGCCTCGTAGGCGGCGAAGAGCACGAGGCGCAGGTGCTCTCTGACCTCGTCGTCGGTCAGTCGCGCCGGGTGGGTGATGAGATAGCTGGTGAAGTCCTCCTCGGGCCGGGCGCGGCGGCGGGTGGTGAGCCGGCTCAGCGCATCCATCACGTAGGCGTGGCTGCTGATCGCGGTCTCCGTGCCCTTGAGCGCGTCGCGGGCGGACTGCACCATGCGGTCGTTGTACTCCTCGGGCATGCCGAGGATCTCGCACATCACCGCCATCGGCAGATGCTCGGCGAACTGGGAGACCAGGTCGGCGCGGCCCGTCTCGCAGAAGTCGTTGACCAAGCGCTGGGTGTGGCGGCCGATGTAGCGGCGGATGCCGCGGTGGTCGATGGTCGAGATGGCGCCGGTCACCGCGGCCCGCAGTCGCTGGTGCTCCTCACCCTCGGCGTGGGCGCAGATGGGCTGCCAGGCGATGTGCGGCATGAGGGGATGGTCGGGCTTGACCATCCCTTCGAGGAGTGGCCGCCAGATGCGGCTGTCCTTGGTGTACAGCGAGGGGCTGCGCACCATGTGCAGGTTCTCGGCGTGCCCGAGGACCACCCACATCGGCACGTCGTCGTGGAGCAGGACCGGAGCCACGGGGCCGTGCTCGCCGCGCAGCCGCTCGTACAGGCCGCCCAGGTCCTCCGCCTCGGGGCCGTACAGCCGGTGCAGCCCGCCGGGCCCCCGGCCGTGCGCCGGGCAGCCGGGCGGCGGCCCGACAGCGGGATCGTCCGTACCGGTCGAGTAGTGCGGTTCAGGAGTCACTGAGTCGCTCCGAAACTGAAGTGGATGTCGACGGAGAGGGAGGAGAGGGAGGAGAGGAAACGGAGTGGGAAGCGGACGGACAACGGATCACGTGAGCGCACCGCTCATCGCGAGCGAGTGCAGGAAGCGCATCAGGGTCATCAGCACGTCCCGGCTGGAGGCCCGGCGGCGTGCGTCGCAGTCCACGATGGGGATCTCCGGGGACAGATCGAGCGCCGTACGCAGCTCCTCGACCGGGTAACGGGGCGCGTCCGGAAAGGAGTTGACGGCGATGACGAAGGGCACGCCGCGCTCCTCCAGGCGCCCTATGACGTCGAAGCTGACCTCCAGGCGCCGGGTGTCGACCAGGACGACCGCGCCGAGCGCCCCTTCGAACAGGCCGTTCCACAGGAACCAGAAGCGTTCCTGGCCGGGGGTGCCGAACAGGTACAGCACCAGTTTCTCGGTGATGCTGATCCGGCCGAAGTCCATGGCCACGGTGGTGGCCGTCTTGGATTCGGAGCCGTAGTTGTCGTCGACGCCGACCCCGGCCTGCGTCATGGTCTCCTCGGTGGTCAGCGGCCTGATCTCGCTGACCGAGCCGACCATCGTCGTCTTGCCGACCCCGAAGCCCCCCACGATCACGATCTTCACCGCGGCCTGGGCGGTCTGCGGGAGATGGTCCTCGGTGCGTGGGCCCGGGATGGTGTCAGAGCTTTTGAAGTCCATGCATCACCGCTTCGAGGAGTGACCGGTCGGGAAGCGCCTGGCGGACGATCGGGGCGCGCGCCTGCACCAGTTCGGCCGAGATCAGCTCGGTGATCAGGGCGGTCATCGTGCTGAACGGCAGATTGAGATAGGCCGAGAGCTCGGCCACCGATAACGGGGCGGCGCAGAGCCGGAGCAGCGCCGCCTGCTCCGGCGCCACGGACGGGGGCGGGTCGGCGCGCGCGACGATGAGCGTCACCAGGTCGAGTTCGGCGCGCGCCCCGTCGGGGCCGGAGATGACGTACAGCCGCTCGGGGTTCTTGGCTCGGCCGCCGCCCTCGCCGCCCTCCTCGCCGTCCGCCTTCGGCTCCACGGGGACGGGCGGCGGCGGGGGCGCGTCCCGCTGGACTCTGCGCCGTTTGCGTTGCGGAGGAGTCATACGGTCTGCCCGTTCCGCCGGGGCGGACTGGTCAGATGGGCACCGATCCGGACGACGAGGTCGCGCATGCGGCCGCTCATCCGGCCCGGCTCGCAGACGACGTCGGCGAGCACGGCGAGGTAGGCGTTGGCTCCGGCCGACATGAGGTAGAAGTAGCCGCCGTCGATCTCGATGACGACCAGCTTCATCTCACCGTTGCTGCCCGGGAGTTCGTGGGCCACCGCGCCCGCCAGGCTCTGCACGCCCGCGCAGGCGGCGGCGAGCCGGTCGGCGGAGTCGGGGTCGCCGCCATGGCGGGCGATGCGCAGTCCGTCGGCGGAGAGCACCACGATCATCTCGATACCGGGCACGCCGGCGGCGAGATCCTTGAGCATCCAGTCGAAGTTGGCTCGCTGCTGGATCACTTGGGGTCCCCCTCGTCGTCGGTCTCCGCCTGGGCAGGCTTCTCGATCAGGTGCAGATACGCGGTCGGGTTGCGGGTGAAGTCGGTGGGGTGCACGCCCGGGTTGCCCTCCTTGAGGCCCTCCCAGAACGACTCGACCCACAGCCCGGGTTCACGGTTCTTCTTCTTGTCGCGCTCGGCCTGGCGCGCGGCCTCGGCGTCGCTGTCGGGCTCGGCCCCCGACTCGGACGCCTGCCGGGGCACGGACGCGGCCTGGGGCGCCGCCGCGGGCTTGGTCTGCGACCAGACGGTCGGCCGGCCCTCGCGCTCGGCCCGCTCGATGGCGGCCTGCTCGGCGTACCGCTGGCTGAGCGGCGTCTTCATCTTGCTGCGGCGCTGCGGCAGTCCGCCCGCCGTCCACTCGGTGACCTCGGGGACGTCGTCCTCCATGGAGACGCCCGCGGGGATGCGCGGACTGGTCGGGCGGCGCCGCTTGGGCGGCCGCTTGGGGCCTTCGAGGGCGCCGAGTTCGGCCTTCGGCACGGCGGTGGCGCCGATGCCGTGGGCGAGTCCGGGGGCGCGCTCGGTGGTCATCATGTTGCTCGGCACGACGAGCACGGCACGCACCCCGCCGTACGCCGAAGCCCGCAGCGAGACCTGCATGTTGTACGTCGAGCAGAGCCGGCCGACGACGGCGAGGCCCAGGCGCGGGCTCTCCCCGAGGTCCTGGAGGTCGACGCCGGCCTTGGCCCGCTCCAGCATGGTCTCGACCCGGGCGCGGGCCTCCTCGCTGAGGCTGACGCCGCCGTCCTCGATCTCGACGGCGACACCGGTCTGCACCTCGGTGGCGGTGACGTGCACCTTGGTGTTCGGCGGCGAGTAGCGGGTGGCGTTGTCGAGGAGTTCGGCGGCCGCGTGGATGACCGGCTCGACGCAGGTCCCCTTGATGTTGACCTTGGCGATGGAGGCCAGGTCGATGCGCCGGTACTCCAGGATGCGCGACATGGCGCCGCGCAGCACGCTGTACAGGGCGACGGGTTCGGGCCACTGGCGGCCCGGACGGCCGCCGCCGATGACGGAGATGGAGTCGGCGAGGCGGCCGATCAGCGCGGTGCCGTGGTCGATGCGCAGCAGGTCGTCGAAGACCTCGGGGTTACGGCCGTGGTCCTCCTCCATCTCCCTGAGTTCCATGGCCTGTTGGTGGACGATGGCCTGGACGCGCTGGGCGATGTTCACGAAGGAGCGCTGCGCGGCGTCGCGCATGGACTCCTCGTCGTCGACGATCTTCAGCACGGTGCGCAGCAGATCGCGCTGCGACTGCGGAAGGTGGCGCAGCTCGGGGTCGGCGTCGAGAACGGAGTGGATGACCTCGCGCGGGGACTGGCCGCGGCGCAGCCGGTCCAGTGCGGCCGGCACGATCTGCCGCCCGAACCGGACGAGTTCCTCGTCGTGGGTGGCCAGGCGCCGCTCGAGGTACGCGGTCGTCTGGTCGTAGTCGGACCGCAGGGCGCGCAGATGACGTCCGCGTCGTACGGCCTCGGCCGCCGTCACGGCCACGAGCAGCGTGGCGACGGCTCCGCACCAGCCGACGGGGGCCCGGGCGGGTCCCTGTACCAGGGCGACGGCGGCTCCGGTCGCCGCTGCCATCACGATGGCCGGTAGCAACAGCGCACGCGCATAGGGAAGTTCACGCCCACCGGGAGGCGATTGCACACTCACCATGTATGCCCTCTGAGACGAATCGGCTGGGAGTCGGGGGAACTGACGGGGGGTCTGCCAGGGAAGAAACAGGGAACTGACTGGATCTTCGGCATCATTGGGAACACGCGCACGAATTCATCGCAACTCGATGCGCCGCGGGCGAGCTTAGTCCGACCGGATCAACGGCGTGGCATATTCCGCAAGCACCTGAAATCACGCGCGTGACAGGAGTAGCCTCGGCCCCATTTGCACGCTCGGGTCTCATTCGCACACGATGCGTGACGACGTACGCGTGCGCGAAAAAGCCCCGTACCCCTTCCGGAAGGGGTACGGGGCTCTGCCCGGTACGAGCGGTGTCAGCCCACCGACGAGTAGGCGACCACACCCCGCCGCAGCTGGTCGACCGCCTTGCGGGCGTTCTTCGCCACCGTCGAGCCCTCGGTGGGGGCCGCCGCCGCGATCTGGCCCAGCACGTCGATCACCTGCTTCGTCCAGCGCACGAAGTCACCGGCCGGCATGTCCGCCTCGCGCAGCACCTCGTCGAGGCCCTTGCCGGAGGCCCACATGTAGGCGGCCCAGGCGAAGCCGAGGTCGGGTTCGCGCTGGCCCACGCCCTCCGTCTGGGTGATGCGGAACTCCTCCTCCAGCGCGTCCAGCCGGCCCCAGATGCGGACCATCTCGCCGAGCGCGTCCTTCGCCTTGCCGGCGGGCAGCTTGGGCGCCATCGCGTCGTCGGAGACCCTGGACTCGTACACCAACGCCGAGACGCAGGCGGCCAGTTCCTCCGGGCCGAGGCCGTCCCAGACCCCGGCGCGCAGGCATTCACTGGCCAGCAGGTCGAGTTCGCCGTACAGCCGGGCGAGGCGTCGGCCGTGCTCGGTGACCTCGTCGGCGCGCAGGTAGTCGAGTTCGGTCAGCAGCGCCACGATCCGGTCGAAGGTGCGCGCGATCGTGTTCGTGCGGCCCTCGATACGGCGCTCCAGCTGCGAGGTGTCGCGCAGCAGCCGGTGGTAGCGCTCGGCCCAACGGGCGTGGTCCTCACGGTCGTTGCAGCCGTGGCAAGGGTGGGCACGCAGCTCCGTGCGCAGCCGGGCGATCTCGCGGTCGTCGGCCGCCTGGGAGCGCCGCTTGCGCTGCCGCTCGGGCGTGATGTGCCCGGCCTTGGTACGCAGCGCGGAGGCGAGGTCCCGACGGGACTGCGGCGAGCGCGCGTTGAACGACTTCGGGATGCGCATCCGCTCCAGCGGCTCCACCGGCACCGGGAAGTCCATGGACGCCAGCCGCTTGACCTGCCGCTCGGCGGTGAGGACCAGCGGGCGCGGGCCGTCGTGGTGGTCGAAGCCGCGGTGGCCGTTGGACCGGCCCGCGGGCAGACCGGGGTCCAGCACGAGGGCGAGGCCCGCGTACTTGCCCGTCGGGACGTGGATGATGTCGCCCGGCTTGAGCTTCTCCAGCGCGACGGCCGCCTCCGCGCGCCGCTGGTTGGCGCCCTGCCGTGCCAGCTCGGTCTCGCGGTCCTTGAGCTCGCGGCGCAGCCGTGCGTACTCCTCGAAGTCGCCGAGGTGGCAGGTCATGGACTCCTTGTAGCCCTCGAGCCCCTCCTCGTTGCGCTGCACCTGCCGGGAGATCCCGACGACCGACCGGTCGGCCTGGAACTGCGCGAACGACGTCTCCAGCAGCTCACGCGAGCGGTGCCGCCCGAACTGCTCGACCAGGTTGACCGCCATGTTGTACGACGGCTTGAAGCTGGAGCGCAGCGGATAGGTGCGCGTACCGGCCAGACCGGCCACGTGCTCGGGGCTCGTGCCGCGCTGCCACAGCACGACGGCATGGCCCTCGACGTCGATGCCGCGGCGCCCCGCACGGCCGGTGAGCTGGGTGTACTCGCCCGGGGTGACGTCGGCGTGCTGCTCGCCGTTCCACTTGACGAGCTTCTCCATGACCACCGAACGGGCGGGCATGTTGATGCCGAGCGCGAGCGTCTCGGTGGCGAAGACGGCCTTCACCAGACCGCGCACGAACAGCTCCTCGACGACCTCCTTGAAGGTCGGGAGCATGCCCGCGTGGTGGGCGGCGATGCCGCGCTCCAGGCCCTCCAGCCACTCGTAGTAGCCGAGGACGTGCAGGTCCTCGCGCGGGATCGAGGCGGTGCGCTCCTCGACCAGGGCGCGCACCTGCTCGCGCTCGTCCTCGTCGTTCAGGCGCAGCCCGGCGTACAGGCACTGCTGGACGGCGGCCTCGCAGCCGGCGCGGCTGAAGATGAAGGTGATGGCGGGCAGCAGGCCCTCGGCGTCGAGGCGCTCGATGACCTCGGGGCGGCTCGGCGTCCACGCCCGGGCGCGCTGGCGCCGCTCGCGCTCCGCGGTCGGCCTCGCGCATGGCGCGGCCGCGCTTGCGGTCCTGGTAGGACGGGCGGGTGGCCTCCATCCGGGCCAGCCGGGTGAGGTCGGGGTTGACGGCCTTCTTCTGGCCGTCGCCCTCCTCGAACAGGTCGTACATCCGGCGCCCGGCGAGCACATGCTGGAACAGCGGCACGGGCCGGTGCTCGGAGACGATCACCTCGGTGTCGCCGCGGACGGTGTCCAGCCAGTCGCCGAACTCCTCGGCGTTGGACACGGTCGCCGACAGCGACACCAGGGTCACCGACTCGGGGAGGTGGATGATCACTTCCTCCCAGACGGCGCCCCGGAAGCGGTCGGAGAGGTAGTGCACCTCGTCCATGACCACGTAGCCGAGGCCGAGGAGGGTCTGGGAACCGGCGTACAGCATGTTCCGCAGGACCTCGGTGGTCATCACGACGATCGGAGCGTCGGAGTTGACGCTGTTGTCGCCGGTGAGGAGGCCGACCTTGTCCGCGCCGTAGCGGCGGCACAGGTCGGCGTACTTCTGGTTCGACAGCGCCTTGATGGGTGTCGTGTAGAAGCACTTCTTGCCCTGCTCGAGGGCGAGGTGGACGGCGAACTCGCCCACGATCGTCTTGCCTGAGCCGGTGGGGGCGGCCACCAGCACGCCCTTGCCTCCCTCGAGCGCCTGACACGCCTCGACCTGGAAGTCGTCGAGGTCGAAGTCGTACATCTCGCGGAAGGGTGCGAGCGCGGTGGCCTGCTCGGCGGCCCGCACCCGGGCTGCCGCATACCGCTCGGCCGGTGAGAGGTCCTCTGTCATCGTGCTTTCGAGCGTACCCGCCCCCGCCGACATCGGAACGATCATTATCCGGAACCCGGGTTCCGGGACGGGTACGCACAACGCCGGGTGCCCCTGATCCCGAGGGGGGTCAGGGGCACCTCGATCGAACGGGTTCGGCCAGGGCCGGTCAGGTGACGTCGTCGTATCCGTCGACCCGGTCCCCGCTCGCCTGCTCGGGCAGCATCCGCCCGGCCGAGACGGACTCGACCTCTTCTATCGCCTCGGGGGTGAGGTCGAGGTCGGAGGCCTCGTCGTCACCGGGACCGAGAGCGGCGCGGCGCTGCCTGCGCCGGTCGTTGAGCAGCGAGAAGGCGACCGCGCCGAAGTACAGGATCCAGATGGGACCGGCGAGGGCCAGCATGGTCAGCGGGTCCGTACTGGGGGTGGCGACGGCCGCGAAGACCGTGATGCCCAGGATCATCCCGCGCCACCAGCCGAGCATGCGCTTGCCGGTGATCGCACCGGTCAGGTTGAGCATGATCAGCAGCAGCGGCAGCTCGAAGGAGAGACCGAAGACGAGAACCATGCGCATGACGAGGTCGAGCAGGTCGTCCAGCGGCAGCAGGTTGTCGGCATTGTTCGGGGTGAACCCGATCAGGACCTTCGCCGTGGTGGGCAGCACCCTGTACGCGAAGTACGCGCCGCCGAGGAAGAGCGGCGCGCCGGTACCCACGAAGCCGAGCGCGTACTTCTTCTCGTGCTTGTGGAGACCGGGGGCGACGAACGCCCACAGCTGGTACAGCCACACCGGGGAGGCACCCACGACGCCGGCCATCAGGGAGACCTTCAACGCCAGCGTGAACGGTCCGAGCAGACCGTTGATCGTGATCCGCGCGCAGGGCTGGCTTCCGTCGTGCGCCTTCGCCAGTTCCTCGAAGGACTTGGCACAGCCGATCGAGTTCAGAATCGGCTTGGTGACGACGTTGATGATGTCGTTGTAGAAGAAGGCGGCGAAGCACGTCACCACGACAATGGCCAGCATCGCCTTCGCGAGCCGGTTGCGAAGCTCACGCAGGTGGTCCGCAAGGGGCATCCGCCCCTCGGGGTCCTTCTCCTTCTTGCGGGCAGACTTGAGCAACCCACGTCCTCATCTCGTGCGGCCGGCCGGAGGTCTCCGGCCGGGCGTCAGCGCTTGGTGGTGTCCGTCGGCTCGGTGACCGGCCGGGAGCTGGACACGTCGCCGGGGGCCGCCTGGATGGTGCGCTGCGAGGGGGCCTGCTCGCCGGTGTCCGGCTGGGCGGCCTGAGCGGACGAACCGCCGTCGTCCTTCATCGCCTTGGCCTCGCTCTTGAGGATGCGCGCGGACTTGCCGAGCGAGCGGGCCATGTCCGGAAGCTTCTTCGCGCCGAACAGCAGGATGATGACGACGAGGATGAGAATGATCTCGGGGGCTCCGAGCCTTCCGAACATAAGTCTTTACCTTCTCACCGAGGCGGCTGGGTGGGTGCTGTCCGACCAGTCGGGCAGGCGTCCGAGCGATCGTGGTCGCAGCGATCGTAACGCTCGGGGGTAAACGTGAGGCAATCCCCGTACGTCGTCCCGGTCCGCGGTGCGGGCCTCGTCCTTCGCACCGCGAGCAGCAGCGTACCTGCCTGCCCCGACCCTGTGACAGGGAGGAGTACGGCATGGCCCCCACGGCCTGGAACGTACCCGGCCGGCATGGCGAGCGTCACAGCGAGTCGGCGGCGCGGGCCGCGCTCGCGGCCGCCCGCTCCAGGTCCTCGGCGGCCCTGTTGATACGGCTCGCGGAGTCCGTGACCTGCTGCCCCAGACGCCGCGCCTCCAGGAACACCCGGATGGCGAACACGCCGAGGACGGCGAGAGACACGAAACCCACAGCTACCGCGAACATCGGCCAGAACATGGCGTCGAGCCTAGACCGTGGAGTAGAGGCGCAGGGTGCTGACCCCGCCGCCGGTGAGTAGCTCGACGATGCGCTCGCCCGCGGGCTTGCGGACGGCGGCGCCGCACTCCGGGCAGGTGAAGGAGTAGAACGTCGTCCGGCTGCTGGCGCCTATGGCCAGGCGCAGGGCGCCCGGGGAGAGTTCGTAGCAGTTGCGGCAGTCCGGGCAGGCGGCCCGGTAGACGACGGGGACCACGCGCCGCATCCCGGCGAAGGCGGACGCGACCGTCATCCCGCTCGCGTCCTGTCGGGCCCACTCCCCCGCACCGCTCACCCGAGTCTCGTTCAACGCCCTCGCTCCTGGCTGTCGTCCGGCCCCTCGCTGTCGTCCGGCCCCTCTCCCCGCGCCGCCCGGTCTCCCGGTGGTCCGCCCGGTATCGCCGGGGCGGCCTCGTACGCCGCGAGGGCGTCGCGGGCCGCCCGGCGGGCGCTGTCGGCCAGTTCGGGGGGCGAGACGATGCGGCCGTCGGGGCCGAGCCGCAGCGCGAGGCGCCGCAGCGAGGTCGGGTCGGGGGTGCGCAGGGTGATGCGCAGGCCGCCGTCGGCAAGCTCCTCGGCGCTGTCGTGCGGGTAGTACTCGGCGACCCAGCGGCCGGCCGGGCCGACCTCGATCACGACCTCCGGGTCCTCGGCGGCCGGCTGCACCAGGCTCTCCGAGAGGTCCCGCAGCTCGACCTCCGGCGGTGCGGACGGCTCGTCGAGGATGCGGATCTCGGCGACCCGGTCGAGGCGGAAGGTGCGGCGCGCCTCGGAGCGGCGGCACCACGCCTCGACGTACGTGTGCCCGACGCTGACCAGGCGGATGGGGTCGATCTCGCGCTCGGTGACCTCGTCGCGGGCGGGCGAGTAGTAGCGGATCCACAGCCGGCGGCGCTCGGAGATCGCGCGGTCGACATCGGCGAAGACGCCGCCCTCGGACTCGAAGGTCACCGACAGGCGTGAGCTGGCGCCCGCCGCCTCGCCGGCCGACGTCTCGACCTTGGCCGTGGCGCGCAGCAGCGCCTGCCGGTCGCTCTCGCGCAGGCCGGGCAGTGTGGCCACGGCGCGGGCGGCCACCAGCAGCGCGGTCGCCTCGTCGGCGGCCAGCCGCAACGGCTCGGCCGCCTCCTCGCCGAGCGCGGCGGGGTTGTGCCACCAGATGCGCTCGCCGTCGGTGTCGATGTCCAGCAGGTCGCCGCCGCGGAAGCTGGTGCCGCACATGGGCAGCACGTCGAGGTCGGAGACCAGCTCGTCCTCGGTGATGCCGAAGGCGCGCGCGACGTCGGCGACCCGCGCGCCGGGGCGCTCCCGCAGGTACGTCACCAGGGAGAGCATCCGCCGCGTCTGGTCGATGGCGTTCACGGGCCTGACCGGTTTGCCTGCCACTGTCTTGCTCCGCTCCCCCTCAGCCCTTGGCCACGGCACGCAGCCGGTCCACCACGTCCGCGCGCAGCTCGGCCGGCTCCAGCACCATCACATCGGGCCCGAACTCCACCAGCCAAGCATCGAGGCCGTGCCCGTACGGAATCTCCAACTCGTCCCAGCCCTCGCCGAGTTCCCGAACGGCGGTGGCCTTCGCTCGAAGGGGGTACCCGGCGCCCGAGCGCAGCCGGATCAGGGCCGAGCGGTCGGTGATCTCGCCGGCCCAGCCCGCGACGGTCTCGCGCACGGTGACGACGTCCGGCACCGGCGCGGTGAAGCCGGTGCCGCGCGAGCGCACCTTGCCGGTGATCCGGGACAGCCGGAACACGCGCTCGGCGCCCCGGTCGCGGTCCCAGCCGGCCAGGTACCAGTGGCCGCGCCAGCACTCCAGCGCCCACGGCTCCACATGCCGGGGCTCGGGGCGGGCGGCGGTGGCCTTGCGGTAGTCGAAGAGGACCGGCCGGCGATCACGGCAGGCGAGCATCAGCGGCTCGAACGCGGTCTCGTGGACCGGGATCCGCGGCTCCAGCGCGCCGTGCGGTTCGTACGGATCGACGTCCTCGGGGAGACCCGCCGCGCGCAGCTTCTGCAGGGCGCCGCTGGCCGCGCCGGCGAGGCGGGCCTGCTGCCACACCTTGGCGGCGAGCCCCAGGGCGGCGGCCTCCTCGGCGTCCAGCGTGATGGCCGGCAGGCGGTTGCTGTCGCGGCGGGCGAGATAGCCGACGTCGCCCTCGATGTTCTCGACGGTCTCGATGACGAGGCCGAGCTCGCGCAGATCGTCCTTGTCCCGCTCGAACATCCGGTTGAAGGAGTCGTCGGTCCCGGCTTCGAGGTAGGCCTCGATGGAGCCGCGCAGCTCCCGCTTGCTGAGCGGCCGCCGGGTCGACAGCAGGCACAGCGCGAGGTTCATCAGCCGCTCGGCCTTGGCAATGGCCATCGACGCCCTTCACCTTCCCTTATGGTCCTTACGACCGATGACCGTACCGCTCCGCGGCGGCCCGGCCAAAGCCGAGGGCCCATGCCCGAGCAGGCATGGGCCCCAGGTGATCGGATCCGATCAGACCGCGACCAGGTCGCAGACGAAGATCAGCGTCTCGCCGGGGGCGATCAGGCCGCCGCCCGCACCGCGGTCGCCGTACGCGAGGTGGGCGGGAATCGTGAGCCGGCGGCGGCCGCCGACCTTCATGCCCTGCACACCGCGGTCCCAGCCGGCGATGACCTGTCCGGCGCCCAGCTGGAACTCCAGCGGCTTACCGCGGTTCCAGGAGGCGTCGAACTCCTCGCCCGTGGAGAAGGCCACGCCCACGTAGTGAACCTTGACGAAGTCGCCCGCCTTCGCCTCCGGGCCGTCGCCCTCCCAGATGTCCACGATCTCGAGGTCCGTCGGCGCGTCGCCTTCCGGGAAGTCGATCTCGGGCTTGTCGATGTTCACGTCTCTAGCTCCTGCTTGTGTACGACTCGTAACGCGGTCAGTCTTTCATCCCGCCGCGCATGACGCCTCCAACGGGCGTTTTCCAGCCCGCGCCACTACATCGCGGCCAGGATGTCCAGGGAGAAGACCAGCGTGGAGCCCTTCTTGATGACGCCTCCGGGCGGCGGCGTGTCGCCGTAGCCCAGGCTCGGCGGCACGACGACCAGGATCCGGCTGCCGACCTTCTTGCCGGTCACTCCCTGCGCCAGCCCCTTGAGGACCTGCTGCATCTGCTGCACCGAGAACTGGCTCAACCGGCCCGATCCGTACGTCTGCTCGAACGTCTTGCCGCCGTCCCAGACGATGCCCTTGAACTGGCACAGGATCGACTGGTCCGCCTTGACCGCGGGCCCGTCGCCCTCCAGCACGTACTCCGAGACGAGCTTGGTGGGCGGGTCGCTCTTCGGGACGTCGATGGAGGGCGCGCTGCCGTTCGTGTTCGTGCCGACCTTCGGCAGGGCGGCGTCGTTCTGCGGGACCTCCTTGCCCTTCGCGGAGCTCTTGGAGTTGAAGCTGTCCAGCAGGTCCACGACGAACACCAGTGTGTCCGTGCCCTTGATACCCGCCTGCGCGTTGCCCGAGGAGCCGTAGCCCCAGGTCGGCGGCACCGCCATCTCGACGCGACTGCCGACCTTCTTGCCCTGCAGGGCGTACCGCCAGCCGTCGATGACGCTGCCCTTGGCCAGCTGGAGCACCAACGGCGTCTTGCGGTCGTAGGAGTTGTCGAAGACCTTCGCCGTGGCCCAGACCTGGCCCAGGTAGTTGGCCTGCACGAAGTCGTTCTCGGCGACCGTACGCCCGCCGCCGGCGATGACCGTCTTGACCGCGAGGTCCTTCGACGGCTCGCCGTCGCCCTTGGCCACCGTCGGCTTCTCGCCGAACTTCTTGCCTGCCGTGATGGCCGGCAGCGGGCCCTCCACGATCTTCGGTGGCGGCACCGACGACGCCGAGCCCGACGGCGACGGACTCGCCTTGCTCGAAGCGGACTTGTCGTCACCACATGCGGCAAGCGTGACCAGTCCGGCGGGTACGGCGGCGAGGAGAAGTGAGCGTCGGCGCACGGTAAGGCCTCGTAATCGGTCGATCTTGTTGATGGCGTGCGCGCAACTCTACGGCGTGAGAAGGGCGCCGTACGGGAAACGTACGGCGCCCGTGTGGCGTTCCGGCACTTCTGTGCCAAGACGCTTTGCCCACAAGCGTTCTGATCACATTCCGGCGATCAGCTTTTCCACCCGGTCGTCGACGGAACGGAACGGATCCTTGCACAACACCGTGCGCTGCGCCTGGTCATTGAGCTTCAGGTGCACCCAGTCGACGGTGAAGTCCCGGCGCTGCTCCTGGGCGCGGCGGATGAAATCGCCGCGCAGCCTGGCCCGAGTGGTCTGCGGCGGAACCGACTTGCCCTCGAAGATCTTCAAGTCGTTGCAGATCCGGGTGGCTTGGCCCTTCTTCTCCAGCAGGTAGTAGAGCCCACGACGGCGGTGGATGTCGTGGTAGGCGAGGTCTATCTGCGCGACCCGCGGATGGGACATCGTCATGTTGTGCTTGGCCCGGTACCGCTCGATGAGCTTGTACTTCATGACCCAGTCGATCTCGGTGTCGATCCGGTCCAGGTCCTCGGACTCGATCGCGTCGAGCGTGCGGCCCCACAGCTCCAGGACCTGCTCGACCGTGCCGGTGCGGATGCCCCGGCGCTCGCAGAAGTCCACGGCCTTCTCGTAGTACTCGCGCTGTACTTCCAGGGCCGACGCCTCGCGGCCGCTGGCCAGGCGCACCTTGCGGCGCCCGGTGATGTCGTGGCTGACCTCGCGGATGGCCCGGATCGGGTTCTCCAGGGTCAGGTCCCGCATCACCGTGCCCGCCTCGATCATGCGCAGGACGAGGTCCGTGGCCCCGACCTTGAGCAGCATCGTCGTCTCGGACATGTTGGAGTCGCCCACGATGACGTGCAGACGGCGGTAGCGCTCGGCGTCCGCGTGCGGCTCGTCACGGGTGTTGATGATGGGACGGGAGCGGGTCGTCGCCGAGGAGACGCCCTCCCAGATGTGCTCCGCCCGCTGACTCACGCAGTACACCGCACCGCGCGGCGTCTGCAGCACCTTGCCGGCGCCGCACAGCAGCTGCCTCGTCACCAGGAACGGAATGAGGATGTCCGCGAGCCGGGAGAACTCCCCGTGCCGCGCCACCAGGTAGTTCTCGTGGCAACCATAGGAGTTGCCCGCCGAGTCCGTGTTGTTCTTGAACAGGTAGACGTCGCCTGCGATTCCTTCCTCGTGCAGGCGTCGCTCCGCGTCCACCAGAAGCCCTTCGAGAATGCGCTCTCCGGCCTTGTCGTGGGTGACCAGTTCGGTCACGTTGTCACATTCGGGTGTCGCGTATTCCGGATGTGAGCCCACGTCGAGATAGAGCCGGGCGCCGTTCCGCAGAAAGACATTGCTGCTACGGCCCCATGACACGACACGGCGGAAGAGGTACCGCGCCACCTCGTCAGGCGACAGGCGGCGCTGTCCCCTGAACGTGCACGTGACGCCGTACTCGTTCTCCAGCCCGAAAATGCGGCGGTCCATGAGTGAACATTACGCCCGATCCCCTGAGCTGAAACGGGGTTCGACAGCACGATTTGGATCATTTTCCGATGAAGCCGCAACGACCGCGCCCGCGGCGGGAGCTGCGAGGACCCGTCCGGTGCCCAGTAGCACCAGCAGCGAGACGGCCCCCGCGACGGCCGGCACGGCGAAGCCCCACAGGGCACCGCCCGCCTCGACGACCGGGCCCGCGACGGCCGCGCCGGCCGACGTGCCCACGGTGAACGTCGTCACCAGCCAGGAGAACGCCTCGGTGACCGTGCCCTTCGGCGCGTGCCGGTCCACGATCACGAACGCGCAGGCGATGCACGGCGCCAGGAACACCCCCGACAACGCCGTGAGCAGCACCATCGCCACCGCACCCGGCATCAGCGGCAGGGGCAGGTAGAACACCGCCAGCAGCCCCACCAGCGCCCGCAGCCGCCGCTCCGGTGCGCCGCTCCACTGCCGCGCCCCGTAGACGGTGCCGCCCACCAGCGCGCCGAGGCCCAGCGCCGCCATCAGCCAGCCGTACACCAGGCCCCCGCCGTGACTGTCGGCGTAGGGCACCGAGGCGACGGTGATGGAGCCGAGCGCGACGCCCACGAACAGGAACGAGGCGAGCAGCACCAGCAGGCCCGGCGACCTCAGGGCGCCCAGCCAGTGCGCCTCGCGCGGCGCCGAGCGCCAGGCGCGCGAGGGCGGCGAGACCACCACGGAGAGCGCCCCCAGCACGCCGAGGAGCTGGAGGATCAGCAGTGCGGCCCGCTCCGACCACAGCGACACGCACAGGGTCACCAGCAGCGGGCCGACGGTGAACATCACCTCCTGCGCGATCGCGTCCATGGCGTACGCCGTGTGCACCTGGTCCTCGCGGCGCAGCACCGAGGGCCACAGCGCCCGCAGGCCGCCCTCCAGCGGCGGCGTGAACAGCCCCGCGACCGCGACGGCGGCGTACGCGAGCGGCAGCGGGTCGGTGCCCGAGAAGGCGAAGACGGTCATCGCGAGCGCCGAGAGGACCGCGGCGGGCAGCTGCACCCGCGGCTGCCCGTACATGTCCACCAGGCGTCCGAGCACGGGCTGTCCGGCGGCGTTGGCGATGCCGTACACCGCGGCGAGCGCGCCGGCCAGGGCGTACGTGCCGCCCTCGGCGCGGACGAAGAGCATCAGCGCGATCGCGGCCGTGGCGTTCGGCAGCCGGCCCACCAGCGTGCCCGTGAGCAACCGTGCCGCGTGTCTCGCCTTGAGGATCTCCAGGTACCCCGCGGCCATCAGTCCTCTGTCCTCCACCGGCTCGCCCGTGGCACTCACCGGCCTCGGAGCATCGCGTAGTTTTACGTATAACGTCAGTGGTCATACGTACCATGTGCGCTGTTCAGCAGTCCAGCCGCGTTCAGCGGTCCAGCCGCGCACCAGCCAGACGAAGGAGCACCCCCACGGTGGCACGCAGCACCACGCGCCCGACGAGCCGTGACGTCGCCCAGGCCGCCGGGGTCTCCCAGGCGGCCGTCTCCCTCGTCCTCGGCGACAAGTGGCGCGGCCGCGTCGCCGAGACCACCGCCCAGCGCGTCCGGCAGGCCGCCCAGGACCTCGGCTACCGGCCCAACCTGGCCGCCCGCAACCTGCGCCTCGGCCACACCCGCACCGTCCTGCTCGTCGTCCCCGCCCTCACCACCGAGTTCTTCGCCGGCGTCTACACCGGCGCGGCCCGCGTCGCCGGCCGGCACGGCTTCGGCGTGGTCCTCTACCCCTCCCCCGCGGGCGTCGGCCCCGCCCGCAGCCCCTTCGGCTCCGCCCAGGCCGCCCTCGACGGCGTCATCGCCTCCTCCATGGCCGCCGACGCCCTCACCGCCATCCGCGGCGACCAGCTCCCCCTGGTCATGCTCGACAGCGACCCCGCCGGCAGCCTGGGCGCGGCCACGGTGAACCTCGACATCGCCGACGGTGTCCGCCAGGTCGCCGGCCATCTGTTCGGGCTCGGCCACCGCCGCTTCCTGCATCTCGCCGCCGACGTCGCCTCGTGGACCTTCGAGGTACGCGCGCGTGAGCTCGCGCAGCGCGTGGGCGCCGTCCCCGGCACGGACCTGAGCACCGTCCGCGCCCCCATCTCCATCGACGGCGCCCGGGCCGCCACGGAGGCCGCGCTCGCCGCGCCCGGCCCCCGGCCCACCGCCGTCGTCTGTGACGACGACAAGCTGGCCGCGGGCGCCTACAAGGCGCTGCGCCGCCTCGGCCTGCGCGTCCCCGACGACATCTCGGTCACCGGCCTCGACGACCTCGCCCTCGCCACCGCCATCGATCCCGAGCTGACGACCGTGCGTCTGGACGCCGAGCTGTTCGGCGAGCGCGGCATGGAGGCGCTCCTCGCGGTCCTGGAGGGCCGTGAGCCCGAGGGCGGCGACATCCCGGTCGAACTGGTCGTACGGGGCTCGACGGCGCCGCCACGGCGGCTCTGAGAGCCCCGGCCGCGGACACGGCCGCGCCCCGACCGGTGGGAACCGGCCGGGGCGCGGGGTCGTACAGGGAGGGACGGTGCCCGGTTACTTCTCCTCCGGGCCCTCGTCGTCCTCGGCGGTGTCGGCCTCCGTGGCCGCGGTGCCGTCGCCCGCCAGCAGACGGGACAGCTGGCGGCCCACGATCCGCTTGAACTTGCGCTTCTGCGGGCGCGTGCGGTCCAGCACCGCGACCTCGAGCCGCTCCGCGGGAATCTCCCGCTCACTGCCGTTCGCGTCCCGGGACAGCGCCTGCACCGCCAGCTTCAGCGCCTCCGCCAGCGTCATGCCTTCGCGGTGCCGCTGGTCCAGGAAGCTGTTGATCTGCTCCGCGTTGCCGCCCACCGCGACCGAGCCGTGCTCATCCACGATCGACCCGTCGTGCGGCAGCCGGTAGATCTGGTCGCCCTCCGGCGTCTCACCGACCTCCGCCACGACCAGCTCCACCTCGTACGGCTTCTCGGCCGCGCTGGAGAAGATCGTGCCCAGCGTCTGGGCGTACACGTTGGCCAGACCGCGGGCCGTCACGTCGTCGCGGTCGTAGGTGTAGCCGCGCAGATCCGCGTACCGCACGCCGCCGATGCGCAGGTTCTCGTACTCGTTGTACTTGCCGGCGGCCGCGAAACCGATCCGGTCGTAGATCTCGCTGAACTTGTGCAGCGCGCGGGACGGGTTCTCACCGACGAACACAATGCCGTCGGAGTACTGCAGCACGACCAGGCTGCGGCCACGCGCGATGCCCTTGCGGGCGTACTCCGCCCGGTCGGCCATGGCCTGCTGAGGTGAGACGTAGAACGGCGTCGACACCGGTTATCCGTCCCTTTCTGTCGGAGTCAGAGGATCACCTTGATAAGACCGGCCGCGCGGTTACAGCAGCGCCGCCCGCGGACCGTCGGGCTGCGCGAGGCGCCGCTCCAGCACCGAGCGGGCGATCTCGGCCGACTCCTCCTCGCTGAGCCGGCGGAAACCGTCCTCGGTGATCACGGTGACGATCGGATAGATCCGGCGCGCGACGTCGGGACCGCCGGTCGCCGAGTCGTCGTCCGCCGCGTCGTACAGGGCCTGGACGACCAGCGTGGTGGCCTCGTCCTCGGACAGGTCGTCCCGGAACAGCTTCTTCATCGAACCGCGCGCGAAGACCGAACCGGAGCCGGTGGCGGCGTAGCCGTGCTCCTCGGAGCGGCCGCCGGTGACGTCGTAGGAGAAGATCCGGCCCCGGTCGCGGCCGACGTCGTAGCCCGCGAAGAGCGGGACCACGGCCAGGCCCTGCATGGCCATGCCCAGGTTGGAACGGATCATGGTCGACAGCCGGTTGGCCTTGCCCTCCAGCGACAGCTGGGCGCCCTCGACCTTCTCGAAGTGCTCCAGCTCCAGCTGGAAGAGCTTGACCATCTCCACGGCCAGACCGGCGGTGCCGGCGATGCCGACGGCCGAGTACTCGTCCGCCGGGAAGACCTTCTCGATGTCCCGCTGCGCGATGACGTTGCCCATCGTCGCCCGCCGGTCACCGGCGAGCACCACGCCCCCGGGGAAGCTCGCGGCCACGATCGTGGTGCCGTGCGGCGCCTCGATCACACCTTGCGTGGGCGGCAGCTGACGCTTCCCGGGCAGCATCTCTGGCTGCTGCTCGGCAAGAAAGTCCATGAACGAGGACGACCCGGGCGTCAGGAAGGCAGCTGGTAGACGCCCGGTGCCATGAGTGTTGGCTTCCACGAGATTCCTTCCGGATAGGCGGCGGCCCGGCGTGCGGCGTCGGGGTCCGGCCCCCTGGGTGCCGCTCGCCGAATTGCGGATGAAGCACGGTACGCCACGGACCCTACCCGTCTCGCGGCCGTGATCCACGTGAACAGCCATGGGGCTTCATGCGTCGCCCTGCCGAGCGCGGAGACTGCTCGCGGTGTGCACAGCTTCCACCGCGAGCAGCCCTCCGGAACCGCTCACCGGCCGACCCGAACCCCCGAAGCCTTCGATCCGAAGGCTACTGGCCGCCCTTTTGAACAAAGGAACGAACGAAATCCTCGGCGTTGGACTCGAGGACGTCGTCGATCTCGTCGAGGACGTCGTCCACATCGTCGCTCAGCTTCTCGTGACGCTCCTTGAGTTCGTCCGAAGCCTGTGCGTCCTGCGCCTGCTCCTCGACCTCCTCGGTGGAGCGCGTCGCCTTCTGCTGGCCGCCGCCGGTGTCCTTGGTCGCCATATCCCTCACCCCGCTCAGTTCGCCCGACATGGGTCGGCAGGTCGGCAATCCCGCCGAATGGTGATGATCAGACCCTACAAGCCGGGTCCGACATCGGCCCCGCAGTTTCTCCAACGTACGGGGACCACCTCGATGATTCCCTGCCGCGGGGGTTTCCACCCCGCCCGGCCGGCGCGTGTGCCCGGGTCAGTCTCCGGAGAGGACCCTGACCAGGTCTTCCGCCGTGCGGCAGCGGTCCAGGAGTTCCTTGACGTGATTTCGCGTTCCGCGTAGCGGTTCGAGGGTCGGGACCCGCTGGAGCGAGTCCCGGCCCGGGAGGTCGAAGATGACCGAGTCCCAGGAGGCGGCCGCGACATCGTCCGCGTACTGCTCCAGGCAGCGCCCGCGGAAGTACGCCCGGGTGTCCTCCGGCGGCTTCGTACGGGCCCGCTCGACCTCGGCCTCGTCCAGCAGGCGCTTCATGCGCCCACGGGCCACCAGACGGTTGTACAGGCCCTTCTCGGCGCGTACGTCGGCGTACTGGAGGTCGACCAGGTGCAGCCGGGCGGCGTCCCAGCCGAGGTCGTCGCGGCGGCGGTAGCCCTCCATGAGCTCGCGCTTGGCGACCCAGTCCAGCTCGCCGGCGAGGCTCATCGGATTGTTCTCGAGTCGGTTGAGGGTGTCCTCCCAGCGGGACAGGACGTCCTTGGTCTGGTCGTCGGCGTCCGCCCCGTACCGCTCCTCGACGTACTTGCGCGCGAGCTCGTAGTACTCCATCTGGAGCTGTACCGCGGTGAGGGTCCGGCCGCTGCGGAGGGTGACCAGCCTCTGCAGCGTGGGGTCGTGGGAGACCTGGTGGAGGGTGCGAACGGGCTGGTCCACCGCCAGGTCGACGGCGATGAAGCCGTCCTCGATCATGGACAGCACGAGGGAGGTGGTGCCGAGCTTGAGGTAGGTCGAGATCTCCGACAGGTTCGCGTCGCCGATGATCACGTGGAGCCTGCGGTACTTCTCCGCGTCCGCGTGCGGCTCGTCGCGCGTGTTGATGATCGGGCGCTTGAGGGTCGTCTCCAGACCCACCTCGACCTCGAAGTAGTCGGCCCGCTGGCTCAGCTGGAAACCGTGCTCGTGGCCGTCCTGACCGATGCCGACGCGGCCGGCGCCGGTGACGACCTGGCGGGAGACGAAGAAGGGCGTCAGATGGCGCACGATGTCCGAGAAGGGGGTCTCCCGCTTCATCAGGTAGTTCTCGTGCGTCCCGTAGGAGGCGCCCTTGTTGTCGGTGTTGTTCTTGTACAGGTGGATCGGCTGCGCGCCGGGCAGCGCCGCGGCACGCTCTGCGGCCTCGGCCATGATGCGCTCGCCGGCCTTGTCCCACAGGACGGCGTCGCGGGGGTTGGTGACCTCGGGGGCGCTGTACTCGGGGTGGGCATGGTCGACGTAGAGCCGGGCGCCGTTGGTGAGGATCACGTTGGCGAGGCCGATGTCCTCGTCGGTGAGCTGGCTGGCGTCGGCGGCCTCGCGGGCGAGGTCGAAGCCTCGGGCGTCCCGCAGCGGGTTCTCCTCCTCGAAGTCCCAGCGGGCCCGGCGGGCCCGGTGCATCGCCGCCGCGTAGGCGTTGACGATCTGGGACGAGGTGAGCATGGCATTGGCATTGGGGTGGCCGGGGACGGAGATCCCGTACTCCGTCTCGATGCCCATTACTCGCCGTACGGTCATGCGGCCCTCCTTGCCCGGCGGCGCCCTCGGTCGTGGGTGCCCCTAGTACCGCTGGCGCTCCGGTGCGTGTGCGGTGCCCGTCCCCGCACGGTGCGACTCGGCGGTACCGAAGAGCCTAGAACGCCTTTGCACTGGTGGGGAGATCATTTACGTCATTGCCTTGTTCCGGCGTGCCCCGGAAAACGGACGGCTGCGGATGCCCGGTCGGGGCACCCGCAGCCGCCCTTCCGTTTACAGGTACTGCCCGGTGTTCGCCACCGTGTCGATGGAGCGGCCGGTGTCGGCGCCCTGCTTTCCGGTGATGAGCGTACGGATGTAGACGATCCGCTCGCCCTTCTTGCCGGAGATCCGGGCCCAGTCGTCCGGGTTGGTGGTGTTGGGAAGGTCCTCGTTCTCCTTGAATTCGTCCACGCAGGCCTGGAGGAGGTGCGAGACGCGAAGGCCCTTCTGGTTGTGCTCGAGGAATTCCTTGATCGCCATCTTCTTGGCGCGCCCGACGATGTTCTCGATCATGGCGCCGGAGTTGAAGTCCTTGAAGTACAGGACCTCCTTGTCACCGTTAGCGTAGGTGACTTCCAGGAAGCGGTTCTCCTCGGATTCGGCGTACATCTGCTCGACCGCGGTCTGGATCATGCTCTGGACCGTCATCACCCTGTCGCCGCTGTGCTCGCCGAGGTCGTCGGAGTGCAGCGGGAGGCGCTCGGTGAGGTACTTCCCGAAGATGTCCTTGGCCGCTTCGGCGTCCGGACGCTCGATCTTGATCTTCACGTCGAGCCGGCCGGGCCGCAGGATGGCGGGGTCGATCATGTCCTCGCGGTTCGAGGCGCCGATCACGACCACGTTCTGCAGGCCCTCCACACCGTCGATCTCGGCGAGCAGCTGCGGGACGATGGTGTTCTCCACGTCCGAGCTGACACCGGAGCCACGGGTGCGGAAGAGCGACTCCATCTCGTCGAAGAAGACGATCACGGGGGTGCCCTCGCTGGCCTTCTCCCGTGCGCGCTGGAAGACGAGGCGGATCTGCCGCTCGGTCTCACCGACGTACTTGTTCAGGAGCTCGGGGCCCTTGATGTTGAGGAAGAAGCTCTTGCCGGCGGCCTGGCCGGTCACCTCGGCGACCTTCTTGGCCAGCGAGTTGGCGACGGCCTTGGCGATGAGCGTCTTACCGCATCCGGGAGGCCCGTACAGCAGGACGCCCTTGGGCGGCCGCAGTTCGTGCTCCTTGAAGAGGTCGGGGTAGAGGTACGGAAGTTCCACGGCGTCGCGGATGGCCTCGATCTGGTTGCCGAGGCCGCCGATCTGCTCGTAGCCGATGTCGGGGACTTCCTCGAGGACGAGTTCCTCGACCTCGCTCTTGGGGACGACCTCGTAGACGTAGCCGGAGCGCGGTTCGAGCAGCAGGGCGTCGCCGGGGCGGATGGTGACGTCCAGCAGCGGCTCGGCGAGCCGCACCACCCGCTCCTCGTCGGTGTGCCCGAGCACCAGGGCGCGCTCGCCGTCCTCAAGGATCTCCTTGAGGGTGACGATGTCCCCGACGCGCTCGTATCTCATCGCTTCGACCACGTTGAGCGCTTCGTTGAGCATGACCTCCTGGCCGCGCCTGAGGTCGTCGAGTTCGACGCTCGGGCTGACGTTGACCCGGAGCTTGCGGCCGCCGGTGAAGATGTCGGCCGTGCCGTCCTCGTTGGCCTGGAGGAAGACTCCGAAGCCTGCGGGCGGCTGAGCGAGCCGGTCGACCTCTTCCTTGAGGGCCACGATCTGGTCGCGAGCCTCGCGGAGCGTGTTGGCGAGCCGCTCGTTCTGAGCGGACACTCCGGCCAGATTGGTCTGCAGCTCGACGATCCGCTCCTCGAGAATCCTCGTGTGCCGCGGAGAGTCGGCGAGCTTGCGTCGCAGGACGGCGATCTCCTGCTCAAGATAGGCGATCTGCCCGGCCGGGTCTTCGGACCCCCGCCCCGGGCGGATGCCGCGGTTCATGTCGTCGTCGTGGGCTGCCACGGTCCTCACCTCCTCCAAGGGGAGCTGGACGCTTCCAGACCCTACCTGGGTGGGTGTCGATTGAAACCCCTAGATCACAAACACTGTCAAGGAGTGTCCGATCTTCACCCTTGCGCTCTCCCTCACGCCAGGCAAATACCCACCGAACATGATTGGGAAGCCGCCGGAGGTAGGGTCGAAGAGTTCAACACCCGTCAGAGCTGGCCGGATTCCCGCGGGCTCGACGTAGAAATGGCAGGAGAGATGACCGTGCAGCAGGAGACCCGAAGCGACGACGAGGCGCTGGAGGTCTGGATCGACCAGGATCTGTGTACGGGCGACGGTATCTGCGCCCAGTACGCGCCGGAGGTGTTCGAGTTGGACATCGACGGGCTGGCCTATGTGAAAGGCGCGGACGACGAGCTGCTGCAGGCCAAGGGGGCAGTGACACCGGTGCCGTTGCCGCTTCTCACGGACGTGGTGGACTCCGCGAAGGAATGTCCGGGCGACTGCATTCATGTGCGTCGCGTTTCGGACAAGATCGAGTTGTACGGACCTGACGCGGAGTGACGCGTCAGCCACGCGTGGTGAGCAGAGCCTGACGTCTTGCGTCAGGCGTTGCCGGCCTCGGCCTGGGTGGAGCGGATGAACGCGCGGCCGTTCCACTGCCACTTGGTCGCGGTCTTCAGATCGGGGCAGCAACTCGGTACGGCGGCTGAGGAGTAGCCGAGCAGGGTGGCGTCGACGGCCGCGTCGTGGACGGTGAAGTCGGTGACGGTGCGCCGGTCCTTGGGGTCGACGAGGGTGGCGACGACGCGGGGCCGCGCGTCACCCGTGCCCCGGGTGAGGACGTAGACGCCGTCGGGCGGGGTGCCCATGGGGGCGTCGCAGTGCACGACGGCGACCGTCTCGGGGCGGCCGTCGCCGTCGAGGTCCCCGGCGGCCTTCTTGACCACCAGGGCCTTCACCGGCCCGCAGGTGAGAGGGAAATCGACGCCTCGGGTGGTGGGTGCGGTGGCCGCGGGCGCGGGGGGCGCCTTCGGGGCGGCGGCGGGCTGGGCGGCCGTGGCCGAGCCCGGTTGCAGGACCGAGGAGAGGGCGACCACGCCGGCGACGGCGGTCGCGGTGGCGACCCAGTGGATGGGGCGCGGATGCGTGTGCGCGAGTTCCGGAACGGCGGATGGCTGCACTAGGAGTGTCTCCTGCGAGGGCTGTGCCGGTGGGGGTGGCCAGCATGGTGCCACACGTCACACCGCCAGGGAACGGCGGGGTACGGGATTTCCGCAGGCGGCGGCCTCGCGGGCGCCGCGGGCTCACGGAGTGTGGCGCCCTGTCAACGCACAGGCGCCGCGGCCGAGTTCCGGGTCGGACCCGGGAACTGGGCTGCGGCGCCTGTGCGTTGGTGGTGCGAAGGGGGCCGGCTCAGCGGCCGGCTCCGCCGTCGGCGTTGGGGCCGGCGTAGTCCTCGCCGTAGGCGCCCTTGGCGGGGCGGCGGCGGCGCATGGGCGGCTCGACGCCGTCGGCGAGGCGACGGGCGGTGAGCAGGAAGCCGGTGTGGCCGATCATCCGGTGGTCCGGGCGGACGGCCAGGCCCTCGATGTGCCAGTTGCGGATCATCGTCTCCCAGGCGGTCGGCTCGTTGAAGCAGCCGATCTCCCGGATGGACTCGACGGTCCGGGCGAGCTGCGTGGTGGTGGCCACGTAGCAGCAGAGGATGCCGCCGGGGACGAGCGCCTTGGAGACGGCCTCCAGGCACTCCCAGGGGGCGAGCATGTCGAGGATGACGCGGTCGACCTCGGTGTCGGACAGGTTGTCCTGGAGGTCGCCGACGGTGAGCTGCCAGGCGGGGTGCGGGCCGCCGAAGTAGCGCTCGACGTTCTGCTTCGCGATCTCGGCGAAGTCCTCGCGGCGCTCGTAGGAGTGCAGCATGCCCTGGTCGCCGATGGCGCGCAGCAGGAAGCTGCTGAGCGATCCGGAGCCGACGCCGGCCTCCACGACGCGGGCGCCGGGGAAGATGTCGGCGAAGGCCAGGATCTGCCCCGCGTCCTTGGGGTAGACCACGGCGGCCCCGCGGGGCATGGACAGGACGTAGTCGGGGAGCAGGGGGCGCAGCGCGAGGTAGGCCACGTTGCCGGTGGTGCGGACAACGCTGCCCTCGGGAGCGCCGATCAGTTCGTCGTGCGGGAAGGAACCCTTGTGGGTGTGGAAGTTCTTCCCGGCTTCGAGCGTGAACGTGTAGTGGCGGCCCTTGGGGTCGGTCAGCTGAACCTGGTCCCCGACCTTGAAGGGCCCGCGCCTGCGGGCGGCACCGGTCGGTTCGGACATGTGACCAGACTACCGGCGTTTGCGGGGGTCGCCGACCACTGGGTGATCGTCACGGGGTGCGGGCCATGGCCTTGACGAAGGCGCGCTCGACGTCGGCGGCGGACAGGACGCCGTAGATCTCGCCCGTCTCCTCGACGACCAGGTACTCGGTGGCCGGGGTGGCACGGAGCGTGTCGAGGAGGTCCTCTCCGGCCAGCTCGGCGGAGACGCACATGCCGTCGGTGAGGTCCGCCGCGAGGCCGCTGACGGCGACCCAGGGGCGGCGGTGCTCGGGTACGCCGACGATGGCGGCCTCGCGGACCAGGGCGAGGGGGCTGCCGTCGGCGTCGACGACGACCAGCGCGCGGGCCCCGGCGGCGTTGGCGCGGCGCAGGGCCTCGGAGAGGGGGGTGTCGGTCTCGACGGGGACGGCGCGGCGGGTGAGGGCGCGGGCGCGCAGTTCCGGGAGGTGCTCGCGCAGGCGGGCCATGCGGAGGCTGTTGCCGGCGCCGGTCCAGATGATCGCGGCGAGGATCGCGGCGAGCAGGGCGTCGGTGAGGGTGCCCAAGCTGCTGATGTCCTGGCCGCCGTCGCCGAGGATGCCGTACTGGTTGAGCAGCGGGAGGCCGATCAGGACGGAGAGGGCGAGGGCGCGGCCGGCCCAGGCGGCGGCGACGGTGCCGCTCATGGGCCTGCCGGTGATCTTCCAGATGACGGCGCGGAGCATGCGGCCGCCGTCGAGGGGCAGGCCGGGCAGCAGGTTGAAGGCGGCGACGAGGACGTTGGAGACCATCAGGCCGGCGAGCAGGACGCCGGGGACGGTGCCCGGCCGCACGAACTGCAGGGCGGCGTAGAAGACGCCGGCGAGGACGAGGGAGAGCAGCGGGCCGACGAAGGCCAGCACGAACTCCCGGCCGGGGGTCTCGGCCTCCTTCTCGATCTCGGAGGCGCCGCCGAAGAACTGGAGCTGGATGCGGCGGACCGGGAGCTGGAAGCGGAGGGCGGCGACGGTGTGCGCGAGTTCGTGGACGAGGACGGAGCCGTAGAAGGCGACCGCGAAGAAGAGCGACACGAAGTAGCGGACGAAGCCGAGTTCGGGCAGGACGCGGTCGAGCTGGCCGCCGAACACCCAGGTGATGAGGGCGGCGACGAGGAACCAGCTGGGCGCCACGTACACGGGCACTCCGAAGACGCGCCCCATGAGCAGTCCGCCGCCGGGGTCCTTCGACCGTCGCGGGCCCTCGCCTTCGGCGGGCTCCGTCCTGCCCGAGTCGGCGAGGGTGCGCGGGGCGCTGCCGCTGTCGTCGGCGGGGGCGTCGGCGGCGCCGGTGGGCTCGCCGTCCGTGTCGGTGTCCGCCTTCGGCTTGTCGTCGGCCGCGTCGTCGCCGGTGGGTTCGGCCGGTGCGGCGGTGTGCTCGGGCCCGGGGGGCTCCGGGGTTGTTGGAGTTGAGGGGTGCTCGGCCGGCTTGTCCTTGCCGGGTCGCGAGTGCCCGCTCCCGCCGCTCACGTCCACGGTGTCCCCTCGTTCGAAGCGTCCTCCGCGCCTGCCGGCGCAGGGGTCTCGGGTCGATGGTATGCGTCGCCGGTCACCGTGCCTCTCCGGCACCCCCGTGTTCGCGTCGGGGCCACTGTCAGTGGCAGCACGTATGGTCTGTGGTCATGGACAGCAGCATCGAGGACGCGCCGGAGGCGGCCGCGCCGACCCCGTCGAAGCCACCCGCTTCGTTGTCGCCGTCGCGGGCCGGCGACTTCATGCAGTGCCCGCTGCTGTACCGGTTCCGGGTGATCGACCGGCTGCCGGAGAAGCCGAGCGAGGCGGCGACCAGAGGGACGCTGGTGCACGCGGTCCTGGAGCGGCTCTTCGACGTGCCCGCGGCCGAGCGGACGGCGCCGCGCGCCGCGTCGCTGATCCCCGGGCAGTGGGACCGGCTGCGGGAGACCAGGCCGGAGGTCGGGGAGCTGTTCGCCGACGATCCGGGCGGCGAGCGGCTCGCGCGTTGGCTCGGTGAGGCCGAGCGGCTGGTGGAGCGCTGGTTCACGCTGGAGGACCCCACGCGTCTGGAGCCGGCCGAGCGGGAGATGTTCGTCGAGGCCGAGCTGGACTCGGGGCTGCGGCTGCGCGGGATCATCGACCGGGTCGACGTGGCGGCGACGGGCGAGGTGCGGATCGTCGACTACAAGACGGGCAAGGCGCCCAGACCCGAGTACGCCGAGGGCGCGCTGTTCCAGATGAAGTTCTACGCGCTGGTCGTCTGGCGGCTCAAGCGCGTCGTTCCGCGGCGGCTGCAGCTCGTGTATCTCGGCAGCGGCGACGTGTTGACGTACGACCCGGTCCTCGCCGACCTGGAGCGGGTGGAGCGCAAGCTGCTCGCGCTGTGGGACGCGATCCGGCAGGCCACGGAGACGGGCGACTGGCGACCGCGTCCGACCAAGCTGTGCAACTGGTGCGACCACCAGGCGCACTGCCCGGAGTTCGGTGGCACTCCCCCGCCGTACCCGCTGCCGGTGCGGGCGTCCGCGCCGGCAGCGGACGGGGCCTGAGCCGACGGCCGCGGTGCCCCGCGGGCGGGTCGTCGCACCCGTGCAGGGCAGAATGGGGCCGGACGAGCGAAGGAGAGTTCCGTGGCCATCCGCGTGCTACTGGTCGACGACCAGCCGCTGTTGCGTACCGGGTTCCGGATGATTCTGGAGGCGGAGGAGAACATCGCGGTCGTGGGCGAGGCCGGGGACGGTCTTCAGGCCCTCGACCAGGTGCGCGCCCTTCAGCCCGACGTGGTGCTGATGGACATCCGCATGCCGCGGATGGACGGGGTGGAGGCGACCCGTCAGATCACCGGCCCTGAGCGCGACGGCCCGGCCAAGGTGCTGGTGCTGACCACGTTCGACCTGGACGAGTACGTGGTGGAGGCGCTGCGGGCCGGGGCGAGCGGCTTCCTGCTCAAGGACGCGCCGGCCGACGAACTGGTGCAGGCGATCCGGGTGGTGGCCGCGGGCGAGGCGATGCTCGCGCCGAGCATCACGCGGCGGCTGCTGGACAAGTACGCCACGCATCTTCCCTCGGGCGAGGAGCCGGTGCCGGACACCCTGCACACGCTGACCGACCGTGAGGTGGAGGTGCTGAAGCTGGTGGCGCGCGGGCTGTCGAACGCGGAGATCGCCGCCGACCTGTTCGTCAGCGAGACCACGGTCAAGACGCATGTCGGGCACGTGCTCACCAAGTTGGGCCTGCGCGACCGTGTGCAGGCTGCGGTGTACGCGTACGAGAGCGGGCTGGTGCGTCCCGGCCCGCAGTGACCGAAGGGCCCGTACGTACGAAGGCCACGAGGGCGCTCCCTCCCGGAGGAGGGGGCGCCCTCGCTGCGTGCACGGGCCGGCGGTGGTCAGCCCTTGCTGAGTTCCCAGAAGCGGAAGACGGTCGAGGCGTCGAGGCAGGACTCGAGGCCGTAGACGCCGTCGCGGACGACCGCGTACTGCTTGGCCTGCCAGACGGGCAGGACGGGCAGTTCGTCGGCGACGATGTTCTGGAGTCGGCTGAACTCCCGGACGGTGGCGGCACGGTCGCTCTGGGCGGCGGTGCGCGGGAGGAGGGAGCCGGTGATGGTGGTGTTGCTGTAGTTGTTGGCCAGCACGTTGCCCTTGCCGAAGAAGGGCGCCGTGAAGTTGTCGGCGTCGGGGTAGTCGGGCACCCAGCCCTTGACGTAGACGCCGTACTTGCCGCGGGCTATGTCCTTCTCGTACTGGTCGAAGGCGACCGACTGCACGTCGGCCTCGAACAGCCCGCTGGCGTTGAGCTGGCCGGCGATGGCCTTGAGCTCCTCGTCGGTGGCCGGGCCGTAACGGGACGGGGTGGACCACAGCGTGAGCTTGACCTTGCCCGTGATGCCGTCGGCGCGCAGGGCCGCGGCGGCCTTGGTGCGGGAGGGGCGGGCGCCGTAGGTGTCGAAGAAGGCCGTGTTGTGACCGGTGATTCCGGCCGGGATGATCGAGTAGAGGGGCGTGGCGGTGCCCTGGTACACGTTCTTGATGAGGGCGTCGCGGTCGATCAGGTACGCCATCGCCTTGCGGACGCCGAGCTTTCCGGCGACCGGGTCGCGCATGTTGAAGACGAGGTGCTGGACCTCGGCGCTGCTGCCCTCGATGACCTCGGTTCCCTTGGTGTTGCCCTGCTCGTCGACGTCGGCGATGTCGCCCGCGGACAGGCCGCGGTAGGCGAGGTCGACGTCGTCGTCGAGGAGCGCTTTCTTCAGGGCGGTACGGTCGCCGTGGAAGAACTTGAGCGTGACGCCGGAGTTCTTGGGCTTGGCGGCGCCCCGGTAGGCGGGGTTGACCGAGAAGACGGCCTCGTCGTGGTCGAAGGAGTCGAGCTGGTAGGGGCCGGAGCCGACGGCTTGGCCGTCCTTGCGCAGGCCGCTCGCGTCGTACTGCCGGTGGTCGACGATGGAGCCGGCACCGGAGGCGAGCTTGCTGGGGAAGGTGGCGTCGGAGACCTTGAGGTGGAACACGACGGTCTTGGCGTCCGGCGTCTCGATGTCGCCGAGCATCGGGAACATGATGGCGGGGCCGGCGGCGTCGTCGATCTTCAGCAGGCGGTCGAAGGAGTACTTCACGTCCTTCGAGGTGAGCGGGTCACCGTTGCTGAACTTGAGGCCGCCCTTGAGGGTGCAGCGGTAGACGCGCGCGTGGCCGTCGGTGAACGTGCAGGTCTGCGCGGCATCGGGCTGCGGCTCGGTCGCACTCTCGGGGAAACTCAGCAGCGACTGGAAGACGTTGTTGAACAACAGCCAGGAGCCTGGGTCGTATCCGGACGCGGGGTCGGTGGCGAGAACGTCGTCGGACATTCCCATGACCACGGGGGCCGCGTCGTTCTCGGATTCGCCGCTGTCCGTGCCGCAGCCGGTCAGCAGCCCGGAGGCCAGTCCCACCACGAGAGGCAGGACTGGCCACTGGTTGCGCATGTTCACAGCAGTGCCTTGTCGTCGTGTATCGAGAACCGAGGGCCGGTACGACACCGGCCCTCGGGTGGTACAGGAAGACGTCAGCCACTGACTCCGCGGCTGAGCTCCCACAGCTGAAGCGTCGAGATGGAGCTGACGGCGTACGAGGTGCCCGTGATGTCGTCACGCGCGGCGATGTACTGCTTGCCCTGCCACAGCGGCAGCACGGGGACGTCCTCGGCGACGATGTCCTGAAGTGCCGTCAGGCTCTTCGTGGCGCTGAGCCGGTCCGCCTGGCGGCGGGACTCGGGCACGAGGGTCGCGACCTGGCTGTTGGTGTAGGGCGAGTGCAGGAAGTTGTCCTTGTCGAGGAACGGCGCCAGGTAGTTGTCGGCGTCGGGGAAGTCGGGGAACCAGCCCAGGCCGTAGACGTCGTAGCGGCCCTTCTGCGCGGCGGGCCGGAACGTGGACCAGGGCGAGCCGTTGAGGGTGACGTCGAACAGCCCGCTGTCGTCGAGCTGCTTCTTGAGGACCTCGAACTCCTGCTGGGTGGAGGCACCGTAGTGGTCGGTGGTGTAGTTCAGGGTCAGCTTGACCGGCGTGCTGATGCCGGCGCGGGCGAGCAGCGCCTTGGCCCGGGCGGGGCTGGGGTTGCCGTACTTGTTGAAGAACGAGTTGGAGTGGCCGGTGATGGAGGCCGGGACCAGCGAGTACAGGGGCTCGGCCTGGGTGCCGTACACCTTGGAGACGAGCTCGCCGCGGTCGATGATCTGGGCCATGGCCTGGCGGACGGCCTTGGACTTGACCGTGGGCGCGTCGGTGTTGAAGGCCAGGTAGCGGATCTCCAGGCCGGGCATGTCGACGAGGTCGACGTGCGGGTTCGATCCGGTTTCGAGCTTCTGGATCTGCGCCGGCGTCATGGTGCGGGTCATGACGCCGATGTCGCCCTTGTTCAGGGCGGTGCCCATCGCGGTGGCGTCGGGGAAGGTGCGCAGCACGACCTTGTCGTTGTTGACCTTCACGCTGCCCTTGTAGGTGGGGTTCTTGGTGAAGGTGGCGCTGACGACCTCGTTGTTGCGGACGTCGGTCTGGACCGTGTACGGGCCGGAGCCGTCGACCTGGAACCCGTCGCGCAGCTTGTTGTTCGCGTAGTCCTTCGGGTTGACGATGCCCGCGACCTCGGTGGACAGCTTGTACGGGAAGGTGGCGTCGGCCGTCTTGAGGTGGAAGACGACCTCACGGTCGCCCTGGGTCTCGACGGTGTCGACGGTGGACAGCAGGGCGAACACACCACTGTCGGCCTTGATGCGCAGGGCGCGGTCGATCGAGAACTTGACGTCCTTGGCGGTGACCGGGGAGCCGTCGCTGAACATCAGGCCCTCGCGGAGCTTGCAGGCGTAGCGCTCGTTGCCGCTGTCGGTGAAGCCGCAGCTCTCGGCCGCCTCGGGGACGGGGTCGCCGTCGCCCTTGGGCTGGATCATCAGGGTCTGCACGGTCTGACGCAGGATGTTCCAGCTGCCGATGTCGTAGGCGGCGGCCGGGTCGAGCGGCGCCGGGGCCTCCTGGGTGGCGCTGAACCGGTCCGTGGTGCCGACGGTGATCGCACCGTCGTCCGCGCTCCCGCTGTCGGATCCGCCGCAGGCGGCGAGAACCGGCGCGAGCAGTCCGGCCACGGCCGGCAGCACCAAAGTCTTGCGGTTCATGCTCGAGTTTCTCCAGCTGTTCAAGTCCGTGTATCCGGAACACATGTGTGTGGTGGCGGATCACGGGGGGTGGGGCGATGTTCTCCGGATGAGATTAGTCCGCGTGTACAGGAGCGTTCACAGTCACCGGAGTTGAGACGCCATCACGCTGTGAAACCGGGTGCGGACACACTGAAAACCCGACAGCGGCATGATTGGTGCAGCGGTCCACCAATCGGGACACAAGGACACCCTGATCACCCCCGTTCAAGGTCGATCAGGGTGCCGGGACGGCGCCATCGCCCCCCTTGGGGAGTGGCAAAGGTCACACCTGCAACTGCGTTGACCGGTACCGGAATTCAGCCAGACGGCTCGATTCGAATCGAATTCCGGCATGTGTTTGCGCGGCGGACATTTGCCCGGCCAATGACTTTTAACGCTCGGTGAACGTCTGACGCATTTCCGTCATCAATCCGCGGAGAAATGCCAGATCGACCTCTTCGAGGGAGCCCACGACGGTGCGGCGCAGGGCGGGGGCGATGGGGGCCACGGACGGCACGGCGACCACGTGGCAGCCCGCGGCCTCCGCGGCTTCGACGCCGGTGGCGGTGTCCTCGACGACGGCACATCTGGCCGGGTCCGCCCCGAGGCCGGCGGCGGCGAGGAGATACGGGTCCGGGTACGGCTTGGTGCGCGAGACCTCGTCGCCGGCGATGGACAGCGCGAAGTGCTGGGGGCCCAGGGAGGCCAGCACGCGGTCGATGATGCGGCGGTGGGAGGCGGAGACCAGCGCGGTGGGGATCTCGTGCTCGCTGAGCTCGGCGAGCAGGCGGGCGGCGCCCGGCATCAGCGGCAGGGTGCTCCCGATACGGGCCTCGAAGCCCTCGTTGAGCAGGACGCTGATCTCGGGGAGGCTGATGTCTGCTCCGGTGGCCTCGATGAGGAAGCCCGCGCTGCGGGTCATGGGGCCGCCGACCACGACGTGCCGCCACGAGTCGTCGAGGGTGTGGCCCAGGCGGCCGAAGACCTCGACCTCGACCTCCCACCAGAAGCCCTCGGTGTCCACCAGGGTGCCGTCCATGTCGAGGAGCACCGCCTGCAGGGCGGAATCTTCGGCCGCTGGGGCCTTCACTGCCCGAACCGGGCCGAGGGTCGAGGGAAGGGATCCATGCGCGGGGACCGTGCTGGTCATCCGGGCGCACCTCCTTGAGGGACGATCAGGCCGGTTCCCGAGCGGGAACCGGCCTGCGGTGGATCGACCAGTCTACGTCGCCGGCGAGCGAATCGCCTTGTTTATCCCTCCGGCTCGCGGGTACCCCGGCCGACACCCCCCGGACGGCCCGGGAGGCGCACCGAGCTGTGCGGAAGCAGGCCGCGGAGGCCGTCCGGGGACGGGCACGGGGATGGGCAGTGGGCGGCGGGCAGGGGGGCACCCGGGCTTTCACCGGGCGTTGAAGTACTTCGCCTCCGGGTGGTGGATCACGATCGCGTCCGTGGACTGCTCGGGGTGGAGCTGGAACTCCTCGGACAAATGGACGCCGATCCGCTCCGGCTGGAGGAGGTCGGCGATCTTGGCGCGGTCCCCCAGGTCGGGGCAGGCGCCGTAGCCGAGGGAGAAGCGGGCGCCACGGTACTTCAGGGCGAACATGTCGTCGATACCGGCCGGGTCCTCGCCGGCGAAGCCCAGTTCGGAACGCACCCGGGCGTGCCAGTACTCGGCGAGCGCCTCGGCCAACTGCACGGACAGGCCGTGCAGTTCGAGGTAGTCACGGTAGGAGTTGGCCGCGAAGAGCTTCGCGGTCTCCTCGCCGATCTTCGAGCCGACGGTGACGACCTGGAGGCCGACCACGTCCGTCTCCCCCGACTCCTCCGGGCGGAAGAAGTCGGCGAGGCACAGGCGGCGGCCGCGGCGCTGGCGGGGGAAGGTGAAGCGGGTGCGCTCGTTGCCGCGCTCGTCCAGGATGATCAGGTCGTCGTCCTTGGACACGCAGGGGAAGTAGCCGTGGACGACGGCGGCTTCGAGGAGGTTGTCCGTCTGGAGCCGGTCGAGCAGTCCGCGCAGCCGCGGGCGGCCCTCGGTTTCGACGAGTTCCTCGTACGTCGGTCCGTCGCCGGTGCGGGCCTGCTTCAGCCCCCACTGCCCCTTGAACAGGGCGCCCTCGTCCAACCAGCTGGCATAGTCCTTGAGCGGGATGCCCTTGACGACGCGGGTGTCCCAGAACGGCGGGGTCGGCACGGGGTTGTCGGTGGCGACGTCGGAGCGGACGTGGCCCTCCTCGGGCCGCTCCTCGATCTCGACGGTGGCGGCGCGGACCCGGCGCTGCTTGAGTTCGGGCAGCACGGCGCCGGGCACCCCGCGCTTGACGCCGATGAGGGCGTCCATGAGGCGCAGGCCCTCGAACGCGTCACGGGCGTAGCGGACTTCGCCCTCGTACAGCTCGTGCAGGTCCTGTTCGACGTAGGCCCGGGTCAGGGCGGCGCCGCCGAGGATGACCGGGTAACTGGCCGCGAGGCCACGCTGGTTGAGCTCCTCCAGGTTCTCCTTCATGATCACCGTGGACTTGACCAGGAGCCCGGACATGCCGATGACGTCGGCCCGGTGCTCCTCGGCCGCCTCCAGGATCGCGGAGACCGGCTGCTTGATGCCGAGGTTGACGACGTTGTAGCCGTTGTTCGACAGGATGATGTCGACCAGGTTCTTGCCGATGTCGTGGACGTCGCCGCGGACGGTCGCGAGCACGATGGTGCCCTTGCCCTCGGAGTCCGACTTCTCCATGTGCGGTTCGAGGTGGGCGACGGCGGCCTTCATGACCTCGGCGGACTGGAGCACGAACGGCAGCTGCATCTGGCCGGAGCCGAACAGCTCACCGACGACCTTCATGCCGTCCAGGAGCGTGTCGTTGACGATGTCGAGGGCGGGCCGCTCAGCCAACGCGAGATCCAGGTCGGCCTCCAGGCCGTTGCGCTCGCCGTCGATGATGCGCCGCTTGAGGCGCTCCTCCAGCGGCAGCGCGGCCAGTTCCTCGGCCTTGCCCGCCTTCAGCGACTTTGCGGTGGCGCCCTCGAAGAGCTGCATGAGCTTCTGGAGCGGGTCGTAGCCCTCGGCGCGGCGGTCGTGGATCAGGTCGAGGGCCGTGTTCACCTCTTCCTCGCTGAAGCGGGCGATCGGCAGGATCTTGGAGGCGTGCACGATCGCCGAGTCCAGGCCCGCCTTGACGCACTCGTCGAGGAAGACGGAGTTGAGCAGGATGCGGGCGGCCGGGTTGAGGCCGAAGGAGATGTTGGACAGACCGAGGGTGGTCTGCACGTCCGGGTGACGCCGCTTCAGCTCGCGGATCGCCTCGATGGTGGCGATGCCGTCCTTACGGGACTCCTCCTGCCCCGTACAGATGGTGAAGGTCAGACAGTCGACGAGGATGTCGGACTCGTGGATGCCCCAGTTGCCGGTGAGGTCGTCGATGAGCCGTTCGGCGATCTCGACCTTCTTCTCGGGGGTACGGGCCTGGCCCTCCTCGTCGATGGTCAGCGCGATGAGCGCGGCGCCGTGCTCCTGGGCGAGCTTGGTGACCTTCGCGAACCGGGACTCGGGGCCGTCGCCGTCCTCGTAGTTGACGGAGTTGATGACCGCGCGGCCGCCGAGCTTCTCCAGGCCGGCGCGCAGGACGTCGACCTCGGTGGAGTCCAGCACGATCGGCAGGGTGGAGGCGGTGGCGAAGCGGCCGGCCAGCTCCTCCATGTCGGCGACGCCGTCCCGGCCGACGTAGTCGACGCACAGGTCGAGCATGTGCGCGCCCTCACGGATCTGCTCGCGCGCCATCTCCACGCAGTCGTCCCAGCGGGCCTCCAGCATGGCCTCGCGGAACTTCTTGGAGCCGTTGGCGTTCGTGCGCTCGCCGATCGCCAGGTACGCCGTGTCCTGCCGGAACGGCACCGACTGGTACAGCGAGGCGGCGCCGGGCTCGGGCCGGGGCGCGCGCTCGGCCGGGGTGAGGTTCCGGACGCGCTCGACGACCTGGCGCAGGTGCTCGGGGGTGGTGCCGCAGCAGCCGCCGACGAGCGAGAGGCCGTAGTCGTGGACGAAGTTCTCCTGGGCGTCGGCCAGGCCCTCGGCGTCGAGCGGGAAGTGCGCGCCGTCCTTGGTGAGGACCGGCAGGCCCGCGTTCGGCATGCACAGCAGCGGGATGCGTGAGTGCCGGGTGAGGTAGCGCAGGTGCTCGCTCATCTCGGCGGGGCCGGTGGAGCAGTTCAGGCCGATCATGTCGATGCCGAGCGGCTCCAGGGCGGTGAGCGCGGCACCGATCTCGGAGCCGAGCAGCATGGTGCCGGTGGTCTCGAAGGCCATCGAGCACAGCAGGGGCACCTCGACTCCGGTGGCCTCCATGGCGCGCCGGGCGCCGAGGACGGAGGCCTTGGTCTGGAGCAGGTCCTGGGTGGTCTCGACGATCAGCGCGTCGGCGCCGCCCGCGAGCAGCCCCTCGGCGTTGGCCTGGAAGCCGTCGCGGAGGGTGGCGTACGGCACGTGGCCTAGCGTGGGCAGCTTAGTGCCGGGGCCGATGGAGCCCAGGACCCAGCGCTGGCGGCCGTCGCTCGCGGCGAACTCGTCGGCCACCTCGCGGGCGATGCGGGCGCCGGCCACGGACAGTTCGTGGACGCGGTCGGCGATGTCGTACTCCGCCATGGCCGCGTGGTTGGCCCCGAAGGTGTTGGTCTCCACGCAGTCGACGCCCACGGCGAAGTAGGCCTCGTGGACGGAGCGCACGATGTCGGGGCGGGTGAGATTGAGAATCTCGTTGCAGCCCTCGAGGTTCTCGAAGTCCTCCAGGGTCGGCTCCTGGTCCTGGAGCATCGTGCCCATCGCTCCGTCGGCGACCACCACACGGGTGGCGAGTGCCTCTCGGAGCGCGGACGTACGGGTCCGGCTGTCGGCGGAAGGGGTCGTTGGCAACGAGGCCATGTAGGGCTCCCTGGGCTGCGACGGCTGTCGGCTATGCGTTCCCGGGCAGGTCCGGGCAAGGCGCACGGCGTCAGCCTAACCGGGAGTCGGCTCGGATGGGCAGGGCGTCCACGACGCGGACGGGTGTGGCGAGGCCGTGGTCCCCCGGCCCGTGCGTGCGGGGGCGTGAGTCGGTCGATCATTGGCGAGAGGTCGGCATCGACCGGTAGTGTTCGGCATTGCCGAACAGTGGCGATGAGCCGGGCACGCAGTGGTGAAGAGTGGCAGCGCGACGTCGCGCGAGGGCGGACGGCGGAGACGGAGGCAGGACGGCGATGGCACGGAACATCCAGTCGCTCGAACGGGCGGCCGCGATGCTGCGGCTGCTCGCGGGGGGCGAGCGCCGGCTCGGCCTCTCGGAGATCGCCTCCTCGCTGGGCCTGGCCAAGGGCACCGCCCACGGCATCCTGCGCACCCTCCAGCACGAGGGCTTCGTCGAGCAGGACGAGGTCTCCGGCCGCTACCAGCTGGGCGCCGAACTGCTGCGCCTGGGCACGACCTACCTCGACGTGCACGAGCTGCGGGCGCGGGCGCTGGTGTGGACCGACGACCTGGCCCGTTCCAGCGGGGAAAGCGTCTACCTGGGCGTGCTCCACCAGCGGGGCGTGCTGATCGTGCACCACGTCTTCCGGCCCGACGACAGCCGGCAGGTGCTGGAGATCGGGGCCATGCAGCCGCTGCACTCCACCGCGCTCGGCAAGGTGCTGTCGGCCTACGACCCGGTCGCCCACAGCGAGGCCCTGGACGGCGATCCGAAGACCTTCACCGAGCGCACCGTGAGCGACGTGGCCGGTTTTGAGCACATCCTCGACCTCACACGCGCGCGGGGTTACGCGGTCGACGTGGAGGAGACCTGGGAGGGCATGGCCTCCATCGCCGCCCCGGTCCACGACCGGCGGCGCATGCCGGTGGGCGCGGTCGGCATCACCGGCGCCGTGGAGCGGCTGAGCCGGGGCGGTGAGCTGCGCCCCGAACTGATCGCGGCGGTACGGGACTGCGCCCGCGCGGTGTCGCGGGACCTGGGCGCCCGGCGCTTCTGAGCCGGCGGGAGTCCGGAGCGCCGTCCATGACGATCGCGCAATAACGATCAATAACGATCCTGGTTTCGGCCACAGAACTCTTGACGCACGTGTGACGCCGGGACAAGACTCCCGTCCATCGGTCGGCATTGTCGAACACTTACCGGCAATACACGCTAGGGTGTGACAACGCCAAGGGCCGGCTTCCCCTGGACGAAGGACAAAGGAGTCGCGGGTGTCCAGCTCCGACATCTTCATCGGCGAGACCATCGGTACCGCCATACTCATCCTGCTCGGCGGCGGCGTCTGTGCCGCCGTGACGCTGAAGGCCTCCAAGGCGCGTAACGCCGGCTGGCTCGCCATCACCTTCGGGTGGGGCTTCGCCGTTCTCACGGCCGTCTACACAGCGGCGCCCCTTTCCGGCGCCCACCTCAACCCGGCCGTGACGCTGGCGCTCGCGATCAAGGACCACGACTTCAGCCACGTGCCCGTCTACTGGGCCGGGCAGATGTTCGGCGCGATGATCGGCGCCGCGCTGGTCTGGGTGGCGTACCTCGGCCAGTTCCACGCGCATCTCACCGACAAGGAGATCGTCGGCGGTCCCGGTGCCCAGGCCACGGCGGCCAAGGCGGTCGAGGCGCAGGAGGCCGCCGCAGGCCCGGTCCTCGGCATCTTCTCCACCGGCCCGGAGATCCGCAACGCCCTGCAGAACCTCGCCACGGAGATCATCGGCACGGTCGTCCTGGTGCTCGCCGTTCTCACCCAGGGCCTCAACGACAAGGGCAACGGCCTCGGCACGCTGGGCGCGCTGATCACCGCGCTCGTGGTCGTCTCCATCGGCCTCTCCCTCGGTGGGCCGACCGGTTACGCGATCAACCCGGCCCGTGACCTCGGTCCGCGTATCACGCACGCTCTTCTGCCCCTGCCCAACAAGGGCGGCTCCGACTGGGGCTACGCCTGGATACCCGTGGTCGGTCCGCTGATCGGCGGCGCCATCGCTGCGGGCATCTACAACGTCGCATTTGCTTAAAGGGACCGAACTTCAGGAGATCCGCTCCCGAGCACCGCGCCTCGCAGCACGCGCCGTACGTACCGCCCCCGTAACCAAGGAACTTCCAGGAGCACACAGTGACCGACGCCCACACCGCAGGCCCGTTCATCGCGGCCATCGACCAGGGCACGACCTCCAGCCGGTGCATCGTCTTCGACCGGGACGGCCGGATCGTCTCCGTCGACCAGAAAGAGCACGAGCAGATCTTCCCGAAGCCGGGCTGGGTCGAGCACGACGCCAACGAGATCTGGACCAACGTCCAGGAGGTCGTCGCCAGCGCCATCGAGAAGGCGGACATCACCCGCGACGACATCAAGGCCATCGGCATCACCAACCAGCGCGAGACCACCGTGCTGTGGGACAAGAACACCGGTGAGCCCGTCCACAACGCCATCGTCTGGCAGGACACCCGCACCGACGCCCTGTGCAAGGAGCTCGGCCGCAACGTCGGCCAGGACCGCTTCCGCCGCGAGACCGGCCTGCCGCTGGCCTCCTACTTCGCCGGCCCCAAGGCCCGCTGGCTGCTCGACAACGTCGAGGGCCTGCGCGAGCGCGCCGAGGCGGGCGACATCCTCTTCGGCACCATGGACACCTGGGTCATCTGGAACCTGACCGGCGGTGTGAACGGCGGCAAGCACGTCACCGACGTCACCAACGCCTCCCGCACCATGCTGATGAACCTGCACACGATGCAGTGGGACGAAAAGATCTGCTCGTCCATCGGCGTCCCGATGCAGATGCTCCCGGAGATCCGCTCCTCCGCGGAGGTCTACGGCGAGATCACCGGCGGCCGCCTCGGCGACCTGCTCGGCGGCATCCCGGTGGCGTCCGCGCTCGGCGACCAGCAGGCGGCCCTGTTCGGCCAGACCTGTTTCTCCGAGGGTGAGACCAAGTCGACGTACGGCACCGGCACGTTCATGGTGATGAACACCGGCGACAAGATCATCAACTCCTACTCGGGCCTGCTGACCACGGTCGGCTACCAGATCGGCGACCAGAAGCCGGTCTACGCCCTGGAGGGCTCGATCGCCGTCACCGGCTCGCTGGTGCAGTGGATGCGCGACCAGATGGGTCTGATCTCCACCGCCGCCGAGATCGAGACGCTCGCGCTGTCGGTCGAGGACAACGGCGGCGCCTACTTCGTGCCGGCCTTCTCCGGCCTGTTCGCCCCGCACTGGCGTTCCGACGCGCGCGGTGTGATCGCCGGTCTGACCCGGTACGTCACCAAGGCGCACGTCGCCCGCGCCGTCCTGGAGGCCACGGCCTGGCAGACCCGTGAGGTCGCGGACGCCATGACCAAGGACTCCGGCGTCGAGCTGGCCACGCTCAAGGTCGACGGCGGCATGACCGCCAACAACCTGCTGATGCAGACGCTCTCCGACGTCCTGGACGCGCCGGTGGTGCGCCCGCTGGTCGCCGAGACCACCTGCCTGGGCGCCGCGTACGCCGCCGGTCTCGCCGTCGGCTTCTGGAACAGCACCGACGACCTGCGCGCCAACTGGCGCCGGGCCGCCGAGTGGACCCCCCGCATGGACGCGGAGACCCGCGACCGTGAATACAAGAGCTGGCTCAAGGCCGTCGAGCGGACCATGGGCTGGATCGAGCACGAGGAGTAGTCACCCCACATGACCAGTCAGTCCACCCTGCAGTCCGTGCCTGCCCTGGGTACGCGCCCTGCCTCCGGCTCGAACCCGAGCCGCGCCGAGACCCGGGAGCAGCTCGCCAAGGCGTCGTACGACCTTCTCGTGATCGGCGGCGGCATCCTGGGCATCTCCACCGCCTGGCACGCCGCGCAGTCCGGCCTCAGGGTGGCACTGGTCGATGCCGGCGACTTCGCCGGTGCCACCTCGTCCGCCTCCTCCAAGCTGCTCCACGGCGGTCTGCGCTACCTGCAGACCGGCGCGGTGAAGCTGGTGGCGGAGAACCACTTCGAGCGCCGTGCGGTCTCCCGCCAGGTGGCCCCCCACCTGGCCAACCCGCTCACGTTCTACCTCCCCGTGTACAAGGGCGGGCCGCACGGCGCGGCGAAGCTCGGAGCGGGCGTCTTCGCCTACTCCGCGCTGTCCGCGTTCGGTGACGGCGTGGGCCACCTGCTCTCCCCCGCCAAGGCGGCGCAGGACGTGCCCGAGCTGCGTACCGAGAACCTCAAGGCCGTGGCCGTGTACGGCGACGACCAGATGAACGACGCCCGCATGGCGCTGATGACGGTCCGCGCGGCCGTCGAGGCGGGCGCGGTCGTGCTCAACCACGCCGAGGTCACCGGCCTGCGCTTCACCCGGCGCCGGGTGACGGGCGCAGAGCTGAAGGACCGTCTGTCCGGCGAGGAGTTCGGCGTCGACGCGCGCCTCGTGCTCAACGCCACCGGCCCGTGGGTGGACCACCTGCGACGGATGGAGGACCCGAAGGCCGCGCCGTCGATCCGGCTGTCGAAGGGCGCGCACCTGGTCCTGAAGCGCACCGCCCCGTGGCGGGCGGCGCTGGCCACCCCGATCGACAAGTACCGCATCACCTTCGCCCTCCCCTGGGAGGACATGCTGCTGCTCGGCACGACCGACGAGGCGTACGAGGGCGATCCGGCGGATGTCGCGGTCAACGACAAGGACATCGCGCAGATCCTCGACGAGGCCGCGTTCTCCATACGCGACCAGCAGCTCGACCGGGACCTGATCACGTACGCCTTCGCCGGTCTGCGCGTGCTGCCGGGCGGTCCCGGCGACACCGCCAAGGCCAAGCGGGAGACCGTGGTGAGCGAGGGCCGGGGCGGGATGCTGTCCATCGCCGGCGGCAAGTGGACCACGTTCCGGCACATCGGACGGACGGTCATGAAGAAGCTGGAGTCGCTGCCGGGGCATCCGCTGGGCGACGACTTCGAGCCGATCTCGTCGCTGCCGAAGCGGCTGCCGCTGCCCGGCGTCGCCAACCCCCGCGCCGTGGCCCACCGCCTGCTGGTGGACCGTCCGGCGCCCGGTCCGCGGATGGCCGCCGACACCGCCAGGCACCTGGCCACGCACTACGGCTCGCTGGCCTTCGACATCGCCCGCCTCGCCAACGAGTCGCCGGAGCTGGCCGAGCGCGTCCACCCCGACGCCCCCGAGATCTGGGCGCAGGTCGTCTGGGCCCGCGACCACGAGTGGGCCGAGACGCAGGACGACGTGCTGCGCAGGCGTACGACGCTGACGATCCGCGGGCTCGCCACGGACGAGGTACGGGCCCGGGTGCAGGGCGTCCTCGACGCCAAATAGCCCCGGACGCACAGCCCTTGGAGGGGCGGTTCCTCGCCGGAGGAGCCGCCCCTCTCCGCTGTGCCCGGGCATCGGCCTATCTTGTCGTACATGTCCGAGAGTTGACGACCCATGAGGCATGTGGGGTAGGAGGGGCATCATGTCGGGCATCGACTTGTCATGAACCTGCGATCCGACGGTCGGATCGCAGTCTCATGGAGGTGTGGGATGCACCGAAGACTCGCCACCGGATTAGCCGCCTCGACCCTCGCCCTGATGACCGTCGCCGGCACGGCCACCGCCGCCACCGCCGCCCCGGCCGACAAGCCCCAGGTCCTGTCCAGTTGGACCCAGACCAGCGCGTCGAGCTACAGCGCGTGGGCCGCCGCGCGCGCCAACCAGTCCGCCTGGTCCGCCTATGGGTTCGACTGGTCCACCGACTACTGCTCCTCCTCGCCGGACAATCCGTTCGGCTTCCCCTTCGCCACGTCCTGCGCCCGCCACGACTTCGGCTACCGCAACTACAAGGCGGCGGGCTCCTTCGACGCCAACAAGCCCCGTCTGGACAGCGCGTTGTACGAAGACCTCAAGCGTGTGTGCCTCAACTACAGCGGCTCGACGAAGTCCGCGTGCGACGGAACGGCCTGGACGTACTACCAGGCCGTTAAGGCGCTGGGCTGACCGGAGCCGCAGACGGGCCGGGGCCGGACGCGGCGCGTGACGCGGCCGGCCTCGTGCGTACGGCACCGCGGCCGCGGGCCGGTTGTCGGTGGCGGCTGGTATCCATGACCGTATGCGCACAGATCAGGCGGATCCGGGTGTGGGAGGAGGACGGCGAGGGCGACGGGGCGTTCGAAGACCCCGACGAGGCCATCGACCGGGTTCTCTCACCACTTCCGCGGGCGGGCGACACCCGGGCGGTGGTGCGGGAGGGGACGGTGGGCCCCGGGTGTTCCCGGGGGCCGATCGGGGCAGTGATCCGTTCACTCCCCCTTGCACGGGGGCTGCGGGCGCCCTCGGGGGACGCCGTAAGGTTGAGGCGTACGTGAGGGCTCGTCGGAAGGAGGCACTGGGTGATCGAGCTCGAGGGGGTTCCCGAGCTGATCGACCCGGTCATGGTGGCCGCGTTCGAGGGCTGGAACGATGCCGGCGACGCCGCCTCCACCGCGGTCGCGCATCTGGAGAAGGAGTGGAAGGGCGAGGTGTTCGCGGCGCTGGACGCCGAGGACTACTACGACTTCCAGGTCAACCGCCCCACCGTGTTCATGGAGGGCGGCGTCCGCAAGATCACGTGGCCCACGACGAGACTGTCGGTCGTCCGGGTCGGCGGCGAGAAGCCGCGCGACCTGGTGCTGGTCCGTGGCATCGAACCGTCCATGCGCTGGCGCTCGTTCTGCAACGAACTGCTGGGCTTCGCCCATGAACTGGGTGTGGAGCTGGTGGTCGTCCTGGGCGCCCTGCTCGGCGACACCCCGCACACGCGCCCGGTTCCGGTCAGCGGTGTCACCTCCGACCCCGACCTGGCCCGCCGCATGGACCTGGAGGAGACCAAGTACGAGGGCCCGACGGGCATCGTCGGCGTGCTCCAGGAGGCGTGCACGCACGCGGGCGTCCCGGCGGTGTCGCTGTGGGCCGCCGTACCGCACTACGTGTCGCAGCCGCCCAACCCGAAGGCGACTCTGGCCCTGCTCAACCGCCTGGAGGACCTGCTCGACCTGCGCATCCCGCTGGGCGAGCTGCCCGAGGACGCGCGCGCCTGGCAGGTCGGCGTGGACCAGCTGGCCGCCGAGGACAGCGAGGTCGCCGAGTACGTCCAGACGCTGGAGGAGGCCCGGGACACCGCCGAGCTGCCCGAGGCGTCCGGCGAGGCCATCGCCCGCGAGTTCGAGCGCTACCTGCGCAGACGGGACGTCAGTCCGCCCGGCGGGCACGCCACTGCGGACGGCGGTGAAGGGACGTCCTCGCCGTCCTCGTACCTGCGGGACAACCCGGGCGGCCGGACCCGTCCCCCGAAGCCGCCGCGGCGCGGCGGTCGGGGAGGCAAGGGCAGCCCGGGCAACACGGGCAGCGGCGAGAGCGGCGACGAGGAGAGCGGCTCCGAGGACTGAGTCCGCCGGCGATCGGGACGGCCGGGACGGCCAGTAGACGGAAGGGGCGGTTCCTCCGGTGTGGAGGAACCGCCCCTTCCGGCGTTTCTCAGGCCTTACAGCGCGACGCCCAGCAGCGCGTCCACGGCGCGCGAGGCGACGCCGGGAGCGCCGGTGTCCGTACCGCCCTGCTCGGCCTGGAGCGCCACCCACCGGTCCACGGCGGCGAGGGCGGCCGGGGAGTCGAGGTCGGCGGCGAGTGCCTCGCGGATCTCCTCGACGAGGGCGTCGGCGGACGGGCCGTCGGGACGGGAGACCGCGGCGCGCCAGCGGCCGAGGCGGGCGGCCGCGTCGGCGAGCACCTGGTCGGTCCACTCCCAGTCGGAGCGGTAGTGGTGGGCGAGCAGGGCGAGCCGGATCGCGGCGGGGTCGACGCCGTCGCGCCGCAGTTGCGAGACGAAGACGAGATTGCCCTTGGACTTGGACATCTTCTCGCCGTGCAGCGCGACCATGCCGGCGTGGACGTACGCCTTGGCCATGGGGAACTCGCCGGTCAGCACCTGGGCGTGCGAGGCGCCCATCTCGTGGTGCGGGAAAGCCAGATCGGAGCCGCCGCCCTGGACGTCGAAGCCCATGCCGAGGTGGTCCAGGGCGATGGCCACGCACTCGATGTGCCAGCCGGGGCGGCCACGGCCGAGCGAGCCGCCGTCCCAGCTCGGCTCGCCCTCGCGGGCGGCCATCCACAGCATCGGGTCGAGCGGGTTCTTCTTGCCCGGGCGCTCCGGGTCGCCGCCGCGCTCGGCGGACAGCAGCCGCATCGCGGCGGCGTCGAGGTTCGAGACCTGGCCGAAGTGCGGGTCGGACTCGACGGAGAAGTAGATGTCGCCCTCGAGGTCGTAGGCGGCGCCCAGGTCACGCAGCCGCTCCACGAGCGGCACGATGCCGGGTATCGCCTCGACGGCGCCGATGTAGTGCTGCGGCGGGAGCATCCGGAGGGCGGTCATGTCCTCGCGGAAGAGGGCCGTCTCCTTCTCGGCGAGGGCGACCCAGTCGACGCCGTCGCGGTCCGCGCGCTCCAGGAGCGGATCGTCGACGTCGGTGACGTTCTGGACGTAGTGGACCTGGCGCTTGGTGTCGAGCCACACGCGCTGCACGAGGTCGAACGCGTTGTAGGTCGCCGCGTGACCGATGTGGGTCGCGTCGTACGGGGTGATGCCGCAGACGTAGATACGGGCGACGGGACCGGGGTCGAGGGTCACAGGACCACCGGTCGCGGTGTCGTGGATCCGGAGGTCGCGGCCCTTGCCGGGCAGGGCGGGGACCTCGGAAGCGGGCCAGGCATGCATGTACATGAGCCTAACCGGCCGCGAGTTCGGTATACGAACCGGACCGCTGTGAATGACCGGAAAGGCGATCTTGCGCGGGGCGCCGCCGTGTGCTGCGCCGCCGGACGGCTGCCGCGGCCCCGGCTATACCGGCGGCCAGGGGATCGGCGGCCACTCCCCGCCCGGCTCCGGGTGCCTGCCCGAGCTCAGCAACGCGTCGACCCGCGCGCGCGTGGCCTTCAGTTCCGCACCGGTGATCAGGTGGGCCAGACGGGTGCCCAGCGCGCCGCCGTCGCCCAGGGCGGCCTTGAGGCCCTGGAGCGCGGCGACGGCGTCGTCGGTGAGGGGCTCGCCCGCCCAGCCCCACAGCAGGGTGCGCAGCTTGTTCTCGACGTTGAAGGTGACGCCGTGGTCGATGCCGTACAGGCGTCCCCCGGCGGCCGGCAGCAGATGGCCGCCCTTGCGGTCCGCGTTGTTGATCACCGCGTCGAGGACGGCGAGCCGCCGCAGCCGCTCGTCGTCGGCGTGCACGAGCAGCGCGGTCCGGCCCTCGCCGACGTCGGCGAGGCCGATCGCCTTCCAGCCCGGTCCGGGCTCCTCGCCGTCCACCAGGGCGAGCAGCTCGCCGTCGGGGACCGGGTCGATCCACAGCTGGCACATGCCCTCGCCGTACGGCCCGTCCCGCAGCACGGTGGGCGGCACCAGGCCCCAGCCGGTGGCCTCGGAGACCTCGTACGTGGCCGTTTCGCGCTCGGCGAGGGTGCCGTCGGGGAAGTCCCACAGCGGGCGCTCGCCGGCGATGGGCTTGTAGATGCAGGACGCCGTACGCCCGTCGTGGGCGACCGTGCAGAACAGGGCCGCGTTGGACGCCTCACGGATGCGGCCGCGCACCGTCAGCTCGCCCTCGGCGAGCAGTTCGACGGCGCCGTCCTCGGACGTCACGCTCTCCTCGGGCGTCACGCTCCGCGGCGGTATCCGTTCTGGCGCGGACATACGTGTCCTTCCGGGTCGAGCGGGAGGCTGCACAGCGGGCACGGCGGCCTTCCGGCGTTGACGACGTCGAGGGCCCGCTTGGCGAAGGCCCTGGCCTGCGCGCCGGTGAGCCGGACCCGCAGCATCGGAGGGCCGTTCTCCTCGTCCTGGAGCAGCCGCTCCTCGGCCTGGGCGAGGTCCTCGTCGGACTCGGCCTCCAGCTCGACCAGCGCCTGGGCCTCGACGACCATGCGCTGCTCCTCGCCGTCCCAGGCGAGGGCCATGGTGCCGACGCGGAACTCCTCCTCGAGGGGGGTGTCCAGCGGGTCGGTGTCGGAGATCTCGGCCGGCGCCACCGCGGGCACCGGCGCGCTGCCGCCGCTGCGCCGCACGACCTCGTCGAGGAGTTCGTCCATGCGCTCGGCGAGGGCGGCGACCTGGGTCTTCTCCAGGACCACGCTGGTCACCCGGGGGCCGGCGGTGGCCTGGAGGAAGAACGTACGGCGTCCGGGCAGCCCGACCGTGCCCGCCACGAAGCGGTCCGGGGGGTCGTAGAGGAACACCTGACGGGACACGTCCTGTCTCCATGGGATCTAGAGTGCGTGAGGATCCATGCGTGCACGCGGTGATGTCTACCGCAACCGCTTCACCCTACTGCGCTCGCCGATCACGGTGCGCCCGCACCGCCCCCCACCGGTGCGTCTCCCCCGTCCTGCCCGCCTTCCACGGGCGGTTCCTCCCTCGGTACGAGGGAGGCGAAGTCCCCGGTCTCGCCGAGGCGGACGAGGAACGGCCGCAGGCGCGTGTAGCGGATCGCGGTGACGGAGCACGGCTCGACGGAGATCCGCTGGAACAGGTCGAGGTGCATGCCGAGCGCGTCGGCGACGAGGGACTTGATGATGTCGCCGTGCGAGCACATGAGATAGACGGCGTCGGCGCCGTGGTCGCGCTCCACGCGCGCGTTCCAGTCGCGTACCGCCTCGACGGCCCGGGCCTGCATGGCCCGCATGGACTCGCCGCCGGGGAAGGCGGCCGCGGAGGGGTGCGCCTGGACGACGTCCATCAGCGGCTCGTCCTTCAGCTCGGCGAGCTTGCGGCCTGACCAGTCGCCGTAGTGGGCCTCCCCGATGCGTTCGTCGGTGTGCGCCGTCAGTTCCGGCCGGGCGTCGAGCAGCGGCTGGACGGTCTCCCGGCAGCGCTGGAGGGGGCTGGTGACGACCTCGCGGAGCGGCAGCGCGGCGAGCCGGCCGGGCAGCGCCGCGGCCTGCCGGGCGCCGCGCTCGTCGAGGGCGACGCCGGGCGTCCAGCCGGCGAGCAGTCCCGCGGAGTTGGCGGTCGAGCGTCCGTGCCGGACGAGGATCAGCGTGGGCATGCGGCCCAGAGTAGGCGGCCCGTAAGGGGATGCGTCCAGCGCCGTACGACGGAAGAATGCACCGCGTGATCTTCGACTGTGCCCTTTACCGCGACGGGCGTCGCACCGACGGACCCGCGGAACCCGCCAAGGCCCTTGAGGAGGCGCGCGACACGGACGGCGCCTTCGTGTGGCTCGCCCTGCACGAGCCGACGGCGCAGGAGTTCGACAGCGTCAAGAACGTGTTCGGGCTGCACCCGCTGGCCGTCGAGGACGCCCTGAAGGCCCACCAGCGGCCGAAGCTGGAGGTGTACGACGATTCCCTCTTCATGGTCCTCAAGCCGGTCTTCTACGAGCCCGAGAGCGACGCCGTCTCCACCGGCGAGGTCATGGTGTTCATCGGCGACTCGTTCGTGGTGACCGTCCGGCACGGCAAGGCCTCGGCGCTGACGGAGGTTCGGAAGCGGCTGGAGACTCATCCCGAGAAGCTGCGGCACGGGCCGACGTCGGTGCTGCACGCGACCGCGGACGCCACGGTCGACGCCTACATGGAGGTGGCGGCCGAGCTGAGCAACGACCTGGACGAGCTGGAGGCGGAGGTCTTCTCCCCCTCCGACTCCGGCTCGCGGGGCACCGCGTCCAGGATCTACACGTTCAAGCGGCAGATCCTGAAGTTCCGCCGGGCGACGGTGCCGCTGGCGCTGCCGCTGACCCATCTCTCGGGCGGGGAGGCGGGCGGCACGGCGGTGCCGTTCGTGGACGACGCGGCGCGGCCGTTCTTCCGTGACGTCAACGACCACCTGACGCGCGTGAACGAGTCCGTGGAGGGTCTGGACCGGCTGGTGTCCGACATCCTGTCCGCGCATCTCGCGCAGATGAGCGTCCGCCAGAACGACGACATGCGGAAGATCTCCGCGTGGGCGGCGATGGCCGCGGTGCCCACGCTGATCGCAGGCATCTACGGCATGAACTTCGACCACATGCCCGAGCTGCACTGGATCTGGAGCTACCCGGTGGTGTTGTGCGTGATGGCGGTCCTGGAGGTGCTGATGTTCCGGGGCTTCAAGCGGCGGGGCTGGTTGTAGGGCGGCTTCAATCGTCCCTCCCTCCTTCGGTCGTCTCCGCCTTCGGTCGTCCCCGCCGTCAGGCGTACTCGGTCGCCGCGGGCGCGGGGCCGCCCAGCGCGTCGCGTCGTTCGGGCATCCGCAGGGAGACCATGCGGTGCCAGCCGACGGCCCGCTCGTAGGCGTACCGGGCGTGGATGCCCGCGGCGAGGAGCGCGGACCTGGCCCGCGACCAGCCGAGGATGCACGCCATGTGGGCCATGACGGCGAGGCTGACGTCGCGGTGCACCCGGATCTCGGCGAGGGCGCACGCGCGCAGCGCCCGCAGGATGGCCGGGCCGTGCCCCGCGCGCGCGAGGCGCAGCAGTTCCTCGTGACAGTAGGCGAGGTGGTTGTCCTCGTCGTGGGAGATCATCCGCACGGCGCGACCGACGTCGGGGTGGTCGCCGAAGTGCCGGCACAGCAGCTCCATCTGCTCGGAGGCGCGCTGCTCGGTGACCCGGCTGTGGGCGAGGTAGACGACGATGTCCTGTTCGGTGAGCGGCTCGTCGCGCCTGAGCTTCTCGTGCGCGAGACCGATCCCCTGCCGCTCCAGGAGCATCGTGTAGTCGGTCTCGGGCGGTACGGGGACCGGGTGGAGGCCGCGCTTGCGCAGCAGGGCGTTGAAGATGCGCCCGTGCTTGTCCTCGTCCGCGCCGTGCCGGGTGATCTTGGGGGCGAGCGCGCGCCGGCTCTGCGGTACCAGTGCGGCGATCCGGCTGTTCTCCCAGCCGCCCTGCGCCTCCCCGCCGGCCGCGATGGAGCAGAAGAGCCGGAAGGACTCGTCGTTGTCGAGGATCTCCTGGAACAGACTCCTGGCCGACAGCATGAGGGCCACCTCTCCGCAGCATCCGCAGGGCTCCGCGAAGTCCGAGTCAAATGCGCGGGGAGAGGGGCTGCAACAGCTGTGTCCGACAACTCGGCCGAACGGGGGACTCCACGGCCGTGGCGCGGGCCCGTAACCGCTCGGGCGCCCGCGCGTTGTCCTCCGTGACGGCCGTGGCGGGGAAGACCCCCCGAGCCCCCACCACGGCCGCAGAAATCTTTCCGACGCCTCGCTGCCTACGCGAGACCGGCGCGCTCCAGGGCGTCGGTGCCGGCTCGCAGGGAGGTGAGCCGCTCGTCGAGGGTGAAGCCGGCGGGGGCGAGGCTCAGCGTGGTGACGCCGGCCGCGGCGTAGGCCTTCATCCGGTCGGCGATGCGGCCGACGGAGCCGAGCAGCGTGGTCTTGTCGATGAGGTCGTGTGGTACGGCGGCCGCGGCGCCGTGCTTGTCGCCGGAGAGGTACTTCTCCTGGATCTCGGCGGCCTCCTTCTCGTATCCCATGCGCCGGGCGAGCTGGTTGTAGAAGTTCTGCTTGAAGCTGCCCATGCCGCCCACGTACAGGGCGGTGTAGGGGCGGAAGGTGTCGGCGAGCCGGGCCACGTCCTTGTCGTCGCCTACGGCGAGCGGGAGGGTCGGGCAGATGTCGAAGCCGTCGAGGGTCTTGCCGGCCTTCTCGCGGCCCGCGCGCAGGTACTTGACGGCGGTCTCCTCCAGGTGCTCGGCGGAGGGGAAGATGAGCAGCGCGCCGTCGGCGATCTCGCCGGTCTGCTCCAGATTCTTCGGGCCGATCGCCGCGATGTACACCGGGATGTGCTCGCGCTGCGGGTGCACGGTCAGCTTGATCGGCTTGCCGGGGCCGCCGGGCAGCGGCAGCGTCCAGTGCTCGCCCTCGTACGACAGGCGCTCGCGGGTCAGCGCCTTGCGCACGATCTCGACGTACTCGCGCGTGCGCGCCAGCGGCTTGTCGAACTTGACGCCGTACCAGCCCTCGGAGACCTGCGGGCCGGAGACGCCGAGGCCGAGCCGGAAGCGGCCGCCGGAGAGCGAGTCGAGCGTGGCCGCGGTCATCGCGGTCATCGCGGGCTGGCGGGCGGGGATCTGGAAGATGGCCGAGCCGACGTCGATGCGCTCGGTCTGTGCGGCGACCCAGGTGAGCACGGTGGCCGCGTCCGATCCGTACGCCTCGGCCGCCCAGCACACGGAGTAGCCCAGCCGCTCGGCCTCCTGTGCCACGGCCAGATTGTCCGCGTCCATCCCGCCACCCCAGTAACCGAGGTTGATCCCGAGCTGCATCGCCGATCCCCTTACCCGTGAGTAACGTGCCTGTGGCGCAGACACTAGCGCGCGGGGAGGCCGCCCCGGGAGAGCCCCGGGCGGCCCGAAACCTGTGTCCACAAGGGAGTTCGGTTGTCCACAGGCAACCCACGGCAGCAGTCATGGCCAGTAATCTCGCGGACATGGAGCAGAGGCATCTCGGCCGAACCGGCCTGCGCGTGTCCCGGATCGGGCTCGGCACCCTCACCTGGGGCCGGGACACCGACGAGCACGACGCCGCGGACTTGCTGAAGGCGTTCTGGGAGGCGGGCGGCAACCTCGTCGACACCGCGGACGTGTACGGCGCCGGGGAGTCCGAGTATCTGCTGGGCAAGCTCATGGAAGGCCTCGTGCCACGCCGGGACCTGGTCATCTCGACGAAGGCGGGGAGTGTGCCGGACCCCGAGCGCCGGTTCGACGGCTCGCGCGGCCATCTGCTCGCCGCGCTCGACGCCTCCCTCGCCCGCCTCGGCACCGACTACGTCGACATCTGGCACATCCACGCCTACGACCCCGACACCCCGCTGGAAGAGACCCTCCAGGCCCTCGACCTCGCCGTCAGCAGCGGCCGCGCGCGCTACGCCGGGGTCTCCAACTTCTGCGGCTGGCAGCTCGCGAAGGCGGCCACCTGGCAGCTCGCGGCGCCGGGTACGCGCACCCGGCTGGCGAGCACGCAGATGGAGTACTCGCTGCTCCAGCGCGGGATCGAACGCGAAGTGCTGCCCGCCGCCCAGGACCTGGGCGTGGGTCTGCTGCCCTCCTCGCCGCTCGGCCGCGGCGTCCTGACCGCCAAGTACCGCCATTCCACGCCCTCGGACTCGCGCGGCGCCTCGGAGCACCTGGCGCCGTTCGTCGCCCCGTACCTCGACGACACGGCACGGCAGATCGTGGAGGCGGTGACGACGGCGGCGGACGGCCTCGCCGTGACGCCGCTTCAGGTGGCCCTCGCCTGGGTGCGGGACCGGCCCGGCGTGGCCGCCCCGATCGTCGGCGCGCGCAACGTCCAGCAGCTCACGGGGGCGCTGTCAGTGGAGGCGCTTAGTCTTCCTGACGAGATCTGCCGGGCGCTCGACGATGTGTCGGCGCCCCTGCACCGCTATCCCGATCACGACTGGAGCACGCTGTGAGCACGGACCCGGAGACCACGGAGAACGCCGAGCCGGGGACCCCGGACGACCGGACGCCGGAGGCGGGGACGGACGCTGACGGTGCCGCGGCGCCGGGTGCCGGCGAGGGCGCGGCGGACGACGGCTCGCTGGCGGGGGACGACGCCGGGACCGAGGGCGGCGACGCGGAGACGGGCGCGGGCACCGCGGGCACGGACACGGACGCGGGCACGGACACGGGCACGGACGGGGACTCGGACGACTCCGCGGCGCAGCGTTCCGCGGCCGAGGCGGAGCTCGCGGCTCAGCGGATCGAGCGGGAGCGGATCGAGCGGCGCAAGGCCGAGAGGCAGGGGCCCGTCGAGAGCGGCGGCAAGCTCAGCGGCCAGGCCGCCGATCTGCTCGCGGCCGTACGGGCGGTGGAGAGCGGCAAGAAGTCCGCGGCCCCCGTCTTCAGCGAACCGCAGCCGCGCCGCGCGGCTCCCGAGCCCGAACGCCGGCCACAGCCCGCCCCCGCCCCGGAAGCCGTCGCTCCGGCGGCTCCCGCGGCGGAAGCCGTCGACGCCGTCCGGCGCGTCCTCGCCGACGGCGGGGCCCCGGAGGCCCTCGCTCCGCAGGCCGCCGCGCTCCTCGGTGAGGGGGCGGACGCCCTGCTGCGGGAGGACCCCTGGCAGTTGCTGCGGCTCGGCGGCGTACGGCCGGAGCAGGCCGACGGGTTCGCGCGGGCGCTGCTCGGCGCGCAGTGCGGTCCGGACGACGAGCGCCGGGGCCGGGCGATGACCCTCTGGCTGCTGGAGCAGGCGGCGCTGGCCGGACACACCGCCCTGGAGATGCCCGCGCTCGCTGCCGCGCTGCGGCAGCGGGGTGTGCCCGATCCGGCCGCGGCCGTGCAGAGCACGATCGCCGAGGGCGACGCCCTGGTCTTCCAGGACGCCCTTGAGGAACCGGGAGCCCCGGCCGCTCAGGACGACGCTCAACAGGACGACGAGGAAGGCGACGAGGAGCGCCCCGTACGCGTGCTGGTCGGCCTGGAGCGGTATGCGCTCGCCGAGGAGAGCCTGGCCGACGGACTGGCCCGGCTCGTCAACTCCCCGCCCAAGGAGGCCTCGCAGCCCTGGGAGTCGGCCGCCGCCTCCCTCTCCGGCAGTGCGGCCGAACTGGCGCGTGCCGTCGCCGTGCACAGCCTCGTGCTGCACACCGGCGGTGAGGCGGCCGGCGCCGAGCCGGCCGCTCTGCTCGCAGCGGCGCGCGCCGCGGGGCTGAGCGCCGTCGCGGCCGCCCACACCCCGGACGGCGGCCGCCGCTTCGCCGCCCTGCCGGCGTCCGGTGACGACTCGTCCGCCGTCGTCACCGTCCCTGGGCTGCTGTCCGGCGCCGAGGGACCGGGCCGGGACGCGGACGGCGCCCTGGAGCTCGATCTCCTCGTCGTCCTGGATGCGCCGCAGCTCGACGTGGAGAGCGCGGCGATGCTCGTGGAGTCGCTGCCCGACGGCGCCCGGCTGGTGCTGAGCGGGGACCCGGCGGTGCTGTGGTCGGCCGGACCCGGCCGGGTCTTCGCCGACCTCCTCGCGGCCCGTGCCTGCCCGCAGATCGCCTCGCGCACTCCCGACCCCGGCCCCCTCGGCGAGCTCGTCTCCGGCATCGGCATCGGCGAGCTGACCCAGGTCGAGGCGCCCGGCAAGGAGGTCGTCATCGTGCCGGTGCGGGACGCGGGCGAGGCCGTGCACCGGACCGTGCAGCTGGTCGCGGACTCGGTGCCGCGCGCCATCGGCATCCCGGCGGAGCGGACGGTCGTGATCACGCCGGGGCACGGCGGTGCCGCGGGCACCCGCGCGCTCAACGCGGCCCTCAAGCAGCGCCTCAACCCGGGCCCCGGCCGCTTCGGCGGCTTCGATCCCGGTGACCGGGTGGCCTACTCCCCCGCGCCGGGCCGCACGCTCCCGGGGGAGGTGGTGAAGGCCGACGCCGAGGGACTGCACCTGTCGTGCGCGGGCGTCCTCGTCGTCGTACCGAGAGAGCGGGTCGAGCGGTCCGTACGGCACGGGTGGGCGCTGACCGCGCATCAGGCGGCGGGCGGCCGCTGGCCGGCGGTGGTCGTGGTGCTGCCCGGCGACGCGGCGCAGGCTCTCAGCCGACCGTGGGTGTACACGGCGTTCAGCCGCGCGGAACGTCATCTGTCCGTGGTCCACGGCGTGGACCAGGCGCTGCCGAGAGCGGTCGCCGAGGTCCCGGCCAAGCCGCGGACGACGCGTCTGCAGGTCCTGCTGACGACGCAGGTGCCCGCGTCCTGACGCGGGGCGGTGGCGGTGCCGCACGGGCCCGATGGGCCGGTCCGGCACCGCCCCGGGATCAGCGCCCGCGACCCCGGTCCGACGCGTCCGCGTCCTCGTCGCCGTCCTCGCCGTCCTCGCCGTCCTCGTCGTCCTCGGTCTCGTCCTGCTCCTCGTCGAAGACCGCGCTGACGTCGAAGCGGCAGACCACGTGCTCCGGGTCGATCTCGTCGAACGGCGCCTCCAGCCACTCGCCCGGGTCGGCAGGCTCGTCGGTGGCGGTGACCCAGAGGGTGGAGTCGCCCTCCTCCAGCCCGAACTCCTTGTGCCGCGAGGCGATCTCGTCCGGCTCGAACTCGCCGAACAGGATGCCCAGCGCGCCGTGCACCGTGCTCGCGGCGTCCTCGCCGGTGCCGACGGCCTCGCCCTCCTCGGCCGCCTCGACCCGCTCGGCCTGGGCCAGCAGCCGCTGCGGCTCCACCACGGCGTAGTCCCGGCGGATCAGCACGCTGAGGGCGTGCGGTTCCTCGGGGCCCGCGTACGGCGGCAACGCCTCTTCGGCACCGGGGATCTCGAAGGGGGTGACCTCGTCGTAACGGTCGTAGAGCAGCTCGTCGTAGACCTCGGCGGCCGCGGCGAGCTCGTTGAACGCCTCGTAGACAGCCGGATCGTCCTCCCCGGACCTGCGTTCGACCGCGGCCAGGTGGCGGTCGAGCGCGGTCTTGACCGCCTCGGCGGCGGCGCGTACCTCGGCAGCGGTGGGCTGCGCAGCATCAGACATAGTGCAGACGCTATCCGTACCGGGCGTGTGCCCGCACAATAGATGCGATGCCGGAATACGAATTTGTCGACGTGTACGTCCCGCGCGGGGTCTCCCGCAAGGAGGCCACGCGTCTGCTGACGGACCATGCCGAGTACGGACACTGGGAGTTGGACCGACTGAGCCTGCTGCGGGACGGCAGCCGCAAGGTGCGGTTGCGTCGGCGGATCATCCGCCAGGTCCGCGCCACCTGGTGAGACAAGGCGCATGCGCGTGAACGGAGCGGGCCCCGTCGATGGTGGGGCCCGCTCCGTCGTCTGCGCCGATTCCTGCCCTTACGCCGACGCCTTGCCCCTGCGGTACAGCACCACGCCCGCCAGGAGCGCCCCCGCGCTCGCCGGGATCGCGACGCCGAGCGGCAGGTCGCTGCCGGTGTGCGCGAGTTGTGCGGTGGGCCGGGGCTGGGTGACCTCGCTGCCGCCGCCCTGGCCGCCGCCGTGCGCGGAGCCGCCGGGCGTCAGGCCGCCGCCTGTGGAGGGCGGGTTGCCCGGCTCACCGGGGTGCCCGGGGGTACCGGGGTGACCAGGCGTGCCAGGGTTGCCCGGATGACCCGGGTTGCCAGGGTGACCCGGCTCACCGGGGTGACCGGGGTGTCCCGGCTGACCGGGGTTCCCTGGCGGCGTCTCATGGCCACCCCCGCCCCCACCGCCCCCGCCCGGAGGCGTGGTGCCGTGGCCGCCCCCGGAGGAGCCTCCGTCGTTGGCGCACGTGTTGCCCAGCGCGGCGTTGCCGATCCCGATGATGTCGACGCTGTTGCCGCACACGTTCACCGGCACGTCGATCGGCGCCTGCACGCTGTTGCCGGAGCCGACGCCGGGCGAGCCGCCGGTGTGCGCGCCCGCGTGCGCGCCGGAGCCGCCGTGACCGCCCGAGGAGCCGCTCCGTCCGCCGTTGCCGCACGCGTTGCCCGCCGCCGGGTTGAGAAGTCCGACGACGTTCACGGTGTTGCCGCAGACGTTGACCGGTACGTGCACCGGTACCTGGACGGTGTTGCCGGACAGCACACCGGGCGAGCCGGCGGCCGAGCCGCTCGCTCCCGAATCCGCGTGGGCGTAGCCGCCCGCGCCGACGATGACACCGGTCGCCGCGACGACGGTCATGAGGCCCTTGCGGGTGCCCTGTCCCATGAAATGAATCCGCATGACGTGATTCCCCCCTGCCTTCGCTATTCGATCGTGCTCGAATTCCTTGCGAAAAGACCGGTCGCCCCGGAGCGCATGGCGCGCGCTCCGGGGCCGACGGTCGGACGCCCCTCAGGGAGTGGGCGTCACTTGTTGACGCAGTAGTTGCCGAAGGCGGGGTTCAGCAGCCCGATCACGGAGATCGTGTTGCCGCAGACGTTCACCGGGACGTGCACGGGAACCTGGACGACGTTGCCGGAAATGACGCCCGGGGAGTGCACGGCGGCACCCTGAGCACCCGAGTCGGCGACGGCCAGGCCCGCACCCGCGAGAACCAGACCACCAGTGGCAGCCGCAGCAGCGACGACCTTCTTGAGCATTGTTCCTCCTTGTTGGCAAAGCGATCCCCAGCTGACGGATCGCATCACGTGTAACGAGGAGGGAGTAATCAAGATACGAGCGTATCGTCGCATTCACTCTTCTCAGTCACGGCCGCACGGGCGACCGATTATTGTTCGGTTATCGTCCCGGCCGGAATTCAGGACGCGTCGATGAACCGGTCGAGCACCCGTACACCGAACTTGAGCCCGTCCACCGGCACCCGCTCGTCCACGCCGTGGAACATGCCCGCGAAGTCCAGCTCCGGCGGCAGCTTGAGCGGCGCGAAGCCGAAGCCCCGGATGCCGAGGTCGTCGAACGACTTGGCGTCCGTACCGCCGGAGAGCATGTACGGGATCGCCTTCGCGGCCGGGTCCTCAGCGAGCAGTGCGGACTGCATGGCCTCCACCAGGGCACCGTCGAAGGTGGTCTCCACGGCCTTGTCGGCGTGCACGTCCTCCCGGCGCACGTTCGGGCCGAGGAGCCGGTCGAGGTCGGTGAGGAACTCGTCCTCGAAGCCGGGCAGGAACCGTCCGTCGATGTGCGCGGTGGCCTCGCCGGGGATGACGTTGACCTTGTAGCCGGCGTTCAGCTGCGTCGGGTTGGCCGTGTTGCTCAGGGTCGCGCCGATGAGCTTGGCGATGCCGCCGAGCTTGGCGAGGGTGGACTCCATGTCCTCGGCGTCCAGTTCGACGCCGAGCGCGTCGCCCAGCTCGTCGAGGAAGGCCCGCGTCGTCTTGGTGACCCGTACCGGGAACTTGTGCCGGCCGACCCGGGCGACCGCCTCCGACAGCTCGGTGATCGCGTTGTCGCGGTGGATCATCGAGCCGTGCCCGGCGGTGCCGGCCACGGTCAGCTTCATCCAGTGCATGCCCTTCTCGGCCGTCTGGATCAGATAGAGCCGCCGCTGCTCGTTCACCGTGAAGGAGAAGCCGCCCACCTCGCTGATCGCCTCGGTGACGCCGTCGAACAGCTCGGGGTGGTTGTCGACCAGCCAGCGGGCCCCGTACGTGCCGCCCGCCTCCTCGTCGGCGAGGAACGCGAGCACGATGTCGCGCGGGGGACGGCGCCCGCTGCGCAGCCGGTCGCGCACGACCGCGAGGGTCATCGCGTCCATGTCCTTCATGTCGACGGCTCCGCGCCCCCACACGCACCCGTCCGTGACCTCGCCGGAGAACGGGTGGTGGGTCCAGTCGTCGGCGTTGGCCGGTACGACGTCCAGGTGGCCGTGGATCAGCAGCGCCGGCCGGGACGGGTCCTCGCCCTCGATCCGGGCCACCGTGGAGGCGCGTCCCGGGTGCGACTCGAAGATCCGCGGCTCGAGCCCCACCTCGGCCAGCTTCTCGGCGACGTACTCGGCGGACTTGCGCTCGCCGGGGCCGGAGTGGTCGCCGTAGTTGCTCGTGTCGAACCGGATCAGGTCGCGGCAGAGGTCCACGACCTCGTCCTCGCCGGTGACGCCCCTGGCCGTGTCCTTGTCGCTCACGCTGCTTCCTCCCGCTGTCACTGCTGGTGGTTGCCCTCATCCTCTCTCTCCGCGGCCCCGCACCCAAGAGGGCCGCGAGGAGGAGGGGGGTGATCAGGCACCCCCGGGAGCCTGGTAATGTTCTCTGTGTCGCCGCGAGGGAAACCACGCGCGACAGACACCTTGTCCGGGTGGCGGAATGGCAGACGCGCTAGCTTGAGGTGCTAGTGCCCTTTATCGGGCGTGGGGGTTCAAGTCCCCCCTCGGACACACGAGATGAGTGAGGGCCGCGACCGTGAGGTCGCGGCCCTCACTCGTGTGCGACGTGCGCCGGCCCGGTCCCGCCGTCCCCGACAATGGCCGTATGACCACGCGTTCCTGCCCCTGCGGCCTGTCCGAGCCGTACGAGAAGTGCTGCGGCCGTTTCCACTCCGGCGCCCTGGCCGCGCCCACCGCCGAGGCGCTGATGCGGTCCCGGTACAGCGCCTTCGTGACGGGGGACGTGGCATATCTGCTGCGGACCTGGCATCCGCTGACCCGGCCGGACGGGCTCGACCTGGACGCGGGGATGCGGTGGACCGGCCTGGAGGTGCTCGACACCCGGGACGGCTCGGCCTTCCACTCCACCGGCACCGTGACCTTCCGCGCCTCCTACCGGGGCGGCTCGCTGCACGAGCGGAGCCGTTTCGAGCGCGTCGACGGGGCCTGGGTGTACGTCGACGGGGAGTTCCTCGACGACTGAGCCGACCGAGCGGCGGGGCAGGGAGTCGGGGGCGCTACGGCGCCAGGATGTCCAGCTCCTGCAGGGCGCCCTCGGTGATCTCGCGGGTCAGCCGCTCGGCGCGGACCTCGTCGCGCGCGCGGACCGCCTCCGCGACCTGGACGTGCAGGGTGACGGCGGCCGGGTCGGGGTCCTCGAACATGACCTCGTGGTGGGTGCGGCCGGCGAGGACCTCGGCGACGACGTCTCCCAGGCGGGCGAACATCTCGTTGCGGGAGGCGGTGAGGATGACCCGGTGGAACGCCATGTCGTGGACCAGGTACTCCTGGAGCTTGTGGCCGCTGGAGTTGGCCACCATGCCCAGCGCGCACTCGGTGAGCTCGGCGCACTGTTCCTTCGTGGCGTTGCGCGCGGCCAGGCCCGCCGCGACCGGCTCGATCGCCGAGCGCAGCACGGTCAGCGAGCGCAGCTGGTGCGGGCGGTCGGCGCCGGCCAGCCGCCAGCGGATGACCTGCGGGTCGTAGACGTTCCACTCGCACTTGGGCAGGACGGTCACGCCCACGCGGCGGCGGGACTCGACGAGGTGCATGGACTCAAGGACGCGCACCGCCTCGCGCATCACCGATCGTGACACTTCGAAGTGGTGGGCCAGCTCGTCCGTGCGCAGCACGCTGCCCGCAGCGTACTCGCCCGCGGTGATCGCGGGTCCGAGGGTGTCCAGTACATGGCCGTGCAGCCCCCGGCCCGGTGTGCTCATGCACTCAGCGTACAGAGCGGATCACGGAGACAAAAAGTCAGACTTATTCGTCACAGACTCTTGAATTTGTCGTATCTAATAGGTTTCAGTGAGGCCGACGTCAGCAGTCCGACGTCGCATGTCGAGGAAGACAGCGAGGCAGCAATGCGTACCACCCACGTCGTCGTGGTGATGGGCGTCGCCGGCACGGGCAAGACCACCATCGGTCCTCTGCTCGCCGACCGGCTCGGCGTCCCGTATGCCGAAGGCGACGACTTCCACCCGCAGGCCAACATCGACAAGATGTCGGCCGGCATCCCGCTCGACGACGCGGACCGCTGGCCGTGGCTCGATGCCATCGGCGGCTGGGCGCACGATCGGGCCGGGCTCGGTGGAGTGGTCAGCAGCTCGGCGCTGAAGCGGGCGTACCGTGACCGCCTCAGGGCCGCGGCCCCCGGGGTCGTGTTCGTCCACCTCACGGGCTCGCGCGAGCTCATCGAGGAGCGGATGTCGCACCGTCAGGGCCACTTCATGCCGACCGCGTTGCTGGACTCCCAGTTCGCCACGCTCCAGCCTCTCGAGGCGGACGAGGCGGGAGTCGCCGTGGATGTCGCCGGTGGTCCCGAGGAGATCACCGAGCGCGCCGTCAACGCGCTGTCCGAGCTTCCCCACGCCGTGCACTGAGGCTCCACACCTCCACCCCCCGCACGCAGTGATCCCCACTGCATCCCCTTCCCCCGTCCCCCATTTCCCAAGGGAACACCGTGACCAGACTCAGCGTCGAGATGCTGGCAGCGGACACCGTTGCGCCGATCACCACGGCCGGCCACGCCCAGCTGGGCATCGCCGTGCTGGCGGGTATCGCCGTCATCGTCCTGCTCATCACCAAGTTCAAGCTCCACGCCTTCCTGGCGCTCACCATCGGCTCGCTCGCGCTCGGCGCGTTCGCCGGTGCCCCGCTCGACAAGGCGATAGCGAGCTTCACCACCGGTCTCGGCACCACGGTCGCCGGCGTCGGCGTGCTGATCGCGCTGGGCGCGATCCTCGGCAAGCTGCTCGCCGACTCCGGCGGCGCCGACCAGGTGGTGGACACGATCCTCGCCAAGGCCGGTGGCCGGGCGATGCCGTGGGCGATGGTGCTGATCGCCTCCGTCATCGGTCTGCCGCTGTTCTTCGAGGTCGGCATCGTGCTGCTGATCCCGGTGGTGCTGATGGTGGCCAAGCGCGGCAACTACTCGCTGATGCGTATCGGCATTCCGGCGCTGGCCGGTCTGTCCGTGATGCACGGCCTGGTGCCCCCGCACCCCGGCCCGCTGGTGGCGATCGACGCCGTCAAGGCCAACCTGGGCGTCACGCTGGCGCTCGGCATCGTCATCGCCATCCCCACCGTGATCATCGCCGGTCCGCTGTTCTCCAAGGTCGCGGCCCGCTGGGTGGACGTCCAGGCTCCCGAGCGCATGCTGCCGCAGCGCGCCTCGGACGAGCTGGAGAAGCGCCCGAGCTTCGGCGCCACCCTCGCCACGATCCTGCTGCCGGTCGTCCTGATGCTGGCCAAGGCGCTGGTTGACCTCACGGTCGACGACCCGACGAAGCCGCTCCAGCGCGTCTTCGACGTCATCGGCTCCCCGCTCATCGCCCTGCTCGCCGCCGTCATCGTCGGCATGTTCACCCTGGGCCGGGCGGCCGGCTTCACCAAGGGCCGGATCTCGCAGACCGTCGAGAAGGGCCTCGTGCCGATCGTCGGCGTCCTGCTGATCGTCGGCGCCGGCGGCGGCTTCAAGCAGACGCTGATCGACTGCGGTGTCGGCCAGATGATCCTGGACGTCTCCAAGGACTGGTCCATCCCGGCCCTGCTGCTGGCCTGGCTGATCGCCGTGGCGATCCGGCTGGCGACGGGTTCGGCGACGGTGGCGACCGTCTCGGCGGCGGGTCTCGTCGCCCCGCTGGCCGCCGACATGTCGACGACCCACGCGGCCCTGCTGGTCCTCGCGATCGGCGCCGGCTCGCTGTTCTTCAGCCACGTCAACGATGCCGGCTTCTGGCTGGTGAAGGAGTACTTCGGCCTGGAGGTCGGGCAGACGGTCAAGACCTGGTCCGTCATGGAGACGATCATCTCGGTCGTCGCGGGCGGTCTGGTCCTCTTGCTGTCCTTGGTCCTCTAGGGACTGTCCGGCGGATCAGGTCGAAGGAAAGCCACGGCGCCTGATCAGTGCGGGTGAGCGGGGTCTGGGCGTGCCAGACCCCGCGTCCGCCTTGACGAGGCCTCTGTCGCCCTGCCCGGGGAGGTCCGCACGGCGGTTTTCGACGTGACCGACGGCCCCTCGGTGGCCGCCGGGATCGGGGACGTCGAGGAGCGGGTGGGCCCGCTCGACAAGGGCATGTGCGCGGACTGGGCCCCGCACAGCGTGCAGGGCAACGGGCTGGGCCCCGGCTACATCGAGACCGAACCGACCCGGCCCGTCGAGGACGAGGAGTTCAGCGCCTGGGTCCGCCGCCGCACCCCGGCCGCCCGCTGGGGCCGCACCGAGGACCTCGTCGGCGGCGTCCTGTTCCTCGCCTCCCCCGCCGCGGACTTCGTCAACGGCCAGGTGCTGTACGTCGACGTCGGCATGACCAGCGTGCTGTGAACGCCCGGCCGCAGGGCATGAGCCTCACGGCCGCCGGCTGGCCACGCCCGCCGCACCGGTGGGCGTCGACCGAGGCCGGGCCTCGGCCCACGCTCACGGCCGCCACAGCGGATGTTCCCGCCGCGCCCACTCCCCGCTCACCGTCCCCGTGCGCAGGCCCCGCCGCGCCTCCGGGTCGGCCCAGGCCATGCCGATGTGGCCGGCCAGGACCACGCCGATGGTCAGCGCCAGCCAGTCGTGGACGAAGGTCGCGCCCGTGCGCCACTCCAGCGGCGTGAGATGCGTGAACCACATCAGCAGGCCCGTGCCGAGCATGACCAGGGTGGCGCCGGCGAGCCACGCGGCGTAGACCTTCTGCCCCGCGTTGAACTTGGCCGCCGGACGCGACGCACGCCGCTTGTCGCGGTGCAGGGCGGCGCGCAGCCAGACCCGGTCGTGCGGGCCGAAGCGGTTGAGCCGGCCCAGGTCGGCGCGGAACGCGCGGGAGACGAGGCCGATCAGGACCGGGACGGGCAGGGCGAGGCCCGCCCATTCGTGCACCCGGACCACGAGCTCCCGGCGCCCCACGAGCACGGCGAGCTGCGGGACGTAGAGACAGGCCGCGGTCAGCACGCACACGCCCATCAGCACGGCCGTGGCGCGGTGGATCCAGCGCTCGGCGGGGGTGAAGCGGGCCAGCCGTGCCGTGGTGGCCGGGGCCGCCTCAGCTCGTAGGGTCATCGGACCGTCCGTTCGAGCGGCCGACCCAGGCGTCGACGTCGTATCCCAGCCGCTCCCAGTAGCCCGGCCGCACCCGGTCGGTGACCGTGATGCCGGAGAGCCACTTGGCCGACTTGTAGAAGTACATGGGCGCCACGTAGAGGCGGACGGGGCCGCCGTGGTCGTGACCGATGTCCTTGTCCTGCATGCGCAGGGCGACCAGCACGTCGCGGCGGCGGGCCTGGTCGAGGGTGAGGCTCTCGGTGTACGTGCCGTCGAAGCAGGTGAAGCGGATCGCCCGCGCCGAGGCGCGCACCCCGGCGGCGTCCAGCAGGCGCGAGAGCCGTACGCCCTCGAACGGGGTACCCGGCACCCGCCACCCGGTGACGCACTGGACGTCCCGGACGAGCCGTGTCCGGGGCAGCGCGCGCAGCTCGGCGAGCGTGTACGCGCGCGGACGGTCGACGAGTCCGTCCACCGTGAGCCGGTAGTCGGCCGGCCCCTTGTGCGGTACGGACGCGGCGACCGAGTAGTAGCGGAAGCCGCCGCCGTTGGGGAGCAGGCCGGTCAGTCCCGTGGGGTCCTTGCCGGACACGGTGCCGAGCAACGACTCCAGCCCGTGCTGCACGGTGGGGGCGGCGACCACGCCGAGGGCGCCGAGGCCGAGGGTGCCGAGGAAGATCCGGCGGCCGATGGGCCGGCCCTCCTCGTGCTGTTCAGGGTTCACCCGTTCATTCGAACACTCGCGGACGCGCGGGACCAGGGGCGGCGGGCTCGCGTCAGCGTTCCGTAAGAACCGGACGACCAGCTGCGGGTGACTGACTGTGAGTGACCGGTTCACCGTCGTCTGCGTCGTGACCGGTTGAACTGCCGGGTTACGGGTACTTCCGGGGGCACGCTGGATACCGGGTCCTGGGAGCCGCAGACGCTACAGTCGCCACTACGCACCCGTTGCCCGGCCGGACGATCGAGGTACGCAGCGTGTCGGTTCTGATTGTGGTTCTCGCGGTGAGCGCGGCCTGCTGTCTGGGCATCGGCTTCGTGCTCCAGCAGAACGTGGCCCAGAGGGCACCCCTCAGCGACTTCCTCACCCCCCGGCTGCTGCTCGACCTGATGAAGGTGCCGCGCTGGCTGGCCGGCACCGCGCTCATGGTGGCCGGCATGGTCCTGGGCGCCATCGCGCTGGGCCGCGGCGAGATCTCCATGGTCGAGCCACTGCTCGCGACGAACCTGCTGTTCGCCCTCACCCTGTCCCGGTACCAGACCAAGGCACCGCTCGGCCGGCAGGGCTGGGCGGGGCTCGCGCTGCTCGCCGGCGGGGTGTCCGTGTTCATCTGGGCCGGCCAGCCGCGCGGCGGCACCGCCGTCACCGACCCGCTGCGGCACTGGCTGATCATCGGCGCGATGGTCGGCGTGGCCCTGCTGCTCACGGGCTTCGCCCGGCACGCCCGACTGAACACGGCCGCGCCCCTGCTGCTGGCCATCGCCGCCGGGCTGCTGTACGGCGTGCAGGACTCGCTGACCCGGGTGAGCGGCGAGCGCTTCGCCGAGGGCGGCCTGGCCGAAGTGCTCTCCGGCTGGCAGCCGTACGGCGTGCTGGTGCTGGGCGTCACCGGGCTGATCCTGGTCCAGAGCGCGTTCGAGACCGCGCCGCTGCGCATGTCGCTGCCCGCGCTCACCGCGGCCCAGCCGATCGCCGGGATCGTGTGCGGCGTCGGCTTCCTCGGCGACCGGCTGCGCACCGACGCCGGGGCCCTGGCCTGGCAGGCGGCGGGGCTGGCGGCCGTCATCCTGGGCATCGTGCTGCTCGGCCTGCACCCGGCGATGCCGACCGGGGCGTCGAAGTCGGAACCGGCACGCGACCTCCAGCCGCACTGAGCGCCCGCCCGGGCCCTGCTTGGATGGGCCCATGAACCCTGCTGACCCTGTGAACCCCGACCCTGTGAGCCTCGCTGCCCCTGTGAACCCTGCTGACGAGATCCTCGACGTCGTCGACGAGCACGACCGGGTCGTCGGGCAGTCCCCGCGCGGCGAGGTCTACGCCCGCGGGCTGCGCCACCGGTGCGTGTTCATCCAGGCCCGGGACGCGCGGGGCCGCGTCTTCGTCCACCGCCGCACCCCGACCAAGCTGGTCTTCCCGTCCCTGTACGACATGTTCGTCGGCGGGGTGGTCGGCGCGGGCGAGTCCTACGACGACGCGGCCCTGCGCGAGGCGGAGGAGGAGCTCGGGGTGACGGGGCTGCCCCGGCCGTCGTACCTCTTCAAGTTCCTGTACGACGACGGCGCCGGGCGCAGCTGGTGGTCGGCGGTGTACGAGGTGCGCTGCGAGCTGCCGGTGCGGCCGCAGGTCGAGGAGGTGGCCTGGCACGACTTCCTGCCCGAGAGCGAGGTGGAGGCCCGGCTCGGTGACTGGGAGTGGGTGCCGGACGGGCGGGCGGGGTACGAGAAGCTGCGGGAGTACCGCTCGGGGCGGTGAGCGGGGCGCCCGGGTAGGGTCCAGCGCGTGATCGAATTCGTGCGGAACGTCCGGCTGTGGTTCGCTCCCGAGGCGATCCGGGACGAGGGCGGCACCCCCGACTACCGGTTCTCGCTGGCGAACGAGCGCACGTTCCTGGCCTGGCTGCGGACCTCCCTCGCACTGATCGGCGGGGGATTCGCGGTGGACCAGTTCCTGCCGGACCTGCGCTGGGGCTGGCGCGTGGGGCTGGCGCTCGGTCTGCTCGGTGCGGGTGTGCTGTGCTCGCTGCGCGCGGTCAACCACTGGGTGCGCTGCGAGCGGGCGATGCGCCGGGGCGAGGATCTGCCGGTGTCGCGGTTCCCGGCGGTGCTGAGCCTCGTGGTGACGGTGGTGGCCGTGGCGATGGTGGTCGTCGTACTGGTCGGCTGGGACGGATGACGGCCGCCACCCCCGAGAGCCCCGCGCGCGACCCGGGGCTGCAACCGGAGCGGACGCGCCTGGCCTGGCGCCGCACGACCCTCTCATACGTCGTCACCACCCTTCTCGCGCTGCGCACCGTCCTGCACTCCGGCGCGTCCACCACGGCGGTCGCCATCGGCGCCGTCTGCTGCATGCTCTGGCTCTGCTTCCTCGCCATCGCCCACCGCCGCATCCGCACTCTGTCCGGTTCGTTCCAGCCCCCCGCCCTCTCCCCCCGGATCGCCACGGCGGCGGTCCTGTGCGGGGTGGCGATGGCGGTGTGCGCGGCGGTGCTGGTGGTCTAGGGGGTGTCTCGTCGATCAGGCCGGATCAGGGAGCGGCGTCTGGTGCCGTGCATCGCAAGGCGGAGGAGGGAGTCGATGCGGAGTGATGGGGGTGCCCCCTGCTCGAGCGAAGCCGAGAGCTTGGGGGAGACCGACGACCACGCGGCTGGGGGCGCCCCCTGCTCGAAGAGCTTGGGGGAGGTGCCAGGCCTCGCGAGCCCGGCGTGATCGACGAGACACCCCCTATAGCGCCACCGGAGTCGCGTGGGGTTCAGTGCGGGGTCACCCAGTCCGGGGTCCAGGACCCGGGGGCGTCGTGGCCGGGCGTCGTGGCGGCGAGGTGGGCGCGGAGGGCGGCCAGCGCGGGGTGGGGATTGTCGCGGTGCCAGAGGAGCGAGTGGGGGTAGACGGGGGTCGGGTCGGTCACCGGGATGCGGCGCAGGCCGTGGCCGTCGGGCCAGACGAGGCGGGTGTGGCCGCCCATGAAGGTGGCCAGGGCCGGGGTGTCGGCGACGGTGTCGAGGAGCGCGTCGGAGCCGAAGTTGGGGCCGGTCGCCTCGATGGTGAGGCCGAACTCGGCGACGAGGTCGTCGTAGTAGGCGGCCCACTCGGTGCCGGGGACGATGCCGGGCATCCAGATCCGGTGTCCGGCGAGCTGGGCGACGGTCACCGAGCGGGCGCCCGCCAGGGCGTGGGCGGGGCCGGTGAGGAGCTGGAGCGGCTCGTCGAGGACCCGTACGGACGTGATGTCCTCGGGCAGGGGCCGGCCGGGCACGGCGACGGCGCGGAAGGACGCGTCGATCGCGCCGGAGCGGATGGCGGCGACGGCCGTGTCGATGTCGAACAGCATCACCACGTCGAGCTCGGTCTCCGGGTGCGCGCGGTGGAAGCCGCGCATCAGGCCGGTCGCCGCGCCGCGCGAGGCGATCACGTCGACGCGCAGCGGACGCCGGTCGGTGTGCACGGACGCGACCGCGCGCTCGGCGGCCCGCAGCAGCTCGCGCGCGTGGGGCAGGAACGCCTGCCCGTCGATGGTGAGCTCGGCGCCGCGCGCGGTGCGCGTGAACAGCCGCACACCGAGGTTCCGCTCCAGCGCGGCGATGCGCTTGGAGACGGCCTGCTGGGTGAGGGCCAGCTCGGTGGCCGCTTCCTGGAACCGCCCCGTGTCGGCGGCTGCGACGAAGGTCCGGACGGCGTCGAGGTCCATACCGACACCCTAGGCGCACAACCGTTGGTTGTAGCCTGCGGCCTGGCGGTTGTTTGATCCCCGGTCACGGCGCCCGGTTTGATGGCTCCGAGTGTTTCCGCACGCGGATCGGTTGTGCGGGTGAGCGGTGAGAGGCGTCGGGCATGGGGAGCGGGCTGCGGCTGGGACGTCTGCTCGGGCAGCGTCTGGGGCCGCGGTTCGGGTGGCTGTGGGGAGCGTACGGGGCCAGTGCGCTCGGTACGTGGCTCGCCTTCGGCGCGTTCCCGCTGATCGCCGTCCGCGTACTGCACGCCGGACCGGCCGAGGTCGCCGCGCTCTCCTCCGTGGGGGCCGCGGTGGGCGCGGCGGTGGCGGTGCCGCTCGGCCCGTGGGTGGAGTTCCGCCGCAAGCGGCCGGTTCTGATCGCGACGGACCTGGCCCGGTGCGCGGCGCTGCTGTCGATCCCCGCCGCGTTCGCGCTCGGAGTGCTGACCTTCGTCCAGCTCCTGCTGGTCTCGGTCGCCGTCGCGGCGGCGGACATCACCTTCCGCGCCGCTTCCGGCGCCTACCTGAAGACGCTGCTGCCGGCCGAGCACCTGCTCGTCGCCAACTCCCGGTTCGAGTCCACCGCCTGGACGACCACGATCATCGGCCCGCCGCTGGGCGGCGCGGCGATCGGGCTCCTCGGCCCCGTGGCGACGGTGCTGGCCGACGCGGTCAGCTACCTGCTCTCGGCCCTGGGCATCCGCGCCACCGGCGGCGACGAGCCGCGACCCGAGCGCCGGGAGGCCGGGCGCCTGCGGGCCGGTGACCTGCTCGACGGCTGGCGGTACATCCTCGCCGACGCGACGCTGCGTCCGCTGTTCTTCAACACCGCCCTGTTCAACGGCCTGGTGATGGCCACCGAGCCGCTGCTCGCCGTCCTCATGCTCGGCCGGCTCGGGTTCGCACCGTGGCAGTACGGCCTCGCCTTCGCCGCGCCCTCGATCGGCGGACTGCTCGGCTCCCGGCTGGCCCGGCCGCTCGCCGCCCGGTTCGGGCAGCACCGCGTCCTGGTCGTGACGGGCTCGCTGCGCGCGGTCTGGTCCGTCGGCCCCGCCTTCCTGGGGCCGGGCACCGGAGGGCTGCTGCTGGTGATGGGCGTCGAACTCGGGCTCATCTTCTGCTGCGGGGTCTTCAACCCGGTCTACGCCACCTATCGCCTTCAGCGCACCGCGACCGACCGGGTCGCCCGCACACTGACCGCCTGGACGGTGACGACCAAGGCCTCGACCGCGCTGCTGACCGCCGTCTGGGGCGTACTGGGCAGCCTGCTCGGCCCGCGTACGGCCATCGGCGTGGCCGGCCTGCTCCTGCTGGCGACCCCGGCGCTGCTCCCCTTCAGCGCGGCAGCGCGCGCCGCCGATCCGGAGCCGGCGGCCAGCCGCGTCTGACGTGCCGCCACACGCCGCCCCATACATCCGGATATGTACGGCAACACACGGATCGCGTGGCAGCCTGTCCGTCGTCGGCATCGCCCCGCCCCGGAAGGTGAGCACCATGACCGCCCTGCATCACGAACACGCCTCCCACGCGCACGCCCACGGTCCCGACTGCGGGCACGCCGCCGTGCCGCACGGCGACCACGTCGACTACGCGCACGACGGGCACCTGCACCGGGAGCACTCCGGGCACTGGGACGAGTGCGAGGTTTCCGGCCATGTCATGCACGATGGGCACGACCACCAGCACGGCGAGGGGTGCGGGCACGCGCGCGTGCGCCACGGTGACCATGTCGACTACCTTCACGACGGTCACCGGCACGCCGAGCACGGCGGCCACTGGGACGACCACTGACCGGAACCGCCCCCTGACGGCTCCTTCGCGCACCGCGCGAGGGAGCCGTCGCCGTAAGGTGGCCCCGATCACGTTGGGCCTGCGCACTGGACGGCATACCGACCGGTCGGCATCATGAGTCGCGACCTTGTTCTCCCCTTCGTAGGAGCGACGCATGAGCCCCGATCACCCGCCCGGACTCGATCTCGACCGGCTGCGTGTCCTGCTCGAGCGTGAGCGGCCCGGTCTGATCGACGGCCCGCTGACCGGCCGGCTGATCGAGGGCGGGCGGTCGAATCTGACGTACGCCGTCTCCGACGGCACGTCGAAGTGGGTCGTACGGCGCCCTCCGCTCGGCCATGTCCTCGCCACCGCGCACGACATGAAGCGCGAGCACCGGGTGATCAGCGCGCTGCACCCGACGGACGTCCCGGTGCCGCGCCCGGTGCTGCTGTGCGAGGACGAGGAGGTGCTCGGGGCGCCGTTCTACGTCATGGACTTCGTCGAGGGCACCCCGTACCGCACCGCCGGCCAGCTCGCCCCGCTCGGCGAGAAGCGCACCCGCGACGCCGTGCTGTCCCTCGTCGACACCCTCGTCGAGCTGCACGCGGTCGACCCCGCCGAGGTGGGCCTCGCCGACTTCGGCCGCCCCGAGGGCTTCCTGGACCGCCAGCTGCGCCGCTGGGGCAAGCAGCTGGACGGCTCCCGCAACCGTGAGCTGGCCGGCATCGACGAGCTGCACTCCGCCCTCGGCCGCGCCCTGCCCGACTCCCCCGCGCCGACCGTCGTGCACGGCGACTACCGGCTGGACAACGTCCTCATCGGAGCCGACGACCAGATCAAGGCGATCCTCGACTGGGAGATGTCGACGCTGGGCGACCCGCTCACCGACCTCGGCCTGCTGGCGATGTACAGCATGCCGCTCGACACCCCCGACTCGCCGGTCTCCACCACCGCCGAGGCCCCCGGGCATCCGACTCCGGCCGAGCTGATCGAGCGGTACGCCGCGCGCTCGGGGCGCGACGTCTCGGACGTCTCCTGGTACACGGCGTTCGCCTGGTTCAAGCTCGCCGTGATCCTGGAGGGCATCCACTACCGGTACACGCTGGGCCAGACGGTGGGGCGCGGCTTCGACCGCATCGGCGACCTCGTCCCCGTCTTCATCGAGCACGGACTGACCACTCTTCAGGAAGGCTGACCGCTCATGGACTTCGCGTTCGACGCGCGCACCGAGGAACTGCGGCACAAGCTGCTCGCCTTCATGGACGAGTACGTCTACCCGGCCGAGGCGGTCGCCGAGGAGCAGCGGGCCGCGCTGGACTCACCCTGGGACACCCCGGCGGTGGTCGAGGAGCTGAAGGCCGAGGCGCGCAGGCAGGGCCTGTGGAACCTCTTCCTGCCGGACGCCGAGTACGGCGCCGGGCTCACCAACCTCCAGTACGCCCCGCTCGCCGAGATCACCGGCCGCTCCCCGCAGCTCGCGCCCACCGCGCTGAACTGCGCGGCGCCGGACACCGGCAACATGGAGGTGCTGGCGCAGTTCGGCACCGACGAGCAGAAGAAGCAGTGGCTGGAGCCGCTGCTGGCCGGTGAGATCCGCTCGGCGTTCGCCATGACCGAGCCGGAGGTGGCCTCCTCCGACGCCACGAACATCACCACGCACATCGAGCGGGACGGCGACGAGTACGTCATCACCGGCCGCAAGTGGTACATCTCCGGGGCGATGAACCCGGACTGCAAGATCTTCATCGTGATGGGCAAGACGGACCCGGACGGAGCGGACATCCGCCGCCAGCAGTCCATGGTCCTCGTCCCCCGCGACACCCCGGGCGTCACGGTCAAGCGCGCGATGCAGGTCTTCGGTTACGAGGACCACTGGCACGGCGGCCACGCCGAGGTCGTCTTCGACCACGCGCGCGTGCCGGTGTCGAACCTGATCGGTGAGGAGGGCGGCGGTTTCGCCATCGCCCAGGCCCGGCTCGGTCCCGGCCGGATCCACCACTGCATGCGGCTGATCGGCATGGCGGAGCGGGCGATCGAGCTGATGTGCCGCCGCGCGGTGTCCCGTACCGCCTTCGGCAAGGCGCTGGCCCAGCAGGGCGTGGTGCAGAACTGGATCGCGGACGCCCGGGTGACGGTCGAGCAGCTGCGGCTGCTGGTGCTGAAGACGGCCTGGCTGATGGACACGGTCGGCAACAAGGGCGCCCACACGGAGATCCAGGCCATCAAGATCGCCACCCCGCGCGCGGTGGTCGACATCCTCGACCGCGCGATCCAGCTGCACGGCGCGGGCGGCGTGAGCCAGGACTTCCCGCTGGCCGAGCTGTACGCCGGCGCCCGTACGCTGATGCTGGCCGACGGGCCGGACGAGGTGCACCAGCGCTCGCTGGCGCGGCGGGAGTTGAAGAAGTACCTGTGAGCAAGCATGTGTAAGGGGCGGTCGCCAATTGGCGACCGCCCCTTACACATGTCACCTCAGGGACGCAGCGCCCGCAGCAGCAGGTCGGCCAGGTGGTCGGCCACCTCCTGCGGGGTGAGCGGTCCGTCGGGGCGGTACCAGGTGGACAGGTGGTGCACGGAGCCGAAGTGGTAGTCCACGACCAGGTCCGCCGGGGTCGCCTTGGAGAAGACCCCCGCCTGCTGGCCCTCCTCGATGAGCGCGCGGAAGCGTTCGTGGTAGCGCCGGCGCTCGGCGCGGACCTGCTTGTTCTTCTCCGGGCTCAGATGGTGCATGGAGCGGAAGAAGATCGACGCGTCGTCGAGGTTCTCGATCGTGGTGACGACGACGTCGGCCGCGGCGGCGCGCAGCCGCTTCTCGACCGGCTCGTCGGCGTCCGCGACGGCGTCCAGCCGCTCCTGCTGGACGCGCAGCATGCGGGCGTACACCTCGTGCAGGAGGTCGTCCTTGGAGCCGAAGTAGTGGTACAGCGCGCCTTTGGTGACGCCGGCCGCCTCGACGATCTCCTGTACGGAGGTGCGGTCGTACCCCTGCTCGGCGAAGAGCCGGGTGGCGGCGGCGAGCAGCCGCTGCGGAACGGGGGTTCCGTCTCCGTCCGTGGTCCTGGGCACTGCCGCCACCTGCCTTTCCGTGATGCTCTGACTGTGCTGCCTACTGGCCGTTCCGTGCGCGGGAACGAAGTTCCCGACGGAGGATCTTCCCACTTGCCGTCTTCGGCAGGTCCGGCAGGATCTCCACCTGGCGCGGATACTTGTAGGCGGCCAGTCTCTCCTTGCAGTAGGCCGCGAGCGCCTCGGGGCCGGTCTCGGCGCCCGGCCGGAGGCTGATGAACGCCTTGACGGTCTCCCCGCGGTAGTCGTCGGGCACCCCGACGACGGCGGCCTCGCGCACCTCGGGGTGCGTGTAGAGGACGTCCTCGACCTCGCGCGGCCAGACCTTGAAGCCGGACGCGTTGATCATGTCCTTCTTGCGGTCGACGACGTACACCCAGCCCTGCGCGTCCATGAACCCGACGTCCCCGGTGCGCAGTTCGCCGCCGGGGAAGGTCTCGGCGGTGGCCTCGGGGCGGCGCCAGTAGCCGGGCACGACCTGCGGGCCGCGGACGGCGATCTCGCCCTGCTCGCCGAGCGGGACCTCCTCGCCCCGCTCGTCGAGGATGCGGACGACCGTGTCGGGTCCGGGCAGGCCGACGGCCAGGGTCCCGGAGGCCGGGTCGACGGGCGCCTCCAGCTGGCCCGGCGTGCTGGTGCACGGGCCGCTGCACTCGGTGAGCCCGTAGCCGTTGTGCAGGTACGGCCCGAAGCCCGCGCGGAACTTCTCCACGAGGGCGGGCGGTACGGGGGCGCCGCCCGAGGAGATGTTCACGAAGGAGGAGAAGTGCTCCGGGGTGACGCCCGGGTGGGCGGCGAGCGCCATGAACGCGGTGGAGGGGCCGACGGTGAAGTGCGGGCGGTGCTCGGCGAACGCGTCGAGGACCACGCCGGGTTCGAAGCGGTAGGTCAGCACCAGGGTGCCGGCGCTGTTAAGGCAGGCGGCGAACTGGCAGGCCATGCCGGTGATGTGGAACAGGGGCGCGAGGCCGTAGTAGACGGGCGCCTCGGGCAGGTCCATCCCGGTCCGCTGCCGCTCGGCGATGTACATGATGTTGCCGTGCGTGTTGGTGGCGCCCTTGGGGGTGCCGCTGGTGCCCGAGGTGTAGCTGATCAGGGCGAGGTCGGACGGGCGCGGGTCGCGGCCCTCCGGTGCCTTGCCGCCCCGCCGGGCGACGCTCACGAGGTCGTCGGCGTCGGGCGCCTGCGGCAGCCGCTCGAAGCCGAGTACGCGCGCGTCGTCGCGGCTCTGCAGGTCCAGTTCGCAGCCGGTGAGCACGATCCGCACCGGGGACTCGGCGGCCGTCTCGCGCAGGTACGACTCCCACGCGCGGTCGGAGCAGATCAGCCCGGCCACCTCGCCGTCCCGCAGGACGTGGGCGACCTCCCCCGACTTGTACATCGGGTTGACGGGGACGACGATGCCGCCCGCCTTCCAGACGCCGAGCACGGCGAGGACGAAGTGCGGGGAGTTCTGCAGCAGGACGGCGACCCGGTCGCCGCGCTCCAGGCCTCGCTCGACGAGGTGCGCGGCGACGGAGTCGCTCAGCTCGTCGGCCTCGCGGTAGCCGAGGGGGGTGTCGAAGTAGGTGACGAAGGCGCGGTCGGGAGTGGTGGCGGCCGCCCGGCGCAGGGCGTGGACGAGCGAGTCGACGGGCTCGACCGGGGCGCGCTGGGCGTCGCTGAGGAGGGCCAGCCAGGGCTTGGCCGCATAGGGCGACCCGGTCACCGGGCGGCCTCCCACTTCTGCTGGAGGTGGTTCATGCTGGTCAGCCAGCGGTCGGGGTCGGCGGCCCGCGCCTGGAAGTACTCGCCGGCCTCGGGGTGCGGCAGGATCAGGAAGCGGTCCTCGGCCATGCCCCGGAAGAGAGCCTCGGCGACGTCCTCCGGATCGATCGCGTCCGGCTTGAGGACGAGGTCGCCCACGCTGCCGGTGGCGTCCAGCATGTCGGTGCGCACGCCCTGCGGGCAGATCGCGTGCACCTTGAGCCCGCGGTGGCGGTACGTCAGCGACAGCCACTCCGCGAAGGAGTACGCGGCGTGCTTGGTGACGCTGTAGGGGGCGGCGCCGATCATGGTGAGCAGGCCGGCGGCGGAGACGGTGGAGACGAACCGGCCGCTGCCGCGCTCCAGCCAGTCCGGGACGAGCTCATGGGCCGCGCGCACATGGGCCATGACGTTGACGTCCCAGGCCAGCGCCCAGACCTTCTCCTTGGCCGCCTCGGTGCCGCCGGAGCCCACGCCCGCGTTGGCGCAGTACACGTCCACCGTTCCGCCGAGCGCCTCGCGGGCCTCGGAGACGATCACGGAGGCGTCGCCCGGTACCGCGATGCCGCCGATCTCCTCGGCGACCGCCTTGGCCTTGTCGGCGTCCAGGTCGTTGACGACGACCCGGGCGCCCTCGGCGGCGAACCTGCGGGCCAGTGCGGCGCCGATGCCGCCTCCCGCTCCGGTGACGACCACTCCCGCATCCCGCACGGCTTCCACCATCGGTCTCCTTCGGCACGACTTCGGTACCCGGCGCATCCGTTCCGCCGCCTGTGACGCGCGTCAGACTAACCGGTCGGTATGCCCCGCGGAAGGGGCTTCCCCGGCGAGCCCCGTCGGGTTCGTTCCGTTCCGCGCGGGCGCGCGCTAGCGTGCGTGGGCATGACACCGGTCGCGATCACGGAGGTCACCGCATGAAGCTGTCCAGACGAGGCCTGCTCCACGTCAGCGCCGCGGCCGCCGCCGTCGCGGCGACCTCCGTCCCGGCGGGGGCCACCGGGCAGGACGGAGCCGGGCAGAGCGGCAACGGGCCGCGCGGCAACGGCCTGCGCACCGGCTTCGAGCACCTCGCCGCGGACGGGTACGCCCGGCTCGACGGCCAGCGCGTCGGCATCGTCACCAACCCCACCGGCGTCACCCGCGACGTGCGCCACATCGTCGACGTCATGCACGCGGATCCGCGGGTGAACCTGACGGCCGTCTTCGGCCCCGAGCACGGCTTCCGCGGCACCGCGCAGGCGGGCGGCTCCGAGGGCCGCTACGACGACCCGGCGACCGGACTGCCGGTCTACGACACGTACTTGAAGAGCGGCAGCGCGCTCGCCGACATCTTCACCGCCTCCGGCGTGGACACCGTCGTCTTCGACATCCAGGACGCGGGCGCCCGCTTCTACACGTACATCTGGACCCTGTACGACTGCATGGAGGCGGCGGCGCTCGCGGGCAAGCGGTTCGTCGTGCTGGACCGGCCGAACCCGGTGACCGGGCGCGCGGCCCTCGGGCCCGTGCTGCACAAGGAGTTCGCCACGTTCGTCGGACGGCAGCCCATCGCGCAGGCGCACGGGATGACGGTCGCGGAGCTGGCGCGGCTGTACAACGGGGAGTTCCTGAGCAGGCCGGTGCCGCTGGAGACGGTGCTGATGACGGGCTGGAAGCGGTCGGATTTCTTCGACGCCTCGGGGCTGCCCTGGGTGCCGCCGAGCCCCAACATGCCCACTCCGGACACGGCGTTGGTGTACTCGGGGACCTGTCTGTTCGAGGGGACCAACCTGTCCGAGGGGCGCGGCACGACCCGGCCCTTCGAACTCCTGGGCGCCGACGGCATCGACGGCCGCTGGGCGGAGGCGGCCAATGAACTCGCGCTGCCCGGCGTGCGGTTCAGGGAGGCGTACTTCGCGCCCACCTTCTCCAAGTTCCAGGGCAAGACCGTCGGCGGCGTGCAGATCCATGTGCACGACCGGGCCGCGTACGATCCCGTGCGCACCGGCATCGCGCTGCTGGCGACGGCGAGGAAGACCTGGAGCGGTTTCGCCTGGCGGTCGGACAACTGGATCGACAAGCTCACCGGGTCCACGCAGGTCAGGACGATGCTCGACGCGGGCGCGGCCCCGGACGAGGTGGTGGCCGCCTGGCAGGACGAGCTGAACGCGTTCCGGCGGGTGCGGAAGGAATATCTGCTCTACAACTAACTCGTCCGCTGGAGCCACGTCGTGGCGTATGGCCAACCTTGCCCAGCAGCGGGACGATGCGTCCGTATCGCACCGCTTCGGGGGACGAGAGGGCCGCCATGACTGATCCTGGGATGAGCGTGACTCCCTACTGGGAGCTGACCTTCGACGCGGACGGGGACGCCGACGGCCGGGCACGCGACCGGCTGCTGGGCGAGGTCACGGAGCACGGCGTCCGTGACCTCCTCGTCTTCGCGCACGGCTGGAACAACGACCGTTCGGGGGCGAGATCCCTCTACCACCGCTTCTTCGCGCCCGTCCCCGGACTCGCCCCGAAGGCCCGCATCGGCTACGCGGGCGTGGTCTGGCCGTCGATGCGCTTCAGCGACGAGCCGATCCCCGACTTCCCCAAGTCCGTGGCGGCCCGGGCGGCCGAGGACGCGCCGCACCCGGCGCTCGACAAGGACACCCGGCAGGCCCTGCTGGAGACCTTCCCCGGGCGGTCCACGGTGGTCGAGCAGCTCGCCCGGATGCTGGACGAGCGGCACACCGACGCGGCCGAACTGGCGGAGTTCGGGCGGCTGGTGCGGGTGCTGGTCGAGGTCGATCCGGACGGACCGCAGCCGCACTTCGCCGCGGACACCGCCGCCGACGGGGTGCCGCAGGACGAGCCCGCCCTGTTCAGCCAGGACACCGCCGCGCTCTGCGAGGAGTTCGCGCGGGCGCTCGCCGGTCCGCGCTCGGCTGACTTCTCGCTGCCCAACCCCTGGGACGGCGCGCGCGAACTGCTGCGGCAGGCGACGTACTACGCGATGAAGCGGCGCGCCGGCACCGTCGGCGAGCGCGGACTCGGGCCGCTCGTCGGGCGGTTGGCCAAGGCCGCGCCGGGCGTGCGGGTGCATCTGGTGGGCCACAGCTTCGGCGGGCGGCTGGTGTCGTTCGCGCTGCGCGGACTGCCCGACGGTGTCCGCACGGTGAAGTCGGTGACGCTGCTCCAAGGGGCCTTCTCCCACTACGCGTTCGCCCCGCGACTGCCGCACGACCCGCGCGCGGGCGGTGTCCTCCATGGCCGACAGCGGCGCATCGACGGCCCGTTGGTGTGCTGCCACTCGCACCACGACTCCTCGCTCGGCACCTTCTATCCGCTGGCCTCGCGGATGGCCGACGACGACCGTTCGGCCTCGGGCGTGGACCTCGGGCACCTGCCGGGCACCCGGTGGGGCGCGATGGGCTACGACGGGATGCAGGCGGTGCCGGGAACTGCCGCGCTGACGCTCGCCGAGGCGCTCGCCGGCGGGCTGCCCGCGTCGGGCTGCGCGAACGTCGACGCGGCGGCGGTCGTCCGGCGCGGGGATCCGCCGACGGGCGCGCACAGCGACATCCTGCACCCGGAGCTGGCACGCGTGGTGCTGGCGGCGGGCCGTATCGCGTGACCCGCCGCCATGACTGCCGTACCGGAGCCCGTGCTCACCTCACCGGTGCGACGTGAACTCCACCACCTGCTGGTAGGTCGGCCGGTTCTGCCAGCTGATCGCGCCGTGCCTGATGCCGCCCAGGGCGCGCTGGACGATCGAGTCGGCGCACCACTGGTCGCCCGCCGCGCACTGGTCGTCACCGGGGTACACCTGCGCGGCGGTCCGGCCGGCGGCCTGCTTGAGCGTGCCGATCAGCACGTCCCGGCAGGAGCCGAGGCTGCCGCCGCCGCAGTACGTCGCGGCGAGCGGCCCCTTGACGGGCTCCCCGAGCACCGCCCGGATGTCCTTGTCGACATAGCTCCACCAGCCGTACTGGAAGGAGCTTCCGGCGTGCGCGCCGGTCGGGCCGTGCCCGGCGTACGGGGCCTCGTCGACGGGCAGGCTGGCGGTGAACGCGGCGTACAGGTCGCTGCCGAGGCCGGGTTCGAACTCGGCCTTGACCAGCAGCGGCCACCACGCGTCCAGGATCCGGATCGCGTCGGCGTCGGCGTACCGCTTCGAACCGGCCGACGTCTCCGTGCGCTGGGCGCCCGCCGTCAGCCAGGTGCGCAACTTGCCCACCGCCGCCGCGGCCGCGGGGTCGGTGACCGGCGCGCTGTCGATCACCTTCAGCAGGCCGGGCAGCACGTCCTCGGCGCGCAGGTCGGCGAGCGCCGCGTCCGCCATCACCTTGACGAGGGACGAGCGGGTCACGCCGCCGGCCTGGACCAGCTTCCGCACCCGGTCGTCCAGGAGGTCGCCGCGGTGCACGGAACCCTCGCCCCAGGGCGCGGCCGTGTAGTCCTCGGCCTGCTTGTTGTTCCAGGAGATGTAGTAGTCCTGGTCGGTGGAGTGGGGGTGCTCGGCGGGCGGGGTGTGGTCGGCGGTGTGGGTCGCCGGGTCCCAGCCCTTCCAGTCGTACGCCGGCTGCCCCCACACCGGGAAATCGGCGTCGACGCCGCTCGCGCGTACCGGGTTGTCACCGCTGTTGTAGTAGGCGGTGTGCGCGGAGTCGGCGTAGAACCAGTTGAAGGTGTAGTTGATGTGCTGCACCGCGCTCTGGAAGCTCTGTGCGTCCTTGGTGTGGTCCGGGTCGTTCAGCATCTGGAAGCCGATGATCGAGTCGACCTCGTGCTGGTAGGAGGAGCGCAGCGTGGTGTAGGCGACCCGCTTGCCGCCGACGGTCGCCCGGTACTGCACCGGCCCGTACTCGGTGCGCCAGACGCGCATCGTGTACGAGCCCGCCGCGGTGCCGTCGGCCACGGTGGGCTTCCAGGCGTTGCGCTGCTCGACGGGGTCCATGGCCGTGCAGGTGCCGCGGTACAGGTAGTGGTGGTCGTCCTGGCACAGCTCGACGGTGTAGGTGTCGATGACGTCCTGCCCGGAGGTCGTCGCGCTCCAGGCGTAGTCCTGGCCGCGGCCGAGTTCGACGTACATGCTCAGACCCGCGAAGGAGGCGCCGCGGGCGCTGATGCCCGGGCCCTGGATCTCCTGGAGCATGAGCAGCTGGGGCGCGAAGTAGCCGGTCTGCGGGCCGAAGACGGCGACGGGGTGACCGCTCGCGGTGTGCTCGCCGCTCACCACCAGGGCGTTGGACATACCGCGCCGGGCCGAGCTCAGGGTCGCCTTGGCGGCCGCGGCGGAGGTGGCGGTCGCGGTCGACGTGGCCGCCGCGCCGGTGCGGTCGTGGACCAGCGGCTCCTGGGTGACCGAGCCCGCGTCAGGCAGGGCCCGGCCCTGGGGGCTGTCCGGCCTGGTGGCGTACGGGAAGCTCTCGCCCTCGTGGACGGTGAGGACGGCCTCGGGGTCGTTGCGCTCGCGGAAGGACTCCCAGACCCGGGTGCCCTCCTCGACGCCGTACTTGGACTGGGCGGCGACGAGGGAGAGCGCGTTGCCCACCTCGCCGCCCCCGCCGGAGCCGAACAGCGAGCCGACGACGGAGGCGAGCGCCACCAGGTCGGTGACCTTGAAGCGGTCGATGGTGCCCGCGTTGGTGAGGGCGTCCTTGTGACCGGTGAGGACGTACTCGCCGGGAAAGTAACGGCCCTTGTCGGAGGCGTCGATATAGGCGTTGACGCCGTCGAGGTAGGCGGTGACATCGGCGAGGGCCTGCCGGCCCCGGTCCCCGTTCGTGGCCACGGTGCGGTCGATCTGCGCCTGGAGCTCGGCCTCGGTGTAGGGGGCGTTGCGGTAGAACTCCTGCTCCAGGCCCTGGTTGGCGGGCGCGCCGCCCGCGAAGGAGGTCAACTGGCCGCGGCCGACGTGCCGGAAGACGTCCATCAGCCACAGCCGGTCCTCGGCGGCCGCGTACCCGGCGCCGAACTCGGTGCCGTAGCGGGTGGTGCCGGTGATGTGCGGCACGCCGGTCTTCTTGTCGCGGACGATCGTCACGTCGCCGCGGCCGGCGGGCTTCTCCGAGGAGGCGACCTGGTCGGAAGGGACGCCGAACGACGCGTCGTTGAAGAACGTGTTGATCTTGGCGTCCGTGAGCGTGGTGTGTCCGGTGGCGAGGTCGGCGTACGGGCCGAGCTGGTCCTCGGCGTGGGCGGGCTGGATGCCGAGCGACTGGTTGAGGAGGATCTCGGCGAGGGTCGCGTTGCCGTTCTCGCCGGGCGGCAGGATGTCCGCGCACTGCCCGCCGCAGTGGTCGGTGGCCGCGGACGTCACGGTGACGTCCGCGGCCACCGCCTGCGTGAGCGGGGTGAGAAGACCCGCGATCAGCACGCAGACGGACGCCGTCTTCAGGAACCTGGGAAGTCTGCCGGGAGTTCTCGGTCTGTGGGGCAACGCGATGTGTGGGGTACGCGGTTGCATGGCGGCTCCTCGCGACAGGGGTGGGCCGGAGGCTACTGCCGGTAAGGCGGAGAGTGAAGGTGAACATGCGTCACTTTTTCGAAGCCGGGACGTTCCGCCCGGGTTCCACCCGAGGGGCGGCCCGGCGGGTCAACCCGGTGTCCGTTATGGGAGGGCATCGGAAATCGGATGGAGCCGAATCGCCGGTCGGCACGTCTATTCGGCGAGGTCGCTCCGACGACTTCGTACGGCGCCGTCGCGTGCGGCGCCGAAGTGACCGAGGAACAACTGCAGATGTGACGGAGGTGCAGGGCAATGGCCGGTTTCCGCAGTCTGGCGAGACAGGTGCGCGATCCGCGGTGCGATCTGGCGCTGCGACGCTACTCGCTGCGCAAATGCCTTGAACGGTTCGCTCCTTATGGCCACCGGGCGACCTGGGACCATCTGTGCTCCCGGGCCGGGTTCGGCCCCGAGGACCGCTCTCCCGATCCAGTGCGTCTCGTGGCCGCACTGGAGGAGCTGGAGGAGGCGCGGGCCGTCTGGCTGACCTATGAGGCCCAGTTCGCCGAGCGTCGCAGGAAGGAGAAGCACGACGGGCTGCGCCGCCCGGGGAGCGTGGACGACTGGCACCGCCTGACCTGGGGCGGCTTCGGGGTCGCCTGGTGCGACGACCCCCGCGTCCATCCCGATGAACCACTGGCCGAGGTGCTGCGGCGGCTGATAGCCGCTCTGGAGCGCGACCCGGGTTCGACCTGCCCGGCGTGCGGCGGGGAGCGCCTCGTCTGGACGTACGACCTCGACCACGAGCCCTCGACGGGGCCGGTCTGCGCGGACTGCGGCATTCTCGTGCCACGGCCCGTGCTCACCGCCGAGGCCCTGGCCTGTGCCCGGCGCGGACGGCTGCTCATGTCCGCCTGATCATGCGGGGGGTGCGCCGGGGATGCCGCGCCCCCTGTCCTGAGCCCGTCAGTCGACTCAGCGGGTGTTCCAGTAGGGATGCGCCCAGCGCTCGTCGTAGGGCAGCGCGAGCAGTTCGGCGCGGGTCGCCAGATCCGGCTCGCCGCAGTCGTGCAGACGGGCGGCGCCCTCTCCGGCCAGCCAGCTCCGCAGCTCGGCGACACCGGCTTCCTCGGCGTCGTTCCACCACCACCAGAACGGGGAGTTGTCCGAGAGCAGGTCGTAGAGCCAGGCGTCGGCGCAGCTGACGAGGTGGACGTCGGCTACAGGACCGCGACTCCACGTGTCGAGGAACGGCGTCACGGTCCGGGCGATCGCGGCGCAGGTCTCGAAGACCTCGTGGACCTCGTACGGCGGCTCGGGCGTGGCGAGGACCTCCTGCCACCACGCCCGCACGAACGCGTCGAGGGCAGCGGCCTGTTCGGCCGGCCAGGACCGCCAGACCGCCTGCGCCAGCCCGTGGGCGCCCCACCCGATCCCGTCCAGGGTGCCGTCGGCCATGGCGTGCGCGGCCTGGGGCAGCAGGCGGCGCATCGCGGCGGCGTGGTCGATGAAGTGGTCCGACCCCTTGAAGACGTACTTTCGCAGGACGTCCGGGGGCACTCGCGTGTACGGCGTGCGCAGATACGCGGTCTCCTCGGGCAGGTCACAGCGGCCGCAGCCGGTCTCACCGGGGCTGTCGAAGCCGTTGAAGACGGTGTCGATGCCGGCGAGGGCGGCGGCAAGCGCGGGCGAACGCATGGGAGTCGGTCCCGTCAGGACTCCGTGCGCGGCGCGGTGCGCCGGCCGAAGAGCGCGACGCTAGCAGGAGCCCGAGGGACCGGTCAGGCGGATTTTCCGGTGCCGGGCCGCTCTCCCCCGGGTTCCACCATCAGCCGCGAGCCCGCCCCCCGTTCGCCGAAGACGTCGTCCGGGTTGGACAGGACGCAGCCGCTCAGGGAGAGGCAGCCGCATCCGATGCAGTCGGTGAGGTGGTCGCGCAGGCGGTTCAGCTGCTTGATGCGCTCGTCCAGTTCGGAGCGCCAGGCCTCCGAGAGGCGGGCCCAGTCCGCACGGGTGGGGGTGCGCTCCTCGGGGAGCTGGGCGAGGGCGTCGCGGATCGTGGCCAGGGGAATGCCGACGCGCTGTGCGGCCCGGATGAAGGCGACGCGGCGCAGGGTGTCGCGGGTGTAGCGGCGCTGGTTGCCGGAGGTGCGTCGGCTGCTGATCAGGCCCTTGGCCTCGTAGAAGTGCAGTGCGGAGACGGCGGCTCCGCTGCGCGCGGACAACTGGCCGACGGTCAGCTCGTGGATCTTCTCGGGAATCTGGGGCACCCCTCCGAGCCTACCGATGCGCGTCGGCGCACTCCTGCCCCGGTCCGTTGACATCGCCCTCCCGCCCGACCATGCTAAGCAGTTGCTTAGACACGCGAGTGGCACACGAGTGACACGCGAGCGAGAGGCCGGGAACATGGCAGAACCGAGGACCTTCACCTCCGCCGACGAGCTGAAGGCGGCCGTGGGCGAGCAGCTGGGGTACACCGACTGGTTGGAGGTCGACCAGAAGCGGATCGACCTCTTCGCGGAGGCCACCGGCGATCACCAGTGGATCCACATCGATCCTGAGAAGGCGGCCGCGGGACCGTTCGGGACGACCATCGCGCACGGCTATCTGACCCTGTCGCTGCTGCCCCTGTTCGGCCCGCAGCTGATCGCGGTCGAGGGGGTGCGGATGGGCGTCAACTACGGCACCAACAAGGTCCGTTTCCCCTCCCCCGTCCCGGTCGGCTCGCGACTGCGCGCCACGGCGCGGATCACCGGCGTCGAGGACGTCGCGGGCGGTGTGCAGCTGACGCTCGCCTTCACCGTGGAGCGCGAGGGCGGCGACAAGCCGGTGTGCGTGGCGGAGTCGGTGTCCCGGTACTACCTGTGACCGTGAGGACGGCCGGCACCGCGCCTCGCCCGTGACCGCGAGGGCGGCCGGCACCGCGCCTCGCCCGTGACCGCGAGGGCGGCCGGCACCGCGCGCCGCCCATGACCGCGAGGGCGGTCCGCACCGCGCGCCGCCCGTGACCGTGAGGACGGCCGGCACCGCGCCTCGCCCGTGACCGCGAGGGCGGTCCGCACCGCGCGCCACCCGTGACCGCAGGCGCGGCCTACTTCGCGCCCACCATCCGCAGTACGAGGTCGGCGTAGAGCGCGCCGACCTCCTCGGGCGTACGGGGGCCGTCCACGTTGAACCAGCGGGCGACGTCGATGCACAGGGACAGCACGGCGACCGTCGTGCCCTGCACGTCCAGGACGTCGAACTCGCCGTCGGCCACGCCCTCCTCGATGATCCCGCGCACCTCGGCGTCGACCTGGCGGCGCAGCGCGAGGATCTCGGCGCGTGCGTCCGGGCCGAGCGCGTCCAGTTCGTACTGCACGACCCGCGCGGTGGTCCGCCGCCCGGCGTGCCAGCGGACGAAGGAGCTGACGGCGTCGGCGAGCCGTTCCTTCGCGCTGCCGTCGCCCCGGGCCGCGGTCTGGAGGATCTCCAGCGCCCGGTCGTGGCCGATCCGGCTGATGCGGTGGAGCAGCTCTTCCTTGGTCTTGTAGTGGATGTAGAGCGCGGCGGGGCTCATGCCCGCGCGGCCCGCGATGTCGCGGGTCGTGGTGGCGTGGTAGCCGCGTTCGGCGAAGGCCTCCACGGCGGCCACCAGCAGCCGCCGGGCCGCGTCAGGGGTGACCTCCTCCCACGGCTCGACCTCGCCGCCGGCCGTCTCCTCCGCCGTACTCATCGCTCGCTCGCCCCTCTCGGTGACAGGAACACCACCATACCGCCGAAGGTGAGCGGGCGCTTAGTCTCGCCGCTCGACGGGGTACGCCGCTCAGTCCCGGCGCTCGACGGGGTACGCCGGTCCGGCCTCCTGGCGGTCCCGGACCACCTTGGCCAGGGTGAAGGCGGAGGTGACGAGGTAGAGGGCCGCGATGGCGAGGAAAGCGCGCACCCAGGCGTCGGCGCTGAGGCGGTAGATGCCGATGGCGGTCGCCGCCATGGCGACGGAGAAGGACGCGACGGCCTGGCCGTAGAAGGCGCCCGTGTTCTGCTGCTTGAGACGTGTCTCGCTCATGGGACCAGCTTCGGCGGACGTGACTGCGGCCACATCCGCCGAACTACTCAGGCGCCTACTCAGAACGCCGGCGCGCCCGTGCTCAGAACGCCGAGACCCCGGTCAGCGCCCGCCCGATGAGCAGCTTCTGGATCTGGCTGGTGCCCTCGTAGAGGGTCATCACACGGGCGTCGCGCAGGAGTTTGCCCGCCGGGTACTCGTCGATGTAGCCGTAACCGCCGTAGACCTGGAGGGCGTTGTTGGCGGCGCGGACGGCGGCCTCGGAGGCGAAGAGCTTGGCCTTGGAGGACTCGGTGGCGAACGGCAGTCCGCGGTCGATCAGGTCGGCGACCCGCCAGGTCAGCAGCCGGGCCGCGTCCACGTCGACCGCGATGTCGCTGAGCAGTTCCTGGACGAGCTGGTGGTGGGCGATGGACTTGCCGAACTGCTCGCGCTCGCCCGCGTACCCGACGGCCGCGTCGAGTGCGGCCTGGGCTATGCCGACGCAGCCCGCCGCCACCGACATCCGCCCCTTGGCGAGCGCGGACATGGCGACGGAGAAGCCCTTGCCCTCCGGCCCGAGCATCGCCGAGGCCGGGACGCGTACATCCTGAAGGGCCAGCTCGGCCGTCGCCTGGCCGCGCAGGCCGAGCTTGCCGTGGACGGTGCGGCGGGTGAGACCGGGGGTGTCGGTGGGGACGAGGAAGGCGGAGACGCCGTGGTGGCCCGGGGCGTCGGTGGAGCGGGCGAACAGCAGGACCACGTCGGCCCAGGTGCCGTTGGTGATGAACATCTTGGCGCCGTTGATGACGTAGTCGTCGCCGTCGCGCACGGCCCGGGTGGTGAGGTTGCCGGCATCCGATCCGGTGCCCGGTTCGGTGAGGCCGAAGCAGCCGACGTACTCGCCGGAGGTCAGCCGCGGCAGCCAGTGCCGCTTCTGCCGCTCGTCGCCCCATGCGGCGATGGTCTTGGCGACGAGGCCGAGGGAGACGGACACGATCCCGCGCACCGAGGAGTCACCGCGCCCGAGTTCCTCGGTGACGAGGCAGTACGCGAGATGGTCGCCGCCGGAGCCGCCGTACTCCTCGTCGACGGTGAGCCCGAGGAAGCCGACCTCGCCGAGCTTCTTCACGATGCCCCGGTCCACTTCCTCCGCGCGGTCCCAGGCGATGACGTTCGGGGCGATCTCGCGTTCCACGAAGTCCCGGGCGAGCTGCCGGACGGCGGCCTGCTCCTCGCTGAGCCCCAGGTTCACGACGAGATCACCTCACACCAGATAGACCTTGAAAGCCGGGCATTTAAATTAGCACTGCTAGTTTCCATTCGGCAGCCCTACTATGTGCGCCATGGCCCGACCGCGCAAGCCCCTCCTCAGTACCGACCGCATCGTCAGGGCGGCGCGGGAACTCGTGGACGCCGAGGGCCTCGCCGCGGTCTCGACGCGCCGGCTCGCCGCCGAGCTGGGCGTGAGCGGGCCCTCGCTGTACAACCACTTCCGCACCAAGGACGAGATCCTGGAGGCGGTCGCCGACTCGGTCAGCGCCCGGGTCGACCTGTCGATGTTCGACGGCGGCCGCGACTGGCGGACCGCGCTGCACGACTGGGCCGTCTCCTACCGGACGGCCCTGCGCGCCCACCCCAACATCGTCCCGGTCCTCGCGCGCGGCCCGGGGCGCCGCCCCGCCGCGCTGCGCCTGGCCGACGCGGTCTACGGCGCGATGGTGGACGCGGGCTGGCCGCCGGCGCAGGCCACGTCCATCGGCGCGCTGATGCGGTACTTCATCATGGGCTCGGCGCTCGGCTCGTTCGCCGGAGGCTTCGTGGACGACGCGAGCGCCTACGACCCCGCCGACTACCCCCACCTCGGCCAGGCCCACCTCCTCGCCGAGCAGCAGGAGAAGATCGACGAGCGGGCGTTCGAGACGGGACTGAGGGCGCTCCTGGACGGCCTGTCGCAGCAGTACGAGCAGATGGCGCGGCCCGCCTAGCATCGACGCCGACCCTTCGGCCGCGACCGAAGTGTCCGTGCTCCATCCTGGAACGCATGAGGAGCACCAAGAACCCTCAGGCCGCGGGCCTCGCCTCGCTCGCCGGTCTGGTCGCCGACGAGACGCGTGCCGCGTGTCTGCTGGCGCTGCTCGACGGGCGGGCGTGGACCGCCGGTGAGCTGGCCCGGCACGCCGGGGTCGCCGCGTCGACGCTGAGCGAGCACCTGGGCAAGCTGGTGGCGGGCGGGCTGCTCGCCGAGGAGCGGCAGGGGCGGCACCGGTACGTCCGGCTGGCGAACACCCAGGTCGCCCAGCTGATCGAGGACCTCGCCGGGCAGGTCGCCCCGGGCGGCGGGACCGGACGCCCGCGCTCCTTGCGGGAGTCGAGCGCCGGGTCCGCCATGGCCCGCGGCCGCACCTGCTACGACCATCTCGCCGGGCGGCTCGGGATCGCGGTCACGGACGCGCTGACCGAGCGTGAACTGCTCCGTCAGGACACGGGGTTCGCGCTCACGGACGCGGGGCTGGAGTGGTTCGCCGCCCAGGGGATCGCCCTCGCCCGCACCGGCCGGCGCCCACTCGCCCGAGCCTGCCTCGACTGGACCGAACGCCGTCCCCACCTCGCGGGGATCGCGGGTGCGGCACTGTGCCGCCACGCCCTGGACACGGGCTGGTGCGTGCGTATCGGTTCCGAGCGCGCCGTGAAGGTGACACCGGCGGGCGAGCGGGCGCTGTCCGAACTGCTGGGCATCGGAGCCGGTTCGCTGCGCTGACGCGCGCGGGACCGGCGTACGGCGTCTCGATCACCCCGTCCGAAATCCGCGAGCCCCGGGCCCCCTTCCCCTCCTAACCTCAGGAGCATGATGAACGCCTCCCCGTCCCGACCCGAGCCGCGTGCCGCCGCCGCGGCCTGCGTCACCGTGGTGCTGTGGGCCTCCGCCTTCGTGTCCATCCGCAGCGCGGGAAGCGCCTACTCGCCCGGTGCGCTGGCGCTCGGCCGGCTGCTGGCGGGGGTGCTGGCACTGGGGGTGATCTGGCTCGTACGGCGCGAGGGGTGGCCGCCGCGGGGGGCCTGGCGCGGGATCGCGATATCCGGGGTGCTGTGGTTCGGGTTCTACATGGTCGCGCTCAACTGGGGCGAGCAGCAGGTGGACGCGGGGACGGCCGCCCTCGTCGTGAACGTGGGCCCGCTGCTGATCGCCCTGCTCGGGGCCCGGCTGCTCGGTGATCCGATGCCGCCGCGGCTGCTGGCGGGGATGGCGGTGTCGTTCGCCGGCGCGGTGACCGTGGGGCTGTCGATGTCGGCCGGAGGCGGTGGCTCCTCGGTGCTCGGGGTGGTGCTGTGCCTGCTCGCGGCGGGCGCCTACGCGGGCGGGGTCGTCGCGCAGAAGCCCGCCCTCGCCCGGGGCAGCGCGCTCCAAGTGACGACGTTCGGCTGCCTCGTGGGCGCCGTGGCCTGTCTGCCGTTCGCCGGTCAGCTGGTCCACGAGGCCACCCGGGCACCTCTGTCCGCGACGCTCAACATGGTGTACCTCGGCGTCTTCCCGACCGCGCTCGCGTTCACCACCTGGGCCTACGCCCTCGCCCGGACGACCGCGAGCCGCATGGGCGCGACCACCTACGCCGTGCCCGCGCTGGTCGTCCTGATGTCGTGGCTGGCGCTCGGCGAGGTGCCGGGGCTGCTCACGCTGGCGGGCGGTGCGCTGTGCCTGGCGGGGGTGGCGGTGTCGCGGTCCCGGGCGCGGGCCTCCCAGGCCGCGGCGCCGGAGGCCGTGGTCGACGTGGCTCCGGAGCCGCGGGCCGAGAAGGCGGCCGACTCAGCGTGAACGGGCCCTGTTCGACAGGACCTTGATGGACGCCAGGGCGATGACCGAGAGCACGAGGATGTAGCCGGACACCGCCATCGAGGTGCCCGTCGCCTCCAGCAGCAGCACCATCACGAAGGGCGCGAGGCCGCCGCCGAACACGGCCGCGATCTGGTAGCCGAGGGAGGCGCCGGTGTAGCGCATCTCCGGCGTGAACAGCTCGGCGAACAGGGCGGCTTGGGGGCCGTACATGATGCTGAGGAAGGCGCTGGCGACGAACGTGGCGACCGCCAGCCACAGCAGCGAGCCTGTGTCGATCAGCAGGAACATCGGTACGGCCCACACCGCGATCCCGGTCGCGCCGAGGGCGTAGATCCGGATGCGGCCGATGCGGTCGGACAGGGCGGCCGCCGCCGGGATGAGGGCGAGCTGGGTGATGCTGACGCACAGCGAGACGGTGAGGACGGCGCTACGCTCCATCCCGAGGTCGCGGGTCGTGTAGTCCAGCACGCCGGTGATGAGGATGTAGAACGTCGCCGTGTTCACGGCGAAGGACCCGCCCGCGAGGAACACCGTGCCGAGGTGATCGCGCAGGATCGTGCGCAGCGGTGAGGTCTGCTCGCTCTTCTCCTGTTCAGCCAACGCCCGTTCGGCTGCCCGGAATTCGGGGGTCTCCTCGACGCGGGTGTGGATGTAGCGGGCGAGCGCGAGGACGAACAGGCCGACGACGAACGGGATGCGCCAGCCCCAGACGGCGAACGCGGAGTCGCTGGTGAACGCCCCGGCCAGCAGGAAGACCGAGTTCGCGGTCACCACGCCGATGGGGACGCCGAGTTGGACGAGGCTGCCGTAGACACCGCGCTTGCCCTCGGGGGCGTACTCGGTGGCCAGCAGCATGGCGCCGCCCCACTGGGCCCCGACCGCGATGCCCTGCACGACGCGCAGGACGACGAGCAGGACCGGCGCGGCGACACCGATCGTGGCGTACGTCGGCAGCAGGCCGATGCCGGTGGTGGCCAGGCCCATGAGCGTGAGCGCGAGGACCAGCATGGGCTTGCGGCCGTGCTTGTCGCCGAGGTGACCGGCGATGATGCCGCCGATCGGACGGGCGAGGAAGCCGACGGCGAAGGTGGCGAAGGAGGCCAGGACCCCGGCGGCGGGGCTGCCGGACGGGAAGTAGAGGCCGCCGAGAACGAGGGCGGCGGCGATGCCGAAGACGAAGTAGTCGTACCACTCGACGGCCGAGGCGAGCGCGGCGGCGGTGGCGACCCGGCGGCGGTTGCGGTCGGCCGGGGAGGAGGGGGTGGCGAGCGGCTGAGCGGAAGGTGCCGTGTCCATGCGTGCACACTCCGGGGGTCCGGGGACGGGCGGGGACGGGAGCGGGGGGCGGCTCGGGTTCCGGGAACGTACTGACCGGACGGTATGAGCGTCAACGGGTTGCGCAGCAGCAGTTTTTACCTGTACGTGGCATCGAAAAGGCGTGGGCGGGCATGCCGAGGGCCCCGGCCGCGCGGGGGCGACCGGGGTGAGTCGGGGGACGGGGTTAGAACACCACCAGCGCGCGGCCGCCCTTGCCCGCCAGCATGTTGTCGAAGGCCGCCGGGATGCCGTCCAGGGCGATGCGTTCGGTGACCATGGCGCCGAGGTCGAGGCGGCCGGAGCGCACGTGGTCGGCCAGGACGGGGAGGTCCCTCGCCGGGTCGGAGTTGCCGTACACGCAGCCGGACAGGGTGCGGCCCCAGTGGAAGATCTCCAGGGCGTTGAAGGTGACCTGCTGGTCCTTGCCACCGATGCCGACGACCGTGGTGCGGCCGCCGCGCCGGGTGGACTCCCAGGCCGTACGGATGGTGACGGCGCGGCCCACGCACTCGACGGCCACGTCGACGCCCTGCTTGCCGGTGAGGCCGCGGATCTCGCGGGCCGTGTCCTCGGAGGCGATCACGAAGTCGGTGGCGCCCGCTCCGCGCGCCAGCTCCTCCTTCTCCGGGGAGACATCGACCGCGACGATCTTCGAGGCGCCCGCGATCCGAGCGGACTGGAGGGCGGCGAGCCCGACGCCGCCGACGCCGAACACGGCCACCGTCTCCCCGGGCTGGACCCGCGCCGAGTGGTGGACGGCGCCGTAGCCGGTGAGGACGGCGCAGCCGAGGAGGGCGGCGTCGGTCAGCGGGACGCCCGAGGGGGCGGGGAGCACGCAGGACGCGGCGACGACCGTCTCCTCGGCGAACGCGGCGACGTTCAGGCCGGGGTGGAGGTCAGCGCCGTCGGAGCTGCGGTGGGCGTAGACGTCGGCGGCTCCGTTGAGCGCGTTGGCGCAGAGCCAGACCTCGCCGAGCTCGCAGGCGTGGCAACGCCCGCATGCGGGAGCCCAGTTGAGGACGACCTCGTCGCCGGGCGCGACGTGGGTGACGCCCTCGCCGACGGCGACGACGGTGCCGGCGCCCTCGTGGCCGAGGACGGCCGGGACGGGCACCCGCATGGTGCCGTTGGACAGGGACAGGTCGGAGTGGCAGACCCCGGCGGCGGCGAGGCGCACCCGGACCTGGCCCGGGCCCGGCTCGGGCAGGTCGATCGCGGTGATCTCCAGGGGAGCGCCGATGGCGGGCAGGACGGCGGCACGTACGGCCATGACTCGGAACTCCCTTAGAACTGGAGGGACTTGGTCTGGAGGTACTCGGCGAGTCCGTGCGCGCCGAGCTCGCGGCCGACGCCGGACTGCTTGTAACCGCCGAAGGGGGCGAGGGGGTTGAAGCGGCCGCCGTTGATGTCGACCTGGCCGGTGTCCATACGGCGGGCGAAGGCCACGGCCTCCGCCTCGTCGCCCGCCCAGACGGCGCCCGCGAGGCCGTAGACGGTGCCGTTGGCGATGCGCAGGGCGTCCTCCTCGTCCTCGTAGCGGAGGATCGTGAGGACCGGGCCGAAGATCTCCTCCTGCGCGATCGTCATCTCGGGGGTGACGTCGGCGAAGACGGTGGGGCTGACGAACCAGCCCTTGTCGCGCGGGGATTCGGGGCCGCCCGCCACCAGGCGCGCACCTTCCTCGACGCCCTTCTCGATGTAGCCGCGCACCCGCTCCTGCTGCCGGGCGCTGACCACCGGTCCGATGCGCTCGCCGTACTTCGCGGCGGCCGCGACGGCCAGCTCCACGGCCTCGTCGTACTGGTCGGTGTGCACGAGCATGCGCGTCCAGGCGCTGCACGTCTGACCGGAGTTGGACATCACGTTGGCCACGCCGACGCCCACCGCCTTGGCGAGGTCGGCGCTCGGCAGGATGACGTTGGCGGACTTGCCGCCGAGTTCGAGGGCGACCCGCTTGACGGCACCGCCCGCGACGGCGCCGATCCGCTTGCCGACGGCGGTCGAGCCGGTGAAGGAGACCAGGTCGACGTCCGGGTGCTCGGCGAGCGCCTGGCCCGCGACCGGTCCGAGACCGGTGACCAGGTTGAACACACCGGCGGGCAGGCCCGCTTCGTCGGCCGCCTCCGCGAACAGCTGGGCCGTGAGCGGGGTGTTCTCGGCCGGCTTCAGCACGACCGTGCAGCCCGCGGCCAGCGCCGGGGCGACCTTGGCGACGATCTGGTGGAGCGGGTAGTTCCAGGGGGTGATCGCGCCGACCACGCCGACCGGCTCCTGGTGGACGACCGAGTTGCCGACCTTCTCCTCGAAGGGGAGGGTCGCGGCGAGTTCGGCGTACGAGCCCGCGACGGCGATCGGCACACCGGCGTGGACCAGCTGCGAGAACGGCAGCGGCGAGCCGAGTTCGGCGGTGACCGTCTCGGCGATCTCGTCCTTGCGGGCGGCGAGGACGTCCCGCAGGGCCGCCAGGCGTGCGGCCCGTGCGGCGGGCGGGGTGGCGGCCCAGGCCGGGAGGGCGGCACGGGCGGCGCGTACGGCGGTGTCGACGTCGGCCGCGTCACCGGCTGGGACCCGGCCGATGACCTGCTCGTCGACCGGGTTCACGACCTCGATCACGCCCTCGCCTGCGGCGGGGCGCCAGGCGCCGTCGATGTACAGGCCGTCGTGTGCCTTCATGGTGCTTCCTCCCGGCGGGGCTGCGTCGTCCGGCTCACAAACTAGCGACGTTAGTTTTCTCGCGCCAGGGGTGTCCGGGGCCGGGTGGCGAGGTCAGGGCACCCAGGTCTCAGAAGTCGGCCTGCGCCTGCTCGTCCACCCGGCCCACCGCCTCCTGGGCGAAGGCCGTCCGGTACGCGGCGCGGATCTCCTCGATCCTCCGGTCGCTGACGTCCGCTGCCGCCACCGGATACAGCAGGATCAGCTCGTAGGACCGCTCCTTCTCGATGACGCCGTGCGCGTCCCGCCACTGCCCGCGCCCGCTCTGCACGGTGAGCCCGTCGGGGAAGCCCGGCGTGACCTCCCGGTCGACGAAGTTCGTGAACTGCCGCTCGCTGACGGCCGGTCCGCCGTCCGGGCGGGCGGTTCCGAAGAACAGATGCGTCTCGACGTACGGGTTCCCGCGCCGCGGGACGTCGCCGCCGAGGGTGCCGTACGCGGCGGGCGCGGCGGCCAGCAGCAGCCCGGCGGCGGCGAACGCGACGCGAGCGGGGGTGAGGTGTGTGCGCATACGTCCTGCCTAGCGGGCCGGGATCGCCGGCCACGGCAGCCGCGCCGCGTGCGTCACCGGGTGCGCTCAAGAGTGCGCGTGAGGTGGGCGAAGACGACGACATTGCCCGTGTAGCCGGTTCTGCGGTCGTAGGCGCCACCGCAGGTGATCAGTCTCAGCTCCGGCCGCCCGCGTGCGCCGTAGACCTCGCGGTCGGGGAAGTGCGCCTTGTCGTACGTACGGACCGCGTCCACCGTGTAGACGGCGCCGCGTCCGTCGGCGCGCCTGGCCTCGACCAGGTGGCCGGGCCCCAGGGCGGGGAGACCGGCGAAGACGGCGGGGCCGGTCTTCGTGTCGAGGTGCCCGACGGCGACGGCCGTACCCCTCTCGCCCGGGGAGGGCCCGTCGGCGTACCAGCCCACGAGCCTCGGGGCGTCGTCCGGCGGGGCGGTCATCCGCCGGTCGCGGTCGAGACGGAGGGTGCCGACCGGGGCGTCGACGCCGAGGTAGGGGATGGCGAGGCGGACCGCGCGGGAGCGCGGCAGGGGGCGCGGCGGGGCGGGCGGGTGCGCGGAGCCGCGCGCCGGACGGGCCGCGAGCGGCTGCTGCCCTCCGCGCGCGTCGGCACGCGTCCCGCCGGCTCCCGGATCCGCCGGGTCCGCGGCGGATCCGTCCGCTCCCCCGGCGCAGCGGACGCCCCCCACCACCAGGACGACGGTCAGGGCGACCGTCCTCGTCAGGCGGTAGGCGCGCGTCCGGTGCCAGGGCCTGCGGGGCCGGCGTCTTCGTGCCCCGCGGTGGGCGGCGGCCCGAGGGGAGGCCGACGGCCTGCGCGCCTGGTTACGCGGCGCCATACGGGCGGCGGCGGAGCCGGAACCAGACCGATCCCCCCACCGCGGCCAGCCCCACGGCGGCGGCACCGGCGACCGGGGTGAAGGCCTCGCCGCGGGCCAGCCCGCCGCCACCGGCCGGCGGCCCGCCGTTCGGGCCGCCGTGATGCCCGCCGCCCGGACCGCCCGGTGCGCCGCTCGGGCCGCCGCCGGGCTTCTCCGGGCAGTCGACCTTGAAGACCTTGTGCTTGCCCGCTCCGTTGCCTCCCTCGATGACCCAGGTCAGCTTGTACTGCCCGTCGGGCAGGGTGAGATGGGCCGTCGTCCCGGTGCCGGTGGGCAGGTCGAGGGAGCCTTCGAGTCGGGCGGAGCCCTTCTGCGCGGGCTGGGGCTCGATGGTCCAGTCGATCGCCTGGCCCGCGTCGAAGTTGAAGGCGTCGAGGTAGAACTCGCAGACCTTCGGCTGGTTGAGGTGCGCCTCGGCGGCCGTACCCACCACATGGACCTTGACGTCCCCGTTGTCACCGGGGGCGGCCACGGCCGGTGCGCCGAGGAGCACGGATCCCGTGAGGGTGAGCGCCGCCCATGCGGCGGCTTGGCGGGGCAGGGACGGGGTCGGCATGAACAGGCCTCCGAATCAGGTAATTATTCGTACAATCTGCTTTTCCTGACTCTGTGTCATGCCGGCCCCGCACGGCTCGGAAGCAACGCCGCGCGCCGCTCAGATATCGCTCTTCCGGCTCAACGAGGGGCGCACGCGACGGGCGCCCCCTGCGTCCTCCCGTCCGGCCACCGGCCCCGTCAGCGAGCGCCACGCGACTCCCGCCGAGAGCAGCAGCAACCCGCCCAGCATCACGAATGGCGCGGCCACGCCCGCGAGTCCGGCGACCAGGCCGGCCGCGGCGGGGGCGGCGACCTGGCCGAGGCGGTTGCCGGTGAGGCGCAGGGCGAGGGCGGTGGAGCGGGCGTCGTCCGGCGCGGCCTGGACGACCGTCGTCATGGACAGCGGCTGGCCGACACCGAGGCAGAAGCCGAGCACCGCGAGGACCAGGCCGAGCGCCCACACCGGCACCGGCAGGGCGATCGCCGCGCACAGCAGCGCCGCCAGCAGACAGGTCACCGTGAGCAGTACGGTCCGGCCGAGCAGCCGCAGCAGGGGCGTGAGGACGAGGCGGCAGGCGATGCTGGCCCCGGCGCGCAGGCTGAGCAGGACGCCGATCACCGCCGGCGCGATACCCCGGTGCTCGCCGACCACGGGGAGATAGGCGGTGAGGATGTCCGTGGCGGACAGCACGGACAGGCTGATGAGCATGCCCGCGGGCACGCCCCGGGCGCGCAGGATGCGGCCGACCGGGACGCGGTCGCCGTACGGGGCAGGGGACTTGGCGGTCGTACGGACCTCGATGCGCCACAGCGAGGTGCACGCCGCCGCCGCGCCCGCGCCCGCGACGACCAGGGCGAGCGCGCTGGTGGCGGCCATGTCGGGGCCGCCGATCAGGGCGCCGGCCGCGACCGGGCCGACGAGCTGGCCGAGCGAGGCGCCGATGGTGAAGTGGCCGAAGTTGCGGTCCTGTTCGTGCGGGGCGGACTGACGGGCCACGAGCGACTGGGCGCCGATCACGAAGCAGAGGTGACCGAGCCCCATCACCCCGCTCCACAGGGCCATCGCCCAAAGGGAGTTCGCGAGGCCGCTGAGCGCGCAGCCACCGGAGATGAGGACGACGCCGACCGGCAGCAGGGGCGCACAGCGGCCGCGGTCGGTACGGCGGCCGAGCGGTACGGCGGCCAGCAGCGGCAGCAGCGCGTACACGCCCGCGATGACGCCGACCGCCCGCCCGTCGGCGCCCAGCGCGAGGGCCCGGTAGGACACGGCGGGCCGCGCCATCGACACCGCCCCCTGCGCGAAGCCGAAGGCGATGACGAGCCGGAGCAGCCAGCCGCGGTGCCCACCGGGCCTCATGAGTACGTCCTCCCGCAAGGTCAGATGATGCCGAGGAGCAGTCCCGCGCCGAGCACGATCAGCGAGGTGAGGACGGCCCACTTCACGACGAACCGGGTGTGGTCGCCGAACTCCACCTTGGCCATGCCGACCAGGACGTACACGGCTGGGACGAGTGGGCTCGACATGTGCAGGGGCTGGCCGACGATCGAGGCGCGGGCGATCTCCAGCGAGGAGACGCCGTGCGCGTGGCCCGCCTCGGCGAGCACGGGCAGGATGCCGAAGTAGAAGCCGTCGTTGGACATGAAGTACGTGAGCGGGATGCTCAGGACGCCGGTGACGAGGGCCATGTGCGGGCCCATGGCGTCGGGGACGTGGCCCACCAGCCACTTGGCCATGTGGTCGACCATGCCGGTGCCCTGGAGGACGCCGGTGAAGACGGCGGCGGCGAAGACCATGCCGGAGACGTTGAGCACGTTCTCGGCGTGAGCGGCGATGCGGGCCTTCTGGTCGGGCATGTGCGGGAAGTTGACGGTGAGCGCGAGCGCGGCGCCGATCAGGAACAGCACCGGGATCGGCAGCAGTTCCATGATCATGGCGGTGAGCAGGGCCACCGTGAGCAGCGCGTTGAACCAGTACAGCTTGGGGCGCAGGGTGGGGCGGTCGGGGTCGAGGCCCTGGAAGCCCTCGTCCGCCGCGTCCTCGGAAGCGCCGGCCTCCCCGGAACCGCCCGCGTCCACGTCCGTACCCGTTCCCGCGTCCGCTCCCGCGCCCGAACCGCCGCTGTCCGCAGGCCCCTTGACCGCGCCACCGGAACCGGTACCCACCAGCACCGTCTCCGACTGCTCCACCAGCGCCTCGTCCAGCGTCAGAACGCCGAGCCGCTGCCGCTCGCGGCGGCCGAGGACGTACGCGAGGACGAGGACGCCCAGCAGGCCGACGGCGAGGGCCGGGATCATCGGGACGAAGATGTCGCCGGCGTCGACCTTCAGTGCGGTCGCGGCGCGGGCGGTCGGGCCGCCCCACGGCAGGGTGTTCATCACACCGTTGGCCATGGCGGCGACGCCGGTCAGCACGACCAGGGACATCTTCAGCCGCTTGTACAGCGGGTACATCGCCGAGACCGTGATCATGAAGGTGGTCGAGCCGTCTCCGTCGAGCGAGACGATCGCGGCGAGGACCGCGGTGCCGACGACGATCCGCAGCGGATCGGCCTTGCAGAAGCGCAGGATGCCCCGCACGATCGGGTCGAACAGGCCGACGTCGATCATCACACCGAAGTAGACGATCGCGAACATGAGCATCGCCGCGGTGGGCGCGAGGTCGGTGACGCCGTCGATGACGTAGTCGCCGAGTCCGGCGCCCTTGCCGACGAACACGCAGAACAGCGCGGGGATCAGCACGAGCGCCGCGATCGGCGACATCTTCTTCAGCATGATCAGGACCAGGAAGGTCGCGATCATGGCGAAGCCGAGGATGGTCAGCATGAGTGGATACCTAACGTTCGCCCTTGAACACGGCCCCTGAAGTGCGTCAGAGGCCGGCGGTGCGACGACGTTAGGTCCCGCAGAACGGCGTTAACAAGACGTTGACACGTGAGCAATAAGCGCGAAACTCCAGGTCACAACGTTGCCGTGAGCTCGACGGGTACGCCGTTGAGCACCGCGTTGCCCGACAGCGGGTCGAGCAGGGTGCCGTCGAGGAGCTGGTTGACGTTGACGCCGGGGTCTGCGGCGGCGTGGGTCAGCCGGGTCCCGGGGCGGTCGTGGCCCCAGCCGTGCGGCAGGCTGACGACGCCGGGCCGGACGGCGTCGGTGACCTCGGCGGGGGCGACCACCTCTCCCCCGGCGCCCTTCACCCGTACCTGTCCCCCGTCGCGCACGCCGAGGCGGTCGGCGTCGTCGGGGTGGATGTGCAGGGTGCAGCGGTTGGTGCCGCCGGTGAGGGCGGGGACGTTGTGCATCCAGCTGTTGTTGGAGCGCAGATGGCGGCGGCCGACGAGGACGAGACCGGCCGGGCGGTCCGCGAGCGCGGCGCGCAGCCGGGGCAGGTCCTCGGCGATCGGCCGCGGCAGCAGCTCCACCTTGCCGCTGCGGGTCTTCAGCGGCTGCGGCAGGCGCGGGCGCAGCGGCCCGAGGTCGATGCCGTGCGGATGGGCGAGCAGCTTCTCCAGGCTGAGCCCGTCGGGATCTGCGCCGAAGCCGTCGCCGTAGGGGCCGAGGCGCAGCATCATGTCGAGCCGTCGCTCGGGGCCGTTGTCGCCGGTGAGTTCTGCGGCGAGTTCCTGGGGGTCGCGGCCGTGCACCGGGGAGTGCGCGTCGGCGACCGCCTTGCCGAGGGTCTGGTCGATCACCATCTGGTCGACGGCCGCCGGCTCGGCCCCGTGCTTCCCCAAGCTCTCGGCTTCGCTCGAGCAGGGGAGACCCCAATCGGAGGCGGCGAGGATCAGCCGGGCCAGGATCTCGGACTCGGCCATCCGGCCCGCCTCCAGGGGCACGGCTGGGCGGGTGTAGCGGACCTGGTTGCGTACGGCGAGGGTGTTGAAGGCGAAGTCGTGGTGCGGGCTCTGCGAGGGCGGCGGCGGTGGCAGCACGACGTGGGCGTGGCGCGAGGTCTCGTTGAGGTACGGGTCGACGCTGACCATGAAGTCCAGTGATTCCAGGGCCTTGTCGAGCCGGTTGCCGTCGGGTGCGGAGAGCACGGGGTTGGCGGCGACGGTGATGACGGCGCGCACCGGCTCGCCCGCGTCGGTCGCGGTGTCGATCTCCTCGGCGAGGGCGGCGAGCGGCAGTTCGCCCTTGGCCTCGGGGTGCCGGCTCACCCGGGAGTGCCAGCGGCCGAGCGCGAAGCCGTGGCCGGCGCCGGCCGGGCGGGGCGTCCGGTCGGTGGCCGCCTGCGGGAAGAGGGCGCCGCCGGGCCGGTCGAGGTTGCCGGTGAGGATGTTGAGGACGTCCACCAGCCAGCTGGCGAGGGTGCCGTGCGGGACGGTGCAGGTGCCGATGCGGGCGTACACGGCGGCGGTGGGGGCGGCGGCCAGGTCGCGGACGAGGGCGCGGGTGACATCAGCGGGCACGTCACAGCCCTCGGCGACGGCCTCGGGGGTGAAATCCCGTACGGCCTCACGGAGTTCCTCGAGGTCCTGGACGTGCGGCGCGAGGTCCCCCAGGTCGGCCAGGCCCTCCTCGAAGAGGACGTACGTCATCGCCGCGAGCAGCAGGGCGTCGGTGCCGGGGCGGATCGCTATGTGCCGGTCGGCGAGGCGGGCGGTGCGGGTGCGGCGCGGGTCGATGACGGTGAGGGTGCCGCCGCGGGTGCGCAGGGCCTTGAGCTTGCCGGGGAAGTCGGGGGCGGTGCACAGACTCCCGTTGGACTCCAGGGGGTTGGCGCCGATGAGGAGCAGGTGGTCGGTGCGGTCCAGGTCGGGTACGGGGATGGCATTGGCGTCGCCGTACAGGAGCCCGCTGGAGACGTGCTTGGGCATCTGGTCGAGCGTGGAGGCCGTGAACAGGCTGCGGGTACGCAGGGCGCCGAGCAGCACCGTCGGGTAGAGGCCGCCGGCCACGGTGTGCACGTTGGGATTGCCGAGGACGACGCCCACGGAGTCGGCGCCGCAGCGCTCGACGACCGCGCGCAGGCCCGCGGCCACGGCGTCGAACGCCTCCTCCCAGGTGGCCTCGCGCAGTTCGCCGTCCTTGCGGACGAGCGGGGCGCGCAGCCGGTCGGTGTCGCCGTCGACGGCGCCGAAGACGGCGCCCTTGGGACAGATGAACCCCTTGCTGAACACGTCGTCGCGGTCGCCGCGGGCGCCGGTGACCCGGGTTCCCTCGACGGTGAGCGTCAGCCCGCAGGTGGCCTCGCACAGGGGGCAGATTCGCAGGGCGGTGCGGGACACGGGTCCTCCCGGAGGGCGGCGGCTTCGATGGCGCACGTTCGACGGTGAGCATACCGACCGGTATGCACGGTGGGGAGGGGTGCCGCGGATCCCGTGGGCGCGGACGCTTGCCGGTGGGGTCAGTCCAGCACGCGGGCGAGATAGGCCCGCAGCAGTTCACGGGCCTCGGCGATGATCGCCTCGTCGCCCTGCGGGGCTGCCCGGAACGCCAGGTGGATGAGCGTGTCGGCGGTCTCCACGGCGACCAGGAAGACGCGCCTCAGGTCCTCGTCGGGGGTGCGGCCGAGATAGCCGGAGAGCAGTTCGGTCAGGCGGGCGGCGACGCGGTAATTGGGCTGGCCATGGCGGGCGCCGACCGGTATCTGGTTGCCGAAGTCCACGAGGGCGAAGCCGGGGGCGGTGCTCTTCATCGCGAGGTACTCGTCGAGGACGGCGTCCAGGGCCGCGCGCCAGTCACCCGGCCGCGCGTCCCGCAGCCGCTGGGTGACGCGCTCGGAGTAGCGCTCCAGATTGCGCTGCGCGAGTGCGCCGACCATCTGCCGTTTGTTGCCGAAGAAGCGGTAGACCGAGCCGATGGGGACGTCCGCGCGCAGCGCCACCGCACGGGTGCTGAGACCGTCGTAACCGACCTCGCCGAGGAGGTCGGCGCAGGCGTCGAGGATCCTGGCCAGCCGTTCGGCGCTGCGCCGCTGGACCGGCGCGCGGCGAAGCGATGTCGCGTGGGGGACGGGCTTCATGATGCCTTTCCGGCGGGATCCGGTGAACGTCGTCCCACTGTACGAAGGCGGGCCTCCCGTGCACTCACCGCATCCGGCTTGCGGACGGCGCTCCCGGACAGCGCCCACGGACTGCGCTTCACGGAATGTGCGCCCACGGGCCGCGTCCCGTGCACCGCGCGGATCCGGCCGGAGCGCCGGGGACCTCTTGCGCCGGGGAACGCGCAATCCTACGGTTCTCCAGAGGAATCGGGTGCGCAAGGGAGCGACCATGAGCGGGGACGCGCGGAAGACCGCCGAGCAGCTGGACCATCTCTCCGGGTTCGGCAACGAGCACGCTTCGGAGGCGGTGCCGGGCGCCCTGCCTGAGGGCCGCAACTCGCCGCAGCGCGCACCGCTCGGGCTGTACGCGGAGCAGCTCAGCGGGACGGCGTTCACCGAGCCCCGCGCGCACAACCGCCGCTCGTGGCTGTACCGCATCCGCCCCTCGGCCGCGCATCCCGCGTTCACCCGCACCGGCAACGGCGCGATCCGCACGGCGCCCTTCACGGAGACGGTGCCGGACCCGAACCGGCTGCGCTGGAACCCGCTGCCCGAGCCCCCGGCCGGGACGGACTTCCTGGCGGGCCTGTGGACGCTCGGCGGCAACGGCGACGCGACGCAGCGCACCGGCATGGCCGTGCACCTGTACCAGGCCAACTCCTCGATGCAGCGCTTCTTCAGCGACGCCGACGGGGAGCTGCTGATCGTGCCGGAGAGCGGGGGGTTGCTGCTGCGTACGGAGTTCGGGCTGCTGCATGTGGAGCCGGGACATGTGGCGCTGATTCCTCGTGGGGTGCGCTTCCGTGTGGAGCTGCTGGATGACTTTGCGCGCGGCTATGTGTGCGAGAACTATGGGGCGCCGTTCCAGCTGCCTGACCTGGGCCCCATCGGCGCCAACGGGCTGGCGAACGCCCGGGACTTCCTGGCACCGGTCGCCGCGTACGAGGACGTCGAGGGGCCGGTGGAGGTGGTGAACAAGTTCGGCGGCAACCTCTGGACGGCGACGTACGACCACTCCCCGCTGGACGTGGTCGCCTGGCACGGCAACCATGTGCCGTACGTCTATGACCTGCGCCGGTTCAATGTGATCGGCACCATCTCGTACGACCACCCGGACCCGTCGATCTTCACGGTGCTGACGTCGCCGTCGGACACCCCCGGGCTCGCGGGCGTCGACTTCGTCGTGTTCGCGCCGCGCTGGCTGGTGGGCGAGGACACGTTCCGGCCGCCGTACTTCCACCGGAACGTAATGAGCGAGTACATGGGCCTGATCGAGGGCGCGTACGACGCGAAGGCGGAGGGCTTCGTGCCGGGCGGCGGCTCGCTGCACAACATGATGTCGGCGCACGGACCGGACCGGGAGACGTTCGAGCGGGCGAGCGCCGCCGAGCTGAAGCCGCACAAGGTGGACGACGGGCTGGCGTTCATGTTCGAGACGCGCTGGCCGGTGACGCTCACCCCGCAGGCGGCCGGGGCCGGACATCTCCAGCAGCGGTACGACGACGTGTGGCAGGGCCTGGAGCGCCACTTCCGCCCGTCGCACTGAACGACCTCGCACTGAACGGCACGGACTGGTACGGATACTCCGGTGACTCCCTTCGCCCCTGACTCGGTCGTCCTGAACCGCAAGCTGCCGCTCTGGTACCAGGTGTCGCAGTCCCTGCGCGCCTCGATACTCGGCCGCACTCCGCGGGACCAGCTGCGCCTGCCGACCGAGCAGCAACTGGCCGGGCACTACGGCGTGAGCGTGCTGACCATGCGGCAGGCGCTCAAGGAGCTGGAGGACGAGGGCCTGATCAGCCGGCACCGCAGGCGCGGCACGTTCATCGAGCCCGGTGCGCAACGCGGCGCGCCGGTACGGCTCCTGGGCTCGGTGGACGCGATCGTGGCCCAGCAGTCCGGCATGACGACGGAACTGCTGGACCGGGGGCGGACGCCGGTACCGGCGGAACTCGCCGAGTACTTCCCGGACGTGGCCGAGGTGGCGACGTACCACCGGCTGCGCTGCGACGAGAGGTCCGGTGAGCCGACCAACCACGCCCGCAACCACATCCGCCCGGAGCTGGGCGACCGCATCGACGCCGAGGACCTGATCCGCTGGCCGATGACGAAGGTGCTGCGGGACGTGGCCGGGGCGGCCATCAGCCGCATCACGGACACGGTGGAGGCACGGCTGGCGGACCCCGAGACGGCCCGGCTCCTCCAAGTCCCGTTGCTCAGCCCGATCCTGCACTACACCGGGGTGACGTACGACGGCGACGGTCGGGTGCTGGACGTCGCGCTGATCCACTACCGCGGCGACCGCTTCTCCTTCACGGTGACCTTGGACGCCACCTGACCCGACCGCCGCCGACGGCCCGTACGATGCCGAGCGTGACGCCCGACGACGCTCTCCCGCTCGCGGACCTCATGCCGTGGTCCGTGGAACCCCCGCGCCTGGGCCGCGCCTGGCCGACGGCCCCCGATCCGGCCTCGCTGAGGGCCCGCTGGGACGCCCTCCTGAAGACCGAAGGCCCGGACCAGGACGCCCTGTTCGAGCCGACCCGCGCACGCACGCCGCACTCGGCCGTCGGCCAACTCCCGGGCCGGTTGGGCGGGACGGAGAAGCTGGCCCGCGCCTCGGGTCCGTGCCCGGAGCCGGTCCGTGTGCTGGCGGCCCCGTTCGACGAGCAGTGGCTGATCCCGGACCACCGGCTGATCGACACGGCCCGCCCCGAGTTGTGGCGGGTGGCGGACTCCCACCAGGTGTTCGTCGTGGAGACGGCCACGGAGGCCTCGGCCCCACCGCTCCTGGCGACCTCGCTGCTCCCCCTCGTCCGTCCGGGCCGCGTCCGCCCGCTGTACCGCCGGCCCGGCGGCACCGAACCCAACCTGGCGCCGGGCCTGTTGACGTACGTCGGCTCGCGGCTGGGCCTCTCCCCCACCCCGCCGGACCTGCTCGCCTGGACGCTGACGGCGGTCCGCCCCGACCTCACGGTCCCGCTCCCGGCGGACCCCGGGCTCTGGTCCGAGGGCGTCCGCCTGGGCCACCGGATGCTGTGGCTGCTGCGCCGCGACGGCACCCGCCCCAAACTCCCCGGCGGCCGCCGCCCGTACGTACGCGCACCTCTCCCGCCCCGCCCGCGGACCCTCCACTACGACCGCGCCGGGGAGACGCTCCACCTCGACGAGGGCCGCGTCTCCCCGGTACCGCCCGAGGCCTGGGACTTCACGGTGGCCGGCACTCGCGTCCTGGAGTCCTGGTTCACCACCCGCACCACGGACCCCGAACCGCACACCCTCGCCGCGATCCGCCCGACGACCTGGCCCCGGCCCTGGACCTCGGAGCTCCTGGAACTGATCACGATCCTCACCCTCCTGACGGAACTCCGCCCACAACAGGCGTCGTTGAAGGTCACGAACCCCATCACCCCCACCGACCTCCACAAGGCAGGCGTCCTCCCCCTCCCTCGCGCGACCCGAGGCCCCGCCACGGTCCTGGACCACCACGAGGAGGGCCGGAGGGCCAGTTCGCGCTCATCTAGCGCGGGCAGCACTGACCGGCTAATGAGGTACTGAGCTACTGACAAAGGGGGCAGGTCCGGGTCATGATCGGTTCCATGGACCGGCTCCCCCTGCCCCTGGAGGGCATCACCGTCGTCGCCGTCGAACAGGCCGTGGCCGCGCCGTTTGCGACCCGGCAACTCGCCGACCTGGGGGCGCGGGTCATCAAGGTCGAGCGTGTCGACGGGGGCGACTTCGCGCGCGGGTACGACACCGCGGCCCGCGGCCTGGCCTCGCACTTCGTGTGGTGCAACCGCGGGAAGGAGTCGATCGCGCTCGACCTGAAGGATCCGCGCGGTCTGGAGGTCGTACGGAGACTGGTCGCCGGTGCGGACGTGTTCGTGCAGAACCTCGCCCACGGCGCCGCCGCCCGGCTGGGCCTGGACGCCGCCACGCTGTGCGCCGCGCACCCGCGGCTGGTCGCCGTGGACATCTCGGGGTACGGCGCGTCCGGTCCGTACGCGGACAAGCGGGCGTACGACATGCTCGTGCAGTGCGAGGCGGGGCTCGTGTCGGTCACCGGGACGCCGGAGCAGCCGGTGAAGGCGGGCGTCCCGGCGGCGGACATCGCGGCGGCCATGTACGCCTTCTCCGGAGTGCTCGCGGCGCTGGTACGGCGCGGGACCACCGGGCGGGGCGGGCCCGTCGAGGTGTCGATGCTGGAGGCGCTCGCGGAGTGGATGGGGCACCCGCTGCACTCCGCGCTCCACGGCGGAACTCCCCCGGCGCGCACCGGACTCGCGCACGCCGTCATCGCGCCGTACGACGCCTATCCGACCGCGGACGGCGGCCGGGTGCTGGTGTCCGTGCAGAACGACCGGGAGTGGCGGCGGCTGGCCGAACAGGTGCTGGAGCGGCCCGAGTTGGGGGTGGATCCGGACTTCGCGACGAACACGGCGCGGGTCGCGCGCCGGGAGCGGACGGACGAGCTGGTCGCGAAGGCACTGGGCGCGCTGGACGCCGACGAGGCGCTGGCGCGGCTGGAGGGCGCGGGCATCGCGTGCGCGCGCCTGAGGGACCTGGACGACCTGGCGGAGCATCCGCAGCTGGCGGCCCGGGAGCGGTGGCGGGAGGTGGGGTCGCCGGTCGGGCCGCTGAAGGCGTTGCTGCCGCCCATCACGCTGCCGGGCGGGGACGAGGCACGGATGGGGGACGTGCCCGCGCTCGGGCAGCACACCGAGGCACTGCTGCGAGCCGTGGGGATGACGGACGGCGAGATCGCAGCGCTGCGCCGGGACGGCGTCGCGGCCTGAACGCGGGCTGGTCGGTACAGGCGGGCGCTCCGTGCACGTGAGTTCCCAGGTACATCTCACACACACGCGGGCCTTCGGCGCACGCGAGCCGAGCGTGCGCGCGGGTGTTTCAGTGCTTGTTGCCGCCGAACAGCGAGCGGCGCAGTCGGCGCAGCGGCGCGAACAGCGAGACGCGGCTCACACGCGTGCCCCGGGCGCTGCGTTCCTGTGTGGGCGGACGCGAGGTCAGCTCACGCATCAGCAGCGTCGCCTCGGCCGTCTTCTGCTGCGGTATGGCGGGTCCCGCCAGCACCGAGAGGTGGCGGTCGAGGCGCGAACTGCTCGCGCTGCTCCCGCAGGTGATCGCAGGGACCCTCGCCCTGCTGCGCACTGTTATCTGCTCCATGTCACTCCCCACCCGTACGAGTCCACCCGGCCCGGGCAGGGTAACCCTATCGTCCCAAACGGGCACCCGTGTATCGCGGTCGCAGGATTCACCTTCCCCACAAGGAGGTTGACGATTACTCTCCGAATCCGACCGATTTCAGGGCGAGTTGCGCCAACGGCTGGCCAGTGGGGTGCGTTGATCCACCGTCCGGTTCGACGGTCACGGCGAGTGACGTCGCGGACGTGGTCAGCCCGGTCGCGACCAAGGGCGTGTCGCCCTCGAACACACCGAGGGAGCGCGGTGGCACATGGGGGCGCATCAGCCACAGCTGGTGGACGCGTCCGCCGGGCGGTGCGCCGTATCCGCCGAGGGTGACGACCGCCCTCCCCTCGGAGACGGAGGCGATCACGGCGATACTGCCGCCCCGGGCGCCCTTCCCGCTGCTCGCCCGGGCGTCGGGCGCCGCGAGCACGTGGGCGATCTCACGCGCCCGGGCCCGCTCGGCGTCCAGCCCGTCCTGCGTCCTGTGGGCCTGCACCGCGAACAGTCCGGCGACGACGAGCGCCGCCGCGGCGGTGGCCGTGGCGAACGGGACGAACAGGGGGCGCGTCCTTGGCGCACGAGTGCGGGCCGGCACGGGCTGCGTGCCCCAGACGTGCGGCGGGAGTTGTGTCCCGCGCGCCCGTGCGGCGGCCGGTCCCAGCGACGGGGCGCGCACGCCCGCCGGTTCCCGCCATGCGGCGCGGGCGCCCGCCGGTTCCTGCGGCAGCGTCCGTACGGCGGCCAGCACCCGGTCGCGCAACGCGGGCGGTGCCGGGGCGGCCGTCGACCAGGCCAGGCGCACCGCGTCCTCGGAGAGGGCGCGGACCTCGGCGGGGCAGCGGTCGCAGGCGCGCAGGTGCTGCTCGAAGCGGTGGCGTTCGGCGGGGCCGAGGGCGTCGAGCGCGTAGGGGGCGGCGAGCGAGTGGGGGTCCTCGCGGGGGAACAGCCGGGCCAGGATGCTCATGCGGCGCCTCCCAGGCACTGGCGCAGCCGGGTCAGCCCGTCGCGCATCCGCGTCTTCACGGTGCCCAGCGGCAGCGACAGCCGCTCGGCGACCTCACGGTAGGTGTACCCGTCGTAGTAGGCCAGCGTCACCGACTGGCGCTGGAGCGCGGTCAGCCGGTCCAGGCAGCGGCGCACCCACTCGCGCTCCAGGCCCGCCTCGACCTCCTCCGAGACCTGGTCGAAGGCGGGTGCCCCGGAGCGCAGGGCCTCGCGCTGCTCGCGCTCGCCAGCCGCGCGGGCGCTGCGCACCCGGTCGACGGCGCGGCGGTGGGCGAGGGTGAGGATCCAGGACAGGGCACTGCCCCGGGCGGGGTCGAACCGGGCGGCGCAGCGCCAGAGTTCGAGCAGCACCTCCTGGGCGACCTCCTCCGACTGGGCGGGGTCGCGCACCACGCGGCGCACGAGTCCGAACACGGGCCCGGACACCAGTCCGTACAGCTGCTCGAAGGCCGTGTGGTCACCGCCGGCCACGAGCAGCAGAAGCTCGTCCGCCTCCACTCGGTCCCCCTCTCCGCGGCCGCACCCCGGCCGTCCCGTCACACCAGGCATTCGCAACGAAGGCACCTCCGGACGGGGTTACGGATCCGGGCGGCGAAAACGCGGGTCGGGGACGGGGAAAAGAATTTCCGCGGTCGGCCAATCCGGGGCGCGCACCGCTTCGAATGCCCGGGTGTCAGGCAAGTTGACACCGAGGACGGACGGCATGACACCTCTACTTTCCAGGAGCGGTGCGGGACGCGCAGGCCTGGTCCAACTCATCTGTGGTGGGCTGGCCGCCGGGGGGGCTCGCGGCCGCCTCAGTGGCCACGCTGGAACCGGGGGCGGCCTCCGCCTCCTCGCACCGGGAGGCCCCGCTGATCTCGGGGACCCCGCAGTACGACAACACGGACGTGTACGCGTTCGTCAGCCCCGACAAGCCCGACACCACGACGATCGTGGCGAACTGGATCCCGTTCGAGGAACCGGCGGGCGGCCCGAACTTCCACATCTTCGCGGACGACGCCCAGTACGACCTCCATATCGACAACAACGGCGACGCGCAAGGTGAGTTGCTCTTCCGCTACACCTTCAGGACCCATCGCAAGAACGGCGACACCTTCCTCTACAACACAGGCCCGGTCACCAGCCTCGACGACCCGGACCTCAACATCACGCAGACGTTCGACATCGACCTCGTCAAGCTGAAGAACCAGCACGTGGTGTCGAGGACGAAGCTCGCGGACGACATCCCCGTGGCGCCGTCGAACGTCGGCAAGGCGTCGATGCCGGACTACGGCAAGCTGCGCTCGCAGGCTGTGTACAAGACGGCGGCCGGTGCCACGGCCTTCGCCGGGCAGGCCGACGACCCGTTCTTCCTGGACCTGCGCGTCTTCGACCTGCTGTACGGCGGGAACCTCTCCGAGGTCGGCCGGGACACGCTCAAGGGCTACAACGTCAACACGATCGCCCTGCAGGTGCCGAACGACATGATCCGCCAGTCTGCGCACCAGCCGGTCGTCGGCATCTGGTCGACCACGCAGCGCCGGAACGCCCGGGGCTCCTACACACAGGTCTCGCGCCTCGGCAGCCCCCTGGTCAACGAGGTCGTCAACCCGCAGAAGGACAAGGACAAGTTCAACGCGTCCGCGCCCTGGGACGACGCCCAGTTCCTGAAGAACGTCACCAACCCCGAACTGCCCAAGCTCATCGAGGGGATCTACAAGATCAAGGCCCCCGCCGAGCCCCGCAACGACCTGGTCGACGTCTTCCTCAAGGGCGTCAAGGGACTCAACCAGCCGCCGAACGTGCGCCCGGCGGAGGAGCTGCGCCTCAACACGTCGATCGAGCCGAGCGCCCACCCCAAGCGGCTGGGCGTGCTCGACGGCGACAACGCGGGCTTCCCCAACGGCCGCCGGCTGACGGACGACGTGATCGACGTCTCCCTCCAGGTGGTCGAGGGCGAACTGGTCGGCGCCAAGAACGACTTGGGCGACGCGGTCGACAAGAACGACAAGAAGTTCGAGAAGAGCTTCCCGTACGTCGCCCAGCCGACGTCCGGTTCGCGCGGCGCGCTCGCCCAGGGCACGACCAAGGGTGCCGACGTACGCAGCCAGCTCGGCGACGCCCTGAAGCCGGCGGGCTCGTCGGCCGGCGGCTCCGGGGACACCGTTGTGATCGCCGCCTCGGCGGCCTCGGGCGCGGCCGGGATCCTGCTGATCGGCACCGCCCTCGCCTGGTGGCGGCGCCGGCTGCAGCGCCCGTACTGACCCGGCCCGGCCCCACCGACCGGCGCGGCCCGCGTCCCCCACATCCCCCACGGCGCGGGCCGCGCCACCCCGCACGCGATCCCTCAGGCGACCGAGGAGTACAGGGCATGACCCCGCGCACGACCGGCAATGAGCCAGCAGAACCAGTCGAGTTGGCGGGCCCGGCGGCGATCCCGCCGTCGGAGGACCTGCCGCCCGCAGAGGAGCGGCACGCTCCTGCGAGCCGTCGCCCGCGGGCCGCCCGGCTGGCCGGGTGTGCGGTCCTGCTGGCCGTCGCGCTCACGGGCGGGGCCGTCGCCGTCGGGGCGGCACGGGACGACCGGCCGGCGGCGACCGTGGCGGCCGCGTCCGACGCCGTGCCGCCCGGGCTCACGGCCGGCGGCGACCTCGAATCCGCCATCGCCGCCCTCCAGGCCCACCTGCGCGGCCAGCCGAGGGACTCGGGAGCCTGGGCCACGCTCGGGCTCGCCTACGTCGAACAGGCACGGGCCAAGGGCGACCCGGCCCGCTACCCGCAGGCGGAGAAGGCCCTGGCCCGTTCGCTCCGCCTCGCCCCGGACAACGACCAGGCCCTGGCCGACCGCGCCGCCCTCGCCGCCGCCCGGCACGACTTCCCGTACGCCCTCACCGCCGCGGACCGGGCCCTGGGCCAGAACCCGTACAGCGAACGCGCCCTGTCCTCCCGCATCGACGCCCTGGTCGAACTCGGCCGCTACGACGAGGCCTCCCAGGCCGCCGACACCGCCGACGAACGCCGTCCGGGCATCCCGGTCTTCACGCGGTACGCCTACGTCCACGAGCTGCGCGGCGACGTACGGACCGCCCGCCGCGTACTGAAGCAGGCTCTGGCCGGCGCCACCTCCCCCGGGGACGTCGCGTACGTCGCCGCCCAGCTCGGTCAACTCGCCTGGAACCAGGGCGACTACGAGAGCGCCCTCTCCTTTCACGCCCGCGCTCTCGCCGCCGACGATCACTACCTCCCCGCCCTCGAGGGGCGGGCCCGCGCCCAGGCCGCGAGTGGTCAACGGGGCGCCGCCATCAAGGGGTTGGAGCTCGTCGTCGCGCGGTATCCGCTGCCCGGCCCGCTCGTGGAGCTCGGCGAGCTGTACGAGGCCCGAGGGGCGGACGGCGACCGGGCGAGGGCCCGCGAGCAGTACGCCCTCGTCGACGCCTGGATCGCGCTGGCCCGCGCGGGCGGCGTCAACGCCGATCTCGACACCGCGCTCGCCGCCGCCGACCACGGTGACAGGGCGGCCGCCCTGAAGGCCGCCCGCGCCGAGTGGGCCCGCCGCCGCACCGTGCACACGGCGGACGCCCTCGCCTGGGCGCTGCACGTCAACGGCGAGGACCGGCAGGCCCTCCCCTACGCCCGCCGCGCCACGGCCACCGGCTACCGCAACGCGTCGTTCCTCTACCACCGCGGCACCATCGAACTCGCCGCCGGTCACCGCGCGGACGGCCGCGCGTCTCTCACATCGGCTCTGAAGCTGAACCCCGGCTTCTCGCCGCTGGGTGCGCGCAACGCCCGTACGGCGCTGAAGAGTTCGGAGGCGGCCCGGTGAAGCCCCGTCGGCTGTTCGCCTCGGCGGCGGCGGTCCTCACGACCGCCTGCGCACTCGTGCTCGGCCCCACCACGAGCGCGAGCGCTCACCCCCTCGGCAACTTCACCGTCAACCGCTACGACGGTCTCGTCGCCGCTCCCGGCCGGCTCCGCGTCAACCACGTCGAGGACCTCGCCGAGATCCCGGCGACCCAGGCCAGGCCCGGCATCGAACGCCTCGGCCTGGCCGAGTGGGCGCGGCGGCGGTGCGCGGCGGCCGCCGAGGGCAGCACGCTCACGGTCGACGGCCGCAGGACCGACCTGACCGTCGGCGACAGCACCGCGCGGCTGCGCCCGGGGCAGGCCGGGCTCGACACCCTGCGCGTGGAGTGCCGGCTCACCGCGCGGCTCCCCGAGGCCGGCACCGTCACGCTCGGCTTCCACAGCGCGGGCGCCTCCACCGGCCCCGGCTGGCGGGAGATCACCGCACGCGGCGACCGGACGACGCTCACCGCCTCGGACGTCCCCGCTGGTTCGCGCTCGCGAGAACTCACCCACTACCCAACGGAGTTGCTGACGTCGCCGGACGACACCACCAGCGCCACCGTACGCGTGCGCGCGGGCGGACCGGCCCTCGGGGAGCAGCGGCAGGACTCCCCCGCCGCCTCCGTCCTGCCGCGTGGCGTCGACCGCTGGACGCGCGCCCTGGACGACCTCGTCGCGCGCCACGACCGCACCCTCGGCTTCGCCGCCCTCGCGCTGGTCATCGCGACCGGTCTGGGCGCGCTGCACGCGCTCGCCCCAGGCCACGGCAAGACGCTGATGGCCGCGACGGCCGCCGCCCGCGGTGGCCGGGCCCGGTTGAAGGACGTACTGCCGCTGGCCGCGTCGGTCACGGTCACCCACACCCTGGGCGTCGTCGCGCTGGGGCTGCTGGTCACAGCCGGTTCGGCGGCCACACCGTCGGTGATCGCCTGGCTCGGCATCGCGAGCGGGATGCTGGTGACGGGCGCGGGCGTGACCCTCGTACGACGGGCCTGGCCCCACCGGTCCCCCACGGACGCGCCTCACCAGCACGTCCACCATGCCGTTCCAGAACGCCAGTTGGCCCTGGTCGGAGCGCACGCCGGAGCTGCTCCACCGCTCCACACGCACACGCACGGCGGCCATACCCACACCCACCCCGTCGCGCCGACCCTGCGGGGCACGATCCTGCTCGGCTTCGCGGGCGGGCTCGTGCCCAGCCCGTCCGCCGTGGTGGTCCTGGTCGGTGCGGCGGCGCTGGGTCAGGCCTGGTTCGGGCTGCTGCTCGTCGTCGCGTACGGCGCCGGACTCGCGCTGACTCTGACCGCGGCCGGGTTCGCCGTCGTCAGGCTGGGTACGGGAATGACCCGGGTGATGGAGAGGCGCCCCCGCTGGACCACCCACCCCGTGGCCGCACTCGTACGCCGGACGACGCCCCTGGCGTCCGCGTGCGTCGTCGTGGCCCTGGGCGTCGGACTGGTGCTCAAGGGGGCGGCTTCCGCGTTCGGGTGAGCTACTTTGTCGAGAAATCGCGCGCGATGCCGTGGGGGGCTCCCGTGACCGAAGTGCCGGGCAGTGAACGTGTGATCGGTGGCCGCTACCGTCTCCTGTCCCCGCTCGGCGAGGGCGGCATGGGAACCGTGTGGCGCGCCCGTGACGAGGTGCTGCACCGCGAGGTCGCCGTCAAGGAGGTGCGGGCCCCGGCCGGGCTGCCCGCCCCGGACGTCGAGCGGATGTACGCCCGTCTGGAGCGCGAGGCGTGGGCCGCGGCCCGGGTCGCGAACCGCAACGTGGTGATGGTGTACGACGTGGCGCTGGAGGGCGGAAGGCCCTGGGTCGTCATGGAGTTGGTCCGCGGGCTGTCCCTCGCCGACGTGCTGGAGGCGGAGGGTCCGCTGTCCCCGCAGCGGGCCGCGGACGTCGGCGCGCAGGTGGTGTCCGCGCTGCGGGCCGCGCACGCCGCCGGGGTGCTGCACCGGGACGTGAAGCCGGGCAACGTGCTCCTGGCCAACGACGGCCGGGTGGTGCTCACCGACTTCGGCATCGCCATGGTCGAGGGCAGCTCACAGCTGACGATGACCGGCGAGGTGATCGGCTCGCCCGAATTCGTGTCCCCCGAGCGGGCGTTGGGGCGCACACCGGGCCCCGAGTCGGACCTGTGGTCGCTGGGCGTGCTGCTGTACGCGGCCGTCGAGGGCAGTTCGCCGTTCCGGCAGGACACCCCGCTCGGCACGCTGCGGGCCGTCGTCGACGAGGAGTTCCCGCCGCCGCGCCACGCCGGACCACTGACCCCGGTCATCGAGGGCCTGTTGCGCAAGGATCCGGCCGAGCGGCTGCCCGCCGACGTGGCCGAACGGGACCTGCGGCTCGTCGCGGCTGGGGGTGCCCCCTCTGGGGGAGGTACGCCGCGCGCGGGCGCCGGGTACGCGGCGGCACCGGAGGCCACGACGGTCGCGGCGTCGCCGCAGCCGCAGTCCCCGACCCCGCCGATGCCCCTGCCTGCCGGACCGGCGGACGCCTGGACCACGGGTTCCGAGCCGCGCCGCGACCGCCGGTCCGTCGCCGTCCTGGTCGCGGGGCTGCTCGCCCTCGCGCTCGCGCTGGGCGGGCTGACGTACGCGCTGCTGAACCGCGACGACAACCGCGGCGACGGGCGTGCGACCGGGGGCGATCCGAGCGTGAGCGTCAACACGCCCGCGCCCACTCATAGTTCCGAGTCATCGACGAGCGACGCGCCATCGAAGTCCCCGAGCAGCGATCCGCCGAGCAGCCGCCCCGCGCAGACGGTGCGCGTCACGCTGACGGGCGAGAACACCTCGTACTCCGGGCCCTGTCCGCCGCCGGCCGCGCACGCGCCGGCCTTCACGGCGACGTTCACGGTTGGCCGGCTGCCCGCGAGGGTGGAGTACCGGTGGGTGGCGAAGCACGGGACGGTGTCCGACCCGGGCTGGAAGACGCTGGCGTTCCCGGAGGGGGGCGGCGCGTCCAAGCGGGACAAGGTGGTCGTCACGACGTACGACGCGTTGGGGACCGTCGAGAACGAGATCCATGTGGAGGTGCGCGGTCCGGTGCGGACGGCGTCCGAGGCCGTCCCGTTCTCGGTGCGCTGCGAGACGACGGAGACCCCGACGGACGGGGCCTCCGCCTCACCTACGGCATCACCCTGAGGTTCGGGCGCCGCAGGTCTGACGTGACGGTTCAGCCCGCCGCGTTGGTGAGCACCGGCAGGTAGCCGTTGTTCTGACCGAGAGCGGTCGGGTGGTAGGACTGGCCGAAGTCGCCCCAGTCGACGCTGTGCAGCCAGTCGTCGCCGGTGCAGAGCTCGTGGCCGGCGAAGGTGGTGCGGACGTCACCGAAGACGAAGCCGTAGGCAGCGGCGCGGTTCTGTATGACGCCGTCTATGGTGTCGGCCGCACTGTTGATCGCGGAGCGCTTGGTCTCGGACAGGCCGACGCACCCTGCCACGTTGAGCTTGTAGAAGCGGGGGTAGCCGAGCACGACCACGCGAGCCGACGGGGCACGGCCGCGGACGGCCGAGTAGACGGTGTTGAGTTTGCCGGGCAGCGTGTTGTTGATGTACGCCTTCGCTGTGTTGATCCGGTTGACGCAGTCGCTGTCGGATCCGACCACGCAGGTCATCATGACGTCGGAGAAGCCCGCGTCATTGCCTCCGACGGTGACGGAGACGAGGCCGGTCGAGGAGTTGAGCGAGCCGAGCTGGTTGGCCATCACGTCGTCCGTCGTGGCGCCGGAGCAGGCGTTGAAGGCGAACGACGCGGGGTGGTGCGCCGCGTTCCAGGTGTACGGGTGCGCGTTCGTGCTGCGGTCGCACGAGCCGCTGGTGCTGATGTAGTTGCCCGCTCCGACACCGGACGCGTAGGAGTCACCCAGGGACACATAGCCGCCGGTGATGGCGAGTTGGGGGGACGCCTGCGCCTCGGCCGCCCCGGTGAGGGCGAAGCCGGCGGCGAGGAGGAGCGCGCTCACGTAAGCCGAAAGTCGGAAACGTCTCATGGAACCTCCCATTAGCAGGATCTCTGCCTCAACTGTGGTACCAACTACGCGCGTTGACGGGAAGTGTCCATGCCAAGACTTTTTTCAGGACTCAACAGCTTCCGTTACGAACCGGCCGCCTTGTCCGATTCCCTACGCTGCCAAATCCGGATGAGTCACCAACTGTGCTTCTTGACGGGCTCGTTGGCGCTGCGCGACATTGAAGCCCGGCATCCGGCACTTCGGGGGGCAAAGTCGGCCATGCAGACGTCGCGCATCAGGACACCTTCGGAAGTCGGTGCCGGGCGGCCATCGACGGGTCCGGGGAGGGTCCTGTCTCCGCTGCTCGCGGGGGCCGTGACGGCCACCTGCGCGGTGGGCGCGTTCCTCGCGCTCACCGACTCGGACGCGCCGTCACGGGTCCAACCGGCGTGAGCTGCGCCGCCGCGAGCGGCAGTCGCCGCTGCCGGGCGCGGCCGGCCTGGACGCCGTGCGGCTCGACGCGGTCGCGCTCGACTCGGCCGCGCTCGACTCGGCCGCGGGAGAGGTGTCTTGAGAGAGCCCGGCATCTCCGTCGTGATCTGCGTGTACACCGAGGACCGCTGGGACGACATCCTCGCGGCGGTCTCCTCGGTGCGCGCGCAGTCGTACCCGGCCGGAGTCGGCGCCGCCCTTGGCCATGGCGATCATCCCGGCGGCCTGGACGGCGTCGCGGTGGGGCTCGGACCAGCCCTTGCGCTCGTCGTCGGCGTCGGCGGGCTCGACGTAGCACTCGGCCCACCACAGCGGCAGGTCCCGGGTCCTGCGGCGCACCCAGTCGCCGACGGCCGTGAGCTTGTCGGTGGCCGCGAACTCGTCGAGCAGCAGTTCGTCGTCGTTGGTGTAGCTGGAGCCGTCGACGACCACGAAGTCGGCGCCCGCCTTGTGGGTGTTCCAGTAGTCGAAGGCGTCGAGGACCCGCTGGTCCATGGCGCCCCAGGGCCCCTTGAAGGTCTTCGAGGCGTCGCCCTGGCGCGGGTCGACGCTGTCCATGACGAGGTAGGGGCCGCCGACCATGATGTCTCGGTCGACCTTCTTCAGCGCCTTGTACACGAGGTTGTACATCGCGGTGTACCCCTCGTAGTCCCAGCGGCCCCTGACGTCGTTCCAGAAGCCCTTGAACTCGTTCCAGACGATGAAGTGGCGTACGTCCGGATAGCGCCTGGCGACCGTCGCCGCGAGGTCGGCGAAGTCCTGGTAGTGGGCGGGGGGCGGCGCGGTCTCCAGGGCAGCCTGGCTCCAGTCGGTGTCGCCGGCACCGGACCTGCCGCCCTTCATCCAGTCCGGCGAACAGCACAGGGTGATGACCGGGGTGCCCTTGGAGCGACGGACGAAGTCGATACGGCGGTCCAGCGCGCCGAAGTCGTAACGCCCCTTCACCGGCTCGGGGTTGTCGGCACCCCAGCCCATGATGGCCTGGTTCTGCGGCAGCCCCGCGCTCGCCGCCAGCCGCTCGGCGACACGCCCGGTGGCCGCCGCGCCGCCCTCGTCGGCGCTGTACTGGGTGTGGGTGAATCCCCAGCCCACGTACGGCTCCGCCCGGGTCGGCGGGGTCGCCGGCGTGCCGTGCGCCTTGTCGCCCTCGCGCGAGGTTCCGGCGGTGCTGCCGCCGTCCCCGGGAAGCGTGGCGATCAGGGTCACCATCAGGGCCAGTACGGCCGCGCCCACGCCGAGCAGAGCGGTGAGCCGCCACCGCCGCGTCGTCCCCGTACCCGCATTCCCCCCATGACGTGTCATCAAGGACAACAGTGTCGGCGGGAGCCGGGCGCCGGGCAGGTCTCGGCGACGCACGGCTTCGTCACGGCCGAAGGGGCGGCCGGCCGGTGCCGCGGCGACGCCACATCCGCCGCACGGAGCACACGACACTCAACGCGCCCTGGGGGAAACGGGGTGCATGCGCCGCCTGTGTGCCGGATCATGGCGGCATGTCTGCCAACCCGCACGACGCCCTGCCGATCCGGCTCCACGTCGACGACTCCGACTCGCCGTCCGACGTCGTCGACGCGCTGTTCCTCGGCCGGTTCGCGACGGGCGAGCAGCCGTACTCGCACGCGGTCACCATCGACCGGGTCCGCTCCGGGGCGACGCTGCTGCCGCACGGCGCCCGTGTGCTGCGTGTGGCCCGCGACGACGACCGCAGCGCGACCCTCGCGGAGGGCGACGACTGGACCCTGCTGATCTCGCGCTGGAACCGCGGCGCCGACGTCACGGTGACCGCGACCACCGCGGAGCTCGCGGCCCAGATGCTCGACGAGGCGACGGACGGCGCGGCGGACGAGCCGGAACCGCAGCCCGAGAACGTGACGATGGGCTTCTGGTACGTCTCCCCGAGGCGCGGCCCGCACCGTACGACCCGCCAGATCTCGGCGGGCACCTGGGACGAGGTGCGCCCCAACTACACGGCCCCGGTGGCCGAGGCGATGGACCGCCTGATGAAGACGACGCCCGAGGACATCGCGGGCCGGCTCCTGCTGCTGCACGGACCGCCGGGCACCGGCAAGACCTCGGCGCTGCGCACGCTCGCCCGTTCCTGGCGCGACTGGTGCCAGGTGGACTGCGTCCTCGACCCCGAGCGCCTGTTCTCCGACGTCGGCTATCTGATGGACATCGCGATCGGCGAGGACGACGCGACGGGAAAGGGCCGCTGGCGGCTGCTGCTCCTGGAGGACTGCGACGAGCTGATCCGGGGCGAGGCCAAGCACACGGCGGGCCAGGCCCTGTCCCGGCTGCTCAACCTCACCGACGGCCTGCTCGGCCAGGGCCGCAACGTCCTGGTCGGTGTCACCACCAACGAGGACCTGGAGCGCCTGCATCCCGCCGTGGTGCGCCCCGGCCGCTGCCTGGCCCGTATCGAGGTGGGGCCGCTGACCCGCCGCGAGGCCGTGAACTGGCTGGGCACGGAGGAGGGCGTGGCCCGCGAGGGGGCGACGCTGGCCGAGCTGTACGCGCTGCGCCGGGGCGCCTCCCCGACCTCGGTGCCGGGAGCCCGGGACGAGGCGGACGCGGGGCTGTATCTTTGACTTGCACCTCGGGCTGAAGCCCGAGGATTCTGGCCTTCCGTTCCATTCCCGTGCCGCTACGCGGCACGGGCTTGGGTCGGGAATCCGTGGCTTCCTGTTTCTTCGCGCTGTGCCAGAGCGAGTTCTGGTCTCATCGGCGCTCCGCAGGCCGATACCGCCAGTCCGGCGGCCGTCTTCACGTTGATCGCGGCATTGATGTCCCGGTCGTGGACCGCGCCGCAGGCGGCGCACGTCCACTCCCGGACATCGAGGGGCTTGGGTCCGTCTGGTAGGCACTGTGCGCATGGAGGAGATCATGCGATCCGTGTGCACGGACTTCGAGTGCGAGCTGGTGGAGTTCAACGGCGAGGACAACCACGTTCACCTGCTGGTGAATTTCCCGCCCAAGGTCGCCGTGACCAAGCTGGTCAACTCCCTCAAGGGCGTCTCCTCGCGCCGTCTGCGCCAGGAGTTCCCCGACCTGGTACGCCACTACTGGCGGGCCAACAAGCTGTGGTCCGGCTCCTACTTCGCCGGAACCGTCGGCGGCGCCCCGCTCACCGTGGTCAAGCAGTACATCGAACAGCAGAACCGGCCGGTGTGAGCACCGCCCGGCTCCGCCGGGACCAGCCCTCGCGACACTCCGCACCGCAGACGAAGAACTGCGGTGTCCGGCTCCGCCGGACCTTAAATCCGCGACGCTCCGCGTCGCCACCATCAGATTCGCTTCACCCCCGGCGTGAACGCCGGGGCACTGCGAATAAATCCCGGTAGCGCGCCCGGCGCATACGAGGGTGCTTTGATGGACGTATGACCCTGTACGTCGGGACGTCGGGGTGGCAGTACAAGTCCTGGCGGGGCGTCCTCTACCCCGCCGGCTGCCCGATGCGCCTGTGGCTGGAGGAGTACACCCGGCACTTCGACACGGTGGAGCTGAACAACGCGTTCTACCGGCTGCCGACGCGGGAGAACTTCGAGGGCTGGCGCAGCCGGCTGCCCGAGGGCTTCGTGGTGGCGGTGAAGGCGAGCCGCTATCTCACGCACATCAAACGGCTGCGCGATCCCGAGGAGCCGGTGCACCGGCTGATGAGCCACGCGGCGGGCCTCGGCCCCCATCTGGGCCCGATCCTCCTCCAGCTCCCGCCGAACCTGCAGGCCGACCCGCCCCTGCTGGACGCCTGCCTCGCCTGCTTCCCGTCCGGGACCCGGGTCGCGGTGGAGCCCCGCAACGACACCTGGTGGACACGGGAGACCCGGGACGTCCTTCAGGCGCGGGGCGCGGCCCTGTGCTGGGCCGACGTCCAGGCCCACCCCGTCACCCCACTGTGGCGCACCACGGACTGGGGCTATCTGCGCCTGCACGAAGGACGCGCCCGCCCGCGGCCGCGCTACGGCGCCCAGGCGCTGGAGACGTGGGTCGACCGGATCGCGACCACCTGGTCCGACGCCGACGACGTGTTCACCTACTTCAACAACGACTCGCGCGGGGCGGCGGTGAAGGACGCGGCGGCCTTCGCGCGGACGGCGGAGAAGGCGGGCCTGACGGTGACACGCACCCCCGCGGAACTCGCGGCGCGCTCCTGAGGCGTCGCTGCGCTGCCGGACGCAGCAGGTTCAGTCCTCGTAGGCGGCGCGCAGGGCGTCCCGTACGGCGGCGAGGGCGTCGGCCTCGCCCAGTCCGAGGCGCCGTACGCGCTCGGCGTAGGCCTGCGCGGCCGTCGCCGCCTCCCGGTCCGCGGCCTGGCCGGCGGCCGCGACGAACGTGCCGTTGCGCCCCCGCGTCTCGATCACGCCGTCCGTCTCCAGGGCCCGGTAGGCCTTGGCGACCGTGTTCGCGGCCAGCCCCAGCGACTCGGCCAGCCCGCGCACGGTCGGCAGCCGGTATCCCACGGGCAGCGCCCCGGACCGGGCCTGCTCGGAGATCTGGGCCCGCACCTGCTCGTACGGCGCTGCGCTGTCGTCGATGTGGATCTTCAAGGTCACGCAGCGATTGTCCCGCACCCGCCGGAAAATGGGAGGCATACCCGTTTGCCCGCGCCGTAACGTGCGTCTCCATGACAGTGACCGTGCGCGACCTCCGCCAGGAGGACCCCGCCGACGTAGGGGACTTCGCCCATGTCCGCCATCTCGCCCTTCCGTTCATCCTGTGGACGCCGGCCGCCATCCTCCACCGCCTCGTCCACACGTCCCCGAAGGCCCGCTTCCGGTCCCTCGTCGCGCAGGAGGACGGCGAGGTGATCGGCACGGCCCAGACCAGCCTCGCCCATGACAGCCCGGAGCCCGGCCAGGGCTTCCTCAACATCTACGTCCATCCGGGTCGCACCGGGCGGGGCGCCGGCACCGCCCTGGTCCGCGCCGCCGAGGAGCACCTGGCGGCGCACGGCGCGACCAAGCTGTTCGCCTGGGTCCTGGACGGGCCCGGCAACCGCGCCTTCGCCGAGCGGCACGGATACCGGAGCAGCCGCTCCGCCCACTTCCTGCGCCGCGACCTGACCAAGGACACGCTGCCGCCCCGGCAGCCCCTCCCGCCCGGCGTCGAACTGCGCACGGCCGCCGACTACGCGGACGACCCGCGCCCGCTGTTCACCCTGGACGCGGAGACGATGGCGGACGAACCGAGCGATGTCGACTCCGAGTTCACCGACTTCGAGGCGTGGGTCGAGGAGAGCTGGCAGCACCCGCTGCTCGACCGGGAGCTGACCTCGGTCGCCGTCGTCGACGGCCGCCCCGCCGCGTTCAGCGTGGCGTGGACCGACGGCGGCACCCTCCCCCACTCTCGACTCCGCTCGAGCGGGGGGACCCCCATCGCCACCGCCATGACCGGCACCGCCCGCGCCTTCCGCGGCCGCGGTCTGGCCAAGCTCGTGAAGAACGACTCCCTGCACCGCGCCCGCGCCGCCGGGTACACCGAGGCGCTCACGGGCAACGACACCGGCAACGACCCGATGCTCGTGGTGAACCGCTGGCTCGGCTACGAGATCTGTGGAACGGAGGTGCGCTATGTCCGCGAACTCGGCTGATCCCGCACGCCTTGTGGACGTCGTCCTCGTCAAGGGCGGCCGTACGAAGATCCGTTACGCGAGCGAGCTGCTCGACGACGACGGCACCCGGATCACCGTACGCGCCGCCTGGGCGGGGGCCGGCACCCGTGACTTCGGCTTCGTGCGCTTCGAACCCGGTGACGTCTTCACCGAGTACTACTGGCGCGACCGCTGGTACGCGGTGAAGGAGGTCCGCGCCGCCGACGGCTCCCTCAAGGGCTGGTACTGCGACATCACCCGCCCGGCCACCCTCACCGGCGCGGACCTGGTCGTCGAGGACCTCGACCTGGACCTGTGGCGCTCCGCCGACGGCAAGGACGTACGGCGCCTGGACGAGGACGAGTTCGCGGAGAGCGGCCTCGCGGACCGGGACCCCCAGGCGGCGGCCGCCGCCGTCGCCGCGCTGGACGAGCTGGAGTCCCTGGCCCGCACGGACGACTTCACGACGCTGCTGGCCTGACCGGCCGGCCGGGCTCACACCGTCGCCACCACCGCGTACCGCTCGTCGTCCACGTCCTTCCCCCACAGCCGGGCGTCGTCCGACAGCCGCTCCACACGCACGGACGCGGCGAGCGGTTCCAGCAGCCGGGTGAGCCGGCCGGCGGATATCCCGACCGGTGCGATCGTCCCCCACACCCCCTCGACCAGCACGAAACGCCCTCCGGGCCGCAGCAGTTCCCGCCAGTGCGCCAGCACGCGGTCGGGCAGCGTCCACAGCACATGCCGTACGAGAACGACGTCGAACCGCCGCTCCCCCACCGGCGGCGCGGCCGCGTCACCGTCGAGGAACACCGCCTGCCGGCCGGCCTGTCCGAACTTGGCGCGGGCCAGCTCCGTCATGCGCGCGGACCGGTCGACGCCGGTGATCCGGTGCCCCTGCTCGGCGGCGAGGAGCGACAGACTGCCGGTGCCGCACCCGAGGTCGAGCACATCGGCGGCCGGTGCGGGCAGCCACGCCGCGAGCCGCTCGGCCCATGCCGCACGGACCTCGGGGTCGCGCAGCCCGTGATCCGGCTCCTCGTCGAAGCCGCGCGCCTCGGCGTCCCAGTCGACGTCCACCCCTGCCACAGCCATGCGATCGCTCCCGTTCGTCGTCATGACCCAAGCGTGGCACCCGCCACTGACAATCGGCCCCGGCCGGTCAGTCGAGCCGCTTGCGGTAGTGGATGCGGTCGCAGGGACCGTCCACCCGCCGCTCCACCACCTCGTAGCCGTACCGCGGATAGATCTTCTGGTTCTCCCACATCAGGGCATTGGTGTAGAGCCGCACCTCGCTCAGCCCCAACTCCCGCGCGCGGACGTCCACGAAGCGCAGCAACCGCCCGCCGACGCCGGTGCCGTGCGCGTCGGGGCGGACGGCGATGCTGTCGAGAAACAGGTGGTCCGAAAACGCCTCGACCACGACGAGACCGATCACGGGCGACCCGGTGACGAACACCTTTCCGCCCGCCACGTTCGCCATGTGGTCCGCCTCCATGGGTTGTGGCACTACTCCGATGCGCTCGATGTAGTGGTGGTACGCCATGTCGGTCACGGCCTTCACGGCCGGCACGTCGGCGGCGACGGCCGCGCGGACCCCCGCGCTCTGGACCCCTTCATGTGTCATGCCGCGCACAGTACCCATCAAAGCCCGGGGCCTGACCGGCGGTTCGGCCGGTCAGGCCCCGGGGATGCGCACGACCTCGGAGTCGGCCTCAGCTGAAGACCGACGCGCAGGTGGTGGGGGTGGCGTGCGCGGGGTCGAGGGCGTTGGCGACCTCGTGGAAGGCGATCCGGTCGGTGGTGCCGATCGCCACGTGCTCGGAGAGGTCGAGCGAGCACAGGTCCTGGAGCAGGACGTTCTTGACGTCCGTTCCGCTCAGGAACTGGCTGCGCCAGGGGGTGACCACCTCGTCGTACTTGGTGGCGATGACGGTGTAGTGGACGCCGGGGACGGTGTCGCCGCCCGCGTTGAGCTTGGTGAGGAGGTCGGACCCGGTGATCTGGTCGGCCATGGCGGGGGTGGTGGCCTTGATCAGGTCCTCGGCGCCGGGGAAGTACGGCAGCAGGCTGGTGAGGCCGTTGAGGTCGGTGCCGTGGTTGCTGGGGGCGATGCCGACGAGGGCGTTCACCTTGGCGGCGCCGCCGAGGAACTTCAGGTAGTAGCGGGGCATCATGCCGCCCTGGGAGTGACCGACCAGGTCGGCCTTGGCGGCTCCGGTGGCACCGAGCACCTTGTCGACGTAGACCGACAGCTGCTCTGCCGACTTGTCGACGGGCCCGAGGCCGTAGAAGACGGGGACGCCGGACAGTTGCCCGTAGTCGAGGGAGAAGACGCAGTATCCGCGGTCCTTCAGATACGGCGCCAGTGACACCCAGTTGTCGACGGAGTTCCCCAGCGTGCCGTGGACCAGCACGACGGGACGGGGGTGGGCCGCGGACGGCCTGCAAGAGAAGTCGTTCCAACCACTGCTGGGCCCCGTGGATTCCGCGTTGGCGGTGGCGGCGGGTACGACGGCGACGGCAGCGGTCAGCAGGAGTGCGGTGAGGGGTCTGACCACTCGCTTCCAGGGCAGCATCGTGTGATCTCCTTGCGGCTCAAGGGAGGTGCGACGGCCGTACTCCCTGTGATCCGGATCACGAGGATGCTGTTCATTCGTCAAGTTACGAGCGAGTAGCCCCACTGTGAAGCTACGTGTCAGTAAAAACTTCCATCAAACCCGGAACACAGCCACCTGCCTACGGACCGTCACCAGACAGGCCTGACCGGACCGTAAGCCGCAATCCCCTCCAGACACTCCCGCAACACGCGTACCGAGTCCTCACCGAGGATGACGCCCCACGCCCCCACGACCTCGGCGGCCGCCTCCTCCGCCGCCCGGGTACACGCCCACCCCCGCTCGGTGAGCACGACCAGCCGCGCCCGGGCATCCTCGGGATGCGGTCGCCGCTCGGCGTACCCCTTCCGCACGATCTCGTCGACGAGTTGACTGGCCGCCTGCTTCGTCACCCCGAGATGCCCGGCGAGCTCGGTGACCGTGGCCCCGTCGGGCGCGAGCCGCGCGATCGTGACCCACGAGATCCATGGCCCCCGCTTCATCTCGCACGCCACCCCGCTCAGCGGCAGCAAGGAACTGTGCTCGACGGCCGCACCGAGCGCATCTCCGCGGGCGACACCGTGATCATCAACCCGGGCGCGACCCTCGCCGTCGAGAACCCGACCGAGCAGACCGCGATCTCATGGGTCACGACGTCCATCGGGCTGGAGGCCGAGCTGGCCGACGGGACGCGCATCACGCCGCCCTGGGCCAACTGACCACGGAATCACCGGCGTCACGCCGCCAACGTCCCCGGCATCACAGCCCGCGGCCCGAACTTCGCGCGGGCCCGGTCCGCGACCTCCTCGATGCGGCGGACCTTTTCGTCGACGGGGTCGAAGGAGAGCTGGCGGGAGGCCTGTTCCGCGGGGGCGAGGCCCTCGGCGCGGAGGGTGAGGGCGCGGACGCGGGCGCGTTGCAGGCCGAGGGCCTCGTACATGCCGTACGCCTCCCTCGTCAGCGCGGCGGAGTGCGCGGTCGGTTCGCCGAGGGTGCGGGTGCGGGTGGTCGAGGTGGGGGTCCCCCCGCTCGAGCCGGTTCGAGAGCGGGGGAGGTCGGCGTAGCGCACGGTGAGGGTCAGGGTGCGACAGACCTTCTCCAGGGAACGCAGTCGGGCACCCAGCTCGTCGGCGGACGAGAGCAGGGCGCGGCGATGCCGGAACGAGTCCACCTCGTCACGGGAGAAGGAGCGTTCGGCCGACACCGAACGGGACACCGCGTTCGGGGTCACCCGGTCACGGTCGATGCCGTTCGCCTTCTCGTGCAGCTCGCGGCCGGCCTTCGCGCCGACCAGCCGCTGGAGCGTGGACAGCGGCGCGCCGGCGACCCGGCCGAGGGTGTCGAGCCCGTACTCGCACAGGGTGCGGGCGGTCGCGGGCCCGACGCCGGGAAGCGCGATGACGGGCCGCCTGGCGAGGAACTCCGCGAGGGCGTCCGGCCCTTCGGGAACGACACAGGTCACCCCGGGCCGGGCGTCGCGCAGCGCCATGCGGGCCAGCATCGGCCCCGGCCCGGCGCCGATCACGCAGTCGACGCCGTACAGCGCGAGCGCCCGCACCCGCAGCACAGCCGCCAACTCGACGGCGCTGCGCCCGAAGTAGCGCTCGGCGCCCCGCAGATCGAGCAGCGCACCGTCGGGCGGCAGGGCCTCGACGACCGGCGTGAACTCCTCCAGCAGCCCGAGCAGCCCCGGCAGGGCGGCCTCGTACATCGGAGGCAGCTGGAAACGTACGCAGAGGATGGTCATCCCGCACTCCCCGGACTCTGGTGCCACAACTTCCGTACCTGTGAAGGGTCCTGGCCCGCCGGTCGCAGATCGGCCCACGGGTGCATCGCGTATCCGGTGGACATACGGATACGACGGCCATGGGTCGGGTCCCGGTCCCCGTCGGCCTCCTCCCCCACCGGCTCCGCCAGCCGCGCGGCCACCTCGCTCAGGCCGCCCTCGGCGCGCAGCTCGGTCAGCTCGGCGAGGTTCCAGGCGGCGGCGCCGACCACACTGAGACTGCGCGGACCACGCCGCTGCACCACTCCGCGCACCAGCAGCAGCCAGGAATGGAAGACGGTGTGCGCACACGCGTCATGGGAGTCGTCGAAGAAGGCAAGGTCGACCAGTCCCGTCCCGTCGTCCAGCGTGGTGAAGATGACGCGCTTGCCGGACCGGATCGGCGGCGTCTGGGTGGCCACCTTGGTTCCGGCGACCAGCACCGTCTCCCCGTGCCGCGCCTCCCGCAGCCGCCGCGCCGACACCACGCCCAACTCCCGCAGGAACTCCTGGTGGTCGTCCATCAGGTTGCGCGAGGCGTCCATGGACAGCACACCCAGCTCGGCACTGAGCCGCTCCGCCGCGGACAGATCGGGCAGCCCTGCAGAGGCAGCCTCCCGCCCTCCGCTCAAGGGCAGTTGACCACCACCGACACCTCGTGCCCCCCGATGCAACTCGGTCAAGTGAAGTTGCAGATCACGCCGATTGGCGCCGAAGGCATCCAACGCCCCCACCTGCGCGAGCCGTCCGGCCAGGGGCCGACTCGGCCGGGCCCGCTCCCAGAAGTCCAGCAGCGAGACATAGGGCTGCCCCTCCGCGATCCGAGCCGCCTCGGCCTCACTGATGCCATACACATCGGAAAGAGCCAGCCGAAGCCCCCACACCACAGGCGAATCAGACACCAGTTCGACCCGATAATCGACCGCCGACCGGTTCACGTCCAACGGCAGGATCGGCACCCCACGCCGCCGCGCGTCCGCCAGCAGCAGCCGCTTCGGATACATCCCGGGGTCATGCGTGAGCAGCCCGGCATAGAAGGCGGCCGGATGATGCGCCTTCAGCCACGCCGACTGATACGTCGGCACGGCAAAAGCGACCGCATGTGCCTTGCAGAACCCATAACTGCCGAACGCCTCGATGATCTCCCACGTCCGCCGAATCGTTTCTGCGTCGTACCCGCGCTCCTCCGCCCGCTGTGCGAACCACACCCGGATCCGCCCCTGCGACTCCGCGTCGGACAACCCCCGCCGCACCCGGTCCGCCTCACCGCGCCCACACCCGGTCATGATGGCGACGATGTCGATGATCTGCTCGTGAAAGACGACGACCCCGTACGTGTCCCGCAGCGGCCCCTCCAGATCCGGATGCGGACAACGCACCGGCGCCCGCCCGTGCCGCGCCTCGATGAAGGGCCGCACCATGTCGGCGGCCACCGGCCCCGGCCGGAACAGCGAGATGTCGACGACCAGGTCATGGAAAGTGGCCGGCTGAAGCCGCCCGACCAGATCCCGCTGCCCCGGCGACTCGATCTGGAAGCACCCCAGCGTCTCGGTGGACCGAATCAGCCGATACGTCTCGGCATCCCCGTCCTTCAGGGAATCCAGATCGATCCGCTCCCCGGTGGCCCGCTCCACCTCGCCCACCGCATGCGCCATGGCCGACTGCATCCGCACCCCGAGCACATCGAGCTTGAGCAGCCCGAGATCCTCGACGTCCTCCTTGTCGAACTGCGACATGGGAAACCCCTCCCCACTGGTCGGCACGACCGGCGTACGCGACAGCAGAGAGGCATCGGAAAGGATCACTCCGCACGGATGCATGGCCACACCGCGCGGCAGAGCGTCCAGAGCCTCGACCAGCTCCCACAACCTGCCGTACCGCTCCTTCTCCCCCGCGAGCCGCTTCAGCTCGGGCAGCTCCTCCAATGCGGCGCGAGCATCGCGCGCCCGGATATGCGGAAAGGACTTGGCGATGCGATCGATATCGGCCGGATCCATGGACAAGGCAGCGCCCACGTCCCGAATGGCATGCCGCACCCGATACGTCTCGGGCATGGAAACCGTGGCCACCCGCTCGGCACCGAACCGCTCGATGATCGCCCGATAGACCTCCAGCCGGCGAGCGGACTCCACGTCGATGTCGATATCGGGCAGGACAACACGCTCCCTCGACAGGAAGCGCTCCATCAACAACCCGTGCTCCATGGGATCGGCATGCGCGATACCCAGAAGATGATTGACCAACGACCCGGCCCCGGACCCCCGAGCGGCAACCCGAATCCCCATCTCCCGTACGTCATCGACCACCTGAGCGACCGTCAGGAAATAAGAAGCGAACCCATGATGGGCGATGATCCCCAACTCGTCATGCATCCGCTCCCAGTACTGCCTCCGCCCCTCATATCCCCGCGACACCATCCCCGCAGCCGCCCGTGAGGCCAGCGCCCGCTGGGCACTGCGCCGCCCGGCCCCCACCAGACGCGCCTCAGGGAAATGAACAGCCCCCATGCCCAGATCGTCCTCGGGATCGACCACACACATGGCGGCAACAGCCTCCACCTCCGCCAGCAGCCGAGGGGCGAGGTCACGCCGGTACCCCGCAGCCTCCACAACCCGCTCGGCGATCTCCAGCATGGCCCCGCCCCCCTTCAGCCAGGCCTCGCCGGAGTCCAGCTCCTTCCCGGGGTCGATCGGAACCAGCCGACGCGCGGCGTCCAGAACATCGGCCACGCCCCCCAGCCCCTGGTCGGCGTACCGCACGGCGTTGCTGAGCACAGGCCGGATCCCCTGCTCGACCGCGAACCCCACCGTACGAGCGGCAAGCCGCAGAGAACCGCTCCCGGTCCCCGCCCGCCCATGCCAGACGACCTCCAACCGCAGACCGTCCCCATAGACATCCCTCCAGGGCCCCACCAACCTGGCGGCACGATCCGGCCGCCCCGCGGCCAGAGCACGCCCCACGTCGGACTCAGGCCCCAGCAGCACCACCAGCCCGTCACCACGGTTGTCACCCCAGTCAAGCCGAGGCGCCCCGTCGCCGCCCCCATGAGCAGCGCTGACCAGCCGGCACAGATCGGCCCACCCCCGAGCCCCGTCACGGGCAAGGAAGGTCACGCGAGGAACGGACTCATCGACAAAGGCACCCCCACGCACAGGGGTACGACGCCGCTCCCGGCGCACAGGCTCCCCGACCGCCAGATCCACCCCGAACAAAGGACGAACACCGACCCGCGCACAGGCCTTGGCGAAACGAACCGCGCCCGCGAGGGTGTCCCGGTCAGTGAGGGCGAGGGCATCCATCCCCCGCTCCGAGGCGCGCTCGGCCAGCCGCTCCGGGTGCGAGGCGCCGTAGCGCAAGGAGAACCCGGAGACGGTGTGCAGATGCGTGAAGCCCGGCACCCACACCTCCCGTACTCATGAGCCCCAATCGGCTATCGAACATCAGTTCCACCTCCACCATACCCCCATTCCCGAACACCTGTACGATCCAACTCGACGCGCCCCTGACCTGCACAAACACGGACGGAGACCCGCGTACGGCGGGCAGGGGACGCGGCGGGGGTGTCCGCCCGCAGCGGCCGGCGAAACCCAGGGCTCCACCAAAGAGACAGCCCGCCGGACCGAGGACGGGGCCCCCGGTGCGGCCCGCCCCAGAACGGCCGAGAGCCGACCACAGGCAGACAGAGGCAGGCAGAGAACGACGAAGCCCGCCCCTCGCGCAAGGGGCGGGACTCCAGGTACCGCAGAGCGATACGTCAGCCGATCGAGGACCCCGTGGCCGACAGCGCCTCGGTGACCGGCTGGAAGAACGTCTCCCCGCCGGAGGTGCAGTCACCACTGCCACCGGACGTCAGCCCGATCGCCTTGTCACCCGAGAACAGCGAACCGCCACTGTCACCGGGCTCGGCGCACACGTCGGTCTGGATCAGCCCGCTCACCGTGCCCTCCGAGTAGTTCACGGTGGCGTTCAGACCGGTGACCGTGCCGTCGTGCACCTGGGTCGTCGAGCCGCTGCGGGTGACCTTCATACCCACGGTGGCCTCGGCCGCCCCGCTGATCGCTTGCGAGGACCCGTTGTACAGGTTGACCTCGCTCGGGTGGTCGACGCTCCCGGTGTACTTGACCAGACCGAAGTCGTTGCCCGGGAAGCTGGACTGCTCGTTCTGCCCGACCACGTTGCCGGACGAGTCCGACCAGCTGGAGATGGCATCGGTGCAGTGCCCGGCGGTCAGGAAGTACGGCTGACCGTCCTTGACCACGTTGAAGCCGAGCGAGCAGCGCCCGCCCGAGCCGGTGATGGCGTCACCGCCGGCGAGGAAGGGCTTGAACTCCCCCTTCGACCGCTGGAGTTCGACCTTCGCGCCGAGCCCGTCGGTCACCTTGCCGAGCTTGGCCCACGCGGCCTTGGAGACCGTGCGGTCCGCGGTGACGACGACCTTGTTGGTGACCGGGTCGGTCGCCCACGAGGTACCGGGGATGGTCGCGTCCTTGCTCAACGTGGCACGCGCGCCGTCGAGTTCGGCGAGGGAGTTCGCCACGACTCTGGCCTTGGCGCCAGCCGCCTCGACCGTACCGGCGGCCGACTCGTCGAGCACGTTCACGACGAGGCTCTTCGCCTGGGCGTCGTAGTACGCGCCCGCCGCGTCGGCGCCGAGGTCCCGTACGAGCGTCGAGGCGAGCTTTCCGGCCGCCGGCGCCGACAGGATCTGGGGCGCCGCGGCCTTCGCGGGCTCACTGGCGTTCGCACTCTGGAAGGTGACGCCCGCTGCGACGAGTGCGGCGACGGCTGCACCTGCCACGGCGGCCCGCCGCCTGGTTATGCGTCGATGCTTCAACTCACGTCCTCCTGTGGGGGGTCGGCCCAGGAGGTTATGGGGACCTCGTGAGCCGGAAGGATGGTTGACGGGCGCCTACTATTCCGAGGCCCACAGGGGGCACACAAGGTCGACTTCAGGACGCGCGTGCGACCCCACCGCACGCCCCCTCAACCCCCGCGCCACCACAACCGTTCGCAGTCGCCCCAGGAAGATTCGCACTGCAAACACATGCTCCACACAAGAAAGTGACATCCACGCTGGCTTGATTGCGCCCCCCAACAACCGAACCGGCACCCGAACAACGGCCGATCCCTCCCCAAACCGGCAGCCACACGAACAACAGATGGCCCCCGCACGCGAATTGCGCGCGGGGGCCATCTCGAATCAGACCCGACTGGACCTGAACCGGATCGTCAGGCCCGGCTAGACCTGGACCGGGTCAGTAGACGTGAACCCCATAGGCGTTCAGCGCCTCGGTGACCGGCTGGAAGAACGTCGTACCGCCGGAGGTGCAGTTGCCACTGCCGCCGGAGGTCAGACCGTACGCCCGGGTACCGCCGTACAGCGGACCACCGGAGTCACCGGGCTCGGCGCAGACGTTGGTCTGGATGAGCCCGTAGACGATGTCACCGCCGCCGTAGTTCACCGTCGCGTTGAGCGCCTGGACGGTCCCGCTGTGGATACCCGTCGTGGAACCGCGCCGGGTGACAGACGTACCCACGGACGGCGTGGACGCGCTGGTGATGTCCTGGCTGCCGACGGTGCCCGACTTGGTCACCGAGCTGTTGGTGTAGCTCACGATGCCGTAGTCGTTGCCCGGGAAGGAGGAGCCGGCGGTGGAACCGAGCGTCGTCGTGTGCGAGGAGTTCGACCACCAGGTGCCCGCACCGTCGGTGCAGTGACCGGCGGTCAGGAAGTAGTAGTTGCCCGCGGAGTCCTGGACGTTGAAGCCGAGTGAGCAACGCCAGCTACTCGCATAGATGGCGTCGCCGCCGGAGATCAGCTTCTGGAACTTGCCGGGCGTGTGCTTGATGGTCAGGGCCTCGGAGTTGCCACCCGCCTGCCGCTTGATCTTGGCGATCTCGGCCTGGGAGACGGTGCTGTCGACGGTGACGACGACGCGGTTGGTCTTGCTGTCGACCGCCCACGCCGTACCGGCGATGTCGGCCGCACCAACGGCGTCGCTCGCCTTGGTGAGCTGGGTGGCGCTGAACGTGTGGGCGTCGCTCGCGCTCGCGGTCGGCACGGCGAGCGCGGCCGCGGCCACGAATCCGGTGGCCACGGCGACGAGCCGGGTCCGTCTGGCGAGGCCGGTACGGGGAGTGGTGCGCTTGATCCTCACGTTTCGTTCCCTCCCGGGAAGTCGGGGGCCCGCGGGGGGTCGGGGCCCGTGAGGCGCAGTCAGGACACACGAAACGTCCGGAGTCCGGACACGCCGTGCCCCTGACAAGCGCTGAGGGGGAGTATTCGGCCGAACGGACGGTCGGCGCAAGGGGGCCTTTCGGTCGCCCGCCTGTGCGCGAGCTGTGTTGACGCTGTGTCACCCGGCGAAAGATCCCGAAATGCAGAGCTGACCGCCCGTCAAGTCCTCATGCACCCCAGGTCCGCACCTGGACCACACACCCCTCTCCCACCACCTCATATGTTCGGATAGTCGGCTTAGGTACACCGGACGGACCCCTGTACACGCCGTACGTCACCCATCCGCCGCGAAGAATCATATTTCACTCTCAGTCAGCAGCCGTACCCGCTAAGTCCCTTGGGGGGCCAGGGCTCTCGACGTACGGGTCGCGCACCAGTACCGTCACAAACCCCCCGCTCGGCGTCTATTCACTTGGCGCGCCATCCGCATCATGGAAGACCATAGGTGCGGAAAGGATGAAAGACCGCTGTGAGAGGAGGCGTCCATGGGATCGGTACGCAAGGCGAGTGCCTGGCTGGGCCTCGTCGACGACAACGATGACGAGCGTTACTACGACGACGACTACTCCGAGGGGACCGAGCCCGGGGATGCCTGGGTGACGGACCCGCGGGTCAAGGTGGCCGCGGACACCGCGGAGGAGAAGGGGCGCCGGATCGGCACGGTCACCCCGGACGGCTTCCGGGACGCCCGCGCCATCGGCGAGCTGTTCCGGGAGGGCGTCCCGGTCATCATGAACCTCACGGCCCTGGAGCCCACCGACGCCAAGCGCGTCGTCGACTTCGCGGCCGGACTCATCTTCGGACTGCGCGGTTCGATCGAGCGCGTGTCCACCCGGGTGTTCCTGCTGAGCCCGGCCGACACCGAGATCGTCAGCGGCGAGCCGGCCGGCCACCGCTCCGACGGCTTCTTCAACCAGAGCTGAGGCAGGGCCGCTCACCGGCCCTGCCTCCGCAGGTTCCCCCGGCCCGACCGGCGACCGGCGGACCGCCGTCTACCGGAAGGCGTCGAGCCCGGTGAGCGCCTTGCCCAGCACGAGCTGGTGCATCTCGACGGTGCCCTCGTAGGTGAGCACCGATTCCAGATTGGTCGCGTGCCGCATCACGGGGTACTCCAGCGAAATCCCGTTGGCCCCGAGAATCGTCCGCGCCGTACGGCAGATCTCGATGGCCTCCCGTACGTTGTTGAGCTTGCCGAAGCTGACCTGCTCGGGACGCAGGCGGCCGGCGTCCATGCGCCGCCCCAGATGGTGGGCGAGCAGAATTCCCTTGTGCAGTTCGACCGCCATGTCGGCGAGCTTGGCCTGGGTGAGCTGGAATCCCCCGATGGGCCGCCCGAACTGCTCCCGCGTCTTCGCGTAGTCGACCGCCGCCTGGAAAGAGCTGCGGGCCGCACCCATGGCGCCCCACACGATGCCGTACCGGGCGTGCGAGAGACAGCTCAGCGGACCGCGCAACCCCGTGCCCTCGGGCAGTACGGCGTCGGCGGGCAGCCGTACGTCGTCGAGGACGAGCTCGCTGGTGACGCTGGCCCGAAGCGACCACTTGTGCTTGATCTCGGGCGCGGAGAAGCCAGGCACGTCCGTGGGGACGACGAACCCCCGGATCCCGTCCTCCGTCTGCGCCCACACGACGGCGACGCCCGCGACGGACCCGTTGGTGATCCACATCTTGCGCCCGTTCAGCAGCCAGTCACCGCCCTCGCGCTTGGCGTAGGTGCGCATGGACGCCGGGTCGGAGCCGTGGTCGGGCTCGGTGAGTCCGAAGCAGCCGATGACCTCGCCCGCGGCCATGCGCGGCAGCCACTGAAGCTTCTGCTCCTCGCTGCCGAAGCGGTGGATGGCGTACATGGCGAGGGAGCCCTGCACCGACACCAGCGACCGGATGCCGGAGTCGGCCGCCTCGAGTTCGAGGCAGGCGAGTCCGTACTGGACGGCGGAGGCCCCGGCGCAGCCGTACCCGGTGAGGGACATGCCGAGGGCTCCCATGCCGCCGAGTTCGCGGGCCAGCTCCCGGATGCCGGGCAGCTCGCCGCGCTCGTACCACTCGGCGACGTACGGCAGCACGCGGTCGGCGGCCCAGGCGCGCACGGTGTCGCGGACGGCCAGGTCCTCGGGATCGAGCAGGTCGTCGATCCCGAGCGGATCGGTGGGATCGAACGGGGGCAGCGTCGAGGACGCGGACATACGGACCACCCTCCGGCAGCACACGGGGAAGCAGCAAAACTAGCAGCGCTAGTCACGAGGTCGCGGCTGACGTTACGTCGCCGGGTGCCGCACGTCCAGCCCCACCGGAGCGGGGCGCTCAGGCCGGGTCACGCGGAGACGCGCGACTCCGTGACCTCGACCTCCCGCGGCGAGGGCAGTTCCACGACCGCCGACTCCTCGCACTGCATGACCCGCGGCAGCCGCAGCGACATGACGGCACCGAGCAGCAGCAGTCCCGCGCTCACGAGCAGCGTCACATGGAGCCCGTGCACGAAGGAGTCGCGGGCGGCCTGGCGCAGGGCCTCTCCGGCCGCTCCGCCGAGCCAGCCGGCGACCTCGTAGGCCTCGCCGAGCGAGTGGCCCGCGGACGCGGAGGCCGAGGCGGGCACGCCGGGCACGGAGGCGAGCCGGGGTGCGTAGCTGGCGTTCATCACGGTGCCGAGCAGCGCGATGCCGATGCCGGCGCCGAGCTGGTACGCCGTCTCGCCGATCGCGGCGGCGCCGCCGGCGCGGTCGGAGGACGCCTCGCTGAGCATCGACTCGTACGCCCCGAAGAGCGTGCTCTCCAGGCCGAAGCCGAGCAGGACGAAGCCGAACAGCATGAGGGGCACGTTGTCGGTGCCGCCCAGCGCGGTGAGCGTCACCACGGCCGCGGCGGTCAGACAGAACCCGAAGCACACCATCCGCCGGGGTCCGAGGCGGCGCAGCATGCGCGCGCCCGCGAGGCCGGACGCCATCGCGGCGAGGGTCAGGGGCAGCAGCCGCAGACCCGTCCGCAGCGGGGAGAGCCCGAGGACCAGCTGGAGGTACTGGGCGGCGATCAGCTCCAGTCCGACCAGGGCGAGCATCGCCAGGACGATGCAGCCCACGGAGGTGCTGAACGCGGGGCGCGCGAACATGCCGAGGTCGATGAGGGGGTAGGGGCGGCGCCGCTGCCGGCGTACGAAGAGCACGATGAGGACCGCGCCCACCACCAGGGGCAGCAGCGTGAGGACGCTGGCCACGGGTTCCCCGCCGCCGAGCCGCTTGACGCCGAGGATCAGGCCGAACAGGCCGACCGCCGCCATCAGCGCGCCGACGACGTCCCAGGGGCCGTCGCGGTCGCCCGTCGACTCGGGCAGCAGCAGGCGGCCGACGGGCAGGCTCACCAGCATCAGCGGGATGTTGACCAGGAAGACCGAGCCCCACCAGAAGTGCTCGACGAGGAAGCCGCCGAGCAGCGGGCCGACGGCGGCGCCGACCGCGGCGACCGCGCTCCAGAGGCCGATCGCGAGCGCCCGCTCGCGCCGGTCGGGGAAGACCTGGCGCAGGATCGACAGGGTCGCGGGCATGATCATCGCGCCGCCGACGCCGAGCAGCGCGCGGGCCAGGATCAGTACCTCGGCGCTCGGCGCGAGGGCCGCGATCGCGGAGGCGGCGCCGAACAGGGCGTAACCGAGCAGCAGGATGCGTCTGCGGCCCACGCGGTCGCCGAGCGTGCCGAAGAGGATCATCAGCGACGCGCAGACGAGCGGGTAGACGTCGACGATCCAGAGCAGTTCCATGGCGCCGGGCTTGAGGTCCTCGGTGACCGCGGGCACGGCGACGTGCAGCACGGTCGCGTCGACGGCGACGAGCAGCAGGCTCACGCAGAGGACGACGAGGACGATCCAGCGGTTGGCACCGGCCCCGGCCGCCCGGCGGCGCAGCCGAACGGCAGCCGCGGTCGTCCCGGACATGTACGTACCTCCCAGAGTTCCCTCGCGTGCGGCGACCCGGCGGAATGGGGACTTACCGCCGTACGGCCGGAGGAGAGCGGGTCCTCTCCGGCCCGCGCCTACCAGCGCGAGTGACTCGTCAGCGTACGCGAGTTCGTACCCAGGTCACGTGGCGGACCTCTCAGACTCCCCACGGAAGTCATGTGGCGTACACCACTCCTTCTCGCCTTGATCACATCCGCGCGGACGGGCGGCTTCCGGGGCCGGTCGATAATCGAGCCCGTGACTCTGCTTGCGACCCGCGTGACTCCGTTCCGCGCCGGCTTCCTGAGCCGCGCCGCCCCGGCGCTGCTCGGGTACGCGGCCGTGCGGGTCCTCGGGCTCGTCGTGCTGGCGGTGTGGAGCGCGGCGCGCGGGCACGACGCCCACACGCTGCTGACCGCCCGCTGGGACTCGCTGTGGTACACCCGGGTCGCCGAGCTGGGTTACGGCTACCAGGTGGCCCTGCCGAACGGCGACGTCCACTCCAACCTCGCCTTCTTTCCGCTGCTGCCCTGGCTGGAGCGGCTGCTGCACGCGCTGACCCCGCTGTCGTACGCCGACGCCGGTTTCGCGGTCAGCCTGCTCGCCTCGCTCGCGGCGGCCTGGGGGATCTTCGCGGTCGCGGACCACGTCCACGACCGACGGGCCGGGGTGTGCGCCGTCCTGCTGTGGGCCGTGCTGCCCGTCGGGATCGTGCAGTCGATGGCGTACAGCGAGTCGCTGTTCACGGCGCTGGCGGCCTGGTCGCTGTACGCCGTGCTGACCGGGCGCTGGGTGACGGCGGGGCTGCTGGCGTCGCTGGCCGGGCTGACCCGGCCGGTGGGGATCGCCGTCGTCGCCGCGGTGTGGGCGGTGGGCGTTGCCCCGATCGTGCGAGATCGGCGCGCGGCCCTGGCGCACGGCGCGCGGCGCGGCGAACGCGCCCCCGATCCGGCCGACGAGAGCCCCGCCCGGCGCGTTCCGGCATGGGCAGGCGCGCAAGAAACGACGCGCGCCCCCGCTCCCGGCGCATCGCTCTGGCGCCGCGCCCTCGGTCTGCTGCTCGCCCCCGTCGGCGCCGCCGCCTACGTCCTGTGGGTCGGCCACCGCACCGGCCGGGGCCCGCTCGGCTATCTGGACGTGCAGGCGGGCTGGCGCAACGGCTTCGACGGCGGATACGCCTTCGCCTGCTTCATCGCCGGCAAGTTCACCTCACTCCCTTCGGCCCTGGCCGGGATCGGGCTGATCATCGGGATCGGCCTGGTGATCCTGCTGTACGTGACCTGCGTACGGCAGCGGCAGCCGCTCGCGCTGCTGGTGTACACGGGTGTCGTCACCGCGCTCGCCCTGTGCGCGTCGAGCTACTTCGGCTCCAAGCCCCGCCTGCTGCTGCCGGCCTTCCCTCTGCTGCTGCCGGCCGCGCCGGCCCTCGCCCGGCTGCGCACGTCGCGATCGGCGCTGGTCACGGCCGGGATCGCGGTGGTCTCGGCGCTCTACGGCGCGTTCTGGCTCAATGGAACCGGCCCGCCATGATCATCCCGGGCGGCCGGTGAGCGCACGGCGAATTGCGGCCCATGCCACGGTTAACGAATTCATAAGTGCCATAAAATCGCCGGCCGACCTGATCAAAGGAATTGACGGGCGCGATCACCCGGGATTGTTGATTACCGGTGAATTCGAGCCCGCCTGAGAGGTTTCCCACATCACATCGTCATCACAAAGCCCCTGATTCGACCGGGGCCGCAGCTCACTCGCTGTAACGTCCATTGGGTGCGTACCGAACGAAACCTCACCCGTCTGGACCGGGTGTTCGCCAGACTCGACCGTGAGCCGGAACGACCGGCCCACATCGATGTGCCGAAGATGAGCCGGCACCGGGTCGTGCTGTTCTCCGCGACCCTGGCTTTCTACGTGGCGATCGTGTGGGCCGTGGTGACCACCTCCTGGCTGGTCCGGCTCGACTGGCAGGTCATGTTCTTCCGGCCGTACCAGCAGTGGCCGCAGATCCACGCCTTCCTCGACTACTACGTGGTGCTCGGCCAGCGCGGCCCCACCGCGGTCATGGTCGCGGCGTGGCTGGGCTGGCGCTCCTGGCGGCAGCACACCATCCGCCCGCTGCTGACGCTCGGCGCCTCGCTGCTGCTGCTGAACATCACCGTCGGTGCCGCGAAGCTCGGCATGGGCCGGCTCGGACCGCACTACGCCACCACGATCGGCGCGAACGAGATGGTCCTGGGCGGCGATATATTCCCCAGCGGCCACACCGCCAACGCGGTCGTGACCTGGGGCATCCTGGCGTACCTCGCCACCGCCCCGCGCGCCCGCCGCTGGCTGTCCGCGCTGTCGGCGGTCACCTCGCTCGGCGTCGGCCTCACCACCGTCTACCTCGGTACGCACTGGCTGAGCGACGTGCTGCTGGGCTGGGCCGCGGGTCTGCTGATCCTGCTGGCGCTGCCCTGGTTCGAGCCGCTGATCGCCCGCGCCGAGACCGCGCTCTTCGCCCTGCGCGACCGCTGGCGCGCCCGCCTCGGCCGTACGGCTCCGGCACCCGCGCTCGACCCCGTTCCGGCGGGCGGAGCCGCCGTCCCGGTCACGGCGGTGGCGCTCCGGCCGCGTACCACGGCCGCCGAGCACCCGGCCCCCGCGCGCGAGCCCGCCGCCTCGGCGCGCTCACCCCGGGCCGCGATCCATCTCGCGCCCGGCCCGCACACGACCCGCTCGGAGCGCACCCCGGTCACTCCGGCGGGCAGCCGCCGCCCGCCGCACGCGGACCGCGTCCCGCGTGGCACCGCCCCGGCGGCCCGCCCCTGACGGCGCCCACCAGCGGCGGGAACGGTACGCACAACTTCGCGCACGACGAGGGCGAGATACGACGAGGGCCCCGGCTCCTGGATCCCCAAGGGATCGGAGCCGGGGCCCTCGTCGTATCTCGCGCCCGTAGAGGTACGGGGTGTCCGCTCAGCCCTTCCAGGCGCGCACCACCTGGCCGTCCTTCACCTCGAAGTTCAGCCGCCCGAAGCGGTACTCCATGGTGATGATCGCGCCCGGCGGCAGGGAGCGCACCGTTGACCAGCCGCGCTCGCGCGCGCGGCGCTCGGCCGAGGCCGCGTCGAGGCCGACGTACCCGTCCGGACTGTCCTGGGGCTCCGCCGGCGGAGGGGGAATCGATGCCATGCGGCCACGCTAGGCCCCATCCCGCGGCCAGGGAAGTGGGTTGCCGACGCGGGGTTCCGATCCGTTCGGATCCCTCCACGGTCACACTTCTGTCACAGGACGACAGCGCGTGTTTCGACCGAACTCCGTCACACGTACGAAGGGATCCGTACGCCTTACCGGCGCATTCGAACGTAATTCCCGCGTGTCGGCCGCGAGCCGCGAATTACCCCGAGGGAAAGGCCGGGGGTGCACGGATCGAGAACGTTTTCCGGACATCCTTTCTTTTCGAATCCGACAGAGTGCCGTGAAAGTCGGCAGCGTGCGGCGTATTCACGACTTCAGCACACGACCCCCGTATGCCCATGCCAGGGCGTACGGGGGTCGGAGCCTGGTGCCGCACCCGCGCTGTGGGGCGCGGAGGGTCAGAGTTCGAGGCGCTGGCCGGGGACGATCATGTCGGGATCGCCGCCGATGACCGCCTTGTTGGCGGCGTAGACGCGCTGCCAGGTGGTGCCGTGGCGGGAGGCGATGCCGCTCAGAGTGTCGCCGGTGCGGACGGTGTAGTCGCCGCGGGAGGCGCCCCGGTCGGCGTGGGCCGCCGGGCGTTCCGGCGCCTTCGCCGGGGTCGACGCGGCCTTGGGGCGCGCCGGAGCGGACGGGGCCCGCTTCGTGGCCGCCGTTCCGGAGCCGGAGGAGGCCGCCGCGGGCGCGGCGCCTAAGGCTCCGGCCCGCGTCGAGCAGACGGGCCACGCGCCCCAGCCCTGGGCGCGCTGGACCTGACCGGCGATGGCGATCTGCTGGCTCCTGGAGGCCTGGTCGGCCGTCGGGGCGTAGGCGGCACCGCCGTACGCCCGCCAGGTCCCGGCGGAGAACTGGAGCCCGCCGTAGTAGCCGTTGCCGGTGTTGATGTGCCAGTCGCCGCCGCTCTCGCACTGGGCGATGCGGTCCCACACCCCGCTGCCCGCCGCCGCGGCGCTGCCGGTCATGGCCAGCAGTCCGAGCGGGGCCAGCAATGCCGCACCCGCCAGCACCGCCGTCGTCCGCGCACGGCGACCGCCGCCCTCACGGGCGCTGTCGTCGCGAGCGGTCTCGTGACGGACGGTGTCGCGGGTGGTATCGGCACATTCGGACATGTAATTCCCTCTCCACTGACCCGGACTCCCCCGGACGAGGCGCGACCCCGCGCATGGACGCGGGTCTCACGCTCCGCCCCGTCCGCCTGAGCCGATGCTGCGTCGTGCTCTGCCTGGTGCGGCCGGCGGACGTTCCCGAGCGGTGCTCGTTGCACACGGCGGAGGAATGTAGGGAGCGAAGGGCACTCGTTTCAACCAATTACCTGTCACTCCAGGCCAGTTCGCGGTTACCGCTGGTATCGGCATTTTCCGGTCACCCACTTCATCCGGCGATTTCGCGATTTGTCGACCAACCGGGCGGGTGGGACGTGATGTACCTCACCGGAGTAAACGCCTTTACAGGCAAGGTAGTTGACGGTCCGTGAGGGAATCCGTCATGGAAGTCACCCTGTGCGATGGACGGTTCGATTCTGTGCTGTTCGAAGCGTGACTCCCGCCACAGGTCGCCCGTTGTCTCTTCATGAGCCCGGAACCCCGGGGCTCAGGGGCCGGGAGCCGCCCGGTCGCACCGCACCGCATCCCGAGGGAGCCACCGTGCCGCGCATGCTCGACGTCAGTGACGCCGTACGCGCCGAGATCGGCGACGAAGAAGCCGACCGGCTGCTCGCCGGAGAGAACGCCCCGGGCAGTTACGACTGCACCTCGTGCCGCACCCCGGGCGACTCCGAGCAGGAGCGCACCAGCACCGTCCTGTTCATCGGCGACGAGACCGCCGTCCTCGCCTTCGCCCACGCCGGCTGTCTGCCCTCGCAGGTCGTCCAGGTCACCGAGGAGCAGCTCCAGGGCGCCGTCCGCTCCATCAGCGGCGACGCGGCCCACGCCGGTGTGCCGCAGGCGGACCCCGCACAGGCCGCGCCGGGGCAGACCGGGCAGTCCATGCCGACGCAGGCCCCGCCCGAGCAGGCCGTGCTCGGGGTGACCAGCGGACTCGTGCTGATCGCCGGGGAGTTGCACCCGGCGCTCGTGGTGGAACCGACCGCGCCCATCGCGCGCCCCGGCTCGTTCGGGACGACCGGCGACGACTTCCTCCCGCTGCTCATCGAGCAGGGGTTCCTGCCGGTGGCCGAGCTGTCCTCGGTACCCCCGGTGCTGCACGGCTGGTCGGTGCTGCTGGCGGTCGGTCAGCTGCACGCGGTCCTGCAGCCGTCGGTCAGTGGCGGTCAGCCGGTGGCCTGGTGGCAGGCCCACCAGCCGCTCCAGGTCACGGACAGTTGGCGGGCGGCCGCCAACAAGCACCAGCAGGTGCTCTTGTTCGCGGCGCCGGTCGGCTCCATCGGGCGCCAGCCGCGCGAGGACCTGCTGCGCGACGCGCTGGACAGGGCTGCGGTGGCGGGGCGGCTCGTCGCGGCCACGCTGCCGCTCGCGGGCACCTGAGGGCACGGGAGTCGCGTCCCCCCGGGACGCCGCGCGGCCGCATCCCTTTGCCGACAGGGTCGTTTGGACATACGTGCACCCATACGACGTTCCTCCCCGGCGCCCGTCCTTCTCCTCCTCCGTCCCGCCCGCCCGGGTCGGCCAGGAGTCCGCAGGCCGCCCCTCGGCCACGCCGATCTACGACTCGCTCTACGCGGAGTGGGTCAGGACCTTCCGGACGCTGCCGTTCGACCGCAGCGGCGAGGAGAACCTGGAGTTCGTCGCCTTCGGGGACGCCCCGCACAGCACCGGGGCGTACGGCTCGAACTCGTACAGCGCGTACAGCGCGGGTGCCTACAGCGCCCGCCACGGCACGGGGCTCTCGCAGTGGCAGCGGGTCGGGACGCTCGGGCGGCAGGACACCGGCGTGCACCACGTCCGCCCGGCGCTGCCGCCCGCCCCGCGCCGGGGAGCGTGACGTACGACGGAGCGCGGAACGTGAAAGGGCGGACCCTGCCGACAGGGTCCGCCCTTTCACACGCTCTCAGGCGCTACTTCTTCTTCGCGCCGCGCTTCTCGCGCACCCGCACCGAGATGTGGATCGGGGTGCCCTCGAAGCCGAACTCCTCGCGCAGGCGGCGCTCGATGAAGCGCCGGTAGCCCGCCTCGATGAAGCCGGAGGCGAACAGGACGAAGCGCGGGGGCTTGGTGCCGGCCTGGGTGCCGAACAGGATGCGCGGCTGCTTGCCGCCCCGGACCGGGTGCGGATGGGCGGCGACCAGCTCACCGAGGAAGGCGTTCAGCCGGCCGGTGGGAACGCGGGTCTCCCAGCCCTGAAGGGCCTTCTCGATCGCCGGGACCAGCTTCTCCATGTGGCGGCCGGTGCGCGCCGAGACGTTGACTCGGGGCGCCCACGCGACCTGGCCGAGCTCGGTCTCGATCTCCCGCTCCAGGTAGTAGCGGCGCTCCTCGTCGAGGTTGTCCCACTTGTTGTAGGCGATGACGACCGCGCGGCCCGCCTCGACGGCCATGGTGATGATGCGCTGGTCCTGCACCGAGATGTTCTCGGAGGCGTCCAGCAGGATGACGGCGACCTCGGCCTTCTCGACCGCGGCCGCGGTGCGCAGGGAGGCGTAGTAGTCGGCGCCCTGCTGGAGGTGGACGCGCTTGCGGATGCCTGCGGTGTCGACGAACTTCCAGGTCGTGCCGCCCAGTTCGATGAGCTCGTCGACCGGGTCGCGGGTGGTGCCCGCCATCTCGTTGACGACGACGCGCTCCTCGCCGGCCACCTTGTTCAGCAGCGAGGACTTGCCGACGTTCGGGCGGCCGATCAGGGCGATGCGGCGCGGGCCGCCGACGGCGGTACCGAAGGTCTGCGCCGGGGCCTCCGGCAGCGCCTCCAGGACGGCGTCCAGCATGTCGCCGGTGCCGCGGCCGTGCAGGGCGGAGACCGGGTGGGGCTCGCCGAGGCCCAGCGCCCACAGGTAGGAGGCGTCGGCCTCGCCGCTCGGGCCGTCGACCTTGTTGGCGGCCAGCACGACCGGCTTGCCGGCCTTGCGCAGCAGGCGGACGACCGCCTCGTCGGTGTCGGTCGCGCCGACCTTGGCGTCCACGACGAAGACGACCGCGTCGGCCGCGTCGATCGCGTACTCGGCCTGGGCCGCCACGGAGGCGTCGATGCCGAGGACGTCCTGCTCCCAGCCGCCGGTGTCGACGACCTTGAAGCGGCGGCCCGCCCACTCGGCCTCGTAGGTGACGCGGTCGCGGGTGACGCCCGGCTTGTCCTCGACGACCGCCTCACGACGGCCGATGATGCGGTTCACCAGGGTCGACTTGCCGACATTGGGGCGGCCGACGACGGCGAGCACGGGGAGCGGACCATGGCCCGCCGCCTCGATGGCGCCCTCGACCTCTTCGATGTCGAAGCCCTCTTCGGCGGCGAGCTCCATGAACTGCGCGTACTCGGCGTCGCCGAGCGCCCCGTGGTCGTACTCGTGCTCGGCCGAGCCCTCGGGCTGAATCTGCTCGTTCATGAAGTCCGTACCTCGTCGTTGATCGTGGTGATCGGTGGAGCACCGCCGGTGCGGTGATCCACTACTCAAGTGTGGCCTAACGCCCGGTAAGGCGCCTGGCGTCTTCCAGGTGGGCGGTGAGCTGCTTCTGTATACGCACCGTGGCCTCGTCCAGCGCCTTACGCGTACGCCGTCCGCTGCCGGCGCCCGCCTGGAACGGGTCGCCGAAGACGACGTCGACGCGCGAGCGCAGCGGCGGCAGTGCCTTTATCAACCGGCCCGGCCGCTCAGAGCTTCCCAGCACCGCCACCGGGACGATGGGCGCACCGCTGCGTACCGCGAAGTACGCGAGCCCCGCGCGCAGCGAGGCGAAGTCGCCGTCGCCCCGGGTGCCCTCGGGGAAGATCCCGAGGACGCCGCCGCCGTCCAGGACGCCGAGCGCCCGTGTGATGGCGGTGCGGTCGGTGCCCTCGCGGTCCACCTTCAGCTGGCCGATGCCGGTCAGGAAGGCGTCGAGCGGCCCGACGAACGCCTCCTTCTTGATCAGGAAGTGCGTCGGCCGGGGTGCCACGCCCATGACCATCGGGCCGTCGATGTTGTGCGCGTGGTTGACGGCGAGGATCGCGGGTCCCGTCGCGGGGACCCTCCAGGCGCCGAGCACGCGCGGCCGCCACAGGCCGTACATCAGACCGACGCCGATGCGTCGCCCGACGTCGGCGCCCCTCTCGGAGGGAACGGGCGGCTGGGTCACCTGGCCGCCCGCTTCTCCTCGACGAGGGTGACGACGCACTCTATGACCTGCGTCAGCGTGAGCTCGGTGGTGTCCACCTCGACCGCGTCGCCCGCCTTGGCGAGCGGGGAGGTCTTGCGGCTGGAGTCGGCCGCGTCGCGCTTGATCAGCGCCTCGCGGGTGGCCTGGACGTCGGCGCCCTTCAGCTCACCGCTGCGGCGGGCCGCGCGGGCCTCCGGCGAGGCGGTGAGGAAGATCTTCAGGTCGGCGTCGGGCAGCACGGTGGTGCCGATGTCACGGCCCTCGACGACGATGCCGTCCTCGGCCGAGAGCGCGATCGTGCGCTGGAGCTCGGTGATCCGGCTGCGCACCTCGGGCACCGCGCTGACGGCGCTGACCTGCGAGGTGACCTCCTGCGTGCGGATCGGACCGGCCACGTCGGTGCCGTCGACGGTGATCGTCGGGGCGGACGGGTCGGTGCCGGAGACGATCTCCGGCTTGCCCGCGACGGCGGCGATCGCGCTGGGGTCGTCGAGGTCGATGCCGTTGTTCACCATCCACCAGGTGATGGCCCGGTACTGGGCCCCGGTGTCCAGGTAGCTCAGGCCGAGCTGAGCGGCGACGGCCTTCGACGTGCTCGACTTGCCCGTGCCGGACGGGCCGTCGATCGCGACAATCACGGGCGGGGCGGTCCGGGCGGCGCCGTTTTCCACGGAGGACACCTTCCTGGTGAAGGGTGGTGGGTCGGGTTGCGGGACGCGCATGCGCCCCCGCACAAGGTTACTGGCTCGCGGGAGGCCCGATGACGGGCGTTCCCCGGGGCCCCAGCGGCGGGCTCGGCCCGCCTCTCTGCGGCTCCGCGGCTCCGCGGCTCCGCGGCTCCGCGCGCCCACGCTACCGGGCACCGGACTTCGCTCGCGGGCGCCGACCTCCGGCTCCGCGCCCCCTTAGGGGGTGTCTCGTCGATCAGGCCGGGCTCGCGACGCCTGGCACCGCACCTCGCCGCGGGACCGGCCGCCTCGCCGCGGGACCGGCCGCCTCGCCGCCGCTGCCGGCCCCCTGGCACGGTCACGGTCCGGGCGCAGCCCCCTACGGGCCCAGGCGCCCAGCCGCGCTCACTGGCGCAGGGCCCAGCCCCGCTCGCGCAGCGCGGCGCCGAGGGCCGGCGCCGCCTTCGGTTCCACCATCAGCTGCACCAGACCGGCCTGCTGCCCGGTCGCGTGCTCGATACGGACGTCCTCGACGTTGACCCCGGCCCGTCCGGCGTCGGCGAAGATGCGGGCCAGCTGCCCGGGCTGGTCGTCGATGAGCACGGCGACGGTCTCGTACGCGCGCGGGGCGCTGCCGTGCTTGCCCGGGACGCGGACCTGCCCCGCGTTGCCCCGGCGCAGCACGTCCTCGATCCCGGCGCCGCCCTCGCCGCGCTCGGTCTCGTCGGCGGACTGCAGGGCGCGCAGGGCGCGGACGGTCTCGTCGAGGTCGGCGGAGAGTTCGGCGAGCAGGTCGGCGACCGGTCCGGGGTTCGCGGACAGGATGTCGATCCACATGCGGGGGTCGGAGGCGGCGATCCGGGTCACGTCCCGGATGCCCTGGCCGCACAGCCGTACGGCCGCCTCCTCGGCGTGCTCCAGGCGGGCGGCGACCATGCTGGAGACCAGGTGGGGCATGTGCGAGACGAGGGCGACGGCGCGGTCGTGGGCGTCGGCGTCCATGACGACCGGGACGGCCCGGCAGTGCGAGACCAGTTCCAGGGCGAGGTTCAGCACCTCGGTGTCGGTGTCGCGGGTGGGGGTGAGCACCCAGGGGCGCCCCTCGAACAGGTCGGCGGTCGCGGCCAGCGGGCCGGACTTCTCGCGGCCCGACATGGGGTGCGTGCCGATGTACGCCGACAGGTCCAGGCCGAGCGCCTCCAGCTCGCGGCGCGGGCCTCCCTTGACGCTGGCGACGTCGATGTAGCCGCGGGCGGCGCCCCGGCGCATGGCGTCCGCGAGGACGCCGGCGACGTGGGCGGGCGGGGCGGCGACGATCGCCAGGTCGACGGGGCCCCGCGGCGGCTCGTCCGTACCGGCGTCGAGCGCGGCGGCCGTACGGGCCTGCTCGGGGTCGTGGTCGGCGAGGTGGACGGTGACGCCCCGCTGGGACAGGGCGAGGGCGGCGGACGTGCCGATGAGGCCGGTGCCGATGACGAGTGCGGTTCTCACTGGGCGATGTCCTTGCGCAGGGCGGCGGCGGCGCCGAGGTAGACGTGGGCCATGTCGGCGCGCGGCCGGTCCGTCTCGACATGGGCGAGGACGCGGACGACGCGCGGCATGGCGCCCTCGATGTCCAGCTCCTGGGCGCAGATCAGCGGTACGTCGACGATGCCCAGCGCCCGCGCGGCGGCCGCCGGGAAGTCGCTGTGCAGGTCCGGCGTGGCCGTGAACCAGATGCTGATCAGGTCGTCCGCGGTCAGCTCGTTCCGCTCCAGGACGGCGGTGAGCAGGGCCCCCACCTTTTCGTCCATGTGGCCGGCGTCGTCCCGTTCCAGTTGGACGGCCCCCCGGACCGCTCGTACCGCCACGGCGCTGCTCCTTGCTGAGTCACGTGTCTGATCTCGGACCGTCCAGCCTAGTCAGCCCGGCGGGGAACCGATCACCGTGACCGCCGTACGAGACAGCACGGGACGTCAGAAGGTACCCGTTTCATGGCACTCCCTCCCGGTTCCTTCGTCTTCGATGGCTTCAGTGCCAGGATGCTGCGCACCCGGCAGGGAAGCCTGCCTCCCGTTCTCCCGGTACTTCCGCACGCTTCGGAGTGACGACATGACTCACAGCTCGACGCGTCGTACGGCGCTCGCGACGGGTGCCGCGGCGCTCGCCGCGGGCTGCGTGGGATGCAGCAGCAACGGCAACGGCTCCGCGTCGGCGGCGTCCACGCCCGCGTCCGGCCCCGCCTCCACGCCCGTCTCCCAGACCTCGGCCGCGACCTCGGCCGCGTCGTCGGACACCGCCGCCGGCCACGCCCTGACGACGACGGCCGACATCCCGGTCGGCGGCGGCAGGATCTTCGAGAAACAGAAGGTCGTGGTCACCCAGCCGAAGAAGGGCGAGTTCAAGGCCTTCTCGGCGATCTGCACCCACCAGGGCTGCACGGTGACCAAGGTGGCGGACGGCACCATCGACTGCCCCTGCCACGGCAGCAAGTTCGAGATCACGGACGGCGCGGTGGCCCATGGCCCGGCGACCCGGCCGCTGCCCGAGGAGAAGATCATGGTGGAGGGAAATTCGATCCACCTCGCCTGATCCGCCGCGTACGCTCCCGGGCACGCGGCCCGAGACCCTTGCGACCACACGGTCTACGCCTGTGTGACGGGTTCGCGCGCCTTCGGCCTGGCGACGGACGACAGCGACACCGACCGCCGGGGCGTCTTCCTCGCCCCCACTCCCCCTGTTCTGGCGCTTCGAGAAGCCGCCGACGCACGTGGAGGGGCCGGCGCAGGAGCAGTTCAGCTGGGAGCTGGAGCGCTTCTGCGAGCTGGCCCTGCGCGCGAACCCGAACGTCCTGGAGTGCCTGCATTCCCCCCTGGTGGAGCACCTGCACGCCACGGGCCGCGAACTGCTCTCCCTGCGCGAGGCGTTCCTCTCCCTCCAGGTGTACGACACGCTCACCCGCTACGCCCTGAGCCAGCGCAAGAAGCTGGAATCCGACGTCCAGCGTCACGGCGCCCCGCGCTGGAAGCACGCGATGCACCTCCTGCGCCTGCTCATGAGCGCCCGCGACCTGCTGCGCACCGGCGAGCTGAACGTCGACGTCGGCGACCAGCGCGACCCCCTGCTCGCGGTGAAGCGCGGCGAGGTCCCCTGGTCCCGCGTCGAGACCTGGATGACCGACCTGTCAGCCGAAACGGAGCGGGCCGCCCACCAGACCCCCCTCCCATCCGAACCGGATCGCCGCCGCGTGGAGGACTTCCTGATCCGCGTACGGCGCGACTCAGCCGCCCAGGCCTTCTAGGCGGGCCCTACGCATCCCAGAGCGCCCCCAGCGCCATCAGGTCCCCGCGGTATTCGATGCGGTCCGCCCAGGCGGCGGGCCAGGCGTCCTCGCCGAGGTGGGCGCCGGCGAAGGCGCCGGTGAGGCAGGCGATGGAGTCCGAGTCGCCCGCGGTGCAGGCGGCGCGGCGCAGGGCGGTGACGGGGTCGTCGGGGAAGAGCAGGAAGCACAGCAGGCCGGTGGCGAGGGCCTCTTCGGCGATCCAGCCCTCGCCGGTGGCCAGGCACGGGTCGGTCTCGGGGGAGCCGGTGTCCAGGGCCGCCTGGAGGCGGTCGAGGATGCGCAGGCACTCGTCCCAGCCGTGCGCGATGAAGAGCTCGGGTGACGAGGACTCGGAGCGGGTCCACAGGTCGCCGAGCCAGGTGTGGTGGTAGTGGGTGCGGTTGTCCTGGGCGTACGTGCGCAGGGCGGCGACGAGGGCGGCAGGGGCGGTGCCCTGGGCGAGCAGCCGTACGGCACGGGCGGTGAGGTCGGAGGCGGCGAGGGCCGTGGGGTGGCCGTGGGTGAGGACGGACTGCAACTGGGCGGCGCCGGCGCGCTGTTCGTCGCTCAGGCCGGGAGCGAGACCGAGGGGGGCGACGCGCATGTTGGCGCCGCAGCCCTTGGAGTTGATCTGGCTGGCGTCCTGCCACACACGGTCGTCCCGGAGGCGGCGGCACGCGACCATGCAGGTGTGTCCGGGCGCCCGGTTGTTCTCGGGCGAGCCGAACCAGTCGACGAACTCCTCGCGCAGCGGCCGCTCCAGGCGCTTCGGGGTGAGCACCCCGCGGTTCATGGCCGTCCGCAGGGCACGCCCCACGGCCAGCGTCATCTGCGTGTCGTCGGACACGCGCGCGGGCTCGGCCAGTTCCATCGTCCGCCAGGGCCCGTGCCGCTCCTCGATCCGCCGCACGTCGATGAACTCGGTGGGGTAGCCGAGCGCGTCCCCGAGCGCGAGCCCCAGCAGGGACCCGGTGGCGGCGCGTTTCCTGACGCTGGTCGTGGTGGTGGTCATGCGGGGCGTCCTTCCCGGGTCGGCCGGAGCAGGGGCGGGTGCAGGGCGGCGGCGGTCCCCGCGCGGTAGAGCGCGGCGGGTTTGCCACGGCCGCCGGTGAGCCGGGCGGCGCCCGGGACCGGCTCGACGAAGCCGGGTGCGGCGAGCACCTTGCGGCGGAAGTTGGGCCGGTCCAGCGCGGTGTCCCACACCGCCTCGTAGACCCGCTGGAGCTCGCCGAGCGTGAACTCGGGCGGGCAGAAGGCGGTGGCGAGGCAGGTGTTCTCCAACTGGGCGCCGATCCGGTCGCGGGCGTCGGCCAGGATCCGGTCGTGGTCGAAGGCGAGCGGCACCGCGCTCGCGTACGGCACCCAGCACGCCTGCGCCGCGTCACCGCCGCCGCGCGGCTCGGGAGGGTCGGGCAGCAGCGCGGTGAACGCGACGGACACGACGCGCATCCTGGGGTCGCGGCCCGGCTCGCTGTAGGTGCGCAGCTGCTCCAGGTGCAGCCCGGAGACGTCCGACAGGCCGGTCTCCTCGGCGAGTTCACGCCGGGCCGCCGTCTCGGCGGACTCGTCGGGCAGCACGAAGCCGCCGGGCAGCGCCCAGTGACCGGCGTACGGCTCCTGGCCCCGCTCGACGAGCAGCACGTGCAGCGCGCCCTCGCGCAGCGTCAGCACGGCGAGGTCGACGGTGACGGCGAAGGGCTCGTAGGCGTACTTGTCGTAGCCGTCCACGAACTCCACCCCCCTTTATGGTCGCTCTGACTATAAAGGGGGGTGGAGTTCGCTACAAGGCCTGCTACAAGGTCTACCGCAAGGCTTAGAGGTCGACTTCCTTCATCAGCATCCCGACCTCCGTGTTCGACAGGCGGCGCAGCCAGCCCGACTTCTGGTCGCCCAGGGTGATCGGCCCGAAGGACGTGCGCACGAGCTTCTCGACCGGGAAGCCGGCCTCGGCCAGCATGCGCCGGACGATGTGCTTGCGGCCCTCGTGCAGGGTCACCTCGACCAGGTAGTTCTTGCCGGTCTGCTCGATGACCCGGAAGTGGTCAGCGCGCGCGTAGCCGTCCTCCAGCTGGATGCCGTCCTTCAGGCGCTTGCCCAGGTCGCGCGGGATCGGGCCGACGATGGCCGCGACGTACGTCTTCTGCACGCCGTACCGCGGGTGGGTGAGTCGGTGCGCCAGCTCGCCGTGGTTGGTGAGCAGGATGATGCCCTCGGTCTCGGTGTCGAGCCGGCCGACGTGGAACAGGCGCGTCTCGCGGTTGGTGACGTAGTCGCCGAGGCACTGGCGTCCCTCGGGGTCCTCCATCGTCGAGACGACACCGGCGGGCTTGTTCAGCGCGAAGAACTGGTACGACTGCGTGGCGACGGTCAGACCGTCGACCTTGACCTCGTCCTTCTCCGGGTCGACCCGCATGCCCTGTTCGAGCACGATCTCGCCGTTGACCTCGACCCGCGCCTGCTCGATCAGCTCCTCGCAGGAACGCCGGGAGCCGTAGCCCGCGCGCGCGAGGACCTTCTGCAGCCGCTCGCCCTCCTGCTCGGCGCCCGGGAAGGTCTTGGGCGGCTTGACGTCCTTCTTGCCCGCGTACCGCTCCCTGTTCCGCTCCTCGGCCCGGGTCTCGTACTCACGCGAGCGGCCGGGAGCCGTACGCCCACCGCTCTGCTGGGCCCGCTTGGGGCCGCCCTTGGCGCCACCACGGGCCGCGCCGCCGCGGCCGGCCTTGGGGCCGTCCTTCGTGGCGCCGGGGCCCACGTCGTAGCGGCGCTCCTCGGGGCGGGGCTTGCTGGGACGGCCCTGCCCCTGCTGGCGCTCGTCCCTGTTGTTGCCCGCGCCGCGGTGGTTACCGCGCCCGCCGCTCTTGCCGCTGCCGCTGCTTCGCATCAAAGTTCCGTCTTAGTCGTCTGCGTCCTGACCGCCGGGCGCGTCGGGCGCGTCCGGGTCGAACGACGGTACGCCCTCCTGGGTCTCGGCCTCGATCGCCTCCGCCTCCGGGAGGAAGGGCGCGAGCTCCGGGAGTTCGTCCAGGCCGCGCAGGCCCATCCGCTCCAGGAAGTAGTTCGTCGTCCTGTACAGGATCGCACCTGTTTCGGGTTCCGCGCCTGCTTCCTCGACCAGACCGCGCTGGAGGAGGGTGCGCATCACGCCGTCGCAGTTCACTCCGCGCACGGCGGAGACGCGGCTGCGGCTCACCGGCTGGCGGTAGGCGACGACGGCCAGGGTCTCCAGGGCCGCCTGGGTGAGGCGGGCCTGCTGGCCGTCCAGGACGAAGCGTTCGACGGCGGGAGCGTAGGCCGGACGCGTGTAGAAGCGCCAGCCGCCGGCGATGAGGCGCAGCTCGAATCCCCGGTCCTGGACGGTGTACTCGTCGGCCAGCTCGCGCAGGGCGTCGCCGATCTGCCGCCTCGGGCGGTGAAGGATCCTGGCGAGGTGCTCCTCGGTCGCGGGTTCGTCCACGACCATGAGCACGGCCTCCAGGGCGGGCTTGAGGTCCAGCCCGGCGACGCCGCGCAGGCCCTCCGGAAGCTCGGTGGTCTCCTCGCTCACGCGATGCTCTCCTCCTCGGTGTCGTCCGTCTCCTCGGTCTTCTCGGCGGGCGGCCGGTCGAACTCGTCCGTCACCCTGGGCGCCTCGTCCCCGTCCCCGCCGGTCCAGCGCACGGTGAGCTCGCCGAGGGCGGCCTCCTGGTCGAGGGCGACGGCCTTCTCGCGGTACAGCTCCAGCAGGGCGAGGAAGCGGGCGACGACGGTCAGGGTGTCGTCGGTGTCCTCGACCAGGGCCCGGAAGCTGGCCTCGCCCAGGTCCCGGATCCGGGCCACGACGATCCGAGCCTGCTCCTGCACGCTGACCAGCGGCGCGTGGATGTGGTCGACGTACACCTGCGGCTTGGGCCGGGGCTGCATCGCCTTGACCGCGAGCTTGGCGAACCCCTCCGGACCGATGCTGATGACGACCTCGGGCAGCAGGTCGGCGTGGTGCGGTTCGAGTCCGACGGTACGAGGGTGACGCAGGGCCTCGTCGTCCAGGCGCCGGTTGAAGATCTCGGCGATCTGTTTGTACGCCCGGTACTGGAGCAGCCGCGCGAAGAGCAGGTCCCGCGCCTCGAGCAGCGCCAGGTCGGCCTCGTCCTCGATCTCGGCGGCGGGCAGCAGCCGGGCCGCCTTGAGATCGAGCAGCGTGGCGGCGACGACGAGGAACTCCGTCGTCTGATCCAGGCTCCAGTCGGCCCCCATCGCCCGGATGTGCGCCATGAACTCATCGGTGACCTTGGACAGCGCCACCTCGGTGACATCGAGCTTGTGCCGCGAGATCAACTGCAGCAACAGATCGAACGGCCCCTCGAAATTCGCAAGCCGAACCTTGAAGACACCGCCGCCGGCACGGTCTTCGCCACTGTCCTGACCCACGTCCGTGGTGGCTGAAGGAGACTCGGGACCGGCTTGCTGCGACTCGGCCGCAAGCAGTCCATGCCCGGGAGCGTCTTCGGGCTCACGCCCAGCCCCAGCCACCGCCTCGGACTCGCCTTCCGGCCCTGAACCGGGCGCCAGATCGCGCCGGCGCTCGGACGACTGCTCCACGATGGCCTGCGACGCCTCCCCCGTAAGCGAACCGCCCCGGGAGGCAACCTCGGCCGTATCCCCGCCGCCCGGCTCCGCCTCCAGCCCCGACGGGGGCAGCTCGACCGTCGGCGGCTGCTGCTTCGCAGGCGGCGGCGTCTCGTCGGCGGGAGCCGTGGGTGAGGGGGGCTGGACCCGTGGAGCGGTGGTGCGGGGGCCCTGCCCCAGGGGACGGCGGCGAGGGGCGTCGGTCATGGCCGTCGCAGGGTATCGTCTGGGCCCCCGCGGAGGCGGCTAGTGCCTGTCCAACGCGGATCAGGCGTCTAACTGCAAGGCGGAGGAGCGCGTCGGCAACCGACGGCAACGCCGCAGATGGGCGTTGCCAGACCCCACGTCCGCGGCCTGATCCGCCGGACAGGCCCTATAGGGGGTGTCTCGTCGATCAGGCCGGACCAGGGAGCGGCGTCTGGTGCCGTGCATCGCAAGGCGGAGGAGGGAGTCGATGCGGAGCGATGAGGGTGCCCCCTGCTCGAACGAAGCCGAGAGCTTGGGGGAGACCGACGACAACGCGGCTGGGGGTGCCCCCTGCTCGAAGAGCTTGGGGGAGGTGCCAGACGCCGCGAGCCCGGCCTGATCGACGAGGCACCCCCTAGCGGCCGCGCAGTCGGCGTACGAGGATGCTCGCGTCTCCGCGGGACTCCAGGTCGGCCAGGACCACGGCGACCGCCTCGCGCACGATGCGGCCCCGGTCGACCGCGAGGCCGTGCTCACCGCGGAGCACGAGGCGGGCGTGCTCCAGGTCCATCAGTTCCTCGGCGGACACGTACACGGTGATCTTCTCGTCGTGCCGCTCGCGCCCGCTCGGGCGGCGGGCCGCCGCGCGCCCCCGCTTGCGCGGCTGCGCGGCGGACGCGTCCTGCGTCCCCGAGCGCCGTGGGGGGCGGCTGCGGGACTCGCCGGCCTCGGCCGGGTCGGCCTCCGCCGCCGCGTGCTCCGCGCCCCCGCCGTCGCCGCCCTGCGCGGGCACCGACTGCGGCGCGTCCTCACCGGCGGCGGCGCCGTCGCTCTCCCCGGCGGGAGCCGGCACCCGGGCCTCGCCGCCGCCCTGGCGCCGGGGAGTGGACGCCTGGAGCGCCATCCCCCCTGTCGTACGGAACAGTTCGTCGGCTCCGGGCAGACTCACTCGGCGTGACACCGGGCGAGCACCTCCCTGGCGAGCTGGCGGTAGGCGGCGGCACCGACGGAGTTGGAGGCGTACGTGGTGATCGGCTCACCGGCGACCGTGGTCTCCGGGAAGCGGACCGTACGGCCGATGACCGTGTGGTAGACGTGATCGTCGAACGCCTCGACGACGCGCGCCAGGACCTCGCGGCTGTGGACCGTGCGCGAGTCGTACATCGTGGCGAGGATGCCGTCGAGCTCCAGCTCGGGGTTGAGCCGCTCCTGGACCTTCTCGATCGTCTCGGTCAGCAGCGCCACACCACGCAGCGCGAAGAACTCGCACTCCAGCGGCACGATCACCTTGTGAGCGGCCGTCAGCGCGTTGACCGTGAGCAGACCGAGCGAGGGCTGACAGTCGATCACGATGTAGTCGTAGTCGCTCATCAGCGGCTTCAGTGCCCGCTGGAGCGTCGACTCGCGGGCGACCTCCGAGACCAGCTGGACCTCGGCGGCCGACAGGTCGATGTTGGAGGGCAGCAGGTCCATGTTGGGGACCGCCGTCTTCAGCAGGACCTCGTCCGCGGACATGCCCCGCTCCATGAGCAGGTTGTAGACCGTCAGATCGAGTTCCATCGGGTTGACGCCGAGACCCACCGACAGCGCGCCCTGCGGGTCGAAGTCCACGAGCAGCACGCGCCGGCCGTACTCCGCGAGCGCGGCACCCAGATTGATGGTCGACGTCGTCTTGCCGACGCCGCCCTTCTGGTTGCACATCGCGATGATCTTCGCGGGCCCGTGGTCGGTCAGCGGGCCCGGGATCGGGAAGTACGGCAGCGGGCGCCCGGTCGGGCCGATGCGCTCGCGGCGCTGACGCGCGGCGTCGGGCGCGAGCGTGGCCGCGTACTCGGGGTCGGGCTCGTACTCGGCGTCCGGGTCGTAGAAGTGCCCGTCGGGCAGTTCCTCGTAGTCGGCGAATTGGTTGTGGGGCGCGCCACTCCCGTCGCCGGCCATGGCGTTCACGTGATGGCCATCCATGCTCTGGTGTGCTGGGTGAGTCACCCCTGAGGTCCGGTGACTCTGTTGGGCTGCGAAGGTGCGCACCGCGACGGAGCCGACAGCCTCGAACCCCGTGGGTCCCTGACCCCGTACCGGCGTTCCTGGGTGACCACCCCCGGGAGAAAATGTCGACTCATTCACAAGTCGTCTTACCTCCTTGGTGACCAGGAAACTTCTAGACAGGTCAGCGTGGCACCATGCCGACGATTGGCGACTCTATGGCGTGTCGGCGGTCCGCAGCAACACAATCCGCCGGACCCGGCAGGATGTGTCGACAATGAAACATCTCGCTGTCAAGGGCGTACGGCCGCGGTACAGCAGCTTTCACTGATGCGCGAATCGGTCGAAGCGTTGCGTTCGAGGCGAGTTGACCGAGCGTCGCAAAGTGACCATACACACATCCGGCCGGACCTTGTCGGGCAAGGTCCGGCCGGGTGCGCGAGGTTGACGAACCGTGTTGACGAATCGCCTTGTCACCGACGGCGACTTGGCCGCGGTGCGGGCGGCGGGTCAGCCGATCAGGGTCTCCAGCTCGATGGAGTCCAGGCCGTGGGCCTCGGCGACCTCCTTGTAAACCACCTTGCCGTCATGGGTGTTGAGGCCCTTGGCCAGCGCGGCGTCCCGGCGCAGGGCCTCGGCCCAGCCGTTGTTGGCCAGCGACACGATGTACGGCAGCGTCGCGTTGGTCAGCGCGTAGGTGGAGGTGTTGGGCACCGCGCCGGGCATGTTGGCGACGCAGTAGAAGATCGAGTTGTGCACCTGGAAGGTGGGCTCGGCGTGCGTGGTCGGACGCGAGTCCTCGAAGCAGCCGCCCTGGTCGATCGCGATGTCGACAAGGACACTTCCCGGCTTCATCCGGGACACCAGCTCGTTGGTGACCAGCTTCGGGGCCTTGGCGCCCGGGATGAGGACGGCACCGATGACCAGGTCGGCGTCGAGGACGGCCTTCTCCAGCTCGAAGGCGTTGGACATGACGGCCTTGACCTTCGTGCCGAAGATCCGGTCGGCCTCACGCAGCTTGTTGATGTCGCGGTCGAGCAGGGTCACCTCGAAGCCCATGCCGATGGCGATCTGCGCGGCGTTCCAGCCGGAGACACCGCCGCCGATGACGACCGCCTTGGCGGGCAGCGTGCCGGGGACACCGCCGGGCAGCACACCGCGGCCGCCGGCCGCGCGCATCAGGTGGTAGGCGCCGACCTGCGGGGCCAGCCGGCCCGCGACCTCGGACATCGGGGCGAGCAGCGGCAGGGCGCGGCTGGGGAGCTCGACAGTCTCGTACGCGATCGCCGTGGTGCCGGACTCCAGGAGGGCGTCGGTGCACTCCTTGGAGGCGGCCAGGTGCAGGTAGGTGAAGAGCGTCTGGTCCTTGCGGAGGCGGTGGTACTCCTCCGCGACGGGCTCCTTGACCTTCAGCAGCAGGTCCGCGGTGGCCCACACCTCGTCGGCCGTGTCCAGGATCTCGGCACCGGCGGAGACGTACTCGTGGTCCGGGATGGAGGAGCCGAGGCCGGCGCCCCGCTCGACGACGACCTGGTGGCCGTTGCGCACCAGCTCGTGCACACCGGCGGGGGTGATGGCCACCCGGAACTCGTTGTTCTTGACCTCGCGGGGGATGCCGACCTTCACGTCGATCACGGTCCTTGGCTCAGAGAGTGTGGGGGCATTACAAGACAAACCCAGGCATGCGGGCGCACACCGGGAGGCACCGCGGAAGAAGGTGCGGCAGGGCCAGTTTAATGAAGGCGTTCCGCCTGTCTAGCCTTTCATTGCATCAATCTCTGTCGGATGCGCTACGGATTTCGCAGGTGCTTGCACCGTGCTGCAGGGCAGGTTCCCGCTCCGGTCGCGGATCGGAGCCCGGCCCGGGGTCGACTCCGGTCTCCGGCCCGGCTTCACCTTCGGTTCCGGAACCGGCCTCCTGATGTTCCTGAGGCACCGGGAGCCCGGGAAACTCCTGGGGCTCCTCCTCCCCCAGCATGCGCTCGCCGGCGCTCCGGTGCAGTCGGGCGGCGGCCGGGTCGCCCAGGCGGTCGAGGGTGTCGGCGAGCCGGAGATGCAGGGCGGCCTGGAGCCGTACGTCGTCGGCGCGGCGCGCCCACTCGACCGCCTCCTGGCAGGAGTACAGGGACTCCTCGGGGCGTCCGGCGTACTCCTGGACACGCGCCAGCTCGCTCAGCGCCCGTGCCTGGGCCGCGACATCGCCCGTCCTGCGGTGTCCGGCGATGGCCGCGCGCCAGCCGCGCAGCGCCTCGCCGTAACGGCCCGCGTAGGTCTGGGCGGTGGCGATACGGCCGTAGAGCCGGGCGGCGTCGGCGCGCTCGTCGCGGGCCAGCCGCTGGGCGAGGGCGCGGCCGAACCAGTCGGCGGCCCGGTCGTAGTCACCCAGTTCCTGGTAGGCGCCGCCCACGGATTCCATGGCGCGGCCGGTCGCGTACGGGTCGCCGGCCGCGCGTCCGGCGTCGAGGGCGGCCCGGTAGCGGACCAGCGCCTTGGCCGTGCGGCCGGTCCGGACGTCCAGGTCGGCGAGGTTCAGCAGGGCGGCGGCCTTCTCGCGGTGCAGCTCGTGGCGCTCGGCCACGTCGAGGACGAGACGGTGGATGCCGTACAGGTCGGGGGCGGCCGCCTGGGTGCCGATGTGCGCCACCATGGCCCGCACCAGCTGCGACATCAGCCGGCGAGCCAGCGTGTCCAGGCCTCCGTCGGCGACCGCGAGGCGGGCCGAGGCGAGCAGGGCGGGCCGGCGGACCCGCAGCCAGTCGGCCGCGGCACGGGGGCTGGAGAAGCGCAGCGCGCGCGGCAGTCCCTGGACCTTCTCGCGGGCCTCGGCGCCGTCCGTCTCGGTGATCGCCCGGCAGGACTGGAGCAGCCGTACGGTCCGCTCCAGCATCCGGGCGCGGGCCAGCTGGAGTTCGCCGGGCCGGTCCTGGGTGTCGGCGAGGGCGCGCAGCAGGGGATGCAGACAGGCGGGAACCTCGTACTGCGGCAGCGGGGCGGGCACGGCCCGCAGCAGGCCGAGGGCGACGAACTGGTCCAGGGTGCCGCGAGCGCTGTCGACCGAGCAGCCGGCGAGAGCGGAGGCGGTGTGCGGGTCGACGAGGCCGGCCGGGGCCAGGCAGAGCAGGCGCAGCATCCGGGCGGACGAGGCGGGCAGGTGGTCGTAGACCAGCCGGAAGACGCGGGACAGGGGCGCGGTCTCGTCCAGCTCCGCGTGCAGGCGCTTGGCCAGGTGGGAGACGGCGGCCTGGGGACAGGAGGCGAGCCAGCCGCCGGCCAGGGTGAGGGCGGCGGGGTGCGCCTGGCAGATCTCGACCAGGCTCTCGGCGGCGCGCGGGTCGACGGTGATGCGGACCGATCCGGTGTACCGGGTGAGCAGTTCGATCGCCGACTTGGTGTCGAGGCCGCCCAGGGTGCACGGGCGGACGTCCGTGATGCCGGTGAGCGGGCCCTTGGACACGGCGACGACCAGGCAGTCGGGGGTGTCCGGCAGCAGGGCGTCGACCTGTTCGGGCGAGGCAGCGTCGTCCAGCAGGAGCAGCATCCGCCGCCCGGCGAGAGCCGTCCGCAGTACCTCGGTGAGGTCGTCGGCGGCGGCTCCCGGCGGGATGGGCAGGTCGAGGGCGGCGAGCAGGTCGGCGGCGGCGCGCTCGACCGGTACGGGTGTGCCGTCGGGTTCACCGAGCCGGGCGCGCAGTACCCCGTCGGGGTAACGGCCGGCGACCTGCTCCACGAGCTCCTCGGCGAGGGCCGTACGGCCGGAACCCGGTCTGCCCGCGATCAGCAGCACGCGCGCGCGTGGGGCCTTGCGGCCGGCGAGGGTGTCGAGGCCGGCGCGCTCGATGTCGGCGCGCAGCTCCTTCAACTCCCTTGTACGGCCCAGGAACTGACGCTCCACGTCCGCTTCGCCGGACAGCTTCACGCCGCCTGTGTTCACCGCCTCGTCCGCCACGGGCCACACTCCCGTTCCACCGCACCGCGAGCCCGCCGGGACTCCGGTACGGGCGCGTCAGAGCCTAGTTCACGCTCTGCGACGTTCCCTGCGGAGCGCGGCGGGCACGTCCCCCGATCGGATCAGGCGATCGTCACACCGGAGGCATCGCGGCGTGCGGGGCGCGAGGCGGAGGCGCGTGGCGGTCGCGTCAGGCTTCGAAGGGGCGCGCGGGCCACGGGGCCGCGGCCGGGCGCAGCTGCTCGACGCCGTCACCGGCGCGCGCCGCGACCAGCGACAGGACGCCCACGACGAGGCAGTTGTTGTGCAGCTCCCCGGCGAGCACGCCGCGGACGAGCTCGTCGAGCGGCACGCGCGCGAGCTCCATGTCGGCCTCTTCGTCCTCGACCTCGAAGCGCTCCCCCTCGGCCTCGGACAGACCCCGGGCCAGGAAGATCCGTACAGCCTCGTCGCAGCCGCCGGGCGTGGTGTACACGTCGGTCAGCACCCGCCAGTCCTCGGCCTTGACGTGCGCCTCCTCGTACAGCTCGCGCTGGGCGGCGTGCAGCGGGTTCTCGCCGGGCACGTCGAGCAGGCCGGCCGGGATCTCCCACAGCTTCTGCCGCACCGGGTGGCGGTACTGGCGGATGACCACCACACGGTCCTGGTCGTCGATGGCGAGCACGGCCACGGAGCCGGGGTGGACCTGGTAGTCGCGGCGCGCCACCGAGCCGTCGGGCATGACCAGGTCGTCCGTGCGGACGGAGGTCTTGTTGCCGACGAAGGGAGTCCCGGTCGCCCGGACCTCCCACTCCTCCGGGGTGTCCTTGATGGTCATGCCCTGTCCTTCCGCACGCTTTCAAAAAAGACCGGCCAAAAGAGAAAACCGGGATGCTCGCCTCCGGAAGGCGGGCACCCCGGTCACGGTACAACTCGTGGGTTACTCGGCGGTCTTCCGCTCGACCGCGGCCTTCACCAGGCCGGCGAAGAGCGGGTGCGGGCGCGTCGGCCGCGAGCGCAGCTCCGGGTGCGCCTGGGTGGCGACCAGGTAGGGGTGGACGTCGCGCGGGTACTCGACGTACTCGACGAGCTTGCCGTCCGGCGAGGTGCCCGAGAAGACGATGCCGGCCTTCTTCTCCAGCTCGGCGCGGTAGGCGTTGTTCACCTCGTAGCGGTGGCGGTGGCGCTCCTCGACGTACTCCTTGTCGTCGTACACCTCGCGCACGATCGAGCCCTCGGCCAGCTTGGCCGGGTACATGCCGAGTCGCATGGTGCCGCCCATGTCGCCCTCGCCGGCGACGATGTCCATCTGCTCGGCCATGGTGGAGATGACCGGGTGGTTGGTGGCGGCGTCGAACTCGGTGGAGTTGGCGTCCGGGATGTCGGCCAGGTTGCGCGCGGCCTCGATCACGATGCACTGCAGGCCGAGGCAGAGGCCGAGCAGCGGGATCTTGTTCTCGCGGGCGTAGCGGATGGCGCCGACCTTGCCGAGCACACCGCGGTCGCCGAAGCCGCCGGGGATGCAGATGCCGTCGACGTCGCCGAGGACGGCCGCGGCGCCGGCCGGGGTCTTGCAGTCGTCCGAGGTGACCCACTTGATCTTGACGCGGGCCTTGTTGGCGAAGCCGCCGGCGCGCAGCGCCTCGGTGACCGAGAGGTAGGCATCGGGCAGGTCGATGTACTTGCCGACCAGGGCGAGGGTGATCTCGTGGTCGGGGTTGTGGACGCGGTCGAGCAGGTCCTCCCACGTCGTCCAGTCGACGTCGCGGAAGGGCAGGTCGAGCTTGCGCACGACGTAGGCGTCCAGGCCCTCGGCGTGGACGACCTTCGGGATGTCGTAGATCGAGCGGGCGTCGGGGCAGGCCACGACGGCGTCCTCGTCGACGTCGCACATCAGCGAGATCTTGCGCTTGATGGCGGTGGGGACCTCGCGGTCGCAGCGCAGCACGATCGCGTCGGGCTGGATACCGATGTTGCGCAGCGCGGCGACGGAGTGCTGGGTCGGCTTGGTCTTCAGCTCGCCGGAGGGGCCGATGTAGGGCAGCAGCGAGATGTGCACGACGAAGACGTTGTCGCGGCCGACCTCGTGGCGGACCTGGCGGACGGTCTCCAGGAACGGCAGCGACTCGATGTCGCCGACGGTGCCACCGACCTCGGTGATGACGACGTCCACCTCGTCGGTGGCCATGCGGCGGATGCGGTGCTTGATCTCGTTGGTGATGTGGGGGATCACCTGCACGGTGTCGCCCAGGTACTCGCCGCGCCGCTCCTTGGCGATGACGGTGTTGTACACCTGGCCGGTGGTGACGTTGGCGGAGCCGTCGAGGTCGCGGTCGAGGAAGCGCTCGTAGTGGCCGATGTCCAGGTCGGTCTCGGCGCCGTCGTTGGTGACGAAGACCTCACCGTGCTGGAAGGGGTTCATCGTGCCGGGGTCGACGTTCAGGTACGGGTCGAGCTTCTGCATGACGACGCGCAGGCCACGGGCCTTGAGCAGCATGCCCAGGCTGGAGGCGGTGAGGCCCTTGCCGAGCGAGGAGGCGACACCCCCGGTGACGAAGATGTGCTTGGTCGTCGTGGATTTCGGCGGCATGGCCAAGAGGGGGCTCCCGTGGTCGCGATCTGGAGGGCGGTGCGGCTGCCGGCCCGGAGATCTCCGGGGGTGCCGTCGCTGCGGTTCGGGGGTCCCCGGTCGTCATTTCTGTCCGTCGGGGGCCCACCGGTCCACGGGCTACCAGGGTATCAGCGCCTCGGAGAGATGGCTTCCGGCCACGCTCCGCGCACGCGCCGACACGGGCGGCAGGCCATCACCCCTTGCTCACTCGTTCGGCCCACACAGGTTGCCCCGAGCGGCACGCAGATCATCTACGTGCGTCGTATCCTGCTCGGACACTCGCTGCCGAGCCCGGCCGGCATCTCGGCACACCCCCGCCGAATGCACCGGAGACAACGCGAGCTCGTCAGTCCGCTTGGCCTCGCTGAGCCAGGACCGCCGCTTCGCCCCAGGGCCGCGCGGCTGCTTCACTGGACCGTTCAACGAGGCACAACAACAACGACCCCTTGACCGCACCAGCGACAGCCCCCTTCCCCCGGGGGCGACGTGGCCGTTCGACTGGAGTTGCACGTGGCCGGGCGCATCGAAGACTACGCACTCATCGGAGACATGCAGACCGCGGCGCTGGTCTGCCGGGACGGCACAGTCGACTGGCTGTGCCTGCCCCGCTTCGACTCGCATGCCATCTTCGCCGGTCTGCTGGGCACCGAGGAGCACGGCTTCTGGCGGATCGGCCCGGCCCACGCGGACGACGCGAAGCCGCCGGTCGCGGCCCGGCGCACCTACCACGGCGACTCGCTGATCCTGGAGTCGGAGTGGGACACCCCGCGCGGCACGGTCCGCGTGACCGACTTCATGCCGCCGCGTGACGGCGCCCCCCAGCTGATCCGCATCGTCGAGGGCGTCACCGGCCGCGTGCCCATGCGTTCCGCCCTGAGGATGCGTTTCTCCTACGGCCGGATCGTGCCGTGGGTGCGCAAGGAGGACGGCCGTACGGTCGCCGTCGCGGGACCGGACTCGGTGTGGTTCGACACCTCCGCCGACACCTACGGCGAGGACCTGACGACGTACTCGGACTTCACGGTCGCGCCCGGCGACCGGATCGCGTTCACCATCTCCTGGCAGCCCTCGCACAAGGAGCCGCCCCCGCTGCCGGAGCCCGAGGAGTCGCTCCAGGCGACGGAGGAGTTCTGGCGCGAGTGGGTCGACCAGTGCACCTACCACGGGCCGTACCGCGAGGCGGTGATCCGCTCGCTGATCACGCTGAAGGCGCTGACGTACGCCCCCACCGGCGGCATCGTCGCCGCGCCCACCACCTCCCTGCCGGAGGACATCGGCGGCGTCCGCAACTGGGACTACCGCTACACCTGGCTGCGCGACGCCGCGATCACCCTGTCCTCGCTGCTGCGCACCGGCTACCGCGAGGAGGCCCGCGCCTGGCGCGAGTGGCTGCTGCGCGCGGTCGCCGGTGACCCGGAGAACCTCCAGATCATGTACGGCATCGCGGGCGAGCGCGAGCTCGGCGAGGCGGAGCTGGACTGGCTGCCCGGCTACGAGAACTCCGCGCCGGTACGGGTCGGCAACGGCGCCGCGCACCAGCTCCAGCTGGACGTGTACGGCGAGGTCACCGAGGCCCTGCACCTGGCCCATATGACGGGCCTGGCCCGCAGCGACTACGCCTCGCTGCTCCAGATGCGGCTGATCCGCTACCTGGAGGACCACTGGCGTGAGCCCGACGAGGGCATCTGGGAGGTGCGCGGACCGCGCCGCCAGTTCGTGCACTCCAAGGTGATGGCCTGGGTCGCGGTGGACCGCGCCGTGAAGCTGATCGAGTCCGGTGACGCCGACGGTCCCCTGGACCGGTGGCGCGAGCTGCGCGACGAGATCCACCGCGAGGTCTGTGAGAAGGGTTACGACAAGGAGCGCAACACCTTCACGCAGTACTACGGCTCCAAGGAGCTGGACGCCTCGCTGCTGCTGATCCCGCAGATGGGCTTTCTGCCGCCGGACGACAAGCGGGTCATCGGCACCATCGAGGCGATCCAGCGCGAGCTGTCCACGTCGGACGGCTTCATCCTGCGCTACCCGACCGAGGGCGACGACGAGGGCGTCGACGGCCTGCCCGGCGACGAGGGCGCCTTCCTCGCCTGTTCGTTCTGGATGGCGGACGACCTGGCGATGATCGGCCGCGTGGACGAGGCCCGCCAGCTGTTCGAGAAGCTGCTCTCGCTGCGCAACGACCTCGGTCTGCTCGCCGAGGAGTGGGACCCGCGTCTCAAGCGCCAGGTCGGCAACTTCCCGCAGGCGTTCAGCCACGTCCCGCTGATCGACACGGCCCTGCGGCTGACGGCTTCGGGGGCGTACGGCGGCTGATCTGTAGGGTCCCGTTTTCCGTGTCGTATTCCGCGACGTGATGTCGTCGCCATGTCGGATACGACACGGCAGCGGGATTCATGCCTCCAGCGCCGATAGTTCCACCCTTTGTGTATCGGATCACCCCGGTCGTCATCAATGCGTACGACCGGGGCATGCCAGCAGCGTCCGGCGGTGATCAAGCCGCCCTGAAGGACGGCGTGGCTTGGGGGTGCGATGAGCAGGGCGAATCCGGCGGGGTCGGTACAGCTGAGCGTGCGGCTGGCTGACCAGGGCCTGGACGAAGATCTGGAGCGGATTCTCCCCGAGCACGGTCAGTGCCCTGTTCGTGGCTTTCGGTGTTGCGTGTCTGGCCGGGGTGAGCATCACCGGGGCGCTTCTGGACCGCTTCCCTCAGGCCGCGCTGACCACTGCCGTTGCCACGCAGGCGGTGGGCACGCTCGGTCTGTACGCGGCCGGCACCCATCCAGTGGCGGCAGTGGTGTTCCTGGTGCTGATGGGCAGTGCACTCGGGCCAGTGTTCATGACCACCCAGAACGCGATGCTGCACTGCGCACCGGGCCGCACGGACATGGCCCTCGCGGCGAACTCCGGCTTATACAACGCCGGTATCGCGGCGGGCGCCGCGCTCGGAGGACTGATTCTCCCGCTCGCCGACGTGCGGGGCACCTTCCTCGCCGGCGGGCTGCTGACCGTCGGGGCGTGCGTGGTGCTACTCGGCGAGCGGCTTGGTTTTGTTCACGAGTAGTGGTTCTGGCACAACTTCTGTGAAGCGACGCCGCGCGTGCTCGTCCGCACGGCTGGCCCACCCCCTGACGTGCCCGTTCTCCGCCGTCACCGGACTGATCCGCCGAGCAGCGACGGTTCACCACGGAAGTTGAGCCAGAACCCGAGTAGTGACGGCGTTTGTACACGGGTTTGGGAGTCAGGCAAGCCTCCCGAGCATCGCCTGGGACTCGATGAGGCCGTCGTCGCTCGGTGCCTGATGCTCGTCGAAGACACGCGCCGCCTGGCGGGCCCGGATCTCGAGATGCGCTTCGGCAGGCCTGGTGTAGCCGTAGCGGTCACGGGCCTCCGTGGGCGTCAGGACCACCGGGTTCACGGGCTCCAGACCCTGCCAGTGCGGCTCGACGATGGGCAGTGTCTTGGGTGCCACGATGCCGAGGTACCAGCGCATGAGCGGGACGTTCCTGGCGACGAAAGCCATGTTGAGGCGCATGGCGAAGGTCACCAGTACGTCGGTGAGGCGGGACTGGCGGATGTCGGCCAGCTTGCGCATGTGGCGCGGCAGCGTGGCGATGGTGGCCCGTCGGATCATCGCGTTGGCGATCGGGCGCATCAGTCCCGGGACGCCCTTGCGTGGCATGACCTCCTTCGCACCGTTGAGGAGGTGGTGCATCATCCGCTGGGTGGCCTCGCTCGCGGCGAGCTTGGGCCGCCACTTCTCAAAGTACGCGCGCACCTCCTCGCGGTTGCGGGGGACGGCGGCCGGGTCACAGGTCTGGAACTCGGCGGCGATCGCGCACTCGGCCCAGAACTGCTCCACCTCGGCGTCGCTGAGCTTTCCGGGGCCGAACGTCTCGTAGGTCTTGAGCACCGAGTGCCAGCCCGTGATGAGGATCCAGAGCTGGGAGTCCGGGTCGTTGGCGTCGTAGCGGTTGCCGCTGACCGGTTCGATGCCGATCGCCTTCGAGTGGATCTTGACCAGGACGTCGGCCATCTTCGAGATGGTCCGGCTGTCGGAGAACGCGACCGCGGCGAAGTACTGGACGGTGCGGGCGTAGCGCGTCGGGAGCCGGTCGTAGTTCGCGCCCGTGTTGTGGACCGCGGCGAGGAGGTTGGAGTCCAGCTCCTCGATCGTCGTTGCGCGGACGATGCCCATCAGCGGCGCTGTGGGATATCCCCAGACTTTTCGGGTGACGGAGCCCGGGGCGAAAAAGCCGTAGTCCTCGTGCGGCTTGATCGCTGTCGTCGACTTCTTCATGTGAGCCTCACAGCTTCATTGCGTAGGTGTCGGCGGTTGCTCGTGCTTCGGCCCAGACCCGGGCGGAGCGCTCGGCGTCGTAGGCGGGGCGGCGCAGGCAGGCCAGTGCGGTCTTCTGCTGGTCGGGGGTGACCGAAGGCTTGTTGCTCAGGGTGAGCGCGTGCCCGGAGACGTCGCGGACAAGGACCTCGAAGATGCTGTCCAGGATGTCGTCACCGGCACCGGTGATCGAGGCCTGCTGCAGGATGAGTTCGGCGTACGGGACCGCGGTGAAGATGTCGCCGACGACCAGCAGGAGGTCGAGGTCCCGCATCTGTGCCTTGCTGAGCGGTGTGGTGCCGAGGAACGCCTGGAACGCATCGACCTGCTCCAGGAAGATCTTCACGTTGGGCAGCCGGGCGAAGTCGGCGAAGGTTGCGCGCCAGTCGTGGAAGGACACCGCGTCGAGGCCCTGTGCCGGGCCCTGGTGGAACAGGAACGCGTCGTCGACAGCGTCCCGGCGACGCGGCGGGATCACCGGGCCCTGGTCGGTCGGGCTGAAGAGGTAGCTCACCAGGAACTTCAGGGCCAGCGCCATGTTGACGTGGACGGTGCCCTCCAGACGGGGCAGGCCCATCATCGAGGTCGCGCCCATCGGGAAGTACATGTCGTTCTCGAAGCCCTTGGCCGAGATCGCATCGGCCATCAGCTCGTAGCACTTGGCGGCCTGGCGGGTGACGTTCATCTTCTCGATGGCGTCGACGAGCAGGTAGCGGCGGTCCTCGGCGGTGCCGGAGCGCATGTAGTCGACGGCACGCTCGCTGTAGAGGTCCATGGCGGCGAGCCGCACCCAGGTCTCGAGGAACAGCGCGCGTACCTGGGCGAAGTCGGTGACCCTGGTGTCGAAGAGCACCCGGCCCTCGTCGTGGGTGATCGCCTCGTGCCAGCCGTGCTGGACGGCGCCGATGGCGCCGAAGCCGAGGTTGAACTTGCCGACGTTGACGGTGTTGATCGCGGCGTCGAAGGCCTCCGAGCCGAGGTGGAGGATGTCGTCCTCGCGGACGGGGTAGTCCTCCAGGTCGAAGGCCGCGACGTACATCTGGCCGTCGACCACGTTCCTGTGCAGCTTGTACGCCGGGTGCCGGCTGTCGACGACGAAGAAGACGTAGCCGTCCTGCGTCTTGGGGCCGGTGGGGAGGCCCTCGACGCGGCCGAAGACCGAGACCATGCCGGCCTGGTTGCCGTTGCCGATGTAGTACTTGCCGCCGTTGGCCCGGTATCCGCCGTTGCCGTCGGGAGTCAGCACCATGTCGGTGGTGTAGACGTCGGCGCCGTGGGCGCGCTCGGACAGGCCGAAGGCGAAGATCGCGCCGGAGTCGAGCAGGCCGGCCGCCTTGCGCTTGGCCGCCTCGTTCCCGCTCTGCCAGATCGGGCCGAGACCGAGGATGCTGACCTGCCAGACGTACCAGTACGCCATTCCGTAGAAGCCGAGGATCTGGCTGTACTTGGTCACCCGCGCGGTGTCCCACCGCTTGTCCGGGTCGCCGTCGGCCTGTGCGGCCGGGGTCAGCAGAGTGGCGAACACCCGCTCCCGCTTCACGAAGTCGAGGAAGTCGGCGTACCAGACGTGGCCGCGGTCCTGCTCTTTGAGTACCCGCTTCCCGCGGTCCTCGAAGAACTCGATCGTCGCCTCGAAGATGCGACGTGTCTCGGCGTCGAACTCGCCGAAGTCAGGCTGGTGCGGATTGAACAGCGGCATGGGCCTCTCTCGTCTCTAAGGCGGCCCGCGCAGATTACTTCGCCGGTGTAGGAATTTGCTACAGCCGTGCAGGAACTTTCTCGAGCGCCTAGGATCGGGCCATGACCTCCAGCACAACCACGCGGACCACGCGACAGCGCGCCCCCCACCTGGGACCTGAACGCCGACGCCCGCAGGCGCTCGACGCCGCGCTGGCGATCGCCGTCCGCGACGGGATCGGCGCGGTGACCGTGGGCTCGGTGGCCACCGAGATGGGCGTGACCCGGCCCGTGGTCTATGCCTGCTTCTCGGACCGGATCGAGATGGTCGAGGCACTCCTCGATCGCGAGACGTCATCCCTGCTCGACATGCTCGTCTCCGCCCTGCACAGCACGGGCGGAATCGAGGACTCCGAACTGGCCTTCGTCAGTGGTTTCAAAGCGCTACTCACAGCAGCGGCCGGCGCTCCCGACACCTGGCGCCTCGTCTTCGCGGGCGACCCCGACCCGTCTGTCGCCGAACGCTTCCGCGCCGCACGTGCGCACCTCCAGGCCGAGGCAACCCGGTGGATCGCACCGGCAATGGAGGCTTGGTGGCACACGGCCGACCTGAAGCGGAAGCTGCCAGTCCTCATCGAATTGTTCATGGGGGCCTGCGAGTCTGCGGTGCACTCCCTACTCGACGAGAGCAACACCTGGAGTCCTGAGGACCTCGGCACCTTCGTCGGCAAGGCCGTGCACCGGGCGTTCAAGGACGCCTGAGCAGGCGTGAGTCCAACACGGAGCTCGGCGACCAGGCCCGGCAGGCGGCAGCGCGCGGCCGCTCGGACGGCTGGAGCCAGCTCGCTGTATGCGAGCAGATTCGGAGCATCGAACGCCGCGAAGGTCGCCGCGGACGTACGGAACAATTTCATGTGAGGGATGCTCTGCCGATCCTGCTGCATGGAAGCGTAGGAACTCCCATCGTTGCAGGTCAGCGAGCACCTCTTGCGGTTTTCCCGTCCACAGGGCCTGGAGGGTGGCGTCCGTCTAGGCTGGAAGCCGACACGTGCCCCTGTCCGAAAGGGGGCTGCCATGGCTTCCTTCTCGAAGGCGGGCTCGGCACTCGCCGCGCTGCGCGAGGATCTGGCCGGTGACGTGTTCGCCCCCGGGGACCCCGGCTACGACGAGGCCCGCTCGGTGTTCAACGCCATGATCGACCGTCGGCCGGCGGTGATCGCGCAGTGCATCGACGAGGACGACGTGATCCGCGCGGTGCTCTTCGCCAGGGAGCTGGACCTGCCGATCGCGGTGCGCGGCGGCGGCCACAGCGTGGCGGGCATGGCCCTGGGCGACGGGGCGGTGGTGATCGACCTGCGCCGGATGCACCAGGTGACCGTCGATCCCGCCGCCGAGGCGGCACGGGTCCAGGGCGGCGCCACGATGAGCCATCTGGACCGCGCCGCCCAGCCGTTCGGCCTCGCGACCACCGGCGGCCGGGCCTCGACCACCGGGGTGGGCGGCTTCGTCCTGGGCGGCGGCACCGGCTGGCTGGACCGCGTCTTCGGGCTCGCCGTCGACAACCTGCTCGGCGTGGAGCTCGTCACCGCCGACGGCGAGCGGACGCACGCGAGCGCGGACGAGAATCCCGAGCTGTTCTGGGCCCTGCACGGCGGCGGCGGCAACTTCGGCGTCGCCACCGCGCTCACCCTGGGGCTGCACGAACTCCCGGAGTTCTCGATCGCCTTCCTGTTCTTCCTGCCCGAGCGGGGCCCGGCGGCCATCCGCGCCTTCCGCGAGCTGATCCGCACCGGCCCTGACGAGGTGAGCGGCGCCGCGCTGTACGTCACCGCGCCGCCCGAGGATTTCCTGCCCGAGCACCTGGTGGGCAAGCTGGTATGCGCCGTGCTGGTGACATACGCGGGCGGCGAGGGGGACCTGCGGGAGCTCGTCGAGCCGCTGCTGGCGCTGCCGCACGAGGCGGAGATCGTCGGCGCCATGCCGTACGCCGACGTGCAGTGCATGATCGACGCCCCGCCCGGTCTGCGGAACTACTGGTCGGCGGAGTTCCTGACCGGCCTGCCCGACGATCTCGTGGACGTCTTCGCGGCCGCCGCGGACACCATGCCCGTGCCGAGCAACTCGCAGCACCTGCTGTTCCCGCAGGGCGGGGCGATCGCCGCCGCTCCGGACGACTTCCCGGTGCCCTACCGGAACGCGCCGTGGGCCGCGCACCCCTTCGGGATCTGGGAGCACCCGGCCGACGACGAGCGGGCGAAGGCCTGGGTCCGGGAGGTCCGCGCCGGTGTACGTCCGTGGAGCACCGGCGCGGTCTACCTCAACTTCGTCGGCGACGAGGGCCCCGAGCGCGTGGTCGCCGGTCTGGGCGCCGGGAACACCCTGCGTCTGGCGAAGGTGAAGCGGCGCTACGACCCCGACAACGTGTTCCGCTTCAACCACAACATCCCGCCCGTGTAGCGCGGGACCGAAGATGCGTACCTGTCGTCGAGGGGGTTCACGCGGGTAGCGTCCGCCGCATGGACAGCCGTACGGACAGCGGGCCGAGCAGCGGGCTCCCGGAGAGCGGGCCGGACAGCGGGCCGGGCAGCGGGATCGGTACTCAGGGCGCCGGGATCACCGTGGCCAGGGCGCTCGAACTGCCCGGGCTGCGCAGCGGGCTCCCGGAGATCCTGGCCGGCGCCGACCGGCTGGGGCGCACCGTCCGCTGGGTGCACGCGGGCGAGGTGCCGAACATCGCCTCGCTGCTGAAGGGCGGCGAGCTGCTGCTGACCACCGGCTACGGTCTCGGCGCCCGCCCCGCCGAGCAGCGGGCGTTCGTGCGCACCCTCGCCGAACGCGGCATCGCCGCGTTGGTCGTCGAGCTCGGCCCGCGCTTCTCCCGGCTGCCCGCGGCCCTGGTGGACACCGCTCGCGCCGCCGGGCTCCCGCTGGTCCAGCTGCACCGCGAGGTGCCGTTCGTGACGGTCACCGAGGAGATCCACACCGAGATCGTCAACGGTCACTACGCCCTGCTCCAGCGGGCGGAGGAGGTGCACCGGCGCTGCACCGAGGCGCTGCTGGGCGGCGGCGGGGTGCCGCAGGTGCTGGGCATCCTGGCGGACTTCGGCGGCAACCCGGTGTTCCTGGAGACGGCGGACGGCCGGCTGCTGTACGCCGCCGGGCCGGGGCCCGAGGGCGCGGACCCCTTGCAGGTGTGGGAGGGGTTGCGCGGACCGCACAAGGACGCGCCGCCGCCCGCCGGTTCGGTACTGGTGGACGTGCCGGGCGGCGGGCCGGGCACCGCTCCGGTGCGGGCCCGGCTGGTGCTGCTGCCGGTGCGCGGAGCGCTGGCGCCGGTCCACCGGATCGCGGCCGAGCGGGCCGCGGGGATCCTGGCGGTCGTGCTGATGCAGGCCCGGCAGGAGGAGGAGCTGGCGGCGCGCGGCCGCGGCGACTTCCTCACCGATCTCGCCGAAGGGCGCGTCACGGCCGGCGACGCCCCCGCGCAGGCCCGGGTCCTCGGCTTCAGGCCGGGCGACAGCCCGCTGCTGCCCGTGGTCATGCGGATCGACGACGCCCCCTCCCCCGGCGCGGTCGGCAGCGGCGGCGGCTGGGCGGTGCTGGCCCGCGCGGTCGGCGAGGAACTGGCGGCGGTGGGGGTGCCGGTGCTGCTGGGGGTGCGTCCGGTCGAGGGCCGCGTCCCGGTCCTCGTGGGCCTGCGCGCGGAGGCGGAGCGGCGGGCGGTCGCGGACCGGGTCGCGGCGGCGCTGCGGGCCGGGGTGGAGCGGGCCGGAATGCACCGGCCCGGCGTCCGGCCGCCCGTCGTGGTGGTCGGGGTGGCCGGCGGCTGGGCGGCGGCGTCGGCGGGCCTGCGGCACGCGGCGGAGACGGCGAGCGCGGCGCAGGGCCTGGACGACCGCCCCTGGTACGACGCCCGCCGCCTGGACATCGACCTGCTGCTGTGGCGGCTGCGCGACCACCCGGACCTGGCGGCCTTCGTGGACCGCGCCATCGGCCCGCTGCGCGCGCACGACCAGCGCTCCCGGCCGCCGCTGCTGCCCACGCTGGAGACGTACCTGGCGCACGCGGGCCGCAAGGCCGAGACCGCGCGCGAGCTGCATCTCAACCGCCAGACGCTCTACAACCGCCTCGCCCGCATCGGGGAGTTGCTGGGCACCGACCTCGACGACCCGCAGACCGTCCTGGCGTTGAGTCTGGCCCTGCGGGCACGCCGGCACGTCGCCTAGCCGCGCGTTCAGGGCAGCGGCAGGGGCTGGGTCAACTCGTCATACACGCTCAGGACTTGGGCGACGGTCTGGTCTTCCGTCGGCCAACTGGCCGCTTGTCGCGCGCCCTTCTCCTTGAGCAGCCGGCACCGCTCGGGGTCGTCGAGCAGTCGCATGACGGCGTCGGCGAATGCCTCCGGGTCGCCGTACGGGACGAGTTCGGCCGCGTCGCCCACGAGGTCGGGGATGCCGCCGACGGCGGTGGCGACGAGCGGCACGCGCGCGTGCAGTGCCTCCTGGGCGAGGACGGAGCGGGACTCCCACCGGCTCGGCAGTAGCGCGAGATCGGCCGCCGCGAGCAGGTCCGTCACGTCGTCGCGGCGCCCGAGGAGCCGGACGGGCAGTTCCTCGTCCTCGATCCGCCGTTGCAGCGCCGCACGCAGCGGGCCCTCTCCGGCGATGACGAGCAGGGGTGCGGGATCGAGCCGGCGCCAGGCGCGGGCCGCGTCGAGCAGGAGGCCGTAGCCGCGGCACCGGTCGAGGGAGCCGACGGCGAGGAGCAACGGGCGGTCGGTGGCCCCGAGTTCGGCCCGGAGCTTGGGGCTCAGCCGGTCGGGGTCGTCCGGGTCGTGGCCGGCGGGCGGCCGCGCGACGGGCAGGCCGACCCCGGCGAGCCGGGCGTCGCGCGCGCCGATCCCGCGGGCGCGGTCCACCAGGTCCGCGCTCGTGCCGAACACCACCGTGGCGGCCTTCGCGACGCGCCGCTCCAGCAGGCGCAGCAGGTGCGCGCGGGCCCCCTCGGCGCGGGCCCGGTTGTGCCAGGTGACGACGAGCGGGGTGCTGCGGCCGCTGAGCGCGAGCACGGCGCGGAAGGAGGCGTGCAGGCCGTGCGCGTGCACCAGGTCGGCGTCCGCGCAGACCGCCCGCAGTACGGCCACGGACGCCGGGTCGCTGCTGCGCGGCACGTGGACGTGGGCGGCTCCGACTCCCGTGAAGTCGTAGGCGCGGTCGGCCTCGCCGGGGGCGCACACGGTGACCCGCACGCCCCGCGCGACGAGCCCGGCGGCCAGGGAGCGTACGTGCGCACAGCTTCCGGCGTTGCCTCCGCCCACCACCTGCACGGTGCGCAAGGGCGACTGACCGTGCGGTGCGTTGCTGCTCAGGGGGCTCACGCGGCCGGGGCTCCTGGTTTCGGGGTCGGGCGGTCACGAAGAAACGTACAGAAGGTATCGGGCCCGGATACGCACCGCGCGCGCTTTCCGCACGGACCGCCTTCCCCCTCAAGGATGCCAGGGCGCAAGGGCGTTGCGAGCATCGCGGGTGGGCGCCACGCGCGGCGGCCGAAGGCAATGCGCCGGAGCGCGTCACCCACACGGGTGGTTCAAAGACCGCTCCGGGCGAACGGCGCCGAGGTGGAGGACAGCACGGAACCCGCCGACGATCCGGCCGACCTGCGCCGTCGCACGGACACCGACCGGGCCCGACGACGCGACGAACCGACGCCCCAGACGTACGCCCCCCCGAAGCGCCCAGGTCGCGCCGCGCACGCTCGCGTACGCCGCTCGGCACCGCGCCTCGATGCGACGGTGCGCCCGCCCCGGCGCACGGGCCGGTCCGCCTGCGCCCCGCCCGGTCGAGCCCGCGGCAGCCGCCCCCTACCCGACCGCTACCCGTCCGCTCTCGCCGCGGCGAGCAGTTCCTCCGCGTGAGCCCGTGCCGTCTCCGAGTCCTCCTGGCCGGCCAGCATCCGCGACAGCTCACGCACCCGGTCCTCGCCCTCCAGCACCTTGACGCCGGAGCGGGTGACCGAGCCGTCGTCGGTCTTCTCGACGAGCAGCTGCCGGTCGGCGAAGGCGGCGACCTGGGGCAGATGGGTCACGACGACGACCTGCGCGGTCTTCGCGAGCCGCGCGAGGCGCCGCCCGATCTCGACCGCGGCCTTGCCGCCGACACCGGCGTCGACCTCGTCGAAGAGGTACGTCGGCACCGGGTCCGTACCCGCGAACACGACCTCCACGGCCAGCATCACGCGCGACAGCTCACCGCCGGAGGCCCCCTTGGCGATCGGCCGCGGCGGAGCACCCGGGTGCGGGGCGAGCAGCAGCTCGACCTCGTCGGCGCCGGCCGGGCCGTACGCCACGGTCCGCCCGCCGACCTCGACGCCCTCGGGGTCCTCGGTCTGCCGGATGTCGAAGGACACGCGCGCGTGAGGCATCGCCAGCGAGGCCAGCTCGGCGGTCACGGCGGCCGCGAACCGCTCGGCGGCCTCGGTGCGGGCGTCCGTCAACGCCTGTGCGAGGACTCCCAGTTCGCCGCGGAGCGCGTCGCGTTCGGCGGTCAGCTCGCCGATCCGCTCGTCGTCGCCGTCGAGTTCGGTCAGCCGGGCCGCGCCCTGCTCGGCCCAGGCGAGTACGGCGTCGATGTCCTGGCCGTACTTGCGGGTGAGCGCGGTGAGGGCGGCGCGCCGCTCCTCCACGGCCGCCAGCCGCAGCGGGTCGGCGTCCAGGTCGTCGGCGTACCCGGCCAGTTCGCCCGCCACGTCGCCGAGCAGGATGCCGATCTCGCCGATCCGGTCGGCGAGCGCGGCCAGGGCCGGGTCGTGGGAGCGGACGGCCTCCAGGGCGCGGTGGGCGCCCGCGACGAGGGTCGCGGCATCGATGCCCTCGGGGTCCTCGGGGTTGCCCGCGAGCGCGGCGTGCGCGGCGGTCGCGGCGGACGACAGCGACTCGGCGTGCCCGAGCCGCTCCGCCTCCTCGGCGAGCTCCGCGTCCTCACCGGCGCTCGGCTCGACCCCGGCGATCTCGTCGAGGCCGTAGCGCAGCATGTCGGCCTCCTGGGCCCGCTCACGCGCGCGCGTGACGATCTCGTCCAGTTCGGCGGACAGGGCGCGCAGCCGGCGGTAGGCCTCGGTGTACTTCGCGAGCGGTACGGCGACCGCGTCGCCCGCGTACCGGTCGAGCGCCTGCCGCTGCCGGCCGAGCTTCAGCAGGCCCTGCTGGTCGGTCTGCCCGTGCACGGCCACCAGTTCGTCGGCCAGCTCGGCGAGCAGTCCCACCGGGACGCTGCGGCCGCCCAGGTGCGCCCGCGAGCGCCCCTCGGCGGAGACGGTACGGCTGATCAGCAGCGCCCCGTCGTCGAGGTCGGCCCCGGCCTCCTCCGCTCGTACGACGACGGACCCGCCCCCGGGTACGGCGACGCGCCCCTCGACCACCGCCTTGTCCGCGCCGATCCGCACGAGCGCCGGATCCGCGCGCCCGCCCAGCAGCAGCCCCAGGCTGGTGACCACCATGGTCTTGCCCGCACCCGTCTCACCGGTGACGGCGGTGAATCCTGGTGACAGCTCGACAACGGCATCGTCGATGACCCCGAGCGACCGTATCCGCATCTCCTCCAACACGGAACAGACCATACGAGGTCCAGGGCGGGGAACGCACATGGCCCGCCTTTGTCACCCCGGCGAGTGGTCCCGCCTACAGCCGGTCAGTGAGGCGCCCCACGCCATCCGGACACCGGAAGCGCGAACTTCGCGACCAGCCGGTCGGTGAACGAGGCGTGGTGCAGCCGGGCGAGGCGCACCGGCACGGCCCCTCGCCGCACCTCCACCCGCGCCCCGGGCGGCAGCTCGACCGTCCGCCGCCCGTCGCACCACAGCACGCCCGGCGGGATGTGCGGCAGCACCTCCACGGCGAGCACCGAATCCGGCGATGTCACCAGCGGCTTCGCGAACAGCGCGTGGGCGCTGATCGGCACCATCAGCAGGGCCTCCACCTCGGGCCAGACCACGGGCCCGCCCGCGGAGAAGGCGTACGCCGTGGAGCCGGTCGGCGTGGACAGCACGATGCCGTCGCAGCCGAAGCCCGTCACCGGCCGCCCGTCGATTTCCAGCACCACCTCCAGGAGCTTCTCGGCGCCGGCCTTCTGCACCGCCGCCTCGTTCAGCGCCCAGTCGGTGTGCACGATGTCGCCGTTGCTGTGCACGACGACGTCGACGGTCATCCGCTCCTCGACCTCGTACGCCTTGTTGACCACCCGGTCGACGACCTTGTCGAGGTCGTCCCGCTCGGCCTCCGCGAGGAACCCGACGCGGCCCAGGTTGACGCCGAGCATCGGCACCCCGGAGGCGCGGGCGAACTCGGCGCCGCGCAGCAGCGTGCCGTCACCGCCCAGGACGATCAGCAGCTCGCAGCCGTCGAGGCACTCGGGAGTCGCCTCCTTGACGAGCTCGACCTCGTCGGGCAGCGGCAGATCGCGGGCCTCCTCCTCCAGCACGCGTACCCCGATACCGGACCGCAGCAGCCCTTTGACCACCAGCTCGGCGCTGCGTACCGCCGCCGGCCGCCCGGTGTGGGCGAGCAGGAAGACGGTACGAGCTGGGTTCTGTGCTGGATTCTGTGTCAACGCGGCCCCTCCGCCACTGCGCGGTCAACATCGGCCGGGTCCAGTTCCGGCGCACCGGCCCGCAGCCACAGGAAGTATTCGACATTGCCCGAAGGTCCGGGCAACGGACTGGCCGTCACGCCCTTCACTCCGAGGCCGAGTTCCCAGGCCCTCTGGGCCACCCCCCGCACGGCCTCGGCCCGCAGCTGCGGGCTGCGTACGACGCCGCCGCTGCCGAGCCGTTCCTTGCCCACCTCGAACTGCGGCTTGACCATCATCACCAGATCCGCGTCCGGCTGTACACAGCGCGCGAGCGCCGGCAGCACGAGCCCGAGCGGGATGAAGGACAGGTCGCCCACGACGAGGTCCACCGGTTCCCCGTCGATCGCGTCGAGCGTCAGCTCGCGTACGTTCGTACGGTCCTTGACGGTGACGCGTTCATCGCTCTGCAGCGACCAGGCCAGCTGGCCGTAGCCGACGTCCACGGCGACCACGTGCGCGGCGCCCGCGCGCAGCAGGACGTCGGTGAAGCCACCGGTCGAGGCGCCGGCGTCCAGTGCCCGGCGCCCCTCGACGACGAGCCCCTGCGGCACGAAGGCCGCGAGGGCGCCCGCGAGCTTGTGGCCGCCGCGGGAGACGTAGTCGGGATCGCTCTCGTCGGTCTGGACCACGATCGCGGCGGCCGTCTCCACCTGGGTGGCGGCCTTGGTCGCGACGGTCTTGCCGACGGAGACCCGCCCTGCGGCGATCAGCTGGCCGGCGTGTTCGCGCGAGCGCGCCAGCTTCCGGCGGACCAGCTCCGCGTCCAGACGACGGCGTGCGACTCCTGCCACGTTCGGTTCAGCTCCTGCTTTCGTACGGCAATGGGAAGGTGTGACCCGAAGGGTCTCATTGAGGGGTGGTGGTCGGGCGACGGGTGGGAACCGGAGGTCCCGGGCGGGCGTCGAGCGCGGTGAGCGCGTCGCGCAGCCCCCGGTGAACATCCTCGTACACCTCGAGGTGTCCGTCGGCCCCGAGGTGGTCGGCGTCGGCCAGCCGCTCCAGGCGGGCGTCGACGCCGGGGTCACCGGTGGGGGTGCGCGGGACGTTCAGCGGAGCGTGCGCGGCGGGCTCGTCCTGCGGGATTCCCGGCTCCGGCACTGTGTCGCTCATGCCCAGACGCTACCCCGAAGTGCTGCGGTACCGTCAGCGCGATGGCCACGATCGAGGAGTGCCGCACCGCACTGGAGAAACTCTCGGACAACATGCAGGGCGCCGAGGGCGACGTCCGCACGGCCGCCGCCCTGGATCGCACGGTGAGCTGTCACATCACCGACCTCGACGTCAGCTTCGCCGGACATCTCACCGGCGGCCGGATCGAGGTGCGCGAGACCTATACCGGGCCGCCCCGCGAGCGGGCGCAGATCCGGCTCGCCATGGCGGGCGACGACCTGGTGGCCCTGGTCGGGGGCGGCCTGCACTTCGCGAAGGCCTGGGGCTCGGGCCGGGTGCGGCTGGAGGCCTCGCTGTTCGACCTGTTCCGGCTCAGGAAACTGCTGTAGCCGTCCGTGCCTTGCGGGCGGCCGGCACCACCAGGGGCGTGCCCGTCTCGGGGTCGTCGATGACCTGGCAGCGCAGCCCGAAGACCTCCTCGACCAGGTCGGCGGTGACGATGTCGGCAGGGGCGCCCTCGGCGACGACCCGGCCGCCGCGCAGGGCGATGAGGTGGGTGGCGTACCGGGCGGCGTGGTTGAGGTCGTGCAGGACGGCGACCAGGGTGCGGCCGTGCTCCTCGTGCAGCTCGGCGCACAGGTCGAGGACGTCGATCTGGTGCTGGATGTCCAGATAGGTGGTCGGCTCGTCGAGCAGCAGCAGCGGGGTCTGCTGGGCGAGCGCCATCGCGATCCACACCCGCTGGCGCTGGCCGCCGGACAGCTCGTCGACGTACCGGTCGGCGAGCTCGGCGACGCCGGTGCGGGCCATGGATTCCTGGACGATCCGCTCGTCCTCGGGGGACCACTGGCGCAGGATGCCCTGGTGCGGGTAGCGGCCGCGGCCCACCAGGTCGCCGACGGTGATCCCGTCGGGGGCGACCGCCGACTGCGGCAGCAGGCCGAGGGTGCGCGCGACCTTCTTGGCGGGCATCGACTGGATGACCTGCCCGTCGAGCAGGACCTGGCCCTGGCTCGGCCTGAGCATCCGTGACAGCGCCCGCAGGAGCGTCGACTTGCCGCACGCGTTCGGGCCGACGATCACCGTGAAGGAGTGGTCGGGTATCTCCACCGACAGCTGCTCGGCGATGACGCGCTGGTCGTAGGCGAGGGTGACGTTGTCGGCCGACAGGCGGTTCACGGTGCTCCTCTTGCTGTCTGACACGGGGGTGGCGCTCATATCCGGCCCGCCTTGCGCTCGGTGACCAGGAGCCACAGCAGGTAGACGCCGCCGAGGACTCCGGTGACCACGCCGACGGGCAGCTGGTCGGCGCCGAAGGCGCGCTGGGAGGCCCAGTCGGCGGTGACCAGCAGGGCGGCGCCCATGCAGAGGGAGGCGACCAGGTTGGGGCCGGGTGAGCAGGTCAGCCGCCGGGCGAGCTGCGGCGCGGTGAGCGCCACGAAGCTGACGGGTCCTGCGGCGGCGGTCGCGGTCGCGGTGAGCAGGACGGCCGCGACCATCAGCAGCAGCCGTACGCGCTCGACGCGCACTCCGAGGGCGTACGCGACGTCGTCGCCCATCTCCAGCATCCGCAGCCCGCGGGCCTGGCCGAGAACGAGCGGGACGAGCACGGCGCACAGGGCGAGCAGGGGCCAGACCTGGCTCCAGTCCCGGCCGTTGAGGGAGCCGGTCATCCACACGACCGCACGGGCCGCGTCGACGAGGTCGGCCTTGGTGAGCAGATAGCCGTTGATCGCCGTGACGACGGCGGAGACGCCTATGCCGACGAGGACCAGCCGGTACCCGTGCACGCCGCGCTTCCAGGCGAGCAGGTAGATGGCGAGCCCGGTGGCCAGGCCGCCGACGAGCGCGCCGGCGGTGACCTCGGCGGCGGAGCCGGACAGCAGCACGATCACGACGAGCGCGCCGGCCGTCGAGCCCTGCGCGAGGCCGAGCACGTCCGGGCTGCCCAGCGGGTTACGGGAGACGGCCTGGAACAGCGCGCCGCCGAGGCCGAGCGAGGCGCCGACGAGCAGGCCGACCAGGACGCGCGGCAGCCGGAGCTCGTTCACGATGAAGTTCTGGAAGGGCGTTCCGTCCCCGGCCAGCGCCCTGAGGACGTCGGCGGCCGGGATCTTGGCGTCGCCGGTGCCGATCAGCGCGACGCTCGCGACGCACGCGGCGACCAGCAGCAGGGCGACGACGGTCAGCGTGCGCACGTCCAGCCGGACGGCGAGGCCGCCGGGGCCGCGCAGGGCGCGGACGGCGGGCGCGGGGCGGCTCTTCGCGAGGCGGCTCATCCGGGGAGTCTTCACAGCTGGGCCGTCCTCCGTCGCCGTACGAGATAGATGAAGAGCGGGCCGCCGATGACCGCGGTGACGATGCCGACCTGGAGCTCGGCGGGCCGGGCGACGATCCGGCCGACGACGTCGGCGCCGAGCAGCAGCACGGGTGCCAGGATCGTCGCGTAGGGCAGGATCCAGCGCAGGTCGGGTCCGGTGAAGGAGCGCACGACGTGCGGGACCATCAGGCCGACGAACATGATCGGGCCGCAGGCCGCGGTGGCGGCGCCGCACAGCAGGGTCGCGGCGAGCATGGCCAGTGCCCGGGTGCGGCCGAGGTGGGCGCCGAGGGCGCGGGCGGTGTCGTCGCCCATCGCCACGGCGTTCAGCGGGCGGGCGAGCAGGAGGGCGAGGACGGTGCCGATCGCGAGGAACGGCAGCACCTGCGTGATCGTCGCGTCGGTCGCCGAGGAGAGCGAACCGACCGTCCAGAAGCGCATCTTGCCGAGCGCCGCGTCGTCCGTGATCATCACGGCCTGGAGATAGCCGTAGAGCGCGGCGCTGATCGCCGTACCGGCGAGCGCGAGCCGGACCGGGGTGGCGCCGCGGCCGCCGCCGAGGAACCAGACCAGTGCGCCGACGATGGCCGCGCCGGCGAACGCGAACCAGACGTAGCCGCTCAGCGACGTGACGCCGAAGAAGGTGAGGGCGGTGACGACCGCGGCGGAGGCGCCCGCGTTGATGCCGAGCAGGCCGGGGTCGGCCAGCGGGTTGCGGGTGAGCGCCTGGAGCACCGCGCCGGACAGGCCGAGCGCGGCGCCGACGAGCAGCCCGAGGAGGGTGCGCGAGAGCCGCTCGTCGACGACGACGTCGCCGTACGCCCCCGAGGCGTGGAACAGGCCGTGCCAGACCTGTGCCGACGACAGCTCTTTCGCTCCGATCGCGATGCTCGCCAGGGCGACGAGCACCAGGATCGCGACGGCGACGAGCAGCCCGAAGGCCCGTATCGCCCGGCGGCTCGGGGGCGCGGCGGTGATGTCCGCGCGCTGTTCGGGAGGACTGTCGACCAACACGGGGTTAGGTTAGCCTACCCTCGCATCTGATCTCGATACGGAGTCCCACAGTCCGTAACCGCTCACAGCCCGAGACCCGTCTACAGCCCGAGCCGCGCGAGCGCCTTGCCTCCGTCCAGCTCGCAGACGCCGTCACCGGCCGCCGTCCAGGCCGCCGCGCACAGGGCGCGCAGCCCGTCCAGGGCCTCGCCGTCGCCGGACAGCTCCAGCTCGCCTGCCCCGGCCGCCGCCGTCCACCCGCCACAACGGAAACCGTCATCCGTCCGGGTGATCTCCGGCTGGCCGGTGAGCAGCCCGCGCAGATCGGCGTCGACGTACGTCGGACGGTGCTGCGGCGGGGCGGCGAGCAGCTGTGCGCCGTCGGTCACACCCGTCAGGACGAGCAGCGAATCGACACCGCCGTTGAACGCGCCCTCGATGTCCGTGTCCAGCCGGTCCCCGATCACCAGGGGCCGCTCGGCACCCGTCCGCAGGATCGTCTCGCGGTGCATGGGGGGCAGCGGCTTGCCCGCCACCTGCGGCTCGGCGCCGGTCGCGATCCGCACGACCTGCACCGCCGCGCCGTTGCCCGGCGCGATCCCGCGTCCGCTGGGGATCGTCAGATCGTTGTTGGACGCGAACCAGGGCACCCCGCGCTGGATCGCGAAGCTCGCCTCGGCGAACCGGCCCCAGGCCAGGTCGGGCCCGCCGTAACCCTGCACGACCGCCGCCGGGTCGTCGTCCGCCGACTCCACCGGCTCCAGCCCGCGCTCGCGCAGCGCGACCCGCAGCCCCTCGCCGCCGATCACCAGCACGCGTGCGCCCGCCGGCACCTGCTCGCTGATCAGCCGCGCGACCGCCTGCGCGGACGTGATGACGTCACCGGCCTCCGTCGGTATCCCCAGCTCGGTCAGATGCCCGGCCACGGTGTCCGGCGTGCGCAGCGCGTTGTTGGTGACGTAGGCCAGGTGCATCCCGCCCGCGCGGGCCGCGGCCAGCGAGTCGACCGCGTGGTCGATCGCGTCACCGCCCGCGTACACCACCCCGTCCAGATCGAGCAGCGCCGTGTCGTACACCTCGCTCAGGGGCTGCCCACTGCCTTCGGGCACGGTCCTGACGACGCCCTGACTCATTCCGCATCGCTCCTCGTTTCGACGGCTTTTCCCCGATCATGCCGTACGCCACCGACACACGTACGATGCCGGGATGAACACTGCAGGTCACTCGGAAGCGGCGGTGCCGGACTACACGGGAGCGGCGGCGTCGTCCCGGGGTCTGGAACTCGCGCCGTTCCGGGGCCTCCGTTACGACCCCGACCGGGTCGGCAGTCTGGCCGCCGTGACGTCACCGCCGTACGACGTCGTCGTACGCCCCGACGGCCTGCACCACCTCCAGTCGGCGGATCCCTACAACATCGTCCGGCTGATCCTTCCCGAGGCCGGCACCCCGAGCGCCCGCAACGAGCAGGCGGCCGACACTCTGCGCCGCTGGCTCGCCGAGGGCGTGCTGGCCGCCGACCCCGAGCCGCGCCTGTACGTGTACGAGCAGCGCGACGGCAACGGCATGCTCCAGCGCGGCGTCATCGGCGCCCTGCGCGTCTCGGACCCCTCGGAGGGCGTCGTCCTGCCGCACGAGGACGTCATGCCCCCGGTCGTCGCCGACCGCGCGGCCCTGATGCGCGCCACGTCCGCGAACCTGGAGCCGCTGCTCCTCACCTACCACGGCAACGGCACCACCGCCGAGGTCATCGAACGCACCGCCGCCGGGCCCCCGCTGATCGACACCACCACCGAGGACGGCTTCCACCATCGCCTCTGGTCGATCACGGACCCGGTCGACATGATGGACGTCCAGACGGACCTGTTCCACCGCCAGGCCCTGATCGCCGACGGCCACCACCGCTGGGCGACGTATCTGCGGCTGTGCGCGGAGCACCCCTCCCCCAGCCCCTGGGACTACGGCCTGGTCCTCCTCGTCGACACGCTCCGCTACCCGCTGCGCGTCCGCGCCATCCACCGCCTTCTGCACGCCCTGCCGGTCGCGGACGCGCTGGCCGCCGTGGAGGGCCTGTTCCGGGTACGCCGCCTGGAGACGTCCCTCGCCGAGGCCATGCGGGCGCTGGCCGACGCGGTCTGTGCGGGCAACGCGTTCCTGCTCGCGGGGGACGGCGCCTTCCACCTGATCGACCGCCCGGACGCGGACCTCCTGGCCCGCACGGTCCCCGCCGACCACCCGGCCGCCTGGCGCACCCTGGACGCGACCGTCCTGCACGCCACGCTCCTGGACCACGTCTGGCGCATCCCCGAGGACTCGCCCGCCCACATCGCCTACATCCATGACACGGCCGCCACAGTGGCCAAGGCGGAACGCGACGGAGGTACGGCGGTGCTGATGCACCCGGTCCGCGAGGAGGTCGTCCGCGAACTGGCCCGCCAGGGCGTGAAGATGCCCCGCAAGTCGACGTCGTTCGGCCCGAAGCCGGCGTCGGGACTGGTGCTGCGCGCGCTGGAGTTCTGACCACACCCCGGACATGCGAAAGGGCGGGCCCCCGAGGGAGTCCCGCCCTTTGTCATCGGCCGATGTCAGATCCTGTCGTCGCCCTGGTCACGGACCTCGTCGCGGTCTTCGTCGCGCGCCTTGTCGACGTCCTGGCCGGCGCCCTGGCCGGCGTCGTCCTGGCCGGCCTCGGCGGCGTCGTCCGCCGCGGGGGCGGCCTCGGCCTCGTCCACCACCAGGGCGTCCATGAACTCGACACCGTCCAGCTCGGCCAGCCGGTCGGAGGCGTCCGTGCTGCCGTCGCGGTCGGCCTCGACGGCCTTGGCGAACCACTCACGGGCCTCGGTCTCACGACCGGCGGCGAGCAGCGCGTCCGCGTACGCGTAGCGCAGGCGCGCGGTCCACGGCTGCACGGAGTTGGAGGCCAGCTCGGGGCTCTGCAGCGTCACGATGGCCGCGTCCAGCTGCCCCATGTCACGCCGAGCACCGGCCGCGACGAGCCGCATCTCGACCTGACCGGCCTTGTCGAGCTTGTGCGTCTCGGGGGCGCCGGCCATGTCGAGCGCCTTCTCCGGCCGCCCCAGCCCACGCTCGCAGTCGGCCATCACGGGCCACAGCTCCGTGTTGCCGGTCATGCGCCGCGCGGCCCGGAACTCGGCCAGCGCCTCGGAGTACTTCTGGTTCGCGTACGCGGCGAACCCGGCGGCCTCCCGTACGGCGGCGACGCGCGACGCCAGACGCAGGGCCACCTTGGAGTAGCCGTACGCACCCTCGGGGTCCTCGTCGATGAGCCGGGCGACCATCACCAGGTTCTTGGCGACGTCCTCCGCGAGCCCCTTGGGCAGGCTCTGCAGCTCCTGTCGTACGTCCTTGTCGATCTCGTCGCCCGTGACGTCCTCCGGGATCGGCAGCCGCTTGATCGGCTCCCGGTCGCGGTCACGGTCCCGGTCGTCACGCCGACCGTAGCCGCCGCCACCGCCGCGCCGGTCGTCGCGGCCGCGGTAGCCGCCACGGTCGTCACGGCGGTCATCGCGACGGCCGTAGCTGCCACCGCGGTCACCGCGGTCGTCGCGACGGGGGCCACGACCCCGGTCGTCCCGCCCGCGGAAGCCACCGCGGTCGCCGCGGTCGCCGCCCCGGCTGTCCTCGCGGCCGCCACGGTAGCCACCACGGTCATCACGGCGGTCACCGCGGAAATCACCGCGGTCATCGCGTCGGTCGTCCCGACGGTCGTCACGGCGGAAGTCGGGGCGCTCGCCACCCCGGCGGTCATCGCGGCGGAAGTCGGGGCGCTCGCCACCCCGGCGGTCGTCACGGCGGTCATCGCGGCGGAAGTCGGGGCGCTCGCCGCCCCGGCGGTCGTCACGCCTGTCGTCACGCCGGAAGTCGCCCCGGTCGTCGCGCCCACGGTAGCCGCCACGGTCATCACGGCGGTCGCCGCGGTAGTCACCTCGGCTGTCGTCACGGCGGAAACCGCCGCGATCGGCACGCTCGCCACGCTCACCGCGGTCGTCACGACGGTCATCGCGACGGAAACCGCGATCGCGGTCATCGCCGCGGCGGTCGTCACGCCTGTCGTCACGCCGGAAGTCGCCCCGGTCGTCACGGCCGCGGTAGCCGCCACGGTCGCCACCGCGGTCTCCACCACGGTCATCACGGCGGCCATAGCTGCCACGGTCACCGCGGTCGTCGTCGCGACGGAAGCTGCGGCGGTCGTCGTCACGACGCTCGCCGCGGGAGTCACGGTCGTCCCGGCGGTAGGGGGGCCGGTCCCCGTCACGGCGGAAGCCGCGGTCCCGGTCGTCGTCGCGACGGGGGCCACGGTCACCGCGGTCGTCACGGCCGCGGTAGCCACCGCCGGCGCGATCGTCGCGACGGCCGTAACCGCCGCGGTCGCCACCGCGGTCTCCACCACGGTCGTCACGGCGGCCGTAGCCGCCACCACGGTCACCGCGGTCGTCGCGACGGGGAGCACTACCCCGGTCGTCCCGCCCGCGGAAGCCACCGCGGTCACCACTGTCCCGTCGCCGCTGGTCGCGCTCTGATCGATCGTCGGGAGAGTTGGTGGACATCGGTCACTCCTGTCTTCGGTACCGCAAGTCATTCTCGCGCAGCCGGGTACCCAGCGCGCTCCGAGCGGTGCTTGATTCAAAAAAACAAAAGGACCCCTGGTCCCAGCGTGAACGCTGGGACCAGGGGTCCTCCAAAGATTGTTCGGCGGCGTCCTACTCTCCCACAGGGTCCCCCCTGCAGTACCATCGGCGCTTTGAGGCTTAGCTTCCGGGTTCGGAATGTAACCGGGCGTTTCCCTCACGCTATGACCACCGAAACCCTAATGGTTTCGAGCGAACAAGCACACTTTTTACTTGTGAGTTCAGCTCTGAACCGGCAACTGTTCGTTGCCTCAGAACTTACACAGTGGACGCGAGCAACTGAGGACAAGCCCTCGGCCTATTAGTACCAGTCAACTCCACCCGTTACCGGGCTTCCATATCTGGCCTATCAACCCAGTCGTCTACTGGGAGCCTTACCCTCTCAAGGAGGTGGGAATACTCATCTCGAAGCAGGCTTCCCGCTTAGATGCTTTCAGCGGTTATCCCTCCCGAACGTAGCCAACCAGCCATGCCCTTGGCAGGACAACTGGCACACCAGAGGTTCGTCCGTCCCGGTCCTCTCGTACTAGGGACAGCCCTTCTCAATATTCCTACGCGCACAGCGGATAGGGACCGAACTGTCTCACGACGTTCTAAACCCAGCTCGCGTACCGCTTTAATGGGCGAACAGCCCAACCCTTGGGACCGACTCCAGCCCCAGGATGCGACGAGCCGACATCGAGGTGCCAAACCATCCCGTCGATATGGACTCTTGGGGAAGATCAGCCTGTTATCCCCGGGGTACCTTTTATCCGTTGAGCGACGGCGCTTCCACAAGCCACCGCCGGATCACTAGTCCCGACTTTCGTCCCTGCTCGACCCGTCGGTCTCACAGTCAAGCTCCCTTGTGCACTTACACTCAACACCTGATTACCAACCAGGCTGAGGGAACCTTTGGGCGCCTCCGTTACTCTTTAGGAGGCAACCGCCCCAGTTAAACTACCCATCAGACACTGTCCCTGATCCGGATCACGGACCCAGGTTAGACATCCAGCACGACCAGACTGGTATTTCAACGACGACTCCCACGACACTGGCGTGCCGTGCTCAAAGTCTCCCAGCTATCCTACACAAGCCGAACCGAACACCAATATCAAACTGTAGTAAAGGTCCCGGGGTCTTTCCGTCCTGCTGCGCGAAACGAGCATCTTTACTCGTAGTGCAATTTCACCGGGCCTATGGTTGAGACAGTCGAGAAGTCGTTACGCCATTCGTGCAGGTCGGAACTTACCCGACAAGGAATTTCGCTACCTTAGGATGGTTATAGTTACCACCGCCGTTTACTGGCGCTTAAGTTCTCAGCTTCGCACGCCCGAAAGCGCACTAACCGGTCCCCTTAACGTTCCAGCACCGGGCAGGCGTCAGTCCGTATACATCGCCTTACGGCTTCGCACGGACCTGTGTTTTTAGTAAACAGTCGCTTCTCGCTGGTCTCTGCGGCCACCCCCAGCTCGAGCAGCAAGTGCTCTCACCAGTGATGGCCCCCCTTCTCCCGAAGTTACGGGGGCATTTTGCCGAGTTCCTTAACCATAGTTCACCCGAACGCCTCGGTATTCTCTACCTGACCACCTGAGTCGGTTTAGGGTACGGGCCGCCATGAAACTCGCTAGAGGCTTTTCTCGACAGCATAGGATCATCCACTTCGCCACAATCGGCTCGGCATCAGGTCTCAGACTCATGGTGTGCGGATTTGCCTACACACCGTCCTACACCCTTACCCCGGGACTACCATCGCCCGGGCTGGACTACCTTCCTGCGTCACCCCATCACTCACCTACTAACCGCTTGGGCCGGCGGCTCCACCACTTTCCTTTCCCCGAAGGGTCCGGAACGGCTTCACGGCCTTAGCATCACGATGCTCGATGTTTGACGCTTCACAGCGGGTACCGGAATATCAACCGGTTATCCATCGACTACGCCTGTCGGCCTCGCCTTAGGTCCCGACTTACCCTGGGCAGATCAGCTTGACCCAGGAACCCTTAGTCAATCGGCGCACACGTTTCTCACGTGTGTATCGCTACTCATGCCTGCATTCTCACTCGTGAACCGTCCACAACTCGCTTCCGCGGCTGCTTCACCCGGCACACGACGCTCCCCTACCC